>NZ_JAJPWT010000011.1:0-359817 GCF_046548975.1 Amycolatopsis sp. lyj-346
TGGCCTTCGGTGCGTCCAACGCACCCAATGTGGCCTTCGGTGCGTCCAACGCACCCAATGTGGCCTTCGGTGCGTCCAACGCACCCAATGTGGCCTTCGGTGCGTCCAACGCACCCAATGTGGCCTTGGGGCGCTCGCCGTCGATGAGCTCGGCGATCGCCGCGGCGGTGCGGGCCTTGGCCAGCTCCTCCACGTCGCCACCGGTGTCGAGGTTCAGGCGGGTGGCCAGCTCGCCCGCGATCTCCGCCCGCTTGATCGAATCCACACTCAGATCGGCTTCCAGATCGAGGTCCGGCTCGATCATCTCCACCGGATACCCCGTCCGCTCCCCGATCACCGCCACCACCGTCTCCAGCACCGACACCACCGCCGGCACCGCAACCGGCGCGGCAAGCGGCGCCGGCTCGGGACGTTCGTTGCCGATCAGCTCCGCGATCGCCGCCGCGGTACGGGCCTTCGCGAACTCCTCCACGTCGCCGCCGGCCAGCCCCAGCCGGGATGCCAGCTCGCCCGCGATCTCCGCCCGCTTGATCGAATCCACACTCAAGTCGGCTTCCAGATCGAGATCCGGCTCGATCATCTCCACCGGATACCCCGTCCGCTCCCCGATCACCGCCACCACCGTCTCCAGCACCGACACCACCGCCGGCACCGCAACCGGCGCGACAACCGGTGCGGCAACCCGCGCCGGCTCGGGCACCTCGATCACGGGCACCGGGGGCCGTGCCGGGATCGCCGCGGGAGCGTCGGTCCCGAAGAAGCCCAGGAGCACGTCCCGCTGGGCGGCGATCATCTCGCGGCTCGTGCGCAGGAAGTCGGCGACCATCGCCTCCGACGTGGCCGCCGCCGGTGCCGCGGCCGCCACGCCGAGCGAGATCCGTTCGGCCGGGCGGAGGGCGCCGGCCGGGATCGTGCCGTCCGCCGTGCGGAGCAGGTGGCCGTTGACCGTCCACCCCGGACGCTTCGGGCGGGGCGCGGTGAACGCGTCGGCCGCGTCGCGGCCGCGGAACAGCCAGCCCGTCTCCACCTGCACCCCGGACACCGCCAGCTGCGCCAGCGCGCCGAGGAAGCCCGGCAGGCCGCGACGGCCCGGCTGCTCGAACCCGACCGTCCGGTGCGGCCGGTCGCCGAGGATGGCCGCGACCTGCTTGGCCAGCACCGCCCCGGGCCCGGCCTCGACGAACACCCGCGCCCCGGCCGCGTACATCGCCTCGATCTGCTCGACGAACCGGACCGGCGCACCCAGCTGGGCGGCCAGCTCGCCGCGGATCGCGTCCGGGTCCGCCGGGTAGGGCCCGGCCGTCCGGTTGCCGTACACCGGGACGGCGGGCCGCACGACGCCGATCGCGTCCAGTGCGCGGCCGAACGCCTCCCCCGCCGGCGCCACCAGCGAGCTGTGGAACGCGCACGCGACCTGGATCCGCTTCGCGCCGAGCCCGGCGGCCCGCAGGTGCTCGACGGCGGCCTCGATGTCGGCGGTGGGCCCGGAGATCACCGTCTGCTTGGGCGAGTTGTGGTTGGCCAGGACGACGGCGCCGAGGCCGGCGTCGGCGAGGACCTTGCCGGTCTCCACGGCCCCGGCCGAGATCGCGGCCATCGCGCCCGGGTCGTCCGCCGGTACCGCGTCGACGATCGCCTCGGCCCGCGCGTGGCTGGCGTGCAGCAGGCCTTCCGGGCTGAGCGCACCGGCCGCGGCCAGCGCCGTCAGTTCGCCGTAGCTGTGGCCGCCGAGCATCGCGGGCCGCACGCCGGCGCGGCTCAGCAGCCGGAACGCCGCCAGTCCGGTGACGCCGAGCGCGGGCTGGGCGACGCGGGTGTCCGTGACGCGCCGGGCCAGCTCCTGCCGCGCGGGCTCCCCGAACACCGCCGGGCCGAAGACGACCTCGGCCGTCGCCGGGTCCAGGCGCAGGTAGCGCTGCAGCTCGGGGAAGCTGACGAACAGCTCGGCGAACATGCCCGGCCGCTGGCTGCCCTGGCCGGGGAACAGCACCGCGACGTCGCCGGGCTCGTCCGCACCGGCGCGGAACACGCCGGGGACGTCCCGTCCGTCCAGCGCCTGCCGCAGCAACTCGGCCAGCTCGTCCACGGTGGACGCGACGACGGCGAGCCGGATCCGTCCGCTCGCCGCTTCGGCCCGCCGGGACGCGCCGAGGGCGAGGTCGCGCAGCCGCCACGGCTGCCGGCCCGCCGGGACGTCGGTGGCCAGCTCCAGCAGTGCCCGCGCCGCGGATTCCGTCGTGAAGGTGAACAGCTCGGCGGGCCACTCGTCGGCGGCCTGGGCGGGCGGCACCCCGTCGTGCGCGGCGAGCACCACGTGGAAGTTGGTGCCGCCGAAGCCGAACGCGCTGACCCCGGCGAGCCGCTCGGCAGGCGGGGCGGTCCACGGCTGCGCGGCCGACTGGAAGACGAACGGGCTCGTCGAGGGGTCCCACGCCGGGTTCGGCGCGGACAGGTGCAGCGTCGGCGGCTTGACGCCGGTGTGCACCGCCAGCGCGGCCTTGATCAGCCCGGCCAGGCCCGCGGCGCACTTGGTGTGCCCGATCTGCGACTTCACCGAGCCGATCGTGCAGCCCCCCGGCGCGGCGCCGGCCTCGGTGAACACCTTCGTCAGCGTGCCGAGCTCGGTCCGGTCGCCGACGACGGTGCCGGTGCCGTGCGCCTCGACGAGCCCGACGCGCGCGGGTGAGACACCGGCGTTGCGGTAGGCGCGGGCCAGCGCGGTGTGCTGGCCCTCGGGCCGCGGCGCGGTCAGGCCGAGTGCGCGGCCGTCCGAAGCCGCGCCGACGCCCTTGATCACGGCGTACACCCGGTCGCCGTCGCGTTCGGCGTCGGCGAGGCGCTTCAGGGCGACGCACGCGACCCCTTCGCCGAGCGCGATGCCGTCCGCGGCACTGTCGAACGTCGCCGACCGCCCGGTCGGGGAAAGGGCGTGCGCGGAGGCGAACAGGAGGTAGTCGTTGATGCCGTTGTGCAGGTCCGCGCCGCCGCAGAGGACGAGGTCGCTGGTACCGGCGGTCAGTTCCTTGCAGGCGACGTCGACCGCGGTCAGCGACGACGCGCACGCGGCGTCGACGGTGTAGTTGGCGCCGCCCAGGTCGAGCCGGTTGGCGATCCGCCCGGCGATGACGTTGGCGAGCACGCCCGGGAAGGAGTCCTCGGTGATCCGCGGCAGCCGATCGTCGAGTTCGGACGGCAATTCGCCCAGGTAGGACGGCAGCACGCTGCGCAGGGTCATCGCGTTGGACAGGTCGCTGCCCGCCTCGGCGCCGAACACCACCGACGTTCGGGACCGGTCGAACGCGCGACCCGCGTAGCCCGCGTCGGCCAGTGCGCGGTGCGCGGCCTCCAGTGCCAGCAGCTGCACGGGCTCGATGCTGGCCAGCGAAGACGGCGGGATGCCGTACTGCAGCGGGTCGAAGCCGATTTCGGGCAGGAACCCGCCCCAGCGCGACGGCGTCCGCTCCCCCTGTCCCTCGGGGTCGTAGTACAGCGAAGTGTCCCAGCGCTGCGGGGGCACTTCGGTGACCGCGTCGGCACCGGCCAGGACGTTCGCCCAGAACGCGGCCAGGTCGGGGGCCTGCGGGAACATGCAGGCCATGCCGACGATCGCGATGTCCAGCGGCTCCGGCGCGGGCGGTTCGGCCTCGACGACGCCGAACGCCGCCGCCCGCGTGCGCAGGAACGCGTTCGCGCCCTCCCCCACCGAGTGGTGCAGGTCGGCGATCGTGGTGACGGCCGAGCGCAGCACGGCGACTTCGCCCGCCATGAACATGCCTTCGGCGAGCTGCCGGTCTTCGGCGACGTCCCGCAGCTCGGCGCCGACGCGCTCGATGCCCTTGCTCGCCAGGCGGAGCCGCCCGACGTTGAGCGTTTCCAGCTGCTCCCAGGCGTCCCGGCTCGGCACGCCGCGCTCGGCGAGGCCGGCCTTGATCGCCGCGTACTCCTCGGTGAACGGGCTGCGCACGCACCGGGTGGCGTGACCCGGCGCCGTTTCCAGGAGGTCGGTGTGCTCGGCTTCCAGGAGCCGGCGCTGGAACAGCGGGAGCACGGCGCCCGCGTCGACGGCCTCGCGGGTGAAGAGGTAGGCGGTGCCCATGAGCACCCCGATCGCCGCGCCGCGCGCGGCCACCGGTGCGGCGAGCGCGGCCACCATCGCGGCCGAGCGCTCGTCGTGGATGCCGCCGGCGAACAGCAGCTGCAGGTCCGCGGCCGCCGCCGGGGTGGCCTCGACGAAGTCGGCGAGCACGCCGAGCTGGGCCTCCCACAACGGGAAGCTGGTCCGCGGGCCGACGTGCCCACCGCACTCCGAGCCTTCGAAAACGAACTTGCGCGCGCCCGCTTCGAGGAACTGCTTCAGCAGTCCCGGCGAGGGCACGTGGAGGAAGGTGGCGATGCCGGCTTCTTCGAGGGCCACGGCCTGGGCGGGCCGGCCGCCGGCGATGATCGCGTGCGTGGGCCGCAGCTCGCGGATGACCGCCAGCTGCGCGGCCTTGACGTCGTCGGCGGCGAAGCCGAGGACACCGACGCCCCAGGGTGCGTCGCCGACGGCGGCGCGGGTCCGTTCCAGCACGTCGCGGGTCTGGTCCGGGCCGGAGAGGGCCAGCGCGATGAACGGCAGCGCCCCGGCCGCGGCGACCTCGGCCGCGAAGGCGGGCTGGTCGCTCACCCGGGTCATCGGGCCCTGCGCGACCGGCAGCGCCGTGCCGAGCGCGCGGCTGCCCGCGCTGCCCGGGCCCAGCACCACGTCCGGCAGGCGCAGTGTTTCGCCGACCGCGTCGGCCAGGCCGCGCACCGCCGCGGTCACCGTGCCCCAGCGGTCGCGGAACCGGGTGGCGAGGAAGACGTCCTGGCCGGCTTCGAGGGGCTCGGTGCCGCGCCGGGCCAGGACGCGGACCCCGTCGACGACGGTCGTTTCCGAGCCGTCGAGGCCGGTGACGGCGGTGGTGAGCGCGGACGGCAGTTCGGCTTCCGGCAGCAGGGCGAGCTGAGTGTCGACGACGACACCGGCCGCGCCGCCCGCGACGGCGGCCGCGGCGGTGTGCGGCCCGATGCCGCCCGCCGCCCACACCGGGACGCCGAGGGCGTCGTCGGCGAGCAGCGCCTGCAGCAGCACGAAGGTGCTCAGTTCGCCGGTCCGGCCGCCGCATTCGTGCCCGCGGGCGATCAGGCCGTGTGCGCCGGCGGCGACCGCCCGCCCGGCCGCGGCGCGGGAGGTGACCTCGGCCAGCACCCGCCGGCCGGGGAAGTCCCGCGGCGTGCACGCGGCGTCTTCGGTCAGCAGCACGGTGGTCGCGGCTTCGGGCAGGTCCGCCGGTCGCGCCAGCCGGACCCCGAAGGCCGGGACACCCCACTCCCCCAGGAGTGCGAGCTCTTCGGCGGCCGCGGTACCCCCGGCCGTCAGGTCGAGCACGCCGAGCCCGCCACCGCGGGCGGCGGCTGCGACTCCGCGCGCCGACGGCCATCGCAGCGGCGACACGGCGACGACCAGTCCGGCCGGCACGGAGTCGTGTTTCGAGAGACGCATGGGAACTCCCGCTACGCACGAAAGGGTGAGGGGTAACGGGGTGTACTTAAGCGGGTTCCTTCCGTGCCGTCAACAACCCACCGCGATTTCATAGCCGAGGTTCAGAAAATTCGGGATCGACCAGGCCGAGGGCGCAAGAATTTAACGTCGCCGTCACGTTCCCGGCCCGGTCCCTGGCCCGGCCACTGGCCTGGCCAGGCCCTGGTAGACCGGTTCCGCGGCGTGGTCCACCCGGCACGCGCCGCCGGACGGCGCAAACCATCCCGCCTGGTGGACGCGGTACCGTTCGCCGGTCCGGACCACGCCGTCCGTCGGGTCCGAGGTTTCCCCGCGACCGCCGGCGCTTATCCGACGGTAAAGACGAGGCGTGGAGACACGCGCTTCACCGATCCGAAACAGCCTGCCTTCAGCGGTGGTTCCCGGCGATTTATCGAGGCCTTTCCCGGGTGTCGTGGAAATCACCCCAAGAATACTTGCCGCACTCCCGAACCACCCCGCCAGTCCACTGTGGATTGGTCAAGCTCCGGGATTGTCGGTGCTCACGAGACCACGAACGTGGACGTCGGCCACCACGGAGGTTCCGACGGCGCGACGCGCAGTATTCGGGCGGCCACCAGCGGTACGTCGGCCGACATGCGTGTGATCGAAATTTTCCACCACCACGCTGTCCCTTTTCCTGAGAAGAAGCTGAAGACATTTCGGGTACCCGAGAGTAGTACTAGACAGTACGTCTAGGCTTGGACTGTTCGTCCAGACATGGAGGTGACGGTGACGTACTGGTACACCGACGAGCGATCGGGGACGCGGTACCCCGGCGACCCGCGGCGCTGGCGTGGCGACGACGGCGCCCCGCTGACCCTCGGCGCCGGGCCCGGCCTGCGCCCGGAGGACGTCGACACCGGTGTCCGCTCGCTCTGGCGGTACCGGGCCGCGCTGCCCGGCGACCTCCGTCCGGTGTCGCTCGGGGAAGGCTGCACGCCCCTGGTCCCGCAGGTCTGGGACGGCGCGGACGTCCGGTTCAAGCTCGAATGGTTCAGCCCGACCGGCAGCTTCAAGGACCGCGGCTCCAGCGTCATGGTCTCCGCGCTGGCCGGCGCCGGGGTGCGGGAGCTGCTGGAGGACAGCTCCGGCAACGGCGGCTCGTCGGTGGCGGCCTACAGCGCCGCGGCCGGGATCGCGGCGACCGTACTGGCCCCGGAGGGGACGTCGGCGGCGAAGGTGCTGCAGACCCGCGCGTACGGCGCGGCCGTCGAGCTGGTGCCGGGCACCCGCGACGACACCGCCGCCGAAGCCGTCCGCCGCTCGGACCACACGACCTACGCGAGCCACAACTGGCACCCGTTCTTCCTGCAGGGCACCAAGACCCTCGCCTACGAGCTCTGGGAAGACCTCGGCTTCCGCGCCCCGGACGCGGTCGTCACGGTGGCCGGCGCGGGCAGCATCGTGCTGGGCTGCGACCTCGGGTTCGGGGAGCTGCTGGCCGCCGGGTCCATTGCGCGGCGCCCTCGCCTGCTCGTCGCCCAGCCGCGGAACTGCTCCCCCATCGATGCGGCCTTCCACGACCGCAGGCCGCCGGAGTTCGCCCCGACCGTCGCCGAAGGGACGGCGATCCGCCGTCCGGTCCGGCTGCCGGAGGTGGTCGCGGCGATCCGCCGCTCGGGCGGGGACACCTCGGCGATCGCCGAGGACGCCATCGCCGCGGCCGCCCGCCGCCTGGCGTCCCTCGGCCTGTACGCGGAGCCGACCAGCGCGACGGCCGCCGCGGCCATCGACGTCTTCCGCTCCCGGGGCGCCATCCGGCCCGACGAAACCACGGTCGTCGTGCTCACCGGCTCCGGCCTGAAGGCCGCGGACCAGCTGCGGGAGCTGATCGGATGACCGAGGACGAGCTGCTGCTGCGCGAGGCGGAGAAGATCGCCCACGCCGTCGGCCGGATGTTCCCCGGCCTGTGCGAGGTCGTGCTGCACGACCTGCGCGACCCGGCCCACGCGGTGCGCGCGATCGAAGGCGGGCTGTCCGGGCGCGCGGTCGGCGACCCGGCCACCGAGCTGGGCCTGGCCCGGATCGCCGACCCGGAGTTCCCGGACGTGCTGCAGAACTACCCGAACCGCTTCCCGAACGGGCGGCCCGCGAAGAGCACGTCGATCGGCATCCGCAACTCCGGCGGCGAGTACGTCGCGGCGCTGTGCCTCAACCTCGATGTCTCCCTGCTCGGCTCGGCGGCCCACACCCTGACCCGCCTGGCCGCGACCGGCGAACCGGCCCCGCTCACCGAGTCCCTGCGCGCCCGGACGAGCGACGAGCTGCGCGCGGTGGTCGAGGACTACGCGACCGGGCGCGGCCACACCCCGCACAGCCTCCCGGCGGCCGTGAAGAAGGACCTGGTGCGGTCGCTGAAGGAGCGGGGGTTCCTGGAGCTGAAGAACGCGGTGCCGACGCTGACCGACGTGCTCGGGATCTCGCGGGCCAGCGTCTACAACTACCTGCGCTGACTCAGAAGATCGACCACCCCGTCAGCGTGGTGAACCGGTCGAGCGCGGCGACGCCGGCGACGGAGTTGCCGCGCGCGTCCAGCCCCGGGCTCCACACGCACACCGCGCACCGGCCAGGGACGATCGCCACGATGCCGCCACCCACGCCGCTCTTGCCCGGAAGGCCGACCCGGTAGGCGAACTCGCCCGCCGCGTCGTACGTGCCGCAGGTCAGCATCACCGCGTTGATGCGCTTGGCCGCGCTCAGCCCGAGCAGGCGGGAACCGTCGTTGCGGACGCCGTGGCGAGCCAGGAACAACGCCGACCGGGCGACGTCGGCGCAGCTCATCGCGATCGAGCACTGGCGGACGTACTGGTCGAGCACCGACGGCACCGGGTGGCGCATGTTGCCGTAGGAGGCCATGAAGTACGCCAGCGCGCGGTTGCGGTCGGCGTGCCCGGCCTCCGACGCCGCCACCTCGGGATCCACGGCGATCCCGGCGCGCCCGCTTTCCTGCCGGAGGAAGGCGAGCAGCGCGTCCGCCGCGTCGCCGTGGCGGGCGAGTTCGTCGGTCACCACCAGCGCGCCCGCGTTGATGAACGGGTTGCGCGGGATGCCGTCCTCGTGTTCGAGCTGCACCAGCGAATTGAACGGGTCGCCCGACGGCTCGCGGCCGACGCGCGCCCACACGCCGTCACCGCGCGAAAGGACCAGCGCCAGGGTGAACACTTTGGACATGCTCTGCACGGAGAACGGGTGCTCCCAGTCGCCGACGCCGTGCACCGCACCGTCCACTTCGGCCACCGCCATGCCGAACCGCCACGGCTCCACCCTGGCCAGCGCGGGGATGTAGGCCGCGACGGCGCCGCGGCCTACGTCGGTCGCGACGTCGTCGGCTATCCGGTCCAGCAGCGCCGCGAGATCCACGGGCCCGAGCGTAGAAGGCGCGCCGGCGCCGTCGGCGGGCACCCCGTGTCAAATCGAATCCTCGGATAGCGGACCAAATTCCGCAGTGATCTCCCGCACACCTTAAGTCTTCCTTAGTGTGCTTGGTGACTTGCCGCACACCGCTCTAGCGTCTGGCAACCATGGATTCCTCGCTGCTCACCGAAAACGGTGAAAGCTACTCGAAAGCACTGGGCAACCGCCAAGTGCAGATGATCGCCATCGGCGGTGCGATCGGCGTCGGGCTCTTCCTCGGCGCCGGCGGCAAGCTCCACCAGGTCGGCCCGTCGCTGATCTTCTCCTACGCGATCTGCGGGATCGCCGCCTACTTCGTGATGCGCGCGCTCGGTGAGCTCGTCCTGCACGAACCCAGCTCCGGCAGCTTCGTCACCTACGCGCGGAAGTTCATCGGGCCGTGGGCCGGGTTCGCCTCCGGCTGGATGTACTGGGTGAACTGGGCGATGACCGGGATCGCCGAGATCACCGCCGTCGCCATCTACGTCCACAAGTGGCTGCCGGACGTGCCGCAGTGGATCACCGCGCTGATCGCGCTGGGCGTCCTGCTGGCGGTGAACCTGCTGTCGGTGAAGGTGTTCGGCGAGCTGGAGTTCTGGTTCTCCGTGGTCAAGGTGCTGGCCATCGTCGTCTTCCTGGTCACCGGCGCGGGCCTGGTGCTGACGAGCGCGGACATCGGCGGCACACCCGCCGGTGCGCACAACCTGACCGGCCACAGTGGACTGTTCCCGGCGGGCATCGGCGTCGCGCTGATGACGTTGCAGGCGGTCATCTTCGCCTACTCGGCGATCGAGGTGGTCGGCATCGCGGCGGGCGAGACCAAGGACCCCCGCAAGGTGCTGCCGAAGGCGATCAACGGCGTGGTCTGGCGGATCGGCGTGTTCTACGTCGGATCGGTGCTGCTGCTGGCGATGCTGCTGCCGTGGCCGTTCTACAGCGGCGACGAGAGCCCGTTCGTCACGGTGTTCAGCCGGCTCGGCATCCCGGGCATCGGCGACGTGATGAACGCGGTGGTGCTGACCGCGGCGCTCTCCAGCGTCAACTCGGGCCTCTACTCCACCGGCCGGATCCTGCGCTCGCTGGCCGAGAAGGGCGAGGCGCCCTCGTTCGTCAGCCGGATGAGCAGCAGGCAGGTGCCCTACGGCGGCATCCTGTTCACCTCGGTCGCGTACGTGCTGGGCGTGGTGCTGAACTACCTGGTGCCGAAGGAGGCCTTCGACATCGCCATCGCGATCGCGTCCCTCGGCGTGATCAGCACCTGGGCGACGTTGATCTTCTGCCAGCTGCGCCTGCGCCAGGCCGCCCTGCGCGGCGAGCTGGAGCGCCCGTCCTACCGGATGCCGTGGGCACCGTACAGCGGCTGGGCGACGCTCGCGTTCCTGGCACTGGTCGTGGTCCTGATGGGCTTCTCGGACGGCGCCGAGAAGATCGCGTTCTACTCGATCCCGGTCCTCGCGGTGGTCCTGGTGGTCGGCTGGCGGTTCGTGGTCAAGCGCCGCGAACGCACCCCGGCCGGGTAGCGCGCCGGCCGCGGGCGGGCATACTCGACGGGTGTCCTCGAGCAGCACGGAACCGCGGCGGGTGACGATCCACGACGTCGCCCGCTCGGCCGGGGTCTCCCGGCAGACGGTGTCACGGGCGCTGAACGACAAGGCCGAGATCGACGGCTCGACCAAACAGCGCGTCCTCGACGCCGCCCGCGAGCTCGGGTACCGCCCCAGCCGCTTCGCCCGCGGCCTGGTCCGGCCGGACACCACCACGATCGGGCTCGTGGTGCCGGACCTGCTCAACCCCTTCTTCACCGAGGTCGCCTCCGGCGCGCTGGAGGCGGCCCGGGCCCGCGGCTGGCACGTCGTCGTGCACGACACCGCCGACGACCCGGAACAGGAACTGGCCACGCTGCGGGTGATCGGCGCCCAGGTCGACGCGGTCACCGGGTACTTCGGCCGGTCCGAAGAGGACCTCGACCGCCTCACCGCCGGCATCCCGGTGGTCCTGATCGGCCGCGAGCCGCGCACCCCGCGGTTCAGCGGCGTCGGGATCGACGGCGAGGACGGCGTCGGCGAGGCCGTCGCCCACCTCGTCTCTCGCGGGCACCGGCGGATCGGCATGCTCGACGGGGAACCCGCGCCGAGCGTCCGCCGCCGGTGGTTCCTGCGGGCCGCCGCGGAGTGCGGGATCCCGGTGCACCCCGGCCGGATCACCACGGGCGCCCAGAGCGTCGACGGCGGCGGCGCGGCACTGGCCGCCCTGCTCGCCGCCCACCCCGACGTCACCGCCCTGTTCGCCTTCAACGACGTGATGGCCATCGGCGCCCTGCGCGAAGCCCGCCGGTTCGGCCTGCGCGTGCCCACCGACCTCGCCGTGATCGGGTTCGACGGGCTCAGCCTCGGCACCCTGGTCGAGCCGGAGCTCTCGAGCGTGGCGATCGACACCCGCGCGGTCGGTGCGCTGGCCGTCGAGCAGGCGGCCCGCCTCGTCACCGGCGGGGCACCCCTCGAGCCCGCCGAACTGATCGTCCGCGCCCACCTCCACCTGCGCGAATCCGCCTGATCCCTTGACACCCGATCCTGCCGCGCAGCACACTGCGAAGCGTCCGTGAACGTTCACGGGAACGTTCTCGGGAGGCGCTGAGCGCGGAAGGGATCCCATGTCGTACCTCGAAGACCCCGGCCCCGGCCGCGGTGCGCTACCGCCGCGCGCGGCCTTCACCTCCGACGCGCCGTCGCTGTCGTTGAACGGCACCTGGCGGTTCCGGCTGTCGCCGAGCCCCGCGGCCGCGCCGCCCGGGATCGAGGCCGGGGAGTTCGACGACTCGGCGTGGGACGAGCTGCCGGTGCCGTCGCTGTGGCAGCTGCACGGCCACGGGCGGCCGGCCTACACGAACGTGCGCTACCCCTTCCCCGTCGACCCGCCGCACGTCCCGTCGGACAACCCGACCGGCGACCACCGGCTCCGGTTCGACCTGCCCGGCGGCTGGCCTGCCGGATCCACCGTGCTGCGGTTCGACGGCATCGACTCCTGCGGCCGCATCTGGCTCAACGGCACCGAACTCGGCGTCACGCAGGGCAGCAGGCTGCCTTCGGAGTTCGAGGTCGGGCCGCTGCTGCGGCCGCACGGGAACGTCCTGGTGGTGCGCGTGCACCAGTGGTCGGCCGGCAGCTACCTCGAAGACCAGGACATGTGGTGGCTGTCGGGCATCTTCCGCGCCGTCACCCTGCTCGCCCGTCCCGACGGCGGCATCGGCGACTACTGGGTCCGCGCGGGCTACGACCACGGCACCGGCCTCGGCACGCTCCGGGTCGAGACCGGTCCGGACGTCGTGCTGGACATCCCCGAACTGGGCGTCGCCGGGCACCCGGCCGGGGAAGCCCTGGAGCTGCCGGTCGAGCCGTGGAGCGCCGAGACGCCGCGCCTGTACGAGGGCACGCTGGCCACCGCGGCCGAGCGGGTGCCGGTGCGGATCGGGTTCCGGACGGTGACCATCGAAGACGGCCTGCTCAAGGTCAACGGCCGCCCGCTGATGCTGCGCGGGGTGAACCGCCACGAGCACGACCCGCGCACCGGGCGCGTCGTGTCGCCGGAGACGGCGCTGGCCGACGTCCTGCTGATGAAGCGGCACAACGTCAACGCGGTCCGGACCAGCCACTACCCGCCCGACCCGGCGTTCCTCGAGCTGTGCGACACCCACGGCCTGTGGGTCATCGACGAGTGCGACCTGGAAACCCACGGCTTCGAGCCGCTGGACTGGGCGGGCAACCCGAGCAGCGACCCGCGGTGGGCCGAGGCGTACCTCGACCGGATGCGGCGCACGGTGGAGCGGGACAAGAACCACCCCAGCGTGCTCCTCTGGTCGCTGGGCAACGAAAGCCACACCGGCGAGAACCTCGCGCGGATGGCGGAGTGGGTGCACCACCGCGACCCGACCCGGCCGGTGCACTACGAAGGCGACCACGAGTGCGCCTACGTGGACGTGCACAGCCGGATGTACGCCACGCACGAGGACGTCGAGCGGATCGGCCGCCGGGAGGACGCCAACGCCCGCCGTCGCGACCTGCCGTTCCTGCAGTGCGAATACGGGCACGCGATGGGCAACGGCCCGGGCGGGCTGCTGGAGTACCGCGAGCTGTTCGAGCGGTACCCGCACTGCCAGGGCGGGTTCCTCTGGGAGTGGATCGACCACGGCCTCGCCGCCGACGGGCACTTCGCCTACGGCGGGGACTTCGGCGAGGCGATCCACGACGGCAACTTCGTCATCGACGGCCTGCTCTTCCCCGACCGGACGCCGTCGCCGGGGCTGGTCGAGTTCGCGAAGGTCATCGAACCGGTCCGGATCGAAGCGGACCCGGCCGGGCTCCGGGTCGCAAACCACTACGACTTCGTGAGCACGGGGCACCTCACGTTCACCTGGTCGCTGGAGGACGAAGGAGTCGCCGTCGCCCAAGGCGTTCTCGACGTCCCCACCGTCCAAGCCGGACAGAGCGCTTCGGTTCCGCTGCCCGAGCTGCCCGCGACGGGCGGCGAGTCGTGGTTGACCGTGTCGGCGGCGCTGACGTCGGCGACCGCGTGGGCACCGGCCGGGCACGTCGTCGGCTGGGGGCAGCTGGCGGTGTCGGCCGCGCCCGCCACGGCGCCGCTGCCGCCGCGCGGGCCGGTGTTCCGCACCGGCGGGCGGCTGGTGCTGGGCGTCGGCGAGTTCGACCCGGCGACGGGCAGCCTGTCGGCTCTCGGCGGGCACGTCGTGACCGGGCCGCGGCTCGACGTCTGGCGCGCGACGACCGACAACGACCGGGGCGGGTTCGCGGGGCCGCCCGAAGCCGGCCGGTGGCGCGAGGCCGGCCTGCACCGGCTGCAGCACCGGGTCATCACGGTCGACGCCGACGGTGAGGAGCTCGTGGTGCGCACCCGGGTCGCCCCGCCGGCGCAGGCGTTCGGGCTGTTCACCGACTACACGTGGACGGCGTTCGGCGACCGCCTGCGGCTGCGGGTCGAGGTGACCCCGGACGGCGAGTTCCCCGGCACGCTCCCCCGGCTCGGGCTGGCGATGGCGGTCCCGGGCACGCTCGGCTCGGCCGAGTGGTTCGGCGGCGGCCCAGGCGAGGCGTACCCGGACAGCCGCCAAGCGGCGCGGATCGGCCGGTTTTCCAGCAGCGTCGACGCCCTGCAGACGCCGTACGTCTTCCCCCAGGAGAACGGCAACCGCACGGCGGTCCGCTGGGCCCGCCTGACCACCCCGGACGGCACGGGCCTCCGCATCGACGGCGACCCGCACTTCGACTTCACCGCCCGCCGCTGGACCGCGGCGGCGCTGGAGGCGGCGCGGCACACCGACGACCTGGTCCCGGGCGAACTGGTGCACCTGACGCTGGACGTGGCCCAGCACGGCCTCGGCACGGCGTCGTGCGGGCCGGGGGTGCTGCCGCGGTACCGGCTGGTGCCGCAGAAGACGGAGTTCACGCTGTGGTTCCGGGCGGTGCCGGGCAGCTAGCGTCGCGCCCGCTCGCGGGACCGGCCCGGCTCCACCGCCCCAAGGTGGCCTTCGGTGCGCCCAACGCACCCAATGTGGCCTTGGGTGCGTCCAACGCACCCAATGTGGCCTTGGGTGCGTCCAACGCACCGAAGGCCACATTGGGGCGCTCGGGGCCCGGCACCCTCGCTTGGCTTGGTGTGTGCACCAACCCGGATCAGGTTCGGAGCATCGGCGGGTACAGCACGTCCGCTCCACCCCGCCGGTACAGCCGGGCCGGGCGGCCGCCGTCGCGGGTGGTTGTCCGGCCCGTCGGCTCCAGCAGGCCCTCGGCTCCCGTCACCTTGCGGTGGAAGTTGCGGGGGTCCAGCCGGGTGTCCCACACCAGTTCGTACACCCGGCGCAGCTCGGCGACCGTGAACTCCGGCGCGCAGAACGCCGTCCCCAGCGGGGAATACTCCAGCTTTGCGCGGGCGCGCTCGACGCCGTCGGCCAGGATGCGGTCGTGGTCGAACGCCAGGCGCTCGGTCCGCAGCGACCGCACCGGCGCCCACCTGGCCTCGGCCGCGTCCGTGCCCGCGCGCGGCACCGGCAAGTCCGGGGCCAGCGCCAGGTACGCCACCGTCACCACCCGCATCCGCGGGTCCCGGTCCGGCGCGCCGTAGCCCGCCAGCTGTTCGATGTGGACGGTCCCCGGCGCCAGCCCCGTCTCCTCCGCCAGCTCGCGCCGCGCCGCGTCGGCGAGGTCCTCGTCCTCCCGGACGAATCCACCCGGCAGCGCCCACTCCCCCTGGTACGGCGGCACGCCCCGGCGCACCAGCAGGGCAGACAGCTCGTCGCCGGTCAGCGTGAGCACGACGAGGTCGACGGTGACGGCGAACGGTGGGTGACCCATGCCACCCACCCTAATCGTCAGCTTGACGATTAGCCAGTCCACCCCATATCGTCACGACGACGATAAGAGGAGGGCTCCATGGCCGACATCGACCGCCGGTTCGGGTTCCGGCACCTGCGCGGTGCGCCCACCGTGCACATCCGCCACTACCGCCGCGGCAAGCTCGCGCACGACGGCGTCGGGCTGTCGTTCTGGTACCGGCCGCTGACGGCGGTGGTCTCGGAAGTCCCGGTCGACGACCGCGAACTGCCGCTGCTGTTCCACGCCCGCACGGCCGATTTCCAGGACGTCACCGTCCAGCTCGCCCTCACCTTCCGGATCGAGGACCCGGCACTGGCCGCCCAGCGCATCGACTTCTCCATCGACCCGGACACCGGCCGCTGGCGAAGCGACCCACTCGCGCAGATCAGCGGGCTGCTCACCGAAAACGTCCAGCAGTACGCGGTCGAGGTGCTGACCCGCACGTCACTGGCCACCGCGCTCGTGGACGGCGTCCGCGCGGTGCGGGACCGCATCCGCGCCGGCCTGGCCGAAGAGGACACGCGGCTCGCGCAGACCGGTTCGGCGGTGATCGACGTCCGCGTCGTCGCGATCCGGGCCCAGCCGGAGGTCGAGAAGGCGCTCCAGACGACCGCGCGGGAAAAGGTTCAGCAGGAGGCCGACCGCGCGACCTTCGAGCGGCGCGCGCTCGCCGTCGAACGCGAACGCGCGATCGGCGAGAACGAGCTGCAGAACCAGATCGAGCTGGCCCGCCGCGAGGAGCAGCTGCTCGCGCAGCGCGGCGCAAACGCCCGGCGCCAGGCCGAAGAAGCCGCGGCGGCGAACCGGATCGAGACGGAGGCGCAGGCTTCGCGCGAAGAGCGGCTGACGCAGGTGAAGGCCGACGGCAAGCGAGCGCTCGGCGAAGCCGAGGCGGCGAGCGAGGCGGCCCGGCTGGCCGCGTACCGCGACCTGCCCGAAGGTGTGCTGGCCGGCCTGGCGCTGAAGGAACTGGCGGGGAACCTGCCGCGGATCGACAGCCTGGTGCTGACCCCGGACCTGCTCACACCGTTGCTGACGAAGCTGGGTGTCCGCTCGTGAGCCTCGCCCCGCGGGTCGTGCTCGTGCACCGCCGCACCGAGCTCGACGAGCTCGTCTCCCGCCACGGCACCCGCGGCCAGGCCGAGTTCTTCCTGCGCACCCGCGGCCGCGACCTCGCCGAGGTGACCGCCGCGGACGCGGCCCTGCGCGCCGCGCTCACCGCGGCGAGCGCGGCCATCCCGCTGGACTGGCGCCGCGGCGAGGTCGAACGCGAAGACCTCGACCGGTTCCTGTTCACCCCGGAGGACGTCGTCGTCGTGGTCGGGCAGGACGGCCTGATCGCCAACGTGGCCAAGTACCTCGACGGCCAGCCGGTGATCGGCGTCGCGCCCGGTGAGCCCGGCGTCCTGGTCAAGCACCCGGTCGAGGCCGTCGCGGATCTCGTCCGGTCGACGTCCGACGTCGAGCACCGGACGATGGCCGAGCTCACCGCGGACGACGGCCAGCGGCTGCTCGCCCTCAACGAGATCTACCTCGGGCACGCCGGGCACCAGACGGCCCGCTACCGGCTGGGGGTCGGTGGCGGGACGGCGGAACGCCAGGCGTCGTCGGGGATCCTGGTCGGCACGGGCACCGGGGCCACCGGCTGGTGCGGTTCGGTGTGGCGCGAACGCCGCAGCGGCCTGGCCCTGCCGTCCCCCGGCGAGGCCCGGCTGGTCTGGTTCGTGCGGGAGGCCTGGCCGTCGCCGTCGACCGGGACCACCCGCACCGAGGGCGAGCTGACGCGGGCGCCGCTGACGGTCGAGGTCGAATCCGACCGCCTGGTCGCGTTCGGCGACGGCCTCGAAGCCGACACGGTCGCCCTCACCCGCGGCCAGACGGCGACCTTCGCCCCCGCGGCGAAGACCGTCCGCCTGGTGCGGTGACCCACCGGTCCGGCACCCCTGAGGAGCGCGGGGGCACTTTCACGTGAAAGTGCCCCACCTCCCAGCCGGAGCTTTCACGTGAAAGCTCCGGCTTCCGGGGTGGGTCAGGTCCCGTAGCGGGCCTTGACGATCGACGGCGTGTCGAGGTTGTGGCCGGCGTCCATGCTCTGGGCCAGCCGCAGGTACTGGCCCTCGGCCCACATCAGCGGGCCCGCGCTGCCGGTCGGGCGGCCGAGCCCGAAGCAGCCGACGTCCGCGCGGTCCCAGACCTGCTCCGGCACGAAGTACCCCTCGTTGACCGAGTCCGCCATGGACTTCAGGTACACCGCTGCCGAGCGGCCGTTGGCCAGTTCGTACTGCCCGCGCTCCCCCGACAGCACCGGCCACAGCCGTCCGAACCGCTGCGGGCCACCGGCGGGCCAGCCACTGCAGTTCGCGGTGCTCTCGCCGTAGTTGTCGTGCGGGTAGCGGTGGAAGTAGACGTCGCCGTTCGGCAGCGTCACCTGCATCGCCGAGTTGCCGTCCGACGCCGCCGCCGTCGGCGCCACCGAGTTCGCGATCGTCGCGTCCCCGGCCGGGCGGATGCCGAGCCGCACCAGGTCGAGGAAGCCGAAGTCGGTCACGTCGCGCTCGTAGAAGCAGCCTTCGTCGAAGCAGATCGTCGCGGTGTCATTCGGGTTGCCGGCCCGGTCGAGGCGCTCGTAGTAGGTGTGGCCGCCCCAGTAGCCGGACGTCGTGACGGTCCAGCCGGCCAGGGAGTTGCGCCAGGAGTCCGCTGTGGACTCCCACGACGACGCGCTCGCCGGGTCGCCGTTCGCCCGCGCGATGGCCCCGGCCGCGACCAGCCCGGCGATCTCCGCGGCCACCGAAGACGGAGACTTGCCGTACTGCTCCTCCCACCGCTCGGTGGTGTCCGGGCCGGTCGCGACGATGTGGTTCGCGGTCGTCTTGACCTTGGCGTAGGTCGAGGCGTCGGTGAGGCCGGTCAGCCAGGCCAGCAGGATCGCGTTGGCGTCCTGGTCGAGCTGTTCGCAGCAGCCGAGCTGCCGGCCGCTCGCCCCCGCGACGCCGGACACCGGGCTGTAGCGCGGGAACGACCCGGCCGGGTACGTCGTGCCGTCGCCGGCGGTGGGGCTGCCGATCCACTGGGAGTTCCAGAGGAACTGGGCCATCCGCCTGGCCTGCGCGCTGTCACCGGCGGCCAGGAGGCCGGTCGCCTGCTGGTAGAGGTCACGGCCCCAGACGCGGTGGTAGCCGTCGTTGAGGTGGTCGCCGTTCGTGAAGTCGCCCCACGGCGTGGCCAGGCCCGCGACGCTCGCGCCCGGGTGCTGCTTGTCCTCGGCCGTCTTCAGCGCCATCGCCGCGACGTAGTAGGTGCGCCGCCGTTGCGTGTCGCCGGAAACGCTGGCCGGAGCGGGTTTCAGGCTCGCCACGTAGCTGTTCCAGCCGCTGCGGTAGGACGCCGAGACGGCCGTGAACCCGCTGCTCAGCGACGCGCTCGCGGCCGAAGAGGCGGCGGCCGCGGTGCCGCCGTAGCCGAGCGCGACGGTGAACGTCGTGTCGGCACCGACCGGGATCTGTCCGCATTGGACGACGTTGCCGGTGCCCGAGACGTTGTCGAACTGGTTGGTGAGCGTCTTGTCGGCCCGCAGGTCGACCAGGCAGTCGCTGGCCGCGCCGCTGTAGCCGTTGTCGTGTGCGGTGAAGCCGGTCGAGACGCGCAGCGCGGAGACGACCGTCGTGGCCGTCCCGCCGAACAGCGTCTCGGTTCCGCTCGCCATCAGGGCACCGGTGGAGTCCCACCAGGCGTTGTCGTTGCTTCCGCCGCCCGCCATCGACGGGTTGGCCAGCAGGTACAGCCGGTAGCTGCCGCCGTCGAGCGACTGGAACCGGGTGTTCGTGACGAGCGTCGCGCGGGCCGGGTCGGTGACGTAGTTCGTGGTGATCCGGTACTTGCCGCTCTTGGCGGTGTTCGTGACGGTGTACTGGAGTGCCTTCTCGCCGGGCATGGTCACGACGTGGTTGGTGGCGTCGCGTTCCAGGTCGACGAAGCTTGCGCCGTCCGTGATCACGAATTGCATGTCCTGCATGTTGGGGACGTCGGCGCGGGGGTAGAAGACTTCGGATGTGACGCCGTTGGCGACGGTGAACCAGAGGGGGCTGGCGGTGGTTGTCGAGGTGCCGAGGGCCTGTTTGTTGCCCGTTGTCCACGAGGCCGCGCTGCCGCAGCAGTCCGTTGCCGTGCCGGTTGCCGATGCCGTTCCGGGTAGGGTTCCGGCTAGCAGGATTGCCGCTCCGGTGCAGGTCAGGGCTGCTTTCCACCTGGTCATCGGGGTCCTCCGACGGCGTTGTCGACGATATGTTGTGGGTCGCAACATATTGAGCCGTCGGTCGGTGGCTGGCAATGTCCGATGGGACTGGATCGGTTCAGGTTCTTCTGCGTTGTCCGCCCCCCCGAGGCCGGATTGTGACTACGGCCGACAGCACCGCGTCAAGGCGGGAAAGCGTGCCTTGACCCGGCGCCGCCGGCCGTGTTCTGGCTTCGGATCGGGGTTGCGGGAGGGGTGGGCTGAGTGGGGCCGAGGTGCGCGGGTTCGGCTGCGGGAGAGATTGAGGTGCGCGAGTTCGGCTTGAGCGGGTTGCTTATGCGTCGGCGATGCGGTCCAGCCACTCCGCCATGAGGATGCGCTCGGCGTCGGTGAGGACCGTGGCTCCGTCGAGGCCGGCTCGCAGGGCGATCGCGCGCTCCGGCAGATCCGAGCCCGCCGGCTCCGCGGTGCCGGTCAGGATTCGGGCCAGTACCGTCTCGCGGGCTGTTTCCGACAGCTCGGGGTCTCGCTGGTCCTCCGGTGTGGCGATCTGGGTCAGCACCACGCCCATTCCGGCCGCGTGCGTCAGGCGCGCCGCGCGCTCGACACTCACCCGCAGGCGGCCCGCTGCCGCGACGCGCTCGACGATGGCTCGCAGCATTGCCTCCGCTTCGCGCGCTGCGGGTGACGTGCGGCCGGGGCGGGCGTCGCCGTACATGAGCACGTAGAACTCCGGGCGGGACAAGCCGAACTCGATGTGCAGGTCCCAGCCGCGGCGGAGGCCCTCCACCGGGTCGCCGGTCGAGCCCATGGCGCGCTTGCTCTTCAGGTACTCGTCGAAGCCGTACGCCGCTACCGCGTCCAGCAGGCCGTCCTTGTCGCCAAAGAGGCGGTACAGGGCCGGGGGCTGGACGCCGGCCGCCGCGCTCACCGCGCGGGTTGAGAGGCCGTCGCGGCCCTCGGCCGCCAGCAGGGTGGCCGCCGCTTCGAGGATGCGTACGCGGGTGTCCACCGCTGTCTTCGTCGCCATGGTTCCGATGATAACAAGACCTTGGTAGCACTCGTTCGGTATCGATGATACGGTTAGATCGGTATCAACGGAAACAGGGAGAAACGATGCGCACCCGTACCCTCGGCCGGACCGGTCCGGCCGTCAGCGCCCTCGGCCTCGGCTTGATGGGCATGTCCGACCTGTACGGCCCGGCCGACGAGACCGAGTCCGTCGCGACGATCCACGCCGCCCTCGATGCGGGTGTCAGCCTGCTGGACACCGGTGACTTCTACGGCATGGGCCACAACGAGCTGCTGCTGCGCGACGCCCTCCGGGGCCGCGATCGCGACAAGGCGGTGATCAGCGTCAAGTTCGGCGCGCTGCGCGGGCCGGACGGTGCCTGGCTCGGGTTCGACGGCCGGCCCGAGGCCGTCAAGACGTTCCTCGCCTACAGCCTGCGCCGCCTCGGCACCGACCACGTCGACGTCTACCGGCCGGCCCGGCTCGACCCGGCCGTGCCGATCGAAGACCAGGTCGGCGCGCTGGCCGAGCTCGTCCAGGCCGGCTACATCCGCCACATCGGACTGTCCGAAGTGGGCGCGGAGACCCTGCGCCGCGCCGCCGCCGTGCACCCGATCTCGGACCTGCAGATCGAGTATTCGCTGCTCTCACGCGGGATCGAAGCGGAGATCCTGCCGGTCGCGCGGGAGCTCGGGATCGGCGTCACCGCGTACGGCGTCCTGTCCCGCGGTCTGCTCAGCGGCCACTGGACGCCGTCGCGCGAGCTGGCCGCGGGTGACTTCCGCGGCTACAGCCCGCGGTTCCAGAGCGAGAACCTCGATCGCAACCTGGCCCTGACCGACGCGCTCGGCAAGATCGCCGCGGCCAAGGGCGTCACGACCGCGCAGCTCGCCATCGCCTGGGTCGCCGCGCAGGGCGAGGACATCGTTCCCCTGGTCGGGGCCCGCACCCGGGCGCGCCTGGCCGAGTCGCTCGGTACCGCCGACGTGGAACTGACCGGCGCCGACCTGGCGGAGATCGAAGCCGCCGTTCCGGCCGGGGCCGCGGCCGGCGGCCGGTACGCCGCCGCGCAGCTCGATCACCTGGACAGCGAGAAGTAGTCGAGCGCCACGCGGTGGGCGAGGCTGCGCAGCAGCGGCGCCGCCTCGGCCATGCACCGCGCCGGGTCCGGCTCCAGATCGGTCAGCGCGTACGCGGCCGAGAGGCCCGCGTCCGCCAGCTGCGCCGAGGACAGCCGGCATCGTCCGGACACCGCGACGCACGGGATGCCGCGAGCCGCCGCGGCCCGGGCCACCCCGGCCGGGGCCTTGCCGGACAACGTCTGCTCGTCGAGCGACCCCTCGCCGGTGACGACCAGCGACGCACCCGCCAGGGCCGCGTCGAACCCGAGCAGGTCGAGCAGCAGCTCGATGCCGGGCCGCATCCGGGCGCCGAGCACGGCCATCGCCGCGAAGCCCGCTCCCCCGGCCGCTCCGGCGCCCGGCCGGGCCGCGAACCCCGGTCCGGCGATCGACGCCCAGTGCCGCAACGCGGCATCCAGGGTCGCCACGTCGCCGGGGGACGCGCCCTTCTGCGGGCCGTAGACGGAAGCGGCCCCGTGCGGCCCGTAGAGCGGATTGTCCACATCGCTCGCCAGCTCGATGTCCACTTCGGACAGGTCGGGCAGGCCGGAGACGTCCAGCGAAGCGAGCCGGGCAAGGGCCGCCCCACCGAAGGGAAGGCCACGCCCGGCATCGTCCAGGAGCCGGGCGCCCAGCGCGGCCAGCAGGCCCGCGCCGCCGTCGGTGCTTGCGCTGCCACCCACGCCCAGCACGATGCGGCGGCACCCGGCCCGGACGGCCGCGGCGATGACGTCGCCGGTGCCCGCGCAGGTCGCGGTGAGCGGGGCCGGGGCGCCGGGCAGCCGGTGCAGCCCGGACGCCTCGGCCAGCTCGACCACGGCGGTGTCCCCGCGGACCGCGTAGGACGCCGTCACCGGGACGCCGGTCGGCCCGCGCGCCGGGACCGGCACCCGCCGGTACCCGGCGGCGACGGCGGCATCGACCGTGCCGTCGCCGCCGTCGGCCACCGGCAGGGTTTCGACTGCGAGCGACGGGTGGACGTCGGCGAGGCCGGCCGCCACGGCCGCCGCCACCTCGGCCGCGGTCAGCGACCCCTTGAACTTGTCCGGCGCGACCAGGACCTTCACGCGCTCGCCTTGAAGGCCCGCCAGTCGCCGATCTCGGTGATGTCGCGCAGGGCGACGTGCGAGGTGTAGGGCCGCCGCAGCAGCATGGCGAACGCCGAACTGCCGTCCGCCAGTTCCACGACACCCAGCTCCAGCTCGTGCGGCTCGGACGGCAGCACCTTGTCCCGCAGGTCGTCCAGCGAGACGTCGTAGACCTCTCCGGCCACCGGAGCGCCGCCGTGCGACACCGGGTACAGCGCCGGGCACTGGTCGCCGACGGCGTAGAACCGGTACTTCGGCGCGGTCCGCGCTTCCGCGACGAAGGGCGCGCCGTCCAGGAGGTGGTGCAGTGGCTCGCCACGCATGGCGCCGCCGTTGAAGAACATCAGGGGCACGGGAACTCCTTACCGGAAGAGGGCTTCGACACCGTCGATGGCGAAGTACACCGCGAAGACCAGCGCCAGCAGGGACAGCAGCCAGCCCGCTTCGCGCCACTTGCCGCGGCCGACCTTGATCAGCACGAACGCGATCAGGCCGGCACCGACGCCGTTGGTGATCGAGTAGGTGAACGGGATCAGCGCGGCGGTGAGGAACACCGGGATCGTGTAGTCCGGGTCGTGCCACGGGATGGTCCGGCACTGCGCGACCATCAGCCCGCCGATGACCACCAGCGCGGGTGCCGCGGCCTGCGCCGGGACGACCCCGGCCAGCGGCGTGAACAGCAGCGTCCCGGCGAACAGCAGGCCGGTGACGACGCTCGCCAGCCCGGTCCGCGCGCCTTCGCCGACGCCGGCCGCCGATTCCAGGAACACGGTGTTCGGCGACGAGCCGGTGACGCCACCGGCGATCGCGCCCGCGCCGTCGACCAGCAGGATGCGGCCCATCCGCGGGACCTTGCCGTTCTTCGACAGGCCGGCTTCGTCGGAGACGCTGGTGATCGTGCCCATGGCGTCGAAGAAGCCGGACAGCACCAGCGTGAACAGGAACACCGTCGCGGCCAGCGCGCCCGCCGAGGCGAAGCCGCCGAAGAGGTCGATGTGGCCGAAGAGCCCGAAGTCGGGGGCGGCGACGACGTGGTCGGGCAGGGCCGGGTCGGTGCGGCCCCAGCCCCCGACGCCGAAGCCCTCGTGCAGCACCACGGCGAGCACGGTCGCGACACCGATGCTGATCAGCACCGCGCCCGGGACCCTGCGCGCCACCAGCACGATCATCAGGAGCAGGCCGACGCAGAACACCACGATCGGCCAGCCGGCCAAGTGCCCGGTCGCCCCGAGGCGGACCGGGACCGGCGTGCCGGCGGCGTCCGGCGTCCTGGTCACGAACCCGGCGCTGACCAGGCCGACGAGGGCGATGTAGAGCCCGATCCCGACGGTGATCGCCGTCTTGAGCGGCCGCGGGATGGCATTCATGATCCGCTCGCGGACGCCGCTGACGGCCATCAGCACGATGCAGACGCCTTCGAGCACGACCAGGCCGAACGCCTGCGCCCAGGTCATCGACGGCGCCATCTGGAAGGCGACGATGCCGTTGATGCCGAGGCCGGCGGCCAGCGCGAGCGGTGCGTTGCCGACGAGTCCCATGAGGACGGTCATCACGGCGGCGGCCAGTGCGGTCGCCGTGGTCACCTGCGCGGCGGAGAGCCGGGCGCCGGTGATGTCGGCGGAGGCGCCGAGGATGAGCGGGTTGAGCAGCACGATGTAGGCCATCGCGACGAACGTCGTGACGCCGCCGCGGACTTCGCGGCCGACCGTGCTCTGCCTGGCGCGCAGCTCGAACAGCTTCTCGAGCAGCGAACGACGTTGCGGGGGTGCTTCGGCTGCTTCAGGGGCGTCGATTTCGGTCTGGGTCATGCGTCCTGCCCTTGCCGGTCAGTAGTCGGTGCGGTCGGCCTTGCCGAGCCAGGCCGCGAACGGCGCGAAACCGTCCGTTGCGGACAGCCGCGTGACGGGGACCGTCCACGTCTCGCGCGGACGGTCGAAGAGTTCGTAGAAGGCACGGTCGTCGAAACCGGCCTTGGCCGCGTCGTCGCGGTCGGCCGCGAAGATCACCTTGTCCACCCGGGCCCACAGCGCCGAGGACAGGCACATCGGGCACGGCTCGCAGCTGGAGACGAGCACGCAGCCGTCCAGTTTGAACGTGCCCAGCTCCTGGCAGGCCGCGCGGATCGCGACCACCTCGGCGTGCGCGGTCGGGTCGAGGTTCGCCGTGACGCGGTTGACGCCGGTCGAGACGACCTCGCCGTCCCGCACGATCAGCGCACCGAACGGGCCGCCACCGTTCTCGACGTTGTGCGTGGCGATCCGGACGGCTTGGCCGAGCCATTCCTGCTCGGCGGAAACGGACGTGGTCATCTCAGACTCCGGTGATGTGCTCGGGGCGGATCGGGACGCGCGGCAGCTCGAGGCCGGTGGCCGCGCGGATGGCGTTGGCGATCGCCGGCGTGGCCGAGATCGTGGGTGGCTCGCCGACGCCGCGGACGCCGTAGGGCGCGTGCGGGTCGGGCCGTTCGAGGACCTCGACGCGCATCGGCGGCACGTCGAGGATGGTCGGGATCAGGTAGTCGGTGAACGACGGGTTCCGCACCTTGCCGCCCTCGACCAGGATCTCCTCCATCACGGCGAGGCCCAGGCCCTGCGCCGAGCCGCCCTGGATCTGGGCGACGACGGCGTCGGGGTTCATCGCCTTGCCGACGTCCTGGGCGCAGTCGAGCTGCACCACCTTCACCAGGCCGAGGTCGAGGTCCACGTCGACCACCGCGCGGTGCGCCGAGAAGCCGTACTGGACGTGGGCGTCGCCCTGGCCGGTCTCCGGATCCAGCGGGTGGGTCGGGCGGTGGTGGAACTCGCGGGTCTCCTCGATCGCGGTGTCGCCGAGCAGCTCGGCCAGGTCCGCGACGACTTCGCCGCCGGCCGCGACGACCTTGCCACCGGCGAAGGTCATGCCTTCGGAAGAGACGCCGAGCCGGGCGCAGACCGCGTCGGCGACCGCCCGGCAGGCGTTGCGGACCGCGCCGCCGGTGACGTAGGTCTGCCGCGACGCCGAACTCGACCCCGCGTCGCCGACGCTCGTGTCGGCCGGGTGCACGCTCACCCGCGTCACGCCCAGCTCGGTGCGGGCGATCTGCTGCTGCAGCGTCACCAGCCCCTGGCCGACTTCCGCGGCGGCCGTGTGCACCATCGCCACCGGTTCACCGCCGAGCACCTCCAGGCGGACCCGGGCGGTCGAGTAGTCGTCGAGGCCTTCGGCGTAGGAGATGTTCTTGATGGTCACGCCGTAGCCGACCCCGCGCACGACCCCTTCGCCGTGCGTCGTGTTGGACACGCCGCCGGGCAGTTCGCGGATGTCGGTGGCACCGCTGCGCGGAGGCGGCAGCGGCAGGTCGCGGACGCGCTGCACGAGCTCCGCCACCGGCGCCGGGAAGTCGACCACCTGCCCGGTGACCACAGTGGACCCTTCGCTGAGCGCGTTGCGGATCCGCAGTTCCGCCGGGTCCAGGCCCAGCGCGGCGGCGAGTTTGTCCATTTGGGACTCGTAGGCGTACGTCGGCTGCACCGCGCCGAGGCCGCGCATGGCGCCGCAGGTCGGGTTGTTGGTGTAGACGCCCCAGCCCTCGATGTGGGCGTTCGGGACGTCGTAGGGGCCGACACCCAGCGTGGTGCCGTTGCCGACCACGACCGGGGTCTTGGACGCGTACGCGCCGCCGTCGAAGTACAGCTTCGCCCGGACGTAGACGAGTTTGCCGTCCTTCGTCGCGCCGTGCTCGTAGTACATCTTCGCCGGGTGGCGGTGGACGTGCCCGAAGAACGATTCCAGCCGGTTGTAGCTCATCTTCACCGGACGGCCGGTGCGCAGGGCCAGCAGGCACGAGTGGATCTGCATCGACAGGTCCTCGCGGCCGCCGAACGCGCCGCCGACGCCGGACAGCGTCAGCCGCACCTTGTCCAGCGGCAGGCCGAGGGCCTTCGCCGTCTGGCGCTGGTCGACGTGCAGCCACTGGGTGGCCAGGTAGAGCTCGACACCGCCGTCCTCGGCCGGGACGGCGAGGCCGGACTCCGGGCCGAGGAACGCCTGGTCCTGCATGCCGATCTCGTACACCCCGGTCACGACCACGTCCGCGGTGGCGGCCGGATCCCCTTTGACGATCCGCTGGTGGCGGACCAGGTTCCCGCCCGGGTGCAGCTTCGGCAGGGTGTCGTCGTGCGCGGCCCGCTCCGGGTCGGTGACCGGTTCGAGGACGTCGTACTCGACGACGATCTCCTTGAGCGCCTGCCGCGCGATCTCCGGGTCGTCGGCGGCCAGGATCGCCACCGGCTCCCCCTGGTGGCGCACGACGCCTTCGGCCAGCACCGGGGTGTCCTGGAACTTCAGGCCGTAGACGTTCTCGCCGGGCACGTCCTCGTGCGTCAGGACCGCGTGCACGCCGGGCCGGCCCAGCGCGCGGGAGACGTCGAGCCGGACGATCCGGGCGTGCGGGTGCGGGCTGCGCAGGGTGGCGCCCCACAGCATGTCCTCGTGCCACAGGTCCGAGGAGTAGGCGAACTCGCCGCGGACCTTGAGCGTCCCGTCCGGGCGCAGCGGGCTCTCGCCGATGCCGCCGGCGATGGTGTCGTGCAGTTCCTGCGGGGAGCGGGCCGGGGCGCTCATCGGACCGCCTTCTTCGCGGCGGCGTCGCGCACGGCGTCGAGGATCTTCTCGTAGCCGGTGCAGCGGCAGAGGTTTCCGGCGAGCGCCTCCCGGATCTCGACGTCGCTGGGGTCGGGGGTGCGCTCGATCAGGTCGTGGGCGGCCACCAGCAGGCCGGGCGTGCAGAAACCGCACTGGACGGCGCCGCGTTCGACGAACGCCTCCTGCACCGGGTCGAGGGCTTCTCCGGAAGCGAGCCCTTCGACGGTGACGACCTCGCGCCCCTCGGCCTGGCCGGCCGCGACCAGGCACGCACACGCCGGCACGCCGTCGAGGTAGACCGTGCACGAGCCGCATTCGCCCTGTTCACAGGCGTTCTTCGAGCCGGGGAGGCCCAGCCGCTCACGCAGGACGCAGAGGAGGCTCTCGCCCTCCCAGACGTTGTCCGCCCGGCGGGGTTCGCCGTTGACCGTGACGTTCACGCGCACTTCGCGCTCCCTCCGCAATATTCGGTCCAGGCCCAGGTCAGCGTCCGCCGGGCCATGACGCTCAGTGCGTGACGGCGGTACGCGGCACTCCCCCGGACGTCGTCGATCGGCGCCGCGGCGGCCGCGACCAGGTCGCCGAAGCGGCGCTTCACCGAGTCGGTCACCGCCCGGGGCGACTCCCAGTCCAGCTCGCCGGCCAGGAACTCCTCGGCTTCGAACGCCCGGCGTGGTGTGGGCGCGGCCGAGCCGATGCCGGTGCCGACGCGGCGTTGTTCCGGGTGCAGGGCCAGGCCGAAGGCGGCGACGGCGATGACCATGGCGTTGCGGGTGCCGATCTTGCTGAACTGCTGCGGCCCGGTCGCCGGGGCCAGCAGGACCCCGGTGATGAGCTCGTCCGGTTCGAGGACGTTCCGCTTGACGCCGGTGTAGAAATCCTTCACCGCGACGATCCGCGTCCCGCGGACCGAGGCGATCTCGACCTCGGCGTCGGCCGCGAGCAGGGCGGGGTGGGAATCGCCGGCGGGCGAAGCCGCACCCAGGTTGCCGCCGACCGAGCCGCGGTTGCGGATCTGCGGAGAGCCGACGGTCCGCGCGGCCATCGCCAGGCCGGGCAGCTGCGTGCCGAGCTCGGTGATGATCCGGCTGTAGGACACGGCGGCGCCGATCCGGATCCGGCCGCCGTCGGTGCCGTGCTCGTGCAGCTCGGGCACGCGGCCGAGGTCGAGGAGCGACTCCGGGCGGCGGTGGTCGAAGTTGAGTTCGACCATCACGTCCGTGCCGCCGGCGATCGGGACCGCACCGGGGTTCGCGGCCTTCGCGGCGAGCGCGCCGGCCAGCGAGGCGGGTCGGAGGAATTCCACTGTGGACGTCCTTTCGGGGCTGCTTCGGCAAGAAGTACACACGCTCGGGGGTGGCTCCGACCACGGCAAAACCCCTGAAAGACGGGTGAATTTCGGGCTTGCGTTTGTACTTTCCGACAAGGGCCGTCCGGTGGACGCGAAAAGGCCGCCGCGCGAGCTCGGGAGCCTCGCGCGGCGGCCTCGGCCACCGCCTATTCCGGACGGGTCCTGCGTGGAAGGCGGAACCTGGGTGCGTGGCACCGCACATCCGCCGCGGCCGGACCGCGGCCTGGTTACCGTCGGGAGTCAGGTCCCTTCCGTGCCCGCTCAGGAGTTGCGCCATGGTCAATCGAATCGAAACGGCCGCGGTTTCGGCCGCCGGCATCACCCCGCTGGAGATCCAGGAAGCCGGCCTGCCGGTCGCCTGCCTGTTCGCCGGCATCATCCGCGCGATCGCCGGCCAGGCCCAGCTGGCCCAGGCGGCCAAGTTCGCCGCCCAGCGCCAGAACTTCTACCGGGCGGTCGCGAACGACGTCGTCCGCGGTCCCGGCTTCGCGGCCGGCGCGCCCTCGATCGACACGCCGCTCGATCTGGCCGATCGCTCCGGCGACGAGCTGCTCGCGATCCTGGCCTGAGCGGGCGTCAGCCCGCCGGCTCGAACTCGCGGACGGCGTCGAGGGCGGCGCCCATGGCGGCGTTGCCCTCGCGCTCGATCATGATCTCCACCAGGACCGGCCGGCTGGTGCGCTCGGCCTCCTTGCGGGCCCACTCCAGGGACGTGCGGATCTCCCCCGGCTCGTGCACGCGGGTGCCGGAGCAGCCGTAGGCCTCCATGATCTTCACGTTGTCCGTGCCGATCGCGTCGTAGTGGATGTCGACCTCGAAGTTCATCTCGTAGCCGGTCTCGGCCTGCCGGATCAGGCCCAGGTAGGTGTTGTTGAGCATGACCAGCACGAACCCGACGTCGTACTGGGCGGCGACCGCGAGCTCCTCGACCAGGAACTGGAACGAGTAGTCGCCGACCACGCCGACGACCTCGGCCCCTGGCCGGGCCTTCTTGACGCCGATCGCGGCCGGGATCTCCCAGCCGAGCGGCCCGGCCTGCCCGCACACCTGGTAGTGCCGCGGCTTGTGCGCCTGCTGGAACTGGCCCGACCAGATCTGGTAGAGCCCGATCGCGGTGACGAAGTAGGTGTCCTCGCCGAAGGTTTCGTTGATCTCCTTGAACACCCGTGGCGCCTTGATCGGCAGGCTGTCGAAGTCGTCGCGCCGCGGCAGGGCCTCCTTCAGCTCGCCGATCCGGGCGACCCAGTCCCGCCGCGGCGGCGATTCCCGCTTCTCCAGGGCCGCCAGCAGCGCGTCGAGGAACTCCCGCGTGTCCGAGACGATCCCGAGGTCGGGGCCGAACACCTTGCCCAGCTGGGTGGGCTCGATGTCGACGTGGATGAACTTCCGGTCCCCGCGGTACACCGACAGCTCACCGGTGTGCCGGTCGCCGAACCGGGCGCCCAGCGCGAGCACGAGGTCGGCCTCGAGGAACGCCGCGTTCGCCCAGCGCTGGGACGTCTGGATGCCGGCCATCCCGGCGAACAGCTCGTGGTCCTCGGGGAAGCTGCCCTTGCCCATCAGCGTCACCTGCACCGGCACGTCCAGCCGCTCGGCGGCGGCCCGCAGCTGCTCGCTCGCCTCACCGAGGACGACTCCGCCGCCGGCCAGGAGCAACGGGCGCTCGGCGGCCAGAAGCAGGTCCACGGCCCGCTCGACCCGCGCGGGCGCGGGCTTCACGGCCGTCACCGGCAGCGGCGAGTCGATCGACGAGTCCCACTCGATGTCCTGCCTCTGGACGTCGATCGGCAGGTCGATGAGCACCGGGCCGGGCCGGCCCGAGCGGGCGAGCCGGAACGCCTCGCGGAAGATCCACGGCAGCTGCGCGGCCTCCTTGACCTGCACCGCCCACTTCGTCACCGGCTTGGCGATCTCGACGATGTCGACGGACTGGAAGGCCTCCTGGTGCAGCTTGGTGGTGGCGGCCTGGCCGGTGATGCAGATGATCGGGATCGAGTCCGCGTGCGCGGTGTAGAGCCCGGTGATCATGTTCGTCCCGGCCGGGCCGGACGTGCCGATGGCCACGCCGACGTTGCCGTTCGTCCTGGCCCAGCCGTCGGCCATGTGCGTCGCGCCCTCTTCGTGGCGGACGATCAGGTGCTCGATCGCCCGGCCTTGTAGGGCGTTATACAGCGGGAGGATCGCGGCGCCGGGGCAGCCGAAGACGGTGTCGACGCCTTCGCTCTCCAGCACGTCGACGACCGCCTGCATCGCGGGGATCCTGGGCATGTCACACCTCCGCCGGGACGCGGCCCGACAACTGTTCGACGACCTTCAGCAAGGCCGAGTGGTCGAGGGAGCCGTACCCCATGGCGCGGCCGGCGGCGACGAGCTGGGCAACCAGCCCGGTGAGCGGGAGCGAGACCTCGGCCTGCCGGGCGGCGGCCAGCGCGATCCCCATGTCCTTGTGGTGCAGGTCGATCCGGAAGCCGGGCGCGAACTCGCGGTCCACCATGGACCGGCGCTTGAGTTCGAGGATCCGGCTGCCCGCGAGGCCGCCGGCGAGCACGTCGAGCCCGGTGGCGGCGTCCACACCGGACGCTTCGAGCAGCACGATCGCTTCGGCGACGAGGCCGTAGATCCCGCCGACGACGAGCTGGTTGGCCGCCTTCACGACCTGGCCGGCACCGTGCGGGCCGACGTGCACGATCGTCTTGCCGAGCGTCTCGAACACCGGCCTTGCGGCCGCGAAGTCCGCTTCGTCGCCCCCGACCATGATGGACAGCGACGCCTGCTCGGCGCCGGCCTGGCCCCCCGAGACGGGTGCGTCCAGGACGCGGATCTCCTTGTCCCGCGCGGCTTCCGCGATCGCGATCGACGTCTCGGGCCGGATGGTGCTCATGTCGATCAGCAGCGCGCCGGGCCCGGCGGCGTCGAGCACCCCGCCCGCGGTCAGCACGACCGCCTCGACCTGCGGGTGGTTCGGCAGCATCGTGATGACGACGTCCACACCGGCCACCGCGTCGGCGACCCCGGTCGCGGCCCGCCCGCCGGCGGCTTGCAGCTTCTCCCCCGCGGCCCGGGTGACGTCGTAGCCGCTGACGTCGTGCCCGGCCGCGACCAGGTGCGCGGCCATCGGGGCACCCATCACGCCCAGTCCGATGAATCCCAGTTTCATGCTCGTCCCCTTCGGGTGATCGGCAGCCAGTCCAGCGACGCGACGGTGTCCGGTTCCGGGACGTACTCGATCCCGACGAACCCCGCGTAACCCGCGTTCTGCAGCTTCGCGAGGTGCCCGTCGAGGTCCAGGGAGCCGGTGCCGGGCTGGTGCCGGCCGGGCGCGTCGGCGATCTGCACGTGCCCGATCCGGGAAATGTGCCGCGTCGCGAGTGCGTCCAGGTCGTCGCCGTTCACTGCCAGGTGGTAGAGGTCGGCCAGCAGCCGCACGTTGCCGCGCCCGAGGTCGTCGAGCACGGCCACGGCGTCCGCGGCCGTCTTGAGCGGGTAGCGGTCCGCGCCGGAGAGCGGTTCGAGCACCAGTTGCGCACCGATCCGCGCGGCGGCGTCGGCGGCCTTGTCCAGGTGCACCCGGGCCAGGTCGTCCTGCTTGGCCGGGTCCTCGCCGTCGAGCCGGTTGCCGTAGAGGGCGTTGAAGCTGCGGCAGCCGGTGCGTTCGGCGATGCCGAGGGCGACGACGAGGCTGTCGGCGAACTCGGTCTCCCGGCCGATCCACGAGACGAGGCCCCGCTCCCCCGCCGCCAAGTCACCGGCGTAGAAGTTCAGCCCCCGCAGCCGGACCCCGTCGAGGCTCTCGACGAAGGCGTCCACGTCTTCGCGCGCGGGCACCGCGGAGTCGAACGGCCACCAGTACTCGACGTCGGTGAACCCGGCATCCCGCGCGGCGGCGGCGCGCTCGGGAAGCGGGACCTCCTTGAACAGGATCGACAGGTTGGCGACGTACGGCAGGGAGTGCCCCTCTTCAGGCATCGCGACCTCGAATTTCGCTATCCGGAATTTTTCTTTCGCATATCGAGAATAGCTGTTCAGCGGGCACACGGTCAACGGGCGGAGACGACAGAGGCGCCGCGGCTCGACGAGCCGCGGCGCCTCCGGTCCGGCGTTCCGCTACCGGTTCTGCACGTGCTGCCAGCCGAAGCGGCCCTTGATGCACAGGTTTCCGTGCGTCACCCAGCTTTCGTGCGGCGAAGTCACCTTGACGATCTCGTTGTCCTGGACGTGCAGCGTGAGGCTGCAGCCGACCCCGCAGAACGTGCAGATCGTCGTCGTGGCCGTCTGGCGGTCCTCGTCCCACGTGCCGTCTTCGCGCTTGTCGTACTCGCGTTTGAAGCTCAGCGCCCCGGTCGGGCAGACCTCGACGCAGTTGCCGCAGTACACGCAGGCGCTGTCCGGCAACGGGTTCGAGAACTCCGTCGAGATCCGGGCGTCGAAGCCCCGGCCGGCCACACTGATCGCGAACGAGTTCTGCCACTGCTCGCCGCACGCGTCGACGCACTTGTAACAGAGGATGCACTTCCCGTAGTCCCGGACGTACAGCTCGTTGTCCACCAAGGCCGGCTGGGCCACCGTCGCCGCGTCCGGGCCGAAGCGGCCGGGGTCCGCACCCGATTCGGCCAGCCACTCCGCGACGCCCGGGGTGGTCGACAGGTCCGTCGCCGAAGCCAGGAGTTCGAGGACGACTTTGCGGCTCGTGCGGGTGCGCTCGGAGTCGGTGTGCACCACCATCCCGGGCTCGGCCTTGCGCGAACAGGACGGCACCAGCGTCCGTGCGCCCTCGACTTCGACCATGCAGACGCGGCAGGCGTTCGCCGGTTCGAGAGTGTCGCCATAGCACAGGGTCGGGATCTCCTTGCCCACCGCCGTGCACGCGTCGAGAATCGTCGAGCCTTCGGGGACGCGAACGGACTCACCGTCCACAGTGAATTCGACCAGCCGCTTGGGAATCCCGATGTCCACTGTAGTCATGGCTCCTCCACGGAGAAACGTGTGTCGTCGCTGGTCATGGCTCCTCCACGGAGAAACGTGTGTCGTCGCTGGTCATGGCTCCTCCACGGAGAAACGTGTGTCGTCGCTGGTCACTTGAGCGCTCCCAACCGGTCGATGGCCGACTCGATGGCGTTCCACGCGGTCTGGCCGAGCCCGCAGATCGACGAGTCCCGCATGACGCCGCCCACCTCGCGCAGCAGCGGCCGCTCCGCCGAACCGGACGTCAGGACGCGACGGATCGCCTCCTCCTGCCGCACCGTCCCGATCCGGCAGGGGACGCACTGCCCGCACGACTCGTCGCGGAAGAACTCCGCGATCCGCAGCAGGAACCCGCCGAGGTCGGCGCGGTCGTCGAGGACCAGGACGACACCCGAGCCGAGCGTCGCCTTCGCCGCCCGTGCGTCCTCGAACGTCAACGGCAGGTCCAGCTCGTCCGGCCGGACGAACCCGCCGGCCGCGCCGCCGAGCAGCACCGCCCGCAGCGACCGGCCCTCCGGCACGCCCCCGGCCATGGCGAGCAGCTCCCGCAGCGTCACCCCGAACGGCACCTCGTAGACGCCGGGCCGTTCGACGTTGCCGGACAGGCAGAACAGCTTCGGCCCGGCCGACGCCTCCGTGCCGATCGCCCGGTACGCGGCCGCGCCCCCGGTGAGGATCAGCGGCACGTTGACCAGCGTCTCGACGTTGTTCACCACGGTCGGCTTGCCGAACAGGCCCCGCTCGACCGGGAACGGCGGCTTCGTCCGTGGTTCGCCGCGGAAACCCTCGATCGAGTTGAAGATCGCGGTCTCCTCGCCGCAGATGTAGGCGCCCGCGCCACGCCGGATCTCGATGTCGAACGAGAACCCCTCGTGCCCCATGACGCCGACGCCGAGGAACCCGCGCTCGCGGCAGACGTCGAGGGCGTTCCGCAGCAGCCGCAGCGCCCGCGGGTACTCGCCGCGGAGGTAGACGAACCCCCGGGTCGCGCCGATCGCGTACGCCGCGATCGTCATCGACTCCACCAGCGCGAACGGGTCGCCTTCGAGCAGCACCCGGTCCTTGAACGTGCCGGGTTCGCTTTCGTCGGCGTTGCACACCAGGTAGTGCGGCCCGGCGGGCTGGGCGGCGGTGGCCGCCCACTTGCGCCCGGTCGGGAACGCGGCCCCGCCGCGGCCGAGCAGGCCCGAGTCGGTGATCTCGCGGAGCACCGCGGCCTGGCCCATCCGCAGGGCGTTCCGCAGGGCCGCGTAGCCGCCGGACGCGCGGTAGCCGTCCAAACTGGCCGGATCGACGACACCGACCCGGCGCAGCAGCCGCAGCCCGTTCTTCTGGTGGATCACCGGCGGCGCGCCCTCGCCGGCCGCCGGCTCCCGCTGCGCGGCGAGCACGGCCGACGCGCCGGTCGCCGGGGCGAGCAGCTCGGTCGTCGCCGGGTCGCCGGCCTGGAACGTCAGCGCCGCGGGGGCACGCTCGCAGACGCCGAGGCACGGGCTGCGCAGCCACGTCACCCCGCCACGCGCCTTCCCCGCGGCGCCGACGTGCTCGGTGAGGACGTCGCACACCGTCTCCGCGCCGGTGATCCGGCAGGCCAGGTCCGTGCAGACGTGCACCACCCGCTCCGGCCGCTCCTCGAGCGCGAACAGGGAGTAGAAGCTCGCCACGCCGTACGCGTCGGCGGGCGGCACGTGGAGCGTCTCGCAGATCAGGTTCAGCGCGCCCTGGCTGATCCAGCCGACCCGGTCGTTGACCGTGTGCAGGGCGGGCAGCAGCTGGTCACGGCCGCCACCGGCGAACCCGGCGACCGCCTCCCGCTCCTCGTGCGACGCGACGGCGTCCAGCAGCTTCAGGTCCACTTCAGACCCCGGCCGGCAGCTTGTCGACGCGGATCGCCGCCGCCTTGTACTCCGCCGTCCCGGCGATCGGGCAGGTCGCTTCGATGGTGATGACGTTGACGTCGACCTCGTCCGGGAAGTGGAAGGTCATGAACGCCAGCCCCGGTTTCAGCCCCTTGTCCAGCCGCACCGGCGCCACGATCGCCCCCCGCCGGGACGAGATCCGGACCAGTTCGTCGGGCTCGACGCCGAGGGCGCGCGCGTCCTCGGGACAGAGGTCGAGGGTCTCCCCCCGCCGCAGCGGGGACGGGAACCCGGCCGACTGGACGCCGGTGTTGTAGGAATCCAGGCGCCGTCCGGTGGTGAGCCGGATCGGGAACTCCTCGGTGAGCAGGTCGACCGGCGGGCTGTGTTCGAGCACCGTGAACGGCGCCGGGCGGCCGCGTTCGGCCGGGTCGTCGGCCCACAGCCGCGCGTGCAGGAACGTCGGTTCGAGGGTGTCTTCGGAGTAGCACGGCCATTGGATGCCGCCGAGTTCTTCGAGGCGCGCGTAGGACATCCCGGCGTGCATGGGTGACAGCGAACGCAGCTCGTCCCAGACCTCTTCGCCGCCGGTGTGGTGCCAGTCGTGCCCGAGCCGGCGGGCCAGCGCCGACAGCAGCTCGATGTCGTCGCGCGCGCCGCCCGGCGGTGCGAGGGCCCGGCGGACGCGCTGGACCCGCCGTTCGGAGTTGGTGAAGGTGCCGTCGCTCTCGCACCAGGCCGCCGTCGCCGGCAGCACGACGTCGGCCAGCTGGGCGGTCTTGGTCAGGAAGATGTCCTGCACGACCAGGTGGTCGACGTTGGCCAGCCGCTTGATCGTGTGCTCGCAGTCCGCTTCGGACTGCACCGGGTTCTCGCCGATGATGTACACGCACGTCAGCTCGCCGCGTTCCATCGCGTCGAGCATCTGGGTGAGGTTGAGCCCCCTGTGCGGCGGGATCGACGAACCCCACGCGGCGTCGAACTTCGCGCGGACGTCGGCGTCGAGGACGTCCTGGAAGCCGGGGAGCCGGTCCGGGATGGCCCCCATGTCGCCGCCGCCCTGGACGTTGTTCTGCCCGCGCAGCGGGTTGAGCCCGGCGCCGTAGCGGCCGACCTGCCCGGCGAGCAGCGCCAGGTTGATCAGCGACAGCACGTTGTCGGTGCCGTTGTGGTGCTCGGTGATGCCGAGGGTCCAGGACAGCTGCGCGCGGTCGGCGCGGGCGTAAGTGTGGGCCAGCTCGCGGATGAGCTCGGCAGGCACGCCGGTGGTCTTCTCCGCCGCTTCCGGGGTCCACGGCTCGACCGACGCGGCGAACTCGGCGAACCCCTCGGTGGCGCGCTCGATGAACGTCGTGTTCGCCAGTCCGGAGTGGATGATCTCCCGGGCGATGGCGTGCGCCAGCGGGATGTCGGTGCCGACCTCGAGCTGCAGCTGCCGGTGGGCCCAGCTCGCCGTGCTGGTCTGCCGCGGGTCGACCACGAAGAGCTTCGCTCCCTTGTGGACGGCCTTGAGCACGTGGTGGAAGAAGATCGGGTGCGCTTCGCGGGGGTTGCCGCCCCAGATCACGATGACGTCGGCGTCCTCGATCTCCTGGTAGGAGGACGTGCCCCCGCCGCTGCCGAACACCCGGGCCAGCCCGGCGACGCTGGGCGCGTGGCAAGTGCGGTTGCAGGAGTCGACGTTGTTCGTGCCGATCACCGCGCGGGCGAACTTCTGCGCGACGAAGTTCATCTCGTTGGTGGCGCGGGCGCACGAGAACATCCCGAACGCCTCGGGCCCCTTTCCCTCCAGGGTGCGGCGGATCCCGGCGGCGGCCCGGTCGAGCGCCTCCGTCCAGGTGGCCGGCCGCAGCACGCCGGAATCGCGCACCAGTGGCTGGGTGAGCCGGACGTACGGCTCGGTGTTCCTGCGCTTCACGAGAACCTCCGGTCAGTGCGACCCGACGGGGACGGGTGTGGTGCTGGTGTGGTCGAGCAGTGAAATCGCGGCGTGGACGTACCGCAGGGCCGGCGCGGGCACGCCGGTGAGGCCGGCCAGCTCGACGACCGCGCCGATGATCGCGTCGATCTCGAGCGGCTTGCCCGCTTCCAGGTCCTGCAGCATCGACGTCTTGTGGTGGCCGACGCGCCAGGCGCCGTCGATGCGCTTCTCGACCGAGACACCCGGGTCACTGCCCGCGGCGCGGGCGACGGCGAGGGTCTCGGTCATCATCGTGGCGACGAGCTCGCGGGTGTCCTGGTGCTCGCACATCTGGGCCATGGTCGCCCGGGTCAGCGCCGAGAGCGGGTTGAAGGCGACGTTGCCCATCAGCTTGATCCAGATGTCGTTGCGCAGGTCCGGCTCGACCGGCGCCTTGAGGCCGCCGGCGATCAGCGCCGCGCTGAGCACCTTGCAGCGCGGCGAGATCTCGCCGTCCGGCTCGCCGAGGGAGAACCGGGTGCCTTCCAGGTGCCGGATGACACCCGGCTCCTCGATGACCGTCGAGCAGTAGACGACGCAGCCGATCGCCCGCCGCAGTTCCAGCACCGCGGTGACCGAGCCGCCGGGGTCGACGGTCTCGACCCGCTGCCCTTCGAGCGGATGCCCGGCCAGGCCGTGGAAGTACCACCACGGGATGCCGTTCTGGGCCGCCACGATCGCCGTCTCCGGACCGAGCAGCGGGGCGAGCAGCGCACCGCACGAGGCGTAGGAGTTGGCTTTGAGGCCGAGGAACACGTAGTCGACCTCGCCCACCTCGGCGGGGTCGTCCGTGACGTGGGGGTGGGCGGTGAAGTCACCGCGCGGGCTGAGCACGCGGACGCCGTGCTCGCGCATCGCCGCGAGGTGCGCCCGGCGGGCGATCAGGTGCACTTCGGTCCCGCCGCGGTGCAGCGCGGCCCCGGCGTAGGCGCCGATCGCCCCGGCCCCGAGAACAGCCACCTTCATGATGTGCCTCCAAGGTCCGACGGGTATTGCATACAGTATCCTGGATCCATGATCGAGACCAGGTTTCGTCCGGCCGGTCACTCGGGCGACGCAGCACAGCGCGACGATTCGGGCACAGCGGGTCACTTCGCCTGATGGCCGCTGATCCACCTCGACCCAAAATCGCCACCCACGGTTGAGTTCCGGGATTTTGCATACCAAAACCTGTATCCTGATGGCAGATCACCGCTTTCCTCCCCGACTCGAGGTGTCCCGTGAGCCAGCCCGCTTCCCCGCTGCCCGACCGCGGCCCGACCGGCCGCCGCACGGCCAAGGGCTCGCTCAGCTCGACCGCCGCCAAGCGCGTGGAGCGCCCCGCGCCGCTGCGCCAGGTCGTCTACGAAGCGCTCGCCGAACTGATCATCAACCGCACCCTCGAGCCTGGGCAGCACCTGGTGGAGGCCGACCTCGCCGAGTACCTCGGGGTGAGCAGGCAGCCGGTCCGGGAAGCCCTGCAGCGGCTGCAGAGCGAAGGCTGGGTCGACCTGCGCCCGGCGCAGGGCGCGTTCGTGCACCTGCCCACCGACGAGGAGGCCGACCAGCTGCTGAGCGTCCGCAGCGTGCTGGAGACGCACTCCGCGAAGCTCGCCGCCGGCCGGGCCACCGCCGCCGACGTCTTCCGCCTGCGAGAACTGCAGCAGGCCGGCCTCAAGGCCCTCGCCGAAGAGGACACCGAAGGCTTGGTCGCGGCCAACGCCGCCCTCCACGCGTTCATCACCGAACTGTCCGGGAACCAGGTGCTGGCGGAGCTGATCGGCCTGGTCGACCGCCGGGTCCGCTGGTACTACACGCCGATCGCCCGGCCCCGCGGGCAGGACGCCTGGAACGAGCACGAAGCGCTGATCCAGGCCATCTCCGCCCAGGACGCCGACACCGCCGAGAAGATCATGGCCAAGCACACCGAACGCACCCGCCAGGCCTACCACGAACGTCCGGCGGACTCCTCCGAGGCCGAGCCCCAGACCCCGCCGGGGGCCGGCCCCCGGCGGGGTCGGCGGGGTTGAGCACCGCTGAAGCCCCGGCCGTGCTGGTCTCGCGCGTCCGAGGTTCGTCGACAGTCTCCTGACGACGTGGTGAACGACTCTTCCAGTACATCGCCGCAGCCCGAAGCCCGCCCTGACCGAGCCGGCTTCGGGGAGCGGGCGGGTTCTTGACCGTGGTCATGACAGATCTCAGCTGCCGTGCCGGCGATCAGCCGGTGGCGGGGCGCGCGACGAGCTCGGTTTCGGCGAGCCCGTGAGGCATCCCGCCGGGCTTGCGGCCCGGCTGGCGCAGGAACAACGCGAGACCGGCGGCGAGCAGGCTCGTCGCCGCGGCCAGGTAGAAGGCCGCGCCGTAGCCCCACCCGTCGATGACCAGCTTCCCGAGGCCGGCGCCCACGATCCCGGAGACGAGCTTCGAGCTGTAGACGAGGCCGTAGTTGCTGGCGTTGTTGTTCTCGCCGAAGTAGTCGGCGGTCAGCGCGGCGAACAGCGGGAAGATCGCCCCGCCGCCGAACCCGGAGACCATCGACGCCAGCAGGAACAGGGGCATGCTGCCGATCGAGCCCGACAGGTACACCGCGACCTGGGCCAGCCCGAGCACCACGCAGACCAGCAGCAGTGTCTGCCGCCGTCCGTAGCGGTCGGAGATCCAGCCGATCACCCCGCGCCCGGCGCCGTTGATGACCGCTTTGAGGCTCATCGCCAGCGCGACGATGCCGCCCGCGAAGCCCATCTCCTTGCCGAACGGGACCTGCGCGGAGATGCCGAAGATGTTGACGCCCGCCGTGCAGAGCAGGCAGATCCACATCAGCGGCAGCATCCCGGTCCGGACCGCCTCCCGCGGCGTGAACTGCTTGACCGCGGGCGGGTTCTTCGCCAGCGACCGGCGCACGCGCGGGTCGTCCGGCACCTTCAGCGGGTCGACGTTCGCCGGCCACCAGTTCTTCGGCGGGTCGCGGAAGAAGAACCCGCTGACCGCGACGGCCCCGGCCAGGAAGAGCCCGACCGCGGGCAGGATGGTGCCGTAGTTGCCCAGGTCGAGGTAGTTCGTGAAGATGAAGATGAACGGGACCGAGCCGTAGGCGAACCCGCCGTTGACGAAGCCGGTTTTCCCGCCCTTGCGCTCGGGGTACCACTTGCCGACCATGTTGATGCAGGTCGCGTAGACGAACCCGGCGCCGCCGCCACCGAAGAGGCCGAAGCCGAGGTAGGCCCAGAAGACGCTCGGTGCGTAGGCCAGCGCCAGGTAGCCGAGCACGGTGCCCACCGCGCCGATCAGCATCGCCGACCGGGCGGACAGCCGGCCGCTTTCCCGCATCTTGCCCGCCGGGAACGCCACCGCGGCCTGGAAGAACACCCAGACCGCCAGCAGCCAGAAGATGTGCGCGCCGTGCCAGCCGTGCGCCGAGGACAACGTCTCCTCGGCCGAAGTGAACGCGTATTCCGATGAGCTGATGGCCATCATGGCCACCCAGGGCAGGACGACCATCGTCCACCGGGGTCTGCCCAAGATGTCCCGGTCGGACTCACCGACCCGGTAGACTCTTCCGTTTTTGTCGGTGATCTCCTGGTACGTGGCTGCGGTCATAAGAGTTCTCTTTCGTCACCATTGACTCGTGTCCCTCTGCTGCCGTTCTGCGGGTGGATCCTCGTCCTTTCCGTGTGGTCGGGCCAGTCCCTGTGGAGAGCCTTCAGAGCAGGCCCGCGGCCCGCGCCCAGCGGTACTTCGCACCGAGCACGGCCACGGGTTTCTCGGTCGTGTACGGGTAGGCGACGACGCCGTGCTCGTAGAGGTAATCGCTGGCCTCTTCGACTTCGACGTCGCCGGAGAGGGACGCGACGACGGGCTTGTGAATGCCCTTCGCGCGGTACTCCGCGACCACTTCGGACACCAGTTCCGCGAACACCATCGGCGGGGTGACGATGGTGTGCCAGTAACCCAGGATCAGGGCGTGGATGCGGTCGTCCCCGAGGCCCAGCGCGATCGTGTTGCGGTAGGTCGAGGGCGGCTCGCCGCCGGTGATGTCGACCGGGTTGCCCGCCGCGCCGAACGGCGGGATGAACTTCCGGAACGCCGTGTCCAGGTCCGGCGGGATCGCCATCAGGTCGAGCCCGTTGTCGACGCAGGCGTCCGACAGCAGCACGCCCGAGCCGCCGGCGCCGGTGATGATGACGACGTTCTCCCCCTGCGGCGTGGGCAGCAGCGGGATCCCGCGGGCGTACTCCAGCATGTCGTTCAGCCCGGGCGCCCGGATCACCCCGCTCTGGCGGAGGATGTCGTCGTAGACCTTGTCGTTGCCGGCCAGCGCGCCGGTGTGCGAGCTGGCCGCCTTCGCGCCCTGCGACGTCCGGCCGGCCTTGAGCACGACGACCGGCTTGCGCCGCGAGACCCGCTTCGCCGTTTCCGCGAACGCCCGGCCGTCCTTGAGGTCTTCGAGGTGCATGGCGATGAGGTCGGTGTTCTCGTCCTGCTCGAAGAAGGTGAGCAGGTCGTCCTCGTCGATGTCGGCCTTGTTGCCGACGCCGACGATCGAGGAGACACCCATCTTCGCCGAGCGGCTGAAGCCGAGGATCGCCATCCCGATGCCGCCGCTCTGCGACGACAGGGCCACGCCGCCCTTGACGTCGTACGGCGTGCAGAAGGTCGCCGACAGGTTTTCCGGCGTGTAGTAGTAGCCGTAGATGTTCGGCCCGAGGATGCGCACGCCGTGCTTGCGCGCGATCGCGACGACCTCGTCCTGCAGCGCGATGTTGCCGGTCTCGCCGAAGCCGGACGGGATGAGGATCGCGCCGGCCGCGCCCTTCCTGCCGACTTCCTCCAGTGCGGCGGGAACGAACTTCGCCGGGATGGCGAAGACCGCGACGTCGACGTCGCCGGGCACATCGGTGATGCTGGCGTAGGCCTTGCGGTCGAGGATCTCGGCGGCCTTGGGGTTGATCGGGTGGATCTCCCCCGCGTACCCGCCGTTGACCAGGTTCTTCATCACCGAGTTGCCGATCTTCCCGGCTTCGGCCGACGCGCCGATCACCGCGATCGACGCCGGCTTCATGATCCGGTTCATCGAGGCGAGGATCTCCTCCTGGGTGAACCGGTGCGGCTCCTTCGCCGCCTCCGGGTCGACCAGGATCCGGACGTCCACCGCGGTCGCGCCACCCGCCGTGGCGAGCACCGGGTTGAGGTCCACTTCGGACAGCTGGGGGAAGTCGCCGACCAGTTGCCCGAGCCCGGTGATGACGGCGGCCAGCGCGGCACGGTCGACCGGGTCCGCGCCGCGGACGCCCCGGAGGATCCGAGCTGCTCGTATGCCGTCGATCATCGAGAGGGCCTCTTCGGTGCTCGTCGGCGCGAGCCGGAAGGTGACGTCCTTGAGCACCTCCACCAGCACGCCGCCGAGGCCGAACGCGACGATCTTGCCGAACGTCGGGTCGGTGACCGAGCCGATGATCACCTCCTGACCCTCGGTGAGCATCTGCTGCACCTGGACGCCGAGGATCCGCGCCGCCGGGTCGTGGGCCTTCGCGCTCTCGACGATCCGCGCGAAGCCCGCCTGGACCGCCTCGCCGTCCTTCAGGCCGACGAGCACGCCGCCGGCCTCGGTCTTGTGCAGGATGTCCGGCGAGACGATCTTGAGCACCACCGGCAGGCCGATCTCCTCGGCGTACGCCACGGCTTCTCCGGCCGTCGTCGCCAGCCGCTCGGCCGGGGTCGGGATGCCGTAGGCCTCGCAGACCGCACGCCCCTCGGGCGCGGTCAGCGAGGACCGGCCTTCGGCTGCCGCCTGCCCCAGGATCTTTTCGACCGCCGCGCGATCCACCACGTCAGATCACCCCCGCCGCGCGGAACTTGCCGAGCTCCGCTTCGCTGTACCCGAGTTCGGTCAGTACCTCGTCGTTGTGCTCGCCGAGCAGCGGCGACCGTTCGATCTCGACGGGCGAGTCGGACAGCTTCAGCGGGCAGCCGACGGTCTTGAAGCTGCCGCGCTCGGGGTGCGGGACCTCGACGACCGAGCCGAGCTCGGCGAGGGTCTCGTCCTCGATCAGCTCCTTCGTGGACAGGATCGGGCCGCACGGGATGTTGCAGGCGTTCAGCCGTTCCATCACTTCCCACTTGGTGTGCTTCTCGGTCCACTCCTCGACGAGCGCGAACATCTTGTCCAATTTGGACAAGCGCACCTCGGGGGTGGCCCACGCCGGGTCCTCGGCCAGCTCCGCCTTGCCGATCAGCCGGGCCAGCGGAGCCCAGCCGGGTGGCTGGACGATCACGTAGATGTAGTCGTTCGGCCCGCCGGGCGCGCACTTGACCGCCCAGCCGGGCTGGCCGCCGCCGGAGGCGTTGCCCGAGCGCGGGACCTCGTCGCCGAACTGGTCGTTCGGGTACTCCCCCAGCGGACCGTGGGCGAGTCGCTGCTGGTCGCGCAGCTTGACGCGGCACAGGTTGAGCACGGCGTCCTGCATGGCGACCTGGACGCGCTGGCCGCGGCCGGTGGAGGTCCGCTGGTACAGCGCGGCGAGGATGGCGGCCACCAGGTGGATGCCGGTGCCGGAGTCGCCGATCTGCGCGCCGGTCGCGGTCGGCGGCCCGTCCTCGAAGCCGGTGGTGCTCATCGCGCCGCCCATGGCCTGCGCGACCACTTCGTAGGCCTTGAAGTCGGCGTAACGGCCGGGGCCGAACCCCTTGATGGAGGCGTAGACCAGCCGGGGGTTGAGCGCGGCCAGCTTCTCCCACGGGTAGCCGAACCGGTCGACCACGCCCGGGCCGAAGTTCTCCACCAGGACGTCCACTCCGGACACGAGCTTCTCGAAGACTTCCTTGCCCTCGGCGCTCTTCATGTTGAGCGTGATGCTGCGCTTGTTGGCGTTCAGCATCGTGAAGTAGAGGCTGTCCACGCCGGGCAGGTCGCGCAGCTGCCCGCGGGTGATGTCACCGCGGCCGGGGGTTTCCAGCTTGATCACGTCCGCGCCGAGCCAGGCGAGCAGCTGCGTCGACGACGGACCGGACTGCACGTGGGTCATGTCGAGGACGCGGACGCCCTCCAGTGCCTTACCCATGCCTTGCCTCCCTCACTTGTACATGGTCTGGTTCATGGTTCCGGGGGCGTACACGTCGGGATCGACCCAGACGTTGATCAGCGACGGCTTGCCGGACTCCCGCGCCCGCCGCAGGGCCGGGCCGATGTCGGCCGGATCGCGGACTTCTTCGCCGTAGCCGCCCAGCATCCGCGCGAACTCGTCGTAGCGGACGTCGCCGAGGGTGTTGCCGACGCGCTCGCGCGGGAGGCCGTACTTCGCGGCCTGGCCGTAGCGGATCTGGTTCATCGACGAGTTGTTGCCGACGATGCCGACGAACGGCAGGTCGAACCGCACCAGCGTCTCGAAGTCCCAGCCGGTGAGGCTGAAGGCGCCGTCGCCGAAGAGCGCGACGACCTCCTTGTCCGGCCGCGCGTGCTTGGCGGCGAGCACGAACGGGATGCCGACGCCGAGCGTCCCGAGCGGGCCGGGGTCCATCCAGTGGCCGGGCGACTTGGGCTGCACGACCTGGCCGGAGAAGGTGACGATGTCGCCGCCGTCGCCGATGTAGATCGAATCCTCGGTGAGGAACTCGTTGATCTCGTGGACCAGCCGGTACGGGTGGATCGGACTCGCGTCGGAGTGCTGCAGCGGCAGCCGCTTCCGCTTGGCCTTTTCCTCCACCGCCTGGAGTTCTTCGAGCCAGGTCTTGCGGCCGACGGCGCCGTTGCCGGTGCGGCCGGACACCGCCTCGGCGACCGCGGCCAGCACCTGGCCGGCGTCACCGACGATGCCGAGGTCGATGTCGCGGTTCTTGCCGACCGTGCGGTAGTCGAGGTCGATCTGGACGACGGTGGCGTCCTTCGACAGCCGCTTGCCGTAGCCCATCCGGAAGTCGAACGGGGTGCCGACGATGACGATGACGTCGGCGTTGTCGAAGGCGTAGCGGCGCGAGAGCTGGAAGTGGTGCGGGTCGCCCGGCGGCAGCGTGCCGCGGCCGGCGCCGTTCATGTACGCCGGGATGTTCAGCGTCCGGACCAGCTCGGTCGCCGGGCCGGTCGCCCGGGTGGTCCAGACCTGGCTGCCGAGGAGGATGGCCGGCTTCTTGGCGTGCACCAGCAGGTCGGCGAGCTTTTCGACGTCCGCCGGGTCGCCCGCGTTCTTCGTGGACGCCCGGTAGCGCCCGGCTTCGGGGATCCGGGCGTTCTCGAGCGGCACGCGGGCGTCGAGGACGTCACGCGGGATTTCCAGGAAGGACGGTCCGGGCGCGCCGGCGTAGGCCTCGCGGAAGGCCATCGAGACGAGGTCGGCGACGCGGGCGGTGTGCGGCACGGTGGCGGCGAACTTGGTGATCGGCGTCATCATGTCCACGTGCGGGAGGTCCTGCAGGGACCCCATCTTGTGCTGGGTCAGCGCACCCTGGCCGCCGATCAGCAGCATCGGGCTCTCGGCACGCAGGGCGTTCGCGACGCCGGTGACGGCGTCGGTGGTACCCGGCCCGGCGGTGACCACCGCGCAGCCGGGCTTGCCGGTGATCCGCGCGTAGCCGTCGGCCGCGTGCGCCGCGACCTGTTCGTGGCGCACGTCGATGACCGCGATGCCTTCGTCGACGCAGCCGTCGTAGATGTCGATGATGTGCCCGCCGCACAGGGTGAAGATCGTGTCGACCCCTTCGGCCTTCAGCGCCTTGGCCACCAGGTGGCCGCCGGATATCCCGGCGGGCGCGGGGTCGGCGCCGTTCGTCGCTGCGGCACTCTCCCCCGCGGTGGTGCCGGTCGTGGTCAGCGCCATGGCTCAACTCCTCTGGTCCGCCGCCGGATCTCTCTTGTCCGGCGGTGCGTGTCGCCTCTTCTTTCGTCAGCTGAGTTCCGAGGTCAGCGGCCCCTTCGAAGCAGACTGTAGATTGCATACCGTATGGGGTAGGCATATAGTCACTCTTCTAGCTGGCTGTGTCCAGGCCCATCCGCAGGTTTTTCCGCCACCCGGTTCTTGCGCCGGGCCCGGCCCCGCGGACCGCCGCTCCGCGCCCGGGCACGGCGGACTCCGTTGCCCTGCCCCGCCGCGGAAAGGACGCTCCCGCATGGACCTCTTCGAACACGAAGCCCGCGATCTCTTCGAACGGCACGGCGTGCCGGTCCCCCGCGGCCGGGTCGCCGCCGATCCGGCCGCGGCGCGGTCCGCCGCGGTCGCCCTCGGCGGGCCGGTGGTGGTCAAGGCGCAGGTGAAGACCGGCGGGCGCGGCAAGGCGGGCGGCGTCCGCGTGGTGCACACCGCCGACGACGCCGAGCAGGCCGCCGACGACATCCTCGGGATGGACATCAAGGGCCACCCCGTGCACCGCGTCCTGGTGACCGAAGCGAGCGAAATCGCCGACGAGTACTACGTCTCCTTCCTGCTCGACCGCGCCGGGCGGACGTTCCTCGCCATGGCCTCGGCCCACGGCGGGATGGAGATCGAGGATGTCGCGGCCACCCGGCCGGACGCACTGGTCCGGGTGCCGGTGGACGCACTGGCCGGGATCGACGCCACGGCCGTCGCGGCCGCGTTCCCCGCCGGCGTCCGCACCGAAGTCGCCGGGGTCGTCGAGAAGCTGTGGGAGGTGTTCGTCGCCGAGGACTGCACACTCGTCGAGGTCAATCCGCTGGCTCGGACCGCCACCGGGATCGTCGCCCTCGACGGCAAAATCACTTTGGACGACAACGCGTCCTTCCGCCGTTCCTCGTCGTTCGACACCACTTCGGACGGTGATCCGCTGGAGCGCGAGGCCCGCTCGAAAGGCCTCAACTACGTCAAGCTCGACGGCGACATCGGCGTGATCGGCAACGGCGCCGGCCTCGTCATGTCCACTTTGGACGTCGTGGCGGCGGCCGCGGCCGAGGCGGGTGCGCGGGGACCGGCGAACTTCCTCGACATCGGCGGCGGGGCGTCGGCGCAGGTGATGGTCGACGGGCTGACCGTCATCCTCGGCGACCCGCAGGTGCGCAGCGTGTTCGTCAACGTCTTCGGCGGCATCACCGCGTGCGACGCGGTGGCCACCGGGATCGTGCGATCGCTGGAGGTCCTCGGTCCGCGCGCGAGGAAGCCGCTGGTCGTCCGGCTCGACGGCAACAACGTCACCGAAGGCAGGCGGATCCTCGCCGAGGCCGCCCACCCCCTGGTCACCGTGGTGGCCACCATGGACGACGCCGCCCGCGAGGCGGCGAAGCTCGCGATCGCGGAGGTCTGAACCGTGGCCATCTTCCTGGACGAGAACAGCCGGATCGTCGTCTCCGGCATCACCGGTTCCGAAGGCGCGAAGCACACGCGGCGGATGCTGGCCGCCGGGACGGACGTCGTCGGCGGGGTCAACCCCCGCAAGGCCGGGCAGCACGTGGACCTCGGGGACGCGTCGTTGCCGGTGTTCGGCAGCGTCGCGGACTCGATGGCGGCGACGGGGGCGGACGTCTGCGTGCTGTTCGTGCCGCCGCCGTTCGTCGCCGACGCCGTGCTCGAGGCGGTGGACGCCGGCATCGGGCTCGCGGTGGTGATCACCGAAGGCGTCCCGGTGCACGACAGCGCGCGGCTCTGGGCGCACGCCGTCGCGGCCGGCGGACGGACCCGGATCATCGGCCCCAACTGCCCGGGCATCATCTCCCCCGGCCGGTCGAACGCCGGGATCATCCCGGCCGACATCACCGGCCCCGGCCGGATCGGCCTGGTGTCGAAGTCCGGCACGCTGACCTACCAGCTCATGCACGAGCTGCGGGACATCGGGTTCTCGACCTGCGTGGGCATCGGCGGAGACCCGATCATCGGGACGACGCACATCGATGCGGTCGAGGCGTTCGAAAAGGACCCGGAGACCGACCTGATCGTGCTGATCGGCGAGATCGGCGGCGACGCCGAGGAGCGGGCCGCGGAGTTCGTGCGGGCCAACGTGGCGAAGCCGGTCGTGGGCTACGTGGCCGGGTTCACCGCCCCGGAAGGCAAGACGATGGGCCACGCCGGCGCGATCGTGTCGGGATCGGCGGGAACGGCCGCGGCGAAGAAGGCGGCACTGGAAGCGGCCGGGATCCGGGTCGGGCGCACGCCGAGCGAGACGGCGGCGCTGGCCCGCGAGCTCCTCGGCTGATGGAGCTCCGCCAGCTGGCGGTGGTGGTGGCGGTCGCCGAGGAGGGTGGCTTCACGGCGGCCGCCCAGCGCCTGCGGACGGTCCAGTCGACGGTGTCCACAGTGGTCAGGGCACTGGAGCGCGACCTGGGCACGCCACTGTTCCACCGCACGACGCACCGGGTGGTCTTGACGCCCGCGGGCGAGGCGTTCGTTCCCGCCGCGCGGGCCGCCCTGGAGGCAGCGGAACGGGCCCGGGCCTCGGTGTCCCCCGTGGACGGCCGGGTGCGGCTCGGGGTCTGCCCCGGCTTGCTGGCCGACCTGCACCGGGTCCTGGCCCGGCTGCGGCACACGCACCCGGGCCTGGAGGTCGAGGTCAGCCAGGTGCGGCCGGAGGAGGTGGAGTGCGGCTTGCGCGAGTCTCTTGTGGACGTGGCGCTGTTCTTGGCGCCCGGCGACTCCACGGCCGGACCGGTCATCACCCCGCTTGCCCCGGAAGAGCTGGTTCTCGCCACCGCACCCGGCGGCTCGTGCTCCGCCCCCACCGACCTCTCCGGACTCTCCCTTGTGGACTTTCCACCCGGCTGGGCGATCCGGGATGCCGTCGACCGCGCCTTTCCCTGCCGCCGGGTGTCGCTGGAGGTCGACGATCTCGCCGTGGCCGCCGGGCTGGTGCGGGCCGGCCTCGCCGCCGGCGTCCTTCCCGCCTCCGCCGCCGCGCGGTTTCCCGAGCTCACCGTGCGGCGGTTCGACCGGCCCGTTCCGTGGCAGCTCGCCGCCGGGCACCGGGCCGAGGCCGGCCCCGCCGTCGCCGCCGTGCTCGCTCAGCTCGGCTGAAGACCCAGGCGGTCCGGTCGCGTGTAGACGTTCATCGACGTCCCGCGCAGGAACCCCACCAGGGTCAGGCCCAGCTCGGCGGCCAGGTCGACCGCCAGCGACGACGGCGCCGACACCGCGGCCAGCAACGGGATCCCGGCCATCGCCGCCTTCTGCACCAGCTCGAACGACGCCCGCCCGCTCACCATCAGCGCCGTTCCCGGCAGCGGCAGCCTGCCGTCCCTGGCCGCCCAGCCGACGACCTTGTCCACCGCGTTGTGCCGCCCGACGTCCTCGCGCAGGCACCGCAGCTTCCCGTCGGCGTCGAACAGGCCCGCCGCGTGGAGGCCGCCGGTGCGGTCGAAGACCCGTTGCGCCGCACGCAGTTCGTCCGGCAGCGTGGCCAGCGTCGCCGGGTCCGTCGTGAACGGGTCGTCGCCGATGGGCCACGTGACCGTCGTGCGCACGGCGTCCAGGCTCGCCTTGCCGCACAGGCCGCACGAAGACGTCGTGTAGAAGTTGCGCTCCACCGAGGCGTCCGGCGGGGCGACGCCGTCGGCGAGCACGACGTCCAGGACGTTGTACGTGTTGCCGCCGTCGGCCGTGGCGCCGGCGCAGTAGCGGATCGACCGGATGTCGGCCGCCGCGCGGACCACGCCCTCGCCGACCAGGAACCCGGCGGCGAGGTCGAAGTCGTCGCCGGGGGTCCGCATGGTGATCGTCAACGGCTTCCCGGCGACCCGGATCTCCAATGGCTCTTCGACGGTCAGCGTGTCCGGCCGCGTCGTCTGCACGCCGTCGTGGACGCGCAGCACCCGCCGCCTGCTGGTCATCCGCCCCACGTCACGCCGCCGGCAGCAGCGACTTGGGCCGGCCCGGCTGGGTCAGCCGCCCGGACAGCACCGCACCGGCCAGGCTCAGCACCCCGGCCGCCGCGAACGCGTGTGCCGGCACGACGAACGCGGCCAGTCCGATCCCGACCACCGCGCCGACGGCTTTGGCGCTGTAGAGGATCCCGAAGTTCTGCGCCGCCGACTCCTCGCCGAAGTACTCGCGCACCAGGCCGACGAGCAGCGTGTAGCAGCAGCCGTTGCCGAGGCCGGCGAGCGCGACGCCCAGCAGCAGGCCGACGGCGTGCCGGTGTTCACCGGAATAGAACAGGACGAACTGGGCGAGGCCGCCCGCGAGCAGGCCGAAGCGCAGGATCCGGTGCCGGCCGAGCCGGTCGGCGAGCCGTCCGATGAGGACACGGCCGCTGCCGGTGGCCGCGGCGAGCAGGGCCAGCGCGGCCGCGGCGAGCCCGGGACCGCTGCGCGCGGCGGTGAACGTCGCCAGGTAGGCCAGGTCGAACAGCAGCACGGCGGCCGCGAGCACGACCACGAGGTACAGCGAAAGCGTCGTACCGCACCGGAACAGTTCCGCCGGCCGGTAGTGCCGGACCGCCGGGCGCCGGTTGTGCGCTCGGTCGAGGGCCCAGGCCCGGGGTTCGGGCGTGGCGGGCCACCAGTGGCGCGGCGGGTACCGCAGCAGCGCCGCGCACCCGGCGATGACGGCGAACACGACCCCGGCGGTGACGTCCAGGAGCACCGGCCGCGCGGCCGGCAGCGCGGCGGCGAGCACGACGAAAGGCACGCTGCCGAAGGCGAACGCCCCGCTGACGAGGCCGGTGCGGGGGCCGGTGCGGTCCGGGAACCAGGCGAGCACCGCGCCGACGCAGGTGGCGTACACCAGGCCGGTGCCGAGCCCGCCGAGCACGGAGTAGCCGAAGAACACGGCCGGCAGGCTGGTCGCGTGGCCGAGCGTCACCAGCCCGGCAGCGCACAGGACCGCGCCGAGGGCCATCGCCACGGGCGCGGGGAGCAGGCCGCGATCGCGGAGCCACGCCACCGGGAACGCGGCCCCGGCCTGGCAGACGGCCCACACCGCGAGCGAGAGAACGATCCCGCCGAACGTCCACCCGGGCGTCCGGCTCAGCGACGGGACGATCGCGCCGAAGCCGTACTGCTGCACCCCGGCGGCGAGCATGGCCGCCGCGGCGAGCCAGGTGATCCAGCTCCGCGGCCGGCCCAGCAGCTCCCGGTCGGACTCGCCGACGCGGTACCGCCGTCCGTGGACATCCCGGAGTTCGCGCACCTCGGCCATGGCGACCACCTCTCCCGCCGACTGGAGATTGTATGCAGTATGAAGTAGTCCGAGTGTGCGCGCTCGGGGCCCCGATGTCCACCGGACGGAGCGGTCGAGGCCCGGATGGCGGAGTCACGCCGAAAGCGGTCGTGAAGGTGCGAAGCGACCAGGAAGCGAGAGTGCCCGGCGATGCGAACAGCAGGGCGGCCGATCGAAGCGGCTCTCACGCCGCGATGGGGAGGCGGCCCGGTGGCCATCGAGGGAGGAGGCGGCCACCGGACCGGTGCTCCGCCGCGGTACCGGCCGCGTGGAGCACTGACAGTCTGGCCACCCGAGCGGCTCTCCGACAAGCCTTCGGCGCCCGCCGGGCCGGGCGATGCCCGTTTGGCGGCGCCGGGATCGGCGCGGCCGTCCACATCGAACCGGACGCGTGACGGTGAGGCACGACAGGAACACCGAACGCCACCCGTGAACGCTCAGGTGGCAGCCGGACGGCGAGGCCGCGCCGGGTGGCGCGGCTTCGCCGGCACGAACACGGCTTTCAAGCCTTCTTGCGGGTCGCTCGCTTGCGCACCGGCTTGACTTCGGCCGGTTCGGCCGCCGCGGCCTGGTCGGCTTCGAAGCCGGCGATGATCTCACTGGACAGGCGGCCGCGCTCGGCGACCTCGTAGCCGTTCGCCTGCGCCCACTCGCGGATCTGCCGGTTGCGCTCGCGGTCGGTGCCCGAGCCCGACGGGGCGGACAGCGACTGGCCGGTCGCGAGGCGGACCTTGCGGCCGCCGATGCGCCGCGCGGCGGCAACGTAACGAGCCAGTTCGTCCCGCAGCGCGGAGGCGTTCTCCTCGGACAGGTCGATCTCGTACGTCACCCCGTCGAGACTGAAGGGGACGGTCTGCGAAGCCTCGCTGCCGTCGAGGTCGTCCACCATCTGGACCTGCACCCGTTGCGCCATGATTCGTCGTTCCTCATCTTCTCCAGAACACGGTCGGACTGACCCTAACCTGTCGAATCACGCCCGGCACGCGCGACACCCTGAAGCGTCCACAATGGCCGCCCGGGCGAGCGGGTCGCCCGCGTCCAGAGTGACCGCAACCGGGCCGAAATGCTCGTCGCCTTGGCCGATATTTGATTTCGTGATATGCTCGAAATCAAATCGGTACCGTGGCGGCATGAACCCCTCGGCTTTCCCCGCTAATGCTCCCCGCGCCGGCCACACCGCCTTCACGGCCGCTGCCGTGCGAGCAGCACATTTGCGGACAGTTTGCCTTCTCCGGCACCGCCCGGCACGCCTCCCGGACTACCATGCCGAGGAACTCCCGGTCCACCACCGGCTCCAAGATAGCCGTCCGGTCCAAGCCGGTGCCCGCGCCCGAGCCGGTTGACCGAAGCGCGCCCGATGCGTGGCAATTCCGGTATAGACCAGTATGCGATTCTGCGTGCCGGGCTCGATTCGTTCGCGGATCGGACGCCGTCGCGACGATTCCGCGTGAGCGACGTCGGCCACCCGGCAGCCAATCCGGGAACTGCCGGACCGCGCCGGCGTCACCAGACCGGCTCCGGCCACCTTCGGCCCGGCCGACTTCGCGGCCGAACGCCGCGGAACGGCTCGTCCAGAGTGGACTGACTCGTTTCACCCCGTGTTCGCCGGCTGGCTCGGTGTCACCACGCACGCGGCCCGAACGCGATTGCCGCGCCCGTTGCGGGGAGCCCGGCGATTCACGCCCGATCCGAAAACCCGGTTCTTCCGGTTCAGTCGGGCAGCATCGGCACTTCGAGGTCGTCCGGACGGCCGAGCAGGACCGCGCGGGTGACGGCGGCCTTGCCGAACCGGTCCCGCACGGCGTCGAGCGCCGTGTCGAGATCGGTCGCCCGCTGCGGTTCGAACGGCAGGGCGGGCTGGAACGGGTTTTCGTCGGCCAGGTTCGACAGCGCCGCGCCCAGCAACGTGATCCCGCGGTCGGCGATCAGCGGCAGCGCGGCGACGAGCAGGTCCCGCGCCGCGGCGAGCAGCACACCGGTGCCCGCGGTGGGATCGGTCAGCGTGTGCGAGCGGGTGGCGCGCGAGAAGTCGGCGAACCGCAGGCGGATCGTCACGGTCCGGCAGACGCGGCGGGCGGCGCGCAACCGGCGGGCGATCCGGTCGATCAGCGCCACGAGGACGACGTCGAGCTCGGCCGGTGTCCGCCTGCCGCGGCCGAGGGCCCGCTGGGCACCGATCGAGCGCCGCCGTGTGCCGATCTCGACGCGGCGCGGGTCTTCGTTGTGCGCCAGGTCGTGCAGGTGCGCACCGGCTCCGCGGCCGAGCAGGCCGACGAGGTCGACGTGCTCGGACGCGGCCAGCTGGCCGACGGTCGTGATCCCGCGCGCCCGCAGCTTCTCGGCGGTGACCTTGCCGACGCCCCAGAGCGCGGAAACCGGCAGCGGGTGCAGGAACTCCAGCTCGCCATCGTGCGGGACGACGAGCAGGCCGTCCGGCTTGGCGACGCGGCTGGCGACCTTGGCGAGGAATTTCGTCCGCGCCACGCCGACGGTGATCGGCAGCCCGGCCCGGTCGGCGACGGCCGCCCGCAGCCGTTCGGCGATCCGGCTCGGCCGCCCGCCGATCCTGGCCAACCCCCCGACGTCGAGGAACGCTTCGTCGATCGAGATGCCTTCCACCCACGGCGTCGTGTCGTGGAAGACCTCGAACACCGCCCGGCTGGCGGCCAGGTACGCCGACATCCGCGGGCGCACGACGACCGCGTCCGGGCACAGCCGGCGGGCCTGCGCGCCACCCATCGCCGTGCGCACGCCGTAGGCCTTGGCCTCGTAACTGGCCGCGAGCACGACCCCGCCGCCGACGATCACCGGCCGGCCCTTCAGCGCCGGATCGTCGCGCTGTTCGACCGAGGCGTAGAACGAGTCGAGGTCGGCGTGCAGGATGGGCCCCTCGTCGGTCATAGAACATATGTTCGCATACCCGTGGGCCGAAATCCGCGCGTCCGCCTACCGCGGGTGACGTACCGCCGGTCGAAACTGCGCGTTTTTACGGTTGTCCACCCTCTGTCGCCCAGCTCACACTCGAGGCAACGAACACCCGACCACTGGGGGCGACATGACCGAGAAGTGCCGATGCGGCGACCACCACGCGTGGGCCGCACCGAGTCTGCAGGACCGGCCGGCAGCACCGCGGCAGCCGCTGCTGGCGGCCACCCTGGCGCGCGAAGACCGCTCGGAGGACGCCGGCGGCCTCGACCCGACCGATCGCGTGACGTGCCGGACGCACCGCCGCTGGCTGCACGACTGCGTGGCTTCGCCGGTGCACACGAACCCGGCGATCGGGTACCGCTGGTGCCGTCGCTGCGACCACCAGGCACTGGTCGCGGTGGACGAGCTGGCCGGCGAGGTGACCATCCGGTGCGAGCTGTGCGGGTCGGTCCCGCACAGCCGGGCCAACCAGGAGCTGGTGGAGCTGTGCCGCCGAAGCCTGGCCCTGGCCCGCTCGGGACGGTTCCCCCAGGCCGCCGTCGCCTGACGGCGGTGATCGTCCGGCTGCCATGATGCAGCGGTGCCCGAACCCGGAACCACCGCGCTGGTGATCCTGCTGCCCGCCGCCGAGCCGGCGCTGGCCGCGGCCCGGCGGGTCGATCCCGCTCTGGTCCGGCCCGGCTTGCCTGCCCATGTGACGGCGCTGTACCCGTTCTTGCCCGACGGAGCGCTGACCGACGAGGTCCTGGCGGAGGTCCGCTCGCTGGCGGCCGCGGTCACCCCTCCGGAAGTGCAGCTGGCGGAGTTGGTGGTGGCGCCGGGTTTCGTGGCTTTGGCCGCTCCGGCTTTGCAGGCCGTTGCCGACGCGGTTTGTGCTCGGTGGCCGGAAGTTCTGCCGTACGGGGGCCGGTTCGGGCCGCGCCCGGTCGCGCACTTGACGGTCGCGATGGGCGGTTCGGACGAGACGCTCGAGCGGGTCGCCGGCGACGTGCGGCCGCTGCTGCCGCTGGCCGATCGCGCGAAGTCGCTGCAGCTGGTGGCTCTGACGGATCGCGGCTGGGAGCCGCGGCTGGAGGCACCGTTCGGCGGGTGAGCGGTCGGCACAGCGATGACGATCGTGGAGTCGGTGCCTTGGTGAAGTGACTACACCTTCGCACTCGATACGCCTTTGCTGCCGGTCACGGGCCGGCGGCGTCGGGCGCCCGCGTTCCCTCCAGCCTCCGGTACGCGCGGGCGATCGCGCGCAGCCGGGCCACGTCCGCGGCGAACGGTTCCGCCGCCGCGGTGGGCGGCTCCGTCTCGGACGGCTCGTCCGGCAGGTCGCGCACCAGCCTCGCCGCCGTCGCGGGCGGGAGGTCCGGGGTCACGCCCGCCAGGATCAAGCCGTCGTTCGTCTCGCTCATCGCCGTCAGGAGACGCTCGCGGCGGGATGGCCCCGCCGGGTCGATCCGGACGATCTCCGGGAACCGCCGGGTCAGGTGGCCGCGCAGGGGCCGTAGCAGGCGAAGCGTCCGGGCGTCGCGGCGCGAAGCCGCCAGGCCCGGGATCGCCGGGATCGTCAGGCCCAGGACGATCAGCAGCACCGACACCGCCGGGAAGCCGACGTCCAGGGTGCAGGGCAGCGTCGAGAACGGCCCGCGGCACAACGCCTTGACCGGGTGTTCGGCCTGCAGGGCGCGGATCGTCGCGATCACCTTCCCGCCCAGGTAGGCCACCGCGAACGCCGACGCCAGCAGCAACAGCGCGAGCCCCGCCCGCAGCGCTCCCCCGCTCGCCCGGATTGTCACCGCCGCCATGAAACCGATGTCGAGCACCGCGAAGCCCAGGTACACCGTGTAGGTGAAGACGTAGACCACCAGCGTCGGGTGGGTGCGGTACAGCTCGTCGAACACGCCGATCCCGCGCGGCAGCCCCGACGTGCTGAAGAACGTCACCACCAGCACGGTCAGCGCCACGCCGAGCGCGACCAGCCGGGTGCGGCGGCCGCGGTCCCGGGTGCCGCTGATCTCCGCGACGGTCAAGCCGATGCCGTACGCCGCGACCATCGTCGCCAGGTTCGACAGCAGCCGGCCGAGGCTCGGGTAGATCTCACTCTCGAACTGCTGCGCCCGGTTGGACAGGAAGCAGAACGCCGCGCCCAGCGCGATGAGCGAGATGGCCAGGCCCGCACCCGCGCCGGTGCGCCGCGCCCGGACCGCCCGCCAGATTCCGGCGAACAGGGCGAAGAGCCCGACTCCGACGAAAAGTATGTCGATCACGGGACGCGACTATCCCAGGAGTGCCGCCAGCCGCCTAGCCTGGTCCGCCGCTCGGCCGGACGCGCCCGGCTGAACGGCGGGTGGCTCGCTCGTCGCCGCGCTCATCAGCAGCACGGCGATCAGCTCGGCCTCGTACTCGTCGGTCCCGGTCGTGACGCGGGTCAGCAGGTGCGACAACGCCCGCGGCGCCAGGTCCGGGGCGAGCTCGGCGGCCTCGGCCTCCGACATCAGGCACGTCCCGGTGTGCGCGCACAGCATGTGGGCCAGCTCGTGGGCGATGATGTGGTCCTGGTGCAGCGCCGACGTGTGCTCGGTGTAGGCGATCAGGTCGTAGTCCGGGCGGGCCTGCCACGCACCGGACGGCTGACCGGGCCGGTACGCGATCGGGACGAGGTCGATTTCGCGCCCGCGCCACGCTTCGAGACCGTCGACCCAGGCGTTCATCGACCACGGCAGCGGCAGCGGGACGGCGGCGAGCACCGTCCGCACGCGCTCGCGTGCCCGGTCGCGGAGGGCCGGCAGGCCGCGGTCGTCGATGGGTCCTCCCTGGTCACCGGGCGCCAGCCGGGTGCACCGGGGCGCGAACACGGACGAGGTCATCGTAGCCGAGCCGGCGGCCGTCACTCCGGCTTCCGCCGCCGGCCCTCGCGACGCCGGGTGTCGTCGTAGCTGCCGAGCTGGTCCAGCAGCGCCGTCACGGTCTCGCGGTCACGCGGCGAGAGCCGCATGGCCCGCTGCGCCAGGTTCCGCGCCTCGCTGTCGCGCCACGCCACGACGTCTTCGACCTGCCGGTCGACCTGGCCGGCGACCTGGTCGTCGAAGAAGTACGTCACCGGCACGCCGAAGAACTGGGCGAGCGCCTGGATGTGCGAGCGCTTCGGATCCTTCCGCGCGCCCACGGCCAGCTGCTGGACGTGGGTCGCCGACATCGAGACGCCGGTCTGCTCGGCGACGCCGTGCGCGATCTCCCGGTACGAGTACGGCTTGCGGTCGGGCGGGTGCACGGTCGCGATCAGGTGCGCCAGCCGTTCGGCGAAACTGCGCTCTTCGCTCACCACACACCACCTGCAGCCATGAAACGTGACATCGGACAGCCTAGCTGTTCCGAAAACTTGACACACCCTGTGCCGGAAAGACTACGATACCCCTATCCGGTGTTTCGGAAACGTGACACCGGCCCGGGGTGGCGCAGCGGCCCACGGGTGACTCACGTGGCCGCTGGGGGTGGCCACGCGCCTAACCCGCCCGCCGCGCCGCCCCTTCTCATCCTTGCGCCGGATGGCGGATTCCCCGGCGTGAACGGCCGCCGGGCCCGGTGAATCGCGGCGCGAGTCCCGGTCCGCCTCACCACGACGCCCCGCGATATCCGGTCGCGTCGTTCGCCGCCGACGGGGCACCATGCCGTTCATGGCCACCTCGTTCATCCCCGGCTTGGAGCTGTCACGCCGCCTCTACGAGGAGGCGGTACACCCGCTGATCCGCGCGCGGTTCGGGGACCTGCCCCACGCGGCCGCCCGGATCGGCACCGGCTCGGAAGTCCTCGGGTTCGACACCGCCCGCTCCGCCGATCACGAATGGGGGCCGCGCCTGCAGTTGTTCCTGAGCCGCCACGACGCCGGCCGGCACGCCCAGGACATCGTCTCGGCGCTGAGCGACGAGCTTCCCAAGACGTTCCACGGATTTCCCACGAACTTCGCCCCCACCGAGAACGAGCACGTGCGCCGGATGGAAGTCACCGCCGGGCCGGTCTTCCACCGCGTCGACGTGGCGAGCCTCGACGGGTGGCTCACCGATCACCTGGGATTCGATCCACGCGACGTCGTCACCCCATTCGACTGGCTTGCCACCCCGACCCAGACCCTGGCCGAATTCACCGGCGGCGCGGTCTTTCACGACCGGACCGGTGAACTCACCGCCGCTCGTTCCCGGCTCGCCTGGTACCCGGAGCCGGTCTGGCGCTACGTCCTGGCCTGCCAATGGCAGCGGATCGCCCAGGAAGAGGCCTTCGCAGGACGCTGCGGAGAGGTCGGCGACGAACTCGGCTCGGCCGTCGTCTCCGCACGTCTCGTGCGCGACCTCATGCGGCTGAGCCTGCTGCTGCACCGCCGCTATCCGCCCTACGGCAAGTGGCTCGGCAGCGCCTTCGCCCGGCTCCCGTTCGCAGCCACGGTGACTCCGGCACTCACCGGCGCGCTCGCCGCCACCACGTGGCGGGACCGGGAAGCTCACCTTGCCACGGCCTACTCGGCCGTCGCCGGGCTGCACAACCGGCTCGGGCTCACCGAGCCGCTCGACCCCGGCACCCGCCCCTACCACGACCGGCCGTTCCAGGTCCTGCGCGCCGAGCGATTCAGTCAGGCGCTTCTCGCCGGCATCAGCGACCCCCGGCTTCGCGGGCTGCCGCCGACCGGCGCCATCGACCAGTTCGCCGACAACACCGATCTGCTCGGCGACCGCGCGGCAACTCGTGCCGTGACCGCGGCGACGTGTTGCCGTCCGTCTGTCCACGGACCTGGCTGAGCGGAGCCGGGGCGACGCCCCGGCTCCGCCCGCCGGAGCTCAGTACGTGACCGTCACCGGTGCCCGTCCCGGGTGGGCCGGCGCCGTCACCGTCAACGTCTTCGTCGCCGCGTCCCACTTCCACGCCGTCGGCGGTGCCCAGCCGTTGCCGATCTTCACCCGGCTCGGAGCCGCCGCCACGCCGAGGAACTTCACCGTCCACTCGCGAGGCGCCACCCGGAACGAGCCCTGCGCAGGCGCCACCGTCACCGTGTGCGCCCCGAAGCGCTCGTTGTAGGTGATCTTCGTCGACGACGAACGCGACGACGACACGCCGTTGTCCTCGTACAGGGAGAACGTCCCCGAGCCACCCGGCGCCACCGTCACGGTCACCCGGTTCAGCGGGTTCTGGACGTCGTTGGTGACGTCGGCCGTCCGCGTGGCCGTGATGCCGCCCGCGCGGAGGAACACCGGCATCGTGCCCAGGTCGGACGTGACCTGCTGCGTCGTCCCGCCCGCGTACGTCTTGCCCGTGAAGTAGTCCGTCCACTGGCCGGGCGGGAACCAGACCGACGTCGTCGCCGACGTGCCCGGGGACGTCACCGGCGCCACCAGCAGGTCCGGCCCGTAGAAGTACTCGCTCTGGGCCGCCGCGTACGCGCCCGGCTCCTCCGGGTACTCCAGGTACGTCGGGCGCACCACCGGCACGCCGGTCGTCGCGGCTTCCTGTGCCAGCGTGTAGGTGTAGGGAACCAGGTTCTCGCGCAGGTTCAGGAACTTCGTCGCCGACGCCTTCGCCGCGTCGCCGTACTGCCAGGGCAGCCGGTCGCCGTGGTTGCTGTGCAGGCGGTCGATCGGCTGGAACGTGCCCAGCTGCACCCACCGCGCGTACAGGTCGTCCGGCAGCTTGGACGTCTGACGCTGCTGGCCGCCGGAGGTGTAGGTCTCGCTGCCGGGCAGGCCCGTCGTGTCGTTGTGGCCGCCGATGTCGTGGCTGATCGCCGACATGCCCGTCGCCGCCGACTCCGCCGGCGTCACGCCGACCTCCATGCGCAGTGTTCCCCACGTCGAGGACGTGTCACCGGTGAAGTGCAGCGTGCTGCGCTTGTCCGCCCACGGCCCGGTCGCCAGCCCCGTCGGGCCGCCGTAGCCGCCCGCCTGCAGCGACCCGTACGCCCGGGAGATGACGAACCCGCGGCCGGTCGCGGGTGCGGCGAGGTCGGCGTACTGCTGGTTGATCCAGGCGTCCGGGGTCACGCCGGGCAGGCTCGAGCGCGAGGCGTCACAACACCAGTCGAGCCACCAGAAGTCGTTGCCCTGGCGCATCATCCCGGCGTGCAGGTCGAGGTAGGCCTTGAGCTGGTCCGGGTCGCCCCAGTCGAAGACGTAGCAGTCGGTGCCGCAGCCGGACTTGACCAGCTTGCCCTTCGCCGTCGCCTGGGCACGGGCGAACTGCGGGTCCGAACCCATGATGCTGGGGTGGATGTTGAGGTTGTTGTGCAGGCCCTGGGCCTTCGACCAGGCGAAGAAGCCGGCCGGGTCGGGGAACTTGGCCGTGTCGACCTGCCAGCCGTTCCAGGTGTCCGGTGCCTTGAAGTCGGTGTCGGTCACCAGGACGTCCAGCGGGACGCCTTCGCTGCGGAACCGGGGCAGGATCGTGTCGCGGTAGTCGGCCGCGGTGCGGTCGATGTACTCGGAGTACCAGACGCCGTAGGCCCAGCGCGGCAGCAGCTGCGGCGGCCCGGTCAGGGTCGCCAGGTCGCGCAGGCCCGTCTTGTAGTCGTGGCCGAAGGCGAAGAGGTAGCCGTCCTGGTAGGGGTTTCCGCCGTGGGACGGCCGCTGCGTCACCGCGCGGGTCCGCGTGTCGTACAGCGCCGAGGGGGTGTCGTCGAGCAGGTACCAGCCGTCCTGGTGCAGGAGCCCTTCGGTCATCGACGGTGTGCCGTTGTCGCCGTTGACGCCGTCCAGGCCACGCCGGTAGCCGCCGAGCGCGAGGTGCGGCGACGGGGCGGTGCCCCCGGCCGGGGTGACGGCGACGGTGTCGACGTTGACGTGGCAGCTGGTGTCCTCGGGGCAGGCGAGGACGACGTCGTTCGTGCCTGCCTTGAGGTCGACCGGCACGGACGCGCTCTTCCAGGCGTCCCAGCCGTCGGTGACCGGGAGGCTCAGCGTGCGGGTGACGCCGTTCGCGGTGACCGCGGCAGTGCGCGTTTCGTGCCGGCCGTCGCCGCCGGTGCCGTTGGCGTACCGGACGTGCAGCAGGTAGGTGCCGTCGGCCGGGACGTCCGCCACGCGGTGGGTCAGCGTCGAGCCGCGGTTGAGCTCGGCGACGAATCCTCGCCCGGCGTACCCGGTGTGGTCGGCCGCCACGACGGCGGACCCGGTGCGGAGCCCGGCTTCCGCCTCGCAGCTCACCCCGGCCGGGCAGCCGGTGAACGCGCGCGCCGAAGCCGGCGGGAACGGCGCACCGGCGGCCAGGACGGCCAGTGCGTCGAGGTTGACGTTGCCGGAGTCGGCCGCGGTCCGTTCGACGCGGACGTTGTGGCGTCCGGCGCCGAGGGTGACCGGGACCGAGGCCAGGGCCCAGGCGTTCCAGTCGGCCGTCACGGGCAGCGTGAGCTTGTGCGCCGCGCCGCCGTCGACCGAGACGCTCAGGGTGCGCGTGACGTGCTGGTTGTCGCCGCCTTGTCCGTTGGCGTAGCGGGCGGTCAGCGAGTACGTCCCCGCGGTGGGCGCGAGGACGTCCGCCGTCACCGAGTTGCCGGTGCTTTCGAAGCCGGCGAGGAAGCCTTCGCCGGTGTAACCGGAGTGGTCGGTGGCGACGCCGAGCCCGTCGGTCGTGAGGTCTTCGGCTTCGCACAGCGAACCGGTCGCGCAGGTCAGGTGGCGCCAAGGGGCCGCCGGCACCGGGGTCGCCCCGGCGGTCGTGCGGAGCTGGAGGTTGCCGCCGTCGAACGGGCCGGAGTTCAGCCGGTAGGTCAGCGTCGCCGCGCTCGTCCGGATGGTCAGCACGCCACCGGAAACCGTGCTCGTGTACGGCGTCGGCGTGAACGCACCGCGGCCGACGGCGTTGAAGGTGGCGGCGTCGGTGAACCGGCCGTCGCCCGCGTATTCGGTGCGGATCAGGGTCGGGGACAGCACCTGGAAGCGGGCGTTCCCGGCGGTGACGGCCTGGCGCACGGGCCCGGCCACGGCGGGCGTCGCGACGGTCACCGCCGCGACGGCACTCCCGGCGACGACGAGCGCACAGGCCCGCCGGATGGTTCTCGCTGTTCTGGTCCGCACGGCGGAACTCCGTTCCGGTGAAGGGGACTCGGCGGCGTTACAACGTTGGAAATCTGAGCACAGCGGATCGGCTGATGTCCAGACCACTGAGCGGACCTGTCCCGGACAGATCAGCGGCCGGTCGGCCACCGGGTGGCCGGCTCTCACGCCGAGTGCCCGCCGGGCCCGCGATCGTCGCGACCCGTTGGCAGCCGCGCGAGACGAGCCTGTCCGCCGCGAGCCGGGCGCCGTCCTGGTGGGCGACGTCGACGTAGCAGACCGGCGCCGGGCGGGCCGGCCACGAGAACAGTGCCGTGGGGGGCGCCCGCGCCGGTCAGCAGGTGCGGGAGCGGGTCCTCCGGGTGCAGGGAAATCAGCAGCACCCCGCTCACCTGCTCCTGGCGCAGCTCCGGCACCAGCTTTTCGCGCTCTTCGTCGCTGTCGACGAGCATCAGCAGCGGGTGCAGCCCCTGCGGGCGCAGGTGCGCCACCACGCCTTCGGCGAGCCGGCCGTGACCGCAGCGGGGGTGCGCTCACCGCGATCACGGTGAAGAGCACCCTGGCGCGGCAGGCGCTGACCGACGTCCGCGCGGCGGTGTCGGGCTACCGCGAGGTCACGCTGGCCGACGAGCTCGCCCGTGGCCGCGAGCTGCTGTGCGCGTGCGGGGGTCGCCGCGGACCTGTCGACGGCCACCGACGTCGTGGGCCCGGCCCACCAGGAACTCTTCGGGTGGGTGGTGCGCGAAGGGCTCACCAACGTGGCCCGGCACGCGCGGGCGACGCGGTGTGCGGTGACGCTCTCGGCGTCCACGGTGGAGGTCGTCGACGACGGCGTCGGCGGGGCGGCGAACGGCGGTCCCGGGCTGGCCGGGTCGCGCGTCGTTCGTCGACGCTCGCCACACCGGCCGAAGGCAGCGGCTCAGAGCGCCCCAATGTGGCCTTCGGTGCGCTCAACGCACCCAATGTGGCCTTCGGTGCGCTCAACGCAACCAAGGCCACCTTGGGGCGCTCGGGCCGCTGTCGACGAATCTTGGGTTGCCAGGACCTTCAGTCGCGCAAGCGGGCCTCCGCGGCCGCCCAGTCGGCGGTCCCCGACGGCTCGTAGCGGCGGATCTCCTGCGTCTCGCGCACCAACGCCCGCATTGCCGCCAGGTCCGGCAGGTCCTCCCCCAGCGCACGGGCCTGGACCAGCACGTTCCCCAGCGCCGCCGCTTCGACCGGGCCCGCCAGGACCGGGACTCCGCAGGCGTCCGCCGTCGACTGGCACAGCAGCTCGTTGCGGGCGCCGCCGCCCACCAGGTGGATCACCTCGACCTTCCGGCGCGTCAAGCGGGATGCAGAGTGGATCGCCCGGCGGTGGGCCAGTGCCAGGCTGTCCACGATGCAGCGGACCACCGCCGCGCGGTCGGACGGCGGGCGCTGGCCGGTGGCCCGGCAGGCCGCCGCGAGCCGGGCCGGCATGTCGCCCGGGGGCAGGAACGAAGGGGCGTCGATGTCCACCACCGCCGCCAAGGCCGGCGACGAAGCCGCGGCGGCCAGCAGCCCGGGCAGGTCCGATGTGGACCACGTGCGGAGCGTCTCCGACAGCACCCACAGGCCCATCACGTTGCGCAGGAACCGGATGGTGCCGTCGACGCCGCCCTCGTTCGTGAAGTTCGCCGCCAGTGCCTCGTCGCTCAGCTCCGGCGCCGTCAGTTCCAGGCCGGCCAGCGACCACGTGCCCGCCGAGATGTACGCGAAGTTGGTACCCGGGGACGCGGGCACCGCGACCACCGCCGACGCGGTGTCGTGGGACCCGACCGCCACCACCGGCAGGCCGGCCAGTTCGTCCGCCGTGCCCACCACCGTGCCGGGGTCGCGCAGCGGCGGCAGCAGCCGCGGCGGGATCCCGACCCGCGAAGCGAGCGAGGTGGCCCACGTCCGCTCGCGGACGTCGTACAGCTGCGTGGTCGACGCGTTCGTGCGCTCGGCCCCGATCGACCCCGTGAGCCAGTGGTTCAGCAGGTCCGGGATGAGCAGCATCGTCGACGCCGCGTCGAGCCGATCGCCTTCGGACACCAGCTGGTACAGCGTGTTGAACGGCAGCTGCTGCAGGCCCGTCACGTCGTAGAGCTCACGCGCGGAGACAACCGCAGCCACCGAAGCCGGCACGCCGTCGGTGCGCGAGTCGCGGTAGCAGACGGGGTTCCCGAGCAGCGCGCCGCGGTCGTCCAGCAGCCCGTAGTCGACGGCCCAGGAGTCGATGCCGACGCCGTCCAGGCGCCCGGCGTCCCGGATCCCCGCCAGGGTCTCGCGGTACAGCCCCAGGATGTCCCAGTACAGCGACGGCCCGGCGCGGACGCCGCCGTTCGGGAAGCGCCGCACCTCCTCGACGGTCAGCAGCGACGGCCCGGCCGTCCCGGCCATCACCCGCCCGCTGGACGCGCCGAGGTCGACGGCCGCGACTCGCTTCACGGACGCACCACCGTCAGTTCCAGGCCGAGCAGGTCCGCGACGGCCGTCAGCTCGGCGACGCGGTGGCCGGTGCCGAGCGCCCAGTGGTGCGCGATGCCGCTCGCGGACCAGGCGTCGGTCCACTCCCCCGGGTCGCAGCCGAAGTCGACGCGGGAGGTCGTGTTGCCGATCCGCAGCAGCGGCCCCGGCACGACCGTGCCTTCCGACGCGATGAGCGTGAACGTCCCGTCGCGGCGCTGGCCGAGCCCGCACAGCGTCACCGGCCCGTGCTTGACGTCGAACTCCACCGACACCCCCCAGCCGCGCTTGCCGTGGTAGACGCCCAGGCCGCGCAGCAGCGGCTTGCGGGCACTGATCCCGAGGTGCGCCGGGCCGTCGTGGCCCATCTCGACCACACGATCGCGGAAGTTCAGCGCCTGCAGCTCGGTGAACGAGCCGCCGGCGCCGAGCCGGTCCATGACCAGCATGGCCAGTGACGTCCGCAGCTCGTACTCGCCGACCGCCGGGATGCCGCGCGCGGTGAGCAGGGACGCGCCGAGGATGAACCCGGCGCCGACGCGTTCGTGGGTCTCCCCGTCGAGGCCGCGGTGGTAGTAGGCCAGCGAGTCGAGCGAGAAGTCGTCGACGAGCCGGTCGAGGGCCACCGAGACCCGGGCACCCCACGCGAAGTCTTCGTCCACAACGGACTCGTCCACAGTGAACACTTCGCGGGCCAGCGCGACGCGTGCGCCGGTTTCGTCGTCGGTGACCTTCTCCACGCGCACCCGCAGGTCATCGACCTCCAGGATTTCGACGTGCCCGCCGAGCTGGGCCGAGACCAGCGTCGGGTCGGTGGCGACGTCCATCATGCCCGGGTAGAGGTGCCCGAGCAGGCCGTGCCGCCCGTGCCGCAGCGCCGCCCGGACGCCCGCGGCCTTGATCCACCGTTCGATCCGCGTCCACGCCCGCGGGTCCTCCAGGTACCCGGACACCGAGCGGAACTCGACGCCGAGGCGGCGGAAGGCGTTGGCCATCTCCGGCAGCGGGCAGGCACCGCAGTAGGCCAGCCACGCGCCGGTGTCGAAGGACTCGTGGTCCATCGCCTCGGTGGGCTGCAGGTTCAGCAGCAGCACCGGCGCGCCCGAGCGCTGCGCGACCGGGGCCAGCATGCTCGACGTCAGGTACGTCGTGAGGAAGCCGATGATCAGGTCGCACCCGGCCACCCGCAGTTTCTCGGCCGCGGCCGCGCCTTCGTGGGCGTCCGAGACGAACCCCGCGTCGACCACCTCACAGTCCATGGTGGACAGCCGCTCGGTGACGCGCCGGGCCGAAGCCTGCAGCTGGGGCAGCAGCGAAGGGAACTGCGGCCAGTACGCCCCGAGCCCACCGGAAACCAGGCCGACGCGGGTGCGCCGCGGGGTGATGCGATCCAAAGTCATCGGTTTCCTCCGGAACTCAGCGCAGGAACGCGGCCGCCACCCCGGCGTCCACCGGTACGTGCAGGCCGGTGGTGTGGGTGAGCTCGCCGCCGGTCAGCGCGAACACCGCCGCCGCCACGTGCTCGGGCAGCACTTCGCGCTTGAGGATGGTCCGCTGGGCGTAGAACTCGCCGAGCTTCGCCTCCTCGACGCCGTAGACGGCGGCCCGCTGGGCGCCCCAGCCGCCGGCGAAGATGCCGGAGCCCTGGACGACGCCGTCGGGGTTGACGCCGTTGACCCGGATGCCGTGCGCGCCGAGCTCGGCGGCCAGCAACCGGACCTGGTGGGCCTGGTCGGCCTTCGCGGCACCGTAGGCGACGTTGTTGGGGCCCGCGAACACCGAGTTCTTCGACGAGATGTAGACGATGTCGCCGCCGATGCCCTGCGCCACCATGGCTTTCGCCGCGGCCTGCGAGACCAGGAACGACCCCTTGGCCATCACGTCGTGCTGCAGGTCCCAGTCGCGTTCGGTCGTCTCCAGCAGCGGCTTCGAGATGGACAGCCCGGCGTTGTTGACGACGAGGTCGATGCCGCCGAAGGCGAGCACGGTGGCGTCGACCGCGGCCCGCACGGCGTCGGGGTGGGTGACGTCGGCGAGGAACGAGATCGCCTTGTCGGCGTTCCCGATTCCGGCGGCCACCTCGGCGGCGGCGTCGAGGTTCAGGTCGGCGATGGCGACGCAGGCACCCTCGGCGGCGAGCCGCTGCGCGATGGCCTTGCCGATGCCGGAGCCCGCCCCGGTGACCAGGGCGATCCGCCCGGCCAGCGGCTTGGGCTTCGGCATCCGCTGCAGCTTCGCCTCTTCCAGCGACCAGTACTCGATCCGGAACTTCTCGCTTTCCGGGATGGGCGCGTAGGTGGACACCGCCTCGGCGCCGCGCATCACGTTGATCGCGTTGACGTAGAACTCGCCCGCCACCCGCGCGGTCTGCTTGTCCTTGCCGAAGGAGAACATCCCGACCCCGGGCACCAGGACGATCGCCGGGTCGGCCCCGCGCATCGCCGGCGAACCGGCCTCGGCGTGCCGCTCGTAGTAGGCGCGGTATTCGTCGCGGTACTCCGCGTGCAGTTCCTTCAGCCGCGCGACGACGTCCTCGAGGGGCGCGGTCGCGGGCAGGTCCACGACCAGGGGCCGCACCTTCGTGCGCAGGAAGTGGTCCGGGCACGACGTGCCCAGCGCGGCGAGCGGCGCGAGCTTCTCGCGGGACAGGAACTCCAGCACGACGTCACTGTCGGTGTAGTGGCCGATCTGCCGCTGGTCGGTCGAGGCCAGCCCGCGGATCACCGGCGCCAAAGCGGCCGCCCGCGCCCGGCGCTCGGCCGCGGGCAGCGCCTCGAACCCCGGGACGACCGGCCCGAACGGCTCCGGAGCACCCCGGGACGCGAGGAACTCTTCGGCGGTCCGGATGATCTCCAGGGAGTTCCGCTCGCACTCGTCGGAGGTCGCGCCCCACGCGGTGATGCCGTGCCCGCCGAGGATCACGCCGATGGCCTGCGGGTTCGCCGCCTTGACCGCGGCGATGTCGAGGCCGAGCTGGAACCCGGGCCGCCGCCAGTCGACCCACGCGACGCGGTCGCCGAAGCATTCCTTGGTCAGTCCCGGCCCGTCGGCCGCCGTGGCCAGCGCGATGCCGGAGTCGGGGTGCAGGTGGTCGACGTGCGGAGCCTCGACGAGACCGTGCATCGCGGTGTCGATCGACGGTGCCGCCCCGCCTCGCCCGTGCAGGCAGTAGTCGAACGCGGCGACCATCTCGTCCTCACGCTCGACACCCGGGTAGACCTCGACCAGCGAACGCAGCCGGTCCAGCCGCAGCACCGCCAGCCCCGCCTCGGTGAGCGTGCCGAGGTCTCCGCCGGACCCCTTGACCCACAGCACGTCGGTGGGCGAGCCGGTGACCGGGTCGGTCACCGAACCCTTGGCCGAGGTGTTGCCGCCGGCGTAGTTGGTGTTGCGCGGGTCGGCCCCGAGCGCGTTGCTGCGCGCGATGAGCTGCTCCGGCACGGTCATCCTCATGCTCCCCATCCGGCCTGCGTGCCACCGGCCCGCTCGGCCACGATCTTTTCCTGGTACCCGCTGCGGTGGTAGGCCGCGATCGGGTCCGGGTCGAGCCCGGCTTCCGTGCGCAGCTCGGCCAGCAGCGGCCGGACGTCGGTGTTGTAGGCGTCCATCAGCACGGCGTTCGCCTCGAGGACGTGGCCCGCCTGCTGGGCGGCCCGCAGCGCGGCACGGTCGACGAGCAGGGCCTTGGCGGTGGCTTCCTGGACGTTCATCACCGACCGGATGATCGCCGGGATCTTCGCCTCGATGTTGTGGCACTGGTCGAGCATGAACGCGATCCCGTACGACGGGTCCAGCGCGTCGGCGCGGACGATCTCGTACATGATCCGGAACAGCTGGAACGGGTCCGCCGCCCCGACCATCAGGTCGTCGTCGGCGTAGAACCGCGAGTTGAAGTCGAACGCGCCCAGCTTCCCGGCCCGCAGCAGGAACGCCACGATGAACTCGATGTTCGTCCCGGGGGCGTGGTGGCCGGTGTCGATGCACACCGTCGCCCGCTCCCCCAGCTCGATGCAGTGGGCGTAGGACGTGCCCCAGTCCGGGACGTCGGTGGCGTAGAACGCGGGCTCGAACAGCTTGTACTCCAGCAGCATCCGCTGGTCCGGGCCCAGCCGGTCGTAGGTCTCCTTCAGCGCGGCCGCCAGGCGGTCCTGCCGGTCGCGGATGTCGTCCTGACCGGGGTAGTTGATCCCGTCGGAGAACCACAGCTTCAGGTCCCGCGACCCGGTCGCGGCCATGATGCCGATGGCTTCCAGGAGGTGGTCGGTCGCCTTGCGGCGGATGCCCGGGTCCGGGTTGGTCACCGAACCGAGCTTGTAGTCCTCGTCCTGGAAGACGTTGGTGTTGATCGCACCGATCTCGACCCCGAGGTCCCGCGCGTACGCGGTCAGGGCGCCGTAGTCGTCGACCTTGTCCCACGGGATGTGCAGCGCCACGCTCGGCGCGACCCCGGTGAGCTCGTGCACCACGGCGGCGTCGGCGATCTTCTCCTCGGGCGTGCGCGGCACCCCCGGTTGCGGGAACACCTTGAACCGGGTGCCCGAATTCGCATACGCCCACGACGGCGTCTCGATGCGCTGGGCCCGCAAGGCCTGCTTCACGGCCGTCAAGTCGCCCACGGCGATCACTGTCCTTCCGCGACGGTGGGGGGTTCGAGGTGGAAGACCTCGGGCACGAGCTGGAAGCCCTCGTCGGGCGGCCCGCCGTCGAGGCCGGTGAAGAACTCCGCCATCTCCGCCTGCCAGCGGGTGTTGACGTCGGTCTTCGCCATCGCGGCCTGCGCGGCGGCGAGGTCGTCCGCCTCGACGTAGCCGATCAGCAGGCCGTCCTCGCGCAGGAAGAGCGAGTAGTTGCGCCAGCCGGTGTCGTGCAGGGCCTGCCGCATCTCCGGCCAGACGGCGCGGTGACGCTCGGCGTACTCGGCCGCCCGGTCCGGCTTGACCTGCAGGCAGAAGCAGTATCGGGGCACAGTCCGTCCTTGGTGGAACCCGGCCGGGCCGCCCGTCGCGACCCGGCCGGGAGTCTTGAAAGTTGACCGGTCCTGAAAGTTGAACAGTCTCAGAAGTTGAACTTGTCGATGTTGTTCGCGTCGAACGTCGTCGGCGGGCCGAGCACGATCTCGCCGTTCTCGCCGATCGTGTAGTCGCCGAGCTTGCCCGCCTTGAACTTCTCGCCCGGCTTGCCGGTGATCTGGCCGGACTTGAGCGCGACGCCGGCGTAGGCGGCGAGGTAGCCGATGTCGGCCGGGTTCCACAGCGCGAACTGCTTCACCGTGCCGTCCTTGACGAAGGCGCGCATCTGGTTCGGCGTGCCCAGCCCGGTCACCGCGACCTTGCCCTTGTAGCTCGACGAGCTGACGTACCGCGCGGCGGCCGCGATGCCGACCGTGGTCGGCGAAACGATCACCTTGAGGTTCGGGAACGACTGCAGCAGGCCCTGCGCCTCCTGGAACGACTTCTGGTCGTCGTCGTTGCCGTAGGCGATCTTCACCAGCTTCAGGCCCGCGTACTCCGGCTTGGCCAGCTCCTTCTTGAGCACCTCGATCCAGGCGTTCTGGTTGGTGGCGTTCGGCGTCGCGGACAGGACCGCGATCTCGCCCGACCCGCCGGACAGGTCCTTCGCCTGCTTGGCCAGCGCCTCGCCGATGCCCTGCGTGGTGGCCTGGTTGATGAAGACGTCCCGGCAGTCCTTGGCGGCGTCGGAGTCGAACGCGACGACCTTGATGCCGGCGCTGCGGGCCTGGTTGAGCGACGGGCACACCGCGTTCGGGTCGTTCGCGGCGATGCCGATGACGTCCTGCTGCTGCTGGATCAGCGTGTTGATGTAGCTGACCTGCGACGACGCGCTGGCGTCGTTCGGCCCGACCAGCTTGTACTCGCCCTTCAGCTCACCGAGGGCCTCCTTGCCGCCGCTGACCTCGATGTCGCTGTAGGGGTTGTTGAGCTGCTTGGGCAGGAACGCCATCTTGACGCCCTCCTTCGCCGCAGCGTTCGGGTCCGCCGCGGCGGTGGACTGCTGGGCGCCCGATCCGGCGTTGTCGTTCTTGGTCGTACCGCCACAGGCGGCCAGGACCAGCACCAGCCCGGCCGAGACTGCGCCGGTGAGGAACCGTCGGGACATCTTCGTCACCTTTCCGAGTTACCAATCTGACCGAAAGTAGGCGGACGCTGTCCGCAGCCAATCCGCACGAAGCAACGGTTTACGCCGTGACTGCCGTCGGATTGGTAACTAATGGCGCAGTACCGCTTGCCGACGGCGACGCACTGCCGTGCGGGCCGAAGTCACGATGTTGGGGAGCAGGACCGACACGATCAGGAGCACGCCGGTCACGATGTTGAGCGCCTCGTTCGAGACGTCCTGCAGGCGCAGGGCGTTCTGCAGCGAAGCCAGCAGGACCACCCCGGCGAGCACGCCGGGCAGCGTGCCCTTGCCGCCGAAGATGGACACGCCGCCGAGCAGCACGGCGGCCACGACGGCCAGTTCGAGCCCGAACCCGTTGTCGGCACGGGCGCTGGAGTACCGCAGCGTCCACAGCACCCCCGCGAGGCCGGCGACCGCGCCGCTCACGACGTACAGCCAGAACTTGAGCCGCCCGGTGCGGATGCCGGCGAACCGGGCCGCCTGCTCGCCCGCCCCGGCCGCGAAGACGCCGCGGCCGATCGGCGTCGCGTGGAGCACGACACCGAAGATCAGGGCGACGACGACCAGCGGGATCAGGACGTTCGGGACCGGGCCGTCGCCGATCGTCCCGGTGACCCAGCTCGTGTAATCGCGCGGGAAGTCGGCGACCGCGCCGTCGCCCAGCACCACGAACGCGAGCCCGCGGTAGAGCGCCAGGGTGCCGATCGTGACGGCCAGCGACGGCAGTTTCAGCACGGTGACGAAGAAGCCGTTCAACGCGCCGAGGACCGCGCCGAGCACGACGCAGAGCGGGATGATCGTCTCGATCGACAGTCCCGCGTCCCACAGCGAGCCCATCACCGCCGACGTCAGCCCGAGCGTGCTCGCCACCGACAGGTCGATCTCGCCGGTGACGATGATGAACGTCATCGGCAGCGCGACCAGCGCGATCGGCAGCAGGTCGAGCAGCAGGAAGGTGAAGTTGCGGCTGGTGCCGAAGTTCTCGACGGCCCCGGAGGCGACGACCAGGACGATCACCGTCACGAGCACGACGGCGGCGTCCCAGCTGAGCAGCCTGCCGAGCCGGTTCCCCTGGTCAGACATGGGAGTCCTTCTTCTTCAGTGCTTTCGCCACGCGGACGGCGACGAGCCGGTCGGCGCCGATGGCGAGCAGGATCAGCGCGCCGACGATCGCCTGCTGCCAGAACTGGTTGATGTCGAGCACGGCCAAGGCGCTGCCGATGACGGTCAGCAGCAGCGCGCCGAGGCCCGCGCCCCAGACCGAGCCGCTGCCGCCGAACACGGCGACCCCGCCGACGACGGCCGCGGCGACGACGTTGAGCTCGTAGCCGGTGCCGGCGGCGGCGTCCACGGTGCCGAACCGGGCCGCGAACAGCACCCCGGCCAGCCCGGCGAGCGCACCGCTGACCAGGAACGCCACGATGGTGTTGCGGCCGACCCGGATACCGGCCAGCTGCGCCGCCTGCGGGCTCGACCCCATCGCGTACAGCTCGCGCCCGGCGCGGTAGCTCCGCAGCACGATCCCGGCGGCGACCAGGACCAGCACCGCGATCACCACCAGCCACGGCACGCCGAGCACCGACGCGGTGCCGAAGTCCAGGAAGGACGCCGGCAGCTTGTCGGCGTTGATCTGACTGCCACCGGCCCAGAAGTAGCTGACGCCGCGGAAGGCGTAGAGCGTGCCGAGCGTGACGACCAGCGCCGGCACCTGGCCGAAGCGCACCAAAGCGCCGTTGACCAGCCCGCACACCGCGCCGACGGCGAGCCCGGCCAGGATGGCGACGAGCACCGGCAGGCCCGGGTTGTCCTTCATCAGCGTGCCCACGGCGAACGCCGACAGGCCGAGCACCGAGCCGACCGACAGGTCGATGTTGCGGGTGATCATCACGATCGCCTGCCCGACGGCGAGCACCGCCAGGATGGCCGTGCCGAGCAGGATGTCGCGGATGCTCTGCCCGGACAGGAACCGGGAGTTCTGCGTCGCGGTGACCGCGACCAGGACGACGAGCGCGAGGATGATCCCGGATTCGCGGGCCCTGAACACGTTCGCGGTCCACGACCGTCCGGAGTGGACGGACGGTGGCCCGGCCACGGGTGCCTCCTTGGTCGCGGTCATGCGGCGGCTCCCTGCCCCATCGCGGCGAACATCACCGAGTCTTCGGTCGCCTCGGCGCGCGGGAGCTCGGCCACGATCCGGCCCTCCCGCATCACCAGCACGCGGTCGGCCATGCCCAGCACCTCCGGCAGCTCCGAGGACACCATCACGACCGCGACGCCCTCGGCGGCCAGCGCGGACATCAGCCGGTGGACCTCGGCCTTCGTGCCGACGTCGATGCCGCGCGTCGGCTCGTCCACGATCAGCACCTTCGGCGCCATCGCCAGCCACTTGGCCAAGACGACCTTCTGCTGGTTCCCGCCCGAGAGCGTGCCGACGGGGTCGCCGAGCCGGCGGTACTTGGTGCGCAGCCGCTCGGTCCAGCGCCGCGCCTCCTGCCGTTCGCTCGCACCGGTCAGGAAGCCGAGTTTCGCCAGCGCCCGCGACCGCGGCAGCGTCACGTTCCGCTCGATCGAGAGATCCATGATCAGGCCCTGCTGGCGCCGGTCCTCGGGAACCAGGGCCACCCCGGCGGCCATCGCGGCCCGCGACGAGTGCGGCTTGAGCTTCTTGCCGCTCACCTTCACGATCCCGGCGTCGCGCTCGTCGACGCCGAAGACGGCCTGGACGACCTCCGAGCGGCCGGACCCGACCAGCCCGGCGAACGCGACGATCTCCCCGGCGCGCACGGAGAAGGAGATGTCGCGGAACACGCCCTCCCGGGCGAGGCCCTCGACCTCCAGCACGACCGCGCCGGGCTCGACGTCCTGCTTGGGGAACAGCGCGTCCAGGTCGCGGCCGACCATGCGCTTCACCATCTCTTCGACGGTGACCTCGTCGATCGCGTCGGTCGAGACGTGCCGTCCGTCGCGCATGATCGTCACGCGCTGGCAGAGCTCGGTGATCTCCTCGAAGCGGTGGGAGATGAACATGATCGCCGCGCCTTCCCGGCGCAGCGTCCCGGCGACGGTGAACAGCCGCTCGACCTCGACCCCGGTCAGGGCGGCGGTCGGCTCGTCCATCACCAGCACCCGCGCGTCGGCGCTGAGCGCCTTGGCGATCTCGACGATCTGCTGGTCGGCGATGGACAGCCCGCGGGCCGGGCGGGCCGGGTCGATCCGGACGCCGAGGCGGGCGAAGAGCCGCTCGGCCTCGGCGCGGATCGCCGCCCGGTCGATCCGGCCGAGGCTCTTGCGCGGGTGGCGGCCCATCACGATGTTCTCTGCGACGCTCAGGTCGGGGAACAGCGTGGGTTCCTGGTAGATGACCGCGATGCCGGCCGCCTTCGCATCGGCGGGTGAGCCGAACTCGATCGCCTCGCCGTCCAGCAGCAGCGTGCCGTCGTCGGGCTTGTGCACCCCGGCCAGCATCTTGACGATCGTGGACTTGCCGGCGCCGTTCTCCCCGACCAGCGCGTGGGCCTCCCCGGCGTGCAGCGCGAAGCTCACGCCGGCGACGGCCGCGACCGCGCCGAACGACTTCGTCACGCCGCGTACCTCCAGCAGAGGAGCCCGGCCGGCGTCCTGCCGCGTCATCGCGACCTCCGGATTGAAAGGTTTCACAAATCTGGTGCGGTGAAGCTACTATGCGACGGAACGAGAAGTCAATGCATCGGCCGAGGCGTGGCCAAATGGCATCTTCACCAGGTCATTCGCGGTGATGTTACGTTTCAACCGTTCTGCTGAAAAGGGGGCCGGATGGTCGTCAGGGAGCCCGGTACCGAGCCGCGCGCGGCCGGTATGAAGGAGGTCGCGGCGGCCGCCGGCGTCTCCCTCGGCACGGTGTCCAACGTGCTCAACCGGCCCGACCGGGTCAGCCCGGCGACCCGGGCCAGGGTCGAGGCCGCGATGGCCGAACTCCGCTTCGTGCGCAACGAATCCGCGCGGCAGCTGCGGGCCGGGCGCAGCCGGGTGCTGGCCTACGTGATGCTCGACGGCAGCAACCCGTTCTTCACCGACGTCGCGGCCGGCATGGAAGACGCCGCGGACGCCGCCGGTGAGGGCGACCTTTCGCTGTTCCTCTGCAACAGCGCGCACCAGCCCTCGCGGGAGGCGGCCTACCTCGGGCGCCTCGAACAGCAGCGCGTCCAGGGCGTCCTCATCACGCCGGTCGACCCGGACGCCCCGCTGCTGGGCGAGATCGCGCGCCGCGGCACACCGGTGGTCGTCGTCGACCGGACCCCCGCGGGCACCACGCACTGCTCGGTCGCGGTCGACGACGTCTACGGCGGCGAGATCGCCGTGCGGCACCTGGTCGAACAGGGCCACGAGCGGATCGCCTTCATCGGCAACCACACGACGGTCGGCCAGGTCCGCGACCGGCGGCTCGGCGCGTTGCAGGCCCTGGAAGCCGCCGGGCTCGGCCCGGACCACCTGGTCGACCTGACGACGCCGGCGCTCACGGTGGCCGACGGCCGCGGCGCCGGCGAGCGGCTGGCGGGGCTGCCGGCGTCGATCCGCCCGACCGCGGCGTTCTGCGCCAACGACCTCGTCGCCCTCGGCCTGCTCCAGACCTGCGCGAACCTCCGCATGAGCGTCCCGGACGACCTGGCGATCGTCGGCTACGACGACATCGAGTTCGCCGCGGCGGCCGCGGTGCCGCTGACCTCGGTCCGCCAGCCCCGGCGGCGCCTGGGCCGCACGGCCGTGGAGCTGCTGCTGGCGGAAGCGACCGAAACCGGCCACGAACACCGCAAGGTCGTGTTCACCCCGGAGCTGGTGGTCCGCGCCTCGACCCTGCGCGGAGCAACCCGCTGATCGTCTGTGCCGGCGGGCTGCCGTGTCGCCCCTCCAATCACGCGAGATGGCTCCCAATCACGCGAGATGGCCCCCCGATCACGCGGGAGGCGACCGGCCCCGGGCCGGTCGCTCACTCTCCGGTGAGCACCGCCGCCAGCACGGCCGCCTGGCTGATCGAGGGGGATCCGCTGGCCGTCAGCAGGGTCACCGGGCCGTCTCCGGCGAGCTCGCGCAACCGTTCCAGCGCCGCCTGCCGCTCGGGTTCGCGCAGCTCGGCGCGGTAGCGCTCGGCGAACTCCGCGAACCGGCCGGGGTCGTGGCCGTACCAGGTGCGCAGCTCGTCGGACGGGGCCAGGCCGCGGTACCAGCCGTCGAGGACCACCGCCGTGCGGGCGGTGCCGCGGGGCCAGAGCCGCTCGACGAGCACGCGGACGCCGTCGGCGGGCCCGGCCGGGTCGGACAGGCGCGCCACCCGGACGACCGTCGGCTGCATGCGCGCATTCTGCGTCGAGCCGGGACGGGCCGCCACCGGAGCGCGGTGGTGGTCACGGTCCGCGACCAGCTCCCGGAGTTACCGCACCCGGCGGAAGCTGCCCCGGGCAGCAACCGCACAAGGGCCACCACGGCGACCGTGGAGGGATCGCCGTGGTGGTCCTACCCCCAGCTCGTGCCGCGCGTGAACCAACGACAGCCGAATCCGCCGGTTTCCCGGCGGCCGAGCCGGCCGCGGACATCGTCGGGGCGTGTCCGCAGCCCCGCCAGGATGGCGGACCGGGCCTGCACCACGCTTGCAGTACGCTTGCACGCCACGATCGGGTGAACGGAGGTGACCGGGTGGAGTTCCGCGTCCTCGGCGCCGTCGAGGCGACCGCGGACGGTGCCCCGGTCGATCTCGGCTCCCGCAAGCAGCGGCTGGTGCTCGCCGTCCTGCTCCTCGAGACCCCGCGCCCGGTCACCCTGGAGAACCTCGTCGACCTGCTCTGGCCCGACGATCCCCCGGCCAGCGCGCGCAACACCGTCCAGGCCCTGGTCTCGCGGCTGCGTGCGGTGTTCCGCGCCGCCGGCGGCCCCGAGCTCGTCACCGAGGGGCACGGGTACGTCCTGCGCGCCGACCCGGCCACGATCGACGCCCACCGCTTCACCGCCCTCGTCCGCCGGGCCCGTGCGGCCGGCGACGAGACCGCCGTCGAGCTGTTCGACGAAGCCCTCGCGCTCTGGCGGGGCGACGCTCTCGCCGGGGCCGCCTCCGCCGACGTCGCCGGCGTCCTGCTCGCCGGGCTCACCGAAGCCCGCTCGAGCGCGCTGGAAGACCGCATCGACGCGCAGCTGCGGCTCGGCCGGGGCCGTGCCGTGCTCGCCGAGCTGACGACGCTGGTCGCCGCGCACCCGTTGCGGCAGCGGTTCGTCGGCCAGCTCATGCTGGCCCTGCACCGCGAGGGCCGCACCGACGCCGCCCTCGCCGCGTTCCGCGGCCTGCGCGCCCGGCTCGTCGCCGAGCTCGGGCTCGACCCGTCGCCGGAGCTGTCCCGGCTCGAAGCCGCGATCCTCGCCGCCGACCCGGCGCTCGACTCGACGCCGGAGCCGGCACCCGAACCGGTGCGGCCGGCCCAGCTGCCCCACGACGTCCGCGGCTTCACCGGCCGCGCCGCCGAGCTGGCCCGGCTCGACGAGCCGGCCGACGCCGGTCCCGGGCCGGACATCCGCGTGGTCACCGGCACCGCGGGTGTCGGGAAGACCGCGCTCGCCGTCCGCTGGGCGCACCGCGTCCGCGACCGGTTCGCCGACGGCCAGCTCTACCTCGACCTGCGCGGGTTCGACCCGGACCACGAGCCGCTCACCCCGGCCGTCGCGGCCGCGCAGCTGCTGCGGGCGCTGGGCACCGACCCACGCGCGATCCCGCCGGACCCGGACGGCCGCACCGCGCTGTGGCGCTCGCTGCTGGCCGACCGGCAGGTGCTCGTCCTGCTCGACAACGCCCGCGACAGCGCCCAGGTGACGCCGCTGCTGCCGCCGTCGGGCACGGTGCTGGTCACCAGCCGCCAGCGGCTCGGCGACCTGATCGCCCGCACCGGCGCGCGGGCGGTGCCGCTGTCCGTGCTGCCCGCCGAGGATTCCCGGCAGCTGCTGGAAACCGTGCTCGGGCCGCCCGCGGTCGCCGCCGAGCCGGCCGCGGCGGCGGAGCTGGCCCGGCTGTGCGGGCACCTCCCGCTGGCGCTGCGGCTGGCCGCGGCGAACCTCGCCGCCGGCGACGTGTCCGGCATCGCCGAGCTGGCCAGGGAACTCGGCGACGGCGATCCCCTCGCCGGGTTCAGCGTCGACGGTGCCGAAGAAAGCGCGGTCACCACGGCGTTCTCCGTGTCGTACCGGGCCTTGCCCGCCGAGCACCGCCTGCTGTTCCGGCGGCTCGCGCTGGTCCCGGGCCAGACGTTCACCGCGACGGCGGCCGCGCGGCTCGCCGCGGTCGCCGAGGGCCGCGCGGGCCGGCAGCTCAAGGCCCTCGCCGCGGCCAACCTCGTCGAACGGCACCTGCCCGGCCGCTACCGCTTCCACGACCTGCTGCGCAGCTACGCGGGCGGGCGGGTCGCGGCCGACGACACCGCCGCCGACGGGGACGCGGCGCGGCGACGGCTGTTCGACCACTACCTCGCGACGGCCGACGCGGCCGGGCGGCTGCTGATCCCCCACTTCCTCCGGCTCCCCCGGCCCGAACCGGAGCAGGTGTTCGAGGGCACCGAGGACGCGCTGGCCTGGCTGGACACGGAGTGGCCGAACCTCGCCGCCGCCGTCGAGCACGCGGCGGACCGCGGCCCGCACGAGTACGCGTGGCACCTGGCCGACGCGCTGCGGGCGTTCTTCCACCACCGCGGCCACCACACGGAGTGGGTCGACACGGCCACGACGGCGCTCACCGCCGCACTGGCCGCCGGGGATCGCCAGGCCCAGGCGGCGATGCGGCTGTCGATCGCGCTCGCCGGGGTCAACAGCGGCCGCTACGCCGAAGCCCGGCAGCACCTGACGACGGTACTGGCCGACGGGCTGGCGGCGGAGTGGCCGGCCGGCCGCGCCGCGGCGCTCAACAACCTCAGCGCCGTGCACCAGCGCCTCGGCGACGCGCACGAGGCGATCGCGTGCGGCCTGGAAGCGTTGCGGCTGTGCGAAGAAGCCGCCATGCCGGGCATCACGATGGCACTGGCCAACCTCGGGTTCGCCTGCGGCCAGATCGGCGACTTCGACGCCGCGCTCGGCCACTTCGGCCGCGCGCTCGAGATCGCCGAACGCGACGGCGCGCGGTTCAGCGTGGCCGTGCTGCTGGTCGACCTCGGGCACGTCCACCGCGACCTCGGGAACGCCGTCGCGGCAGAGTTCTACGAGCGGGCCCTGACGGCCAACCGGGAACTCGGCTACCAGTACGGCGAAGCGGCGGCGTTGTCCGGCCGCGCGGTCATGGAGGCCAGGGCGGGCGACGGCACCCGTGCTCTCGCCGACGCGGGCGAAGCGGTGGAACTGACCCGCCGCATCGGCGACCGCGGCACCGAGGCGTCGGCGCTGGCCGCACTCGGGGAAACCTGTCTCCGGCTGGACCGCGCCGCGGACGCGGCCACGCACCTGACGGCCGCACTGGACATCGCCCGCGAAACGAGCTTCACGTGGTGCGAAGCCGCGGCGCTGACCGGCCTCGCCGAAGCGGCACTCGCCGTGGGTGACGCCGAACTGGCGCGCACCCACGGCGAAGCGGCGGTCAAGCTCGCCGCCCAGGCGGGCTACCGCCCCCTGGAAACCCGGGCGGCACGCACCCTCGCGAGCTCGGCGGGCTGAGCGTCAGCAGGCGGCCGGGGCCGAGCACCTGGCGCGGGCCAGGATGGTGCCGAAGTTGTCCTGGTAGGCTGCGCTGATCCCGGCGTTCTCCACCTTGATCAGGATCTCGTCGTTGTCGCGAAGGGCCGCGCCGGAGATGTTGTGCGAGCCGGTGAAGACGAGCGAACGGCCGGCCTTCTCGCTGTAGTTGCCCGTGTAGAGCATGTACTTCGAGTGCACGGTGATCTCGCGGTCGGTCGCGATCGTGCGGTACCGCTTGAGCGTCACGTTCGCCTTGCCCTTGAGGGCGGCCAGCGCCGCGGTGCCCATGTCGTCGTAGACGATCCGGACCTGGCAGCCCAGCTTGGCGATGCGGACCAGCTCGGTGACGACCGGGGTGCGCGAGTCGGCGATGTTGGCCTGCACGACGTTGAGCGAGCAGCCCGCCTCGTACTTCGTGATGTACTTCAGCAGCTGCGCCCACGTGTCGGTGGCGAACTCCTCCGAAGCACCGCCCTTGGAGTCGGCGCGCGGCGAAAGGTAGCTGGTGACCATGGTGGTCAAGGTCTTGTGGTAGCCGGCGTTGTCGAAGTAGTTGTTGTCCTTCTTCTGCGCCAGCATCTTCTGCACGTGCCCGCGGTAGAAGCCGTACAGGCCGGCGTCGCCGTGGACGAGCAGGGCGTTGTTGAACATGTTGCCCTGCACCGAGGTCAGGTTGTGCGAGCCGATGACGACGACGTCCTTCTTGCCCTCGGTCTCGGAGAACATCCACAGCTTGTCGTGGTTGATCGAGTGCGGGCTGCCGTCGTGGGCGATGCACCCGGTGTTGAGGCCGCCGGTGCCGCAGAAGACCAGCTGGGTGAGCCCGGCGGACTTGAGGATCGGCATCGCGGTGTTGGCCGGGTCGTCGTCCGCGGCGCCGTCGAGCGCGATCCGCACCTTGACGCCGCGGGCCTGCGCCGCCTTGATCGCCTCGGCGAGCGCGGGCCGGGTCCAGCTGAAGAGGGAGATGTGGATCTCCGCGCCGGCCGGGGTGCCGTTGGCCAGCTGGACCAGCCGCGTTTCGATCGAGTGGTCGCGGTCGCCGTTCTCGGGCGGGTTGTTGAAGATCGCTTCCATGCCGGTGGCGTCGGCGGTCACCGCCGACGGCGCCGCGTGCGCGACGCCGCTGCCGGCCAGCGCGAGCAACGCGCCGATGGCCGCGGTGAGCGCCTTGAACTTCGGGGCCATGTCGTCCTCCCTGTCGGAAGGACCACGCTCGCAAGGCGCCGTACAAGATCCGTACACCCGGACGTTGCCGCGCGCACTCCTCACGAGCGCCCCAAGGTGGCCTTGGTTGCGTTCAACGCATCCAAGGTGGCCTTCGGTGCGTTGAACGCACCGAAGGCCACCTTGGGGCGCTTCAGGGACCCGCGTTACGCGCGGGCGATCCTGGTGAAGGGCACTTCCACGGCGAGCTCCTCCGGGGCCGAGAGCCGCCAGGCCTCGTAGAGGAGCTCGGCGAGTTCGTCGGCGTCGATGCCGTCGAGGTGGACCACCACCCAGCCGAAGCCGCCGGCGGTGAACTGCACCTCGAACACGTCCGGGCGTTCCGAGACCAGCGCGAGCTGCTCAGAGACGGTCTGCTTGAGACCGACGGTCCGGGTCCGCGGCCAGAAGTAGCCGAACCGCTTGCCGCGCACGCTGAACGACGAGTAGTCGCGCGCCTCCGCGCGCTGGACCTCCGCCAGCGCGCCGAGCAGCTGGTCGAATTCCCGGACCTGCACCGTCACCGTCGTTCCCCCTTGTTCACGGCGACCACCGTAGCGCGCCGGTACCGTGCGGAACATGAGCGAGTCCGGAGACGTCCGTGAAGCCGTCCTCGACGACGGCCGCGAGGTGGTGGTCAAGCGCGGTCACGCTCCCGGCGCGGCGGCGGCCGAGGCGGCCGGCCTGCGCTGGCTGGCTGCCGCGGGCACGGTGGCGGTGCCCGCGGTGCACCGCCACGACCGGGACCGGCTCGTCCTCGATCGCGTCCCGGCCGGTCGTCCGTCGGCCCCGGCGGCGGAACGGTTCGGCCGCGGGCTGGCCGGCTTGCACGCCGCGGGCGCTCCGGCGTTCGGCGCGCCGCCGCCGGACGGACCCGCGGACGCGTGGATCGGCCGGGCGCCGATGGCGAACGTCCCGGCCGGCGACTGGGCGTCCTGGTACGCCTCCGACCGCGTGCTGCCCTACGTCCGGCTGGCGGTGGACGCGGGGACGTTCGGGCCGTCCGAAGCGACGTTGTTCGAGCGGGCCTGCGCACGGATCCCGGCGTCGGCCGAGCCGCCCGCCCGGCTGCACGGCGACCTCTGGAACGGCAACGTCCTGTGGGACGGGCGCGAGGCGTGGCTGATCGACCCGGCCGCCCACGGCGGGCACCGCGAGACGGACCTGGCGATGCTGCACCTGTTCGGCTGCCCGCACCTCGACCGCGTCATAGCCGCCTACGAAGAGGCGACGCCCCTGGCGGACGGCTGGCGCGACCGGATCGGGCTGCACCAGCTGTTCCCGCTGCTGGTGCACACCGTCCTGTTCGGACAGTCCTACACCGGGCAGGCGGTCGCGGCGGCCCGCTCGTTCTAGCAGCGCTGCAGCATCGACTCCAGCGCCGTCTTCTCCGGCACGGTGATCGTCAGGCCGTAGTTGCGCTTGACGACGATCCAGTCCGTGGCGTAGGCGCACCAGTACGACACCAGCGGCGGCTTCCACGCGTCGGGAGCCTTGTCGCTCTTCTGCACGTTGACGTTGTCGGTGACCGCCCTCAGCTGCGGGCGGACGAGGTCGTTCGCGAACTGCTCACGCCGCTCCCGGGTCCAGCTCTTCGCGCCGCTGATCCAGGCCTGGCCGAGCGGGACCATGTGGTCGATGTCCACATCGGACGCCTTGTGCCAGGTCTCGCCGTCGTAGGGGCTGACCCAGGTACCGGACTTCGCGGCGCACTGCGCATCGGTCTGGACGTCCTTGCCGTCGCGCTTGAGCACCTGCTCCCGGACGTCGCAGTTCGCGTCGACCTTGTCCCAGTGCGGGAACTCGTCGCGGCTGTAGCCGTCCATCGTGCCACGCACGGCGACCTTCAGCGCCGCCAGTTCGCTGCGCGCCTCGGCGGGCGCGACCCGCGGGGCGGCGACCGTGCCGGGCGCCTGCGTCACGGGTCCGGCCCCGGACGCCAGTTCGTCGGCGAGCTTGCACCCGGTGAGGGAGGCACCGGCGAGGACGGCGAGCAGGACAAGCGCTCGGGTGCGCGGCATCGTGAACCCCTTTCACGTCTACCGGGAGGTGCCCAGCGGACGCGCCGGGGAAACGGTGCAGATGGCCTAGCTGACGCGAAAGGATCGTGGCAGCTCAGGAGCCGTGGAAGACCTGGTTGACGAACACCGCGGCGACCACCCCGGCCGCGACGAGCACCGTGAGCACGAAGAGCAGGCCCCAGGGAACCTGCCGGATCGGCCGTTGCCGCGGGAAGACCGCCGATCCCGGCCCGCGCGGCGCCGGGATCCAGGGGCCCGGATCGTCGTCGGCCGCCACGGGCGGCGCGGGGTCGGGCGGCACCGGCACGACGGCGGGCAGTTCGGGCAGCCGGGACGGCGCCGGAAGCCGCGCCGGGAACCCGTCGGCGATCAGCGCCGACCGCGGCGGGGCGAGGTGCGCCAGGGACAGCGCGTAGCAGGCGTCGAGCACGTCGTCGGCCGACCAGACGGTCCGCCACCGGTTGTGCTGGGCGATGATCCGCCGCAGGCCACGGGAGTCGGCGAGGACGACGGCCACGCCGGGGACGGCCGCCGGCTCGGGCCAGTGCAGTGCCGGTGCCGTCGGGCTGCCGGGCGGTTCTGCCCCCGGCGTGTCCGGTTCCCGCGGTCCCGCCGGCGGGACGACCGCGACCAGGCCTGTCACGTGCCGGCCACCCTCGTGCGCGGCGAGCGCGCCTTTCGTCGCCGACACCACCGCGCCGGTCCGGTGCCCGGGACCCGGCCACTCCGCCGGGCCCGGTTCGTGCGCGGCGATCACCACCACTCCGTACCGCGTGAACACCAGCGCGTCGACGGACCGGGGACCCAGCCGGCTGGGCAGCGTGATGCCCGCCAGCGCCAGCCCCGTCAGGTGCTCCGGGCCCGGTCCCCACGATCGCAGCAACGCCACCAGGTGCTCCGCCGCCGGAGGGAGCGGCCGGCCTTCGCCGGTTTGCTGGAGGGCCACGAGCACGCCGGTCACACCTCCCACGACGGTACGGCGAGCATTCCCTCGACGGTAGGAGGCAACCCCACCGCCGCCCCAGCAGCCGAACGAGTGGTCGATCACCACCGTGCGTAGCCGGGGCATCCTGAAGCGGCACCCGCCCACCGACCAGGGAGACCGCCGATGGCTTCACCCCCAGCCGCGTACCAGGGCCGCGCCCTCGACGTCGACCGGCCCTTCTACCGGCGGCTCGCCGGCGAAGCCGGCCGGGAGCTCGTCGAGGCGTTCGAGGTCCCGATCCGTTCGGGACGCGCGTGGCGGGTGCCGCGCGGGCACCTCTGCCGCCTGCGCACCGTCGACGGACCGCAGGTCGGCGACCTCAACCTGTGGCACGCCGACGACCCGCGCGAACGGTTCTGGGCCGCGCGGACCCGCCAGCTGCAGCGCGCCCACGTCAGCACGTTCGACCGGCTGTGGTCGACCCTGCCGTTCCTGCGCCCGCTGGCCACGATCACCGCCGACACCCTCGCCGGCCACGGCGAAGACGGTGACGGCGGCCGCGTCCACGACCTGCTGGGCACCCGCTGCGACCCGTACGTGAACCGGCTGCTCACCGGCGAGGACTTCGACTTCTGCTGCCACTCGAACCTGGTCCGCGCGGTCGCCCCGTTCGGGCTGACCGAGTTCGACGTGCACGATGTCCTCAACGTCTTCCAGTGCACCGGCCTCAACGACGAGGACCGGTACTTCATGAAGGCCAGCCCCGCCCGCCCGGGCGACCACTTCGAGTTCTTCGCCGAGGTCGACCTGCTGTGCGCGTTGTCCACCTGCCCGGGCGGCGACCTGTCGGTGCCGCTGTGGGGCCCGGACGCCCGCGACCCGCTCGAGACGTGCCACCCGATCGGCGTCGAGGTCTTCAGGCCACGGGCGGAGCTCCTCACGGGCTGGACCCCGCCGGAGCGCGCGGCCTACCGCGGCCTGCACGGCGTCCGGCGGCCGGAGTGGACCGGCCATACCGTGCCGTGACGGCGCAAGCGGATGCGGTCCACAATGGACCGCACCTGCTCTCGCTACGGCCGTGGGGTGTTGCGCAGGTTGGCGCGCGCCAGGTCGACCGCCGCTGAGCGAAACCTTCCGGCGGCACGTCCTGGACACCGCACCCGCACTGGTGCCGACCGACCGTCCACAAGGGATGATGTGAGCATCGCCTTACGGGACAGCGCAAGCCGCGATCGTGTGTCAGGGTGGAGGCATGGTCGCCGCGCTGAGATCCTTCCTGCTGTCCTGGACCTCCGTCACCCCGGTGCTCGGCGTGCTCGTGCTCGCGCTCGCCTGGGGCCGCGACCTCGGCCCGGTCTTCGTCGCCGTCGTCGCCGTCGCGCTGGGGGCGACCGTGCTGGCCGCGGTGCACCACGCGGAGGTCGTCGCCCACCGCGTCGGGGAACCGTTCGGCTCACTGGTGCTCGCGGTGGCGGTCACCGTCATCGAGGTCGCGCTGATCGTCACGATGATGGTTTCCGGCGGCCCGGAGGCCGGCTCGCTCGCCCGCGACACGGTGTTCGCCGCCGTCATGATCACGACCAACGGCATCGTCGGCATCTCGCTGCTGGTCGGCGCCCGCCGCTACGGCTCGACGTTGTTCAACTCCGAAGGCAGCGGGGCCGCGCTGGCGACGGTCGCGACGCTGGCCACGCTGAGCCTGGTGCTGCCGGCGTTCACCTCCAGCACCCCCGGGCCGGTGTTCTCCCCCACCCAGCTGACGTTCGCGGCGCTGGCGTCCCTCGCGCTGTACGGGACGTTCGTGCTCACGCAGACGGTGCGCCACCGCGACTTCTTCCTCCCGGTCGCGGCCGACGGCGCGGTCAAGGAGGACGACCACGCCGACCCGCCGTCGAACCGCGCGGCGCTGGGCAGCCTCGCACTGCTGGTCGTGGCGCTGGTCGCGGTGGTCGGGCTGGCGAAGGTGGAGTCGCCGGCGATCGAAGCCGGCGTGCGCGCCGCCGGGTTCCCGCAGTCGTTCGTCGGCGTGGTGATCGCGCTGCTGGTCCTGCTGCCGGAGACCCTCGCCGCGGTCCGCGCGGCCCAGCGCGACCGGATGCAGATCAGCCTCAACCTCGCGTACGGCTCGGCGATCGCGAGCATCGGCCTGACCATCCCGGCGATCGCGCTGGCGTCGGTGTGGCTGCCGGGTCAGCTCCTGCTCGGCCTGGGCTCGACGCAGATCGTCCTGCTGGCCCTGACGGTGGTGGTGAGCGTCCTGACGGTGGTACCGGGCCGCGCAACCCGCCTCCAGGGCGGCGTGCACCTGGTGCTGCTGGCCGGCTTCCTCGTCCTGGCCATCAACCCGTGACCGGGCCCGTCGTCGTGACCTCGATGCCGACGACGCAGGTGTCGTCGTCCGTGTCGGCCGTGCTGTAGGTCAGCAGCCGGTCCAGCTGGTGCTCGAGGCCGCCGTCGTGGCCGTCGACCAAGGTGACCAGGCGGGACACCGAATCCTGGACCGGGCGGTCGCGGCGCTCGATCAGGCCGTCGGTGTAGATCAGCAGGATGTCGCCCTCCGCCAGCTGGATCTCCTCCTCTTCGTAGGTCACGTCGCGGACCGCGCCGAGGAGCGAGCCGCCGATCAGGGGCAACGTCGTCGCCGTGCCGTCGCGGTGGCGGACGATCGGGGGCAGGTGGCCCGCCCGCGCCCACCGGAGCTTCCGGTGGGCCGGGTCGTAGACCGCCGCGACCGCCGTGGCCGTGACGTGGTCGGTCAGGTGGTAGGCCACCAGGTTCAGCCAGGTGAGCAGCTGGGCCGGGCCGGCGCCGGTCGCCGCGAGACCACGCAGGGCGTTGCGCAGGCTCACCATCCCCGTCGCCGCGTCGATGCCGTGGCCGGCCACGTCGCCGACGCACAGCAGGACCTCGCCGGTCGGCAACGCGACCGCGTCGTACCAGTCGCCGCCGACCAGGTGCTCCTTCTCCGCCGGGCGGTAGCGGACCGCCGCGCGCAGGCCCGGCATGTCGATCGGGCCCTTGGCCGGCGGCATGATCGCGTGCTGCAGCTGCAGCGCGAGCCGGTTGCGCTCCCTCGCTTCCTGCTCGGTCTCGGCCAGCCTGTCCCGCGTCGCGGCCAGCGCCACCTCGGTCCAGTGCTGCGACGAAACGTCCTGGTAGGCACCGCGGACCGCGACCAGCGCGCCGCGGCCGTCGACGACCGGCTCGGCGACCACCCGGATGTGCCGGGCGACGCCGTCGGAGCGCTGCAGCCGGAACGCCGTCGACGACGGGCGCTTGTGGTGCAGCACCGCCCGCAGGAACCGGCCGATCGCCGGCGCGTCGTCGGGGTGCGCGTGCTTGGGCAGCTCGTGCAGCGAAAGCGGCGCGGCGTTCGGCGGCAGCCCGTACAACGCGAACAGCTCGGTGTTCCAGGTGATCGCGCCGGTGACGACGTTCTCCTCGAAGCCGCCGATCCGCCCGAGCCGCTGGGCGTGCTGCAGCAGCGCGGCGAGCTTCGCCGCGTCGTCCTGGATGCGCAGGATCAGCAGCACGTTCCCGGCGAAGCGCGTGACGCTGATGTCGGTGAGCACGGTCAGCGGCACCTGGTCGACCAGGGTGGTGAGCGCCATGCTGTCGGCCCGGAACGGCTCGCCGGTGGCGTAGACGCGCTGGATCTTGTCGAGCAGCCCGCTTTCTTCGGCGGCGAGCGGGTACGTCTCCAGCAGCCGGGTGCCGACGATCCGGCTGCGCGGCCGCCCGCCCGGGTCGGCGAACCGGACGTTGGCGTGGTGGATGCGGAAGTCGCTGAGCCGGTCGCCGCCGTCGACGCACGGCGACAGCAGCACGGCCGGGTCGTGCAGGCCGTCGATGAAGTCGGCCAGCTCGCCGAGGAAGTCGCCGGAACCGCCGGCGGCCACCGGCGCGACCACGCCGTCCCACGTGTCGAGGGTGTGCGCGCACAGCTCGGCCAGCGCCTCCAGCTGACGTCGCGGCCGCCCCGGTTCCGCGGGCAGCGGTTCCGGCCAGCACATCTCGACGACGCCGATGATCCGCCCGCCGGTGCCGGTCGGCACCGTCACCCGCCCGCCGGACAGGGTGTGCTGCCCGATCGACGGCAGCCCGCCACCCGCGAGCGCGGGGAGCCAGACGAGGTCGCGTTCGATCAACGCGCTGCGGGCGGGGGTGGCCACGCCGGGCGGGACGTAGCACCAGCGAGCCGCCTCCTCGGCGGAGAAACCGGCCGAACCGGCCAGCGTCAGCGACCCGTCGGGCCCGGCGAGCCACACCGCGACGGCGGTCGCGCCGAGCGGCCGCAGCGCGTGCTCCAAAATGGACTCCGCGACGCGCTGGGTGTCCCCCGCCGCGAGCACGCCGCTTTCGGCCGTCCGCAGCCGCACCGCGACCGACTCTTCGCCTTCGGCACGGGCCAGGAACTCCTGCGTCACTTCGGTGATGCGGTCCTCGGCGGCCTCGCCGACGACGTCCGCGGCGAACTCCAGCAGCGTCATCCCGGCGCGCCCGGCGAGGGACTCGAGCTGCTTCGCCGCGTCCGACGGCGTGCAGTGCAGGCGTTCCATCAGCACGCCCTTGGCCAGCTCGATCAGCCCGCGGCCGTCGGCGACGGCGTGCGCGTGGTCGACCTCGCCGCGCAGGCGGGCGACGGTGTCGGCGAGCCGCGCGAGGTTGGCCGACACGTCGGCGGGCGGGGGCAGCGCCGGCCGGTCGCCACCGGGCGGCCGCTCGTCCCCGATCACGCCGTCACGTGCCGCTTGATGCGGGTGATCAGGTCGTCCGCATCGACCGGTTTCGTGACGTAGTCGGTCGCGCCCGAGGCCAGGCTCTTCTCGCGGTCGCCCGGCATCGCCTTCGCCGTCACCGCGACGATCGGGATCCCGGCGTGCTCCGGCATCGCGCGGATCTTCGCGGTGGCGGTGTAGCCGTCCATCTCCGGCATCATCACGTCCATCAGGATCAGGTCGATGCCGGGGTGCGAAGCGACCGTCTCGACGCCCTTGCGGCCGTCCTCGGCGTGCAGCACGTGCATCCCGTGCAGTTCCAGGATCCCGGTCAGCGCGTAGACGTTGCGCGGGTCGTCGTCGACGATCAGCACCGTCCGCCCGGCCAGCGTGGTGTCGACGTCGGCCGCGGGCACCGGCGTGGCCGGCTCGTCCGGGCGGACCAGCGGCAGCACGGCGCCGGGCTCCTCCGCCGACAGGTGCAGCGCGATCCGCTCGCGCAGTTCGTCCAGCCCGGACAGCACCTCCAGCGACGGCACGTCCGCGCGGGACTGCACCAGCTGTTCGAGCTCGCCGTCGAGCCGGCGGCTGTTGTGCGCGAGCACCGGGACCAGCCGCAGTGCGCTGTCGCCCTGCATCGCGTCGAGGAAGGTGAACGCGGTCCGGTCCGGCAGGTCCAGGTCGAGCACCACGCAGTGGTAAGCGTCGTTGGCGAGCGCAGCGGCCGCCTCCTCCGTGCCGACCGCCGTCACGACCACGACGTCGGCGGGCGAGAGGCCGATGTCCCGGCTGTCGGCCAGGTCCGCCGCCGCGCTTTCGGCGACGAGCGTCAACAGCCCGTGCTGGCGTTCCTCGACGACCAGCAGCCGCCGGTGCGTCCGCGGTCCGGCCGCCGGGAGGGCGGCACCGGGCTCGGTCGTCGCGACGGCGGTGCCGGGGTGGTCTCCCGCGGGCAGCTGCGCGAAGTCCGGGCGCGCGACCGGCAGCGCGAAGGTGAAGGTGCTGCCCTCGCCGAGCGTGCTCTCGGCGGTGATCGCGCCGCCCAGCAGCTGGGCGATCTCGCGGCTGATCGACAGGCCGAGCCCGGTGCCGCCGTACTTGCGGCTGGTCGTGCCGTCGGCCTGCTGGAACGCGCCGAAGATCGATTCGAGCTGGTGCTCGGCGATCCCGATGCCGGTGTCGGTGACCCGGAACGCGACGGCGGGCCCGTGCACGCGCAGCGGCCGCGGCAGGGTTTCCGCGTCCACCGGCTGGATGTGCAGCTCGATCCCGCCGACCTCGGTGAACTTGACCGCGTTGGACAGCAGGTTGCGCAGCACCTGCCGCAGCCGCGAGTCGTCGGTGAGCAGTTCGGACGGCGAGCCGGGGGCCACGGTGATCCGGAAGTCCAGGTTGCGCTGCGAGGTCATCGGCCGGAACGTCGCCTCGACGTAGTCGATGAGCTGGCGCAGCGACACCTGCTCCGGGGTGACGTCCATCTTCCCGGCCTCGACCTTCGACAGGTCGAGGATGTCGTTGATCAGCTGCAGCAGGTCCGAGCCCGCGGAGTGGATGATGCCCGCGTATTCGACCTGCTTCGCGGTGAGGTTGCGGGTCGGGTTCTGCGCGAGCAGCTGGGCGAGGATCAGCAGGCTGTTGAGCGGGGTGCGCAGCTCGTGGCTCATGTTGGCCAGGAACTCCGACTTGTACTTCGACGCGATCGTCAGCTGCTGGGCGCGCGCCTCCAGCTCCTGGCGCGCCTGCTCGATCTCGAGGTTCTTCGTCTCGATGTCGCGGTTCTGCGTGACCAGCAGCGCCGCCTTCTCCTCCAGCTCGGCGTTCGAGGACTGGAGTTCTTCCTGCCGCGCCTGCAGTTCCTCCGAACGGGCCTGCAGTTCCGCGGTCAGCCGCTGCGACTCGCCGAGCAGCTCGTCGGTGCGGGCGTTGGCGACGATGTTGTTGACGTTGACGCCGATCTGTTCCATCAGCAGCTCGAGGAACGCCCGGTGCACCGGGGTGAAGCCGTGCACCGAAGCCAGCTCGATGACGCCGAGCACCTGGTCCTCGACCATGATCGGCAGCACGATCAGGCTGGCCGGCGTGGTGCTGCCGAGGCTGGAGGAAATCGTCGCGTAGCCCGGCGGCACGTCGTCGACCGCGATCGCGCGCCGGCTGCGGGCGGCCTGCCCGACCAGCGACTGGCCGACCCGGAACCGGGCCACCGGGCCGTCCCCGTCGTCCGGGTGGCCGTAGGCGCCGACCAGCCGCAGTTCGGGGACTTCGGCGGTGTCGTCGGCCAGGTAGAACGCCCCGTACTGGGCGTTGACCAGCGGGACCAGCTCGTCCATCACCGCGGCCGCGACGACCGCGAGGTCGCGGCGGCCCTGCATCAGCCCGGTGATCGTGGCCAGGTTCGACTTCAGCCAGTCCTGCTCCTGGTTCGCCCGCGTCGTCTCGCGCAGCGACTCCACCATCGAGTTGATGTTGTCCTTCAGCTCGGCGACCTCGCCGGAGGCGTCGACGGTGATCGAGCGGGTCAGGTCGCCCTCGGCGACCGCGCTGGTCACCTCGGCGATCGCTCGGACCTGCCGGGTGAGGTTCCCGGCCAGCTCGTTGACGTTCTCGGTCAGCCGCTTCCAGGTGCCCGACACGCCCTCGACCTCGGCCTGGCCGCCGAGGCGTCCTTCGCTGCCGACCTCGCGCGCGACGCGCGTGACCTCCGCGGCGAACGCCGAGAGCTGGTCGACCATCGTGTTGATCGTCGTCTTGAGCTCGAGGATCTCGCCGCGGGCGTCGACGTCGATCTTGCGGGTCAGGTCGCCCTGCGCGACGGCAGTGGTCACCTGGGCGATGTTGCGGACCTGCCCGGTGAGGTTGTTCGCCATCGAGTTGACGTTGTCGGTGAGGTCCTTCCACGTGCCGGCCACGTTCGGCACCCGCGCCTGGCCGCCGAGCATGCCCTCGGTGCCCACCTCGCGGGCAACCCGGGTGACCTCGTCCGCGAACGCCGACAGCGTGTCGACCATCGTGTTGATGACGTCGGCCAGTGCCGCGACCTCGCCCTTGGCCTCGACGGTGATCTTGCCCGACAGGTCACCGCGCGCGACCGCCGTCGCGACCTGCGCGATCGAGCGCACCTGGCCGGTCAGGTTGGACGCCATGACGTTGACGTTGTCGGTGAGGTTCTTCCACGTCCCGGACACGCCGCGGACGGTCGCCTGGCCGCCGAGGTTGCCCTCGGTGCCGACCTCGCGCGCCACCCGGGTGACCTCGTCCGCGAACGCGGACAGCTGATCCACCATCGTGTTGATGGTGTCCTTCAGTTCGAGGATCTCGCCGCGGGCGTCGACGCGGATCTTCTGGGACAGGTCGCCGCGGGCGACCGCGGTGGTGACCTGGGCGATCGAGCGGACCTGCGCGGTGAGGTTGTCGGCCATGACGTTGACCGACTCGGTGAGGTCCTTCCAGGTGCCGGAGACCCCCTTGACGTCGGCCTGGCCGCCCAGCCGGCCCTCCGTGCCCACCTCGCGGGCCACTCTCGTGACTTCGTCGGCGAACGCGGACAGCTGATCCACCATCGTGTTCAGCGTGTCCTTGAGCTCCAGGACCTCGCCGCGGGCGGTCACGTTGATCTTCTGCGAGAGATCGCCCTTGGCCACCGCGGTGGCGACCTGGGCGATGTTGCGGACCTGGTCGGTCAGGTTGCCCGCCATGAAGTTCACCGAATCGGTGAGGTCGCGCCAGGTGCCGGAGACCCCCTTCACGTCGGCCTGGCCGCCCAGCCGACCCTCCGTGCCCACTTCGCGCGCCACCCGGGTGACCTCGTCCGCGAAGGACGACAGCTGGTCCACCATCGTGTTGATCGTGCTCTTGAGCTCGAGGATCTCACCCCGGGCGTCGACCGTGATCTTCTGCGAAAGATCGCCCTTCGCGACCGCCGTGGTCACCTGGGCGACGTTGCGGACCTGGTCGGTCAGGTTGCCCGCCATGAAGTTCACCGAATCGGTGAGGTCGCGCCACACGCCGCCGACGCCGGGCACCTGGGCCTGGCCGCCGAGGCGGCCTTCGCTGCCCACTTCGCGCGCCACCCGGGTGACCTCGTCCGCGAACGAGGACAGCTGGTCCACCATCGTGTTGACGGTGTCCTTCAGTTCGAGGATTTCCCCGCGGGCGTCGACGTCGATCTTCTGCGACAGGTCGCCCTTGGCCACCGCGGTCGCCACCTGGGCGATGTCGCGGACCTGGGTGGTCAGGTTGCCGGCCATCGCGTTCACCGAGTCGGTGAGGTCCTTCCAGGTGCCGGACACGCCGGGGACCTTCGCCTGCCCGCCCAGCTGCCCTTCGCTGCCGACCTCCCGCGCGACGCGGGTGACCTCGGAGGTGAACAGCGAGAGCTGGTCGGCCATGCCGTTGAACACCGTGGCGATCTCGCCGAGCAGGCCGTCGGCCCCGCCCGGCAGCCGGATGCCGAAGTCGCCGTCGCGGACGGCGGTGAGGCCGGCCAGCAGCCGGCGCAGCTCCTGCTCCCCGGCCTCGCCCACGCCCGAAGCGTCCGCTCCCGCACCCGGGCGCGTCCCTTCGACCATTGCCCCACTCATCCGTCACCTGTTTCTCGTTCGCCGGCACCGCGGTGCTGTCCCACCGTGTGCACATCGGATGGCTCAGCATAGTGCAGCTGCACTATGCTGAGCGGCAACGGTTGAGCAACCAGCCGCGCCGGTGTCCACGTGCGCTCCCAGGCGGTGCTCGAAAGCCTTTCCTTCTCTCCCAGGCCATCCGGCCACATTGACCCGTTCGGCTGAATGCCGCGCCGGGGTTCGGCGGCCTGCGCCCCGGCGCCGTCGCCGCGCTTCGCCGCGCCCGAATCAGGTGTCCGATGTAGACACTCCACTGTGGAATCAACGACACGCGGGGAACAAACGGCGTGCGGGCACGCCCACGGAACCGAGCCGGCAGACAGGACCACCGCCCTCCCGCAACGGCCCGGCAAGATCATCGCGCTCCACCTCAACACTGGCCCAGCACCGGCAACCCCGGTCTATCGGGAGATGCATAAAGAGTTCATATAAACCTGCTATGCTTCACGAGTGAGTCGCCGAGACGCCGCGCACGGCGCTTCCGAAGCCATCGGGTCAGTCCTCTACGGTCTGGCCACCAGGGCGGTGAGACGCCTTCCCCGCGACATGAGCCTGACGTCCGCCACCACCTTGGCCACTCTGGACAAGACCGGCCCGCGACGGATCACCGATCTGGCGGTGGCCGAGGGCGTCACCCAGCCCGCGATGACCGTCCTGGTCCGGGTGATGGAGGAATCCGGGCTGGTCGAGCGGAAGGGTGATCCGTCCGACAAGCGGGTCACGCTGGTGTGCCTGACCGAGGCCGGCACGTCGTACGTCCGGACGCGACGCCAGGCGGGCGTCGACGCGTACGCGCGGTTGATCGACGAACTCACCGGCGACGAGATCGAGGCCTTGACAGCAGCCCTTCCGGCGCTGCTGCATTTGGCGGAGCTCGAAAGCCGTGCCCGAGAGGGGTCGGACCGGTGACCGCGGCCCAGGCTCACGACCGGGCCGAACATCGCCATGTTCGCCGGCGGAAATGCCCGCCGGCACTCATCCCAACACTGGAGGTTCCATGCCCAAGGGCTACTGGGTCAGCGTCTACCCCACCATCACGGACCCTGAAGGGCTTGATGTCTACAACGCACTGGCCGGCCTGGCCGTCAAGGCCGCAGGCGGGCGGGTGCTCGCCGGCATCGGCAGCCGGATCGTCGCACACGAAGCCGGAATCGCCGAGCGCGTCGTCCTGATCGAGTTCGACAGCTTCGAACAGGCGGCCGCCGCATACGAGAGTGCGGCCTACCAGAAGGCACTGGCCGCGCTCCCCGACGGCTTCGAGCGCGACTTCCGCATCATCGAAGGCCTCGGCTGACGATCGAGGCTCCGACCGACGGCTTCTCGTTCACCGGCGAGGCGGAGTTCAAGTCAGGCGAGCAGGCGTGAGAACCAGGCTCGGGTCCGGTGCAGGAAGTCGACCTGGTGGCCGCGTTCGAGGATCGAGTGGCCCTCCCGCGGGTAGACGACGAACTCGTGTTCCCGGTCCCCGAGGGCGTGGTGCAGGAGCTCGGCCTGCGAGAGCGGGACGTTCGTGTCGTCCTCGCCGTGGAGGATGAGGACGGGGGTGGCGATCCGGTCCGCGTGGGTGATCGGGCTGTTCTCCCGGCCGCCGAGGGCGAGGTCGAACCGGCCCCACTCCCCGGTCGCGGCGAGCAGGGGCCAGTCGACCACGCCCGCGGAGACGACGGCCGCCTTGAAGCGGTCCGTCTGGGTGACGGCCCAAGCGGCCATGAAGCCGCCGTGGCTCCCGCCGCCGATCCCGAGCCGGTTCCCGTCGGCGACGCCCGCCTCGACGAGCAGGTCGATCCCGGTGAGCAGGTCGGTGAACTCCGGGCCGCCGACGTCCCCGGCGACGCTCACCGCGAAAGCGTGACCGTGGCCGAGGCCGCCGCGCGGGTTCGGGAGGAACACCGCGAACCCGGCCGCGGCCAGCCACTGGCCGCAGCGGAACCAGCCGACCTGGGCCCGGTCGGCCCAGCGGTCTTTCGGGCCGCCGTGGACCACGGTGACCAGCGGGAAGGGCCCGTCCGCGCGGGTCTGGCCGGGCGGGAGGATCAGGAGGCCGTCGAGCTCCAGGCCGTCTTCGGCGCGGTAGGACAGACGTTCCTGGGTGCCCCATCGGACCCCGCTCAGCTGCCGTTCGCCCAACCGGGTGAGCGAACCGCCGGCTGGTCCACAGTGGACGGCTTCGGGCTCGGTGGCGGTGCTGCCGACGACGGCGATCCGGCCACCGCACGCGTTCAGGTACTGCAGGCTGCCGGTCGCGCCGTGGAGTTCGGTGAAGGTGCCGGTGGCGGGGTCGAGGCGCCGGATCGTCGTGTCGAGCCCTTCGGCGAACAAGGCCAGCAGCGCGCCGTCACCGGACCCGGCCAGGCCTACCGGGCAGACGCTCATCCCGGCGGTGAGGTTGCGGTGGTCGCCGGCGTCGAAGATGGCGTCGCCGCCGATCGGGCCGGGCGGCGTGATGCCGAGGTAGGCCAAGCGCCAGCCGGTTTCGTCGCGCCACCAGGTGAGCGACTCGGCCTCCAACGCCGGGACGCCGAGATCCTGCCGGGCACCGGTGGCGGGGTCGACGAAATGGAGGCCGGGTTCGAAGAGCCCGGGCTCCAGATCGGCGACGGACCAGGTGAGCACGGCGAGGGTTCCGCCATCCGGCCGCACGGCGGCTTCGACGACGTGCCGGGGACCGAAGTCGCCGAGGGGACGGACAGCGCGAGTTCGCGGGTCGAGCAGCCAGAGCCGATCGGGCCGGGCGACCGTGTCCCAGGTGGGTGTCTCGGCCCCGGCCGGCCGGACCACCCGGACCCGGGGATCGGCCGCCGTTTCCTTCTCCTCCGCCGCGACGAGCACCACCGCACCGAGGTCCGGCATCAGCACGTAGGCGCTGACGCCCGCGTTCCGGTCCGTCAGCTGTTCCGGCGCGCCACCCTCCCGGTCCACCCGGTGCAGCTGCGCGGTCCCGCGATCAGCACGGTCGGAAAGGAAGTACACCCACGCGGAATCGGCCGACCACCTCGGCTCCTCGTCCTCCGCCGCAGCGGGGGCGAGCTCCCGAGGCGGTTCACTCCCGTCCGCGGGCCCCACCCACAGCCCGCTCTCCGGATGCTCCCCGGCACGAGCCGCCGGCGCGCCAACGAACACGACCCACCGGCCATCGGGCGACAACCGCGGCGTCCGCGGCACCATCCGGTCGACCACGGCCTCCGCCGTCAGTTCCCCCATGTCCCCCAGTCTGTCAGACGGGCACCATGGCCAGCAGGCGCTCGTGGTCACCCGCTTCGCGCAGGACCGGGGCCTCCAGCGTGCCCGCGTCCGGGTCGTCCGCACGGACCGCCGCCAGGAAGCGGACCACCGCGCGGGGTCCCGGGAGGACCTCGCCACCCAGGTAGGTCAGGACCGTCGTCGCCTCGCCGTTGACGTCTTCGATCGCCGCTCCCCAGCCGTGGACTTCGTCCCAGACCAGGGCCAGGTCGTGGCCGGGGAAGCGGGACAGGCGCCAGTCGAGCGCGATGTAGGCCGCCGCGGGGGTGCCCACGTCGAGCGTGCAGGACTCCAGTCCCACGCCCACCGCCCGGGCCACCGCTCCCACATAACCGCGCAACCCCCGCTCGAACGAGAACTCCGTGTCGCGCCCGAAGTCGATCAGAATGCTCAACGCCGCCTCGCTTTCCCCAACCCGCCGCGGGATCCTCCGCGGTCCGGGAAGCGGATACCCCGCCGGCACGCTGCTCAATCCCGGCGAACCGGACAGCGCCCCAATGTGGCCTTCGGTGCGTCCAACGCACCCAATGTGGCCTTCGGTGCGTTGAACGCACCCAAGGCCACCTTGGGGCGCTTGGGAGCCGGGGCTAGCTGGGGCACGTCGTCCGGAGAGATGTCGTCTATCCGGCGACATCCTGCTTGTCATCCTTTCGATGACATGTTAGAACGGAAGCACCCGACAGAGAAAGGCATCCGACCCCGTGACCGCATCGATCGAACTCCCGACCGGTTACCAGCACCCCGCCGTCCCCGCGCTGCTCGGCTACCTCCGCGACGTCACCGCCGAGCTCGGCATCGGCCTCGAGTCCTGCACCCTCGACCACGACGGCCCGGTCTCGGCCTACGTCGCCCTCGACACCCGGCTGCCGCACTACCCCGACCGCGACGTGGCCCTGCTGTGGGACGAAGAACGCGGCTGGGCCGCGGCGATCGAGACGCACTCCGGCGAGGACCTGATCGTCCTGCGCTACCTCGGCGGCCGCACGATCGCCCCGCCGCCGCTCCGGGTCGCGCGGTTCGTGACCGCGCTGCACGAAGACGACCACTCCGTGGGACGGCCCGACCCGGTGAAACTCCGGACCGCGGGCGACGCCGCCGAGCTCGCCGCGCTGCTGCGCCGGCCGTCCGTCGCCCGATGACGGCGCCGCTGCCCCTGCCCGAGAGCTTCGCGCTGACCTTCCGCGGCTACGACCGCGAGCAGGTCGACGAGCGGATCGACGAGCTGCTCGCCGAGATCCGCCTGCTCACCACCGACCGCGACGCGGCCGTCGCCGAGGCCGGGCACCTGGCGCGGCAGCTCGAACGGGCCCGCGCCGACCAGGCCGAGCTGAGTGCCCGCACCGACCGGCTGTGCCGCACCCCGCCGACCCGGCCGCCGTCGGCGACCGCGTCCGGCACCTGCTCGAACTGGCGCACGCGGAAGCCGACGGGATCGTCGCGGCCGCCCGGGAGCGGGCCGCCGCGATCGTCCGGGACGCGGAGGAAGCCGCGGACCGGCGCTCCGCCGACGCCCGTGCCCAGGCCTACCGGATCGTCGACGACGCCCGGCGCCGCGCCGACCGGCTGGCCGCGATCGAGCGGCGCACCGCCGACCGGCTGCGGCGGATCGACGCCTTCCTGGCCGACGCGGAATCGCTCCTGGACGAGCAGACCCCGCTGCGCGCCGTCGCCTGACACGCCGCCGCGGGGGGTCCGCCCGGCCCGTTCGCCATTCTCGAAGACGGGAATGAGTCTTTTCACGGCTCTCGACGAGCCACCCGGGCCCCCGGTGAGGCAGGATCAAGGGCGTGACCATCGATCAGGCCGGGGTGCCCGAAGCCCGTCCGGGCCCGGCGTTCCCCGAGCACGAAGCCCGCGTCGACGCCCTGAGACGACAGCTCGCCGCGATCAGCGGCGAAGCGACCGTCCGGCTCGCCAAACGAACGTCGAACCTCTTCCGCTCCCGCGCCGCGGCGAAGCACCCGGGACTCGACGTCTCCGGGTTCAGCCACGTCCTGCGCGTCGACCCGGAGACCCGCACCGCCGACGTCGAAGGCATGGTCACCTACGAGCAGCTCGTCGACGCCACGCTGCCGCACGGCCTGATGCCCCTGGTCGTGCCGCAGCTGAAGACGATCACCCTCGGCGGTGCGGTGACCGGCCTCGGCATCGAGTCCTCGTCGTTCCGCAACGGCATGCCGCACGAATCGGTGCTCGAACTGGAGGTGCTCACCGGGGACGGCCGGATCGTCGTCGCCACGCCGGACAACGAGCACCGCGACCTGTTCCGCGGCTTCCCCAACTCCTACGGCACGCTCGGCTACGCCCTGCGGCTGCGGATCCACCTGGAGCCGGTGAAGCCGTTCGTGAAGCTGCGCCACGTCCGGCACCACGACCGCGGGAAGTTCTTCGAGGCGCTCGGCGAGATCTGCGCGAAGAGCGAGCACGACGGCGAGCGGGTCGATTTCGTCGACGGCACCGTCTTCGGCCCGGACGAGCTGTACCTGACGCTCGGGACGTTCACCGACACCGCGCCCGCGACGAGCGACTACACCTGGCTGGACATCTACTACCGCTCCATCCAGCGCCGCGAAACCGACCACCTGACCGTCCGGGACTACCTCTGGCGCTGGGACACCGACTGGTTCTGGTGCTCGCGCGCGTTCGGCGTCCAGCACCGGCTGCCCCGGCTGCTGCTCGGCCGCCGGTTCCTGCGGTCCTCGGTGTACTGGAAGGCCGTCGCGCTCGACCGCCGGTTCCGGATCGCCGAGCGGCTGCTGAAACTCCGGCGCCTGCCGCCGGAGGAGACGATCGTGCAGGACATCGAGGTCCCGGTCGGCCGCGCCGCGGAGTTCCTCGAGTTCTTCGAACGGGAGATCCCGATCAGTCCCGTCTGGGTCTGCCCGCTGCGCCAGCGGCCCGGCGGCGTCCGCTGGCCGCTGTACGAACTGGACCCCGAAGAGCTGTACGTCAACTTCGGGTTCTGGTCGTCCGTGCCCCTCGACCCCGGCGAGCGCGACGGCGTGCACAACCGGATGATCGAGGCCGAAGTCACCCGCCTCGGCGGGCACAAATCGCTCTACTCGGACAGCTTCTACACCGAGGACGAGTTCTGGCGGCTCTACAACGGTGACACCTACCGGGAGCTCAAGCGAGCTTACGACCCTCGCGAGCGCCTGCTCGGCCTCTACGAGAAATGCGTCCGCCGTCGGTGAAAGGAACGAACGTGACCCAGGAAAACATCACCGTCGGCGCGGTCTTCGAACGGCTGCTCGGCCCCCGCGCCGAAGTCTCGATCACCGCCTACGACGGCAGCCGCAGCGGCCCGGCCGACGCGCCGGTGGGCATCGAGGTGCGCTCGCCACTGGCGCTGGACTACCTGATGTCCTCGCCCGGCGACCTCGGCCTCGCCCGCGCGTACGTCGCCGGCGCCCTCGACGTCACCGGCGACCTCTACACGGCGCTGCGCGCGCTGTCGACGCAGGTCGACCAGCTGACCCCGGCCGACCGGCTGTGGTTGCTGCGCAAGCTCGGCCCGCGCCACCTCCGGGTGGTCAAGCCGCCCGCCGAGGAACACCCGAGCCGGTTCCGGCGCGGGATGACGGCGCTGCGGCACTCGAAGGAGCGTGACAGCGAGGCCATCGCCAGCCACTACGACGTGTCCAACCGGTTCTACGAGCTGGTCCTCGGCCCGTCGATGGCCTACACGTGCGCGGTGTTCCCGCACGAAGGCGCCTCGCTGGAGGAGGCGCAGGCGCACAAGTTCGACCTGGTCTGCAAGAAGCTCGGCCTCAAGCCGGGCATGCGGCTGCTCGACGTCGGCTGCGGCTGGGGCGGCATGGTCGCGCACGCCGTCCGGCACTACGGCGTCGAGGCCATCGGCGTCACGCTCTCCCGCGAGCAGGCCCAGTGGGCGCAGAAGAACATCGTCGCGCTCGGGATCGCCGACCGCGCCGAGATCCGCCACCAGGACTACCGGGACGTCGCCGAGACCGGGTTCGACGCGATCTCGTCGATCGGCCTGACCGAGCACATCGGGGCCCGCAACGTCCCCGGCTACTTCCGGTTCCTGGCCGGCAAGCTCAAGGCACACGGTCGGCTGCTCAACCACTGCATCACCAACCCGGACACGACCGTCGCGCACCGCTCGCGCGGGTTCATCGACCGCTACGTCTTCCCGGACGGCGAGCTCGAGGCCCCCGGCGAGCTGATGACGGCCATGCACGACGCCGGCCTGGAGGTGCGGCACGCGGAGAACTTCCGCGAGCACTACGCGAAGACGCTGGCCGGGTGGTGCGCCAACCTCGACGAACACTGGGACGAAGCCGTCGCCGAGGCCGGCGCCGGGCGCAGCCGGGTGTGGGCCCTGTACCTGGCGGCCTGCCGGCTCGCCTTCGAACGCCGCGAGATCGAACTGCACCACATCCTGGGCGTCCGGACCGACAGCGAGGGCGGGATGAGCATGCCGTTGCGCCCCGATTGGGGAATTTGACCACCGGGTCTGGCCTCCGCGGCCCGGCAATGGAAGGATGTACCCGAGACCGGGTGTCGAACGGGGCGCCCAGGCTCACTACAAAGAGTAGGTATTGGTATGGCTCAGGGCAGTGTCAAGTGGTTCAACGGCGAAAAGGGCTTCGGCTTCATCGCGCAGGACGGCGGGGGTCCGGACGTGTTCGTCCACTACTCCGAGATCCAGGGCAGCGGCTTCAAGTCGCTTGACGAGGGTCAGCGCGTGGAGTTCGAAATCGGCCAGGGCCAGAAGGGCCCCCAGGCCCAGCGCGTCAACGTCATCTGAGCCACGAGGCACCCTAAGGCCCTCGCCCCTCACCAGGGGCGGGGGCCTTACTCGTCCGGTCACACGGCGGGTTCACCGCAATCGGGTAACCTGGGTGGAGTCGAGAGCACCTCGGATGCCGGCGTCCCGCCGGTCTCACTCTCGCCCCGTGACCCTCGAGGCAGATCACCGGCAGGAGCGGTGACGCACCCCGGGTCACCCGCAGACCGTTCACCGCCGGGTGTGTCCGCTCCCCGGCGTCCCGCGAGGCTCAGTCCGGCGCGGCGAAGACTCGAAACGAGATTGCATGACCACCTCCACCCCGGTCAAACCCGCGCGTCCGGCACCGAAGCCCGTGCTCGACGGCAAGCAGACGATCCCCGAGCTCATCACGATCCGCACGTTCCTGCTCGTCCCGTTCCTCGCGCTGGCCGTCGCCATCCCGGTGTTCTGGGGCTGGGGCATCGGCTGGGTCGACCTCGCGATCGGCGGCGCCTTCTTCGTGGTGTCGACGCTCGGGATCACCGTCGGCTACCACCGCTACTTCACCCACGGCTCGTTCCGCGCGAAGCGGGCCCTGCGGATCGCGCTGGCCATCGCCGGCGGCCTCGCGGCACAGGGCCCGGTGATCGGCTGGGTCGCCGACCACCGCCGCCACCACGCCTTTTCCGACCGGGACGGCGACCCGCACTCGCCGTGGCTGTTCGGCACGTCCCCGGTGGCGCTGGCCCGCGGCTTCTGGCACGCCCACATGGGCTGGCTCTTCGGCCGCGACAAGACCAACGTCGACCGGTTCGCCCCGGACCTGGCCGCCGACCGCGACCTGCGCGTCATCGACCGGCTCTTCCCGGTGTGGGTGCTGGTGAGCCTGCTGCTCCCGCCGCTGCTCGGCGGCCTGATCACGCTCTCGTGGTGGGGCGCGCTGACCGCGTTCCTGTGGGCCGGCCTGGCACGCATCTCGTTCCAGCACCACGTGACGTGGTCGGTCAACTCGATCTGCCACATGATCGGCGAACGCCCGTTCGCCAGCCGCGACAAGTCCGCGAACTTCTGGCCGCTGGCCATCCTGTCGATGGGCGAGTCCTGGCACAACACCCACCACGCCGACCCGACGTCGGCCCGCCACGGCGTGCTGCGGGGCCAGCTCGACATCTCCGCCCGGGTGATCTGGGTGTTCGAGAAGCTCGGCTGGGCGTGGAACGTCCGCTGGCCGACGGCCAAGCGGATCGCGGCGATGACCCGCTGATCCTCTGATCCGCTGAGCCGCCGGCCCGCGGCGAAACAGGCCGAAAGTCCTTGCCGCCGCGCCCGTGGCCGGGTGATCTTGGAGCGATGGACACGGTCGCGCTGACCTTCGACGACGGCCCGTACCCCGAGACGACGCCCGCGCTGCTGGCCGCTCTCGGCAGCACGCGTGCAACGTTCTTCCTGTGGGGCGAGCACGCCGCGGCCCACCCGGACCTGGTCCGGGCGATCGCCGCGGCGGGGCACGCGATCGGCAACCACACGTGGAGCCACCCGCACCTGACCACGCTGCCGTCGGCCGGCCGTGACCAGGAGGTCCGGCGCACGCAGGACCTCCTGACCCGGTTGACCGGGCTCCGGCCGGCCCTGTTCCGGCCGCCCTACGGCGACACGGACGCCTCGGTCGCCCGGACGCTGGCGGCGCACGGGCTGACCGAGGTGCTGTGGAGCGTCGACACCCGCGACTGGGCGGGCTGCTCCGCGGACGAGATCGTCGCGGCGGCCGCGGAGGTGCAGCCGGGCGGCATCGTGCTGATGCACGAAGGCCGCCCGGCCACCCTGGACGCGGTCCCCCGCATCCTCGCCGCGCTCGCCGAGCGCGGACTGCGCCCCGGTCCGATCAGGGGTTGAGCCGGAAGTACGCCGGCTTCGGGCGCAGGTTCTCGTCGAAGAGGCAGGCCGCGCCTTCGCCGGGGAAGACGTCCGGCACCCACGAGTGCCGGTCCGTGAAGCCCCACGTCGTGAACTCGACGCACTTGCGGACGGCGTGGCAGCCGTCCCACAGCTGCCCGAAGTAATCGGCCTGGGTGGCGAGCTTGGCGGCGTCGGGCGGGGTCGGGATCCGGACGTCCGCTTCGGTGATCGCCACGTCCACGCCGAGCTTGGCGAACCGGGCGAGGTTTTCGCGGTACTGGCCCGGGAACCCGTACTGGGTCGACAGGTGCGCCTGGACGCCGACGCCGCCGATCGGCACGCCCTGCCGGCGCAGCGTCTTCACCAGGTCGTACACCGCGTCGCTCTTCGGGTTGATCCCCTCGATGTTGTAGTCGTTGATGTACAGCTTCGCCGCCGGGTCGGCCGCGTGCGCCCAGCGGAAGACGTCGGCGACGAAGCCGTCGCCGAGCTTCTGCCGGAAGACCGTGTCACGCCGGGTGCCGTCCTCGTTGAAGATCTCGTTGACGACGTCCCAGGCCCGGATCTTTCCCTTGTACCGCTTGACCTCCGTGGTGACGTGGTCGCGCAGGACCCGGCGGAGCTCGTCGGCGGGCAGCGCGGCGACCCAGTCCGGGAGCTGGGAGTGCCAGACCAGCGTGTGCCCGCGGATGGTCTTGTGGTGCTTCTGCGCGTACATGACGATCGCGTCCGCGCCGGACCAGTCGTACTGGCCGCGGACGGCTTCGATCGTGCCCCACTTCATCTCGTTCTCGGGCGTCACGTTGTCGAATTCCCGGGTGAGCACCGCCCGGTAATCGGTTTCCGAGGCCAGGTACTCCGCGGCCACCGCACTGCCTACGTAACGGTTCGTGGTGTATTGCAGCGGCACCGACGCCGAAGCCGCGGGCGCCTGCCATACGGCAATACCCATGACAGCCGCGACCGCCAACAGGACACGTTTCTTAGGAATTCTTCCCAGCATCTTCATCCTCCGCGAGACAATGGTGCTCCGAAACTTTCCAACCGTTTCAAATCAGGTTTCGATGACCTAGAATCTCCTTCATGACAACGAAGTCTGACGAGCTCGAACCCACCGAGACCCGGGTGACCATCGCCCGGATCGCCGCCGAGACCGGTGTCTCCGTTCCGACAGTTTCGAAAGTCCTGAACGGCCGCCCCGACGTCGCCGAAAGCACGCGAGCCCGCGTCGAAGCGGTCATCGGAAAATACGGGTACCGGCGCCGCGCCGACGAACGTTCCCGCCGTTCCCGGCTGCTGGAACTGATGTTCCACGAACTTGAAAGCACGTGGGCCCTCGAAATCATCCGTGGGGTGGAGTGCGTCGCCCGCGAAAACGGAATGGCGGTCGTGCTGGCGGAATCTTCGGGCCGGCACACCCCGGGGCAGAGCTGGCTGGAGAGCGTCCTCGCCCGGCGGCCCGTCGGCATCGTTTCGGTGTGCTCGGACTTCACCGGCGGGCAGCTGGCGAAGCTCCGGGCCCGGGACATCCCGCTGGTCGTGGTCGACCCGGCCGGCGCCCCGGGGCCGGAGACGCCCTCGATCGGGGCCACGAACTGGCAGGGCGGGCTGACGGCCACCCGGCACCTCGTGGAGCTGGGTCACCGCCGGATCGCGATGATCGGCGGGCCGGAAGGGGTGCTGTGCAGCCGGGCCCGGATCGACGGGTACCGCACGGCGCTGGAGACGGCCGGGCTGGCGTTCGACCCGGCGCTGGTGCGCCGCGGCGACTTCCACGTCCGGGCCGGCTACCGCGAACTGGCTTCACTGCTCACCCTCCCCGACCGGCCGACGGCGGTCTTCGCCGGCAGCGACCTGCAGGCACTCGGTGTGTACGAGGCGGCGCGCGACGCGGGGCTGCGCATCCCGGACGACCTCTCGGTGGTGGGCTTCGACGACCTGCCGATCGCCCGCTGGCTGACCCCGGAGCTGACGACGGTCCGCCAGCCCCTGCAGGAGATGGCGGCCGCCGGCGCCCGGCTGGCGATTTCGCTGGCCCGCGGGGTGGCCCCGGAGAGCCACCGCCTCGAGCTGGCGACCAGCCTGGTGGTCCGCCACAGCACGGCGGCACCGGCTCACCGGGGCTACCGGGTGCTGACCGGCGGAGCGAGGTAAGGCACAGGTTCGGGGCCGACCCACGGCCGGCGGGCGCGGCGCCGGCACGAGGGGCCGGCCCGGCCCACCCCTCACCACGGCCACCGCAGGCTTTCCGGCGGGCCCAGGTAGCTCGCCCGCAGCCCACCGGTGTCGATCACCAGCTTCTGCACGATCACCGCCGGATCGACCATCCAGAACTTCAGCACGTGCGGCCCCGGCGCCCCGATCACGTGCCGCGTCGCGGTCAGGTTCACGTTGTCCGAAGTGGTCCGCTCCCACTGGCGGTTCATGGACGTGTCGTCGGCCCCCGTCGCCTTGGTGATGTTCACGACCTGCGGATCCGCGTCGTCGAACGAGACCGCGTACCGCAGCCCGTCGCCCGAGAGCACGTTGCTGCGCGGGGACAGGTACGCCCACACCGTCACCGGCCCGGTCGTGAACAGCGTCATCCGGTACTCCAGGCGTGGCCCCGTTCCCGGTGCGCGGCTGCCCGCCGTCACCGGGAACGGGGTCATCCCCGCGCCGGTCCGTCCGATGTCCGGGATGCGCCGCCACCCGATCCCGGCCGCGGCGACGTTCGCGCTGCAGTGCTCGGCCTCCATCGACACGTACCCGCCGGCCTCGACGAAGCCGCGCCGCCACGAAGGCGGCAGCCGGGGGTTGCGCACCACCGCGTCCACCACCACCGAACCACCCGCGCCCGACACCGTGATCGGGACCGTCGTGGTGCCCTTCGGAGCCCGGGCCCAGTCGATCCGGACGGTCATCCGCAGCTCCTCGGTCACCCGGCCGCCGCGTGGCTCGACCAGCACCCACGGTGCTCCGGTGGAGACCGTGCAGCGGAACGGTTCCCGGCCGCGGTTGAAGACGTCGACGTACTGCGGCGGCGCGCTCTGGTACGGGCTGAACTCCGGCAGCACCGGCCGGCCTCCGGCTGCGGGCCACCACTGCTCGGAGCCGTCGACGGCGACGCCGAGGGAAGCCGCGGACGGCAGCTCGATCCGTTTCACCGCCGGGAAGATCACGTCCGGCAGGGCGACGTTGTCCTTCTCCGGTTGCTGCCACGGTGCGTTCGGGCCGTAGCGCTCGACATCGCCGTAGCCGATGTGCGGCTGGGTCTGGAACCCCTTCCACTTGCCGCCCGCGATGCCGGTGTTGTACTTCTCCGCCAGCGCCAGGTCGTCGGCGAACCGGGCCTCCGTGACGGCGGCCAGCGCGTTCGCCGATGCGCGGCCCTGTGCCGCGTAGTGCAGGTTGGTGAACTCGGCCCGCCGCAGCGCGTACAGGTTCGCCGTCGCCTGGGTCGCGTACTGCACCAGCTCGTAGAAGGCGTCGCGGTACGCGGCCGGGATCCGCGCCTCGATCTTCGCCGCCCGGGCCGCCAGGTCCTGCCACTCCTGGGTGACCGTGTCCAGCTCGCGGTAGTTGACCAGGCTGAACGGCGTCATCTGGTCGTCGTAGGAGATCGCCGCGGCGGTGGCCGGGTCCTTCGCCGGGTCGACGGTGATCCGCCGGTTCAGCAGTTCCGGCTTGCGCCGCGACTGCAGGCGCCCGTAGTCGTGCAGGACGCCCGCGATCGCCGCGGCGGTGGCCGCGCCGAAGTTCGTCTCGGCGAACTGACGCTCCCACGCGGACAGCCGCTCCATCGGCAGGGCCGTGGGATCCCAGGCGTAGTCGAGGAAGAACTGCAGCGGCAGCTCGTTGCCCTTCATGTCCCCGACGTTGGCCACCCACAGCCGGTCGTTGCCGTAGGCGAAGGTCTGGTGCAGCTGTTCCCAGGTGTTGGCCAGCAGTGCGGTGTCGACCCACTTGTAGTTGCGGCCGCCGCCGACGTAGTCGAAGTGGTAGTACAGCCCGTAGCCGCCGGGGTGCGGCGGCAGCGCCAGGTCGGGCATCTTGCGGATGTTGCCCCAGTTGTCGTCGGTGAACACGACGATGACGTCCTCCGGCGGGCGCAGGCCCTTCGCCCAGTACCGCTGGACTTCCTTGTACAGCGTCCAGACCTGCGGCACCGTGGTCAGGTCCCGGCCGGTCTCGCGGGCGAGGATCTCGCGTTCGGTGGCGATGATCTCGCGCATCAGCTCGATGCCGTCGCCGTCGGGCAGGCTGACGTCGCCGTTGCCGCGCATGCCGAGCGTGACGACGCCTTCGAAGTCCTCGCGGACCATCCGGCGGATCCCGTCGGTCCAGTAGGCCTTGATCGCCTCGCCGTTGCGGCGGAAGCTCCACTCCCCCGTGCCGCCGTACGGGTCGTGCCCCGGGGTGGTGATGTTCCCGGCCGCGTCGCGGACCGCGGGCACCGCGTGCCGGTTCCACTCCTCGATCCCGCGCATCATCGGGGCCTCGTGCGAGGTGCCCATGACGATGCCGTACTCCTTCGCCGTGGCGTGGTTGAGCGGGTCGTCCTCGGCGAACGCGCGCCCCCACACGGCCGGCCACAGGTAGTTGGCCCGCAGCCGGAGCATGGTCTCGAAGACCTTGGCGAAGAACAGGTGGTTGAAGCCGTTCGGGAAACCGGGCGCCTTGCCGGGCCCGAAGTAGGCCGGAGCCCAGGTGCCGAGCGCCGGGTTCTCGTCGTTGATGAAGAAGCCGCGGTACTTCACGTGCGGGGTGCCGAGGCTGAACCGCTCGCGCGGCAGGTGCAGTTCGGTGCTGCGCCGCGGCGGCACGTCCGCCCACCAGTACCAGGGCGAGACGCCGATGCGCCGGGAGACCTCGTAGACGCCGTAGATCACCCCGCGCTGGTCACTGCCGGTGAGCACCAGGCGGCCGTCGACGACCTGGCTCAGCGACGTCTCCCACTGGCCGGCGATCCCGGTGACGTCGAGCTTGCCCGCCGCGACCAGGTCGTCGACCAGCCGGCTGTGGCCGAGGGTGCCGACCAGCACCACCGGTCCGTGGGCGGGAACGACGTCGAACGACACCGCGGGCCGCACGCCGGTGACGCGTTCGACGTCGGCGGCCAGGTCGCCCACGACCCGCCGGACGCCGGGGAAGTCACCCGAACCGACCACGATGGTCGCGGCCTTTCCCCGCGACACCAACGGGAATCCGGTCCCGGCTTCGGCCAGGCCCGGTAGGGCGACGGACCCCGCCCCGGCCAGGGCGAGCAGTTGCAGGAAGGCACGACGGTGGACCTCGGACGGCACGGCAGACCTCCTGAGTCAGCCCTTCACGGATCCGGTCAGCCCGCCGACGATGCGTCGTTCGGCGAGCACGAAGAACGCGAGCGCCGGGATCGCCGACAAGGCGGTGAACGCGAGCACCCGGGCGGTGTCCTGGGAAAACTGGGACTGGAACATCGCGACGCCGAGCGGGAGCGTGAAGTTCCCGGAGTCGTTGAACACCAGCAGCGGCAGCAGGTAGGCGTTCCAGCTGGTGACGAAGGCCAGCACGGCGACCGTGGTCAGCGCGGGCGTCGAGAGCGGCAGCAGGATCCGCCAGAAGAACCCCAGCCTGGTGGTGCCGTCGAGCACGGCGGCGTCCTCGATCTCGCCGGGGATCGCGTGCATGAACGGGCGCAGGATCACGATCGTCACCGGCAGCGAGAACGCCGCCTCCGGGATCGCCACGCCCCAGAAGCTCTCGAGCAGGCCCAGCTGGCGCAGCCACAGGTACAGCGGCAGCGTCGCCACGCCGAGCGGGAACAGCAGGCCGAGGGTGAACAGCGTGTAGAACGCCTCCCGGCCCTTGAACTGGTAGCGCGAGAGCGCATACCCCGCCATCGAGCCGAGCCCGACCGCGAGCGCCGTGGCGATCACGGCGATCAGCGCGCTGTTGCCGAGGAACGTCCAGAACGCGCTCGATCCGAGCACCGAGGCGTAGTTGTCCAGCACCCACGGTCCCGGCAGCCCGGCCGGGTCGGTGTTGATCTGCGCGTTGGTGCGGAACCCGCCGAGCGCCACGAACAGCAGCGGCACGACGGTCACGCCGACCACCGCGATCGCCGCGAGGTAGCCCATCGACAGGCCGAACTTGCCCGAGCGCATCAGCCCACCATCCTGGTCAGGGCCCCCTGGGTGTCGCGGCGGAGCGCGAACCGCTGGTACAGCAGGGCGAACACGAAGCAGATGACGAACAGGATCACCGCCACGGCGGAGCCGAACCCGAACTCGTAGCGCTTGAAGCCGTGGTCGATCAGGTAGGTCGCCATCGTCGTCGACGCGTTCGCCGGGCCGCCCATGGTCATGATCCAGACGACGTCGAACAGCTGGAGCGAACCGATCACCGACAGGAAGATCCAGATCCGGATGGTCGGCCCGAGCAGCGGCAGCACCACGTGCCGGGTGGTCTGCCACGCCGAAGCACCGTCGAGCGCCGCGGCTTCGCGCAGTTCGGCCGGCACGCCCTGCAGCCCGGCGAGCAGCAGGATGATGCCGAACCCGATGTACTTCCAGGTGATCACCGCGAACAGCGTGTAGAGCACGATGCCAGGGTCGGCCAGCCACTGCTGGACCAGCCCGCCGAGCCCGGCGGCCCGGAGCGTCTGGTCGGCGAACCCGTTGGGCTGCAGCATGAGCGCCCAGATCACCGCGGTGATCGCCTCGGAGAGCACGTACGGCGCGAACACCAGTGCCCGCAGCACCGCGCGTCCCCGCAGCTTCCGGTTGAGCAGCAGCGCCAGCCCGATCGACAGCGGCAGCTGCACCGCGATCGACAGGCCGGCGATGATCAGGTTGTGCCCGATGGCGCCCTGGAACACCTCGCCGGCGAAGGCGTCGGCGTAGTTGTCGAAGCCGACGAAGTCGTCCAGCGGCCCGAAGCCGTTCCACTCGAACAGGCTGTAGAACGCGGCGATCCCGATCGGCACCAGGACGAACCCGGCGAACAGCAGCAGAGCCGGCCCGAGCAGCAGTGCCAGCTCGAGCCGCTTCCGCAGCCCGGGCCGGTGGGCCCGGGTCCGGACCGCCGGTGCAGGCGGCCGCGCCGCCGCCCGCACCGGAGACGTCGTGGTCACTTGTTGCCCGCCGCGGCCTGGTTGACGGCGGCCACGATGCCTTCGGGGGTGCCCTGGCCGGCGAACATGTTGGCCACCGCGTCGTTCAGCGCGGCGCCGACCGCCGTCGGGAACGCCCGGTCGAAGTACATCTGCAGGTACGGCGCCTTCGTGCCGTAGTCGTAGACCTGCCGGAGCGTCTCGGTCTTCAGCGACTTCGCGGCCACGATGTTCACGGGCAGGCCGGTCCCCTGCGCGGCGAGCTGCGTCTGCACCGGCTCGCTGACCAGGTACTGCAGGAAGTCCACGCACGCCTTCGACGCGCGGGTGGTGCAGGCGAAGCCGTCACCGCCGCCGAGCACCGCGTTCGGGTCGCCTTGACCTCCCGCCACGGTCGGGAACGGGAACCAGCCGACCTTGGATTCCAGGTCCTTGTCCTCGGTCAGCGACGACATCGTGCCGGGCTCCCAGTCGCCCTGCAGCTCCATCGCGGCCTTGCCGTTGGCGAGCAGACCGGCGGAGCTGCCCGCGCCCTGCTGGGCGGGCGTGCCCGCGAACCCGGTCTGGAACGGCTGCGTGGCGAGGAAGTTCTTGAGGTCCTGCCCGGCCCTCGTCCAGCACGGGTCCTCGAGCTTGACCGCCTTCACCGACTGCTTGAGCACGTCGATCGAGCATTCGCGGATGGCGAAGTAGTTGAAGTAGAAGGCATCCGGCCAGCGGTCCTTGCCGCCGACGGAGATCGGCGCGATGCCCTTGGCCTTCAGCTGGCCGACGGCGGCGTTCAGCTCGTCCATGGTCTTCGGCGGGGTGGTGATCCCCGCCTGCTGGAACAGGTCCTTGCGGTACCAGAACCCGACGGTGTGCTGCGCGAACGGCACGCCGTACTGCTTGTCGTCGACCTTCCAGTTCTCGCCGAACTTGCCGGTGGCCTGCTCGATCCACGGCTTCGTGGCGTCGGTGATGTCGGCGACCTTGCCCGAGGTGATCTGCGAGGCCAGGTCACCCGCGCCCCAGGACTGGTAGACGTCCGGCGGCTCGGCCGACTGCAGGGCGAGCGGGACCTTCGTGCTGAAGTCCTCGTTCTGCAGCGGCTGGGCCTTGATCGTGACGTCGGGGTGCGCCTTCTGGTAGTCGGCGACGACCTGCGCCCAGATCGACTTGATGGGATCGGTGGTGCCGTTGTGCCACCAGGTCAAGGTGACCGGTCCGCTCGGCTGAGCGGGGGGTTCGCTCCCCCCGCTGCACGCCGACAGCGCGAGCGGGACGAGGGCCGCCATGGCGGCGAGAACGGTGATGCGGCGTTTCCCAAACATCGTGGGTCCACTCCTGACGACTTCGGCCGAGTTGGACGGGGCGGCTCAGCGCCCGGGTTGGCGAAGAGTCTGCTCCCGGGACAAATGGGATGTCAATCGTTGTCGATAACGTTTTCTATGGCTAGTCTGAGCCGATGCAGCCCAGTTCCAGGGTGACCATCCGTGACGTCGCCGCCCGGGCCGGCGTCTCGGTGGCCACGGTTTCGAAGGTGATCAACGATCGCTACGGCGTCTCCGCCGCAACGCTCGCGCGGGTCCGCGCCGTGATCGAAGAACTCGGTTACGAAGCGAGCCTGGTGGCGCAAAGCCTGAGAAACCACCGGACGAACGTCATCGGCATCCTGGTCGCCGACCTCGAACCGTTCTCGACCGAGCTGCTCAAGGGCGCGGCCGACGCCATTCGCGGCAGCGGCTTCGAACTCGTCGTCTACTCCGCGGGCGGACGCACCGGAGACCCGGTGGGCTGGGAAAAGCGCTACCTTTCCCGGCTGAGCGGCACCCTCGTCGACGGCGCCGTGCTGGTCACCCCCGCGGTCTCCCTGGAAGCCGTGCCGGGCACGCCGGTCGTGGCGGTCGACCCGCACACCGGGCCGTCGCACCTGCCGACCATCGACTCCGACAACCTGCGCGGCGCGCAGCTGGCCACCGAGCACCTGCTGGAGCTGGGGCACCGGCGGATCGCGTTCCTCTCCGGCCGGCCCGACCTGCAGTCGGCCGAGCTGCGGAAGACGGGGTACCTGCGGGCGCTGACCGCCGCGGGCATCACGCCGGACGAAGACCTGATCCGGATCGGTGCCTACGACCCGGAGGTCTCCGCGGCCTCGGCGCACGCCCTGCTGACCAGCCAGGACCGGCCGACCGCGGTGTTCGCCGCGAACGACATCTCGGCCATCGCGACCGTGAGCGCGGCCCGCGAACTCGGGCTGGCCGTGCCCGACGACCTTTCCGTGGTGGGCTTCGACAACGTGCCCGAGTCGGCGCTCTGCCGCCCGCCACTGACCACTGTGGACCAGCCGATCCGCGAGATGGGGCACCGGGCCATCCGCATGCTCATCGCGCTGATCAACGGCGACGAAGTCGAGCGGACCCACGTCACGCTCGACACCGGCCTGGTGGTGCGCCACTCCACCCGCGCCCTCCCCTGAATCGTTTCCCCTCCTCATCTCCTCCCCCAGACGAAGGGCGGACAGCCTTGACCACGCAGCCCACCACGGCCGGAGAGCCGTGGCGCGACCCCGCCGCGGACCCGGGCGAACGCGTCCGGGCCCTGATGGCCCGGATGACCCTGCGCGAGAAGCTCGCCCAGCTCTACGGAGTCTGGGTCGGCATCGACTCCGGCGGCGAAATGGCGCCGCACCAGCACGACTTCGTGGACGCGGCGGTCGATTTCGACGACCTGGTCCGGCACGGCATCGGGCAGCTGACCCGCGCGTTCGGCACCCGGCCGGTCGACCCGGTGATCGGGGCGCACAGCCTCGCCCGCACCCAGCGGCAGATCGTCGCCAGCAGCCGGTTCGGCATTCCCGCCGTGGTGCACGAAGAATGCCTGACCGGGCTGGCCGCGTGGCAGGCGACGATCTACCCGGCCCCGCTGTCCTGGGGTGCCACCTTCGACCCGGACCTGGTGCGCCGGATGGCGGCGCGGATCGGCCGGACCATGCGCGGGCTCGGGGTGCACCAGGGCCTCGCGCCGGTCCTCGACGTGGCCCGCGACCTGCGCTGGGGGCGGGTCGAGGAGACCATCGGCGAGGACCCGTACCTGGTCGGGACGATCGGCAGCGCGTACGTCGCCGGCCTCGAGTCGGCCGGCGTGGTCGCCACGCTGAAGCACTTCGTCGGGTACTCCGCCTCGCGTGCCGGCCGCAACCTCGCGCCGGTCTCGGTGGGCCCGCGCGAAATCGCCGACGTCCTGCTCCCGCCCTTCGAACACGCGCTGCGCGCCGGCGCCCGCTCGGTGATGAACACCTACACCGACGTCGACGGCGTGCCGGGCGCCGCCGACCCGGCGCTGCTGACGGAGCTGCTGCGGGACACCTACGGGTTCGAGGGCACGGTGGTCGCCGACTACTTCTCGGTGGCGTTCCTGCACCGCCTGCACGGCGTCGCGGCCGACCGCGCCGACGCCGCCCGGCAGGCGCTCACCGCGGGCATCGACGTCGAACTGCCGACCATGGACTGCTACGGCGAGCCGCTGCTCGCCGCGGTCGAAGAGGGTGCGGTCGAGGTCGCCGCCGTCGACCGCGCCCTCGAACGGGTGCTGCGGCAGAAGTGCGAACTGGGCCTGCTCGACGCCGATTGGGCGCCGGAGGTCCCCGAGGAGATCGACCTCGACGACGCCGAATCGCGGGCGCTGGCCCGCGAGGTCGCCGAGCGCTCGATCGTGCTGCTGCACAACGACGGGACGCTCCCGCTGTCGCCCGGTACCCGCGTCGCGGTGGTGGGGCCGCGCGCGGACACGCCCGGCGCGATGCTCGGCTGCTACTCCTTCCCGCTGCACGTCGGCGTCCACCACCCCGACGTGCCGTTCGGTGTCTCGGTGCCGACCCTGCTCGAGGCACTGAGCCCGATCTACGACGTGGCGTACGCCCTCGGCTGCCCGGTCACCGGCGGCGACGACGAAGGGATCGCCCAGGCCGTGGCCGCCTGCGCGGAGGCCTCGGTCTGCGTGGCCGTGCTGGGCGACCGGGCCGGGCTGTTCGGCGGCGGGACGTCCGGCGAAGGCTGCGACGCGGCCGACCTGCGGCTTCCGGGCCGCCAGGAGGAACTGCTCGACGCCCTGCTGGACACCGGCAAGCCGGTGGTGCTCGTCCTGCTCTCGGGGCGGCCGTACGAGCTGTCCCGGCAGCTCCCCCGGCTGGCCGCGGTGGTCTGCGGGTTCTACCCCGGTGAAGAGGGGGCCGGCGCGCTGGCCGACGTCCTCAGCGGACGGCTCAACCCGGCCGGCCGGCTGCCGGTGAGCTTCCCGGCGGCCGGGGCGAGCCAGCCGTCGACGTACCTCGCCGCCCCGCTCGGCCGGCGCAGCGAGGTGTCCACAGTGGATCCTTCGCCGCTGTTCCCGTTCGGGCACGGGCTGTCCTACGCCCCCGCGACCTGGCTGGACGTCAGCGCGACCGGCTCCCTCTGGCCGACCGACGGTGTCTGCCGGGTCCGGGTGACGCTGCGCAACGACCACGCGCGCGAGGCCTCCGAAGTCGTCCAGGTCTACCTGCACGACCCGGTGGCCGAGGTGGCGCGGCCGGAGCGGCAGCTCATCGCGGCCCGCCGGGTTTCCCTGCCGCCCGGCGAAACCTGCGTCCTGGAGATCGGCCTGCACGCCGACCTGACGTCCTACACCGGCCGCGCGCGGCAGCGCCAGGTCGATCCCGGCGACGTCGAGCTGCGGGTCGGCACCTCGAGTGAGCAGATCGTCACGACCCTGCACTGCACGCTGACCGGGCCGCGCCGCGTCGTCGGCTTCGACCGGGTCCTGACCCCGGAGTTCTCGCTGTGAGACGTCCTCTGGTGATCTTCTTCCTGGCCGTGCTGACCGTCCTCTTCGTGGGCGCGTCCGCCCGCCCCGCGCCTTCGCACTGGGTGGCGACGTGGACGGCCATGCCCCAGCTGACCGAACCGGGCAACCTGCCGCCGGCGCCCTTCACCGGACCCGACCGGGTGCTCGACAACGCGTCCCTGCGCGAGACGGCGCAGGTGACGGTCGGCGGCCCGCGGATCCGGCTGCGGTTCTCCAACGCCTTCGGCGGCGCGCCGCTGCCGCTGACCGCGGTGTCGGCGGCGCGCCCGGTGGCCGGTGCCGCCGGCGTCTCCGCGGTGGTTCCGGGCAGCGTCGTCCCGGTAACCTTCCACGGCAAGCCGTCGACGGTGGTCCCGCAGGGCGCGCAGGTGGTCTCGGACCCGCTGCCCTTCCCGGTGCGGCCGCTGGAGAACATCGCGGTGACGGCGTACCTGGCGCACGGCCAGGCTTCGACGTCGATCACCTCGCACCCCGGTTCGCGCACGACGTCGTACCTGCTGGCGGGCAACCACGTCGCCGCCACCGAACTGCCGGGCGCGACCCCGGTCGACCACTGGTACTTCCTCAGTGGCATCGAGGTGCTGTCCCCGGCGTCCGCGGTCGCGGTCATCGGCGACTCCATCTCCGACGGCCGCGGCTCGACGACGAACGGCAACAACCGCTGGCCGAACGTGCTGGCTTCGCGCCTGCACGGCGTGTCCGTGGTGAACCAGGCGGCGGGCGGCAACCGCGTCCTGCAGGACGGCCTCGGCCCGAACGTGCTGGCCCGCCTGGACCGCGACCTGCTGTCCACGAGCGGGGTTTCGTGGGCGATCGTCTTCGAGGGCGTGAACGACATCGGCACGGCCACCCCGGCGGCCGCGGCGGACGTGGCGGCGCAGCTGATCGACGCGTACGACCAGATCCTGGTCCGGGCGCACGCCCAGGACATCCGCGTGTACGGCGCGACGATCACCCCGTTCGGCGGCAACGCCGGTTACGACGACCCGTTGCGGGAAGAAGCGCGCCAGCAGGTGAACGCGTGGATCCGCCAGCCGGGCCACTTCGACGGGCTGCTGGACTTCGACAAGGTGGTCCGCGACCCCGAGGCGCCGTCCCGGCTGCTGCCGGCCTACGACACCGGCGACCACCTGCACCTCAACCCGGCGGGGTACCAGGCGCTCGGCTCGAGCGTTCCGGCTCACCTTTTCCGGAACGACAGGTAAAAACGTCAAGCGCCAAAAAGAAGACAATTCCAGGACGTGGTTTCCCGCGTGATCACCGACCGCCGAACGCGGCCTGACAGACGGTGATCGCTCGGATATCTGTTGGGACACAAGCGAGTCTCGAAGGCGGGGGCCCGTGACGCACGTCACGGGCCGTCCCCTAGCATATCGCCGTCTGCTGTCCCCACAGGTAGTCGTCGCTCCCGGAAAGGGAAACCATGTCCGACGTCATGAACGGCATCTTCGGCCGTCCCAAGAACGAAAACACCGTGGAGGGCGGGTACGCCTACGGCACCGCCCAGCCCGCCCCGGAGGTCGCCGACGCGCCCGCCGCCGAGAGCGTTCCGGAGGAGGCGGTCGTCGTCGAGGAAGCGGATTCCGCGCCGGAGGCCGAGACCACGACGGAAACCGCCGAGGACGCAACCGAAGACGACGCGGCCGAAACCGCGGACGCCGCGGAAGACACGGCCGACGCCGAAGACGCCGCGGACTCCGAAGACGCCGTGGACTCCGCGGAAGAGGTCGCCGAGACCGAAGACGACGACACGGACCCGAACGCCACCGAGGACCCGGCCGAGCCGGTCGCGGTGGCCGAAGCCGACCCGGTCGCCGAGACCGAGCCGGTCGCCGAAGCCGCGCCGGCCGCGGCCCGCCCGGCCGCGGGTTCCCGCGGCAGCACCACGATCGCGGACGGCGTGGTCGGCAAGATCGTCCTGCGGATCGCCGGCCGCACCGAGGGCGTGCACAGCGTCGCCGAGGACGGCATCAAGGTCGAGCTCGCCGACGAGGTCGCCTGGGTCACCATCCCGCTGGTGATCGAGTTCGGCCACGCGGTCAAGGCGCTGGGCGAGCAGCTCCGCGTCGCGGTGATCGACGCCGTCGAGCAGTACCTGGGCCTCGACGTCGAGGTCGTCGACGTCCACATCACCGACATCCACTTCCCCGAAGCGGACTGACCCGCGCGTCCGCCGTGCGCCGCCACCGTCCGATCAGGACGGATCAGCGGCGCACGGCGGACCGCGGGTGGAGCCGGCCGCGCTCACCCTCCGGTTTCCCGGGCCCGGGCGATCACCTCTTCCAGCCGCAGCGGGCTGGCCGGGTGGTGGGACAGGCACAGCGGCGTCGCCACCTGGCGGAAGCCGAACGCCTCCCCCGCGACGTAGAACTGCGCGCGTTCGAGCCGGGAGATGTCCGCGACCGGGCTTCCTTTCGCGCGGGCCAGTTCGTTGGCCGCGGCGATCTGGGCCGGGCTGTTGAGGCGGCCGAAGAACTGGGTCATCGCGTTGCCGGCCACCTGGTTGTGCAGCCCCTTCGGCGCCTGCGTCGCGAACAACAGGCCCAGACCGTACTTGCGGGCCTGGGAAGCGAGCACGATCGTGCTGCGCGTGCTCGCCGTGAGGCTCCCGGAGGAGGCCAGCGTCTGGGCTTCGTCCATGACGAACAAGGCGCCCAGCGGCCGGTCGCCCGCCGGGTGGCGTTTGATCCAGGCGAACAGTTCCATCTGCAGCTGGTTGACGAAGTTCTGGCGCTGTTCTTCCGCCGGCAGCCCGACGAAGCTGATCACGGAGACGCGGGCCCGTCTGCCGCCGGACGGCGTCAGCAGCGTGCCCGGGTCGACCGGCTCGCCGCCGCCGGCGAAGAGCGGGTCGTTGACCATCGCGGCCTTGAGGACTTCGGCGAGGTCGGCGGCGATCCGCTTGGCGTCGTTGAGGTTGCTGACGTCCGCCGGCAGGTCCGCCATGAGCTCGACCAGGTCCGGCAGGCTGCGCGACCCGGTCCGCGCGTGGTGGACGACGGCCTGCCGGAGCACGGCCAGGCCGATGCCGGCTTTCGCGGTGGAGCCGGTGAGCCGCGCCTGAGGCGCCAGCGTCGCGACGGCCACCTCGACGGCGGCGGTGAACTCGTCGATGTCGTCGAGCACGCCGGCGAAGTCGGGCAAGGGCCGGAAGGCCAGGGGCCGCCCGGTGGCCCGCCCGGGCGTCCAGACGACGACGTCGGTTCCGGCGAGGTACTGCTCGGCCAGCTCGGCGTCACCGGGCGCCCAGCCGCCGGGCGGCGCGGGCCAGGCGTCCCCGAGCCGGGCGAGGTCGTTGTTGGGGTCCAGGACGATCGCGGAGACCCCGCGCAGGGCACATTCCTCGACGATCCGCCGGAGCAGCACGGTCTTCCCCGAACCGGACCCGGCGAAGACGGCGGCGTGCTTGCGCAGCGCGGAGAGTTCGAGCCGCACGGGCTCCCCCGAGCCGACGACGGTCCCGAGCGTGAATTCGTCTTCGGCGGGCGGGGGGTGCGTGACTCCGGCGGGCGGCCCGGACGCCTTCTCGGCGCCGACGCCGGCCGGCGTTTCGGACGGCTTCCCGGGCAGAACGGCGGACAGCAGATCCGACCGGCTGGCGGGCCGCCGGTCGATCAGCCACTCGTGCAGCTCGCGGCCGCCGTTGCCGAGCATCTTCTGCAACGCCCAGAAGGTCCGCACGTCGGCATCCGAAAGCCGGATCGTCCGGCCGCCCGCGGCGGTGAACTTCTCGACCTCTTCGCGGGTCTTGGCCCCGCGGCCCCAGGCGTCCCGGAGGATGACCAGGTGCCGGTTGTCCGCCCCGTGCAATTGGCCCGCCGCGGAGCGTGCCTTCCGGAACCGGCTCAGCGCCGCCCGGGGATCGCGGGCAGCGATCGCCCGGAACGCCCAGTGCTCCTGCAGATCAGCGGCCTCGTCGAGGGTCCGGGACAGCCAGGCGTGCACCTCGCTGCGCCCGTTCTGGCGCTCACAGGACCATTCGAGTTCATCGTCCCCGACCTCGGTGACCCAGCAGCGCAAAGCTGCAGAGAGGAGGTGCGGCATGGCCCTGTCCACGGTCTTCTCCGCGAGCAACGTGCCCGGATCCGCCTCCGCCTGCAACTTCTCGAAGTCGGCGTCAAGGTCGGCGAACTGGTCGTGCTCGACCGCGATGCGCACCGGGACAACCGGCACCACGGCCTTCTCGTCGAAAGAGCTGAGTTCCTGCACCTGACCGGCGCGCAGGCACAGTTCGATGTGCGCGCCGATGCGTTTCAGCAGCTGCCGCGGCGTCCACTGTTCCCAAGGTTCCGCGAACGCCACGGGCGCGACGGGCCAGGTCGCGTGCGGAGGGGTGAAGCCCATCGATTCGTAAGCGACCCCGAGCCGCTTGGCCACGAGCGTACGGCCGACCTCGGCGTCGAGGATCCGGCCGAGGGTGACCGATGTGCGGAACCGGTCGGGCACGGTCCCGGCCGCCTTGGAGCTGATCTGGTCCCAGGTGCTGGGCAAGCAAGTCAGCACGGTGAGGGTCTTGTGAGTGACTTCGCGCAGCCCCATAAGCCCGTCGGCGATCCGGGCCACGAGCAGGTTTTCCTCGTCGCTGTTCCCGATTTCCTGCGTGCGCTGAGCGGATTCGGCGACGAGGGTGTCGAGCTGGTCCACGGCGATCACGACCGGTCCTGTGAGCGCCAGCAGCCGGGTGATCTCCCGCACGAGGACACGGGCGGGCTTCGGCCGCGAGTAGATGTTCCACTGCCGGGCTTCCGGCGTGATCTGCTCGTCCCCGTCGAGAAAGTCTTCGCCAATGTACTTGGTACCAGGATTCTTGCTGGCAATGAGCACGAGGGCCCGCGCGGTGTCCCCGCATTCGTCCGCGACCATCTCATCGAGGGCCTCCACGCCTTCGATGAAGGCTTCGACGTCGTCCACCGTCAGGCCGCGCCCGCGTCGGATCCTCGCCTCGACGCCGGCATCGACGTGAGCGCGAAGGCACACGCGCAGCAAGAACCGCTTCAGCTGCGACTCGCCCGAATCATCCGGGTGGGCCAGGCCGCGGCGCAGCGCCTCCGCCGTGTTCTCCCAGAACGCTTCCGCCGCCGTGACGTCGTCGAGGAAGAAGTATCCCCGCGCGCGGTGGACCTGACGCCGGACGAGGCCCAGCAGGTGGGTCTTGCCGACGCCCTTCGGCCCGCGCAGGACGAGCCCGATCGGGCTGGGTCCGTCGCTGGCCGCGGCATCGCGGATGCCCGTGTCGATCGCAGCGAGTGCGTCGCCATGCAGGCCGTCGACGTGGTAGGGGGAGTCGCGCCAGACGTGATCTGGCGCGTCCGCCCAGTCGAAACTCAGCGTTGCCAGTGCCTTCAACTGGTCCATCACAAAGCCTCGATCGAGAGCAGGTGGTTGTCCTCACCGCCGATGCGGATCGCCGCCTCGTGGTCGGCGGCGGTGAGCGCCTTGCGGTTGTCCTCCGGGACGAGGTGGACCTTCCCGGCGCGGCTCAGCTCCTTGAGCAGGGCATCGACCTCCGCGGCCGGCGCGCTGAGCTTCGGTCGCAGGTCGACCAGCCCCACCCAGCCTCGGGGTTCGCGTACGAGCTCGCGATAAGCGACACGGATGCGGGTTTCAAGGTCGGCTTCCGGCTCCTCCTCGGCCACGGACGTCACAGGGTCGGCCTGGCTCTCCTCCGGCAAAGGGAAGACATCGGCCAATCGCAGGTTCCGGCGATGGAGAAACTCGTCGAGAACGCCCAGAACCACATAGAGGGCAGAGCACACCCGGCTCTGCGGTCGCGGCGGCGGTGGTGTCTTCGCCGCGATCTCCTTTTCGCACCAGGCCCACCCCGCATCGGTCAGCTCGTTCACGTAGGAACTTCCGACCTTCTTGCTGCTGATGTACCCCATGGCCTCCAGCTCATTGCGTTCCGGCTTGATGAGCGTGAAGCCCACCAGCTTCTTCAGCTCCGAATTAGGCACTTCCCGGCCCAGCACCATCAGCGTGAACATTGCCGCGGTCTGGGTGTGGCCCAAGCGGTCGGTCATCCGAGATCCTTCCGGTGGTTCGGCTTCGTCGTGGTCTGGGCGCGGGTGGCGAGTGTCCGCAGGAGCCAGTCGATCGACCGGCTGATCCTCGGTGGCGCCGCGTGGTGGTCGTGGCCGTTCGCGGAACGGGGCTTCACCGCTACCTCGAGGTCCGCGGCCAAGTCGCGGGTTCGCCCGCCGTCGCTCGCGCCGACGGCCGTCTGCAACGCCGTGATCAGCTCGTCTACAAGGTCCCAGCGGGATGGGCGCAGCCGGCTGCCGCGGACCTGGGCGAGCAGCGCGGGAAGATCGAACTCGTCGTCCGCGTCGACCAGCGCAGACTGGCCCCGCAGCTGACCGACCAAGTCGCGGGCCACGCCGGCCGGGCCCCGGGCGCCCAAGCGCAGGTACCGGAGATTGCCCACGTACCCCGGCAGCCCCGCGGCCTCCGTGCCTTGCGTCAGGATCGGGATCACGCGGCGGTTCTGGCCCAGCGTGCGGTGCAGGAACAGCTCGACCTCGGCCGACTGCCAGCGGCTCACCTTGCCGTCGACGATCAGGCACAGGTGCCGTGCGTCGTCCTCCGCCCGGGCCAGGAGGGAACGGTCGCCGGAAAGGGATTTCACCACCCGGACGTCGAGCTTCTTCAGTTCCTCGACCAGGTCGCCGGCCGGGCCGAACGCCGCCCTCGGGATGCTGACGCGCAGTTCGTGCTTGAACTCCTGGCGGCTCGCGCGCACCACTGCCACATACGCATCGCGGTTTTCCGCCAGCAGGTCCGTGCGGTCGAGGCGGCAGGCGATCACCGCCGCGACCGTCTCGAGGGCGAAGCCGATCTGGTCCGCGCTCGGCGTCTGTTCCGACAGCACCGGCAGCTGCTCGCCGAAACTCCAGTACGACACGTACGGCAACGTGAGGTGACGGGCCATCGTTGCCGGCTCCACCGTCTGGTCGACCCACGTGCGGTACAGCTCGGCCGTCTCGTCGACGACGATGCGGCGCCACGCCTCCGACCGGTCGTACTCTTCCCGGTTGTCGAACCTCGACAGCACCGGCAGGACGGTCAGCCGCGCGCGGTCGAAGGGCAGGAGGTTGCGGGCCGCGTCGGCGCGCCGGGCCGCCTCCAGCGCGCCGAGGATGCTCTGCCGGTTGGCGGTGAACAGCAGGACGAGGTAGTCCGGCAGGTGCGCCGTGCAGATCCCGCCGATGTCGGAGATCCCGGTCCGGCTGTCGATGAGGACGAAGTCGTAGTGCGCGGTCCAGTGCTCGCGGCACTGCTCGAGGTATTCGCCGAACCCGTCGTCGTACAGCTCGTCCCAGTCGATTTCCTGCACCTGCCCGACGTAGCCGCCGTCTTCGCGGCCGGAGGCGATGAAGTCCAGCACACCGACGTCGATCAGCCGCTGGACGTGAGCTTCCGGCGCGAACCGGCCGTGCCGGAAGTCGTCGACGATGTCGACCACGCCCCCGCTCGGCCGCGCCGGAAGCTGCGGCCGGAAGTAGTCGGCGAGCCCCGGGGCCTCGAGGTCCCAGTCCAGGCAGAGGACGCGGTGACCCCACCGGGCAAGCAGCACGGCGATGTTGGCCAGCGTGAAACTGCGGCCGACGCCGCCCTTGTAGGAGTAGAAGGTGAACACCGACCCTGGCATCCGTCAGAACCTCGGCTTCTGCGCCCGCTTCGGCGGCTCGGGAGCCGGTGTGCGCACCGGCCAGTCGGCTCGCCAGTCCGGGGCTCGTTCGATGAGTTCTTCGAGCTCCGCGGCGATCTGCTTGATCTGCTGGTGGAAGTCGAGATACGCCGGCGCGGTCTGGAAGTGCTCGAAGGGGAGGTTCCACTGCTGGAGGTCCCGCAAGCGCCGCTCATGGGCCCACTCCGGGAAGTTCCGCGAGTCGCAGAAGATCACGGGGTAGATCAACGGTCGTGTGCGTGCGGTCAGCGCTTCCCGTTCGGCCATGGAATGCCACTCCGCCAGGCACCATTCGTCCCGGAAGTACTTCGGCGAACACACCGGCACCAGCACCCGGGTGCGCAGCAGCGCGGTGCGCACCTCCCCCGCCCAGCTCGCGCCGGTGCGGACCTGGTCGTCGCAGAAAATCCGGACATCCCGGTAGAAGTTGTTGTCGAGCACTTCGGCCAACCGTGGGCGAAAATGGTTTTTCACCCACGCCGAAATGTCCTGGCCGGCTCGTTGGTAGCTGATGAACACGTCGTACTCGTACACGCGTGCCTTCGCTCCTTCACCGCTCCCCACCAGGCAACGGCCCATCCTAGGCCGGTCGAGCGCGGCGGGGAAAGGCGGGAAACTGGACAGAATGATGCCAATACCTGGCCACTGTCGGAGAATCCCGCCATCCTGCTCGAAAAGCTTGACAAATGCAGGGACGGCGGATAAATGACAGGGCAACGCACCCAGCGTGCGAAATTGCTTTCCGAATGGCCGATCGGCAGGATCGGTGATTCACCGACTCGACGGGGAGGGGCGCCGATGCCCGACCGTGCAGCGCCCCGGGTGTTCGTGACCTACTCGCACGACACTCCGGAACACAAAGGGCTCGTGGAGCGGTTCGCCGCCTTCCTGCGCACCCGGATCGGCTTGGACGTGCACCTCGACGCCTGGTACGACAACGTGCGCCGGGACTGGTCGGCATGGGCCACCGAGCAGCTGACCAAAGCGGACTTCATCCTGGTCGTCGCCTCTCCCGACTACAAGCGCCGGGCCGACGGCAGCGCGCTGCCCCACGAGGGGCGGGGCGCCCAGTTCGAGGCGGCGATCCTCCGGAACAACCTGACCCGGGACCTGCGCCGCGAGACCGAACGGGTGCTGCCGGTCGTGCTGCCCGGCCGCTCGGTCGACGAGATCCCGGTCTTCCTCAACGCCCACTCGACGACGCGGTACCACGTCGACGAATTCACCGAAACCGGCGTGGCCGACCTCCTCGCCGCGATCACCGGGCAAGGCCAGTACCCGATGCCCCGGCGCGGAACGTGGCGCGGTGGCGCCGTGGAAGAGCAGTTGGTGCCCGCGAGCGAGCTGCCGTGGCTCTGCTCCAGCAACGGAGTCCGCCGCGAAGCGGCGTCGATCGGCGGCCAGGAGTACGAGCAGAGCATCGTCCTGCGGCCCGCGTCACCGTCGGCCACCGGGCCGGGGTTCGTCGAACTGGACCTCGGCGGCAACTACCGGCGGTTCACCACCGTCGCCGGGGTGCTCGACGACGCCGCGGACCCGTTCCAGGTCGGCCGGGTCCGCGTGGTCCTGGACGGGACCCCGCGGTCCGAACACGACGTCTCGGCCGGGAAACCGGCCGCCATCGACCTGGACGTGACGGGCGCACGCCTGCTGCGGCTGGAGCTGTCCCGGCCGGGCGCGCCGACGTCACCGTTCGCTTCCTCGGCGGTCGTCGTGACCCGGCGGGGTGGCCGGCCACCCGAGCTCGGGCTCGGAGATCCGACGATGACCTAGCACCGCCGCCGGCACGAGCCGATCGCCCAGGACCTGGACGCCCAGCGACAAGCACCCCAAGGCGGCCTTGGTTGCGTTCAACGCACCGAAGGCGGCCTTGGTTGCGTTCAACGCACCGAAGGCCACCTTGGGGCGCTCGGGTCAGGCCGGGCCGAGCAGGGCGATCGACGCGCGCACCGCGACCTCGGTGACGTCGACGGCCCGGCCGCCGTCCTCCACGGTTGTCGCGATCAGCTCGCGCAAGCCGCCCAGCAGCATGATCGACAGCTGGCGGGACGGTGGGCTGATCCCCGCCGCGCGCAGTGCCGGCGTGTCCGTCAGGCGCTGGGTCATCGCGATGAACCCCTCCATCGCGTCGCGCTGCAGCTCGCGGGCCGGGGCGCCGAGGGCCGGCACGTCGCGGATCCAGCTCACCGTGATCGCCGGCTCGGACTCCGCGCACGCGATCCACGTCTCGATCGCCTGGCGCACCTGGACTTTCCACGGCGCCTGGGGGTCCACCGCCTCGGAGATCCGCTGGATCATCGACCGGTTCGCCTCGGCCAGCAACGCGATCAAACACTCTTCGCGGCTGGAGAAGTGCTCGTAGAACGTCCGGCGCGAAGTGCGGGCGCGGCGGACGACGTCGGCCACGGTCGTGTCGCGGAAGCCGGTCTCGGTGATCGACTCGGCCAGCCCGTCCAGGAGCCGCTGCCGGTGCCGGCGGGTGTCGACGTCCACGGAAGTCACGCTATACCTCCCTCTTGAAACCGGATGGTACACCGGCGTACCGTACCGACGGTACGTTCGCGTACCACTTTTCCGGGAGGGTCGATGACGACCATGACACGCCTCGCGACGCTGCCACCGGGGCCCACCGCGCCACGGGCCGTCCAGGGCGCCTACGCGCTGACTCGCCCCCTGCGCGGCATGCAGCGGCTCAAGGACCGCTACGGGGACGCCTTCACGGTGAACGTGCCGATCTTCGGCAACGCCGTGGTGATCAGCGGCCCCGCCGAGATCAAGCAGCTGTTCACGTCCGGGCCCGAGCTCGTCGACAACCTCGAGGTCAACCTCGGGCGCGTGCTCGGGCCGCGGTCGATGTTCGCGTTGTCGGGCGCGGAGCACAAACGGCAGCGCAAGCTCCTGGTCCCGCCGTTCCACGGGCGGCGGCTGGCGGCGTACGAGAAGATCGTCGAAGAGGAGACGGTCCGCGAGCTGGCGACCTGGCCGGAGGGGAAAGCTTTCGCCACGCTGCCGTCGATGATGCGGATCACCCTCAACGCCATCCTCCGCGCCGTCTTCGGCGCCGAAGGGGCCGAGTTCGCCGAGCTGCGCGAACTCCTCCCGCCGTTCGTCACCCTCGGCTCCCGGCTGGCCGTGCTGCCGATCCCGAAACGCGGCCGCTTCAACCCGTGGCGCCGCTTCGAGCGGATGCGGCGCGAGTACGACGCCATCGTCGACCGCCTGATCGCGAAGGCCCGCGCCGACGACAAGGACCGCGACGACGTCCTGTCGATGATGCTGCAGACCCGCTACGACGACGGGTCCGGGCTGAGCCGAGAAGAGATCTCCGACCAGCTCCTCACCCTGCTCACCGCCGGGCACGAAACCACGGCGACCACGCTGGCCTGGGCCGTCGAACGGCTGCGCCGCCACCCCGCGCTGCTGGCGGAACTCACCGAAGCGGACGACACCAAGCTCCTCGACGCCACGATCCTCGAGGTCCAGCGCACCCGCCCGGTCATCGACCTCACCGCCCGGCAGGTCAAGCAGGACGGCTTCCGGCTCGGCCGGTGGACGCTGCCGAAGGGGTACGCGGTGCTCGTCAGCATCGCGCTCATCCACGACGACGACCGCGTCTTCCCGCACGCGGCCACCTTCGACCCGCACCGCTTCGAAGGCGCGCGGCCCGACCTCTACCAGTGGATCCCGTTCGGCGGCGGGACCCGCCGCTGCCTCGGCGCCGCCTTCGCGACCATGGAAATGACCGTCGTGCTGCGGACGCTGCTGCGGGACTTCACGCTGGTACCGACCGAAGAGCCCGGCGAACGCTGGCACTCGCGGGGCGTGGCCTACGCCCCGGCCAAGGGCGGCCGCGCGGTCGTGCGCCGCCGGATGACCGGAGGGAATCCATGACCGAACAGATCGCCGACGTCGGCCGGGGGATTTCCCTGGCCTGCGAACGGATCGGGGACGCCGGTGCCGAGCCGCTCGTCCTCGTCGCCGGGCTCGGGCAGCAGCTGCACAGCTGGCCCGACGCCTTCTGCGCGAAGCTCGCCGAGCGCGGCTACGAGGTCATCCGGTTCGACAACCGCGACACCGGGCGATCGACGCACCCGCGCTTCCGGCCGCCGAGCCTCCCCGGCATGCTCGCGGGCCGGTTCCCCGCCCAGCAGTACGACCTGACGGACATGGCCGCCGACACCATCGGCCTGTTCGACGCACTGGACCTCGAGACCGCCCACATCGCCGGCGTCTCCATGGGCGGCATGATCTCCCAGACCGTCGCGGCGCTGCACCCGGACCGGATCCGCACACTGACGTCGATCATGTCGACGACCGGATCGCGCCTGCTCGGCCGCCCCGCGCTCTCGACGTTGCGGATGATGGGCGCGAAGCCGCCCAGGTCCCGCGAAGAGGCGGCCGAAAGCGCCGTCCGGATGTTCCGCCACATCGGCTCGCACGGCTTCCCGTTCGACGAGGCGTTCGTGCGCGAGCTGGCCGGCACGGGCTGGGACCGCGACCCGACCTCCGGCGGCGTCGGCCGCCAGCTCGCCGCGATCATGAAGTCCGGCAACCGGACGCCGCTGCTGCGGAAGATCACCGCGCCGACGCTGGTGATCCACGGCGACCGCGACCGGATGGTCCACCCCACCGGCGGCGCCGCGACCGCCCGTGCGATTCGCGGCGCCCGCCTGGAAACCGTCCGCGGCATGGGGCACGACCTGCCCGAAGGCGCGTGGCCCACGATCCTCGACCTCATCGACGAGCACGTGCGGAGCAGCGATGTCCCGGCCTCGTAGCATTTCCGGCCGCCCGGTGGTCATCACCGGTGCAGCCTCCGGCATCGGCCGCGCGCTGGCCACCCGGCTGTCGCGGCTGGGCTCGCCGGTCGCCCTCGCCGACGTCGACGAAGACGGGCTCAGGGCCACCGCGGCCGCGCTCCCGGGCCGGGTGCTGACCCGCGTCCTCGACGTCCGCGACGCGGCGGACCAGCTGCGGTTCGCCGGCGAGGTCCGCGAGTGGCTCCCGGCACCCCTGGCCGCGGTGTTCAACAACGCCGGCGTCGCGGTGACCTCGTCCGTGCTCGACGCGGTGCCCGAAGACGACGACTGGCTGCACGACATCAACTTCCGCGGCGTGGTGCACGGGACGCGGGCGTTCCTGCCGATCCTCGTCGAGCAGGGCGAAGGCGCGATCGTGAACACCTCCAGCGTGTACGGCCTGCTCGGGATGCCGTACCAGAGCGCCTACTGCGCGGCGAAGTTCGCGGTCCGCGGCTTCACCGAGTCGCTGCGGCAGGAACTGCGCGACACCGACGTCCGCGCGGTGACCGTGCACCCGGGCGGCGTCACCACGAACATCGCCCGCAACGCCCGGGTGCGCCGGGACCCCCAGGGGCGCGGGCGCACCCACGAGCAGATGGCCGCGCAGTTCGAGGCGATGACGATGACGTCGCCGGACAAGGCGGCGGCGATCATCCACGCCGGCGTCGACCGCGGGAAGGCCCGCATCCTGGTCGGCCCGGACGCCTACCTGTTCGACGCGCTCGCCCGCATCACCCCCACCCACTACAACGCCGTGCTGACGCGCGTGCTGCAGCGTGCGCGGCGGACGGAGGCCGTGTGACATGACCGAACACCTCGACGTGCTGATCGTCGGCGCCGGGCTGTCCGGCGTCGGGGCGGCCCACCACCTGCGGACGGCGTTCCCGCGCAAGGACTACGCGATCCTCGAAGCCCGCGAGGCGATCGGCGGCACCTGGGACCTGTTCCGCTACCCGGGCGTGCGGTCCGATTCGGACATGCAGACCCTCGGTTACCGGTTCCGCCCGTGGACCGACGCGAAGGCCATCGCGGACGGGCCGTCGATCCTGCGGTACGTCCGGGACACCGCGGCCGACGCGGGAATCGACCGGCACATCCGGCTCGGGCACAGGGTGGTCCGCGCCGCCTGGTCCACCGAGGACGCGGTGTGGACGGTCGAGGCCGAGCACGACGGGAACCCGGTGGAGTTCACCGCCAAGTTCCTGTACCTGTGCAGCGGCTACTACGACTACGCGGCCGGGCACACGCCGGACTTCCCCGGCCTCGAGAACTTCGGCGGCACCGTCGTCCACCCGCAGCACTGGCCGGAAGACCTGGACTACGCGGGCAAGAAGGTCGTCGTCATCGGCAGCGGCGCGACCGCGGTGACGCTCGTGCCGGCGATGACCGACCGCGCCGCGCACGTGACGATGCTGCAGCGCTCCCCCACCTACATCCTGTCGCTGCCGTCGGAGGACGCGCTGGCCAACCGGCTGCGCGGGCTGCTCGGCCCCCGGCTGGCGTACCCGATCGCGCGCTGGAAGAACGTCGCGGTGAGCACGCTGATCTACCAGCTCAGCCGGCGCCGCCCGGGCGTGGTGAAGGCGCTGATCCGCAAGGCCACGGCGAAGCAGCTGCCGCCCGGGTACGCCGTCGACACCCACTTCAAGCCGCGGTACCAGCCGTGGGACCAGCGCCTGTGCCTGGTCCCGGACGGCGACCTGTTCCGCTCGATCCGCCGCGGTGACGCCTCCGTCGTCACCGACCGGATCGCCGAGTTCACCGAGCGGGGCATCCGGCTCGAGTCGGGTGCCGAGCTCGAGGCGGACGTCGTCGTCACCGCGACCGGGCTGCGTCTGCTGGCCTTCGGCGGCATCGAGCTGTCCGTGGACGGCGACCCGGTGAAGCTGCCGGAAACCATGGCCTACAAGGGCATGATGCTCAGCGGCGTGCCGAACTTCGCCTTCACGATCGGCTACACGAACGCGTCGTGGACGCTCAAGGCCGACCTCGTCGGCGAGTACGTCGTCCGGCTGCTGCGGCACCTCGACCGGCACGGCTACGACCAGTGCGTGCCGGTCAACGACGACCCGGCGGTCACCGAGCGGCCGTTGCTGGACTTCGACGCCGGGTACGTCCTGCGGGCGATCGACGAGTTCCCGAAGGCCGGTTCGCGGGCGCCGTGGCAGCTGGGCATGAGCTACGCGCACGACGTCGTCAAGCTCCGGCACGGCCGGATCGACGACGGCGCCCTGCGGTTCTCGCGGCGGCGCGAGGCGGGAGCGGGCAGACTGAGCGCATGACGTCCGGTACCTCGCCCGCCCGGAGCCGCTGACATGCACGCCGCGGGACTCGTGCTGCACCCCCGCCGCGATTCCGCGGCCGCCGTCGAAGCCGTGCTCGGCTGGGCGAGCAACCGGAACATCGAGATCCTCGGCATCGAGGACGAGATCGTCCGGCTGAACTGCGCCGCGGTGGGGGTGACGGCCGAGGAGCTCGGGCGCCGCTCCGACCTGGTGGTCAGCCTGGGCGGCGACGGCACGATGCTGCGGGCCATGCGGCTGGCCGACGGGCAGCGCGCGCCGGTGCTCGGGGTGAACCTCGGCAAGCTCGGCTTCCTGGCCGAGGTCGACGTCCCCGACCTGCCCGGCGCGCTCTCGGCCATCGACGCACACCAGTTCACGGTGGAGCCGCGGCTGGCCGTGGACGCGGTTCTCCAGGGCCGCCGGATCACGGCGTTCAACGACATCGCGGTGGTGCGCGTGCCCGGCAACGGCAGCGCGGTCGTCGCCCTGCGCGTCGGCGGCCAGCCGTTCGTCAGCTACTCGGCCGACGCGGTGGTGGTGGCGACCCCGACCGGATCGACGGCGTACAGCTTCTCGGCCGGCGGCCCGATCACCAGCCCCTCCGTGGAGGCCCTGCTGGTCACGCCGGCGGCGCCGCACTCGGCGTACAGCCGGGGCGTGGTGCTCTCGGTGCACGACGAGGTCAGCCTGGAGCTGCTGCCGACCAGCGGCCGGCTCGCGGTGGAGGTCGACGGTCAGGTCGAGGGGTACGTCTCCCCCGGCGACCGGCTCGACCTGCGGGCCCGGCCGAGCGCGGCGCGGGTGGTCCGGCTCGGGATGACGACGTTCTACCAGCGGGCGCGGCGCAAGCTGCGGCTCACCGATTCGGCCGAAATCCCGCAGGACGGCGACCACTGACGGTGGCCTGCGTCACAGCGCGGGCGCGTCGGCAATGGTCACGGAAAGGTCACGGGTAGCGTCCGCGGCTGCGCCTGAACCAGCCGAACCGTCCCGGAGTGTTTCCCTGCATGCTGTGTCCCGCACCCGTCCGCCCCCGCCTGCGCGCCCGCCTGCTCGTGCCCGGGGCCCTCGCCGCCTTCGCCGGCGCCGTCGTCCTGCTCGCCGTGCTGCACATCGACCGCACGCTCGCACCTCTCGACCCGGTCAGCACGATGCTCAGCGACTACGCGCTGAGTCCCGGCCGGCGGCTGTGGGACGGCGCGCTGCTGCTCACCAGCACGGGCTCGGCGCTGTTGCTGGTCGCGCTCTACCGCCGTGGCCTGCTGGCCGGCCCGGTGCTCGTCGCGGCGAAGGCGCTGTGGTGCGTCAGCCTCCTGGCGGTGGCCGTGTTCGCCAAGGACCCGCAGGGCGGCGCGATCACGGCGACGGGCAAGATCCACCTGTACGCCTCGGCGGTGACGTGCCTGAGCCTGCCGGTCGTCGGCTGGGCGCTGGGCCGCCGCCACCGCGACGACCCGCACTGGCGGCGCATCGCCACCTGGTCCCGCCGGCTGGCCCTGGCGGCAATCCCGTTCTACCTGCCGTTCATCGTCCCGTTCGCGGTCAACGTCCTCGGCGGCCACCTGCCGACCGTCGCGACCGGCCTGATCGAACGGCTGATGATGGTCCTGGAGATCGCCCTGCTCGGCGTCCTGGGTTGCTGGGCGCACCGCGCGATGCCGACCGGAGTCCGCTTCCGCCCCCGCGCTCAGGTCTCGCCCGGCTGATCGCGCGTGATCAGAGCCGGAACTCGCGTGATCCGACCCGTCATCCGCGTGATTGAAGCCGGAACTCGCGAGTTACGGCTTCAATCACGCGAGTTCCGGCCTTGATCACGCGAGTTACGGCTTGGATCACGCGAATTGCGGGTTCGGTTACCCCTCGTTCACCCTGCCAGATCACCCGTCCGGGCAACTGCGGCTAGGTTGGACCGCGCATGGGGAATCCAGGGAGGCCGGGGTGAACGTCGCCGGTGCGGTGCTGCCGGTCGCCGCCGGGGCGGCCCTCGTCGTGTTCGCCGTCCGGCTGGCGCGCGAACCGCGGCGGCTGGGCAACGCCGTCTGGCTCGGTGTGGCGCTGCTGCTGACCGCGTTGTGGCTGTTGCGCACGGCACTGGACCTGGCGTGGCTGACGCCGGTGCTGCTGGGGTCGCTCGGTGTCGTGGCGGTGCTCGTCGCCCTCGTGCTGCCGGCCGCGCTGATCGCCAACGGCGTCCGGATGTGGCGGCGGGAAGGGCGCAGCGCGGGGAACCTGCTGTCACTCGGCCTCGGCGCCGGACTGGTCACGCTGGAGGCGCTGGCCTTCGCGCCACTCGGCCGGTGGGGTTCGGCGCTGGTGGCCGTGGCGGCCGTGCTGGCCGGCTACTTCGGGTTCCTGTTCTTGTCGCTGCTCGGCTATTCCGTGGTGTACAGCCGGATCGGCCGCCGCAGCGGGTTCGACGCGATCATCGTGCTCGGCTGCGGCCTGGACGGCGAGCGCGTGCCGCCGCTGCTCGCCGCGCGGCTCGAGCGTGCGATCCGGCTCCACGACCGGGAGGCGACGCCGCCGCTGCTGGTCGTCTCCGGCGGGCGGGGTCCCGGCGAGCGGGTCAGCGAAGCCGAAGCGATGCAGGCCTACCTGCGGGACCGCGGTGTGCCGGACGACCGGATCCGGCGGGAGGACCAGGCCCGCACCACGGAGGAGAATCTCCGGTTCTCGGCCGCGCTCCTGCCCGCCGACGCGCGGCGGGTCGTGGCCGTGACCAGCAACTACCACGTGTTCCGGACGGCGGTGGAGTGCCGGCGGCTCGGGTTGCCGTTCCACGCGACGGGTTCGCCGACGGCCCGGTACTTCCTGCCGAGCGCGCTGCTGCGCGAGTTCGCGGCGCTGATCCTGCACTACCGCCGGACGACGCTCGCGGCGTGCGTGGTGATCGCCGGCACCGGGCTCGCACTGGCGATCTTCGCCTGACCCTATGGCTCCCGGAGCACCGAGCACGCGCGGGCCACGCCGTCCTCGCCCCGCAGGCGCGCGGCGACGTACTGCGCGCCGCGCCGGAACAACGGGTTCTCCGTCAGCTCCCGCAGCCGCGCGGTCAGCGTGTCGACGTCGAACTGCGCGAGCGGCAGCGGTTTGGGGCCGGCGCTCAGCCGCGAGACGCGTTCGCCCCAGTAGGGCTGGTCGGAGAAGACCGGGCAGACCAGCGACGGCACCCCGGCCCGCAACCCGGCGGCGGTGGTCCCGGCCCCGCCGTGGTGGACGACGGCGGCCATCCGCGGGAACAGCCACTCGTGCGGGACGTCCCCGACGGTCGGCAGATCATCGGTATCGGGGCCGGCGCCGAGGATTCCGCGCAGCCCGGCCCGGCGCAACGCCGTCCGGACGACGGCGAAGGTGGCTTCGGCGTCGGCGGGCCGCATGCTGCCGAAGCCGACGTACACCGGCGGCGGTCCCGCGGCGAGGAAGTCACGCAGCCGCGGATCCGCGCGGTAGCCGGCGGCGCCGAGGAACCAGTAACCGGTGACGTGCACGCGGGCGGGCCAGTCGGGCGGCCGCGGCACGACGGCGTCGGAGAACCCGCACAGCACGGCCGACCGTCGCCGCGGGCCGCGTGGCCCGGCCGGGGGCAGGCCGAGCGTTTCGACGCGCCAGCGGTCGATCTCGGGCCGCAGAACCTGCCAGGCGACGGCGTCGACGGCGGTGAAGCTGAGCTGCCGCCCCCACGGGCCGAGCCGGCCGGCCCCGGGCAGCAGCGGGTGCGCGAAGGCCCGCGTCGGCACGCTGGGCTGGTAGTGCAGTTCGACGTCGGGAACGCCGAGGTGGGCGCCCAGGTGCGCGCCGAGGAAGCCGAGTGAGGGCGCGAGCACGAGGTCGGCCCCGGCGGCACCGGCGTGGACATCGGCGAGCAGCCGGTCGAGCACCGGCCGGAGCACCGCCCGCATCCCGGAGAGGAAGGCGCGACGGCGGCCGGCGGTCCACGCCTGCCCGGCGGCCGAGCCGAGGATGGTGGCCGGATCCGCCGAGAGGGGCGCGAAGGAAAGGCCGTGGGATTCGACGAGCGCCCGGAAGCCGGGAGCGGCGAGCACCCGGACGCGATCCCCCTCGGCGGCAAGCCCCCGGCCGAGCGCCACGCACGGTTGCACATCACCCCGCGAGCCCGGGGCGACGATGACGACCAGGCGGCTCATCGCATCGCTCCGGCACGGGCCCGGCGAGGGGTTCCTTCGGCAACCGGTTCGTCGCCGCCCTCGCGCAACCGACCACTGTGTGACCCGTTCATCGCTTCGCCGCCGTCAGGCGGTACCTCAACCGGAACGGCAGTCTCGCCAGCACCGCCGCCAGCCGGGCGTCCGGGCCCACCAGATAGCGCGGTGCGGGACGGCGGGCCGTCAGGGCTCGGACCACCGTTTCGGCCGCCCGGCGCGGGGGCACGCCGGTCCGGGCCGAGCGGGCCGCGCTGTGCTCCGCCGCCGCCAGCTGGTGTCCGTACCTTTCCAGTGCCGCCGGCGACAGGGCCGCGCGGACCTCCTCCGCCGCCGCGCGGGCGCGGGGCCAGATCGGGGTGGCCACCGCTCCCGGCTCGACCAGCACGACCCGGATGCCCTCCGGGGCCAGCTCCGCGCGCAGGCTGTCCGTCAAGCCGACCAGCGCGAACTTCGACGTGTGGTAGGGCCCGACCATCGGCCCCGCGATGCGGCCGCCGATCGAGCCGATCGTCACCACCCGCGCCGATTCCGCGCGCCGCAGGGCCGGCAGCATCGCGCGCGTCACCGCCAGCTGCCCGGTGACGTTCACCTCCAGCTGCTCCCGGAACGCCGCCAGCGGCACGTGCTCGAGCGGCCCCGGCCGCGCCAGGCCGGCGTTGTTCACCAAGCCCCGCAGCGGTCCCGCCGCCGCCACGCGCTGCCCGCACCGGGCGATCGACTCCGCGTCGCGCAAGTCCATCCGCAGCACCGTGACCGCGTCGCCGTACGCGCGCACGAGTTCCGCTTCGTCCCCGTCGGTGCGTACGCTCGCCCACACGTGGGCGCCCCGCCTGACCAGCTCCGCCACGCAGGCGCGGCCGATCCCGCCCGCCGCCCCGGTGACCACATAGGACGGTTTCACGACGCCAGCACCTGCAGCATCCGAGGCCACGTCTTGTGCAACTGGTCCTGCCAGTACGCCCACTGGTGCGTGCCCGGCCCGTACAGGTCCACCGTCGCCGGGACGCCGAGGGCGCGCAGCCGGGCGGCCATCGCCGTGGTCTGGGCGCCGCACAGGAACTCCAGGAGCATGGCGCCGGGCAGGACGTCGATCGGGAGCTTGGCGTCGAGCGGGCCCGGCAGCCCGTTGCCCGCCGAGAGGTACAGCTCGGTGCCGCGCAGGCGGTCCGCGTTCACCAGCGGGTCGTGCGCTTCCCAGCGCGCGGCTTCCCGGCGCCGGTCGCCCCACAGGGCTTCGGGGTCGAGGCGGGCCGACGTGACGATGGCGTTCGTCAGCAGATCGCCGCCCGGGCCGGCCGGGTTGAGGTTGCCGCTGTAGGAGGCGGCGTAGCGAAACACGCCCGGGCGCCGCGCGGCGAGCTCGAGCGCGCCGTACCCGCCGAGGGACAGGCCGGCGGCCGCGCGACGGCCGTCCCCGCGGTAACCGCGGTCGATCAGCTGCGGCAGTTCGACCGCGGTGAAGGTCTCCCACTGGTTGAGTGCCAGGTCCTTGCCGTAGTTCCACCAGTCGCTGAAGAAGCCCGCGGATCCCGAGCCCGGCATGACGACCAGGACGCCGGCGTCGTCGGCGAGCCGCCGGACGTCGGTGTTGGCGCTCCAGCCGCGGTAGTCCTGCAGCCGGGTCTCGCCGGCCAGCAGGTAGATCGCCGCCCAGCGCCGGTCCGGCTCGGCCGCCCAGGCCCGCGGCAGGATCAGCCGCACCATCGCGTAGCCCCCGACACGCGCCGAGCGCACGGTCAGGTCGAGCACCCGCGCGTCACCGTCCACAGTGGTCTGGGCGACGACGTGCGAGCCGTCGTCGGCCCGGGCGTCCGGTACCCCGGCCGCAGCCGGCACGGCCGTGCCGGGCAGCGCGCACGCCGCCGCCGTCAAGGCCGTGAACCACCTCACGAAAGGGCGCATGCGTTTCCTTTCCCGGTCATTCGAAGAGTGCGGCCAAGCTAAAGGAAAGGCGCCCGCGAGCGCAATTGTCCCGTCCAGCATGTGAGCGGACAATGTGAATGACAGGGAAACAAACTCCCCCACGCGGGTGAGTCGTCGATCGCGCAGCGTCACCGATCTCGGACGCCCGTGCCACAACGCCGTGCCGAACTCGCCAGTAACCTGCAAAGCAGCAGCTCACCGGCTGTACACGACGATGTTTACGCCATCTTGAGGTGCTTCCGGTAACCGATTTCCCAGCGTAGCCTTCGTCGTGCCGCCGGATCGGTCGTCACTCGGACCGTCCCGGCGATGGGTTCCAGCGCAGGGGCCGCACCTCCCCCGAGAATGCTCCCGGAAGGGTTCTTCATGCCTGCCCGAATTCGCTTTCCCCCGGCCCGCGTCGCCCTTCTCCTGATCGCCGCGGCCGCCGTGGCCACCATTTCACCCGCCAAACCGGCGACGGCGGTCCCGGTCCCCGGGCCACCCGCGGTGCCGCCGGCCGCGCTGCTGCCCACCGAGGCGATCCCCGGTCCGCCCGCGGTCCGCGACGTGTTCGACGTCGCCACCGCACTGTCCACCGCACTGTCCACTGCGGACCGGAGGGACACCGCGGGGTGCGCCGACGTCGTCCACGGGCGGCTGCTGCGGCCCGGCGCGGTCACCGGACAGGGCTTCCAGACGGCGGTTCCCGGCGGGCAGCTCTCCGAACTCGTCGCCCGCACGCCGCACCCGCCGGACCTCACCGCATGGGCCGCGCAGGCGCGCCGCTGCGCCCGCGTCACCGTCGGCGACCAGGCCGTGCCCACGGTCTCGACGACGACCGTCGGGCCCGCTCCGGTCGTCCCCGGCGCGGAAACCCTGTCCTACCAGCAGGTTCTCACCCTGCCCGGACAGCCCGCCGGGCTGCCCGGCCTGCGCCTGCGCACCGTCGCCATCGCCGCCGACGGCGTGCTGGTCCTGCTCCGCGACGCCGGAGCGACCGACCTCGACCTCGACACCCTGGCCGTCGCCGCGTGGCAGCACGCGGCGCCGCGGCTGGGCCGCTAGCACCCGCAAGGAGAACCCATGTCCCAGGAGAACTTCCCGGCGGTGGGCGGCGACACCCTGACCGCGTGCCTGCGCCACTGGGCGACGGCCACCCCCGACGCCCCGGCACTGACCTTCGCCGACTTCGCCACCGATCCCGCCGGACGGCGGCGCACGCTCACTTGGCGGCAGCTGGCCGAGCGCGTCGACGCCGCCGCGGGCGCGCTGCCGGTGTCGCCGGGCGACCGGGTCGCCGTGCTCTGCCCGCAGGGCCCGGACTACGTCGCCGGGTTCCTCGCCGCGATCGCCGCGGGCGCGATCGCGGTGCCGCTGTTCGACCCGGGCCTGCCCGGCCACGCCGGGCGGCTCGCCGCGGTCCTCGCCGACTGCGCGCCGTCGGCCGTCGTCACCACGGCGGCCGCCCGGCCGAGCGTCGAAGCATTCCTCGGTCACGACGCCGACGACGCCGACGACGTCGCCGTCGTCGCGGTGGACCGCCCGGAACCGGCACGGTCGTGGCCCGCCCCCACCGCGGCCCCGGACGACGTCGCGTACCTGCAGTACACCTCGGGCTCGACCCGCAACCCGGCCGGCGTGGTGCTGACCCACGCGAACGTGCTCGCCAACGTCGCGCAGGCCGTGCGCGGCCTCGGCCTCGACCCCGCCGCGGCCACCACGGTGTCCTGGCTGCCGCTGTTCCACGACATGGGGCTCGTCCTCGGCCTGATCACACCGCTGGCGCTGGGCCTGCGGTCGGTGCTGATGGACCCGCTCGCCTTCGTCGAACGGCCGGTCCGCTGGCTGGAACTGCTCGGCGACCACGCCGGCAGCTGGAGCGCGGCCCCGAACTTCGCCTTCCACTACTGCGCGAGCCGGATCCGGGAGGCCGACCGCGCGCGGCTGCGGCTCGGCCGCGTCGCCGCGATCGTCAACGGCGCGGAGCCGATCAACCCGGACGTCCTCGACCGGTTCCACGCCGCCTTCGCCGCATCCGGGTACCGGCCGGAAATGACCCGCCCGGCGTACGGGCTGGCCGAGGCCACCGTCTTCGTCAGCACCGGCCCCGCCGCGACCCCGCGCGTCACCACCTTCGACCGCGACGCCCTCGCGACGGGCACCGCGCGGCCGGCCGGGGACGGCGTCCGGCTCGTCGCGTGCGGCACCCCGGCCGGGCAGCTCGTCGCCGTCGTCGACCCGGAAACCGCCGTCGTGCTGCCCGACGGCTCGGTCGGCGAAATCTGGGTGCACGGCCCGAACGTCGGCGACGGCTACTGGCGGAAACCCCTGGAGAGCACCGAAACGTTCGGTGCCCGCCTGGCCGGCGGCCTGCCCGAGGGGCCGTGGCTGCGGACCGGCGACCTCGGGTTCCGCCACGACGGCAGGCTCCACATCGCGGGCCGGATCAAGGATCTGATCATCGTCGACGGCCGCAACCACTACCCGCAGGACGTCGAAGCGACCGCGGCGGGGGCCGACGCCGCGATCCGCCCCGGCAGCGTCGCCGCCTTCGCCGTCGCGGGCACCGACACCGAGGCCGTCGTCGTGGTCGCCGAACACCGCGGCCACGCGGACCTGGCCGAACCCGTCGAGCGTGCGCTCGCTGCCGCGATCCGGCGGCTGGTCTCCGACGCGCACGGGCTCGCACTGCGGGACGTGCTGCTCGTGCCGCCCGGGCGGGTCCCGCGCACGTCGAGCGGCAAGATCGCCCGCGGCGCCTGCCGCGACCGCTACCTCGCCGGCGACTACCGGAAGGCATTGGCGCGATGAGCGAGCCCACCACCGAAGCCCTCCGCCGCTGGCTCCTGGACACCGTCGCCGAGCACACCGGCATCACCGCGGAGCCCGACCACCCGCTCGGCGACTACGGCCTGTCCTCCCGTCAGGCCGTCGGCATTGCCGCCGACCTCGAGGAACGGCTCGGCCGACGGCTGCCGCCGACGCTGCTGTGGGAAAGCCCGACCATCGACCACCTCGTCCGGAGCCTCACCGGCGGGGACGAGCCGGCGGTCCGGCCGGGCACGGACCGCCGGCGGACCGACCCGGTCGCCGTCGTCGGCCTCGGCTGCCGGTTTCCCGGCGCGGACGGGCCCGGCGAGTTCTGGGACCTGCTGTGCGATGGACGCGACGCCGTCCGCACCGCGCCCCCGGGTCGTTGGAGCGCCGAGGCCGCCCCGGTGCTCGGCGGGTTCCTCGACGACGTCGCCGGGTTCGACGCCGAGCACTTCGGCATCACGCCGCGCGAAGCGGCGACGATGGACCCGCAGCAGCGGATGCTCCTGGAGGTCACCTGGGCGGCGCTGGAGCACGCCGGCATCGCGCCGTCGTCCCTGCGCGGCAGCCGGACCGGCGTGTTCACCGGGATCGCGACCCACGACTACGGCCACCTCACGATGACCGGCGGCGAGCCGGACCTGTGGACGGCCACCGGCGCGGCGGGCAGCATCGCGGCCAACCGGCTGTCGTACGTCTACGACCTGCGCGGGCCGAGCATGGCGGTGGACACGGCGTGCTCGTCTTCGCTGGTCGCGGTGCACCACGCGGTGCGCGCGCTGCGCGACGGCGAAGCGGACCTGGCGCTGGCGGCGGGGGTCAACCTCATGCTGCTGCCGGGCCCGACGGCGGCGTTCGCGGCGGCGGGCCTGCTCGCCGGGGACGGCCGCTGCAAGACGTTCTCGGCGGCCGCGGACGGCATCGCGCGGGCCGAGGGCTGCGGCGTCGTGGTGCTCAAGCGCCTGGCCGACGCCGAATGCGACGGCGACCGGGTGCTCGCGGTGATCCGGGCCTCGGTGGTCAACTCCGACGGACGGTCGAACGGCCTGGCCGCGCCGAACCCGCCGGCCCAGCAGGCGATGCTGCGGGAGGCGTACCGGGACGTCGATCCGTCCACTGTGGATTACGTGGAGGCGCACGGGACGGGGACGCTGCTCGGCGACCCGATCGAGGCGGGCGCCCTGGGCGCGGTGCTCGGCGCGGGCCGGGCGGCGGACGCACCCCTGCTGATCGGCTCGGTGAAGACGAACATCGCCCACGCCGAAGCGGCGGCGGGGATCGCCGGGCTGATCAAGGTGGTCCTGGCCCTGCAGCACGGAACACTGCCGCCGCAGCTGCACTTCACGGCCCCGAACCCGCACATCGCGTTCGGCGCACTGGGCTTGCAGGTGGTGACGGAGCCGACACCCTGGCCCCGCCACACCGGCCGCGCGACGGCGGGGGTATCGGCGTTCGGCTTCGGCGGCACGAACGCGCACGTGGTACTGGAGGAACCAGCGACCCCCGCCGCGGCTCGCGAAGGCGGACGGCCGCTCGGCGGCGCGCCTGCGGCAAGCCCTGCAAACCACGGCCGGCGGCCGCTAGGCGGCGCGCCCGCGGCAAGCCCTGCACACCACGACCGGCAGCCGCTCGGCAACGCCCCCACCACAAGCCCCACACACCACGACCGGCAGCCGCTCGGCAACGCCCCCACCACAAGCCCCACACACCACGACCGGCAGCCGCTCGGCAACGCCCCCGCCACGACCCCGGCAGAGCGCGACCGGCGGCGCGCCGACCGCACCACCGGCCAACCGCCCTGCGTCGGCGGCGTCCGGATCGGCCTGCTCTCCGCCCGGACCCGCGATCGCCTCACCGAACGAGCCACCCAGCTGGCCGCGTGGCTCGACTCGCCCGCCGGGCGCCGGAGCTCGCTCGCCGACGTCACCCACACCCTCTTCCGCCGCGACAACTCCGGCCGGCACCGCGCTGCCCTCGTCGCCGCCGATCACCGGGAACTCGCGGCACTGCTGCGGGCCGTCGGGGACGGCGCCGATCCGTTGCCCGCCGGTGCTTTCACCGGTGCTGCCGTCGCCGGGGAAGGGCCCGTCTTCGTCTTCTCCGGCCACGGGTCGCAGTGGACCGGGATGGGCCGGCAGCTCCTGGCCACCGAACCGGCCTTCGCCGCTCAGGTCGACAAGCTCGGCGATCCCTTCACCGAGCACACCGGGCGGTCGCTGCGCTCGCTCCTCGCCGGTGCCGGTCCCCGGTCGCTGGCGGAAACGCAGCCGGCGATCTTCGGGACGCAGGTCGCGCTGGCCGCGCGGTGGGAGGCGCTCGGGGTCCGGCCCGCCGCCGTCATCGGGCACTCGCTCGGGTCCGCGGCCGCCGCCGTGGTGGCCGGGGTGCTGACCGCCGACGAGGCCGTCCACCTGGTCGCCACCCGCGCCCGCCTGCTGGACACCGTCGGGTCCGGCGGTGCCATGGCCGCGGTGGAACTGGCGCCCGGCGAGCTCGCCGGGCACCCCGGCGTCGAGCTCGCCGTGGACTCCGCGCCGGGACAGGTGACCGTCGCCGGGGACGCTCTCGTGCTCGATCGGCTCGTCGCCGAACTGGAGGCCGCCGGCCGGGCCGCGCGGCGGCTGCCCGTCGGGGTCGCCGGGCATTCGGCCGGGGTCGAGCCGGTCCTCGGCGCCCTGCGTGACGCACTGGCCGAGCTCGGCGGGCGGCGGCCGCTGGTGCCCTGGTACGACACGGTGCTGACCGACCCACGCGAGCTCCCGGACTTCGACGCCGGCTACTGGGCCGCGCACCTGCGCCGCCCGGTCCGGTTCCGGCAGGCGGTCACCGCGGCGGCCGCGGACGGGCACCGCGTGTTCGTCGAGGTCTCCCCGCACCCGATCCTGGGCGGCTCGCTGGCCCGGACGCTGGCAGCCGCCGGCATCACGGACGCGGTGGTGACCGGCACCCTGCGCCGAGGCCGGGACGAGGTCCGGGCGTTCGCCGCCGCGGCGGCGGCGCTGTACTGCGCGGGCACCCGCATCACCCTGACCACCCCGGACGACAGCGCCCGGCTGACGGACGTACCGCCGATGCCCTGGCGCCACGAGCGGCACTGGTACACGGACACGGCCGGGATTCGCCACCCGGCCCCCGCCGGGGCGGCGACCGCCCACGCCGACGGCGGCGCACCCGAGGCGGCAGCCGAGCTCGCCACACCTCCCGCCGAGGCAACCCGGCCGGCCGCAACGCCCGACGGCACCCCCGGACCCGCCGCAACTCCAGGCCAAGCCATCCAACCCCCGGCAACCCCAGGCGACGCCTCCCTACCCACCGCAACGCCAAGCGGCACCCCCGAACCCGCCGCAACCCCAGGCCAAGCCATCCAACCCCCGGCAACGCCAAGCAACGCCTCCCTACCCACCGCAACGCCGGGCGGGGCGGCCGAACCCGCCGCAACCCCAGGCCAGACCTCCCACCCCGCGGCCACGATGACCACCGGACCGGCGACACCCGCCACACCGCCCACCTCCGGCGACCGGCTCACCGGCATCGTCGCCGCCGTCATGGGTCTTGCCCCGGACCGCCTCGACCCCGACGTCCCCCTCGTCGAACTCGGGCTCGACTCGCTCATGGCGAACCGGATCCGGGAAGCCGTCCGGCGGGAGCTCGGCGCCGAGCCCGACGCCGCCGCGGTCCTCCGCGGCGCCACCCTCGCCGACCTCACCCGGGACCTCGTCCCCCGAGGCGACGAACCCCCGGCCCGCGGCCGGGCCTGGGACGCCGCCGACCGCCTCGTCCTCCGGCTCTGGCGGCAGCACACCGGCACCGACGCCGCCGGCCCGCACGTCCGCCTCACCGGCACCGGCCACCCCGGGCACCTGGCCCGGCTGCTCGCCGACGGCCTCACCGCCGAACTCGACACCCCCGTCGACCCGGCGGACCTGCTCCGGCACGACTCCCTCGCCGCCGTCGCCGACATCGCGCGGGCTCTCCTCGACACGCGCGAAGAACGCGGGCCGGTCCACGTCCTCAAGCCGGGCGACGCCGGCACCGCTCCCCTGCTGCTGTTCCACCCCGGTGGCAGCACGTGCACCGTCTACCGCCCGCTCCTGGACCGGCTCCCCGCCGGCGTCCCCTGCGTCGGCTTCGAACGCGTGCCCGGCGCCGGCATCGAGGAACGCGTCGAACGGCTGCTGCCGCTGGTCCGGGCCCGCCTGCCCCACGGGCCCTACCGCCTCGCCGGGTGGTCCTTCGGCGGCGCCCTCGCCTACGGCGTCGCCACGCGGCTCGCGGACGAAGGCGAGCCGGTCGAGCTCGTGGCGCTCATCGACACGATGCTGCCGCTGCCCGAACCGGACCTCGACCCGCGCGCGTCGTCGGCCCGGCGGTTCCTGCGCTTCACCGGCTACGTCGAAGGCACCTACGGCCGGACCGTCCGGCTCGGCCACGACGAACTCGCGGCCCTGCCCGAAGAAGAGCAGATCGAGCTCACCATGCGGCGGGTCGCCGAAGCCGGGTTGCTGAGCCCCGGCGTGCTGCGGCACCAGCGTCAGTCCTTTTCGGACACTCTCGCCGCGGAACGCGGGACACCGCGCCCCTACGACGGCCGCGTGGTGCTGTACCGGGCGACCGAGCCGTACGCCGCCGGGCTCGCGATGGAACCGCGCTACTCCCGCACGGACCTCGCCGCCGGCTGGGCCGGGCTGTGCCCCCGGCTCGAAGTCGTCCCGGTGGCCGCGCACCACCTGTCGGTGATCGATCCGCCGCACGTCGACGTCGTCGCGCACCACTTGGCCGACCTGCTGTGGCCGTGACACGGGCCGGCGTCCGGGCGTGGCCGCTGCTGGCCGTGCTCGGCGCCGGGCTCTTCCTGGTCGCGGTGGACGCGACCGTGCTGCACGTGGCCCTGCCCGACCTCGTCCGGCAGCTGCGGCCCGGCGCGGCCGCCCAGGTGTGGATCGTGGCGATCTACCCGCTCACCGCGGCACCGCTGCTCCTGCCGTGCGGCACGCTCGCCGACCGCTTCGGACGGCGGCGCGTGCTCGTCACCGGCTACGCCGTGTTCGGGATCGCGTCGCTCGGCTGCGCCCTCGCCCCCGGCGTCCCGGCCCTCCTCGCCGCCCGCGCGGCACTCGGCGTCGGCGGCGCGTTGATCATGCCGGTGACGATGTCGCTGCTGCGGGCGCTGTTCCCGGACCGGCGGCAGCGCCGCACGGCGATCGCGGTGTGCAGCGGCATCGCCGGAACCGGCTCGGTGTTCGGGCCGGTCCTCGGCGGGCTGCTCGTCCAGCTGTGGGGCTGGCGGGCGACGTTCCTGGTCAACCCGCCGGTGATACTGGCCGCGGTGGTGGCGGCGCTGCGGTGGCTGCCGCGGAGCCCGCCGGGGCGCGAGCCGTGGGACGCGCTCAGCGCCATCCTCGCGGCCGGCGGCGTGCTCGGGATCGCCGCCGCCGTCGGGCCGTCGGGGGGCGGCTTCGCGGCGGGGGCGGCCGGGTGCGTCCTGCTCGCCCTGTTCGTGCGTCGCCAGCGGCGGGCCGAAACCCCCCTGCTGGACCTCGCGCTGTTCCGGCGGCCGGGCGTGCCGGCCGCGGCCGCCGGGGTGCTGCTGGTGATGAGCACGCTGGTCGGGCTCGGCCTGCTGCTCGCCCAGTACCTGCAGGTGGTGCTCGGCCTTTCCCCGACCGCCGCGGCGGCGCGGCTGCTGCTCGTGCTCGGCGCGTCCGCGGCGGGCAGCGTGGTGGCGCCGGCGCTGCTGGAACGGTTCGGCAACACCCACGTCCGCACGGCGGGATTCGCCTTGGCGGCGGTGTCTCTCGGCATCCCGGCGGCGGGCGGGCTGACGTCGCCGTGGTGGCTGGGCGGCGCGCTCACGGGCGCGGGCCTGGGCATGGCCCTCGCACTGACGTCGAGCACGGACACGCTCCTGTCGGCGGCCCCGGCGGACCGGGCGGGTGGGGCCGCCGCGGTCGAGAAGACCGGTTACGAACTGGGTGCGGGCCTGGGCACGACGGCGTTCGGCTCGCTGGCGGCCACGGTCTACGCGACCCACCTCGTGGTGCCGCCCGGCGTGCCGGCCGCGGCAGCGCGCCTGGCCGCCGCCGGACCGGCACAGGCCGAAGCCGCAGCCCACGGCTTGGCGGCGGCCCCCGCACTGCTCGCGGCCGCCCGAGCGGCCTGCACACTCTCGGTGCAGACCGCGGCGGCGGTCGCCTGCGCGCTCTTCGCGGTTGCGGTTCTGGCTTCGATATGGCGTCGCGAAAGAGCCGCCGTATAGGTCGTTATACAACCAATTCGTTCACGACCTCTTGTCGTCGTAGGAGGTCCAGCCGCCCTCACCTTCGGCCGCCTCGACGTCGGCGTCGGCGGACGCGGTGTGCGTCATCGCGGCGACCGTGCGCTCGAGGCCCTGCTGGACCTCGTCCCCGGCGGCTTCGCGGACGCTGTGCAGGGTCACGGTGATCTCCGAAGACGCCGGGCCGTCGTCGCGGATCCGCAGCTCGCCGTGGTAGTCGTCCGGCCCCTCCGCTCCCCACTTCAGCGACCGGGTCGCCGGGTCGGTCTGCAGCCAGGCCTCGCCGGCGACGCGCTCGCCGTGCACCTCGGCCTCGACGTGGACGCTGTCGCCGCCCCTCGGCTCGACGACCTTCATCTCCGGGAAGTACCGGGGCAGGTTCTCCGGGTGGCTCAAGAACGCGAACAGCTCGTCCGCGGGGATGTCGGCGGTCACGCTGTGGCGGTACTCGGTCATCGCTTCACTCCTCATCACCGGTCCGAACCGTCACCGGTCCGAATCGTGGCCGGATACCCCTGATGCGGTGCATTAAAAGGGTTCGGACGGGGAACTCCGAAGGCATGACGGCCACCGAACCCGAGACCCGGGCGCCCCGGCGGGGCCCCGCCCCCGTGCAGGGCATGGGCATGCTGATCGGGCTGCTGTTCCTCGTCCTCGCCGCGCTGGAGCTGATGGCCGGGGTCCCGGACGGCGGCGGTCCGCGCGTGCTGTTCGGCGTGCTCGCCGTGTCCGGGGTGTGGACGCTGGTGCACCTGGTGACCGGCGCCGCCGCGGTGTTCTGCACCCGTTCTTCGCGCTGGGCGGCCCGGTTCCTGGTCGTCGCCGGTGCCTGCTACGCCCTGGTGGGGCTCGCCGGGCTGCTCCCGCTGCCGTCGGCGATCACCGACGCGCTGCCGTTGAACACCGCGGGGATTTGCTTCGACCTGGCGCTCGGCACGGCGATGCTCATCCTGGGAGCGGGCTGGCTCCGGCGCGGGCCGGCACCGCGCCGCTGAGCAGGCCGTCCCGCCGCGGGAACCGCACCAGCACCGCCGTGAGCAGCACCGCGAGTCCGAAAAGGACATAGCCGTTGCCGGTGAGCTGCTGGACGAAGTTCCAGTGCCGTTCCACCTCCCCACCGCGCGGCCACCACCACTGCGGCCCCGCGACGAAGAGCACCGCACCCGTCCCGGCCAGCACCGCGAACCCGCGCCGTCGCGTGCGGCGGGCCAGTTCCGCCCAGCCGAGCAGGACCACCACGGCCCAGACCCAGTGGTGCGTCCAGGAAATCGGCGAGACCAGGAGCCCGCCGATCGCGTTGAGGCCGAGCGCGACGGCCGGCTCCCCCGCGGCCAGCGCGCGCCGCACGCCCCACGCCGTCAGCAGGACCACCACCGCCACCAGCGGCAGCCACCACGCCGTCCGCGCCTCCGCCGGCACCCCGGCCCTGGCCAGCAGCCCGAGCAGTGACTGGTTGCCGGCGTAGGTCGGCTCGCCGACGCGGCCGGTGTCCCACAGCGCACCCGTCCAGTACCGCACCGAGTCGGCGCCGGCGACCAGGAAACCCAGTGCCGTCGCGGCCAGGAACGTCACGACGGCGGTCACCGCGGCCCGCCCGTCCCGGCGGAGCAGGAAGTACAGCAGGAACACCGCCGGGGTCAGCTTGACCGCGGCGGCGAGGCCGATCAGCAGGCCACGCGGCCACCGCGGGGTGTCCACCAGGACGTCCAGCACGACCAGGACCAGCAGCAGCAAGTCGATCTGGCCGGCGTACAGGGTGCGCAGCACCGGCTCCAGCACCTCGGCGGCCAGCAGCAACGCCGCCACCCGCCGCCAGTCGCACCGCGCGCCGAGCGCGCGCAGCACCGTCACCAGGACCACCGCCAGCACGCCGAGCGTGAGCAGGGTCAGCGCGAGGCAGGCGGCCCAGTACGGCAGCACCGCCAGCGGGGCCAGCAGGATCGCCGCGAACGGCGGGTAGGTGAAGAGCAGGAACTGGCCGTCCCCGGTCGGTGGCAGCGTCCCGTACAGCGCCTGGCCGTGCAGCAACGCCGTCGAGCCGAGCCGGTAGACGTCGAGGTCGACGCGGTAGGCCGGGAACCACCACCGGCCGCCGTTGTACGACACGAGGACCGCCACCAGCACCAGCAGCTGCGCCCCGAGCAGCACGTATTTGTTCCCCAGCCTCGCCCGCACCCCTGCTCCCCCTCCGGTCACCCCACGCATTCTGTCGGCTCCCGTCCCGGGCACCATCCGGGAAACCCCCGAAGCACCCCGGGGAAAACCGGTTGCCGCCCGTGCCACCCTGGGCGCATGGGGACACCGGAGGGCTTCGCCTACCGCGACGAACGCGGCACCGTGACGATCACCCACCACGGGCGCCCCGCCGGGACGCTGCGCGGGGCCGCCGCCACCCGGTTCCTGGCCGCCGTGGCGCGGGGTGACGACCAGCAGCTGCTGATGGCGCGGGTGACCGGCAACTACAAGCACGGCAACGAACGCCGGGCGCGGCAGCACCCGCGCAACCGCTGACTCCGGGAGCCGTCCGCCGCGGGGATCTTGAGGCGGGTGGCCGGGGTTGGGCATGCTGGCGCCGTGACCTACGACGTTCAGACGATCCGAGCGCACTTCCCCGCCCTCGACGGCGGCGCCGCCCACTTCGACGGACCGGGTGGCTCGCAGGTCCCCGCCGTCGTCGGGGAAGCGGTGGCCGGCACGCTGTGCGCGGCGATCGCCAACCGCGGCGTCGTCACGGCGGCCGAGCGCCGGGCGAGCGCGGTCGTCGCCGAAGCCCGCCAGGCCGTCGCCGACCTGCTCGCCGCCGACCCGGCCGGCGTCGTCTTCGGCCGCAGCATGACGCAGCTGACCTACGACTTCTCCCGCACGCTGGCCCAGAAGTGGGGCCCCGGCGACGAGGTCGTCGTGACCCGCCTCGACCACGACGCCAACATCCGCCCGTGGGTCCAGGCCGCGGCGGCAGCCGGCGCCACCGTGCGCTGGGCCGAGTTCGACCCCGGCACGGGCGAACTCGCGCCGATCGGGGGGCTGCTGTCGGAGCGGACGCGGCTGGTCGCGGTGACGGCGGCGTCGAACCTGCTGGGCACCCGCCCGGACATCCCGGCGATCGCGGCGCAGGTGCACGACGCGGGCGCGCTGCTGTACGTCGACGGCGTCCACCTGACCCCGCACGCGGCGGTCGACGTCACCGCGCTCGGGGCCGATTTCTACGCGTGCTCGCCGTACAAGTTCCTCGGGCCCCACCTCGGGGTGGTCGCGGCGGCGCCGGCGTTGCTCGAGACGCTGCACCCGGACAAGCTGCTGCCGTCGACCGACGCGGTCCCGGAGCGGTTCGAGCTGGGCACGCTGCCGTACGAGCTGCTGGCGGGCACGACCGCGGCGATCGGCTTCCTCGCCGGGCTGGTGCCGGGGACGGGTTCGCGCCGGACGCGGTTGCTGCGGTCCATGGCGGAGCTGGAGGCGCACGAGAACGCGCTGCTGGCCCGGCTCGACGCGGGCCTGGGCGCACTTCCGGGCGTGACGCGGTACGGCGCGCCGGGGCGGCACCGGACGCCGACGGTGCTGTTCTCCGTGGCGGGGATTTCCCCGCGGGCGGTGTACGAGCACCTCGGGGCGCAGGGGGTGAACGCCCCGGCGGGGAGTTTCTACGCGATCGAGTGTTCGCGGCGGCTGGGGCTGGGCGACCAGGGGGCGGTCCGCGCGGGGATAGCGCCGTACACGACGGAGGACGACGTGGACCGGCTGCTCGCCGGAGTGGACTCGCTCCCGCGCGGTTGAGTGCGCTCGCGGCCGCCACCGTGATGGGACGGTCGACACGCGTGATCAAGGAGCCGACACGCGTGATCGGGGGGTCGACACTCCAGGCGACCTCGAAGGTGGCGAGCCGGGGTTTCCCGGCTCGCCACCCTCGTCCGTCACGGCACCGGCGCGAACCCCGCCGGCCGGGCGGTGAACGTGCCCCGGCCCTGCGTACGGCTCCGCAGCCGGTTCGCGTAGCCGAACAGCTCCGCCACCGGCACCGTCGCCGTCACCACCGCCGTCCCCGTCCGCACCGCCGAACCGGCCACGCGGCCGCGCCGGGCGGCGAGGTCGCCGAGCACGCCGCCGACCGCGTCGGGCGGGACCGTCACCACGACCTCGGCCACCGGTTCGAGCAGGCGCAGGACCGACCGCCGCAGGGCTTCCCGCAGCCCGAGACGGCCCGCCGTGCGGAACGCCAGGTCCGACGAGTCCTTCGGGTGCGTCGCCCCGTCGGTCAGCGTCACGCGCAGGCCCGTCACCGGGTGCCCGCCCAGCGGTCCCTCGGCCAGCGCGTCCCGGCAGCCCGCCTCGACCGCGCGGACGTACTCCCGCGGCACCCGGCCGCCGACGACCGCCGAGGCGAACTCGAAGCCCTCGGGCGCCGGTGCGACGTCCAGGACCACGTGGGCGAACTGGCCCGCCCCGCCGTCCTGCTTGACGTGCCGGTAGACCAGCCCGGACACGCCGCCGACCACCGTTTCGCGGTGCGCCACCGACGGGCGGCCCACCGCGACCTCGAGGCCGCGGTCCCGCCGCAGCTTCTCCACCGCCACTTCCAGGTGCAGCTCGCCCAGCCCGGACAGCACCGTCTGCCCGGTCTCCGGGTCGACCCGCACGACCAGCGACGGATCCTCCTCGGCCAGCCTGGCCAGTGCCGACGTCAGCCGCTCGCCGTCACCGGCCCGCCGCGGTTCGACGGCCACCGACACCACCGGGTCCGCCGTCACCGGCGGTTCCAGCAGCACCGGGTCGCCGGGCGCGCAGAGGGTGGCGCCGACGCGCGCCGCCTTCGGCCCGGCCACCGCGACGATGTCACCGGCGACCGCACTGTCCACTTCGGAATGACGGTCGGCCTGCACGCGCAGCACGCGGGCGATGCGCTCGGTGCGTCCCGCGTCCCGGACCTGGTCTCCCTTCCGCAGCGTTCCCGAGTACACCCGCAGGTACGTCAGCCGTCCCGTGGCCGTCGAGACGACCTTGAACACCAGTGCGGCCAGCGGCGCCGCCGGGTCGGCGGGCCGGTCGGCTCGCACCGGCGGGACGTCGGCCGGTGACGGCAGGTACGCGACGACGGCGTCGAGCAGCGGCTCGATCCCGCGGTCGCGGTAGGCCGCCCCGCACAGCACGACGAGCCCTTCGCCGCTGAGGGTCAGCTCCCGCAGCGCGTTCTCCAGCGTCTCGGCCGAAACCGTGCCGGTGGCGCAGAACTCGTCGAGGGCCACCGGGTGCAGCTCGGCGACGGCTTCCTCCAGCACCCGGCGCCGGCGCCGGACCTCGGCGACGAGGCCGTCCGGCACGTCCCGCGGACGCAGCAGGTCGACGACGCCGGTGAAGCCGTCCTCCCGCCCGATCGGCAGCTGCACGACCAGCGGCGCCGGGTGCAGCCGCGCCCGGATCGAGGCGACGGCGGCGTCGAGGTCGGCGCCCGCGCGGTCGAGCTTGTTGACGAACGCGATCCGCGGCACGCCGTGCCGGTCGGCCTGCCGCCACACGGTTTCGCTCTGCGGTTCGACCCCGGCCACGGCGTCGAACACGGCGACGGCGCCGTCGAGCACCCGCAGCGACCGCTCGACCTCGGCGGTGAAGTCGACGTGACCCGGCGTGTCGATCAGGGTGAGCCGGTGGCCGTCCCAAGTGCAGCTGACGGCGGCGGCGAAGATGGTGATGCCGCGGTCGCGTTCCTGCGGGTCGAAGTCGGTGACGGTGGTGCCGTCGTGGACCTCGCCGGTCTTGTGGGTGGCACCGGTGCGGTGCAGGATCCGTTCGGTGACGGTGGTTTTGCCCGCGTCGACGTGGGCGAGGATGCCCAGGTTGCGGACGGTGGTCAGGGGTTGGCAGCGCACGACACGGTCCTTTGTGGACGAAGTGATCGGGACGGCGCGATTCCCCGCGACGGGTGTTCAGGAACGCGTCACGGAGTCCGGTGCCGGCCGCGCGGCAGGCACCGGGGACGCGAAGACACGAGGATCACCTCGGACCACGAGCGGGGAGCAACGGCAACGCGAAAGCGCACGGCCGGCTCCCTTCGTTCGACGCGGCGGGCGAGTTCCGGAGAAGGGTAGCGAGGGGCGCCGCCGCGGCCAACGCAATTTCCGCGGGCAGCACGGGGGCGCAGAGGGTATTTCGCGCACCCAGAGGGTCGGGGCGCGTACCCGGACGGTCGGGGCGCGTACCCAGAGGTCGACTCGCGTGATTGGAGGGTCGGGGCGCGTGACTGGAGGGTCGGAGCGCGTGATTGGGAGACGACACGCCGGGAGCGGTGGCTCCCGGCGTGTCGTGCGGGAGGGAGGTCAGGCGTCCATGGCGTCGGCCAGGGACTTGGGGCGCATGTCCGTCCAGTTCGCTTCCACGAAGTCGAGGCACTCCTGGCGGCCCGACGGGCCGAAGGCGACCGTCCAGCCGGCGGGCACCTCCGCGAACTCCGGCCACAGGCTGTGCTGGTTCTCGGCGTTGACCAGCACCAGGTACGTCCCGGCGGGGTCTTCGAACGGGTTGGTCACGGCAGGCCTCCTCAGGCGGTGATGTCCGTGCGGGCACCCTTCACCAGCGCGGTCAGCTTCTGGATGACCGGCGTGGCGAGCAGGTGGTTGAAGCGCGGTTCGGCCGACCAGTCGCCCAGCTGGTTCGCCTTGACCGCGGGCAGCTGGTTCCACGTCGGGAACTGCGTCATCTGGGCGCGCGGCAGCGCGTACGAGCGCGAGTCGGTCAGGATCAGGTCCGCCGGGTACTTGCCGGCCTGCTCCCAGGACAGCTGCTCCCAGTAGTCCTCGCTGCCGCCGCCCGAGACGATGTCCAGGCCGAGCTCGCGGTAGTAGGCGAGGTCGGCGAAGAAGTCCGGCTTCGCGATGTACAGGCCGTCCTTGTCGCCGTACAGCACGAGCACCTTCAGCCCGGCCTTCTCCTTGGCCGCCGCACGCAGGTCCTCGGAGGCCTTGTCGAAGTCCGCCTTGGCCTTCTTCATCGTCTCCGAGTTCGCGTCGCCGCCCAGCGCGACGGCCAGCTGCGAGTAGCGCTCGATCACCTTCGGCAGCGTGACCTTGTACTCCGAGAGCGCGACGATCGGCGCGACCTGCTGCACCTTGGGGCCGAGGTCGTCGGTGAGCACCCACAGGTCCGTCGGCTTGGTGCCGGTCAGGCCGGTGACGACCAGGTCGGGCTTGAGCGCGGCGAACTTCTCCATGCTGAAGTCGTCCCAGGCGTTGCCGATCGACGTGACGGCGTTCAGGTCGATGTTGCCGGCCTGGACCTCCTTGCCGCCGTCGGCCGTCTTCTGCGGGCCGAACACGCCGATCGGGCGGACACCGTAGTCCCAGAGCGCGGCGGCCGAGCTGGCGTAGGCCACCACGCGCGCCGGACGCTGGTCGCGGGTCGCCTTCTGGCCGCGGTCGTCGGTGAACTCCCAGGGGCCGGTGGCGGCACCGGCCTGCTTGTCGTCACCGCTGCTGCCGCACGCGGTGAGGGCCGCGGTGGCGACGACGCCACCCGCCCCGATCAGGAATCCACGCCGGCTGAGCCCGGCAGCGCCTTGGAACACGGACATGAGAACCTCTCGCCAACCTTTAGGATAGGCACACCTTATTTAGGGCAGCCTCTCAAAAGCAACTGTGTCAACGCCCACGGCCCGACAGCTGGGCCTCGGCGCCGGGCACCGGCTCGGCCGGGTCGTGGCCGAGGTGGACCTGCCGGTTGTCGGCGTCCACGTGCACCACCCGCGGCCGGTGCGCCGCGCGCTCGGCCTCCTCCACCTGCGCGTAAGTGATGATGATGACGAGGTCGCCGGGGTGCACCAGGTGCGCGGCCGCGCCGTTGACGCCGATCACGCCGGACCCCGGCTCGCCGGTGATGGCGTAGGTCTCCAGCCTGGCGCCGTTGGTGATGTCGACGACCTGGACCTTCTCCCCCTCGACGATGTCCGCGGCGGCCATCAGCTCCGCGTCGATGGTCAGAGAACCGACGTAGTGCAGGTCGGCCTGGGTGACGGTGGCGCGGTGGATCTTGGCGTTCATCAGGGTGCGGTGCACGTCTACTCCGTGTCTCGGGTCAACAACGCGGCGAGCCCCGCCGCAGTGGGGGTACGGAAGAACTCGGCGATGGGGAGCTCCGTTCCGAGCCGCTCGGTGATCCGGTTGCGCAGGACCACCAGCAGCATCGAATGGCCGCCGAGGGTGAACAGGTCGTCGTCGGCGCCGACGGCGGCGACGCCCAGCACCTCCGCGAAGATCTCGCAGAGAGCCTTCTCCGTGGCCGTTTCGGGGGCCCGCCCGCGGGCGGCGAACTCGGGCACCGGCAACGCCGCCCGGTCCAGCTTCCCGTTGGGCGTCACCGGGAACCCGTCCAGGGGAACGATCGCCGCGGGCACCATGTACTCCGGCAGCGACCGGGCGAGGAACTCCCGCAGCCGCACCGGATCCGCGGTCGACGGCGTCGTGTAGGCGACCAGCCGCTTGTCCCGGTCCTCGCGGACGACGACCAGGGCCTGCGCGACGTCTTCGTGCCGCGCCAGCGCCGTCTCGATCTCGCCCGGTTCGATCCGGAAGCCGCGGATCTTGACCTGGTCGTCGGTGCGGCCGAGGTACTCCAGCTGCCCGTCGGGCCGCCAGCGCACGAGGTCGCCGGTGCGGTACATCCGCTCTCCCGCCGTCCCGAACGGATCGGCGACGAACCGGTCCGCGGTGAGCGCCGGACGGCCGTGGTAACCGCGGGCCAGCCCGGCGCCGGCCAGGTACAGCTCACCCGGCACCCCGGACGGCACGGGCGAGAGACCGCCGTCGAGGACGTAGGCCCGCGTGTTGTGCACCGGACGGCCGACCACCGGCCGGCCGGCGTCGCCGATGCGGCCGACCAGAGCGTCCACAGTGGCCTCGGTCGGGCCGTAGAGGTTGTACGCCTCCGTGCCCGGCATCGACGCAAGCGTCTCCCACAGCGTCTGCGAGACGGCTTCGCCGCCGACGCCGACCACGCCGAGGGCACACCGGCCGTCCGAGATCACCCCGGCCGCGGCCAGCTGGGCGAAGTGCGACGGCGTGAGTTCGAGGAAGTCGAGTTCACGCTCGCGCACCACCGCGGCCAGCCGGTCCGGGTCGCGGCGGGTGTCGTCGTCGACGACGTGCACCTCGTGCCCGTCGAGCAGCCACAGCTGCGGCTGCCACGACGCGTCGAAGAAGAACGCCCACGCGTGCCCGACCCGCAGCCGCCGCCCACCCGCGGCGGCGACCGCCGGGCGGTACAGCGTCTCCCGGTGGCTGTGGAAGAGGTTCACCAGCCCGGAGTGCGGGACGACCACACCCTTGGGCTTGCCGGTGGACCCGGACGTGTAGAGCACGTATGCCGGGTTCGCGGGCGAAGGCGGGGTGAGCACAACGGAACTCTCCACCGTGTCCTCGAGTGCGTCCTCGATGGCCAGCGCACCCGGAACGAGCGAAGCCAGCGAACGGCTCGTGAGCACCAGCGCGGCACCGGCGTCGGCGAGGATCGCCGCGATCCGCTCCACCGGCTGGTCCGGATCCACCGGCAGGTACGCCGCCCCCGTCTTGAAGACGCCGAAGATCGCCTCGACGACCGCCGCCGACCGCGGCAGCACGAGCGCCACAACCTGCTCCGGACCCGCCCCGCGGGACGCCAGCCACCGCGCGAGCCGGTCGGTGCGCGCGGCGAACTCCGCGAAGGTGACGCTGGACTCCGCGTCGCTCAGCGCGGTCGCGTCCGGCGTCGCAGCGACCTGGGCGGCCAGCCGGTCGACGACCGTCGGCGCCGAAAGCGTCAGCGGCGCCCCGGCACCCCAGTCCCGCAGGATCAGGTCCCGCTCGGCGGGTTCGAGGACGTCGATCCGGCTCAACGGCCGGTCCGGGTCCGCGACGACCGCCGCCAGCACCCGGACCAGGCGCTCGGTGAGCGTCCGCGCGGTCGGCTCGTCGAACAGGTCGAGGCTGTATTCGAGGTCGCCGTCGATGCCGCCGTCCGTCTCGACCAGGTCGAACGAGAGGTCGAACTTCGCCTGGCGCAGCCCGGTGTCCCGGTAGGCCGCGGACCGCCCGAGCAGCTGCTCCGGCTCCGCACCCGAGTGGTAGACCGCGAGCATGACCTGGAACAGCGGGTGCCGGGCCAGCGACCGGGGCGGGTTGAGCAGTTCGACGAGGTGCTCGAACGGCAGGTCCTGGTGGGCGTACGCCGCCAGGTCGGCCTCGCGGACGCGCCCGAGGAGCTCCCGGAACGTCGGGTCGCCGCCGGTGTCGGTCCGCAGGACCAGCGTGTTGACGAAGAACCCGGCGAGGTCTTCCAGTGCGTGGTCGGAGCGGCCGGCCACCGGGGTGCCCAGCGGGATGTCGGTGCCCGCGCCGATCCGGGTCAGCAACGCGGCGAGCGCGGCCTGCAGGACCATGAACGTGCTGGTGTCGCTGCGGTGGGCCAGCTCCCGCAGGCCCCGGTGGACGGCGGCGGGCACGGTGAACGGCACGGCGGCGCCGCGGTTCGTCGACCGCGCCGGACGTGGCCGGTCGGCCGGGAGCGCCAGCTCGTCGGGGATCCCGGCCAGTGCGTCCCGCCAGAACGCCGCCTGGCGGCCGAGGAGGCTGTCCGGGTCGTCGGCGCGGCCGAACATCTCCCGCTGCCACAGCGTGTAGTCCGCGTACTGCACCGGCAACGGCGTCCACTGTGGACGCTCTCCGCGCAGCCGGGCCGCGTACGCGGTGTCGAGGTCCCGCTTCAGGGGCGGCAGCGACCAGCCGTCACCCGCGATGTGGTGCACCAGCAGCACGAACACGTGCCGGTCGGGCCCGGCCGAAACCAGGGTGGCCCGGATCGGGATCTCGGCGTCGAGGGTGAAGCAGTACGACGCGGCGGCGGTGACGCGCTCGTCGAGGTCCGCCGCGGCGACGGTTTCGGTGACCAGCAGCGGGCGAGCCTGGTCGAGCACGACCTGCCGCGGGACACCCTGCTCCTCGACCAGGAGCGTCCGGAGGACCTCGTGGCGCGCCACGAGGTCCTCCAACGCGGCCTGCAGCGCGTCGGCGTCGACCGGGCCGGTCAGTTCCCACGCCCACGGGATGTTGTAGGTCGCGTTCAGCCCGTCGAGGCGGTCGAGGAACCACAGCCGCTGCTGCGCGAACGACAGCGGCAGGACGTCCGGCCGCTCGGCCGCGACCAGCGCCGGACGGCTGCGACGGCCCGGGTCCAGTGCTTCGGCGAGCCGGGCCGGGGTCGGCGCGTCGAACACCGCCCGGATCGGCACCTCGACGCCGAGCAGCGCGCGGATCCGGCTGACCAGCCGCGTCGCCAGCAGCGAATGCCCGCCGAGGGTGAAGAACCCGTCGTCCGGGCCGACCGACGGCACACCGAGGACGTCGGCGAACAGTTCGCACAGCGCCTGTTCGGCCGGGGTCCGCGCGACCCGGGCGGACGTGCGCACCTGCGGGTCGGGCAGGGCGGCGCGGTCGAGCTTGCCGTTGGCGTTGACCGGCAGTTCCGGCAGCACGACGACGGCCGAGGGCACGAGGTGGTCCGGCAGGCGCTCGGCCACCAGAGCCCGGAGCGCCACCGGGTCACCCGACGGCGCCACGTAGGCGATCAGCCGGTTGTCCCGGGCGATCACGGCCGCGCGCGCCACCGAGGCGTCCGTCGTCAGCACGGCCTCGACTTCGCCCGGCTCGACGCGGAAACCGCGGATCTTGAGCTGCTGGTCGGCGCGGCCGAGGAACTCCAGTGCCCCGTCGGCGCGGCGGCGGACGAGGTCGCCGGTCCGGTACATCCGCTCCCCCGGCTCGAACGGCGAGGCGACGAACCGTTCGGCGGTGAGCGCCGGACGCCCGAGGTAGCCCCGCGCGAGCCCGGCGCCGGCCAGGTACAGCTCACCGCGCACACCCGGCGGCACCGGCCGCAACGCCGCGTCGAGGACGTGCGCACGGGTGTTCGCGATCGGCCGCCCGATCGCCACCGGACCGCAGACCTGGGCGAGGCTGTCGCCCGCGACTTCCGAACAGCCGTAGAGGTTGATCAGCTCCGCCGACGGCCAGCGCTGCGCGACCTTCTCGGCGAGGGCGTCCGAGAGCGGTTCGCCGCTGGTGATCCAGGTGGTCACCGAGTCGAACGCACCGGCCGGGGCGTCCTCGGCGAAGCTGTCGAGCAGGCTCGGGACCACGGTGAGCACCTGAGCGCCGGAGTCGCGGACGAATCCGGCCAGTGCCACCGGGTCGGTGGCCGTCGCGTCGTCGGCGAGGACCACCTCCTCGCCCGCGACGAGGCCGCCGAGCAGCTCGGTCGAGCCGTCGATGAACGTCAGCGCGCTCTTGGCCACGCGCACGCCCTGGGCGATGTCCCGGCCCCAGTGCAGGCGGTTGGCCAGCGCCCGCTGGGTTCCCGCGACCGCCTTCGGTCGTCCGGTGGAGCCCGACGTGAAGATCACGTACGCCGGGTGGTCCGGGCTGATCGACGGCCAGGCCGGTTCCGGCCCGGTGTCACCGGGCCGGACGAGCCGGTCCTCGAAGCCCGCCAGGGCGATGACCAGGTGCGGATCGGCGTCGGTGAGCATCAGCTCGATGCGCTCGGCCGGGTGGTTCAGGTCGAGGGGCAGGTAGGCGGCACCGGTCTTGAGCACCGCCAGGAGCGCGACGACCAGGTCCACCGACCGCGGCAGGGCAACCGCCACCACCCGCTCCGGGCCCGCGCCCCGGGCGAGCAACGCCCGGGCGAGGACAGTGGCCCGCGTGTCCAGCTCGGCACAGGTCAGCCGCTCGGAACCGAACACCAGGGCGGGGGCGTCCGGCGTCCGCGCGACCTGGGCGGCGAACAGCCCGGCGGCCGTCTCCGCGGGCAGGGGGGTCGCGGGGTCGGCGGCGAGCTGGTCGCGTTCGGCGTCGGTGAGCAGGTCGACGGCGCCGATCCGGGTGTCCGGGTCGGCGACGACGGCGGTCAGGAGCGTCCGGAGCCGGTCCAGGACCGCCTCGACGGTCGCGCGGTCGAAGACGTCGCTGTTGTACTCGGCCGTGCCGCGGATCCCCGCCCGGTGGCCGGGCCGCTCGCCGACGAAGAACGTCAGGTCGGCCCGTGCGGTACCGGTGCGGACGGGCTCCTCCGCGACGGCGAGCCCCGGCAGGGCGAGGTCGGCGACGGCGTTGTTCTGCCAGGCCAGCATGGTCTGGAACAGCGGGTGGTAGGCGAGCGACCGGGCCGGGTTCAGCGCTTCGACGAGCCGCTCGAACGGCACGTCCTGGTGGGCGTAGGCGTCGAGGCTGCGGTCCCGCACCCGGGCCACGAGGTCGCGGAACGACGGGTCGCCGCCCGTGTCCACGCGCAGGACCAGGGTGTTGACGAAGAAGCCGACGAGGTCGTCGAGCGCGGCGTCGGTGCGGCCGGCGATGGACGTGCCGAGCGGGACGTCGGTGCCCGCGCCGAGCCGGGTGAGCACCGCGGTGAGCCCGGCGTGCACGACCATGAACACGCTCGCCCCGCAGGCCCGGGCCAGCTCGACGAGTCCACTGTGGAGTTCGGCGTCCCAGCCGAAGGCGAACTGCTCGCCGCGGTAGGACGCTTCCGCCGGGTGCGGCCGGTCGGTCGGCAGCTCGATCCGCTCGGGCAGCCCGGCCAGTGCTTCGCGCCAGTAGGCCAGCTGCGGTTCGATCACCGGCTCGCCGAGGACGTCCCGCTGCCAGAGCGTGTAGTCCGCGTACTGCACCGGCAACGGTGTCCACTGGGGAGCTTCACCGGCCTGACGGGCGGTGTAGGCCGTCGCCAGGTCCCGCCACAGCGGCGCGGTCGACCAGCCGTCCGAGGCGATGTGGTGGAACACCAGCACCAGGACGTGCTCGCGGGCGCCCAGGCGCAGCAGCCGCGCCCGCAGCGGGATCTCCGCCTCCAGCTCGAACACCGTGCCCGCCGCCGCCGACACCGCGTCGGCGAGCGCGGCTTCGGTGACCGGGTGGACCGGCAGCGGGATCGTGACGTCTTCGAGGACGAGCTGCCGGGCTTCCCCGTCGATCTCGGGGAAGACCGTGCGCAGGGCTTCGTGCCGCTCGACGACGTCGGAGAGGGCGGTACGCAGCGCGTCGACATCGAGGTCGCCGGTCAGCCGGACCGCCGTCGGCATGTTGTACGTCGCCGACGGCCCTTCCAGCCGGTGCAGGAACCACAGCCGCTGCTGGGCGAACGACAGCGGCAGCACGTCCGGGCGCGGGTCGGCGCGCACCAGCGCGGGCCGGGCGGGCGAGGAGCCCGACGTGGCCAGCAGGGCGGCCAGCCCGGCAACGGTCGGCGTCTCGAACACCGACCGCACCTGCAGTTCGACGCCGAACACCGCGCGCAGCCGCGCGACCAGGCGGGTCGCCATCAGCGAATGCCCGCCGAGGGCGAAGAAGTCGTCGTCGACGCCGATCGACGCCGCGTCGAGGACCTCGGCGAAGAGCCCGCAGAGGACTTCTTCGACCGGCGTCCGCGGGGCCCGGCCGGCGGTGGCCGCCTGCTTGTCCGGGCTCGGCAGGGCACGCCGGTCCAGCTTGCCCGACGCCAGCAGTGGCAGCCGGTCCAGCAGCACGAACGCCGACGGCACCATGTACTGCGGCAGCCGGTCGCGGACGTGCGCCCGCAGCGCCGCCACCAGCGCGCCGGTGTCGCGCTGCCCGGCCGGGTGGTTGCCCAGCGCTTCGAGGGCGGCGCGGACCGGGCGGCCGCGGTGGATCCGCTGCGGCTCACCGGTGGTGAACACGGCTTCGAGCACGCCTTCCTGCGCGGTCGGCGTCGCGTACACCCGGTAGCCCAGGCGTTCACCCAGTGCGTGCAGATCTTCCGGATCCACTCCGGACGGCTCGCTGTCCAATGCGGACAGAGCCGCGTCGGCGTCCCCGGCGGCCAGCGCGGTGACGGCGGCGAGCTCGCCCGACAGCCGGGCGTCCGGCACCCCGGTGACGCGCAGCCGGGCCGGGCCGTCCGCCAAGAGCCGTTCCAGCTCGGCCGGCGCGGTGAACGCGACGACCTGCTCGGCGGCCACGGCGGGCTTCGGGGCTTTCCGCAGCACGACGTCGTAGCGGTGCCGCGTCAGCTCGTTGTGGGCGTGGCCGCGCTTGCCCCACAGGTCGACGTCGCCGAAGCCGTCGAGTTCCCGGGCCAGTGCCGGGAAGAAGTCCGGGTCGAGGACCAGCTCGCCCTCGCGGGCGATCGCCTGGTCCACCGCGGCGACGTCACGGCGCCCGTGGCGCAGCTCGGTCGCCGTCCGGAAGGCCCGCAGCGAACGGAGGTTCCGGATGTCGCCGAGGAAGATCACGCCGCCGGGCCGGACGTGCGCCGCGGCCGTGCGGACGACTTCGGCGAGGTAGCCGACGCTCGGGAAGTACTGGGCGACCGAGTTGATGACCACCGTGTCGAAGTCCGGCAGTTCGCCCAGGTCGTGGGCGGGCCGCGCGGCCAGGTGGACCTTGCTCGCGAACGGCGTCCCCGCGAGCTCCCGCCGCAGGTTGGCGATGGCCTTCTCGGACAGGTCGACGCCCCAGTACTCCTCGGCGTCCGGCGCGATCCGCGACAGGATCAGCCCGCTGCCGACCCCGATCTCCAGCACCCGCTTCGGCCGCAGCGAACGGATCCGCTCGATCGTCGCCGCGTGCCACTCCCGCATCTCGTCGCGGGGGATCTCCGAGCCGTCGTAGCTGGAGTTCCAGCCGGTGAAGTTCTCCTCCAGCCCGCCGGACGCGGCTTCGGTGAAGACGTTCTCGTGCAGCTCGCGCCACTCGCCGACGTGCTCCAGTTCCGCTTCTTCGTCCCGCCCCGCCGACGGCACGGCGTAGGCGATGAGCCGCCCGTCCTGGGCGACGACGACGGACTGCCCGACGGCCGGGTGCTCGGCGAGCACCGACTCGATCTCGCCCAGCTCGATCCGGTAACCGCGGATCTTGACCTGGTCGTCGGCCCGGCCGAGGAACACCAGCCGCCCGTCGGGCAGCCACTTGACGAGGTCACCCGTGCGGTACAGGCGGCCACCGGAACCGAACGGGTCCGCCACGAACCGCTCCGCCGTCAGCGCCGGGCGGCCGAGGTACCCGCGGGCCAGGCCGGAGCCCGCGAGGTACAGCTCCCCCACCACACCGGGCGGGACCGGCCGCAGCCCGGCGTCGAGCACGTACGCGCGGGTGCCGGGGTCGGGGATGCCGATCGGGACGACCGTCGCGTCCGCCAGCTCGGCCGGGTCGCTCTCCCCCAGCGTCGAGTTGGTGGTCGCCTCGGTCGGGCCGTAGGCGTTGAACATCCGCCGTCCCGGCGCCCAGCGGCGCACCAGCTCCGGCGACACGCGTTCGGTGCCCGCGAGCAGCACGCTGTCCCGCGGCAGGTCGAGGCCGGCCGGCATGGCGTCGAGCAAGGCGGGCGGCAGGATCATGAAGTCGACGCCGTGGGCGTGCGCGTACTCGGTGAGCGCCGGGCCCGCGACCCGCCGCTCGGCCGGGACGACGACCAGCCGGCCGCCCGAGAGCAGGCCGAGGCACAGGTCCCAGAAGGCGACGTCGAAACTCGGTGACGCGAACTGCAGCACCCGGCTGTGCGGGCCGATGCCGAAGCGTTCGACCTGGGTGGCGACCAGCTTCGCGACGCCGGAGTGCTGGAGGACGACGCCCTTCGGCCGCCCGGACGAGCCGGACGTGTAGATCACGTACGCCGCGTTCTCCGGCGTGATCGTGACTTGCGGGTCCACTGTGGACGCGGCATCGAGTGCCGGGTCGTCCAGGAGGATCCGCGGCAGCGCCGCGGGCAGCTTCGCTTCGACGTCCCGGGTCGTCACCACGCAGACCGGGGCCGCGTCCTCGGCCATGTAGGCGATCCGGTCGCCGGGGTAGTCGACGTCGATCGGCAGGTACGCGGCCCCGGCCTTGAGCACCGCCAGCTCCGCGATGATCATGTCCGGTGAGCGCGGCACGGCCAGCACGACCACCCGCTCGGGCCCCGCGCCGCGGTCGCCCAGCAGGTGCGCGAGGCGGTTGGCGCGGGCGTTCACCTCGGCGTAGGTGAGCTCGACGTCCTCGAAGACGAGCGCCACCGCGTCGGGTGCTTCGGCGACGCGCCGGGCGAACATCCCGGGGAAGGTCTCGGTGCCCGCCGGCTCGAGGCACCCGGCCCACTGCGTGAGCACCCGGTCGCGCTCGTCCCCTTCGAGCAGGTCGAGGGAACCGACGGGGCGGTCGGGCTCGGCCAGCGCCGCCCGCAGCAGCACTTCGAGGCGGCGCAGGATCGCGTTCGCGCCCGCGTGGTCGAAGACGTCGGCGTTGAACTCCAGCACCCCGGCGATCCCGGCGTCGCGCTCGGTCAGCGAGATCGACAGGTCGAACTTCGACGTCCCGGTCGTCACCGGGATTTCGGTCACGGCCAGTCCGGGCAGGGTCACCTCGGCGCGGGCGTTGTTCTGCCCGGCGATCATCACCTGGAACAGCGGGTGGTACGACAGCGACCGCGCCGGGTTGAGCACCTCGACCAGCCGCTCGAACGGCACGTCCTGGTGCGCGTACGCGTCGAGGTTGCGCTCGCGGACCCGGGCGAGGAGCTCGCGGAACGACGGCTCGCCGCCGGTGTCCACGCGCAGGACCAGGGTGTTGACGAAGAACCCGACGAGGTCGTCGAGCGCCGGGTCGGTGCGGCCGGCGATGGGTGAGCCGATCGGCACGTCGGTGCCCGCGCCGAGGCGCGTGAGCAGGGCGGCGAGGGCCGCGTGCACGACCATGAACACGCTGGCGCCGCTCTCGCGGGCCAGCTCGGCCAGCCGCGCGTGGAGGCCGGCGTCCCAGGTGAAGGTGTGCAGCTCGCCGCGGAACGTCGCGGTCGCCGGGTGCGGCCGGTCCAGCGGCAGCTCGATCCGGTCCGGCAGGCCGTTCAGCGCCGTCCGCCAGTAGTCCAGCTGCGCGCTCAGCACGCTGTCCGGGTCGTCTTCGCGGCCGAGCAGGTCCTGCTGCCACAGCGTGTAGTCCGCGTACTGCACCGGCAGTGGTGTCCACTTCGGACGTTCACCGGCGCACCGGGCGGCGTAGGCGGTGGCGATGTCGCGCCACAGCGGAGCCATCGACCAGCCGTCGGAGGCGATGTGGTGGAACACCAGCGCGAAGACGTGCTCGCGGGCGCCGAGGCGCAGCAGTTCCGCGCGCACCGGCGCCTGCCGCTCGAGGTCGAACGAACCGCGGACCAGCCCGGTCAGCGCTTCGTCGAGGACGGCGACCTCGCGCACGGGCAGGTCGACCTCCCCGGCCGGGAGGATGTCCTGGTAGGGCACGCCGTCCCGCTGCGGGAACCGGGTGCGCAGGGCCTCGTGGCGGGCCACCACGTCCGAGAGCGCGCTGCGCAGCGCTGCGACGTCGAGGTCGCCTTCGAGGCGCATGATCAGCGGGACGTTGTAGGTGGCCGAGGGCCCTTCGAGGTGGTGCAGGAACCACAGCCGCTGCTGGGCGCCGGACAGCGGGACGAGGTCCGGGCGGCGGGTGGCGACCAGCGGCGGCCGCGCGCTCCCGTCTGCGGTGGCGAGCACCCCGGCCAGGCCCGCCGGGGTCGGCGTCTCGAAGACCGCCCGCACTTCGAGCTCGGCGTTCAGGGCGGCGCGGACGCGGGCGATCAGCCGGGTGGCCAGCAGCGAGTGCCCGCCGAGGACGAAGAAGCTGTCGTCCGGGCCGACCCGTGGCAGGCCGAGGACGTCGGCGAACAGCTCGCACAGCTGCCGTTCGACCGGCGTGCGGGGCTCGCGCGCCGAGACCGGCGCGCTCGTGTCCGGCGCCGGCAGCGCGCGGCGGTCGAGCTTGCCGTTCGCCGTCACCGGCAGCGCGTCGAGGACGACGATCGCCGACGGCACCATGTGCTCGGGCAGCCGTTCGGCGGCCAGGGCCCGCAGGTCCGCGGGCAGGGCGGTGCTGCGGCGCGAGCGCCGGGGGTTGCCGGTGCAGGCCAGGATCTCCTCGCGACCGGGCCGGAACGCGCCGGCCGGGTCGCCGCTGGTGAACAGGACGTCGACCGAGCCGTCACCGGCGGCGGACCAGGTGACGACCGCACCCAGTTCATACCAGTCGTCGGGGTTCACGCCTTCGGTGATCCGCCCGTTGGGGACGCCCTCGACGCGCAGGCCGTCGCGCAGCCGCGCCGCCACCTCGTCCACAGTGGACACATCGGTGCCCCACGTCAGCGTCTCGACCGGGTGCGGCTCAGCGGTTCCCGGGCGCAGGACCACGTCGTAGCGGTACTGGGTGAGCTCGTTGACCGCCCGGCCGCGCTTGACCCGGATGTCCGCGGCGACCCCGTCGAGGCCGGCGAAGAACTCCGGCGCGACGAGCAGCTCCTTCTCCCGCAGCAGCCGCTCCTCGACGTCACCGCCGCGTGCCTCGACCACGGCCGTGTGGAACGCCCGGGCCTGGCGCAGGTCGCGGACGTCCCCGACGAACAGCGCCCCGCCCGGGGCCAGCAGCGCCAGTGCCTTGCGCACGACGTCGAGCAGGTACGTCCCGCTCGGGAAGTACTGGACGACGGAGTTGAGGACGATGGTGTCGAAGAACTCCCGCGGCAGGCCGCCGAGGTCGGCGGCTTCGCCGGTGCGCAGTTCGACGCGCCCGGCGAGCGCGGGATCGGCCGCGACCCGTGCCCCCAGCGACGCGATGGCCTCGGCGGAGAAGTCCGTGCCCCAGTACGCGTCGCACTGCGGGGCCAGCTCGGTCAGCAGCAGGCCGCTGCCGACGCCGATCTCGAGCACGCGCCGCGGCGCCAGCTCGCGGATCCGGCCGACGATGGCGTCCCGCCACTCGAGCATCTCCTCGCGCGGGAGCGGCTCGCCGGTGTAGCTGGAGTGCCAGCCGGCGAACTCGTCACGGACGCTCGAGTACATCGAGTCGTACAGTTCGCGCCACTCGCCGACCTGCTCGACCTCCTCCTCGGCCGAACCGGCGGTGTCGGTGGGGACGACGTACCCGACCAGGCGGACGTCACCGGGCCGGTCTTCGCGGGCGACGACGACGGCGTGGGCGACGTCGTCGTGCGCGGAGAGGGTCGCGGCGATCTCGCCGGGCTCGACGCGGAACCCGCGGATCTTGACCTGCTCGTCGCCGCGGCCGAGGAATTCGAGGACGCCGTCGGGGCGGAAGCGGGCGAGGTCGCCGGTGCGGTACATCCGGGTGCCGGGGGCACCGAACGGGTCGGCGACGAACCGCTCGGCGGTGAGCCCGGCCCGGCCGAGGTAGCCGCGGGCGAGCTGGACGCCGGCCAGGTACAGCTCGCCGGGGGTGCCCGGCGGCACCGGGCGCAAGCCGGCGTCGAGGACGTAGGTGCGGGTGTTCCACACCGGACGGCCGATCGGGACCGAAGTGTCCTCGGTGGACGTCCGCCACGCCGTGACGTCGACCGAAGCCTCGGTCGGGCCGTAGAGGTTGTGCAGTTCGGCGTCGAGGACCCGGCCGAACTGCACGACGGCGTCCGGCGGCAGGGCCTCCCCGCTGCACAGCACCCGGCGCAGGCTCGTGCACTCCCCCGCGGCCGGCTCCTGCAGGAAGACCTGGAGCATCGACGGGACGAAGTGGACGGTCGTGACGCCGCGGTCGCGGATCAGCCGGGCGAGGTAGGCGGGGTCCTTGTGCCCGTCCGGCCGGGCGATCACCTCGGTGGCGCCGGTGATGAGCGGCCAGAGGAACTCCCACACCGACACGTCGAAGCTGGACGGCGTCTTCTGCAGCACGCGGTCGCCGTCGGCGAGGCCGTACTCGGCCTGCATCCAGAGCAGCCGGTTGACGATGCCGGCGTGCGGGACGACGACGCCCTTCGGACGGCCGGTCGACCCGGAGGTGTAGATGACGTATGCCGGGTTCTCCGGCCTCAGCACGACGTCCGGTGGCGTGTCCGGAACTCCGGCCAAGGTGTCCGGGTCGTCCAGGAGCACGGCACCCGGGACGGCGGTCTCCGCGACGGCCAGCACCAGCGCCGGGCCGGCGTCGTCGAGCATGAACGCGATCCGGTCGGCCGGGTAGCCGGGGTCGAGCGGCAGGTAGGCCGCGCCCGTCTTGAGCACCGCGAGGATCGCCGTGACCAGGTGAGTCGAGCGGGGCAGCGCCAAGGCGACGACCCGTTCGGGCCCGGCGCCGCGGGCGGCCAGCACGCGGGCCAGGCGGTTGGAGACGGCGTCGAGCTCGGCGTAGCTGAGTTCTTCGTCCTCGAAGACCAGAGCCGGCTGATCGGGGGTCCGCGCGACCTGGGCGGCGAACAGCTGCGGCACGGTGACCGCGGGAACCTCCTCGACGGCACCCGACCAGGTCTTTTCGAGACCGTCGCGTTCGGCCGCGGTGAGCACGTCCAGGGTGCCGAGCCGGCGGTCCGGCGCGTCGACGACCTGCCGGAGCAGGGTTTCGAGGCGGCCGAGGAGGCCGGTCACGGTGGCCCGGTCGAACACCTCGGCGTTGAACTCGGCCTGTCCGTGCAGGCCGTCGGCCCGCTCGGTGAAGGAGAACCAGAGGTCGAACTTGGCCGTGCCGGTGCCGACGGGCTGCTCGGTCACGGTCAGGCCGGGCAGCTCGACGCCGGTGCCGGGGGTGTTCTGCCAGGCCAGCATGGTCTGGAACAGCGGGTGGTGCGCCAGCGACCGGGCCGGGTTCAGCGCTTCGACGAGCCGCTCGAACGGCACGTCCTGGTGGGCGTAGGCGTCGAGGCCGCGCTCGCGCACCCGGGCCACGAGGTCGCGGAACGACGGGTCGCCGCCCGTGTCGACCCGCAGGACCAGGGTGTTGACGAAGAACCCGATGAGGTCGTCGAGCGCGGCGTCGGCGCGGCCGGCGATCGGGGTGCCGATCGGGATGTCGGTGCCCGCGCCGAGCCGCGACAGCAGCGCGGTCAGGCCCGCGTGCACGACCATGAACGGGCTGGCCCCGCAGGCGCGCGCGAGGTCGGTGAGCCCGGCCTGGAGCCCGGCGTCCCAGGTGAAGGTGAAGAACCCGCCGCGGTAGGCGGACATCGCCGGGTGCGGCCGGTCGAGCGGGAGCGCGATCCGGTCGGGCAGGCCGTCCAGGGTTTCCCGCCAGTAAGCGAGCTGGGCCGCCTCCTCGGTGGCCAGGAGATCGCGCTGCCAGAGCGTGTAGTCCGCGTACTGCACCGGCAACGGCGTCCACTGGGGAGCTTCGCCGCGCAGCCGGGCGCGGTAGGCCGTGGCGATGTCCCGCCACAGCGGCGAAAGCGACCATCCGTCGGCGGCGATGTGGTGCACGACCAGGACCAGCACGTGCCGCCGCGGGTCGGCGGTGAGCAGTTCCGCACGCACCGGCACCCCGGCGCCGAGGTCGAACACCCCGCGCACGAGTGCGTCCACTTCGGCGTCCACATCGGACACCGCGCGGACGGTGAGGTCCACCGTCGGTTCGGGGAGGATCTGCTGGTACGGGACGCCGTCGACGACCGGGAAGACCGTCCGCAGCGCCTCGTGCCGGGCCACGACGTCGCCGAGCGCCGAGCGCAGCGCGTCGACGTCCAGTTCCCCGGCCAGGCGCATGACGAGCGGGACGTTGTAGGTCGCCGACCCGCCTTCGAGCCCGTGCAGGAACCACAGGCGCTGCTGCGCGAACGACAGCGGCAGCCGCTCGGGCCGTTCGGTGACGCGGGTGAGCGGACGCCGCTCGGTCGCGGTGACGGCCCCGGCGAGCAGCTCCGCGAGCGCGGCCGGCGTCGGGGCGTCGAACACCGCCCGCACCGGCACCTCGGCGCCGACGGCGGCGCGGATCCGCTGGATGAGCCGGGTGGCCAGCAGCGAATGCCCGCCGAGCGCGAAGAAGTCGTCGTCCGGTCCGGCCTGCGGGACCCCGAGGACGCCGGCGAACATCTCGCACAGCAGCTGCTCGACGGGGTTGCGCGGCGCGCGGCCGGGCCCGGCGGTGAACCGCTCGGGGCTCGGCAGGGCCTTGCGGTCCAGCTTGCCGGAGGCGAGCACCGGGAGCTTGTCGAGCACGACGAAGGCCGACGGCACCATGTACAGCGGCAGCCGGTCCCGCACGTGCGCCCGCAGCGACGCCACGAGAGCACCGGTTTCCCGGCGGGCCGCGGGGTTGTTGGCGTAGGACCCCGGCGTACCCGTCTGCCGCACCGGCCGGTAGGCGGCTCCCCCCAAGCGCCCCAAGGTGGCCTTGGGTGCGTCCAACGCACCGAAGGCCACCTTGGGTGCGTTCAACGCACCGAAGGCCACATTGGGGCGCATGAAGACGGCTTCCAGCTCGCCGCCCTCGGCCGCCAAGGTGACGGCCACGTGGTAGCCGGCGCGCTCGCCGAGCCGGTGGAGGGCTTCCGGGTCGACGCCGTCCCGGCGGTCGAGGGCGGCCACGGCCGCCTCGGCGTCGCCGGTGTCCAGTGCGCGGACCGCCGCCAGCTCGCCGGCCAGCCGGGCGTCCGGGATCGCGGTGACGCGCAGCCGCTCCGGCGTCTCGGCGGTCAGGAACCGCTCCACCGCACCGAGGTCGCCGAACGCGACGACCTGCTCTTCGGCCGCTTCCGGCCGGGGTGCCTTCCGCAGGACGACGTCGTAGCGGTGCCGCGTCAGCTCGTTGTGCGCGGTGCCGCGCTTGACCCACAGGTCGACGTCGCCGAAGCCGTCGAGCTCCCGGGCGAGTGCCGGGAAGAAGTCCGGGTCGAGGACCAGCTCGCCCTCGCGGGCGATCGCCTGGTCCACCGCGGCGACGTCGGTCCGGCCGCGGTGCAGCTCGACGGCGGTCCGGAAGGCCCGCAGCGAACGCAGGTTGCGGATGTCGCCGAGGAAGATCGTCCCGCCCGGCGCCAGCAGGCCCGCGGCGGTCCGGACGACCTCGGCGAGGTAGTCCGCGCTGGGGAAGTACTGGGCGACGGAGTTGATGATCACGGTGTCGAACGGTTCGTCCGGCAGTTCACCGAGGTCGTGGGCGGGCCGCGCGGCGAGGTGCACCTTGCTCGCGAACGGCCTCGCCGCGACCTCGCGCCGGACGTTCTCGACGGCGCTCTCGGACAGGTCGACGCCCCAGTAGGTTTCGGCGTCCGGCGCGATCCGCGACAGGATCAGCCCGCTGCCGACCCCGATCTCCAGCACCCGCCTCGGCTGCAGCGCGCGGATCCGGTCGATCGTCGCCGCGTGCCATTCGCGCATCTCGTCGAGGGGGATCTCCGAGCCGTCGTAGCTGGAGTTCCAGCCCGCGAAGTTCTCCTCGATGCCGTGGGACCCGGCGAGCATCTCCTCGTGGACGTCGTGCCATTCGTCGACGTGCCCCTGCTCGGCCGCCTGGTCGCGGTCCGGCACCGGCACGGCGTAGGCGATCAGCTGCCCGTCCTGCGCGACGACGACCGACTGGCCGACGCGCGGGTGTTCGGCCAGCACGGACTCGATCTCGCCGAGTTCGATGCGGTAGCCGCGGATCTTGACCTGGTCGTCGGCCCGGCCCAGGAACACCAGCCGGCCGTCCGGCAGCCACTTGACGAGGTCACCGGTCCGGTAGAGCCGGCCACCGGAGCCGAACGGGTCCGCGACGAACCGTTCCGCCGTCAGCCCCGGGCGCCCGAGGTAGCCCCGCGCCAGACCGCTTCCGGCGAGGTACAGCTCGCCGACGACCCCGACCGGGACCGGCGCGAGGGCCGCGTCGAGGACGTACGCGCGGGTGCCGGGGTCGGGCACGCCGATCGGCACGGCCGAGCCGGGGGTGATCTCCGGATCGCAGAGACCGAGCGTGGAGTTGGTCGTGGCCTCGGTGGGGCCGTAGGCGTTGAACATCCGCCGTCCGGGCGCCCACCGGCGCACCAGCTCCGGCGACACCCGCTCGGTTCCCGCGAGCAGCACGCTGTCCCGCGGCAGGTCGCAGTCCTCGGGGAACTCGGCGAGCAGGGCGGGCGGCAGGATCATGAAGTCGACGCCGTGGGCGTGCGCGTACTCGGCCAGTTCGGGGCCGGGCACCCGGCGTTCGGCCGGGACGATCACCAGCCGGCCACCCGAGAGGAGCCCGAGGCAGAGGTCCCAGAAGGCGACGTCGAAACTCGGCGACGCGAACTGCAGCACCCGGCTCTGCGGGCCGACGCCGAACCGTTCGGACTGCGTCGCGACCAGCTTCGCGACGCCCGCGTGGGAAACCACGACACCCTTGGGCCGTCCGGTCGAGCCGGACGTGTAGATGACGTAGGCGGCGTTGGCCGGGACGATCGCGGCGGCCGGGTCCGTCGCCGGCTCGTCGTCCAGGGTCAGCTCGTCGAGGAGCAGGACGTCGCCGTCGAAGCGATCGGCGAGGTCGCCGGTGGTCACCACACACACCGGGCGTGCGTCGCCGACCATGAACGCGATGCGCTCGGCCGGGTAGTCCTGGTCGAGCGGCAGGTACGCGGCACCGGCCTTGAGCACCGCCAATTCGGCGACGATCATCTCGGGCGAGCGCGGCACGGCGAGGGCGACGACCCGCTCGGGACCGGCCCCGCGGCGGACGAGGACGTGGGCGAGCCGGTTCGCGCGGGCGTCGAGTTCGGCGTAGGTGAGTTCCTCGTCCTCGAAGACGAGGGCCACCGCGTCCGGCGCCTCCCGGACGCGGGCGGCGAACAGCTCGGGCAGCGTCGCCAGTGGCGCCGCGAGGTCCGTGTCGTTCCACTCCTCGAGGATGCGGTGCAGTTCCGGCGCCGTCATCAGGCCGAGCCGGGTCACCGGCCACTGTGGACGTTCCTGCGCCTCGGCGAGGAGGTGCCCGAGGTGGTCCAGCATGCGGTCCACAGTGGATTCGTCGAGGACGTCGGTGCGGTAGTCCGCGACGAGCACGTCGCCGTCGAGGGTCAGGTTCAGGTCGAGCGGCAGCTCGGTTTCCGCACCGAAGCCGACGTTGACGAGCACCGCTCCCCCGCGGCCGGGCTCGGGCGCCACCTCGGCGACCAGGTCCTCGAACGGGACTTCGTGCGCCAGCGCCTCTTCCCGGGCTTCGCGCACGCGGGCGACGACGTCGGCGAACCCGGGCGCACCGTCGAGATCCACCCGGAGCGGCACCAGCGCGCCGATGCCGAGCACGACGTCCGCGGTGCCCGCATAGCGGGACAGCAGCACGGTGAACGCCGCCAGGAGCGCCGGCTCCGCGGCCTCGGGCCGGGGCCGGGTGACCCGCGCCCGCACCGCGCCGGGCTCCGCCGGGTACGGCCGGTCGACCGGCAGCGGCAGCTCCTTGGGCGCCGAGGCGAGGCGGTCACGCCAAAAGCCGAGCCTCGACACCTGCTGCTGCACAGCGTCACCGTTGCTCACCGGTAGACCAGCCTCCCGCTGCTCAAAGCGCCCCGATCGGGGCGCAAACTTAGGTGACCCTAACAAACGGATGGTGAGGATGCACTCCTGTACCATCGGTTAGCCTTACCTAAAATGAGTACCAGTCGGAGGTGCGGTGCGAACAGACCCCGGAGGGATCGCTCTCAAGCGACGCCCGCCACACACGGGCCGCGCGCTCGGTCTGCTGGCCGCTCTCGGTGTCCTGGTTTTCCTGTGTCTGCTGAGCGTCTGGCTGGGGTCGAAGGAGATCTCGTTCGGCGCCGTCTGGCAGGTGCTCTGGCACGACGACGGCTCGGCCGACGCCGTGATCATCCACAGTGTCCGGATGCCGCGGACCGTCCTGGCCGTGCTGGTCGGCGCCGCGCTGGGCCTGGCGGGCACCCTGATGCAGGCGCTGACCCGCAACCCGCTCGCCGATCCGGGCCTGCTCGGCATCAGCGCCGGCGCCGCGTTCGCCATCGTCTTCTCCATCACGGTGCTCGGCGTCGGCTCCCTCTACGGCTACATCTGGTTCGCCTTCGCCGGCGCGCTGGCCGCGACGGCGGTCGTCTACTTCCTCGGCACCCGCGGCCGCAGTGGCTCCAGCCCGGTCAAGCTGGCCCTCGCCGGGGCCGCCGTGACGGCCCTGCTCGGCTCGTTCACCAGCGCGATGGTGCTGTCGGACCCGGTGGCGCTCAACCGCTACCGGTTCTGGTCGGCCGGTTCGCTGGCCGGCGTCGACGGCGGTTCGCTGCTGCGGGTCCTGCCGTTCCTCGTCGCCGGCGTGGTGCTGGCGATCGCGAGCGGGCCCGCGCTGAACAGCCTCGCCCTCGGCGACGACGTCGCGGTCGCACTCGGACGGCGGCTGGGCCCGCTGCGGCTGCGCGGCGCGCTGGCCATCACGCTCCTGACCGGCGCTTCCGTGGCGGTCGCCGGCCCGATCGTGTTCCTCGGCCTGATCGTCCCGCACGCCGTGCGGTTCGTCGTCGGGCCCGACCACCGGTGGCTGCTGCCCTACACCGCCGTCCTCGCGCCGTGCCTGCTGCTGGCCGCGGACATCCTCGGCCGGGTCATGGCGCGCCCCGGCGAGGTCCGCGCCGGCGTGATCGTCGCCTTCCTCGGCGCGCCGTTCTTCATCTACCTGGTCCGCCGCCGCAAGCTGGTGGAGGCCTGATGAGCCTGCTGCAGGTGCGGCGCGACCGCGTCACCTTCCGCCTCGCGAAACCCTCGGTGTCGGGGCAGATCCGGCCCCGGCTGGTGGCCGTGTCGCTCGTCCTCGCCGTACTGGCCTTCGCGTTGTTCTGCGTGGGGATGACGATCGGTGACGTGCCGCTGAGCGTGTCCGACGTCCTGGCCGCCGTGTTCGGCGGGGGCGACAGCGGCACCGGCTACATCGTGCAGGAACTGCGGCTGCCGCGGGCGCTGACCGGGCTGCTGGCCGGGCTCGCGTTCGGCGCGTCCGGCGCGGTGTTCCAGACCATCACGCGCAACCCGCTGGCCAGCCCGGACATGATCGGCATCAACGCGGGCGCCGCCACCGCCGTCGTCGCCGGGATCTCCTTCGGTTTCGGCGGCGGCCTCGGCACCACCACGCTCGGCCTGCTGGGCGGGCTGGGCACCGGGCTGCTCGTGTATGTCCTGGCGTGGCGGCGCGGCACCACCGGCTACCGGATCATCCTGGTGGGCATCGGGATCTTCGCGATGTGCACCAGCCTGACCGACTACCTGCTCAGCCGCGCGCAGATCACCGAGGCCCAGGCCTCGATCGGCTGGCTGGTCGGCAACCTGAACAACCGCGGCTGGGAGCACGTCGTCCCGCTGGCCGGCGCGCTGGCGGTGCTGCTGCCGCTGGTGCTGGCCCTGTCGCGGTGGATGCGCACCCTGCAGCTCGGCGACGACGTGGCGGCCGGGCTCGGCACGCCGGTGCAACCGGTGCGGCTGGGGCTGTTGCTGGCCGGCGCCGGGCTGGTGGCCTTCGCGACGGCGTCCGCGGGCCCGGTCGCGTTCGTCGCGCTGACCGCGCCGCAGATCGCGCAACGCCTGGCGCGTCAGGTGTCCCCGCCGCTGATGGCGTCCGCGCTCACCGGTGCGGTCGTGGTGCTGGGCAGCGACATCCTGGCCCGCACCGTCACGGCGTCGCCGCTGCCGGTCGGCATCGTGACCGGCGCGCTCGGCGCACCGCTGCTGCTCTGGCTGCTGGCCAGGGCCAACCGATCCGGCTCCGGAGGCTGAGAACATGACACCGTCCTTGCGGGTGCAGGATCTGCGCGTCGCCTACGACGACCGGGTCGTCATCGACGGCCTGGACCTCGACATCCCACCCGGGAAGATCACCGCGATCGTCGGGGCGAACGCGTGCGGGAAGTCGACGCTGCTGCGCACGCTGGCCCGGCTGCTGACGCCGAAGTCGGGCGCGGTGTACCTCGACGGCCGCTCGATCCAGGACCTCCCCACCCGCCAGGTCGCCCAGCGGCTCGGCATCCTGCCGCAGTCCCCGGTGGCGCCCGAGGGCATGACGGTGGCCGACCTCGTCGGCCGCGGCCGCGCCCCGCACCAGAGCTGGTGGCGGCAGTGGTCCACCTCGGACGAAGGCGCGGTGCAGGCCGCGCTGGCCGCGACTTCGATGACCGACCTCGCCGACCGCCCGGTGGACGAGCTCTCCGGCGGCCAGCGCCAGCGCGCGTGGATCGCGATGGCGGTCGCCCAGGGCACGCCGGTGCTGCTGCTCGACGAGCCGACGACGTACCTGGACCTGGCCCACCAGATCGACGTGCTCGACCTGGTCGTCGACCTCAACCGCGCCGAGGGCCGCACGGTGGTGATGGTGCTGCACGACCTCCCCCAGGCGTGCCGCTACGCCGACCACGTGATCGCGATGAAGGCGGGCCGCGTGGTGGCCTCCGGCGAGCCGGCGTCGGTGATCACGGAGGCCCTGGTGGAGGAGGTCTTCGACATCCGCTGCCAGGTGAGCCCGGACCCGGTGAGCGGTACCCCGATGGTCATCCCGATCAGCCGCCACCACCCGGCACCGGTGCACTAGCGCTATCCTGGGGCCCGGCCTTCCTCACCGTCTCCGAGGACCGTTCCGGCCGGATCCCCTGCCAAGGAAGCTGACTGCCGTGTATGTGCTGCCCGAAAAGACCACCGGCCCCGAGCGTGCGCTGCTGGAGGCCATGCTCGACCGCAACCGGCTCGCGCTCGTCGAGAACGCGCGCGGTCTGTCGGAAGCGGACGCCCGCCGCCGGCTGGTTCCGTCCCTGACCACGCCGATCGCCTTGGTCAAGCACGCCGCCGTCGCCGAACGCCGCTGGTTCCAGTGGCTGGTGGCCGGGCTCGACGAGGCCGAGATCGACGGCCCCTCGACCCCCGGGGACCCCAGTTTCGTGGTCGCCGACGACGAAACGGTCGAGGACGTGATCGCCGAGTACGAGCGCACCAGCGCGCGCTCGCGGGAAATCGCGGCGGGTCACTCGCTCGACGACCGGTGGACGCACCCGGTCGTCGGCGAGGTCACCCTCCGCTTCATCTACCTGTTCCTGATCGAGGAATTCGCCCGGCACACCGGCCACGGCGACATCCTCCGGGAGCAGCTCAGCGCGCGCTGACCGCGAACTCCCCGGCCGGCTCCGCGACCACCCGGCGGTCCACGACGGACTGCAGGATCTCGCCCACCCGCACGGCGGTGTTCGACAGCAGCGACGACGTGATGCCGTGCGTGTGTTCGGTGCCGCCCTGCAGGTAGATCCCGCCGCGCAGGGGCGGTTCGGTCGCCAGCCGGTAGTCGCGCTCGACGCGGAGCCGTCCTTCTTCGTCACGCAGGCAGCGCCGGCCCAGTTCGCCGAGCAGCGGCGTCGGGTCCGCGGGCCGGTAACCGGTGGCGTAGACGACCGCGTCGGCCTCCAGGACCGTGCGTTCCCCGGTGGTCAGGGATTCGACCGTGACCGTTCCGGTGCCGGTCACTTCGACGGGACGCGAAACGTTGAACAGCCGCAGCCGTTCCACGCCCAGCACCTTCTCGCGGTAGACCCGCCGGTAGAGCTCGTCGATCAGCTCGATGTCGACGGCCGAGTAGTTCGTCGCGCCGTGGTAGCGCATCAGGCGGTCCTTCACCGGCTCGCCCGCGCGGTAGAACTGGTCGACGGCCTCCGGGTCGAAGATCCGGTTCGCGAACGAGCTGTCGTCGGCCGGGCTGTAGCCGTAGCGGGCGAACACCGCGCACACCTCGGCGCGGGGGAACTCGTCGTGCAGCAACGCGGCGACCTCGGCCGCGCTCTGGCCGGCCCCGACCACGACGAACCGCTTCGGGTCGGCACCGCGCAGGGCCTCGACGCGGAACAGCAGTTCGCTGTTGTGCCAGACCCGGTCGCCGGCGGTGATGCCTTCGGGCAGCTGGGGCCGCAGACCCGTGCCCATCACCAGGTTCCGGGCACGCAGCGACGACCCGTCCGAGATCCGGACGTCGAAGTACACGACTTCGGAGCCGTCGTACACCGGCGTCACCGAGACGACCTCGGTGCCGTAGGACACGACGTCGTCGACCTTCGCGGCGGCCCACTCGAAGTAGTCGTGGAACTCGACCCGCAGCGGGAAGAGGTTCTTGTGGTTGATGAAGTCGACCAGCCGCCCGGCGGCGTGCAGGTAGTTGAGGAAGCTGAACTCGCTGGTCGGGTTCCGCATGGTGACCAGGTCCTTCAGGAACGACACCTGCATGGTCGCGGTGTCGATCAGCATCCCGCGGTGCCAGCCGAAGCACGGCTGCCGCTCGAGGAAGTGCGCGGTCACCGGCTCGCCCGAGCCCGAGTTGTTGTGCTCGGCGAGGGCGATCGCGAGAGCGAGGTTCGATGGCCCGAAGCCCACGCCGACGATGTCGTAGATCGGGACCTCTGCAGTCATGTTGCTCCCTCGCGCGCTCCGGTACGGTTCAGGGAACCCTAACCTAACTTAGGCGAGCCTCGCCTAGTACGTTCGTGGTGATGTTCGTCCCCCGACCATGAAAGGCACTCTCGAATGCGCGTGGCGATGTTCGGCTACCAGACCTGGGGGCACCGGACCCTCCAGGCGCTCATCGACGCCGGCCACGAGGTCGCCCTCGTGGTCACCCACCCGAAGAGCGACCACGCCTACGAGCGGATCTGGGCCGACTCGGTCGCCGACCTCGCCGAGTCGCACGGCATCCGGGTCCTGCTGCGCAACCGCCCGGACGACGCCGAACTGCTGGCCGAGCTCAAGGCCGCCGACCTCGACCTGATCGTGGCGAACAACTGGCGCACCTGGCTGCCGCCGGAGATCTTCGAGCTGCCGCGGCACGGCACGCTGAACATCCACGACTCGCTGCTGCCCGCGTACGCGGGCTTCTCGCCGCTCATCTGGGCCATGATCAACGGTGAGCCGGAAGTCGGCGTCACCGCCCACATGATGGACGGCGAACTCGACGCCGGCGACATCGTGCTGCAGCGCGCGATCCCGGTCGGGCCGTCCGACACCACGACCGACCTGTTCCACCGCACGGTCGACCTCATCGCGCCGATCACCGCCGAAGCCATCTCGATGATCGAGACGGGCTACACCCCGGTGCCGCAGGACCGGTCGAAGGCCAGCTTCTTCCACAAGCGGGCCAAGCGGGACAGCCTGATCGACTGGACACTGCCGCCCGCGGACATCGAGCGGTTCGTGCGCGCGCTGTCGGACCCGTACCCGAACGCGTTCGCCTACCACCGCGGCCAGGAGCTGCGGATCACCAAGGCGTCGGTGTCGCAGGGCCACTACGGCGGCACACCGGGCCGGATCTTCATCCGGGAAGGCGACGGCGTGGTGATCGTGGCCGGGCCGGACGCCCGCCGCGGCCGGGCCCCGGGCCTGCTGGTCGAGCGCGTCCGCACCGCCGACGGCACGGATCTGCCCGCGCACGAGTACTTCAAGACGATGGGCGGGTACCTCACCGACCGCCCGTGACCGGCGAGCGGGACATCCCTCGGCGGCGGCCACGCCGGTGAGGGATGTCCCGCTCGCCCGGGATCAGGCCTGCCGGCTCTGCATCCAGCCGATCCTCGCGGCAACCGAAAACCGGGAATCACCGCAGATCACAGCTCGCCGACCTTGCCCTCGTCGACCACCAGCCGGCGCGTCACCTGCACGGCGTCGAGCATCCGGCGGTCGTGCGTCACCAGCAGCAGCGTCCCCGGGTAGGTCTCCAGCGCCGCCTCGAGCTGCTCGATCGCCGGCAGGTCCAAGTGGTTGGTCGGCTCGTCCAGCACCAGCAGGTTCACCCCGCGCGCCTGCAGCAACGCCAGCGCCGCCCGCGTGCGCTCCCCCGGCGAGAGCGTCGCCGCCGAGCGCAGGACGTGGGCGGCCTTCAGGCCGTACTTCGCCAGCAGCGTGCGCACCTCGGCGTCGGCGAGCTCCGGCACCTCTGCCGCGAACGCCGAAGCGAGCGGGACGTCGCCCAGGAACAGCCGCCGTGCCTGGTCGACCTCGCCGACCACGACGCCCGGCCCCAGTGCCGCGGCGCCCGACTCCAACGCAACCCGGCCCAGCAGCGCCGCCAGGAGGGTCGACTTGCCCGACCCGTTCGCGCCCGTGATGGCGACCTTGTCCGCCCAGTCGATCTGCAGGTCGACCGGCCCGAGCGTGAACCCGCCGCGCCGGACCACCGCGCCGCGCAGGGTGGCGACCACCGCGCCCGCCCGCGGGGCCGCGGCGATCTCCATCCGCAGCTCCCACTCCTTGCGCGGCTCCTCGACGACGTCCAGCCGCTCGATCATCCGGTCGGTCTGCCGCGCCTTCGACGCCTGCTTCTCGGTCGCTTCGGTGCGGAACTTGCGAGCCGCCTTGTCGTTGTCGGGCTGCTTCCGGCGGGCGTTCTTGACGCCCTTCTCCATCCACGCCCGCTGCATCCGCCCCCGCGCCTCCAGGGAAGCCTTCGTGTCGGCGTACTCGTCGTACTCCTCGCGCGCGTGCCGCCGGGCGACTTCGCGTTCCTCGAGGTACGCCTCGTACCCGCCGCCGTAGACGTTCACCTGCTGCTGGACCAGGTCCAGCTCGACGACCCGGTCCACCGTCCTGGCCAGGAACTCCCGGTCGTGGCTGACCAGCACGGTCGCCGCGCGCAGGCCGGACACGAACCGCTCCAGCCGGGCCAGGCCGTCCAGGTCGAGGTCGTTCGTCGGCTCGTCGAGCAGGAAGACGTCGTAGCGGCTCAGCAGCAGCGAAGCGAGCCCCGCGCGTGCCGCCTGGCCGCCCGACAGCGACGTCATCGGCTGGTCCAGGTCCACGGCGAGGCCGAGGTCGGCGGCCACTTCGGCGGCTCGTTCGTCGAGGTCGGCGCCGCCGAGGTCGAGCCAGCGGTCGAGCGCCGCGGCGTACCGGTCGTCCGAGCCCGCCACGCCCGCGGTGAGGGCTTCGGTCGCGTCGTCGAGGTCGGCCTGGGCCGCCGAGACGCCGGTGCGCCGCGCCAGGAAGGCCCGCACCGATTCGCCTTCGCGCCGTTCCGGTTCCTGGGGCAGGTGCCCGACGGTCGCGGCCGGCGGGTTCAGCCGGACCTCGCCGCTGTCCGGCTTCGCGAGCCCGGCGAGGGTCCGCAGGAGGGTGGATTTGCCGGCGCCGTTGACCCCGACCAGGCCGACGACGTCCCCGGGTGCGACGACGAGATCGAGGCCGGAGAAGAGGGTGCGGTCACCGTGGCCCGCGGCCAGGTCCTTCGCGACGAGAGTTGCGCTCATGAGGCAACCGAGTCTACGACCTCGTCGCGAACGGTCAGATCAAGGTCAAAACCACCGGGTGTGTGTGTCCCGTGGCGCTTTGATCACTCAGTGTGGGTACCCTGTTCGGTTGTCAGTCCCGCAGCGCAGTGAGGTCGGTGAACAGCATGGGCGAGCCCGCTCCCCCGGTCACCCTCGGCCGCAGGCCGAAGCCGAGGGAAAGCCGCCTGTCCGCGCCCCGGCCCACGGTGAGCCGGCGCCGCGAGGTCAGTCACGCCAGCGCGCGGTCGCTGCTGATGACCGTCCTCGGCGAGTACGCGCTGCCGCGGGACAAGCCGGTCTGGACGTCGATGCTCGTCGAGGTGCTGGGCATCCTCGACATCGAGGAGAAGTCGGCGCGGCAGGCACTGGCCCGCTCCGCCGCCGAAGGCTGGGTGGTCTCCGAGCGCGTCGGGCGCCGCGTGCGCTGGTCGCTGACCCCGCCGGGGCGCCGCCTGCTGACCGAGGGCGCCGACCGGATCTACGCGTTCGGCCGCGAGGAACGCTGCTGGAACGGGCAGTGGCTGATGCTGATCGTCTCCGTCCCCGAGGCCAAGCGCGACCTGCGGCACCGGCTGCGCACGCGGCTGACCTGGGCGGGCTTCGGCTCGCCGGTCGCCGGCGTGTGGGTCAGCCCCGACCTGTCCCGGCAGCGGGAGGCCCAGCAGATCGTCAACGAGCTCGGCCTCGACGCGCAGGCGATGTCCTTCACCGCCGCGTACGGCGAGGTCGGCGAGCAGGAGTCCATGGTCGCCCGGTCCTGGGACCTGACCGACCTGAAAGACCGCTACGAGGACTTCATCGACCGCTTCACCGGCCTGCACCCGACCGGCGGCCGCGCGGTGCTGCGGGCGCAGACCGAGCTGGTCCACGAGTGGCGGCGGTTCCCGTTCCTCGACCCGCAGTTGCCCGCCGAGCTCCTTCCGGCGAAGTGGAGCGGCACGAAAGCGGCGGAACTGTTCCATCACAAACACGTCGACTGGCGCCCGGAGGCCCAGCAGTATTGGGACGACATCGTCGAAGCCGAAGAAGCAGGGTGAACATGACTGAGCAGGTCCGCCTCGATCGTGACGGCGGGCTCGCCGTCCTGACCGTCGACGCTCCGCCGCTGAACCTTTACACGGCTTCGCTGCAGTCCGCGCTCGCCTCGGCGATCGGCGAGCTGGAGGCCGAACCCGCGCGGGCGCTGCTGGTCCGCGCCGAAGGCAAGATCGTCAGCGGCGGCGTGGACGTCTCGCTGTTCGACGCCCAGGGTTCGCCCGCCGAGGCCAAGGTGCTCTTCGACGAGATGCTCGCCGTGCCGGACCGGATCGCGGCCCTGCCGTTCCCGACGGTGTTCGCCGCGCACGGCCTGTGCCTGACCTGGGCGTTCGAGGTCGCCGTGGCCTGTGACGTCATCCTCGCCGCCGAGCGCGCCAAGTTCGGCCTGGTCGAGAAGGTCGTCGGCTTGACGCCGACCATGGGCGGCACCCAGCGGCTCGCCGCGCGGGCCGGCGTCGGGCGCGCCAAGGAGTTCGTGATGACCGGCGACACCTACGACGCCGCGACGCTGGAGCGCTGGAACGTCGTCAACCGCGTCCTGCCGGACGAAGGCTTCGACGACGCGGCACGAGCGTTCACGCGGCGGCTGGCCGAGGGGCCGACCCGCGCCCACGCGGCGACCAAGCGCGTCCTCGACCACTTCTCCGCCGGCGGCGTCCCCGAAGCCAACGCGCACATCACGACGATCGCGGCCGGGCTCTTCGAGACCGAGGACCTCCGCAACGCCGTGAAGTCGTTCCTCGCCGACGGTCCGGGGAAGGCGACCTTCTCCGGACGTTGACCGTCCGTCCGGAGACCGGTTGCCGCCGGCGCCGGGGCTCGGGCCGAGGTTCCGTTCAGCCCGCTGAACAGTCCCGTTCAGCGGGCTGACACTTTCTTTGGGGCACAAAGAAAAGCTTGACCGGCGATGGTCTGGACCATGACACTGAGCCGGCGCGCGCCCCCAGACACCGTCGTCTCGAGGAGAGCCATGTCCCGCTTCCGCAAGGTCCTCGCGCTGATCCCCCTGCTGCTGGGATTGCTCGCCACCCCGGCCCCGGCGGCCCCGGCGGCGTTCACCCACCCGGGTGTACTGGTGAGCCGCCCGCAGCTGGACTTCGTCAAGGCCAAGGTGAAGGCCGGCGCCCAGCCGTGGAAAGCCGCGTACGACCAGGCATCCGCCAGTCCGTACGCATCCCTTTCGCGGACGCCGAAACCACGCGCGGTGGTCGAATGCGGCCCCTATTCGAACCCGAACTACGGCTGCACGGACGAGCGCGAAGACGCCATAGCGGCGTACACGGACGCACTGATCTGGTACATCACGGGCGACGCGCGTTACGCGCAGAAGGCGATCGCGCTGATGGACGCGTGGTCGGCGGTGCTCACGAGCCACACGAACAGCAACGCCCCGCTGCAGACGGGCTGGGCGGGCTCGTCCTGGCCGCGCGCGGCGGAGATCATCAAGTACACGTATTCGAGCTGGCCGAACGCGGGCCGGTTCGCGACGATGCTGCGCAACGTCTACCTGAACAGGGTGATCAACGGCGCCAACAGCAACGGCGACTGGGAACTGTCCATGATGGAGGCCGCGGTCGGCATCTCGGTGTTCCTGGAGGACAAGACGAGCTACGACAAGGCTGTCACCCGCTACCGCAACCGCGTCGCGGCCTACGTGTACCTGACTTCGGACGGCGCTCTCCCGAAGACGGTCCCCGGCAGCGGCCTCGACACCCGCGCGGAAATCGTCGGCTACTGGCAGGGCCAGTCGACGTTCGTGGACGGCCTGACCCAGGAAACCTGCCGCGACTTCACCCACACGGGCTACGGCATCGCGGCGATCGCGGACGTGGCGGAGACGCTCCGCATCCAGGGCGAGGACGTGTACGGAACGGACGTCGGCGCGCGCCTGCGCCAGGCATTGGGCTTCCAGTCGAAGTACCAGCTGGGCGCGACGGTGCCGTCGTGGCTGTGTTCGGGCCACCTCAACCTCGGCCTCGGCCCGGTGACGGAGGTGGGCTTCAACGCACTCAACACGCGCATGGGCATCGCGATGACGAACACGCAGACGTTGACCGAGCGCCAGCGCCCGGCGGGCTCGAACAACCTGTTCGTGGCGTGGCAGACGCTGACCCACGCTAGCAACCCGGCATGATCGAGGGACCCGGTCCTCTTGGCGTGTTTTCGCAGGTCAGGAGGACCGGGGACCCTGCTTGCGGAGACGTTCGAAGGGCACGCTAGAGTACTTCTCACGCACTCGGGAAGTGCGGGTCCGGGCTGTGGCGCAGTTTGGTAGCGCACTTGACTGGGGGTCAAGGGGTCGCAGGTTCGAATCCTGTCAGCCCGACGGACAGGCCACGTCTACGCAGGTAGACGTGGCCTTTTTCATGCCCAGGGTCCGCCCAAACGCCGGATGCCCCGGCCCATGCAACATATGTGCAACACGGGTCCCGGGGCATCCAGGTCAGGCCGCCATGCTCGCCAGGGCTTCGGTCCGGCGCAGGTCGACGACGTCCGCGACCTCGTCCAGTCGGTCAGGCCACAGGTGACCGTAGATGTTGAGCGTCATCGCGGCGTCGGCGTGCCCGAGCATGAGCTGAACGACCTTCACGTCTGCGCCGGCCGCGATGGCGAGGGAGGCTGCCGTGTGGCGGAGCTTATGTGGCGTGAGGCCGGGCACCTTCAGCCCGGACGCCTTGAGCGCTGCGTTGAACTCTCGCACCCGCCAGTTGTTCGCCCGCAGCGACTGGCCACGCGCGGTCGTGAACACGAGCTCGTCATCCGCCCGGCCGGCGACCAGCGGGCGAAGTTCCGGCACTAGCGACGCCGGAAACGCGACGGTCCGTTTCTTTCCTGTCTTCGGCAGACCTTCGTGCTGCACTCCCCCGACCTCGTAGAAGGTCGTTGCGACTCGGATGCGGCGGGTGTCCAGGTCGACCCGGCCCACCCGGAGCGCGGCTGCCTCGCCCCAGCGGAGCCCTGTGTATGCGAGCAGCAGGATCAAGGCCTTGTTCACGGCCGCGCCCGCTGTCGGGCGGTTGTACTTCGTGCGCAGGGTCCCTGCCGCGTCCGCTAGCCGCTCGATCTGCGGGCACTTCAGGTAGACGTGCTCCGCTTCCGGTGGGATCGGGAGCTTGACGCCACGTGCCGGGTTCGTGAGCAGTCGTGTCGGGACGCACCACTCCATCACCATGGCCAACACTCGGTAGGCGTGCCGGGTCTGCGACGCACCGAGCCCCGAGCCCCCATCCTCTTTGGACCGAATCAACTTAGCCACCCACACCGCGACATCTTCGTGGTCTACTGCGCTCAAACTCTTGTCTCCCCACGCGGGTAAGACGTGATTGTCGAGTAGCGCACGGTACTTCCACCAGGTGGACGGCTTCAGGTCGTGCCGGGCGGACAGCCACTTCTCGGCCATTTCGGACACGTTTACTTTGGACAGTGCGGGGTCTCGGTATGTCCCGGCTGCGAGCGATTCGGCCAGCTTGTCCCGGCGAGCTTCCGCTTTGTTCTTATTCGCTGCGACTTCGGACCGCAGTTTCCCGGACTGGTCGTAGTACTGAACCATCCAGCGGCCAGGCGGCTTGCGTCCGGCGGCTTTGGCCTTCCTGACCCTCTCGGCAAAGTCCTCCGTAGTGGCTCGGTCGTAGACCCATGCGCGCGCCATCAGGTGGTCACCTGCCCGTCGATCCAGGCGTCGACGTCGGCGCGCCGGTAGCGGACGTACTTGCCGACCCGGAACCCCGTCGGGCCCTTGTCCGTCTTGCGCCACTGGTAGAGCGTATTGACGGGGACTTGGAGGTAGGAGGATAGGTCTTCGATGCTGAGGAGACGGTCATTCATGGCGGTTTTCCTTGCTGTACTTGTGTTTGCGGTCGTCTCGGATGCGTTCGGCGATGCCGGCGGCGAGTTCGCGTTCGGCGTCGTCGCGGTAGCCGGCGCCGTCGAAGCGCCAGTCGTTGACCACGGCGATCGAGTCGGCCCGGTCGTCGAGGCCGAGGCGTTCGAACGTCTCCGCCAGGCGGAAGGCCCGGCGGTCCCCGCGAATGGCCTTGAAGGTGGTCGAGTAGGCCAGCGACTTGGTGAGGAAGTGGCCGCGGAAGGCGAGCATGTGCGCCCATCGCCGGAGCTTCAGGTCCTCATACGCGGGCAGGTCTCCGAGGTCCCAGGCGGTTTGGATGATGCGGCGGTGGTGCGCGGTGACCTTCAGGTGGTCGATGTCGAGCTGGGAGCGGATCGGCCGGTCAGCGGCTTCGCTCTTGCCGGTGCCTTTCGTGGCGTACTTCGCGATGTAGGCGGCGAGCCGTGCTTCGGAGATCTGGCCGTTCTCGTCTTCCAGCTCTGCCGATCCGGCGGGCTCGATCCGGCGGACGTCGACCTGGGTGCCCCAGGTGAGCGGCAGCTCGGTGCCGTCCGGGTAGGCGGCGCGCACGAGCACGGCCCCAGCAGCGGCGTAGACGGCGTCCTCGAGCAAGTCCGGGTGCGCCCACCCGGGAGCGGGCGAGACCGCGCCGTCGGGGCCGTCGAGCCGGACGACGGCATGGAAGTGCACGAGGCCGCGCCGCTGATATTCGGCAACCTTGCCGTAGGAGAGCCGGGCCTGTTCGGCGAACTCGCGGGCCTTGAGCCCGGCGCGGCGGGCGATCTCCCGGCGCAGCCGCATCGTGAACCGCTGCCACAGCACGCCGGCATGGGCCTGCCAGAGCACCGACCCGACGTAGTCGTAACTCTCGGGGTTCAGCGGCGAGCCGAGGCGGGTGTCGTCATCGTGGTGGTACTCCCCGCAGCCACACGGCCGCCGCTTCCCGTTCCGGGTGATGTGCGCGGTGTGGACCGGGCCGAAGGACGGCGCAGTGAGGGTGACGAACGCGCGGGGCCGGTCGGAGACGGTCTCGGGGATGCCCTTGTGACCGCCGATCAGTCCGGCGCGGATGAGGTGGAAGGCGTCGGCGGCGTAGCGGTCGGAGCAGGCCGGGCAGACCCCGGAGCGGCGGTTGCCGCAGGGAGCGAAGATGTCGCCGCCGTGGTGGTGCAGCACGTGACCGGTGGCAGCGTCCTGGAGCTGGTGGGCGCCGGAGAGCCGGATCGGGCGGGCGCAGCCGTTGACGGCGCGGACCTTGTTGCGCCAGTCCTGGTAGTCGCGGGCCTGGACGCGGGCGGCAAGGCGGTCGTCCAACGTCAGCATGACGGAGCCTTTCAGTCGGGCGGGCATGAAAGCGGCGCGGGAGCCGGGCCGGGGGGTTGGTGGCCGGGCTCCCGCGCCGTGGCGGAAGGGATCGCGAAAGGCTATTTGCCGAGGTACAAGTCCTCGGCGGCGTCAGCCACTCGCCGCATCTCCGCTGCCTCCTCTTCGTGGATGCGGGCCATCTGGCTCGCCACAGCGGACATACGGCGCAGGGCATCGCGGTTGCGGCCGCCGTTCTCGTCGATCACCGACCCGTTGGCGGCGTCGAACTCCTCCTGTAGGCGGGTGAGCTTGTCCAGGTTGGACGTCGGTTTCTTCATGCTGAGCGCCTCCCGTTTGTCAGGTGGTGAGGTCGTGCAGGATTTGGGCGGCCATCGGTTCGGGGACGCGGACGACGCGACGGATCTCCTCGATGGTCAGCTCCCGCCCTTCGCTGCGGGCGACCTCAGCGGCAGTGTGGATCCGGCTCGTCAGTTCGGCCGGGAGCTTGAGGCGAGGTCGGGCCGGTTCGACGGCAGCCGGTGGCCGGGCGGGTTCGGTCGTGATGTCGGTGCGGGCGGCGGTCACGGTGACCGGCTCCGGATCCGGACCTGCCTCCGGGAGCTCTGGAGCCGGGGCGCGGCGCATGAGCAGCTTCACCACGACCAGGAACCCGAGAGCGGGCATCGCGGCGACGAGCCATCCGGCCGGCGTGGGTTCGGCGAGCGCGACCTGTGCGGCCATCTGCACCCCGAACCCGGCCACCAGCACGGCCACCGGGAACGTGAGCTTGCGGGTGCCTCCGGCGCGGTGATCGCGTTGGATCTCGAACCCGGCGACGAGGACGATGCCCTCGATCACCACCGCGTCGGCCCAGGCGATCCAGCCGACCTGTCCGTGGTGGACAGCCCAGTCGTGGGTGTGGGTGAACCCGGCCGCCGCGCCGATCGTGCCGAGGACCACGGCGACCAGAGTGCGGATGGTGTCCACCAGTCGACGGGTCCGGTTAGTACTGTCCGCAGTGGACATGTCAGCCTCCTTTCGGTCTAGAACGGGGTGAGGTTGGACCAGCGCTGGAGCATGTCCCGGCCGCGTCGGGTGAGGCGTAGCGGGAGGACGGGTTTGCGGACAACGCCGTGCAAGCACGAGATGGTCTCGCGGGCCGGGCCGCGCTCCACGTAGCCAACCGACATCAAGTGCATGACGATGTCCTCTTCTCCGGCGGCGCGGCAGTGTCCGTCGCCGTCGAGGACCATGACGCGGTCGGTGTCGTCCAGGAGCCCGAACTTGCCCTCGCGGACGTCGGCGAGCACGTCCTTGGCCACCAGCGGGTTAGCGGGCGAGCCAGTCGCCTTGCGACGTCCCCGGGCGGGCGGACAGGCGCGGCCGGCGGTCGGTTCGGGCGCCGGGGCCGGAAGGTCGAACAGGCCGGGCTGTCCCGAATCGGTGCGGCGCGTCATCGGATGCGCCCCCGTCCGAGGTCCCCCAGCTCGCGGTTGCGGAACTCCGAGACAGCGAGCGCCATCCCGAGGCCGACGCAGCCGATCACCGCGGCCACGATCCAGAACAGCACCGACCAGCCCTGCGCGAGGTAGATCAGCCAGAGCACGAGCGCGGCCGGGCCGCCGTACTTGGTGAACAGCCACGCCCGCCACACCACGAAACCGAGAATCCACATGACTATTCCTCTCTAGACGGTCGGTGGTTCGGGCAGAACACGAGCTGTTCGGAGGTGCAGCACCAGCCCGGTTCGTGCGTCAGGTACAGCACCAGGTCCGGCCAGTCGATGAAACACATCCGGTCCTCGTTGGAGAACTCGCCGCACACGACGCAGCGGGCGTAGTAGGCGACCTGATACTCCCCGATGAGGACCACGTCGCCCGGCTCCCGCAGCACACTTGCCCAGATGCTGGCGTCCTCGCGGGAGGAGTACAGGCGATCACTCAGCCGCTCCAACCCCTTGTTGGTCACCTTGTCAACGGCGAAGTGCGGGGCGTGGACCACGGCCGGGTAGTTGACCTCTGCCATCACGCCACCACCTCTCCGGACGGCTGATGGCGGGGACAGAAGACATTCGGGTACTCAGTGACCCAGGTCGGGCACCAGGTGCGGAGCGTCTCCTGCAGGGTGTCCCAGTACTCGAACAAGTCCGGCTTGTCCCCAGGTAACTCGGCGCACACCCCGCAGCGCGCGAGGTACACCTCGTCCAGCGACGCGATATGGGGCTCGTACAGTTCGATCCCACGTTCAGCGAACTGTTCCACCGCAACCCGCATCTCCCACACCGCGCGGGACCTGTCGCGGTGAATCCGGCCGCTGAGGGGACGAGGATAGGGCCCCACGGCGACGTAGTAGTGCCGCTGGTGAAGTAGGGCCGGGTAGTTGATCGTCATCATCACGCCACCACCGACAGCCCCGGCATCGGCCGGCCGGAACGGATGAAGGCGATCAGTTCGTCGATCTCACGGTCGTCGACGTAGGCGGCCCGGACGCGCTGCGGGACGCGGGTGCGCTGCCGGATGACGTAGCCGATGCCGGCGGTGTCCGGGACGTTCGGGATCTCGTCGGCGAGTGCGCCGCGCAGCCGGGCGCCGTCTCCGAGGACCATGTCCACATGCGACTGTGCGGTCACCCGCAAGCACACCCGAGTCGGGAACAGTTCCCGGACCGGAACGGTGTCCTTGCTCGGTTCCTGCACCAACGCGGTCATGAAATGTCCCGTGGCGCGGCCCTGTGAGCCGACGATGGCAAGCAGTTTTCGCAGGTTGCGGGCAATGGTGCCGTCGCCGTAGGCCAGCAGTGCGCCGATCTCGTCGATGATCAGCAGGTTCAGGGGGGTTTCGCGGGAGACCTCGATCTTGCGGCGGCCGGTGCGGGCGAAGTCCTGCTGTACGGCGCGCAGGTCTTCGATGTACTCGTCGACCAGCGCAGCGCAGGTCTCTTCCGTGTCGGCGTAGCGGTAGGCGGCGTTTGCGTCCCCGAACTTGCGGAACTCCAGTTGCTTGGGGTCGCAGATCCACAGCCGGACCAGCCCGTCCCGGATCATCGGAGCCAACGCGCGAAGCTCGGAGAAAACGATCGAGTTCTTGCCGGCGCCGGTCGCTCCCGCGATGAACAGGTGCGACCGGAGCCCGAGCCGCCAGTCGGTGCCGTACTCGGTCTCGCCGACGTAGATGTCGTCGATGTCGACCGCGTCGGCCTCTTCGGGCATTTCCGGGGCCGGGATGGTGTCGGTGAACGGCTCCGTGCGTTCGATGATCAGAGCGACGTAGCCGGGCTTCGGGTGCTCGAACGCGATGCGCTGCACCTTCAGCGTGTCGGCGAGCCGTTCGAGGTTGTCCTCGATGGAACGGCGGCCCTGTCCGCGCGCCAGGGCCAGGGTGACCACGTCGACCGACGGGGAGTAGGAGCGCAGCTGGGTGATGCGCGGGAACAGGTCTTCGCCGGTTTTGCGGTCGGTGACGTACATGTCGCAGGCCCGAAGCGCGCGGGTGAAGCGCGGCCCGAGGTACACCGACCAGCGGCGGCGCCAGGCCCGAAGTCGCGGGGCGGCGTAGTGGTCGAAGGTGTCCGGGTGCGCCCGGTACCAGCATGTCAACGCGCCGACCGTGCCGCCGGCGATACCGCCCGTGGCGCTCCAGCCCAGGTGTACACCGGAGCCGAGGACGGTCGCCGGTGCGAGGGTGGCGCCGGGGTGGCGGGCGAGCCACTTCAGCGCCTTGACTTCGGTCCCGATCTTGCGGGACGACTTGGGGGTGTTCATGGTTTGGTGGTCCTCTCGAACAGCACAAGACCGGCCCCGCATCCCGTAATGGGAGGTAGCGGGGCCGGTCTCGTGCGAAACGGTTCATGTGTGGTTGGGTCAGAGTTTGATGGCGGTGCGGGCGTCGGTCAGCTCGGTGGTGAGCGTGCCCATCGCGCGGGCCATGCGGTCGTGTGTGGCCTTGAACCCGTTCTTGTGTAGCGGCATCCCGCGCATCGAGTCCTTGAGCTGGGTCAGCGTGGAGCCGAGGTCGTCGACGACTCGGTCGACCTGGTGTGCCATGTCAGAACCTCCAGTCCCGCGAGACCAGCTCGGCCTCGTGCTTCTTGCCGAGGATGCGCAGGCGGTCCAGTTCGTCGAACGCCTTGGTCCGCAGGGCCTTGAGTTCGTCCTGGGTGGCGATGGTCCACGATCCGGCCATCGCGTCTTCGTCGTAGCGGTCGATCAGCTTGTCGACCTCGACGAGGACTTCGGCGACCTGGTCCATGTTGTTCACGAACGTGGCGTAACGCTCCTGCGCACGCCGATTGAGTACCGCGATCTGCATGTCAGCTCCACCTCTCCGGGTTGTGCTCCAGCGACCACGCCAGACCGGACAGGTCGCCGATCAGCCCGCGGATCGACCGACCGGCCTGCACCTTCGCCTCTTCCGGCGCGTCAGTCGCCCGGAACTTCTCGAACGCGACGGTTACCGCGTTCGTGATCTCGTGGATCTCCTGCATTGCGCTCTACCCTTCGCGTGTCGTGGCGACCAGCTCGGCCGCCGAAGTGAGGTCTGCTGCCAGGAAGCGCACCGCGTTCCCGACCGCGACCTTGATCTCCCGATCCGGGCTGGTGGCCACGAACGCGCGGTACGCCTCGTTCACCGCCGCGACGATCGCCAGAATCTCCGGCATGTCAGTCTCCGTTCCGGATCACGTGCTGCGCGTGCTTCAGGCCCTCACAGAAGCCCGCCTGCCAGCCCAGGTCTTCGGTCTGCTCCGCCAACGCGGTAGCCCGTTCCCGTTCCAGCCGCGCGGCGAGCATCCGGATCACCACGCCGACCTTCACCGGGCGGCTCACCGGCCGGCCCGCCATGCCAGCGTCAGCCCCGAGACCAGCGCGAGAACCCCGAACACCGGGGAAGCCACGATCAGCAGCCCCACCAGCACGAGCCACACCAGGTACGTAAACACCGCTTTTCTCCTCCTCACATCTGCCACTGGGCGCCGCACACGGTGCACGTGGCAATCCGTGTCGGCGATAGCCAGAAACTCGCGGAACACACGTGGTCAGCCATCGCTAGCCCCGCTTCGGGCCGTGCGGGTCATACGACGACAACCCACCCCGAACCGCGTTCATCCCACCCATTCGCCTCTCCTCTCCACTCGCAAACTCCGTGGTAGAACCCCAGGACTCCCGGACGGCTTGCCCGGCCGGGAATCGAGGCGCGCCACCACAAACAGCGCGGATTTAGGCATGGATCGGCCCACTCTGTAATTGTCAAAGAACAGAAAGTGCCCTCGCCCGACTCGAAAACGGGCCGCCAACCTATTTGGGAAGGGCTCCAGGGTGGTGATAACGCCACGGCCGGGGAGGTAGCCGCGCGAACCGGTCACCCACCGGTCATGAAACCGAGATCAGGCGGCGCGCTGCGAAGCACCCGACCCGGCAGGCTTGAGTCCCAGCGCCTTGAACCACAGACCCGAGCCGGTGATCCGGTTGTCCTCGCCCGTCGTCTGCCACGTGTTCAACACCGGGTCGATCAACTCCACATAGGTGCCCTCCTCGAACCCCTCCCCCGGGTCTGCCGCGAGCGTCACCTTGATCTCCTCGCCCTTGCCCGGCCGGCGTCCCTCCACCTGACGCGGCTTCGCGAACAGCATCACCACGAACGCCGGGTTGCCCTCGCGGTCCGTCGCGGGCTGAAGCTCCCCCTTGACCTCGCGCATCTTCATCGTGGGGGCCTCCGTGACCATGAACCGGTAGCCCGAGCTGACGAACGGGATGTCCTGCATGCCGCCTCCTAGGTCGTCGTTAGAACTATCTCTATTAGACTCCGGTGGTCGCCGGTTGTCAATAGAACTATCTCTATTGGACCGCGAGGACGGTAGACTGCAGGTAGAGATAGGGTTATCGCCCATCGAGAGGAGGCGGCTTGACGATCGGCTACCGCGACCTGGCCTCGCTGCTCAGGGACGCCATCAAGGCAGGCGACTACCCGCCGGACAGCACGCTTCCCAAGCAAGATGACCTCGCCGACCAGTACGACATCAACGTCAACACGGTGCGCAAGGCCATTAGCGTTCTCGAATCTGAAGGACTCGTGACGTCTGTCCGCCGGCGCGGCACGGTGGTCCGAGCTCGGCCACCCATGAAGCGCCTGGGGGTCGAGCGCTACGCGAAGAGCAAGTGGAAGTTCGGACTCGTGGCGTTCGCCGCCGACCGCGAAGCTTCAGGACAAGCCTGGAACCGCAACGACCAGACCAACCAGGTGCGCAAAGTCGATGCGGACGCGGACGTCGCGAGTGCGTTGGGCATCGAACCCGGGAGTCCCGTGTACGAGCGCGCGCGACTGGTCAAACAGGACGGGCACCCGACTCACACGCTCACCAGCTACTACCGTCTCGAGCACGTCGAGGGCACGCCGATCGTGGACCCCAAGCCGGGGACTGCAACCCCTGGTGGCGGCTTCGCGGTGCTCACGCTGAAGGGACTGGAGCCCGACAGCATGACCGAGACCTTTCACTCCCGGATGCCGACGCCCGAGGAGATCGACGAGCTGGAGCTGCCCGCTGGCGAGCCGGTGATGATCCTCGAACGTACGACGCGAACGGCAGACGGCACCCCGGTCGAGTTCGCACGCGGCGTTCACGCGGCGTCCCGGTTCGCCTGGTCCTACACATTCGAAATCCCCGAGTAGTCCCGAGGAGACACCCGTGACGACGACGGTAATTCCTGACGAGCTTCGCGAAGACGTCGAGACACTGTGGAACTTCCACCGCATCGACGACCCGTTACGCCCGGTCGACGTCGCCATCGGACTCGGAAGTCATGACCCGAGCGTCGCGGTCTACGCGGCCGAGCTCTACCACGAACACCTCTTCCCACTGATCGCGTTCACCGGTGCCAACGCTCCGACAACCGTCAACCGGTTCCCCCGGGGCGAGGCCGTCCACTACCGCGAGATCGCCATGGACAAGGGCGTCCCGGACTCCGCCATCCTCGTCGAACCGAAGGCCACGAACACAGCCGAGAACTTCGAGTTGACGCGGGACCTACTCCGCAGGCGTGCCATCGACGTCGCTAGCGCCTTGATCCTCAGTCGGCCGTATCAGCAGCGCAGGGCCTACACGACGGCGAAGAAGCTGTGGCCGGAGGTCGACTTCCTCTGCTCCGCGATCCAGCAGTCCCTAGCCGACTACGTCGAGAGCATCGGTGACCCCAAGCGGGTGATTGACATGCTCGTCGGCGACACCCAACGGCTGACCGTGTACGCCCAGGCCGGGTACGCCATCCCACAGGAGATCCCTGCCGGTGTCGAAGCCGCCTACAACCGCCTGATCGCCGCGGGCTACGACAGCCGTCTCATCCCAACGACTTAGGCCACGCCGTCCACGTCGGACCGTGTGTTCAGAGTTTCTTTTCTTGTTCAAGGCGGCCCCTCCGGGGCCGCGCCGCTATCGGCCGGCACGCGCGGGGCCCGCCTCCGGCACCCACGCGACCGGCCGGCGGCCGCACCGGAGACCGCAGCTCAAGAAGAAGAACATCACCGCACGAGTGGCCGGTCTCCACGATGGCCGACGGAGACTGCCAGTCGCGTCCGCAGACAGCAGTGGTCCCGTCCGTGCTCCCCCCTTCCCGCTCGCCACAGGCTCAAACACGCATCCGGCCCCGTCAAGGCTGAAATGTACCTGCGGGCCTTGACGGGGCCGGATACGAGCTCGGGCGGCTTAGGATCGGGAAGGCGGAGGACTGGCAGGCTGATCACTGGCTCCTTGACGCGGGAGCGATCGGGCTGTGCCAAGTCGACAAGATGCCGAAGGCCACCCACTTGCAAGCGGAGATGCTCCCGGCGCGTGCAACATATGTGCAACATGGCACCACCCAGCGACAACAAACGACCACGATCAACAACAGCATTGTTCCTTACACAGCAACGGATCTACGCATGATCGGCAGGTCAGCGGATCGGAGCGTAAGGTCAAGGGGTCGCAGGTTCGAATCCTGTCAGCCCGACGGACAAGCCACGTTCACGCAGGTGAACGTGGCTTTTTTCATGCCCGAGGCACCTCCGGACGCGACTCGGCCCCGAGGCTGCCCACATACCCCGGGGCCGATTGTCACGCCGCCACGCTCGCGAATACCTGAGTACGCCGGGCGTCGAGTCGGCAACTGGGTCTGCCGGCGCGTCGCGGCGGCCGCGAGACTTCGGCCCTAGCCGATCGTGTCCAGGAAGGGGTTGTGCCGTAAGCGGAGTGCGCGTTCGACACTGGCCAGCACGGCGCCGATGCCGAGCAGGGAGTTGAGCCACGCCGGCAGGGAGACAGGCGAGACGAAGGCTCCGAAGCGGGCCGCGACGGGCGGCAGTTTGAAGGCGACCTCGATCAGCTGCGGGATGAGCAGGAGCACCGAGATCAGAAGCAGGACCACCGACGTGACACTGATCGCGCGGCTCAGCGCGGGGTGCCGGCGGGCGAGGTGCGCACGGCGCCCTTCGGCCGAGGTGTGCTCCGGAACCAGCGGACGCTCATCCCCCGCCGCCGTGACGTAGTGGCAGCGCTTCAGCCCGAACGGGGATTCTGCGACCTCGATCGTGCCGCCCGGGACGGGAAAGACGGCGGGGAGCTTGGCTGCGGCCTGATGACGGCCGTCGAGGTAGAGGTCGGCGGTGCCCTTGCCGTCGTTCGCCCAGAACCGCCGGCGATGAGGTACGTCGACGACGTACACCGCCTGATGCCCGTCGTCGCGGCCGAGGACGAGCGAGTACAGCGATCGCGAGAAAGGCTGCCACCAGCGGAACGGCTTCAGCTCCCGCCCGGTGCCGGGCTCCACCCGCTTCGCCGCGCGACGTCGGCGCCACTCGTGCATGGCAACTTCTCCCTCTCGTCTGCTTTCCGGCATTGCTCAGGAACCGTCGCCGGGCTGGGCCGCGCAGTGCACGTCGTTCGCGGGCCGCTCCCCGGTCACCAGGAAGTTCGTCACCGCCGTGTTGCCGCACTGGTTGGGCGCCAGGTACGCGCCGTGGCCGCCCTGGTCGACAGTCACCATCCTGGCGCGTTCGCCGAACGCCGAACGCAGCTTGCGGGCGTTCACCAACGGCGTTCCCGGGTCGCGATCGTTCTGCACCATCAGCACGTTCGCCGGGCCGTGGCCGGTGATCCGCACCGGCGGCTCCTTCGGGGGCGCCCAGTAGGCGCACGCCGAGATGTTCGCCGTGGCCGCGCCGAGCAGCGGGTAGCGGACGCGGTCGACCGCCACGTTCACCTGGTACGTCCCCACCGAACGCGGCCACGCCGAGTCTCCGCAGATGACCGCGAACCGGGACGCGAACAAGTTCTCGACCGAGCCCGTCTCGGCCGGTGGCTGCGGCGCGCGGCCGTGGTCGAGGGCCTGCCAGTCCTCCGCCAGGTGCGTCAGGTCCGGCGCGTACAGGCCGCTGAACGTCAAGCCGCGGAAGATCGAGCCCGTCACGTCCGCCACCGGGGCCCGGTCCAGGCGTGCCGCCAGCTCGTGGAACTTGGCCGTCACCTCGGCCGGCGTGCGGCCGAGGCCGTACTCCGGGTGCGCCGCGGCGAACTTCGCGAAGTCCGGGAAGCGGTCTTCCATGCCCCGTGCGAAGGCGCGCATCGCCGTGATGTCGTAGCCACCCGGGCCGAGATTGCTGTCCAGCACGATGCGGTCGCCGCGGTCCGGGAACATCGTCGTGTACACCGCGCCCAGATACGTGCCGTAGGAACCACCGAGGTAGGACACCGTGGATTCGCCGAGCGCCGCCCGGAGGCGGTCCATGTCCCGGGCGGTGTTCGCGGTGGTGACGTAGGGCAGCATCGGCCCCGTCGCGGCGTCCCGGCACTGCTGCGCCTCGGTTTTCGCCAGCTTCGCCTGCTTCACCACGTCAGCTGGGCCGTCGGCGTAGGGCAGGTTGCCGATCGCCAGCTGCGCGGGGGTGAGGTCGCACGTCACCGGCGTGCTGCGGCCGACGCCCCGCGGGTCGAACCCGATGAGGTCGTAGGCATCGAGCACGCTCTGCGGCAGCTTCAAGTACTTCAGCAGCTGCGGGTAGTCCAACCCGGTACCGCCGGGGCCACCCGGGTTGGTGAACAGCACGCCCCGCCGCTTCTCCGGGTGCTTGCTCGGCAGGCGCGACACGGCGACGTCGATCGTCCGGCCGCCCGGGTCACCGTAGTCCAGCGGCACCTTCATCGTCGTGCACTGCAGGTCCGGGACCGGGAAGGCGCCGGCCGGGCACGGTCCCCAGGCCGGGCCGGCCGCGGCGGACGCCGGGGACACGGCCGTCGCGCCGAGCACGGCGACCGCGGCGGTGAGCAGAGCTTTGCGCAGCATCGTGGTTCCTTTCATCCGGCCGCGCCTCAACGGCGCGGCTCCCAGCGGAAGAGCCGCGTGGCCAGCGCGACCGCGACGACGACCCAGGCCAGGGTGGGGCCGAACAGGACGAGCGAATCGGCGAGCGGGACACCGCCGTTCCAGGCGTTCAGCACCAGCTCGGTCGCCGAACCACCGGGCAGCAAGCGCTTGAGCAACGTCAGGTCGCCGGTGCCGGTGAGACCGACCCAGCCCGACACGGCGAGCACGCCGACGCTGACCGGCAGCGTCGTCACCTGCGCGTGCTCGGGCGAGTTCGTCAGGCCGGCCGTGGCCAGTCCCAGCGCGGCCATCATGGCCACGACGGACACCACCGCCGCGACCAGCAGCAGCGGATCCGCGGGGGTGCCGGCGACCGCGGCCAGCGCGCCGAGGATGACGGCGATCTGGACCACCGACAGCACGGTGATCGGCAGCAGCAGCCCGGCGAGGATGCCCGCGTCCCCCGCCGCGGTGGAACGCAGGCGCTTGAGGAACAGGTTCTGGCGGCGGGAGGCGAGCGTGGTCACCGTCGTGGTGTACAGGCCGATGCTCGCCACGAAGAACAGGGCGAGGGTGGCGATGTAGCCGAGACTGCCCCCATCGGCGAAGATGTCGCGCTTCGTGATGAAGAACGCGCTGAGCGCCGCCGGCAGTACCAGGGCGGTGACCAGCACCAGGCGGTTGCGGAAGATCTGGATCAGCTCGCCACGAGCGATCGTGAGCATGGAATTCCCTTCTCAGGAGTGTTCGATGGCGCGGAAGACGTCGTCGAGCCGTGTCGGCCCGGCCTGCAGGTCCTGCAGCTCGACGGCGTGGTTCTGGGCCCAGCCGAGCAGCGTGTGCAGGTCCTTCTGCAGCTCGAAGGTCTCGACGAGGAACTTGCCGTCCGCACCTGGTGAAGCCAGCAACGGCGGCGCCGGCGCGTGCGGCGGCAGACCGAAGTGGACGGTCGCCGGCAGGGTCCGGGTCAGCTCGGTGACGGTGCCCTCGCGGTGGAAGGCGCCCTGGTGCATCAGCCCGATGCGGTCGGCGCGCTGCTGGGCTTCCTCGAGGTAGTGGGTGGTGAGCACGATCGTCGCGCCGTCTTCGCGCAGCCGGTCCACCGCGTCCCACAATGCGTCGCGGGACTGGATGTCCAGGCCGGTGGTGGGCTCGTCGAGGAAGACCAGCTCGGGCGTGCCGTAGACGGCGGTGGCGAAGTCCAGCCGCCGCTTCTCACCGCCGGAGAGCCGGCCGACCTTTGTGCCGGCCTTGCGGGTGAGGTCGACGACGCCGAGCACGCGTCCGGCGTCGTCGGACCGTCCGGTGAGCCGCCCGACCAGGCTGACGGTCTCGCGCACCGTCAGGTCCGGGGAGAAGCCGCTTTCCTGCAGCATGATCCCCATCCGCGGGCGGACGGCGGCGCGGTCGCGGGGGTTCTTCCCGAACACCCGCACGGCACCCGAGGTCGGCGCGCGGTGACCTTCGACCGTTTCCAGGGTCGAGGTCTTCCCGGCGCCGTTGGTGCCGAGCAGGGCGTACAGCTCTCCGCGTTCCACTTGGAACGAAAGCTCCTTCACGGCGGTGAACTCGCCGTAGGTGAGGTTCAGGCGATCGACGTCGATGACCGGTGTCGTGGACATGCCCCGAATTCCAGCGCCGATCGCGGCCGGGCGGCAGTGCGCCCACGTCACCACCGCACCGTGACGTTCCTGCCCCGGAAGCATGACGTGGCGTCACTGGTGGGGCTCCCGGCCGGTGCGGCATGCTGGCGGGAGACCGCGCCGACCCCGGAGGACCATGACCGAGACCCGCCGGAGGTGGTCCGGCGGAGCCGTGCAGGACCGGCTGCGCCGGCTCAACCTCATCACGACGGTGCCGCCGCTGGCGTTCGTCGGCGTGTTGCTGCTGGCGATCAACGCCCGGTCCTGGTGGCACGCCGGCATCCAGGTGGTCGGGCTCGTCGCGGCGCTGGTGACGGCCGAACGCTGGACGGCGGGCGACTACCTCCGCGTCGCGCGGCCGAGCCTGGCCGTCACCGCGGTGGTCTGGCTGGCCGGGGCACTGACGAACGACACCGCCGCGTTCTTCGGCGTGTCCGTCGTCGGGTCGTTCCTCGTCCCGCCGCTGCGGCGTCACCGGCTCGCGGCCCTCTTCGGGCTCGCCGCGCTGGTCGCGGTCCTGGGCCTGACCAACGTGCTCGTGCACCCCGATCACACCGGGCCGCGGCTGCTGCAGTACGTCGCCGTCCCGGCGATCGCCGTGCTGATCTCGACCGGGTTCATGTTCGCCACCCAGCGGCTGTTCGACCTGGTCGCCGAGCTCGAGCAGTCGCGCGAGCGGGAGGCGGAACTGGCCGTCGCCCGCGAACGCGTCCGCTTCGCGAGCGACCTGCACGACATCCAGGGGCACACGCTGCACGTGGTGAAGCTGAAGGTGGCGCTCGCGGAGAAGCTCATGGACGCCGACCCCGCCCGCGCGCGGGAGGAGCTGCGGGAGGTGCACACGCTCGTCGGCGAGACGATCGTGCAGACCAAGGAGCTCGCCTACGCGCAACGGCGGCTCAACCTGTCCGCGGAACTGGAGAACGCGAAGAACCTGTTCGAGGCCGCGGGCATCCACGTGCGCCTCGACCGGGAAGCCGAACCGGACACCCGCGTCGGCGAGCTGCTCGGCCAGGTCCTGCGCGAGACGACGACGAACATCCTGCGCCACGCCGAGGCCCGGCACGTCCGGATCACGCTCGGCCGCACCGGGATGGCCATCGCCAACGACGGCGCGGCCGAGCCCGGCCCGCTCGGCGGGCTTTCGGCGCTGCGGCAACGGCTGGCGGAGGACGGAGGAGAGCTCGAGGTGTCGCACGCGGACGGCCGGTTCCGGACAGCGGTGGCGTTCCCGGAACTCGACGGGGCCGCTCGATGACGACCGTGGTGCTCGCCGACGACGAAGCCCTGCTGCGCAAAGCCCTGGCGGCGCTGCTGCCGCTCGAGGGCGAGATCACCGTGCTCGCCGAGGCCGAAGACGGCGAACAGGCGGTGGCCGCCACCCTGCGGCACCGGCCGGACGTGCTCGTGATCGACCTCGAAATGCCCACAGTGGACGGTCTCGGCGCGGTCGCCGAAATTCGGCGGGCGCGGCCGGAGCAGGTCATCCTCATGCTGACCCGGCACGCCCGCCCCGGCGTGCTGCGGAAGGCGCTGAAGCTGGGCGTCCAGGGGTTCGTCAGCAAGGCGGCGGAACCCGCGCACATCACCACGGTGATCCAGACCCTGCACGCGGGCAAGCGCTGGATCGACCCGGACGTCTCGGCACTCGCCGTCGTCGACGACTGCCCGCTGACCGAACGCGAGCTCGACGTCCTGCGCGCGACGCGGGAGGGGTATTCGGTGGCCGAGATCGCGGGCCGGCTGCACCTGGCCGAGGGCACGGTGCGCAACTACCTGTCCAACGCGATGCAGAAGACCCAGACCCGCACCCGCCACGAAGCGGCCCGCTACGCCCGCGAGCACGACTGGCTGTAACCACCTCGGCCGGCAGTTCCGTCCCACGAAGTTCGCTGGTTGTCCACCCTGGGGAACAACGGGTCGTTTCGCGTCGCGCCGCGGTGGAAACCGCGGACTCCTGGGGACCTGCGGGCAGCGTGAGCCGGCCGGGCCGCGTGCTCAGGCCGGTGCCGCGGGACCGGTGGAGTCGCGGACGTTGAGCGTCGTCGCCAGCTCGAGGTGACGGGAGGCGGGCCGGACGCCGGACGCCATGCCGAGGACCGTCTCGACGGCCATCCGGCCCATCCCGGCGAGCGGCTGGCCGACGGAGGTCAGCCGGGGCGTGGTCCACTGGGCCTGCGGGGTGTCGTCGAACCCGGTGACCGACAGCTCCGCCGGCACGGCGACGCGGAGTTCGCGGGCCGCGGCGAGCACGCCGACGGCGATTTCGTCGTTGCCCGCGACGATCGCGGTGGGCCGCTCGGCGAGCGCCAGCACGGCGCGGCCGTGCCGGAGTCCCGCTTCGACCGAAAACGTGTCGTGGCGGATCAGCGCGTGCTCCAGCGCGAGGCCCGCGGCGTGCAGGGCGGCCTGGTACCCGTGGAAGCGTTCCGCCGAGGGGGCCGACCCGGGTGGACCGCCGATCCAGCCGATCCGGCGGTGGCCCAGCCGGAGGACGTGTTCGGTCGCCGAGCGGCCGCCCGCCCAGTTGGTGGAGCCGATGCTCACGACCCGGGAGTCGGTCGTGTCGATCGGGTCGATGGTCACCACCGGCAGCTCCGCCTCTTCCGCGGCGAGGAGCACCGAGTCGGGCACGGCGACGGCGAGCGCGACCACCCCGGCGACGCCGGACGCCTGCAGCTCCGCGACCCACGCCCGGGCGGCGGTCCGGCTCGTCCCGGTCCAGTCCGGGGGCGGCAGGCGCAGCAGGAGCTCGGCCCGCGCGGCCGTCGCGGCGACGAGGATGCCTTGGAGCACCGTCCCGGCGTAGCGCGACTCGACGATGTCGAGCACGGTGACGAGTGTCCGCTCCCGCTGCAGGTCCCGCCGGGCCGTCGTCGGCTTGTAGCCGAGCTCGGCGATGGCCGAGAGGACGACGTCGCGCGTGCCCGCGCCCACGTCGCTGCGGCCGTTGAGGACCTTGGAGGCGGTCGCCGGGGAGACGCCGGCCAGCCGGGCGACATCCGCCAGGGTGGCCCGCTCGGACCGAGATCGCCCGCTCATCAGAACTCCATTTCTCGAAACTTTTTCGAACTGCGGGCCAGCGTACACACGGGCGTTCCCGGGGGCACCTGGAGGCTCGCAAACCCTTGACGCAGCCGGAAAGCGCCCAGTAGCTTCCCTCCAGCATCCGAAAAAGGTGCGAAACATTTTCGAGTCATCTCAAGGAGGAGGCGGCTCATGCGGGTCCCCACGAAAGCCAGGTTCCTGGCCGCGACGCTCGTGCCGATGCTCGTCCTCGGTGCCTGCTCGAGCGGCCCGGCGGACGGCGGCGGCGAAGGTCCGGTGAACCTCACGGTCTGGAGCTGGGACGACACCGTCGCGAAGACCGTGCCCGGGTTCGAGGCGGCGAACCCGGGCGTCAAGGTCAAGGTGGTCAACGCCGGCTCGTCGTTCGACGAGTACACCGCGCTCGACAACGCGATCCAGGCCGGTTCGGGGGTGCCCGACCTCGCGATGTTCGAGTACTTCGCGATCCCCTACTTCGCCATTCCGGGCAAGCTCGAAGACCTCGGGGGCCTCGGCGCCGAAAACCTCAAGAAGGACTACGTCGAGGCCGCGTGGAACGACGTCACGGTCGAAGGCAAGGTCTTCGCGCTGCCTTCCGACTACGGTCCCTCGGTCCTGTTCTACAACCAGGCCACCTTCGAAAAGGCCGGTGTGCCCCGGCCCCCGGCCACGTGGGACGAGTACTACGAGGCCGCCAAGAAGGTCCGCGCGCTCGGCGGCGACCACTACATCGCCCAGGACACCGGGGACCTCTTCCTCCTGCTCTCGCTCATCTGGCAGGCCGGGGGGCGCCCGTTCCGGGTGGACGGGACCAAGGTGCACATCGACTTCACCCAGCCCGCCACGACCAAAGCCGTCGCGTTCTGGCAGAAGCTGCTCGACGAACGCCTGCTCAACACCAAGGTCACGGCGTGGTCCGACGACTGGAACCGCACGCTCAACGACGGGAGCCTCGCCACGCAGACCATGGGCGGCTGGCTGACCTCGTCACTGCCGCAGCGGGCGCCCGAGGCGGCCGGTGACTTCAAGGTCGCGCTGATGCCGCAGTGGCAACCGGGCGAGAAGGTCGGCGCCGAGAACGGCGGAAGCGGTTTCGGGATTCCGGCCGCGTCCGGGAACAAGCAGGCGGCGTTCAAGTTCCTCGAGTACTTCACGCACGGCGGCGGTCTCGCGCCCCGCGTCGACGCCGGCGCCTTCGTGCCGAACACCGCGGTGCTGGCCTCGGAAACCCCGGGCAAGGTCGACCAGTACTTCGGCGGCCAGAAGGTCGGCCCGGTGCTGGCCGAAGCCTCGAAGATCGTCGCGACCGGCTGGCAGTACCCGCCGTTCTTCGAGTGGGCCCGGTCGGTCTACACCGACCTCGTCGCGCCGCTCTACACCACGGGCCGGGGCTCACTGGCCGGAATCCTCGACGAGTGGAAGAAACGCATGGTCGCCTACGGCAACGAGCAGGGTTTCCAGGTGGACTGACGGCTTCGACGGACCGAAAGGAGCGCCGCGGTCATGGTGCAGGCAAGCCGGACCGGTGCCGCCGTGCTGCCGCCGGACGCGACCCGAAACCGCGTACCGGACCGGAAACGCGGCAAGAAGCAGATCGGGTTGGTGTTCATCGCGCCCTTCGCGCTGTTGTTCACCCTCGTGTACGTCATCCCGGTCATCTATGCCGCTTTCCTCAGTCTCTTCCAGCGGAAGCTGGTCGGCGGCACCCGGTTCACCGGATTCGCCAACTACACCAAGCTGTTCCGGGACGCGCAGTTCTGGGACAGCGTGGGGCGGGTGCTGGCGTTCACGCTCGTCCAGGTGCCGCTCATGCTCATCTTCGCCATGGCGCTGGCGCTGGCCCTGGACTCCCGGCGGTTGCACGGTTCGCGGTTCCTGCGGGTGTCGATCTTCCTCCCGTACGCGGTGCCGGCGGTCGTGTCCACGCTGATGTGGGGATTCCTGCTGGGCGTCAAGTACGGCCTCTTCGGCAGCCTCAACAGAGCGCTGGGCACGGACGTCGACCCCTTCACGCCGGGCACCACGCTCATCTCCATCGGGGTGATGGTCACCTGGGCGTTCACCGGCTTCAACATGCTGATCTTCCACGCGGTGCTCAAGGCCGTCCCGCGCGAGCTGTACGAGGCCGCCGCACTGGACGGGGCGAACGAGTTCCAGGTGGTGTGGCGGATCAAGCTGCCCGCGCTGCGCCAGTCCCTGGTCATCGCGATCGTCTTCTCGATCATCGGCACGTTCCAGATCTTCAGCGAACCGCAGATCCTGCCGTCCATGGTGGCCAACAGCGGCATCACCACCCACTACACCCCCAACCTCTACGCGTACAACCTGGCGTTCACCGGATCCCAGCAGGGCTACGCGGCCGCGCTCGCGCTCGTCATGGCCGCGCTCACGATCGCGGTCGCCTACGTCGTCCAGATCAGAGGACTGAGGAATGCCTTCGACAACTAGCCCGGCGACCCGGCGGCTGTCCACCGTCGAGAACCCCAAGAAGAGCGTGACCCTGACCGCCGTGACCGGGCTGTTCGCCCTGTACAGCCTGCTCCCGCTGGTGTGGCTGATCGTCAACGCGACGAAGTCCCAGGCCGACTTCGTCTCCTCGTTCGGGCTCGCGCCCGGCCGCGGGTTCGCCCTGTGGGACAACATCAGCGAGGTTTTCCGCTACCAGGACGGCATTTTCGTCCGCTGGCTGCTCAACACCGTGCTCTACGTCGTGGCCGGCGCGGTCGTCTCGACCTTCCTGGCGGCCCTCGGCGGGTACGCGCTGGCGAAACTGCACTTCCGCGGCAAGCGCCTGCTCCTGTTCGTCATCCTGGGCTCGATCGCGGTGCCCGGCATCGCCCTGGCGATCCCGCAGTTCCTGCTGTTCGCGCGGCTCGGCCTCACCAACACCCCGTGGGCCGTGCTGGTCCCGAGTTTCGTGAACCCGTTCGGGTTGTACCTGATGTGGGTGTTCACCGCGGAAGCCGTACCGAAGGACCTGCTCGAAGCCGCGAAGGTCGACGGCGCCGGGGAGTTCCGGACGTTCCTGCGGATCGCGCTGCCGTTGCTCGCCCCGGCGAGCGTCACGGTTCTGCTGTTTTCGTTCGTGTCCATCTGGAACAACTACTTCCTGCCCTTGATCATGCTGAAGGATCCCGACTGGTACCCGCTGACCATCGGGCTCAACGAGTGGAACAAGCTCGGCTCGACGGCCGGGAACGGCGCGCTCATCCAGAACCTCGTGATCACGGCCGCGTTGCTGACGATCATCCCGCTGATCATCGCCTTCCTGAGCCTGCAGCGGTATTGGCAGTCGGGCGTGGCGCTCGGCGCGGTCAAGGGCTAGCACGTCTCACCACCGACCTCGAGAAAGAAAAGTGAGGCCATGACCAACGATCTCCCGCCCGGCTCCCGCCACCAGATCGACGGACACCTGCCCGAAGAGACCGCGCTCCCCCACGTCTGGGCGGAGTGCGTCGGCGCCGGGCGGGCGAACGAAGCGCTGCGGGCGGACTGGCAGCGGCAGTTCGGCGAGGTCGTCGACGCCTGCGGGTTCCGCTACCTCCGCTTCCACGGCGTCTTCCACGACGACATGTTCGTGTACCGGGAAAGCTACGGTGGCGGGTTCGGCCGGAACGCGCCCCTGCCCGAGCCGGCGTACACCTTCAGCTACGTGGACAAGGTGTTCGACTTCATCCTCGAGACCGGCGCCCGCCCGTTCGTCGAGCTGGGTTTCATGCCGCGCGAGCTGGCGACGGTACCCGAGACGGTGTTCTGGTGGGGTGCGCACTGCAGCCCGCCCAAGGACATGGCGCGCTGGGTCGAGCTGGTCACGCGGGCGGTCGAGCACTGGATCGACCGGTACGGCCTCGCCGAGGTGCGCGAGTGGCGGTTCGAGGTGTGGAACGAGCCGAACCTGGTTCCGCACTTCTGGACCGGGACGAAGACGGAGTACTTCGAGCTCTACGAGCACACCGTGACGGCGATCCGGACCATCGATCCGGGACTGAAGGTGGGCGGGCCCGCGACGAGCGTCTTCGTGCCCGACGACCGCTACCGGGGCGAAACCGAGGACCGCGCGGCGATGCACGCGACCGCCACCGCGTCCGATGTGGACGCACTCGACTGGCGGCCGGTGTGGATCGAGGACTTCGTCGACTGGTGCGCCAAGCGCGACCTGCCCGTCGACTTCATCTCGACGCACCTGTACCCGACCGACTTCGCCTACGGCGCCGACGGCGACGCCGTCCACATCTCCCGGTACGCCGACGCCACGTTCGACGACCTGACCCGGCTGCGCGAGCTCGTGGCGAACAGCGCGTACCCGGACGCGGAGATCCACATCAGCGAGTGGTCGACGTCGCCGTCGGCCCGCGACTTCGTCCACGACACGCTGTTCGCGGCGACGTTCATCACGCGGGCGTACCTGAAGTGCGCCACCCTCGCCGATTCGATCTCCTACTGGACCTTCACCGACGTGTTCGAGGAGGGCGGCGCGGGACTGGGGCCGTTCCACGGCGGCTTCGGCATCGTGAACGAGAACGGCATCCCCAAGCCGACGTTCCACGCGTTCCGGATGCTCGAGCGGCTCGGTGACCGGCTGCTCCTCGCGACGGCCGACGGCGTGGTGACCCGGGACAGCCGGACCTCGGCCGTGTCGGCGCTGTTCTTCAACTACCCGGACGAGATGGCGATGAAGTCCGTCGGCTCGGCCGGCTCGTACCCGGCCACCCGCGCGCTGGCGGACCGCGGCCCGGCCCGGCGCATCCGGCACTCGATCAGCGGGTTCAAGCCCGGCACCGCCTTCCTGGCCGAGGTCCTGGATTGGACGCACGGGAACGTCGCGGAAGCCTGGTACCAGCTCGGTTCCCCGCTCAACCTCTCCCGCGCGCAGAGCGAACACCTGCGCGGCGTCGCCGGCTCGCTCCGCCGGTTCACCCTCACCGCGGCCGGCGACGGGACGCTCGAGCTCGACGTCGAACTCCCGCCGTGGGCGGTGCTGTCGGTGCGGCAAGCGGCCTGAGCCGGTCGTCCTCCCCGAAAGGAAATCGATGTCCCAAGCCCGTCTCGTGGTCGATCCCGCCTTCGCCGTCGGCGAAACCGACCCGCGGCTGTACGGCTCGTTCGTCGAACACCTCGGCCGCTGCGTCTACACCGGAATCCACGAGCCGGGGCACCCGACCGCCGACGAGCACGGTTTCCGCGGCGACGTGGCGGAACTCGTCACGGAGCTGGGAGTGCCGATCCTGCGGTACCCCGGCGGCAACTTCGTGTCCGGGTACCATTGGGAGGACGGCGTCGGCCCGAAGGAGCTCCGGCCCACCCGGCTCGACCTGGCGTGGCGGTCGGTGGAAACCAACGCGGTGGGCACCGACGAGTTCTGCGCCTGGAGCCGCCGGGTCGGCGCGGAGCCGATGCTCGCGGTGAACCTCGGCACCCGCGGACCGGAGGCGGCGGCGAACCTCGTCGAGTACTGCAACCACCCCGGCGGGACGTACTGGTCGGACCGGCGGCGCGCGAACGGGGTGGCCGGCCCGCACGCGGTGAAGGTGTGGTGCCTGGGCAACGAACTGGACGGCCCGTGGCAGCTGGGACACAAGACGGCCGAGGAGTACGCGCGGCTGGCCGCCCGGACCGCGCAGGCGATGCGGCTGGTGGACCCGGACATCGAACTCGTCGCGTGCGGTTCGTCCGACGCGCGGATGCCGACGTTCCCCGAGTGGGACGCCACGGTGCTCGAGCACTGCTACGAGCAGGTCGACTACCTTTCGCTGCACTCCTACAGCCAGGAGCGGAACGCCGATCGTGCGAGCTTCCTGGCCTGCGCGACCGAACTGGACGGCTACCTCGACGCGGCCATCGCCACCGCGGACTACGTGCGGGCGAAGGGCCGCCACGGGAAACGCATGAACTTCGCCTTCGACGAGTGGAACGTCTGGTACACGCAGAACGCCCCCGTCGAACGCGGCTGGGAGCAGGCGCCGCGGATGCTCGAAGACCAGTACACCGTGGTCGACGCCGTCGTCGTCGGCAGCATGCTGATCAGTCTCCTGCGCCACGCCGACCGGGTGCGCATCGCCTGCCTGGCCCAGCTGGTCAACGCGATCGGCGCGATCCGCACCGAACCGGCCGGTCCCGCCTGGCGGCAGACGATCTTCCACCCGTTCGCCCTGACGAGCCGCTACGGCCGTGGCCTCGTGTTGCGGCCGATGATCACGTCGCCGCGGTATGAGACCACGGAGTTCGGCGAGGTGCCGGTCCTGGACGCCGTGGCGATCCGCGACGAGGACGGAATCGTGGTCTTCGCGATCAACCGCGACCAGCACGCGGCCCTGCAGCTGACGGTGGAGGTGCGCGCCATCCCGGGACTGTCCCGTGCCACCCACACCTACGTCGGCGGCGGCGATCCCCGGGCCGCGAACACCGAAGCGGACCCAGCTCGGGTCCTCCCCCGCACGGGCGAATCGACCGCCGTCGACGGCGGTGCGCTGACGATCGCGCTACCGCCGTTGTCGTGGAACCTGGTCCGGATCACCTGAGTGGTCCGCCGCGTCGGCGGTGGCAGCCGCCGGACCCGGAATTCGGTTGGCCGCGCTCGTCCGCGCGGTAAACCTGGTGATCATGTACTCCTGCCCGGCTTTCATGAGGTTGTGGACCCGCCGCTGACGGCGGCGCACCGAAGACCTTTCCCTGCCCGCCGTTCCGGCCATCGCCGGGCGGCCGCTTCCGTGCTGCCCCGCTCCCACCAGAGCTGCGGAGCATCCCTTGAATTCCCTTCTGACCGAACACGCCCACCTGCGCGCGGACGGTATCGGCGTCACGCTCGGCGCCCGCCGGATCCTGCACGACGTGAGCGTCACGGTGTCCACCCGGACCCGGTTGGCGATCGTCGGCGAGAACGGCCGCGGCAAGACGACACTGCTGCACGTCCTCGCCGGTCTCCGCGCCCCCGACCACGGCACCGTCCACCGGGCGGGCACCGTCGGCCTCGCCCGGCAGGCGCTGCCGTTCCGGTCCGGCGAGACCGTCGGCACGGTGACCGTGGAGGCGTTGCGGGACGTCCACGCCGCCTTGCGCGCCCTCGACGCGGCGGCCGAAGATCTCGCACTGGCGGCCGAAGGCGCCGAAGACCGTTACGCCGTCGCGCTGGACGCGTCCACGCGCCTCGACGCGTGGGACGCCGAGCGCCGCGTCGACGTCGCGCTCGAAGCGCTCTCCGCGTGTCCCGACCGGACCCGCGAGCTGAGCACGCTCTCGGTGGGCCAGCGCTACCGGGTGCGCCTGGCCTGCCTGCTCGGCGCGCGGTACGACTTCCTGCTGCTCGACGAGCCCGGCAACCACCTCGACGCCGACGGCCTGACGTTCCTCACCGAGCGCCTGCGCGGCCACGACGGCGGTGTCGCGCTGGTCAGCCACGACCGGGCGCTGCTGAGCGACGTCGCGTCCGAGTTCCTCGACCTCGATCCCAGCCAGGACGGCCGCCCGCGCCGCTACGCCGGCGGTTACGACGCCTGGCAGGACGATCGCCGCCGCGACCGCGAACGGTGGGAGCAGGACTTCGAGGAGCAGCAGGAAACCCACCGGCAGCTCACCGCGGCGGTGGGGCGAGCCCGCGACCGGCTCAGCACGGGCTGGCGACCGGACAAGGGCACCGCACGGCACCAGCGGCAGTCCCGCGCCCCCGGCGTCGTCCAGGCCCTCAACCGGGAACGGGCGGCGTTGGAGGCGCACCGCGTCACCGTGCCCGAGCCGCCGCTGTCGTTGCGCTGGCCCGATCTCGGCGGCCGGCCCCGGACGTCGTTGCTCCACGCCGACGACGTCCGCGTCGACGGCCGGCTCCCCGGCCCGGTCACCCTGACCCTCGCCCGCGGCGACCGGCTGCTCGTGACCGGCGGCAACGGCGCGGGCAAGTCGACGCTGTTGTCGGTTCTCGCGGACAGCCTCACCCCGACGAGCGGCTCGGTCCGGCGGGCTCCCGGCGTGCGGATCGCGTTGGTCGCCCAGGAAGTCCCGGCCTGGCCCGCGAACCACACCGCCTGGCAGGTCTACGAGGAACACGTCGCCCACGAGCGTGACGCCGTCCCGCTTTCGGCGACGGGGCTGCTCGACGCCGAGACGCTCCGGACTCCGGTGGGGCGCCTGTCCCAGGGTCAGCAGCGACGGCTCGACCTGGCCCGGTGCCTGGCCGTCCGGCCCGACCTGATCGTCTTCGACGAGCCGACGAACCACCTGTCGGCGACCCTGGTCGAGGAGCTGACCGAGGCCCTGCTCAGCACCCCGGCCGCGGTGGTCGTCGCGACGCACGACCGCCGGATGCGGCGCGACCTCGCAGCCTGGCCACGGCTGGACCTCTGACGCGCGAAGGCCTCCCCGGTCGCCCGGGGAGGCCTTTCGCCGTTTCGGTGGTCAGCGGCGGCCCCGCCGGGCACGCATACTTTTTTGTGCGTACTTGCCGGGAAATTGACCTCGAACTACGGTCGAATCAGCACGAAGACGCCCGGTGCCGCCGATCCGGCGAGGTTACGCACCGGCTGACGGAAATACTCTCGAACATTTTTCCGAACACGAACAAAGCGGCCTCGTCCACATTCATGAGGGAGTAGTTGTGGAAAGTTACGCCGGTAATAAGGCCGTGGTCATCGGCGGTACGCACGGCATGGGCCTCGCGGTCGTCAGGAAGCTGCTCAAGGGCGGCGCCGAGGTGCTGCTGACGGGCAACAACGAGAAGAACGTCGAGACCGCCATGCGGGAGCTCGCGTCCGAGGCCGCTCACGTGGTCCGCTCCGACGTCCGCAGCCTCGCGCAGATCGAGCAGCTCGCGGCCACCGTCGCGGACGAGTTCGGCACCGTCGACTTCGTGCACTACAACGCGGGCCTCGCCGCCCTCGAACCGTTCGAGCTGGTCACCGAGGAGTCGTACGACCTTGCGTTCGACATCAACACCAAGGGCGCGTTCTTCACCGTGCAGAAGCTCGCGCCGATCATCAACGAGGGCGGCGGTGTAGTGTTCACCTCGTCCGTCGCGGACGTCGGCGGCACTTCGGCGCTGGTCACGTACTCGGGCGCCAAGGCGGCGGTGATGGCCCTCGCCCGTGGCATCGCCGGAGCGCTGATCCCGCGCAAGATCCGCGTCAACGTCGTCTGCCCCGGCTTCATCGAGACGCCGACCATGGGCATCGCCGGCCTGAGCGACGAAGAGCGCGCGGCCTTCATGGAGACCGGCGACTCGATCACCCCGATGAAGCGCCACGGCTCGGTCGACGAGGTGGCGGACGCGGTGCTGTTCCTCGGCTTCGACGCCACCTACACGACGGGCGAGCGCCTCACGGTCGACGGAGGCATCAGCCAGAGCATCGAGGTTCCGCCTGAGGTGCGGCCGGGGCGCGGTGACACCTTGACTGCAGGCGTCACCGCGCCCCGGCCGGTGGTCAGGTCGCCTCGCCCGCCGACGTGCGGGCGTGTGCCTTGGTGGCGGCCACCTTCTCGGCGAGGCGGCCGTCCCAGGGGTCGGTGCCCGTTTCGTACTCGTCGTGCTGTCGCCACCACTCGTACGCCCTGGTCCGGGGATAGCCGTCCGGCGAGTCCTCCCAGTCCTCCTGGCGCCCGAACGCGGTCAGGTCGAGGTAGCTCCACGTGCTGCCCAGTGCCTCGTCACCGCGGTGGTTGACGAAGTACGTGCGGAACACCCGCTCGCCGTCCCGCACGAACGCGTTGGTTCCGTGCCACTCGTCCACGCCGAAATCGGCGTCGAAGCCGTCGGTGAGGGTGTACCAGGGGCTGTCCCAGCCCATCTGCGTCTTCAACCGCCGGATGTCCGGCTGCGGCGCGCGCGACACCCGCGCGTACGTCGTGCCACGAGCGTTCAGGTGCGCGAGGTGGGCGACTTGGTCGGCCATCATCGAACAACCGGCACAGCCACGCTCCGGCCAGCCGTGCACACCCGGCTCGAAGAAGAACCGGTAAACGATCAACTGGCGGCGGCCCTCGAACAGATCGAGCAGGCGCACGGGCCCGTCCGGACCGTCGAACCGGTAGTCCTTCTCCACGGCCGTCCACGGCATCCGGCGGCGTTCCGCGGCCAGCGCATCGCGGGCGCGGGTCTGCTCCTTCTCCTTCACCAGCAGCTTCCGACGGGCAGCCTCCCATTCCTGGGCAGGCACAACCGGTGGCACGTCCATGGCGTCTTCCTCTCGGCTTCCGGGGTGGGTCCGGGCTTCTCTTGGACTCCTCCGGCGGGCGAAAGGAATCTCCGCGGCGGTGACGGACCCGTGGCGGCCGCACGGTCCGGCGGGCTACCTTGGTCGTCGCGATGGTTGAGCAGGCAGCCGTCTTCCACCGCAACTCAGGGAGCGCGGCATGAGCAGTGACCAGGACAAAGCGGAGCTCGTCGCCGACTTCGAGGCCGAGCGGTTCGCGCGGCTGACGCGCGACCTGCTGACCGCCCCCACCGTCGAAGAGGTGCTGCGCCGCGTCCTCGAGGCCACGACGGTGATGGTTCCCGCCGCCGACCTGGCCAGCTTCACCCTGCTCGACGCCGATGGCCACTTCCACACCCCCGCCGAGACCGACGAGGTCGCCATCGAACTCGACCGGCTGCAGTACCGGTTCCGGGAAGGTCCCTGCGTCGAAGCGGCCGACCCCGGCGGCCCGGCCGTGGCGATCGCGCCGGACCTCACGGCCGAACCGCGCTGGCCCAGGTGGGCGCCGGCCGCCACGCGGCTCGGGATGGGTTCCGTTCTCTCCACCGCCCTCATCAGCGGGCCGCCCACCGGCGAGTCCAGCGGGGCCCTCAACGTGTACTCGCGGGCCCGGCACGGGCTGGACGCGGCCGACCGCGACGTCCTGCTGCTGCTGGCCACCCACGCCTCGCTCGCCCTGGCCGCCACCGACGCCGTGACGCGGGCGGGACTCCAGGCCGCGCACCTGCGCAAGGCCATCGACAGCCGCGACGTGATCGGCCAGGCCAAGGGCATCATCATGGCGCGGCGCGGCATCTCCGCGGACGCGGCCTTCGGCATCCTGCGGCGGACGTCCCAGGACCTCAACGTCAAGCTCGCCGACCTGGCCCGGACGCTCGCGGACCGCCAGAGCGAGATCGACTTGCCCGCCCGCTGACCATCGGGTTCACCGCCTCGGCAACCGGGTAACCACCCCCGACACCGGCTCCTCGAACAGCCCTGGAGCCGCGGACCAGGAAGGGGTCCCGCCCCGATGCCGACCGAACAACAGGCGACGCACCTCGACGACTCGCTGCGCGTGATCGCCCTCGAGGTCGCCGACGACCTCGCCGAGCTGGCCACCGTGCGAGCCTGGGCCGACCGGCTGCTGCAGGACCTGCCCGAAGACCAGCGGGTCGACGCACTCATGGTGGTCAACGAGCTGACGTCGAACGCCCTCCGGCACGGGAAGCCGCCCCGTCAGGTCCGCCTGCTGCGCAAACGCGGCCGGCTCTCGGTGGAAGTCGACGACACGTGCATCGATCCCGCCTGCCCACGGCCACCCTCGTCCGACGGAGGCCACGGGCTCAAACTGGTCGCCGCCATGAGCGTGACGTGGGGACAGTGGCAACGTCCCACCGGGAAGACCGTGTGGGCCGAGCTCGACCTCACCCGCCCCGCCGCCCCCGATCACCCGCGCTGAGCGGGCCGGCCGGCGAACACCGCACGGTCAGGCGCGACCGGACAGGCGCAACGGTGCCTCCGACGACAGAAAGGCCGCCGTCCAGCCGGCGAGTTCGGTCAGCCGGGTCGTCAGCTCCTCGATCTCCGCCCAGCGGCGGTGTTCCCGCTCCAGGTCCGGCACCAGGAAGTCCTCCACCAGCAGCAGGAGCGTCGCGATCTCGTACGCGACGTCGGCGAGCTGCAGGAACGGCCGGTACTGCGCTTCCGTGCCCGTCCCGTGGCGCGCGGCCCAGTCGCGGGCGCCGTGACCCGCGGTGCGGCACGCCGCCACCACCGTGCGGCGCAGGTCGCCGCGGCGGGAGCCCGGGCTTCCTTCGGCCAGCGGGGCGACGTTCCAGGCCACCGACAGCAGGCAGCACCCGGCGTCGTCCATCGACTCGTTCATCACCGGACGTACTCTGCTGACCGGCACGCACAGTCCGGGCGCTCCGACTCGCGAGGTCACCCCATCGTGTGATCACCGGGCCCGGAACGGGTGAGCATCGGCACCGAGACGAAGTCGGACAGGGCCTGCTGGCCGGCGGCGTTCGCGTGGATGCCGTCGCCGTTGTCGTACTCCGGCCGGATGCTGTTCGGCTTCAGCGGGTCCTTCAGCACCGTGTCGAAGTCCACCACACCCGAGCACGTGCCGCCGCAGGTGTTCCAGCGCTGGACGAACAGCGCGATCTCGTGCCGGGCCAGGTTCGCCTGATCGCCGTACCCCGGCCGCGGCGTGCTCGGCGTGACGTACACGGAGATCCCGGCCGCCCGCAACGGCGCGAACACCGCGCGGTAGCTGTCGAGGATCGTCGCCGCGTCGCAGCCGTACGCCAGGTCGTTGGTTCCGTAGTAGTAGATGACGGCCGTGACGCCGTGCAGCGCCAAGACGTCCCGGTCCAGCCGGCTCGCCGCGTCCAGGCCCGCGACCGACGGCGGCATCGCCGGGCACGACCGGGCGCTCGTCGTGCCCGAGACGCCGGCGTTGGCGACGGCGAGCTGTGCGGACGAGGCGACGATCCGCCGCGCGAGGTCGTCGGTCCACCGCCGGTTCGCGCCGAGCCGGGTGCAGCCCGGTCCGCAGTTGGTGCTGCCGATGCCGTCGACGACCGAGCTGCCGAACGGGACGACCACCCCCCGCAACGCCGTGTTGTGCACGTCGACGGCGCTGACGACGTACGTCGACCCGACCGTGGCCGTGAACGCGCCACCCGTGACGTCGGTGGTGTGATCGCCGGAGCCCGCCGGGGTGAGGTAGTTGTCCCGCAACGCCGCGCCGTGGCGGCCGGGTACGGCGGTGCCTTCGACCGACATGCTCACCGCGAGGTCGGAGTCCGGGCGCGTGACGAGCCTGGCCTCGTCGCTCCAGACCTCCCCACCTGCGGGAATCGTGACGGCGCGCCGTCCGCCGAAGGTCAGTTCACGCACCGAGGAGACGGCCGCGCCGCCTGCGCTCGGCCCGGCGGTGGCGTGCCCGATGGTCAGCGGCCCGGTGCCGAAGGTGTTCTGGAACCGGACGCGCACGGCGTCGCCGCCCTGGCTGAGGTGGGTGATCATCCGCAGTGACCGGCCGCCGACCGCGGCGTCGGCCCGGCCGTCCTGCGACTGCGCCCACGACGTGAACCACGCCCGGCCGGCCCCGGCGGCGCCCGGAGCGGAGACGACGACGGCCGCGGCCACGGAAACCGCAGCGAGAAGGGCGATCCTGCGCACGGCGCCTCCCGAGTCCACAGAGGACGAACGAAGACTTCGATCGTAGGCAGCCGGTCACGCAGCCGACAAGGTTTTGTCCGATCTTGTCAGCGGCGGCGGTTTTCGGTTCGATGGCCTCATGACCGCACCCCGCACCTTCGGCGATCCGTACGACACCCCGGACGGAACCACGGTGATCCCGGTCCACCGGCCGGTCGGGGTGTTCACCGTCCGCGAGGGCCGGGCCAGGTGGGAACCGGCGATCGACGCCACGCGCGTCGCGCTGCTGGGAATCTGCGTCGCGCTGGTCAGCGCGACTCTCACCGGTCTCGCCGTGGTGCACCGGCCGCCGTGGCCGGACCTGCGCCGGCGGCTCTAACCCTTCGCCAGCGCCTGCACCCGGCCCATCGGGCCGTTGTAGTAGTTCTGGTCCCCCGGCAGGCCGCCGCCGCGGGCGAACTGCCAGATGCTCTGCTTCGCCCACCCCGCCGGCAGCTCGCCGACCTCGGGCCCGTACCGCGCCAGCCACAGCGGGTCCGTGTTCCCGAAGCGGGCGGTGTTGCCGGTGCAGCGCTTCCACCACGTCGTGCTCGTGTAGATCAGCGCGCTGCGCTTGACCTTCGCCAGGTACGTGCGGGTGAAGTCCGCGATCCACGCGGTGAGGTCGGCCGGGTTCTTGCCGTAGCAGACTTCGCCGTACGGGTTGTACTCGACGTCCAGCGCGCCGGGCAGCGTGGTGCCGTCCGGGCGCCAGCCGCCGCCGCGGGCGATGAAGTACTCCGCCTGCTCGGCGCCGCCCGAGACGTCCGGGCGGGCGAAGTGGTAGGCGCCGCGGATGATGCCCGCCGCGTGCGCGCCGTCGTACTGCTGCCGGAACTGCGGGTTGACGAACCCGGTGCCCTCGGTCGCCTTGACGTAGGCGAACTTCGCCCCGGCGCCGGCCGCGGCGGCCCAGTCGACCGGGCCCTGGTGCCCGCTGACGTCGTGCCCGAGCGTCTGCCCCGCCACGTCGGCGCGAGGAGTTCCCTGGACGCCTTCGTGGCGCGCGATCTGGGTGCCCGCGTAGTTCGTGTCCGCCTGGGAATAGTCGGCCCGGGCAGGCGTCGCGACCACCACGGCCGCGAACACCGCCAACGTGGCCGCGCCCGCCAGGGTTCGGTTCATCCGGGCTCCGATCTCGGGAGGAGCAGATCGGAACCCATGCTGCCCGCCCGGCGCGTTCCCCGCGAGGCGGGTGTCACCCGATGCAGTGATCTTCAGAGTTCGGTGGTGATGATCGCCTCGACGAGCACCTCGCCGGCCGCGGTCAGCTCGACGACGTCCGGGCCCAGCCGGACCAGCCCCCGGTCGGCCAGTGCGCGGAACTTGCCGAGCCACGGGTCCGCGAACAGCGAGCGGCCGGGAAAGCGTTCCCGGTGCAGGGAATCCCGCAACGGCTGCAACGTCGTCAGCGCCATCTTCACCGCACGCGCTTCCTGCGCTTCCGGGGTGAACCGCGTCGCCGACCCCAGCGGGATCCGGCCGGCGGTCACGGTTTCGGTGTAGCGGCGGGAGTTCACGTCGGTGATCGCCTCGGACGCGCGGCAGCTCGAGCTGCCGCCCAGCCCGATCGCGACCTCGGCCTCCTGCTTGTCCTGGTCGACCATGATGGACTTCCACTTCTCCGGCCCGAGGCCGTCGCGCGCGAAGTACATCGTCGGGTGTTCGGTGTACCCGGCCGCGCGCAGGCCTTCGGTGAGCAGCTCCCGCATCTGGTACTGCTCGCCGAGCGTCGGCCAGCGGTGCCCGTCGCGCACGAGCTTGTCCCGGTAGGACGGCAGCTGCCACGCCGCGGGCTTCTCGCCGGTGACGCCGGTGCGGGTGTCGCTGTAGGACGCCAGGTGCAGCTTGGTGCACACCACGGCGGTGACTTCGTTCTCCAGCACGACGTCCAGGTCCCGGCGGACGCTGTCGAGCGTCTGGTCGAGCAGGCCGTACATGAGGTCGATGCTGACCCACTCGAAGCCCGCCGCGGTGGCGCCCGAGACGAAGTCGACGCACATCTGCGCGGTGTGCTCGCGCCCGCAGAGCGCCAGCACGTGGTCGTCGAACGACTGGACGCCACTGGACAGCTTGGTGCAGCCCAGTTCCCGCAGCAGCTCGAGCTTGGCCGGGGTGAACGTGCTCGGGTCGCCCTCGAAGCGGATCGTCGTCTCGGCGGTGAAACCGAAGTTCGACCGGTAGAAGTCCAGGAGCCGGCGGATCTCCGGCTCCGGCAGCAGCGACGGCGTCCCGCCGAAGACGTTGAACTCCCCCACCTCGGCGCCGGCCAGGTGGGGCACGGCGTCGAGCCACAGCCGCGCCTCGCGGATGTTGAGGTCGACCCAGTCCGCCGCCTTCTCGATCTTGCCCTTGACCAGCACCACCGGGTACTGGCAGAACCGGCAGCGGTAGGCGCACGTCGGGATGTAGGACCACAGGTGGATCGGCCCGGCCGAAGCCAGCTGCGCGTCCAGGTCGCGCAGGAACTCCGACGGCGAGCCGGGGACGTTGCCCGGGAACACGTGCGCCCCGAACGGGTCCTCCTGCACGAAGTCGAGCAGGTGCCGGTTCTCGGGTGCTTCGAGGACGTCGAGCACGGCGGGACGCGGCCACGCGGGATCGATCGTGTGCAACGAGCCGATCGCCGCTTCATAGCCCAGTGTCATCAGAACACCCCTCCGTTGCCGAAGTAGTCGTGGGCTTCGCCCGACTCACGGTCTTCGCAGTAGTAGCGGACGAATTCCGCGAACCGCTCGGCCGGCACCTCCGCCAGGCACGGCGGCAGCGGCGGCGGGTGGCCGATGTCCTCGCCGACGTGCCGCCGCAGGCACGCGAAGAGCTCGTCGGCGAACTCGAAGTACAGCCGGTACGACGGCGTCTTGTAGGCGTGGATCGGCGTGAAGTCGACGACGCGCATTTCGTGCCGGATCTCGCCGATCCGCCGGGCCAGCCGCGCGGCGAGCTCGGACCCGAAGAACGCGATGACGGCGTCGTCCTCCAGCAGCGCGGGGGTCAGGAGCACCGGCAGGATGGTGTTCTTCGGCGTGAAGTCCTTGATCGAGAACTCCCACGCCTGCCGCGCCTCGGCCTCGGTGAGGTCGGCGGACACCGGCGGCGCCGACGGCCGGATGTCGCGCATGACGATGATGCCTCCCGCGCCGTAGGCCCGGCCGGCGATGACCTCGTCGATGGCGTGGTCGACGCGCCGCGGGTTGATCTCGACGCGCGAGCGCGGCGCGTAGGTGATCGCGTCGCCGCCGCTGGCGACCTTGATGCCGAAGTCCCAGTCGTCGGAGAGGTGGTTGACGAACTTCCCGTCCTGCAGCTGGTAGAAGATCTCGATGCCACCGGCGCGCTCGTAGGCGTCGCGCTCGACGGCGAAGCCCTTGCCGTCGGGGAAGCCGCCGAAGAGCGCGAAGGTGACGGCGCGGCACCGCAGCGTCCGCTGGATCGCGTCCCACAACCGCGGCCGCCCGGTGAAGTGCTCGGCGTTGTAGTAGTAGTCGCAGACGCCGATGGCGGCCTTGCTCGACTCCATCGCGGCGAACAGTTCGCTCAGCCAGCCGGGGTCGACCCGGCAGTCCGCGTCGGCGGAGACGAGGTAGAACCGCTCCCCCGGATCGCTGTCGGGCCGATTCCGGCTGCGGGCCGCGGCGAAGTCCATCCCCGCCCGCCGCGCGCACGAAACACCCTGCTCGGGTTCGTGGATGACGTGCAGGGCCAGCTCCGGGTGCGCGGCCGCGAAGGCGCGGGCGACGGCCACGGTGTCGTCCGTCGAGTTGTTGTCGACGAGCACGACCTCGTACCGGCTCTTGTCCAGCGGCGCGTCGCCGTCGCGCTGGTCGTGCAGTGTCCGCAGCACCTCCGGGAGGTTCGCGGCTTCGTTGTACACCGGCAGCACCACGCTCAGCCGCGTCGCCGCCCCCATCGGCGGCGGGTACAGCCGGTCGACCAGGTCGTCGACGACCCGCGCGCCGAACCGCGCCTGCCCGAGTTCGGAGTTCACCCGCACCACTTCCGCCCGTTTCCCTTCGTCGGTGATCAGCTCGGCGACTTCGCGCGCGAAGGCCGCGTCCGGCAGGTCGCGGGCCCGGATGTCCAGCACCGGGGCCCGGAAGCCCTGGCTGCCGTAGACGACGTCGTACAGCTCGTACCCGCTGGTGATGTACGGCGTCCCGGACGCGATCGCCTCGCTGACCGGGTTGCCGTAGCTCTCGTAGTCGTAGGAGGTCAGGAACGACACGATCGACGCGTGCGCGAGGAGGTCGCGCACGGAGTAGCGGCCGGGGACGGCCGTGTCGTACGGGGTCAGCCAGCCGCCGAACACGACGCGGTCCCGCACGCCGAGGTCCGTGGCCAGCTCGACGAGCCGGGCGTGCTCGGCAGGCGTCTCGCCGACGTCGCCGGCGACGAACAGCCACGCGTCCGGCAGCAGGGCCAGCAGGTGGAGGTCCCGGTCGATGCGCTTCTGCGGGATGATCCGGGTGATCCGGGCCAGCAGCGGGACGTTTTCGGGAATTCCGTGGTCACGCCGGAAGGCCGCGTTGCGGTCGTCGATCCGCGCGGGGGCGATGGTGAAGGAGTTGGGCAGGACGTCGAGGGCGGCCAGCTCCGGCACCCACTCCAGCGTCCGCGCCTTCGCCTGCTCGTGCAGGGCGAAGTAGTGGATGTGCGGCGAGTTCCGCGGCGCGGGGACACCCGGGTACGGGAAGGTGCCGTACTTGGCGATCCCGGGCTCGCTCTGCCACATCAGGTCGTGGTCGCGCCAGAACACGAACCGGCCGAGCCGGTGGCGGGCGCCGTAGCGGCCGATCGCGGAGTACAGCGCCTCGGTGTAGGCGAGGTTTTCCGGCAGGGTCCCGTTCTCCACCATCACCACGGTCACGCCGAGGCGTTCCCAGGTGGCGACGATCCGGTCCGCCAGTTCGCCGGCGATCCGGTCGCTCTCGGGCCGCAGCGTCTCGTCGCCGTCCTGGACGACCCGGGTGAGCACCCGGTCGACGAACTCCTCGTCGTAGCCCCGGATCTGCTCGACCCCTTCGACGCGGTCGAGCGTGACCCACTCCGGCAGGAGCCGGCCCTCGTCGCGGTAGGGCCGGAAGAACGCGCCCTTGTCGGCCTTGATGTCGTACCCGAGGTCCAGGTGGACGCGGTGCCCGCGCGCGGCGAAGCGGTGCGCGGTTTTGAGGAACTCGACCACGACCCCGGACAGCGGCGTGGCGTCGAAGGAAACGCCCCAGAGCACTGACATCGATGTCAAACCCCCGAATCGGCGGTGCCGTCGGTTCCAGCGTAAGCGCCCGGGTGTCGAACGGCCGTGTGAACGCTTTCGTGGTTGACCGCGGGGCGCCGCAGCCTCCACAGTGACCGCATGAACCGGGCCCTCGGGGCGCTGACCTGCGGCGCCCTCCTCTCGATCGTGCTCGGGGTCCTCGGGTCCGGGGAACCCCGGCTCGCCCTCGTGCTCGGCGCGGTCTTCGCCGGTCTCGCCACGGCCGGCTTCGGCTGGGTGCGCGGCCGCGAGCGGCTCGCGTGGAGCGCGGCCTACGTCGCCGTCCAGCTGCCGCTGGCCTTCGTGCTCTTCACGATCGACGCCGGGGTCGGGACGACGCTGTTCCTCGTCGTGCTGGTCAGCCAGTGCGTGCTGCTGCGCCTGCCGCCGCCCGCGATCGCCCTCGTCATCGCCGTGGTCCCGCTCGTGCACCTCGGGATGTCGCTGGGCGAGGGCCTGCGCGAAGGGATCGGCACGCTCATCTCGGTGCTGTTCGCCGCGATCATCACCGAACTGCTGCTGCGCGAACAGCGCTCGCGCCGCGAACTCGCCGAAGCGCACGCGAAACTCCGTGACCACGCCGCCCAGGCGGAGCGGCTGGCGACGGCGCAGGAGCGCAACCGGGTCGCCCGCGACATCCACGACGGGCTCGGGCATTCGCTCACCGTCGTCCAGATGCAGGTGAAGGCCGCGCGGGCGGTGCTGCCGACCGATCCCGGCAAGGCCGACGCGGTGCTGGCGAAAGCCCAGGAGCAGGCCGAAACCGCGCTGGCCGAGGTGCGCCGTTCGGTGCGGACGCTGCGTGTACCGCGGGTGGTGCCGCCGCTGCCGGAGGCGCTGAAGGCCCTCACCGAAGAGACGTCGGCGACCGGGGTCACGGCCCGGCTCACGGTGGCCGGTCCCGAACGCCCGCTGCCGGACGAGCAGCGCGAGGCGCTCTTCCGGGCCGCGCAAGAAGGCCTGACGAACGTCCGCAAGCACGCCGGCGCCGACACCGTGGACGTGGTGCTCGGCTACGCCGCCACGGCGGTCCGGGTCGAGGTCCGCGACGACGGCCGCGGCAGGGACGGCGGTACGTCGCCCGGCTTCGGCCTGATCGGGCTCCGGGAACGGGCCGAACACCTCGGCGGCGAGCTCGCCTTCACCTCGACCCCCGGCCGCGGCAGCGCCCTGACCATGGAGATCCCCGGATGACGCCGGTTCGTGTCCTGCTCGTCGACGACCAGGCGCTGTTCCGCGAAGCCCTCGCCACCCTGCTCGCCACCCACGACGGCATCGACGTCGTCGGCGAGGCCGGGAACGGCGACGACGCCCTGCGCGAGGCGGCTTCGCGGACACCGGACGTCGTCCTGATGGACCTGCGCATGCCGGTCCTCGACGGCGTGGCCGCGACCCGGCGGCTGCGGGCGGAGCACCCGGACGTCCGGGTCATCGCGCTGACCACGTTCGACGACGACGAGGACGTCTTCGCCGCCCTGCGTGCGGGCGCCGTCGGCTACCTGCTGAAGGACGTCTCCTCGGCGCGCCTGGTGGAGGCGGTGCTGGCCGCGGCCCGCGGGGAATCCGTGCTGCAGCCTTCGGTGGCGGCGAAGGTCCTCGCGCGGTTCGCGCAGCTGCCCGACGCGCCGCCGCCGCGGCCCCAGCCACTGGTGGTGCCGCTGTCGGAGCGCGAACTCGAGGTGCTGCGGCTGCTCGCCGACGGCCGCAGCAACCGCGAGATCGCCGCGGCGCTGTTCCTGGCCGAAGGCACGGTCAAGAACCACGTCACGAACGTGCTGGGCAAGCTCGGGGCACGCGACCGCACCCAGGCCGCCCTGCGCGCGAGGGACCTCGGCCTGCTCCGGCCGTGACCCCGGTCATGACTTCCGGCACGTGGCAGCACAGCCGGAAGCGGCGATCCTCGTCCGGGTACCGACCTGGAGGGAACCATGACCACCACCGAAACCACCCGGACCACCGCCCGCAAGCTCGCCCGGTTCACCGGCCACTACGTCGAAATGGTCGTCGCCATGCTCATCGGCATGGTGGCGCTCGCCCCGCTGTGGCCGTCCACCTGGCTGGCACGCCCGGACGTCGGCGCGCTCGTGATGGCCACGAACATGACCGTCGCGATGGTGCTCGCCATGGCGTTGCGCCGCCACTCGTGGCCGCGGATCGCCGAGATGGCCGCGGTGATGTACCTGCCGTTCGTGGCGTTGCTCGTGCCGTACTGGCTGGGGGCCATCTCCGGCGGCGCGCTGATGGCCGCCGGCCACGTGATCATGTTCCCGCTGATGCTCGCCGCCATGGTGTGGCGCCGCGCCGAGTACTGGCACTGACCGTGCTGAAGCGCCTCGCCCTCCTCCTCGCCGCGGTGGCCGCCGTGCTGGTGGTCCCCGCCGTGGGCGCGACCGTCGCCGCGACCGGCGCGTTCGACGCCCTCTACGCCGCCGGCCCGCCGCGGCCCGTGCCCGCCGCGGCGCCGGTGGCCCACGACCCGGCCAAGCCGACCGCGGTGGTCGTCGTCGGCGACCGCGGTGCCGTCGTCTCCGACGCACTCGCCCCCTACGAGGTCCTGGCCGCGACCGGCCGGTTCAACGTCTACACGGTCGCACCGCACCGCGAGCCGAAACCGCTGACCGGCGGGCTCGACCTGGTGCCCGACCTCGACTTCGCCGGCCTCGCCGCCCGGTTGGGACCGAAGGCGCCGGACCTCGTCGTCGTTCCGGCGTTCCCCGATGTCGGCGAGGCGACGACCGAGCCGGTCAACGCCTGGCTGCGGGCCCAGGCCGCGCACGGCTCGAAGCTGCTGAGCGTCTGCAACGGCGGTGCGGTGCTCGCCTCCGCGGGGTTGCTCGACGGGCGGCCGGCCACCGCGCACTGGCTGAAGGTCGACGACTGGGCCGCCGAGTACCCGGCGGTGCGGTGGGTGCGCGGCGAGCGGTTCGTCGACGACGGCACCGTCGTCACCACCGCCGGGATCCTCTCCGGCATCGACGGCACGCTGCACTGGGTCGAGCGGCTGGCCGGGCGCGCGGTGGCCGCGGACGCCGCGGCGGCCATCGGCTGGCGGCACTACGGCACCGCGGTGCCGGTGACCCCGCCGGCCGGGATGCCGGACGCGGCGGCGATCGTCAACGCCGGGTTCCGCTGGAACCCCGACACCATCGGCGTCCTGCTCGCGAACGGCGTCGGCGAGGTCGAACTGGCCTCGGTGTTCGACACCGAGGGCCAGTCGCTGTCCTCGCGCACCCTTGCCGTGAGCACCGGCGGTGGCCCGATCCGGTCCCGGCACGGGCTGACGTTCCTGCCCCGGGCGGACCTCACCGCCGCGCCCGGCCTCGACCGGCTGCTCGTGCCGGGCGCGACGCGCGGGGTCACGCCGCCACCCGGCGGACCGGCACCCGAGTACGTCCACGACCGGCCGGGCTTCCCCTACGACACGGCGGTGAGCGGGCTTTCCCGCCGCACCGACGTCGCCACCGCACGCTGGACGGCGAAGGTGCTGGAACTGCCCACCGACGGGGTCGTCTTCGAAGGCCACGCGTGGCCCTGGCTGCCGACGGCGCTGCCGGTCGCGCTGGTCCTGCTCGGCGCGGCGGCCGTCACCGCCGTCACCCGGCTCCGGCGGACGCGGCTCAAGCGACCGGCTTGAGCTTCAGGTGGAAGTTGTCGAGGGTGGCCGGCAGCGGGCGCTCCGGGGACAGCACCGGTCCCGACGCCTGCTCGTACCCGTGCTCGCGCAGCAGGTTCGCCAGCATCGTGCTCGCGCAGAACTGGACCAGGTCGCGGCCCGGGCAGACGGCCGGGCCCGCGCTGAACGGGACCAGGGCCGGGTTCTCCGCGGCCCGGCCGTCGAGCCAGAGATCCGGCTCGAACCGGTCGGCGTAGGACAGGTCCGGGTCGCGGTGGAAGAAGGGCGTGAAGATCAGCACCGTCGTTCCCGCCGGGCCCCAGGACGTCTCCTCGGTGGTCTCCCGCAGGATCATCGGCGTGGTCGGCCACAGCCGGACCGCCTCCAGCAGGCACGCGCGCAGGTAGCCCAGCTGGTGCGGCTCGGCGAGGTCGATGCCTTCGAGATCCGTGCGGGCGCGGTCCAGGGCCGCCGGGTGGCTCGCCAGCAACGCCAGCGTCCGGTACGTCGCCATGCCCGCCGCGTCGAAGGCGAACAGCCAGTGCGCCACCTGGTCGGGTGCGGTGTCCTCGCCGGTTTCGGCGATCACCGCGGCGAGGCTGCCGGGCTCGGCGCGGCCGAGGTGCGCGGTGAGCCGCTCGCGGAACTGCGCGCGCAGTTGCTTGCGTTGCGGGTGCAGGTACGCCCAGTTCGCGTCGAGCCGCAGGCGTTCGAGCTGGTCGGTGAGCGTGGTGTCGTCACGCGCACCCGAACCGAGCACGACGCGCCGGACCAGCCGCCACCAGGCGACGTCGAAGGTGTCCCAGTCGAGCTCGCCGGTGGCTTCGCCCAGCAGGACGGCCGCCTCTTCGGCGATGGCGGCGGCGAACGGCGTCGCGAGCTCGTGCAGCGGGCGGCCGGGTTCGAGCACGGCCTCGGTGAACCGGCGGCGGGCCGGGCGATCGGCCGCGTCCGAGATCAACACGCCGTGCGGCTGGAAGTGGCCCAGCGCGGCGCGTTTCTCCATTGTGGACGGGCTGAACGGTGTTGGCGCGCCGGCCAGCAGCCGCTGCACGTCCGCGCCGGACAACGCCAGTTCCACCGACCGGCCGGGCACCCGCAGCTTCAGCGGGTGGCCGTGGTGGCGGTCGCGCAGCCGGCGCAGCAAGCGCACGGCGGGACGGTCGAACTGCAGCTTCCCGACCATCGCCATCGCCGCGGGACGGCGCTTGATGACGCCGCCGGCCAGCGTGGGCAGGGCGACCTCGACCGCGACGCGCAGGGTTTCGGCGACCGAGGCGGTCTCCGGTCGCGTGCGCTGTTCCCGAGTGGACGTCATGGCGCCCGGCTACCCGCGGGCGCCGGGCGGGAAACGCCGTCAGCCGCGCAGGGCGACGTTCAGCACATCACCGGCGTGGTCCAGGCAGTCCACGCAGATCACCGCGTCCCGCGCGGCGCAGTCCACGCGCAGCAGCGGGCGCCGGAGCCCGAGGAACGTCCGGCGCTCGCGGCGGCCGCAGAAGTCGCACACCGCGGCCAGCGGCGACGTCACCGCCGCCAGCACGTCGCCCGCGCCGCTCTCCCGGTCCGCGCCGTCGCGCACCACCCGCAGGCCGGCGCGGACGCAGTCCACGCAGATCGGCCCGTTCCGGCCGGGCACCCGGGGGTCGCGCTGCCTGCCGCAGAACCGGCACGGCCCGCCTGCCCCGTTCGTCGCCGTCACCGCGGCCTCCTCGGTTTCGCCGCCCGCACGCCGGGAATCCGGGCCGCGGCGCGCCTCTTCCTGCCACGCTACCCGGCCCCCGGGTGCCCGGCCGATCGCGGTGCGCCCGGTGGAACCCGGGCTCACGCTCGACCGGGTCTCCTGGCCGCGGTGTGCGGGTACGAGCGGGCAGGAGGAGACTTTGTCGTCGTTGACGGTGTTGTTCGGGGTGGCGGGCGTGCTCGCGCTCGCCGCGGCGATCGTGCCGAAGCTGGTCGCCGACCGGCCGTTCTCGGTGCCGCTGGTGATGCTGGTCGCCGGCATCGTGCTCGGCATGCTGCCGCTGCCGGCCCCCTACGGCAACGGCTGGAGCGATCCGGCCGCCCACCTGCACGGCGTGGAATCCTTCGCCCAGCTGGGCATTCTGGTGGCGCTCGCCGGGGCGGGGCTGTCCGTCGACCGCCCGTTCGGGCTGCGCCGGTGGGGCTCGACGTGGCGGCTGCTCGCCATCACCATGCCGGTGTCGATCCTCGCGATCGCCTTGCTCGGGTACTGGTGGCTCGCGCTCGCCCCCGGCGTGGCGCTGCTGCTGGCCGCGGCGCTGGCCCCGACCGACCCGGTGCTGGCGGGCGACATCGGCGTCCCGCACCCCGACGTCGAGCCGGAACTGGCCAGGAACAACGAAATCCGCTTCACGCTGACGACGGAGGCCGGGCTCAACGACGGTCTCACCATGCCGTTCGTCCTGCTCGGTTTAGCACTGGCGAGCGGGCAGCCCCGCCTGGAGCTCTCCTGGGTGCTGGTGGACCTGCTGCTGCCACTGGTCATCGGCGTCGTGACCGGCCTGCTCACCGGCCGGGTGCTCGGCTGGGCGATCTTCCGGACGCCGTCGGACCGGCTGCGGCTGGCCGAATACGCCGACGGGCTGGTCCTGCTCGCCCTCGCCTTCGTGCCCTACGCGCTCGCGGAAGCAGCCCACGGCAACGGGTTCGTCGCCGTGTTCGTCGCGGCCGTCGCGGTGCGCACGCAGGAACGCGAGCACGAGTACCACGGCGTCCTGCACGCCTTCGGCCACCAGCTGGAACGGCTGTTCGTCCCGCTCGCCCTGCTGGGACTGGGCCTGGCGATCGGCGACGGCCTGCTGCGCGGGCTGCAGCCCCTCGAAGTGGTGCTCGCCGTCGTGGCCGTGCTGGTGGTCCGGCCGCTGGTGGGCTGGCTTTCCCTGCTCGGCGCGTCGTCGCCGGGACGGCCCGCCACCGCGGCGATCGCCTTCTTCGGTGTGCGGGGCATCGGCACGCTCTATTACCTGGCCTACACGCTCAACCGGCTTCCGGTGCCGCAGCAGGACGTGCTGTGGCGCGTCGGCGCCCTCGCCATCGCCGTGTCGGTGATCGTGCACGGCATCCTCGCGGAGCCGGCGATCCAGCGGATCGAGCGGATGGGCGGGCACCTGCCGGCCGATGTGTAGCCCCGCGATGAGTGGGTACCTGTTTGTCAAGGCCCTTTTGGCGACTGGCCGATCCGGAAATGTCGCCGCGACGGAAGGTGCACTCCGATGAACGACAAGCTGGAAAACAAGGGCGAAGAGCTCAAGGGCCGGGCCAAGGAAGCCGTCGGCGACGCCACCGGCAACGAGCAGTGGCAGGCCGAGGGCAAGTCCGACCAGGCCAAGGGCTCGCTGAAGCAGGCCGGCGAGAAGATCAAGGACGCCGTGAAGGGCGTCACGGACAAGAAGTGACCTGGTTTTCAAGGTCACAACGATGACCCAGCCGCTGCCGCACCCCGGACGCCGGGGTGCGGCAGCGGCGTCCTGTCTGGGGGCAGCGCGTGTTCGACGGCTTCACACTGGACCGCATCGACGTCGGTGAGGTCACCCTGCGGGTGCGCCACGGCGGCTCGGGGCCGCCGGTCCTGCTGGTGCACGGGCACCCGCGCACGCACACGACGTGGCACCGCGTCGCCCCGCGGCTCGCGGAGCGGTTCACCGTGGTGTGCGCGGACACCCGCGGCTACGGCGAGTCCACCAAGCCGCCGACCGACGAAGACCACACGCCCTACAGCAAACGCGTCATGGCGGCGGACTGCGTCGCGTTGATGCGCCACCTCGGGCACGAGGAGTTCTTCGTGGCGGGCCACGACCGCGGCGCGTACGTGGCCACGCGCCTGGCGCTCGACCACCCGTCGGCGGTCCGGGGTGCGGCGATCCTCGACGCCGTCCCGATCGGCGAGGCCCTCGCCCGCTGCGACGCGCGGTTCGCGCGGGAGTGGTACCACTGGTTCTTCTTCGCCCAGCCCGAAAAACCGGAACGGGTGATCACCGCCGACCCCGACGCCTGGTACAACGTCGCCACGAAGAACACCCCCGAACGGCTCGGCGAGGAGAACTTCGCCGACTTCCACCGCGCGATCCACGACCCGGCCACGGTGACCGCGATGCTCGAGGACTACCGCGCGGGCCTGGGCGTCGACCGCGCCCACGACAACGCCGACCGCGCCACCGGACGGCGGATCACCTGCCCCACGCTGGTGCTCTGGTCCAGCGACGACGACCTGGAAGACCTCTACGGCGACGTCCTGGCCGTCTGGCGTCCGTGGACGACCGATCTGCGCGGGCACGCGATCAAGTCCGGGCACCACGTGGCCGAGGAGAACCCCGAGGCACTCGCCGCCGCGCTGGGTGAGTTCTTCGGCGGGCTTCGGCGGTAGCGGACGCCAGACGTGCGGAGCTAGCCCGTCGTGCGGCGGGTGCCGTCGCCGAGGGGTTCGGTCCGCCCCGCCGCGTCCAGGCGCTCCAGCAGCGGGATCATCACCCGGCGCGTGCTGGCGAGGGCCTTGCGTGCCTCCGACACCGTGAACGGCTGCCGCAACCGCCGCAGCTCGGCCACCGCCCGTTCTTCCGCGTCCGGGCCGAGCACGACGCCTTCCGCGACCGCCGTCAGCCGGCCGAGGCGGACCGCGGCCGCCAGTTCGCGCCGGCCGAGGCCCAGCGCTCGCAGGTCGTCGGCCTCCGGTGCGCGGAACGGGTGCTCGGCGAGCCGGTGTGCCGCCGTTTCCACGGCCTTCTCGACGGCGGGGGCGAGCCCGGCGCCGGGACGGCGGACCAGCCCGCCCGCCGCCGCGAACCCGGTGCCCCGCAGCACGGGGACGACCAGCTCCGGAGCGGGCAGCCCGAGCCGCTGCCGCAACGCCTCCACCGGCACGCCCGCGGCCGTGCTGTCCCACCCGCCCACGATCCCGGCCGCCTGCGCGCGCAGCGCCACGAGCCGGTCCGGGTCCGCACACCACTCGCCCAGCCGCTCCCCCGGCTCCGGCAGGCCCATCGCGGCGAAGTCCGCCGCGCGCACGAACCCGTTGCGGCGCAAGTAACTCCGAGCGAGGTCGGGTTCGGTCAGCTCGCGGCCGCGGGCCCGCGCCGCGCCGCGGCGGGTCAGCGCGGGCGGGTCGACGTCGAGGACGTCGAAGCCGGCGGCGATCCGGTGCTCGCCGGGATCGCGCACCAGGCCGCGGTCTCCGGTGCGCAGCGGCAGCGCCGCCGCCGTGGTGAGCCGCGCGGTGTCGGTCCCGAGTGGACGGACCCGCACCGGCACAGCCGCCGTGCCCAGGTGCAGCACCAGTTCGCGGTGCAGGTCCGCGGCGGCCGCGCCGCGCAGCCGGACGTCGAACTCGGCCGTGGTGCGCCACCGGCCGGGGGTGAGCAGGACGTCGCCGCGGCCGACGTCGCCGCGTGCGGTGCCGCGCAGGTTCACCGCGACCCTGGCCACGGCGGCGACGCGGTCGCGGGGTTCGCCGAGCGCCTGCAGGGCGCGGACCTTCACCCGCGCCGGCCCCAGCAGCAGCTCGTCGCCCGCGGCGATCGTGCCGGCGGAGAGGGTGCCGGTGACGACCGTGCCGGCCCCGGAAACCGTGAAGGCGCGGTCGATCCACAGCCGGACGTCGGCGGCCGGATCGGGTACCGCCAGCTCGGCGGTCAGTTCGCCGATCGCCGAGCGCAGCCGGTCGAGGCCCGCGCCCGTGGTGCCGCTGACGACGACGCTCGGGACCGCACCCAAGGATGTTTTCGCGATCTCGTCCCGTGCGAGGGCCGTCGCGGCGGCCGGGTCGGCGCGGTCGGCCTTGGTGACGACCAGCAGGCCGCGCCGGACGCCGAACGCGTCCAGTGCGGCGAGGTGCTCGGCCGACTGCGGCATCCAGCCCTCGTCCGCGGCGACGACGAACAGCACGGCCGGAGCCGGCCCGGCGCCCGCGAGCATGTTCGGCACGAACCGTTCGTGGCCCGGCACGTCCACGAACGCGACGTCGTCGTCGCCGATCCGGGTCCACGCGAAGCCGAGGTCGATGGTGAGGCCGCGGCGACGCTCCTCGGCCCACCGGTCGGGCTCCATCCCGGTCAGGCGCCGCACGAGCGTGGACTTCCCGTGGTCGACGTGCCCGGCGGTGACGATCACCCGCATCGGCGGACGGCTTCCCGCAGCTTCGCGTCTTCTTCCGGCCGCACGGTCCGCAGGTCGAGCAGGCAGCGGTCCCGGACGACCCGGCAGGCCACCGCGGGCTCGCCCGTGCGCAACGCGGCCGCGTACCGGGCGGGCAGGCTCACCGCGACGCTGGGGAGTTCGACGCCGGGCGCGCCTCCGCCGCCGACGGCCGCCACCGACGCGACCACGTGGGCGTCCCGGGTTCCCAGGGCCTCGACCAGCGCTTCCGCCCGTTCCCGCAGGCTCGCGACGGACGCTCCGAGTGCGGCGCGCACCGGGGGTTCCGGCCCGCGCAACGTCGCTTCGAGGGCGGCGAGGGTGAGCTTGTCGACGCGCAGGGCCCGCGCGGCCGGGTGCCGTCGCAGCCGTTCGACGACGTCCGCGGCGCCGAGCAGCAGGCCGGCCTGCGGGCCGCCGAGCAGTTTGTCGCCGCTGGCGGTGACGATCGTGGCGCCCGCCCGCAGCGCGCTCGCCGCGTCCGGCTCGGCCGGCAGCAGGGGGTGCGGGGCGAGCAGGCCGGAGCCGATGTCGGCGACCAACGGCACGCCGAGGCCGGCCAGCTCACCGAGCGCCGCTTCCGCGGTGAACCCGGTGACGCGGTAGTTCGACGGGTGGACCTTGAGCACGAACCCGGTGTCCGGGCCGATCGCGGCGGCGTAGTCCCGGGCCGACGTCCGGTTCGTGGTTCCGACCTCGCGCAACCGTGCGCCCGCCGATTCGAGCAGGTCCGGGATGCGGAAGCCGTCGCCGATCTCCACCAGTTCGCCCCGGCTGACGACGATCTCGCGGCCCGGGGCCAGCGTGAGCGCGCAGAGCAGCAGGGCGGCGGCGTTGTTGTTGACCACGTGCACCGCGCCGGCGTCCGGCACGGCGGCGTGCAGGGCGGAGACGGCGCCGCGGCCGCGGCGGGCCCGGTCGCCGGTCGCGAGGTCGTATTCGACGTCGGTGGCGCCGCCGGCCGCGGCGAGGGCCTCGAGCGCGGCGGCCGAAAGTGGCGCCCGGCCGAGGTTGGTGTGCACGACGACGCCGGTCGCATTGATCACCGGCCGCAGCGAGGACGCGCCCGCCGGGAGCCGCGCGAGCACGGTCTCGGCGACGTCTCCGGGCGCGATCTCGCCGGCCCTGGCGGCCCGCTGGACCTCGTTGACCACCGATTTCACCAGGTCACGTCCGAGCGTCCCGGCGGCCTTGGCGATCCGGGGCTCGGCCAGGACCGCGTCGGTCCGCGGGATCGCGCGGCGGGGGTCAGGCATGGCGGAGGCGGACGGGAATCGAACCCGCCAGCGGCAGTACCTGCCGTTCGCCGGTTTTGAAGACCGCGCCGGTCACCAGGCCGGATACGCCTCCCTGCACCATGGTGGCCATCCTGCCAAGGTCGCGGCGGGCGGGCAGGATGAACCCGTGGGTTTCCGACTGACGCAGTACGCGCACGGTGGCGGCTGCGCGTGCAAGATCCCGCCCGGCGAACTGGAAGCGGCCGTGCGCGGCCTGGCCGGCGCCGTGCCCGCCGATCCGCCGGGCGAGCTGCTCGTCGGCCTCGAAACCGGCGACGACGCGGCTGCGGTCCGGATTTCCGGGGACACCGCGCTGATCGTCACCACGGACTTCTTCACCCCGGTCGTCGACGACGCCTACGACTGGGGCCGGATCGCCGCGGCCAACGCACTGTCCGACGTCTACGCCATGGGCGGCACGCCGGTGGTGGCGGTCAACCTGCTCGGCTGGCCGCGGGAAACGCTGCCGTTCGAGCTCGCCGCCGAGGTCCTGCGCGGCGGTCTCGACGTCTGCGGCGAGGCCGGCTGCCACCTGGCGGGCGGGCACAGCATCGACGACCCGGAGCCGAAGTACGGCCTCGCGGTGACCGGCCTCGCGGATCCGGCGCGGCTGCTGCGCAACGACGCCGGCCGCGCGGGCGTGCCGCTGACGTTGACCAAGCCGCTCGGCATCGGCGTGCTCAACTCGCGGCACAAGGCCACCGGCGAGCGGTTCGAGCAGGCGATCGACGCGATGACGACGTTGAACGCGCCGGCGTCCCGTGCCGCGCTGGCCGCCGGGGTCACCTGCGCCACCGACGTGACCGGGTTCGGTCTGCTCGGCCACCTGCACAAGCTGGCCCGCGCGAGCGGCGTGACGGCTCGAATAGATCCGGCCGCGGTGCCGTACCTCGACGGCGCGCGGGAGGCGCTGCGCGACGGGTACGTCAGCGGGGGCACCCGGCGGAACCTCGACTGGGTGCGTCCGCACGCCGAGCTGTCCCGGATTTCGGCGGGCGAGGCGCTGCTGCTGGCGGACGCGCAGACGTCCGGCGGCCTGCTGGTCGCCGGCGAACTGCCGGGCCACCCGGTGATCGGGTCCCTGGAACCGCGGTCGGACCACACGATCGTCGTGGGCTGAGTTTCCGCCCCGGCCGCCCCGGGTACGCGGAGGTGGAGCAACGATCAGGAGGTGTGCGATGTCCGCTCCGGACCGGACCGGCCTCGAGCAGCACCTGTCCGAGACCGAGTACCCCTGCGGCCGCGACGAGCTCCTGCGCCGGGCCGCCGCGGCGGGCGGCGGCGACTCGGTGCTGGGCTCGCTCGGCGGGCTGCCGGACAGCGACCGGTACGACAACTTCGACGCGGTGTGGGAAGCGGTGTCCGCCAAGCACATCGGCGGGGCGCCTTAGCCGAGCCGCTCCACGGCGTCGCGGGCTTCCTTGAGGTCGGCGCCGGTGCTGTCGCGGTAGGCCTTGATCGCCTGGATCTTCTTGCCCTGCCGCAGCAACGCGGCCACCTCCACGAGTTCCGGCTCCGCGACGGACACCCCGAGCCGGTCGGCGATCGCGTCGAGCTTCCGTTCCACCCGCGCGAGGCGGCGGTCGACCCGGCCGAGCCTGCGGTCCGTGGCCGAGGAACCCAGTCCGACGACCGCGACCAGCACGACGACACCGAGCAAGAGCATCCCGTAGTCCATACCCGGCATGCTACGTCCGAAAATTGTCGGTGCCGGCGGTTAAGGTGACGCCATGACCACGCTGACCGGCCGCCCGCACACCGCCCTGCTCGTCGTCGACGTGCAGAACGGGGTGATGGAGACGGCTCACGACCGCGAGACCGTCCTCGCCAACCTCGTCGCACTGGTGGGGAAAGCCCGCGCGGCGGGCACCGAGGTGGTGTGGGTGCAGCACTCCAGCGACGAGCTGCCGCAAGGCAGCGAAGCCTGGGAGTACGTACCGGAACTGGTGCGCCGCGAACCGGAACCCCTGGTGCACAAGAGATACGGCGACTCCTTCGAGGACACCGACCTGGAGGAGACCCTGGCGGCCCGCGGCATCGGGGCGCTGCTGGTGGCGGGCGCGCAGACGGACGCGTGCATCCGCTCGACGTTGCACGGAGCGCTGGCCCGGGGCTACGACACGACACTGGTGGCCGACGCACACACGACGGAGGATCTGTCGGCGTACGGCGCACCACCGCCGGGACAGGTCATCGCCCACACGAACCTGTATTGGACGTACCAGACGGCGCCGGGCCGGACGGCGGGCACGGTGGCGACGGCCGAGGTGGAGTTCGGGGTGAAGGCACCGGCTTGAGCCGAGGAGGCCGGACTGCTGGCTACTCGCGCTCGAAGCCGTACGCGCGCTCCACCCGGGCCACCTCGATGTGGTAGTCCGCGTACCACTGGTCCCGGCCGCGGCGCTGGGCCTCCAGGTGCTCCGGGTGCTGCTGCCACGCCGCGATCGACTCGGCGTCCCGGTAGTACAGCACCGTCAGCTCGCGGCCGTCCGGGTCCGTTTTCGACTCCCGGCCCAGGTAGCCCGGTTGCGCGCGGCCCAGCTCGCCCATGCGTGCGTCCATGGCCGCGTAACCGTCCAGGTTGTCCGCGTCCAAGGCGCTCGTGATGATCACCGCGTAGTACGGGGGTTCGGGTCTGGTGAACGTCACCGCCGGAGCCTAGGTCGCCGGAGTCCGCGTCCCAAGTGGTTTTCTCAGCCTCCGCGCAGGTGGTCGCGCAGGGCTCGCGCGGCGCGGGCCATCAGGATCTCCGCCTCCGGCTGGATGGCCGCCGGGACACTCGACTCCGTCAGCGCCACGACCGCGAACACGCCTCCGTCCACGTGCTCGACCACGCCCATCTCGTGCCGCAGGTTCAGCAGCGTTCCCGTCTTCGACGACCAGCGGGCCGCGTCCGAGGCGAAGTCCGGGGTCAGGCGGTGGCGGATCATGTTGTTCGCCATCAGTTCCCGCACGTCACCGGCCACCGACGGGTCGATCTTCGACGGCGTCCACAGGGCCTGCAGCAGCTCCATCAGCGCCCGCGCCGACGCCGAGTTCGCGCGCGTGACGTCCAGCTGCGGGAGGCGGTGGCCCCGGCCTGCCGTCGACGCGCCGATGGCGAGAGCCTGGGCCAGGTCGGCTTCGCCCGCGTCGAACCGCTCGGCCGGGGTCTCGACGAGGTCGCGCATCAGGTGGCGCACCGCGATCCCGGCCAGCCCCCAGCATCCGCGTGACGTCGGGCGGCGGGGTCAGTCCGAACAGGACGTCGGCGGCCGTCCCGTCGCTCAGGGACGTGCTCAGGTACAGCAGGTCGCCCAGCGCTACCCGGGCCGGGTGGCGGAAGCGGGTCAGGCCGATCGGCCCGGGCGTGGTGACGCCACCGGGCGCGACCTCCAGCTGCGTCGCCGCATCGAGCTCACCGCGGCGGATGCGCTCCAGGGTGGCTGCCGCCAGCGGCACCTTGACCAGGGAGGCGATCGGGTACTCGCGATCCGGGTCGATCCCGGGCTCGGCGCCCGACCGCAGGTCCCGGACCAGGAACGACCCGCGCAGGCCACCTTCGGCCAACGCCGCGCGCAGGTCCCGGACCAGCGCTTCGTCGCTCATCGGACACCCCCGAGCCCAAGAGCGGCGACCGGCCGCCGCCGCGCCCCCGCTGCTTCGGGCATCACCCGGCCACCAAACCCACACACCCGGCCCACCCCCTGCCACGCCCCCGATGCCTCGGCAATCGCCGGGCCACCAAACCCGCGAACCCAGCCCGGCCGCGCCCCCGATGCCTCAAGCATCGCCAGGCCACCGAACCCACACACCAAACCCAACCCCCGCCACGCCCCCGACACCTCCGGGCTCACCCGGCCACCAAACCCGCGAACCCGCCGCGCCCCCGATGCCTCAGACATCACCCGGCCACCGAACCCACACACCAAACCCAACCCCGGCTCTTCCGCGGTCATCCAGCGACTCCCAGGCACCGGCCGACCGCCGCGCTCAGGGTCGTCCGCAAGCGGTCCGCGTCTTCGGCCAGTGGCGCCGCTATGCCGTAGCCGCGCGCCAGGTCGAGGTCGCCGATCGGTCGCCAGGACAGCGCGAGTTCGCCGGCCTGCGCCGGTGAGCACAGCAGCAGGTCCGCCGAGGCGAACACCTCCGCGGCCGCCGACGTGAGGGAATCGGCCACCGTCACCTGGGCCGGGGACAAGCCCACCGCGTCCCGGACCCGCAGCAGCCGGTCGCGCAGGTGCGGGACGTCGTCCTCCGGCTGGATCCAGACACGACGGCGCGCGGCGGCCGAACGGCCCGTCCGCAGCGTCTTCAGGCGCACGACCCGGCTCGGCGCCGGCGCGACCCCGGCCACCCCCAGCGGCACGGACCACACGGCTTCCTCGGCCGGGACGGCGGTGAGCGCGGCCCGCACCTCACTCGTGCGGACGAGCTCGGCGCGCTCGCCCGGCCCCGCCGTGCGGAACTCCAGGTGGATCTCCAGCGCCCGGGCTTCGGCGGCGAGGACGGCGAGCTCCCCCACCCCGCAGGTGGCGGGCACGGCCAGCCGCACCGGCCGCAGCCGGGCGCGCTTCGCGTCGTGTTCCATCGCCTCGGCCAGCTGCACCAGCCGCCGGGCCGAGGGCAGCACCTCCCGGCCGAACGGCGTCAGCCGCGCCCGGCGGGTCGAGCGGTCGAAGAGCCGCTCCCCGAAGTGGCGTTCGAGCGCGGCGATGCGCCGGCTGGCGACCGGCTGCGGAATCCGCGCGAGCGCCGCGCCCGCCGTGAAACTCCCCGTCTCGCTCACGCTCACGAACGCCCTGCAGCCGCCGACCAGGTCCACGACCTCATCTCATGCCGGATCCGCATCGAACCGTGTACTTCCGTCTTGGACAGCATGAACGAACGCCGTGAGACTGCGGAGGACGATCAAGACCGGAAGGAAGTCCCCGTGCCGTTCCCCCGAGCCCGGCGGGCCGCGCTCGCCGCGCTGCTCCTCGTTCCGTTGACCGCCTGCGCAGCGGAAGCACCCCAGCCGGCAGCGACGTCGGCGACAGCAACAGCGACACCCGCACCGGCGCCGCAGCCGGACTTCGCCCCGCTCGAGCGCAGCTTCGACGCCCGCCTCGGCGTGTACGCGATCGACACCGGCTCCGGCCGCGAAATCACCCACCGCGCCGACGAGCGCTTCGGCTACGCCTCGGCGCACAAGGCGTTCTCCGCCGCCGCCGTCCTGCAGCGCACCAGCCTCGACGGGCTCGCGAAACACCTGACCTACACCCGTGCCGACCTGCAGGCGAACTCCCCCGTCACCGAAAAGAGCGTCACCACCGGCATTTCGCTGCGCGACGCCATCGACGCGGCGTTGCGCTACAGCGACAACACCGCCGCGAACCTGCTGTTCCGGGAACTCGGCGGGCCGCCGGGACTCGCCGCGGCGTTGCGCGAGATCGGCGACACGACCACCCACGTCGACCGGATCGAACCCGACCTCAACGACCTCGCGCCGGGCGACGTCCGGGACACGAGCACCCCGCGCGCGATGGCCGGCAGCCTCCGCGCCTTCGCCCTCGGCGACGCCCTGCCGCCGGAGAAGCGAACCCTGTACACGGACATGATGCGCGCCAACAAGACCGGCGCGACCGTGATCCGGGCGGGTACGCCGGTGGGCTGGGCCGTCGCCGACAAGACCGGTACCGGCGAATACGCCACCCGCAACGACATCGCGGTCGTCTGGCCGCCGGGGCGGGCGCCGATCGTGCTGGCGGTCATGTCCAGCCGCCAGGCCGAGAACGCCGAGCACGACGACCGGCTGATCGCGCAGGCGGCGAAGCTGGTCCTCGACGCTTACCGCGGAAGCTGACCGAAGAGCCGCAGCACCTCCGCTTCGACCTCGTCCAGCCACGCTGCCCGCCGGGTCTCGTCGGCGTCCGCCACGACCCGCAGCACCAGCCGGCTCCCCGAGGTAGGGCGCCGTGTCGGACGTGTTGACCACCAGCAGCCGCGACTCGGGTGCGCCGCCGGCGTCGTCGAGGCGGTAGTGCGCGAGCAGCACCACCACCCCGCGCGGTCATCCCGTCATCGCCACCAGGATGCGCCGCCGGCCGGTGAACGGCTCGCGGCCGTGGGCCATCAGCATGTTGTTGATCACCATGACGTCGCCGGCCTGCCACGGGAACGCGTAGCTGACTTCGTCGTAGACCTCACGGATCTTCTCGATGTCCGCGACCGGGATCGGGCTGCCGTCGGCGAAGTAGGCGTTGCGCGGCAGGTCTTCCTCCGGGTACAGCTCCAGCAGTGCCTCGCTCACCTCTTCACCGAGGCTGGAAACGTGGAAGAGGTTGGCCTGGTTGAACCACACGGTGTCCCCGGTGTGCGGCTCCGCCACGAAGGACGGCCGGACGTGCCGGGTGCGCAGTCCTTCCTCGGTCCATTCGAAGGTCTGGCCGTGGCGCGCGCAGTAGTCCTCGACGACCGCGCGGTCGTCGGTCTGGAACGCTTCCTGCCAGGTCAGCCCGAGCCCTTCGCGGAACGCGCGCGTGTAGGCGACGCCACCCGCGAAGCGCTCCCGCAGGTCTTCGGGCAGCAGGCGGTACATCGCCCGGCTGTCCGCGATCGGCGTGGCCCCGCCGGTCTCCGCGGCGGTGTCGCACAGGAAGAACAGCCGTGCCGGCCAGCTCGCCGAGTACGAGTTCTCGTTGTGCATCGGGATCGACTCGGCGGGCGGGTATTCGGTCGAGGTGTAGATGTTGCCCGCCACCGCCGACCGCGGGGTCGACCGCTCGGTGTAGGTGAGCAGCGCCCCGCCGATCGTCTCGGTCACCCGGTTGAACAGGCCGAGGTCGGTGGGCAGGCCGCGCAGCAGGATCGCGCCGTGGTCGCGCAGGTGGTCCTGCAGCCGCGGCAGCTGCGCTTCCACCGCCGCGAAGTCGGCGGCCGGGAAGACGGCGATCCCGGTGTGCTCGTTGCCCTGCAGCTGGCCCTCGGATGTCACGGCGGTCATGCTTCCTCCAGTTCGAAACGGACGAGCTTGGTGGCCTCCGCGTGCAGCGCGGCCAGGTCGTCGGCGTCGGCGAACCCGGCGACGAACGCGTTCACGGCGTAGGTTTCGTGGTCGTCGCTGAGCAGCTGGCCGGGTGACACGGTGGTGATCACCGAGAACACCTCGGGCAGGTCTTCGAGCTCGTCGAGGCCGTGGATGCGGACCAGCCGGCCGGTGCCCGACGCGTAGAGGATCAGCTCCCCCACCGGGACGGGCAGCGCGGCGGGTTCGCGCGGCGGCGGTGGGGTGCCGAGGCCCAGTGCCACCGTCTCGGCGAAGACGTCGACGCCGGTCCGCAGCTTGAGCAGCAGGGCGGTGGCCCCGCCGACCGGACGGCCGGCGTTGACCTCGACGATCGTCGGCCCCGCGACGGCGTCGTCGATCACCTCGACGTGGGCGCTGGTGTTGTCCAGCCCCAGCGCCCGCACGGCGTCGGCCACCGCCTGCGTGACGAGCCCGGCCCGCTCCGGGGCCATCCCGAACGGCGGGCTGACCATGACGAGCTCGAACTTGCGCTCGTCGACCAGCGGTTTGCCGACGATCTCGACCGGTTCCACCACGCCGTCGCGGACCAGGACGTCCACCGCGTACTCCGGGCCGTCGAGCAGGCCCTCGACGAGGAACACCCGCAAGGGGTCGAGGCCGCCGGGCAGCGGGCGGTGGTAGCGCGCGTCCGGGTTCTCCGGCAGCCGGGTGGCCAGCAGCTCGTAGGCGGCCACCAGTTCGTCCACAGTGGACACGGTGCGGACCAGGGTGCTGGCCGCGCCGTTCACGGGCTTGACGATCGCCGGGAGGCCGACCTCCTCGGCGATCTTCGCGGCTTCGGCCGGGTCGGCGAACAACGCACAGCGCGGGCCCGGCAGCCCCGCTTCGGCGAGCCGCCGGCGGACGGCGAACTTGTTGTGCGCCAGCGTGAACACCGACGCCGGGCAGCGCGCGACCCCGAGCAGCTCGGCGACCCGGGCGGTGCTCGCGATGATGCCTTCGGCGGCGGTGAGCACCCCGGCCGGCCCGGGATCGCGGGCCCGGATCGCCTCGGCGACCGCGGACACGTCCCGGACGTCCTCGACGACGACGAACCCGTCCACGAGCGGGCCCAGCTCGGCTCGCTCGGCGTCGTCGAGGGGCTCGGTGACGAGCTCGGCCCGCAGCCCGGCCGTCCGGACCGCGGCGGCGAAGTCGCGGATCCAGTGGCCGCGCGTCTCGCGGACGATGAACGCGGTCTTCACGCGACCTCCAGGCGGATCAGCTTGCTCGCTTCGGCGTGCAGGGCCACGAGATCATCGTGGTCGGCGAACCCGGCGACGACGAGGTTGACCGCGTACGTCTCCTGTTCGTCGGTGAGCACCTGGCCGGGCGAGACCGTCGTGACGACGTCGACGACCTCGGGCAGCGCGGCGACCTCGTCGAGACCACCGATGCCGGTCAGGGTGCCGGATCCGGCCGCGTAGAGGATCAGCATCGCCAGGGGAATCGGCAGTTTCGCCGGTTCCCGCGTGGGTGGCGGCGCGCCCAGGGCGAGGGCCGTCAGCTCGGCGAACACGTCGACGCCGGTGCGCAGCTTGGCCAGCAGCGGCATGATCGAGCCCGCCGGGCGGCCCGCGTTGACCTCGACGATCGTCGGGCCGCGCCGCTCGTCGTCGATCACCTCGACGTGCGCGACCGTGTTGTCCAGCCCCAGCGCGAGCACCGCCGCGGACGCCGCCGCCGTGACCGATGCCGCCCGCTCGGCCGAGAGGCCGGCCGGCGGGCAGGACAGGACCAGCTCGAACTTGCGTTCGTCGATCAGCGGCTTGTCGAGGATCTCGACCGGCTCGGCGACGCCGTCGCGGACCAGCACGTCCACGGCGTATTCCGGGCCGGTCAGGAAGCCCTCGACCAGGAACGTCGCCGACGGGTCCACCGTCCCCACCGGCCGGTGGTAGCGCGGGTCCGCCGACTCGGGCAGGCGCGCGGCCAGCAGCTCGTACGCGGCCGCCAGCTCGTCCACTGTGGACACCGTGCGCACCAGGTTGCTCCCGGCGCCGTTGACCGGCTTGACGATGGCCGGGAACCCGACGTGTCCGGCCACCGACGCCGCTTCGGAGGCCGAAGAGATCAGCGCGAAGGCGGGTCCCGGCAGTCCGGCCGCGGCCAGTGCTTCCCGGACGGCGAACTTGTTCGCGCACCGGGTGAACACCGCGGCCGGGCACCGGGCGACGCCGAGCAGCTCGGCGACCCGGGCGGTGCTCGCGATGGCCCCGTCCGATCCGGTCAGCACGGCGGCGGGCACCCCGACGGCCGCGCGGATCTTCGCGGCGACGGCTTCGGCGTCGTAGACGTCGTCGACGGCCACCACCTCGTCCACCGCCGCGGCCAGTGCCGTGCCTTCGGCCTCGTCGACCGGCGGCGCGAGCAGCACCGCGCGGTGGCCCGCCGCGTGCACCGCGGCGGCGACCTCGCCGACCCAGTGCCCGCGGGCCTCCCTGATCAGCACCACGGTGCTCACGCCGCCTCCTCGCTGGCGCTCGGCGGCGCCGCGAGCGGCGCTGCTGTGTTGAATGGTGACCTCGCAGGCTCGGTCACGTGGCCTCCTTCCCGGCGAGCTTGCGCTCCCGTTCCTGCGCGCCGACGAGATCGTCCGGCAGCGAATCGGGTACTTCGGTGTCGAACCGGCGCAGCAGCCGCACGCTGAACCCGCCGGCGTTGATCAGCAGCAGAACCAGCGCGTACACGACGTAGGCGAGCCCGACGCCGCGGCCTTCGCCGGTGCCGAGCACCGTGCCCACCGATCCGGCGAGGGCGCCGCCGGGCGCGAGCAGCGGCGAGAACCACCCGACAGCCAGCGGCGCCAGCACGGCGAACCCGATCGGCAGCGTGGACCAGGTGATCGTCTGGTTGATCGCGAACACCCGGCCGTGGTACCGCTGCGGCACCTTGACCTGCACCAGCGTCGCGTAGATGCCCTGGGACACGGCCATCGCGGCGGCCAGCAGGAACACCCCGGCCGCGACGACGACCAGCGACGGCCGCAGGCCCATCACCAGGCAGCCGAGCGCGATGCCGACGTTGCCGAACAGGACGCCGACCATGCGCCGCTTGCGCGGGCCGCCCCACAGCGCCATGCCGATGCCGCCGGCGACCGCGCCGATCGCCTCGGCCAGCGCGACCTGGGCGACGTCGGTGACCGAGCCGAAGGACAGCACCAGCGGCGAGACGAGCACCAGCGCCGGCGCCAGGAAGACGTTGGCCAGCGCGAAGTACAGGAGCATGGTGCGGAAGCCGCGGTGGTTCCAGGAGTACTTCAGCCCGCCCGCGATCGCCGTCAGCAGCGGCTCGCGCGGGCGCCAGCCCAGCAGGTCGGGGAACCGGACGAACAGCAGGCTGACGACGGCGAACACGTAGCTCACCATGTCGAGGACCAGGATGCCGGACAGCTCGATCGCCGCGAGCAGCCCGGCCGCGATCACCGGCATCAACAGCAGCGCGAAGCCGTTGGACAGCTGCGCGAGGCCCATCGCGTGGCCGAGGTACTGCTTCGGCACGAGCTGCGCCACCGACGACTGGTAGGCGATCCGCTGGATGGACCCCGCGACCGAACCGAGCGGGATCAGCACGTAGAGGAACCACAGCTGCAGGTTCCCCGCCGTGAGCAGCAGGGCCAGCGCGAGCTGGATGACGCCGGCGATCACGCTGGCCGCGATCATGATCCGGCGCCGGTCGCCGCGGTCGACCAGCGCGCCCGCCACCGGCAGGACCAGTACCCCGCACAGCAGTGCCAGCGCCCAGAGCAGGCCGAGGTCGGTGACCGAGCCGGTCTTCGTGTAGAGCCAGATCGGCACGGCGAACGACGTCAGCGCGGAGCCGGTCGAGGAGACCAGCTGCCCGACGGTGACCGTGACGAACCGGGCCATGCTCGGCCGCACCGCGGGTTTCTCGTCCGCTGCTGCCCGGTGGGTGTCGTGCACCGCCCAGCCGGCGTCTTCGCCACGGGCCGAGACGTGCAGGTCACCGGGCTCGTCGAGGGCGGGGTGGACGCGGGTGAGGATCTCCGCCAGCTCCTGCGCGCGGTAGCGGAGGAAGAAGTGCCCCGCCTGGTCCAGCACGACCAGTGCCGTGTGGTCGGTGAGGAACTCCCATTCGCGGTAGCGCTCGGCGTAGTAGTCGGTGACCGGGTCCTCGGAGCCGACGATCGAGATGATCGGCGCGCGCAGCTTGGCGACGCGGGCGTCGAGCAGGCCGCTGAAGTACTCCTCGGCGGCGCGGCTGTCGGCCCGCATGTTGCTGATGATCCGGTCGGCCTGCGCCGGGTCGAGGTCGTCGGTGTCGACGCCCATGCCCTTGAGCCAGTTCGCGTAGTAGCGGTTGCTGCGCAGTTTCTCCAGCCGCGTGCGCAGCGTCCCGACCGCGCCCTTGATCCGCGCGAACGGGAAGATCGCGCCGATGTGGACGACTTCCAGCTGCCGTCCGCGTTCTTCGAGACGCCGGGCCACGCCGACCGCGAGCGCGTTGCCGACGCCGCAGTGGCCGTAGATACCCAGGGGGCCGTCGACGCGCTCGAGGACCTCGTCCGCCAGCCGTTCGACGAGCTCGTCGAACGGCACCGCCTCTTCGGAGAGACCGACGTCGTGGCCGGGAATCGCCACCGAGAACAGCGAATACCCGCTCGGCAGCGCGTCCGCGAGGGGCTGGTAGACGATCGCGCTGCCGCCGCCGTACGGGAAGCAGACGTAGGTCAGCGTCGGCTTCGCGACCGGTTTGGTCAGCTCGTAGAGCAGGTGCCCAGAGTCGTCGCGGTCGCCGTCGAGGAACACCGCCAGCTCGCGGATCGTGCGGTGCTGGAACAGGTCCATCACGCCGGCCTGGTGCCCGGCCTTGGCGATCCGCGCGACGACCTGGGTGGCGAGCATCGAGTGGCCGCCGAGGTCGAAGAAGTCGTCGTCGACGCCGAGTTCCGCGACCTTGAGCACGTCCCGCCAGATCTCGGCGAGCAGCAGCTCCAGAGGCGTCGACGGTTCGACCAGCGCCGTGGTCGCGTCGCGGGCGGCGACCGGCGCGGGCAGCGCCTTGCGGTCGAGCTTCCCGTTCGGCGCCAGCGGCAGCTCGTCGAGGGTGACGAACGACGGCGGCACCATGTAGTCCGGCAGGCTCCGCTTCAGCGCCGTGCGCAGCGTGCCGGGGTCCGCGTCGCCGACGACGTACCCGACCAGGCGCTTGTCCCCCGGGGTGTCCTCGCGGACGAGCACCGCCGCGTCCCGGACGCCGTGCTGCTCGCGCAGTGCCGTCTCGATCTCGCCGAGCTCGATGCGCAGGCCGCGCAGTTTGACCTGGTGGTCGAGCCGGCCGAGGAACGCGATGGTGCCGTCGGACCGCCAGTGCGCGAGGTCGCCGGTGCGGTACATGCGGCCGCCGTGGAACGGGTCGGCCACGAACCGCTCCGCCGTCAGCTCCGGCCGGTTGTGGTAGCCCAGGGCCAGCCCGGCGCCGGCGATGTGCAGCTCACCGGGAACGCCGGCCGGGCAGGGGTGGCCGTGCCGGTCGAGGATGTGGATCCGGGTGTTGCGGATCGGCGCCCCGATCGGCACCGAGGCGACCTCGGCCAGCGCGTCCGGCGTGCAGTGCCAGGCGGTGACGTCGATCGCGGCCTCGGTCGGGCCGTAGAGGTTGTGCAGTTCGCAGTGCGGCAGCCGCCGGACGAACTCGCGCGCGGTGTCCAGCGGCAGCTCCTCACCACTGCAGACGACCCGCCGCAGCGCGGGGATCACCTCGCTGCCCGGTTCGGCCAGGCTCAGCTCATTCAAAAACAGACTCAGCATCGAGGGCACGAAGTGCGCGGTCGTGATGCCTTCGCCGGCGAGGAGTTCCCGCAGGTAGGCGGCGTCCTTGTGGCCGCCCGGCTCGGCCAGCACCAGCCGGGCGCCGGTGATCAGCGGCCAGAAGAACTCCCACACCGAGACGTCGAAGCTCGCCGGTGTCTTCTGCAGCACCGAGTCCGCCCCGTCGAGGCCGTAGGCGCGTTGCATCCAGTCGAGCCGGTTGACGATGCCGCGGTGGCCGTTCGGCACGCCCTTCGGCCGTCCGGTGGAGCCGGAGGTGTAGATGACGTACGCGGGATCGTCCGCGCTCGCCAGGGGTTCCAGGGGCGTGGACGATCCGGTCAGGTCGTCGAGGACGACCACGGCCGCGTCGCTCGGCGGCAGTGTGTCGCGCAGGGCGGCCTGGGTCAGCACGACCGGCGCGGCCGCGTCCTCGAGCATGAACGCGAGCCGGTCGGCCGGGTACTCCGGATCGAGCGGCACGTACGCGCCCCCGGCCTTGAGCACCCCGAGCAGCGCGACCACCAGCTCGAACGACCGCTGCGCGAAGACGCCGACCAGGATCCCCGGCCCGACACCGAGCTCACGGAGGTGGTGCGCGAGCCCGTTGGCGCGCTCGTCCAGCTCGCGGTAGCTCAGGGACGCCCCGCGGAAGGTCACCGCGGGCGCGTCCGGCGTGCGGGCGACCTGGTCCTCGACGAGCGAGTGGAGCGTGCCCGGCGGGATTTCGCCCGCGGTGTCGTTCCACCGGTTCACGACCAGGTCGCGGTGGGCGTCGCCGAGGATGTCCAGTTCGGACACCGGCCGCGTCGCGTCGGCGACGATCGAGCGCAGCAGCGTCACCAGGCGATCGGCCATGCCGGCGACGGTTCCGGTGCCGAACAGGGCGGTGTTGTGCACGAATTTGCCGATGAGCCCGGAGGAGACCTCGATCGCGTGGAACTCGAAGTCGAACCGGGTGGCGGGCAGGTCCATCGGCAGCCAGCGGAAGTCCACCTCGGACTCCCCCACGGCCCGCATCCGGCCCATTTCGTAGTTCTGCAGCACGAACATCGCCTGGAACACCGGCGAGCGGCTCACGTCCCGCGGCACGCCGAGGGCGTTGACCAGCCGCTCGAACGGGACGTCGGCGTGCTCGAACGCGTCGAGCACGTGCCGCCGGGTCCGGGCCAGCAGCTCGGCGAAGGTCGGATCGCCGCCCAGCTGGGCGCGCAGCGGCAGCATGTTGATGAACATGCCGACCACGCCTTCGAGTTCGGGCAGCCCGCGCCCGGCCGACGAGGAACCGACGGCGAAGTCGTCCTGCCCGGAGTACCGGGAAAGAAGCACCTGGTAGGCGGCCAGCAGCGTCATGAACAGCGTGACGCCGTGCTCGCGGCTCAGTGCGCCGAGGGCGTCGGCGAGGTCCTTCTCGACGAAGAACTCGTGGATCGCGCCGTCGAACGTCTGGGTCGCCGGCCGCGGGTGGTCGGCCGGCAGCTCCAGGGGCTCGACGCCGTCGAGCGCGGCCCGCCAGTGGTCCAGCTGCCGGTCCAGTTCGGCCCCGGTCAGCGTCCGGCGCTGCCAGTGCGCGAAGTCGCCGTAGCCGATGGGCAACGGCGGCAAGGCGGCCGCCGTGCCGTGGTAGTGCGCCGCGAGGTCGCGCAGCAGCAGGTCGACCGACCAGCCGTCGCCGACGATGTGGTGCGTGCACACGGCCAGCAGGTGCTCGTCGTCGGAGATCCGGGCCAGGGTGGCACGCAGCAGCGGCCCGGCGGCCAGGTCGAACGGCTCGGCCGCGGCGGCGTCGACCGCCGCCCGGGCCGCCTCTTCGCTACCCGAGTCCACGATGGACAGCGGCACGGTGACGACCGGTTCGCAGTGGACGGACGGCTGCCCGTCCTCCCCGGCCGGGAACCGCATCCGCAGCGCCTCGTGCCGCGCCGGGAGGGCGTCGAGCGCCGCCTGCAGCACGCCGAGGTCGACGCGGCCGGTGAGCCGGATCGGCACGGGGATGTTGTACGACGTGGTGCCCGGAGCGAACTGCTCCATGAACCAGACGCGTTCCTGCTGGTAGGACAGCGGAACGGGGTCGCCGTCCGGCCGCCGGGTGATGGTCGCGGCCGGCTCGGCGCGCCGCCGGAGCCGCCGTTCCAGCAACGCGCGGCGAGCGGCCGCGCTGCCGGTTTCGTCGATCGTCGTCACGCCGGACCGCCTTCGGCCAGCTGCGCCCGGACCTCTTCGTCGCTGAGCTGGTCGAGGTCCGCCTCCAGGCGACGCTCGACCTCGGCGGCCAGCTCGGCCACCGTGGTGAACGAGAACAGCCCGCGGACCGGCAGGTCGACGCCGACCTGCTTGCGGATCCGGACCATCGCACGGATCGCCAGCAGCGAGTTGCCGCCGTGGGCGAAGAAGTCGTCGTGCACCCCGAGCTTCTCCACGCCCAGCAGCTCGCCGAGGACTTCGGCGACCAGCTCTTCGGCCGCGGTCGACGGCGCCACGTACTCCGTGCCGCCGCCGAGCTGCGGATCCGGCAGGGCGGCCCGGTCGAGCTTGCCGCTCGCCGCGACCGGCAGGGCGGCCAGCGTCACGAACACCGTGGGCACCAGGTACTCCGGCAGGGTGGCCCGCAGGGCGTCGGCCGCGCCGTCCGCGCTGCCGACGACGTACCCGACGAGGGTCCCTTCGCGGACCGCGACCGCCGCGTCCCGGATCTCCGGCAGCTCCCGCAGGGCGGCCTCCACCTCCCCCGGCTCGATCCGGAACCCGCGCAGCTTGACCTGGTCGTCGGTCCGGCCGAGGTATTCGAGCGTCCCGTCCCGGCGCCAGCGGGCGAGGTCGCCGGTGGCGTACATCCGCCCGAACGGGCCGTCGGGGAACCGTTCGGCGGTCAGCTCCGGCAGCCCGAGGTAGCCGTCGGCGAGCTGGGCGCCGGCGAGGTGGAGCTGCCCGGCGACCCCCGGCGGGACCGGCCGCAGCTCCTCGTCGAGGACGTAGGCGCGGGTGCCGGGGATCGGGCGGCCGATCGGCACCGGCCCGGTGACGGGCCCGTCGAGCCGGTGGACGACACAGCCGACCGTCGCCTCCGTCGGCCCGTACTCGTTGGTGACGGCGATCCCGGAGAACGGCCGCACGGCTTCGCCCAGCAGCGCTTCGCCGCCGAGCACCAGGTCACCGGTGGGGTGGGACTCTGCCGGCAGCACGGCGAGGTGGGTCGGCGTCGCCTTGACGAAGTCGGGCCGTCCGGAGTCCACAATGGAGCCGCCGGCGACGAGCGGCCCGAGCAGCGTCGTGACCGTCAGGTCGAACGACGGCGACGTGTGCAGCAGCGCGCGGCCCGCGAGGCTCGGGTACGCCTGGCGCGCCCAGCCGAGGTAGGTGGCGAGGGCGCGGTGCCCGACCTCGACGCCCTTCGGCCGCCCGGTCGAGCCGGACGTGTAGATGACGTAGGCGAGGTCGTCCGGGCCGGGTGGCGCGGGGTTCTCGCCGGGCTCCTCCGCCCACACCGCCGGATCTCCCAGGTCCAGGGTCTCGGCGTCGAGGGTCACGCTGTGGGGAGTCACGGCCCCGGCGGTGAGCACCACCCGGGCCCCGGCGTCGGCGAGGATCAGCGCCTGCCGCTGGGCGGGGTTCGCGGGATCCAGGGGGACGTAGGCCGCGCCGCTCTTGAGCGCACCGAGGATGCCCACGACGAGGTCCGCCGAGTTCGGCACGCAGATCCCGACCACGCCACCACCACCGCCGAGGCGGTGCGCGACGCGGTTGGCCCGCGTGTTCAGCTCGGCGTAGGTCAGCCGGACACCGCCGAGATCGACGGCGACGGCGCCGGGCGTCGCGCGCACCTGGTCTTCGAACCGGGTGACGACCAGCGGAGCGTCCTCGGTGGCCGAACCGCTCCACTCCTCCAGGATCTGGACGCGCTCGGCGTCCGACAGCAGCGGCAGGTCCGCCATCGCGACGGCCGGGGCTTCGACCGCCGCGGTCAGCAGCTGCCGGAACCGCTCCACCATGGACTCCGCGGTGGCCCGGTCGAACAGGTCGGTGCGGTACAGCAGCCGGCCGCCGGTCGCGGTGAGGTCGATGGCGACGTCGTCCTTGGCCGTGGCGTAGCGGACCGGCTCGATGCCCGAGTCCGGGATGAAGTTGAAGCCGAGCTGGTAGAGCGCCTGAACGCGCCCGTCGCGTTCCGGGCGGACCTCGTCGGCGACGAGCTGGAACGGCACCTGGCCGTGCTCGATGGCGTCCAGCACCGCGGTCCGGACCCGGCCCACCAGCTCGGCGAACGACGGCGAGCCCCCGCAGTCGACGCGGATGGCGAGCTGGTTGACGAACATGCCGATCAGCGGCGCCAGCTCCGGCAGGTCCCGGCCGGCGACCGGGACGCCCACCACGACGTCCGCCGAGCCGGACAGCCGGGACAGCAGCGCGGTGTACCCGGCGAGCAGCACCATGAACGGCGACGCCGACAGCTCGCGGCCCACTTCACCGACGCGGTCGAGGAAGCCGCCGGGCAAGGTGAAGTCGACCTGGTCGCCGTCGAACCCGAAGTCCGCGGGCCGCGGCCGGTCGGTGGGCAGGCTGTGCACGGGCGGGAGCCCGGCCAGCCGCTCGCGCCAGTAGTCCAGCTGGGCCCGGACCTCCGGCAGCCGGCCGCGCTGCCAGGCCGAGTAGTCGGCGTACTGGATGGCGAGCTCGGGCAGCTTCGGCAGCCGCCCCTCGGCGACCGCGTTGCACGCCTCGTCGAGCTCCGCGGCCAGGACGACCGCCGATCCGGCGTCGAACACCGTGTGGTGGACGACGAAGGTCAGCAGCCAGCCGGCGTCGGCGAGCCGGCACAGCTGCGCCCGCCACGGCGGGGCGGTGTCCAGGGGGATGGGGCGGCGGGCGATCGCTTCGGAGAGTTCCGTCGCCTTCGCTTCCGGGTCCGCGAGGTCACGCAGGTCGTGCACTTCGACGTCGATCGGGACGTCGGCGTGCACCACCTGGACGAGGTCGGCGCCGTCCATCCGGAACGCCGTCCGCAGGGCCTCGTGCCGCCCGACGACCACGCCGAGCGCGGCCCGCCACTGCGCGACCGTGAGCGGCAGGTCCTGCCGCACCTGGCAGGGGAGGTTGTACACCGGGGACGCCGGGTCCAGCTGGTTGGACAGCCAGATCCGCTCCTGCCCGAACGAGGCCGGGAACGTCCATTCCTTCGTGTCGGTCATGTCTCCTGCTTCAGCGCTCGAGCTTGGGGATGGTGGTCGCGGCCGGTTCCGCCGGAGGGGCACTTTCACGTGAAAGTGCCGCGCCACGGAGTTCCTCGATCCGCTCGGCGAGGGTCGCCACCGTGGAGGATTCGAACAGCGTCTTCATGGCCAGCCGGGCGCCGGTGGTCTTGCGGACCTGGGCGATGAGCTGGATGGCGACCAGCGAGTTGCCGCCGAGGGCGAAGAAGTCGTCGTGCACGCCGACGCGCTCGACGCCGAGCACTTCGGCCCACTGCCGGGCGATCTCCGCTTCGAGGTCGGTGCGCGGGGCGAGGTAGTCGTCCTGCGCCTGCGCCTGCACCGTCTGCGTGACCTCTTCGGTCTCTTCGAGGCGTTCCGCGGTCACCCGGCGGTCGAACAGGTCGCGCACCGGGCGGGTGCTGATCACCACCTGGCCGCCGAGGCCGGGAGTCAGTGCCCGCAGGAACGCCTCGGCGCCGTCGACCGGCCGGATGCCCGCGGAATCCCCCGAGGGACCGGACACCGTGGACCTCGGCGTGGCCGCCGCGAGCCCGCCGCTCACCGCGCCTTCGTCGACCTGCCGCAGGACGAAGTCCTCGATTTCGACCAGGACGCGCCCGGTGTCGTCGCACAGCGTCAGGTCGGCGGAGATCACCTGGTCGCCGCCGGCGTCGCGGTAGCGCAGGTGGCTGTGGAAGCTCGCCGGGAGCGGGGCGTGCACGACCACCCGCCCGTAGCTCATCGGCAGGTAGGTGCCGCTCCCCCGGCCGCGGCCGAACGCGGTCGCGACGTCGAGCAGCGCCGGGTGCAGCCCCCAGCCCCGGTCGCCCGCCGCCGCGTCCGGTGCGACGAGCGACGCCAGTTCCTCGTGCTCGCCGACGTGGTGGGTGCGCAGCGCGGCCCAGCGCGGGCCGAAGGTGACCATGCTGGTGCGGCCGGTGCCGAAGGCGTTGCCGTCGTCGAGCACTGCGGTCCGGCCCCGCACCGCGTCGAGGTCCACAGTGGACGTGACCGGCGCCGGGATCCAGCCCGCCGAGCCGCGGACGTGCACCTTGCTCACCCCGGCCACGCGGCTGGTCACCGTGAAGCCGTCGCCGTCGAAGCCGACCCGGTACTCCGCGACGGCGCCTTCCGGCACGGAGAACGGCTCCAGGAACGCCACGTCCTGCAGTTCGACGACGTGGCCGTCGCCGGGGCGCGGCAGGGCCGCCTCGACCGCGGCCCGCACGGTTTCCAGGTGCCCGGTGCCCGGGACGACCGGCACGCCGGCGATCCGGTGCTCGGCCAGCAGCCAGTGCCCGGCCGCCGAGACGAGGCCGTGGCAGCTCTCGCCGGTGCGGGTGGTGAGCACCGGGTGGTCGACCGGGCCGTCCGCCTTGGTCCGGGTGGACCGGATCGTCGTCGGCGCGGCCACCTCGGCGGCCATGCCGACCTCGTCCCAGCCGCCCCAGTCGTGCGAGACGACGCGGGCCTGCCAGCCGTGGTCGCCGCGGGCGTAGGCGTCGAGGAAGTTGTTGGCCGCGCAGTAGTCGACCTGCCCGAAGTCGCCGGAGACCGCGGTGACCGACGAGCACAGCGCGACGAAATCCATCGGCAGGTCGGCGAACGCTTCGGCGAGGGCCAGGGTGCCGCCGATCTTCGGCGCCAGCACCGCGTGCGCGGCCGCCCGCTGCTTGACTTCGGCGACGCCGCCGCCGGGGAGCCCGGCCGCGTGCACGATCCCGTCGAGCCCGCCGAACTCGCGCTCGGCCAGCTCGCGGACTTCCCGCAGCCGGGCGGGGTCGGTGACGTCGGCGGCGAGGACGTGCACCACCGACCCGGCGGCCTCCATCCGCCGGATGGCGCGGATCGCCCGGCCCGCCCGGTCGGTTCCGCCGTGCTCATCCCACTCCTCCCGCGGCGGCAGGCCCCCGCGCGTCAGCAGGATCAGCTTCGCCCGGACGCGCAGGGCGAAGTCCTCGGCGAGGGTGATCCCGATCCCGCCGGTACCGCCGGTGATCAGGTACCGGCCGCCGTCCCGCAGCGCCGGCGCCGCCTCGGGGACGGTGAGCTGCGTGTACTCCAGGACCCAGCGCCGGCCTCCCCGCAGGGCGACCTCGGCTTCGGCCGGCCGGAACAGCTCGGCGACGACCTCCTCGGTCACGGCTTCGACGTCGATCCGCCGCACGACCGTGCCGGGGACCTCCAGCGGCAGGACCCGCGCGATGCCCGCGAGGGTCGCGTGTTCGGGCCGGGTCAGCTCGGTCCCCGTGACGTCGGCGGTGCCGATGCTCAGCACGTCGATCCGCATCGGCTCGCCCCAGGCCTGGACCAGGTTGAGGACGCTGAAGAACCCGCGCTCCTGGGCGGCCATCCCGGTTTCGGTGCCGTCGAGGGCCCACGCGTGGACCACCCGCTCCGGACGGTCACCCAGGGCGGCGACGAGTTCGTCGTAGTCCTCGCGCACCCCCGGCCGCAGGGTGAACCCCGCCGAGGTAACCGCGAACGCGGCGCCCGGCCGGACTTCGGTGACCGCGACCCCGGCGGCGCGCAGCAGGCCCGGGAGGACATCGCCGTCGACGAACGCGAGGCAGGAGGCGAACGGCTCACGCCGCAGGTCCGGCCCGGCCTGGCGCCAGGAAGGCACGGCGAACCACTCGTCGAGCGGCAGCGGCCCGCTCGGCCGCGCCGGTTCGGCGACCGTCCCGGCCGGGTCGGGATCGACCCAGTAGCGCTTGCGGGCGTAGGGGTAGCCCGGGAGGGGCACGCGGTACCCGGAAGCCGTGGGCTCGACGGGTACTCCGTGTGTCCACAAGAGACCGGCCGCGGCGTGGAGCGTTTCGACGTCGCCTTCGCGGTCGGTGCGGCCGGGCAGGCTCGGCCGGGGCGCGGGCAGGCCCTTCGGCACCTGGCCGCGGGCGAGCCCGGCCAGCTGGTGGCCCGGACCGCATTCGACGAGCGCCCAGCGGTCTCCGCCGTCGAACAGCGTCCGCACGCAGTCGCCGAACCGGACGGCCTGGCGCAGGTGCGCGGCCCAGTAGCCCGGATCGGTGGCCTGGGCGTCGGTGATCCAGCCGCCGGTCAGGTTCGACAGGAACGGCAGCGACGGCGCGGACCGCGGTACCGCGGCGACGGCCTCGGTGAACTCCGCCAGGATCGGGTCCATCATCGGCGAGTGGAAGGCGTGCGAGGTCACCAGCTCACGGCACTGCACGTCACTCGACCTGAGCAGCGCCGCGAAGTCCGCGACCGCGCCGGACGGCCCGGCGACGACGCAGGTGCCCGGGCCGTTGACGCCCGCGACGGCCAAGCCTTCGGGCAGCCGCTTCGTCACGGCCTCTTCGTCGAGCTGGACGGCGAGCATCGCACCGGACGGCACGCCCTGCATCAGCTCGCCCCGCCGGACGACCAGCCGCACGGCGTCGGCCAGGGTGAACACCCCGGCGACGGTCGCGGCGACGTACTCGCCGACGGAGTGCCCGACCATCGCCCCCGGCCGCACGCCCCAGCTGCGCCACAGCACGGCGAGGGCGTACTCGACGACGAACAGCGCGGGCTGGGTGTAGCGGGTTTCCCGCAGCTGGGCGTCCCCGCCGCGGTCGAAGATCAGCTCCTTCAGGCCCGGCAGGCCCGCCAGCTCGCAGCACTCGTCGACGGCCGCGGCGAAGACGGGCTCGCTGCGGTACAGCTCGGCGCCCATCCCGGCGTACTGCGCACCCTGCCCGGAGAACAGGAACGCCACCTTGAGCTCGTCCGCCCGCGCGGTCAGCAGCCGCCGCGGGTCGCGCAGGCCGTCGACCGCGTCTTCGGGGTCTCGGGCGACGAGGACCGCGCGGTGCGGGTACTCGGTGCGCCCGGCCGCGAGGGTGTGCGCGACGTCGGCGAGGTCGAGGTCGACGTCCCCGGCCAGCCGGTCGGCGAGGCGCTCCACCGCGGTGGCCAGGGTCTCCGGCGACTTCGCGGACACCCGCAGCAGGTGCGCCGGGTGCGGCCGCCGGTACCGCTGCGGCGCCGGTGCCTCCTCCAGGACGAGGTGGGCGTTGGTGCCGCCGACGCCGAACGAGCTGACGCCCGCCCGGCGCGGGCTGTCGGCCGCCTCCCACTTGGTCACCGTCCGCGCCGGGTAGAACGGGCTGCGCGGGAAGTCGATGCCCGGGTTCGGCTCTTCGTAGTTGATCGTCGGCGGGATCAGCCCGTGCTCCATCGCCAGCACGGTCTTGATGAGCGCCACCACGCCGGCCGCCTGGGACAGGTGGCCGATGTTCGACTTCACCGAGCCGATGGCGCACCAGCCGGTGTCCGCGGCGCCGTGTCCGTACACAGTGGACAAAGAGGTGATCTCGATCGGGTCGCCCAGCGCGGTGCCGGTGCCGTGCGCCTCGACGTAGGAGATGGTGCGCGGGTTCACCCCGGCCATGCCGACCGCCTGCGCGATCGCCTCGGTCTGCCCCGCGACGCTCGGCGCGGAGAAGCCGACCTTCGTGGCGCCGTCGTTGTTGATCGCGTTGCCGAGCACGACCGCCCGGATGTGGTCGCCGTCCTCCAGGGCTTGGGAGAGCCGCTTGACCAGGACGACGCCGACGCCGCTGCTCCACACCGTGCCGTTGGCACCGGCGTCGAACGCGCGCACGTGCCCGTCCGGCGAGGTGAAGCCCTCGACACCCATGTACCCGATGCCGTGCGGCATCTCCAGGTTCACGCCACCGGCCAGGGCCATGTCGCATTCGCCGTTGCGCAGGGCCTCGCACGCCAGGTGCACCGCGACCAGCGACGTCGAGCACGCCGTGTGGATCGCGAGGCTCGGCCCGCGCAGGTTCAGCTTGTAGGACACCGACGTCGTCAGGTAGCTCGGCTGGTTGCCGGTCGACATCCCGATGCCGCCGTGCTGGGACGCCATGACGCGCTCGTTGCGCAGCAGGTTCTCGACCAGGTAGCCGGTCCGCCCGGTGCCGCCGTAGACCCCGATCGCCCCGCGGTAGCGGGCCGGGTCGTAGCCGCCGTCGGTCAGCGCCGAGTGGCAGGCCTCGAGGAACACGCGGTGCTGCGGGTCGGTGATCTCGGCCTCGCGGCTGGTCATGCCGAACAGGTCGGCGTCGAACTCGTCGAAGCCGTCGACCACCGTCGTGGCGTTGACCCAGCTGGGATCGTCCAAAGTGGCCGGATCCGCCCCGCGGGCGAGCAGTTCTTCCCGCGTGGCGGGCTTGATGGACTCGACGCCGTCGACGAGGTTGCGCCAGAACTGCCGCAGGTCGGCGGCGCCCGGGACACGGGCGGCCATCCCGACGATCGCGATCGGCTCGGTGCCGGGGTCGGGTTCGAGGTCGTGGGTCACAGCGGTCGCTCCTGTTCCTGGCCGGTCGTGCCGGCACTGCGGCGGGGTCTTCTGGACGGGGTGCGCCCCCGGCGGGCGGCGACCCGCTCGGCGGCGCGGGCGAGCTCCGGGCTGGGGGCGGCCCCGGCGTGCAGGTGGGTCGCGAGGGCGCGGACGGTGGGGTGGGTGAACAGGTCCACCATCGGGATGCGGCGGCCGAGCCGGGTGGTGACTTCGGCGTGGACGCGGGCCAGTGCCAGCGAATGCCCGCCGATGTCGAAGAAGTTCTCGGTCACGCCCACGGCGTCGAGGCCGAGCACCTCCCGCCAGACCGCCGCGATGAGCGCCTCGGTGGCGGCCACGGCGGCGGCCACGGCGGCGGTGTCCGCCGTGGCCGTCGTGTCCACGGCGGGGGCCGGTTCCACCCGGACCGGGGCCCGGCCGGCGGCGCCCGGCGCGGCAGTCCGGACGGCCGCCCGCGGGAGCTCCGGCGCGCACGTCGCGGCCGGCCGGTCCGGCTCCGCGGCGAGCGCCGCGAGGAGCGCCGTGAAGTCCGCGGCCAGCGCGGCCATCCGGCCGGCGTCGAACAGGTCCGGGTTGTAGAGCAGCTCCACCCCGTGCTCGAGGACGTAGACGGTCAGGTCGAACGGCGAGCCGGGTTTCCCGACCGGCAGCCACGTCCCCCGCAGCCCGGGCAGGTCGAGCCGGGGTTCGGTGAAGTTCAGGACGTTGACCATCACCTGCACCAGCGGCGCCCGCGACGGGTCGCGCGGCACGCCGAGCGCGGCCACGAGCCGGTCGATCGGCGCCGCCGGGTGCGCGGTGGCGGCCAGGAGTTCCGCGCCGCCGGCCCGGACCTGCGTGGTGAAGTCCGCGTCCCCGGTGCGCAGCCGCACCGGGACGATGTCCACGAAGAACCCGGCCACGTCCTGGGTCTCGGGCAGCTGCCGGTCCGCGACGACGGTGGCGACCAGGTGGTCGTCCCCGCCGGTGAGCCGGCGCAGCAGCTGCCCGAACGCCGCCAGCACCACGCCGGCGCGGGTGGTCCCGGTGCGCCGGGCGAGCTCCCCGACGGCCTCGGCGACGCCGGCCGGGAACGCCTGGTGGTGGCTCGCCCCGCGGTAGGTCTGCACGGCCGGGCGCGGCCGGTCCCGCGGCAGGTCCACAGTGGACGGCGCGCCCGCCAGGTGCCCGGTCCACCAGGCCAGGTCGACGGCTTCGCGGCGCCGGTCGCGGTCGGCGCGCCAGACCGCGTAGTCCGCAAAGGACACCGGCAGGGGCGGCAGCGCCTCGCCGCGGTAGGCCGCGGTCAGGTCGGCGCAGAGGAGTTCCTGCGACCAGCCGTCGAACACCGCGTGGTGCAGCGTGAACCCGAGGACGTGCTCGCCGGGCCCCAGCTCGTAGAGCCGCACGCGCCACGGCGGTTCGCGGTCGAGCCGCACCGGTGCCGCCGCGTCGGCGGCCAGCCGGTCGCCCACGGCCTCGGCGGCCACCGGGATGACCGGCAGGGCGACGTCGTCCGGGGGCAGGCACTCGGCCCGCGGGACGCCGCCGACCGGCCGGATGCGCCAGCGCAGCACGTCGTGCCGTTCGGCCACCGCACGCAACGCCCTCCGCAGCGCACCGACGTCGAGGGGGCCGGTCAGCCGGAACGCCATCGCGATGTTGTACGGCGCCGCGTCCGGCGCGAGCTGGTCGAGGAACCACAACCGCCGCTGGGGCGGGGACAACACCGGTGCGTGCCCGGTCGTCAGGCCCGCCCCGGTGAGCGGGGCGGCCGCGGCCACCCGCCGGGTCAGCTCGGCCAGGGTCCGCCCGGCGAGGACGTCTTCCACGGACACGTCGGCGGCGAGCTCCGCCCGCAGCGCCGCGACCAGCCGCATCGCGGAGATCGAATCGCCGCCGGAGCGCAGGAAGTCGGTCCCGGCACCCGGCCCGAGCACCTTCCGCCACACCGCTTCCACCGGCGACCCGGGCGCGGCGGGCTCGGCGAGCTGGCCGGGCTCGGGCTCGGTTTCGGCGAGCGCCCGCAGGGCGGGCCGGTCGATCTTGCCGGTGCCGCTGTCGACGGGCAGCTCGGCCAGGCGCCGGATCGCGGCCGGGCGCATCGCTTCGGTCAGCCGGTCCCCCGCGTACGCGTGGATCTCCTCGTCGGACGGGGCCGACGCCGGGGTGAGGAACGCGACCAGCCGGGTGCCGCCGGGGGCCGGTACGGCTTCGACCGCGACGGCGTCGACGCCGGGGTGCGCGCCGAGCGCCGCCTCGACCTCGCCGAGCTCGATCCGCTGGCCGCGGACCTTCACCTGGCGGTCGGCCCGGCCGGCGAACTCCAGCCTGCCGTCGGGGCGGAGCCGGGCCAGGTCGCCGGTGCGGTAGCGCCGCTCCCCCGGCGTGACCGGGTCGTCGACGAACTTCCGGGCGGTCAGCTCGGGGCGGTTCAGGTAGCCCGCGGCCACGCCGGGGCCGCCGATGACCAGCTCACCCACCTCGCCCGGCGGGACGGGCCGCAGTGCGGCGTCGACGACGTACGCGCGGTGGTTCGGCGTCGGGGTGCCCAGCGGCAGCGGATCGGCCGGGATGCCGGTCACCTCGTCGGTGACCACGACGACGGTCGTCTCGGTCGGGCCGTAGGCGTTGAAGAACCGGCGGCCGGGCAGCCAGCGGGCGGCCAGCCCGGCGGGCACCGGCTCGCCACCGCACGCGATGGTCCGCCAGCCGGGCACGTCCGCGGGGTCCAGCAGCGACAGCAGCGTCGGGGTGATGAAACCCCAGTTCACGTCGTGCTCGACGACGAACCGGCGCAGCCGTTCCGGGTCGGCCCGGTCGGCCGAACCGACCAGCTGCACCGACCCGCCTGCCATCAGCGGCACGAACACGTCCATGGTGAACGCGTCGAACCCGGGTGAGGCGATGCCGAGTGTGCGGGTGCCCGGGCCGACCCCCAGCCGCCCGGCGAACCCGGTGGCGAACGCGACGATGTTGCGGTGGGTGGTGAGCACCCCCTTCGGCCGCCCGGTCGAGCCGGAGGTGTAGAGCACGTGCGCGGTGTTGCCCGGCGTGGCCGGGCAGACCCCGGGCGTGGCGGGCGGCGGGACGCCGATGCCGTGCGCGGGCCCGAACTCGGCGGCCGCGGCGTCGCCGATCACCAGCGACACTCCGGCGTCGGCGACGATCCCGGACCGCCGGGCCCGCGGCCCGCCCGGTTCGAGCGGGACGTAACAGCCGCCGGAGAACAGGACGCCGAGGACGGTGGTCACCAGTGCGGGTGTCCGGTGCGCGCACACCCCGACCCGGGATTCCGGGCCCACCCCGCGCTCCCGCAGGGCAGCCGCCACGCCCCAGGCCGCGGCGGTGAGCTCAGCGTAGGTGAGCCGGGTGGCGCCCTGCTGCACGGCGAGCGCGTCCGGCGTCCGCTCGGCCTGCGCCAGGACCAGGCCGGCGACCGTCATGTCCGAAGTGGACAGCTCCGGGGAGAACAGTGCTGGACAAGGCGGTGCTGGACAAGGCAAGGCCGGGCCGTCGATGCCCGTGCCGGGCAACGTGTCGGTCAACGTGAGCTCCCCAGTTCGGCACGGCCGCGGTGGCGGGCGTGCGGTTGTGCGTGCGGCTCACGGGTGGTGTCCCCGAGCCGGCGGGTCGATCCAGAACCTGCTGCGCTGGAACGGGTGGCCGGGCAGCGGCACCCGGCCCGGGCGGGCGCCGTCGTGCCGGGCGGCCCAGTCCACGCCGGCGCCGCCGACCCAGCGGGCGGCCAGTTCCCGGGCGGCACCGGGCGGGCCGGCCAGGTCGGTCCCGTCCGCCAGCAGCGCCTCGAGGGCTTCGACGGCCTCGGCCGCGGTCGTCGCGACCACGGCCGCGCGTGCGGCGAGCTCCCGGCGTCCGACGGCGAGGGTGTAGGCGACGTCGGCCAGGTCCGGCGGGTCGGCGGCGAGCCGGTCCCGCAACGCCGCGAGCGTCGCCCGCAGAGCTGTCCGGTCCCGCGCGGACACCGGCAGGACGTGCGGCCCGTCGGCCGTCACCCGCGGGCCGGGTGCCGGAGCCTCTTCGACGAGCACGTGGACGTTGGTCCCGCCCATGCCGAAGGCACTCACCCCGGCCACCCGCCGCGGGACCTCCGGCCAGTCGGCGGCCTTGACGGGCACGTAACACGGCCCGCCGGCCAGGTCGACCTCCGGGTGCGGCGCGGTGAAGTGCAGGTTCGGCGGGATCACGCCGTGGCGCACGGAAAGCACGGCCTTGAGCAGCCCGGCCACCCCCGCGGCCGCGTCGAGGTGGCCGATGTTCGTCTTGACCGAGCCGAGCGCGCAGGTGCCGGCCGGGACGTCCCGGTACACCCGGTTGACCGCGGCCACCTCGATGGCGTCACCCAGCGGGGTGCCGCTGCCGTGCGCTTCGATCAGCCGCACTTCGGCCGGGTCGACCTCGGCCACGGCCAGCGCCTCGGCGATCGCGGCGGCCTGGCCGGCCGGGCTCGGCACGGCGTACCCGGCGCGGTCGCCGCCGTCGTTGGTCATCGCCCAGCCCGGCAGCACGGCGTGGATGTGGTCGGCGTCGGCGAGCGCGTCGGACAGCCGCCGCAGCACCACGACCCCGGCGCCCGAGCCGAACCCGGCGCCGTCGGCCGCCGCGTCGAACGACCGGCAGCGGCCGTCCGGCGAAGCCATCCCGCCGGCGCGGTAGCGCGGCCACGTGACGCTCACGCCCCCGGCGATCGCCAGGTCGCAGCGGTACTCGGCGAGGCTCTGGGCGGCCAGGCCGACCGCGGCGAGCGAACTGGAGCAGGCACTCTGGACGGCGATCGCGGGTCCGGTGAGGCCGAGCCGGTAGGCGACCTGGCCGGGCAGGTGGTCGGTCAGCTGGCGGCCGGGCAGCCGGCCTTCCCAGTCGTCGGGGTCGACGTCACCGGTGACGGCCGGGTTGCCGAACAGGTGGAACAGGAAGTACCGGTTCACCCCCGTGGAGGTGAACACGCCGACCGGGCCGTGTTCCCGCGCCGGGTCGCGGCCGGCGTCCTCCAGCGCCCGCCACGCCGTCTCCAGGAAGAGCCGGTGCTGCGGGTCGGTCAGCGCGGCCTCCTCCGCGGTGAACCCGAAGAACCCGGCGTCGAAGTCCTCGACACCGTCGAGCCGGCCCCCGGCACGCACGTGCCCGGGGTCCGCGCGCAGGCCCGGGCCGATGCCGAGGGCGGCCAGCTCGTCGTCGGTGTAGTCGTGGATCGCGTCGGCCCCCGCGCAGAGGTTCCACCAGAACGCGTCGGCGTCCGGCGCGCCGGGGAACCGGCAGGCGAGCCCGACGACGGCGATCAGGTCGCTGCCGGGTTCATCCGCTCCCGGCTCCTCGCCCACCGCACGCAAGTCGTCCGAAGTGGACTCGGCCAGGTACGCCGCCTGCGCTGCGACCGTCGGGTGCTCCAGCAGGCTCAGCAGCGGGAGCTCGGCGCCGAACTCGGCGGCCAGCCGCTGCTGGACCCGGCCCAGCAGCAGGGAATGGCCACCGACGTCGAAGAACGCGTCCGTGGTGCCGATCCGGTCGTGCCCGAGCACCGCACACCAGATCGCGTGCACCCGGCGCTCCGCCGGAGTCATCGGCCCGGCCTCGACGGGTGCGGGCGGGCGCGGATCCGGAAGCGCTTCTTCGTCGAGCTTGCCGCTGACGGTGAGCGGGAACGCCGGGACCACGGTCACGGCCGCGGGCACCGCGTGCCCGGGCAGCACCCCGGCCAGCGCGGCCCGCAGCGCCGTCCCGTCCGCCCGGACCCCCGCCGCCGGGACGACGTAGGCGAGCAGCTCCCCGTCGCGGACGATGGCGCGCGCTTCGGCCACTTCGGGCCGTTCGCCGAGCCGGGCCTCGATCTCGGTCAGCTCGATCCGGAACCCGCGCACCTTGACCTGCCGGTCGAGCCGGCCGAGGCAGACGAGATTCCCGTCCGGGAGGACCCGCCCGAGATCGCCGGTGCGGTAGCTGCGGACGCCGCCGGCGGTGGTGCCGAAGGCCGGGCTCGGCCCGCCGAAGTAGCCGTCGACCAGGTACTCGCCGCTGACCTCGAGCTCACCGCCGTCGAGCACGGTGAGCGCGTACCCCGGCAGCGCCGTCCCGATCGGCAGCGGACCGGTGGCGTCCGCGTCGACGTCCGCGGCGGTCAGCCGGTACTGGGCGGCGAAGGTCACTTCGGTCGCGCCGTAGCCGTTGACGAACACGCAACCGGGCGCGAACCGGCCGCGGCGGACGTCGGCGTAGGTGGCCTGCTCGCCACCCAGCAGGACGATCCGCACCGAGGGCAGGCCGCCCTCGAGGGCGTCGAGCAGGTAGCGGTAGACCGTGGGCGTCGAGTGGTAGACGGTCACCTCGTGCCGCGCGAGTGCGCGGGCCGCGTGGGCCACGCCGTGGGCGCGGACGTCGACCGGCACCACGGCGGCGCCGGTCAGCAGCGCCGGGTAGAGGTCGGGGATCGCCGCGTCGAACCCGAAGGAGGCCAGCAGGCTGACCCGGTCGGCGCCGGTGATGCCGAGCGCCGTGATCTGGTTGTCCACCACGTGCAGCAGGTTGCGGTGGGTCTGCGCGACCGCCTTCGGCGTCCCGGTGGAACCGGAGGTGAACAGCACGTAGGCCGGCGAGTCCGGGTGCGGGCCGGGCACCGGCAGCGGCGCGGTGTCACCCTCGCCGTCCTTTCCGTCCTTTCCCGACCGCACGACACGAGCGGATCCGGCGCGGCACAGGGCTTCCGCCGGCTCGAGGTGCTCGGGGTCGGCCAGCACGGCCGACACCCGGGCGGCCGCGACCTGGTGGGCCAGCCGGTCCCGCGGGAACGTCGGGTCCAGGGGGACGTAGGCACACCCCGCGGCCAGCGTGCCGAGGATCGCCGCGACGGCGGACGTGCCGTGCCCGGTGACCAGGCCGACGAACTCGCCCGGCCGCACCCCGGCGTCGAGCAGCCGGGCGGCGTGCCCGCCGGCCAGCGCGGCCAGCCTGCCGTAGCTGACCGCCTCGCCGTCGCCGAGGACCGCGATCCGATCGGGCGTCCGCCGGGCGATTTCCGCGAAACGTCCGAGAATTCCGCCTTGCGTCATCGCCGGCCGTCGACTCCCGACGGCGAATAGGCGCGCGAAAACCAAGGTGGTGACGTGGACTTCATCTCACTCCCCAGTGCGTTTGACGAAGAATCACGCAAGGTTAAGCGTCACGACACGGTCTGGGGGTACGCAATCCGCAGAGTTCAGCCGAATGCCCTATCGATCCTGGACCGGTTGCTCCATTTTCCCACGTCATCCACAGGCCAGACGCGGTCATTGGCCACTGTGGACATTCGCCCGACTACTGCCGGTAATCACGAAACCTGAATTCGGACGCGGCATCGGTCGGATATTCACCGACAACCGATTCGATCGCTTTGTTTCACGACGATACGGGTGGCGTTTTCACGAGATCGATTCAGCCGGTGGCGCGCGGCAGCCGGCCGAGGCGCGACCGGGCGCCGTCCTGTAGTGAGCGCAGCTTGCCGTGAGCCCGGCCTGAAGTGAGCCCGGCCTGCAGGGAGATCAGCTGTGGCGAGCTCAGCCCGCGTTGGCCAGGAAGCCCCGGCCCGATGGCGCGCTGCGCATGAGGCACCCGTGGCACGGCATGCCGCGCAGCCCGTCCAGCACCTCGGCTTCGCCCGGGAAGATCGACTCACCGCACAACGCCGTCAGGCGCTCCGGCACGGGGCCGGTGGGCACGGGGATCAGGTGGCAGACGCGTCTGCTCTCGCCGACGACGCCTCGGCGTAGCCGCACCAGTGCGAGCATCCCACCGTTCTCACCCATGGGAGCAAGGTAAGTGAAGATCGGCCCAACGGCTTCGTGCCATCGGCCCAACGATCTTGGAACCCGGTGGTCCGGGACACCAAAGTCACGCCGGGGTGAGCACCGCCGAGCCCAGCCGGCGGCACAGGGCGAGCGCCAGCTCGACGTCCAGGCGTCCCTCGCCGAGCCCGCGCGGCAGCAGTTCCTGCGCCTTGCGGACCCGGTACTGCACCGAGTTCTTGTGCATCGTCAGCTCGGCGGCCGCCGCGGTGTAGCTGCCGCCGGTGGCCAGGAAGACCCGCAGTGTCTCGCGCAGGCGGCTGCCGTTCTCGTCGTCGGCGGCCAGCGGGCCGAGCGTGCTCGCGACCCACAGGCGGGCCGCGTTCAGGTCGCTCGTCATCAGCGCCACCGTGCCGACCTCGCGGAAGGTCAGCACGTGGTCGCAGTGCTCGCCGGCGGCCAGCGCCAGCGCGTGCACCCGCCGGGCCTGCTGGTGGGTGTCGCGGAAGCCGGCCACCCCGGTGCCGGGGTCGCCGACGGTCACGCGCACGCCGGCTTCGGCTCCGGCGAGCGCCGCGTCGAGGTGCTCCCGGCCGACCGTCGCGCCCGGCGCGAGCGGGAGCCACACCCAGGCGCTGGCCTCGTCGCGGGGCACGAACAGCGGACGGCCCTGCCCGCGGACGCGCTCGAACACCGCGCCCGCGACCGACTCCAGCGACGACAGCGCATCGTCGACGAAGGCCGCCGACGCGTGCCAGACGATCATGCCCACGTGCGTGCCGCGCAGCCGGTAGCCGATCACCGCCTCCGCCGCGTCGACGTCGGGCGGGCCGCCGTTCCCGTCGAGCAGGTCCGCCACCTTCGCCGCCCGCGCGGCACTGCGGTTGAGCAGCCAGCGGTCGCGTTCGTCCTGGTAGACGCCGACGAGCTGGCGGACGACGCGGGTGATGAACTCGTAGGCGACCCGGAGCAGCCGTCGCATCATGGCCCCGAGCAGGGCTGCGTCGTCGACCAGCCGGGTGCACTCCTGGAACCCGAAGTCGAGCATCGCGGCCTGCCCGAGGTCGTAGGCGCGGATCAGGTCGAACACCGGCGTGCCGCGCTGCGCCAGCCGGCGCGCGTACTCGATCGCCGCGGCCGGCGGCTCGACGCCGGCCGGGTCGATGCCGTGCCGGAAGATCTGCAGCGCGGTTTCGATGTTCTGGTACACGCTCGCCGACAGCAGGCTCACCATGCGCTCGTCGTCGTTGACCAGCTGCGGCAGATCGGCGGCGTACAGCTGGACCAGCTCGCCGGTGAGCTCGCTCGCCCGGCCCTCGAGGGTGGCGGCGATCTGCTGGATGCGCTCCGAGACGACTTCTTCGTCCACCATGGAGCCACCTTAGGGGGTCGCGCCTCAAGCCGGCCGAGGAACTCGTCGATCATGTCGAACGTCGCGCCCGCCCGGCCGGCGCGGCCCGGCGGCCGCACGGCGCGCAGTGCCCGGCAACCCGGCTCAACCCAGCATTCGGACGCGGGGAATACGACATTCGGATCCACCATTTTGTTAAGTCGTCGTTAAGCAGAACATCGAAAGACTCGAAAATTTCGCGAAAGAGCGGACCGCTTTCCCCGTAAAGGTCTGGACCATGGCCGACCACAAGGGAAAGATCACCCGTACGGCGGCTTCTCCTTGTCCTGCAACGATGCTGGATCGGCGCCGTCGCCGGCTCCCGGGGTTTGGGAAATTCGCTTACACGACATTTGGCGCTTGTGGCCACTGTCCATGACCGGTATATCTGTTTGACCGGAATTCGCACGCGGCCGGCCGCACCACCGGCCGGTTCGCTGCCGTCCTCTCCCCGCTCACCGGAGGCACCATGCACCGCCTGGACCCGGCCCGCGAACACTTCATCGGGCTCTACCGCATCGTCATCGGCTTCCTCTTCGCCTGCCACGGCCTCAAGACGCTCTTCGGCTTGTTCGGCGCGAAGTCCACCGCCGCCGTCGGCGCCTGGCCCGGCTGGTGGGCCGCGGTCATCCAGCTCGTGTGCGGCGTGCTGGTCTGCGTCGGCCTCGGCGCCCGGGTCGCCGCCGTGCTCGGCTCCGGCTCGATGGCTTACGCGTACTTCGTCGTCCACCTGCCGACCGGGCTGTTCCCGATCCAGAACGGCGGCGAGCTCTCCGCCCTGTTCTGCTGGTCGCTGCTCCTCATCGCGTTCGTCGGCGCGGGCCGCTTCGCGCTGGGCAACCTGGCGGTCCGGCAGCGGTCGTCCGAGCCGACCCGGGCCGGCGCCGCAATCTAGGCGGAGCGCGAGATCCCGACGCCGCTGCGCGCGTCGGGACCGTACTTCGCCAGCTCCGCCGCGAGGTCGAGCCGTCCGGTCGACGCGGCCTTCGCGCGGTCCTCGTCGGCCAGCAGGTCGCGGGGGATGATCCAGACGACCTCGAACTCCAGCCCGCTGGGATCCTTGGCGTACAAGGATTTCGTGGTTCCGTGGTCGGACGAGCCGACCAGCGCGCCCGCTTCGGTGAGCCGGGCGGCGAGCCGCTCGAGGTCGCCGAGGGTGTCGACCTCCCAGGCGAGGTGGTACAGCCCGGCCGAGGTCCGCCCGGCCCCGGAGTCCGCGGCGTCCGCGCCGATCTCGAAGAGGCCGAGATCGTGGTCGTTGGCCGACCCGGGCGCCCGCAGGAACGCCGCACCGCGGTGCGCGTCGCCGCCGTCGATGTACCCGAAGCCGAGCACGTCCCGGTAGAACGCCACGCTTTCGGCGAGGTTCCGGACGTAGAGCACGGCGTGGTTCAGGCGGAAGATCGACATCGGGGACTCCGTGCTGCGCGCAGATCGGTTGAAGTTTCAACTGAATCGTAGGCGCGCCTTCCGGACCGGTCAAGCAGACCCACTCTCGGTACGTCCGGTGACCGACCGGGCGACAAACCTTCGACACCGCATCGAGGCCCTGGTCAGGGGCGCCGGCGGTTCGTAGGGTGGGTTCACCGCAGGACACCGTGTCAGCTGTCCCGCGGGCGGTGGTGCCCCCGGAGCCGACCTTTCCCCGAAGCCAAGTCCCGGGGCACCACCGCATCATCCCGCCGATCGCGCCGACCCGGCCTCCGTGCGCTCATTTACATACATACACCATGTATGTAACCTCCTCGTATGACGAAGCGCAGCGAATCACTGGGCCGGGAGCACCGCGTCCGGCTGCCCGCCGGCGAAGTCCGGTACTGCGAGCGGGGCGCCGGAGCCCCGGTGGTGTTCGTGCACGGGGTGCTGACGAACGCCGAGCTGTGGCGGAAGGTCGTGCCGGACGTCGCCGCGGCCGGATTCCGGTGCCTGGCGCCGGACCTGCCGCTCGGCTCGCACGACGTCCCGATGCACCCGGACGCCGACCTCTCCCCCACCGGCAACGCCGATCTCATCGCGGACTTCCTCGAAGCGCTCGACCTGCGGGACGTCACCCTCGTCGCGAACGACACCGGAGGTGCGCTGACGCAGATCCTGCTCAGCCGGCGTCCCGAGCGGGTCGGCCGGGTCGTGCTCACGCCGTCCGACTGCTTCGAGTACTTCTTCCCCCCGATCTTCAAGGCCCTGCCGCCGCTCGCCCGGATCCCCGGGTCGATGGCCGTGCTCGGGCAGCTGCTGCGGATCCGGGCCCTGTACCCACTGCCGGTCCTGTTCGGCTGGGTGGTCAAGCGACCACTGCCGGACGCCGTCGCGCAGGCCTACCTCGCGCCGCTGCGGAAGTCCGCCGGAGTACGCCGGGACCTGCGGAAACTCCTGCGGGAGGTACATCCGCGGCACACGCTCGCCGCCGCCGGGGCACTGCGGACCTTCGACCGGCCGGTGCTGCTCGCGTGGGCGACGGAGGACCGGCTGTTCCCGATCCGGCTGGCCCACCGGCTCGCCGCGCTGTTGCCGGACGCGAAGCTCGTGGAGGTGCCGGACGCCTACACCTTCCTGTCCGAGGACCAGCCCGCGGTGCTGGCCCGCCACGTCGTCGAGTTCGCGGGTGTCATGGCAGATTAGGCGGGTGCGACGTACCCAGCAGGACCGTTCCGCCGGCACGAAGGCCGCCCTGGTCGCCGCCGCGCGCGAACTGTTCGCCACCCGCGGCTACCAGTCGGTGCCCGCCGACGAGATCACCCGCGCCGCCGGGGTGACCCGCGGCGCGCTGTACCACCACTACGGCGACAAGCAGGGCTTGTTCCGCGCCGTCGTCGAGGAACTGGAACGCGAGCTCACCGAAGAGGTCCGGGCCGCGTTCGCCGTCGGCCCGGACCCGCTCACCGGCATGCTGCAGGGCCTCGGCGTCTTCCTCGACGCCTGTCTGCGCGAAGAGGTCCGGCGCATTTCGCTCACCGACGCCCCCGCCGTGCTCGGCTGGGACGTCTGGCGTGAGATCGAGGCGGAGTACGGCCTCGGCCTGATCATCGCCGTGCTGGAGCAGGCCCGCGCGGACGGGCTGATCGTCGAACTGCCCGTCCGCGCCCTGGCGCAGCTGGTGCTCAGCGCGGTGATGGAGGCGGCGCGGATGATCGCCGCGGCCGACGACCCGGCGCGGACCCGCGCCGAAGTCCAGCAGGTTCTCGGCGGCTGGCTCGGCAGCCTCCTGCGGACCGCCTAGCGCGACCGCACCGGCTACGCCGTCACGAGCGACAGGCCGTAGGTCTGCAGGATCTCGTTGACCGGCTGGAACCACGTCTCGCCGCCGGAGCGGCAGTTGCCCCAGCCGCCGGAGGTGACACCCTGGGCCTGGTCACCGGTGATGAACGAACCACCGGAGTCGCCGGGCTCGGCGCAGACGCTGGTGCGGGTCATCTGGTGGACCGCGCCCTGTGCGTAGTTGACGGTCTCGTTCTGGCCCAGCACCGTGCCGCAGTGCCAGTGCGTGGTCGAGCCCGAGCGGCACACCGACGTGCCGACCGGCGCGACCCAGGATCCGCGGACGAGCGCGTCGCTCACCGTGCCCCAGCCGAGCACGACCGGCGCGGTCCACCAGCCGCCGCCGATGCGGATGAACGAATAGTCGTTGCCGGGGAAGGAAGAGCCGGCGAAGGTACCCATCCACGAGCCGTCCCAGCCGACGACCGAGCTGCCCGTGCCACCGCAGTGCCCGGCGCTGACGAACCCGCCCTGCACGGAGAAACCGATCGAGCAGCGGGTGTTGCCGTTGATGTAGTACGGGTCGCCGCCGACGGTGCCGGCCGCGAAGGGCTCCGCCGCCGGCGCGGTCGCCACCGTAACCGGCCCGGCCTTGGCCGCCCGGGCCAGGAAGGCGTCCACGTCCGCGCCGCGGGCGCCCGGCCGCACGGTGACCACGACGCTGCCGGCCCGCGGGTCGGCGCGCCAGCCGGTGACGGCGGCCGGGGCCGGATCTGCCTTGGCCGACGCGTCGATGGCGGCCTTCGCGGCGTCGAGCGCCGCGGCACTGGTCCGGGCCGCGACGGGTTCGGCTCCCGCCCGCCGGACGGCGGCGGCCGCGGCCGGGTCGGTCACGCCGACGACCAGCTTGCCCCGCGCGGGATCGAACCACGCGCCGCCGAACGCGGGGCCGGCCGCCTGCTGCGCGACGGGCAGCACCCGGGCGGCGGACATTTCCCGGGTGAGCCGGGCCGACGCCTGGGTGGCGGTGAGCCCGAGGTCCCGCTGCATGGCGGCGAGCAGCCCGGGTGACGCCTGGGCGGCCGCGGGGGTGAGGGCGGTCAGGGACGCGGCGAGGACGGCGGTGGCGCTGCCGAGGGTCAGGGCGATTCTTCGACGCATGGGAACTCCTCCAAGGCCGGGGGAAAGAAACACACCGTCCGCAGAGTGTGCGGGCCGAGCCCTCGCCAGGTCCAGATTTGTCCGGTCTTCTGTCCCGAAACCACCGGCTGCTTGTGCACTGTGGACACCGGGAACTCCTTCGGGGGCAAGGGTTTCCCGCGCACGACCGAAATGCGGACCAGGCCACCGGCCCGCCCGCGCCGTGCCACCACCCCTTCGTCGCGGCGTTGCAGAAAGGTCTGAACCAAGTAGAACACGGCGCCGCGGCCGAGGAGCCCGAACCCGAGTCTGCCGGGCACCGGACGTGCCCGGCCGTCCCCCGCCGGGCCCGAACTGCGCCGGAACACCGGCACGACGCCGCCCGGCCACCGAAAGGCCGGCAGCCGGGCGGTTCCGTGCGCGAATCAGATTTCGTGGACCCGGTAGGCGACCACCTGGGCGGGCACGAACAGCACACCGGCGCACTCCGCGACCGCCGGGCCGAATCCGTAAGGCACCGGAAGGCCGGCCACCAGCCAGAACGCGCTGCCGTTCGCGCAGTGCGCGATCACGCGGTATCCGTAGCTCTCACCGGGAAAGCAGCTGACGGAGACGCCTTGTCCGAACAGAATCCCGTAGCGCTCGGCGAAGCAACCGGGTGGCGCGAAATCGCCGGTCCCCGCGGCCGCCGGCACGGCCGACAGACCGAGCAGGGAAAACACAGCGATCGCAAAAACCGAGCATTTCCTTCGCATGAACACTCCCTAACACCGAGAACCCGACATCACGAGCGTAGAAGCGCACGAGAATTACCGGCAATTCATCGGGCCAGTGAATCGGCGCAGCGGAAAGTCACCCCGCTGCTCCATCCGGGCTAGTCCGAGCCCCTGGACGGGACGGATGGCGCATTCCCGCCGTCGCGGCCGTCGCGCGCCGTGGACCGGACGGCCACCGGTGTCCGAAGAGGACGGTCAGCGGGCGAAGGCGGTGAGGAACCGGTCGCGGAAGGAGTCCATTTTCCAGACCGGCGCCTGCGCGCCGGGGTGCAACCCGTCCTGCCAGCCCCAGCCGGCGATGCGGTCGAGGACCTTCGGGTCCCTGGCCACGATGGTGATCGGCACGTCGTGGACCGCGCCCTGCGGGGTGACCACCGGCGGCTGGTGGTCACCGAGGAACACCAGCACCAGGTCGTCGCCGCCGTAGTGCCGGACGAACGAGATCACCGTCTTCAGCGAGTAGTCGGTCGCGTCGCGGTAGGCGTCGCGGATCTTCGCCGGGTCCTTCCAGACCGATTCCGGCGCTTCGCCCGCCGCGGGCTGCGGGTTGAAGACCGAGCCGTCGCCGACCTGGTTCCAGTCGACCAGCCACGGCCGCGGCGACCACGGTGCGTGGCTGGAGACGAGGTCGACCTCGGCCATCACCGGCCGCTGCGGCGACGCCTTCGCCAGCTCCGTGCGCTGCAGCATCGAGAGCGAAAACTGGTCGGGCATGGTGGCGTAGGCGAAGCCCGGCCCGTGGTACCCGACGGAACGGGCGTCGTAGTAGGCGTCCGGGTGGTAGAACTTCTGCCCCTCCGGCCAGTCCTTGGTGTGCGCGGGCACGTCCCAGACCGTCCGCCAGCCCGCCCGCTGGAACGCCCCGCCGAGGGTCAGCCGGTCGCCGGCGAGCAGGTCGTTGTACCGCTGCTGGTTGTCGATCCACATCCCCGACTGCACGGTCGAGTGCGCCAGCCAGCTGCCGCCGCCGAACGTCGAGGAGGACAGGAACGCGCTCTTCGCGCCGATGCCGGCCGCGCGCAGCTCGGCCGTGCCCGCGTCGAGCGTCGGGCCGATCTTCGCCGCGATGGCCGGGTCGTCGAGCGCGATCCGCCCGTAGCTCTCCACGAAGGTCAGCACGACGTTCTTGCCGCGCAGCCCGTTCAGCAGCCGGTCGCCCGGGGTGGCCCGGAACGCGTCCTCGGCGGCCACCTCCTCGAACGGCCGCTGGTCGCGCAGGTCGGCACTCACCTGGCGCAGGTCGCCGTAGGCCAGCGCGGCGGCGCTCTGCGCGGCGACCGGCTGCCCCGGCGCGATCTCGACGCCGAACACCGAGGCGACGATCCAGACCACCGCGAGCACGGCCACCACCCGCGTCGCGCCCGTCCGCCGTCCGGCGGCGACCCGGCTCAGCCGCAGCATCGCCAGCACCATGAGCACCACGACGGCGATCGCGAGCAGGCCGGCGCCGGCCAGCACGGCGATCGTGGCCGCGTTGCCGATCTGGCCGGCCAGGAACTCGACGCCGGCGTGGAAGAAGCTCCAGTCGTAGATCGGGTCGAACGGCTTCTCCAGCGTGGCGTAGAACCCGGTGTCGAGGACCTTCATCAGGGTGAGCAGCCCGAGGCCCAGCCCCACGAGCACGGCGGCGACGCGGCGGGCCCGCGGCGGCAGGACCAGCAGGAACGCGCCGATGACGAGCCCCTCGACCGGCACGCGCACCAGCCCCGCGGCGGAGAACGAACCGAGGTCGTCCGGGGAGAGGAGCCCGAACAGCACGAGCAGCGCGGCCAGCGCGGTGAGGACCCGGCTCGCGACGACGTGGCGCCGCCGTCCCGGCCGGGGCAGCCCGAAGTCGGGCAGGGCCACCCCCGGGACCGGGGTGCGGCGGCGGGCGCGCCGCGCCGGCGGCAGACCGATGTTTCCGACCATGGCGAGCCTCACGTCGTGGTACAGGTGGTGACCGCCTGCCCGTGCGGCCGGGCGGCGATCGTCACCCCGGTATACGGGCCACGGCGGCGCGTGGTTCACGCGCCGCCGGGTACATCACGCCGCCGGGGGCCAGAGGTACTCCTTTTCCGGGACGATCCGGACGATCAGCCGCTCGGCGTCCGGTTCCGGTGGCGGCGTCACCCCGCCCATGTACCGCGCGTACATTTCGTGCAGCAGCACCTTGTCCGGATCCGGGGTGAGCTCGACCCGCCCCCGGATCTCGACGTACCGGCCGGGGTTGCCCGCCACCAGCAGGCTGACCCGCGAGTCGCGCCGCATGTTGCGGGTCTTCAGCCTGCCCTCGATGGTGCTGAACACGACGCTGTCGCCGTCTCGCTTGACGAAGATCACCGACGACTGCGGCCGTCCGTCGGCGTTCGAGGTGGCCAGCACGGCCGTGTGGGGCCCGTCGAGGACTTCGCGGGCGGCTTCGGTCAGGGACAGGGTCATCGGGGATTCCTTTCGAGTGCGGTGGAAAGCCATTGCCGGAAGGTCAGCAGGCCGGGGTGCAGTTCGCGCACACGCGGAGTCGCGAGCGCACGGGTTCGCCGAGGACCCCGGCGAACCCGGCCGCGAGGTCCCGGCCGGTGAGGTTCTCGCCGGTGACGCTCACCGTCTCCCCCACCAGGTCCGGACGGCGCAGGATCACGTGGGCACAGCGGCCGATGTCCGCCACGGCGATGCCGGGCAGCCGCGCGGACCCCAGCGGCAACGCCAGGCGGAGAACGCCGTCCTCGCCGCGGCTCGGACCGCCGCCGTCGAGGAGGTTCTCCCAGTAGAACGCCGTGCGCAGGAACGTCGACGGCACGGCCCGGAACTCCGCGTCGGCCGCGCCCTTGGCGTCGTAGTGCGGGACGCGGTAGGCCCTGCCGCCCGGTGGCGCCGACCACGGCGACCACCCGGGTTTCTCCGTCGACAGTGCTCATGCCCGTACCGACCGGGCCCGCGCCGCAAAGGAATCGCCGGTACCCGCGCCCGGCCGCCGCAAACCCCCGTGCACCGTCTTTCACCCGCGAAAACGCCGGAATCCCCATACCAGGGGACGGAGCGTTGCGGGCCGGGGCCGCCGGTGTTCTCCTCGGGGAGTCCGAAGATCGGATTCCGCAACGGAGGCCAGCGATGAATTTGTTCGACAAGGCCAAGGAAGCGCTCGGGAAGCACCCGGACCAGGCCGACCAGGGCGTCGACAAGGCCGCCGAGGCCGCCAAGCAGCGCTTCGGCCAGCACGCCGACAAGATCGACCAGGGCTCGGACAAGGCGAAGGACTTCCTGCGCAAGCAGGGCGGCGGGCAGCAGGAGGCACCCCCGCAGTGAGCCCGGCCCGGTGCTCGCCCAGCCGTCGGGGGGAAGCACGCTTCGCCGCCCCCGCGGCTGGGTACCACCGGGTCCGTGGTCGCCACCTACCTCGTCCCCGTCCGGACCGCCCTGCTCCTCTTCCCGCTCGTCGCGCTGGCCGTGATGCTGCCGGCCGCCTTCGTCAGCTACCGCCGGCGCGGTCGCGCCGGCGGGTGGCCGACGTTCGTCTTCTACGCGTTCCTGTTCTACCTGCTGGCGATCGCCATGCAGACGGTCCTGCCCCTGCCGGCCGACCCGGCGTACTGCGCGGGCCACACGTACGCGAGTTCTCCGCAGCTGCGGCCGTTCTACTTCGTCGAAGTGGTCTCGCAGCGGGCCCGCGGCCACTGGAGCCCCGGTGCGGTGCTGCGCAACCCGGCGGTCTGGACCACCGCGCTCAACGTCGTGATGCTGGCGCCGCTGGGCTTCTACGCCCGGTACGCCCGGCGGATGCGGCTGGTCCCGGCCACCTTGATCGGCTTCGGCGTGTCGTTGTTCTTCGAGCTGACGCAGCTGACCGGCCTGTGGTTCGTCTACCCGTGCCCGTACCGGCTCTTCAGCGTCGACGACCTGCTGCTCAACACCGCGGGCGTCGCGGCGGGCTGGCTGCTGGCCGGTCCGCTCGGGCGCCTGCTCCCGTCGGTCGAGCCCGAGCGCGACCGGCGCCGCTACGCCGCGAAGGTCACCTTCACCCGGCGGCTGTTCGCCCTGGTCACCGACCTGCTCGGGTTCGCCGCGCTGCTCGGGTTCCTCTTCGGCCTGCTGACCCTGTTCGGCGAGGACCTGCGCCACCGCGACACGCCGGTCGTCGTCCTCGCCCTCGTCTGGTTCGTGGTGCTGCCCGCCGTCACCGGGTCGACGCCCGGCAAGCGGGCGATGCTGCTGCGGGTGGCCCGCCGCGGCGGGCGGCGCGCCGGACCGGTCGCGCTGCTGGTCCGCAACGGCGTCCTGCTCTCGCCGCTGTGGCTCACCTGGCTGCTGCTGGACCTGGACCGCTGGGACCTGGCCGGCCACCCCGAGCAGCTGCTCCTGCCGGTCGCGCTGGCCGCGTCGGTGTTCGTCGTCGGCGTCTGGACGCCACTGGCGGTGCTGCTCGACAACGAACACCGGGCGCCCTACGAGCGGCTGACCCGCACCGTGAACGTCGCCGTCGTGCCGCCGTCGGCCGCGGAACCGGTGCCGGGACCCGCCCCGCGGGAGAAAGTCCTCAAAGGACGGTGACGGGGCACCGTGCTGCCCGGGGTCGACAGCGCTGGTAAATTCCGTCCGGAACGGGTTGAGCCGCCAGCCCGTGTCCCGCATCCCCGCCCTGGAGCTTTCGATGACCACCGATGCAGCGCGGCCACGGCAGCGGTACCCGGGTGACGGCGACGTCACACCCGTGGATCCCGCGCGCGAGGCGGTCGAAACTTCCCGGGGTGCGGCATGACGACCTCGGATCCCCGTGTCGCCGGGCCCGGTTCCGGGCATGAAGAAGGGGAGGGCTTCCCCGCCGGGGACGGCCCGGCGAAGGAGGCGGACGTGAAACTCCGATTTGCCCGGCACGAAATCGGTATCTCCCCCGAGCTGTCCGAGCTGGCCCGGGTCCGCCACTGGGTCCGGACGGTCCTGCGCGGGTTCCCGGCGCACGTCGTCGGCACGGCGGTCATGGTGGTGGACGAACTGACGTCGAACGCGCTGCGCCACGGCCGTGCGCCCTACCACGTCCGCCTGCTGCCCGGCGCCGCCAAGGTGCGGATCGAGGTCGACGACAGCGGGGGCGAGCCCGCCCGGCGCCGGACGCCGTCCGACCACGGCGGACGCGGGCTCCTGCTGGTGGAACGCTGCGCCGCGGCCTGGGGGCAGCTCCGCCGTCCCAGCGGCAAGACCCTGTGGGCGGAGCTGGCCACCGACCCGGATCCGGCCGGTGCCTGTGGCTGATCCGGCGCACAGCGCGCCCGCCGTCGCGATCGACGGCACCGGGGCCGGGCGGCCGTGGTGCTCGACCGTGCCGGGACGATCACGAGCTCGACGACGCCGCCTGCCTGCTGTTCCGGTCGGCAGTGCCGGCCGCCCGCCGCCCACGACACCGGTTCCGGCGAGGTCGTCCGCGGCGAGGCGGCGAGCGCGCGTTCGCCGCGCACCCGGTCCCGCACGGCGAGGCCGTGACCCGGTGGCTGGTCGGCGCGCGAGGCGCCGTACCGGCACGGCGGCGTACCTCACCGGCGAAGCGCCGGATTCCCGCGCCCGGCGCCGCCGCCACCTGGCGGTTGCCCGACCGGGCAATGATCTCTGCTCTCGGCCCTTCCCGGCCGTGTGTTCCGCTTGCTCGTCCCGGCTGGGATACCGGATTGACGGACTGAGGAGCGGGCGATGGACCACAGCGAGCGGCTACGGGTGCATCGGCACCATCTCGACGAGCACCCGGTCACCCGGCCGGCGGACCGGAGTCCTGATCTCCTCGTTCCGGAGCAGCTGCTCTTCGAGCTGCAGGCGCACGCCGGCAACCGGGCAGTCCAGCGTGTCGTCGCCGAAAGCCGGCCGCCGCACGCCCCCGTCGTGCAACGGACCACCGGGCTGGCCGCCGACGTCGGCGGCTTCGTCGGTGGCCTCGGCGACGTGTTCCGCGAGTGGTCGGCTCCCGGAGCCGGCCCCGGCACCCGCATCGCAGCACTCCGGTCCGCCATCAACACCCAGCTCGGCCTGCTGAACGTCCCGAAGATCGGCCTGTTCCCCGGGATGACCGGGACCGGCGGCAGCGTTTACGGCATGTTCAAGCCGGACTTCTGGATCATGGACATCTCGCCCGAACTGCTTCGGCTGCCCACGCTGGACGTGACCCAGCGCGCCAAACTCGCGGACACCGTGATCCACGAAAGCCGGCACGCCGAGCAGTTCTTCCGCGTGGCGAGGCTGCTCTGCGTCCAGGAACGCAAAGCCGGCTCGCGGAAGAAGAAGGGCGAAAGACGGGACGCCGCCACGATCGCCACCGCGGTGGCGGCCACCATCGGCATGGACTTGGCCGTGGTGGAGCTGGCCCGGCAACAGGGGGCCGAGCTCAGCCCCGAGGAAGCGGCCGAGGCGGACCGATGGTCCCAGTCCATTCCGTTCAACGCCTGGGTCCACGAGGACCTGAAGAAGAAATCCGCGGCCTGGAAGGAGAGCTGCAAGAAGCTCCAGAGGTTCCAGCAGGACCTCGCCGCGGCCCCGAAGCGGCCGGGCCTGCCGCACTTGCCGGTGCACGTCACGCACTTCCGGGAGCGGCTGTCGACCCTGAGGGAAGAGTTCAATTCGACGTTCGTGCGGTACGGCCAAGCTTACAAGGCCTACCAGCTGGGTCTGGCCTTCGAGGCCGACGCGTGGCAGACCGGCCAAGCCGCGTACGAGGCCGTGTCCGGGCGGAGCCCGGCGGACCTGGCCACGAAGCTCGCCGGCGTCCGGGCGCCCTGGGACGGCCTCTTGTCCGGGTGGCACGGACAACTCTTCACCCCGCCGCCCCGGCCCTACCGGGATCCGTCGACGATCCGGCAGGTGCAGACGGTCCAGCGCCACGCGATACCCCCCGAACTCGACCACCTGCCGGAGGGCGTCGAGCCGATCCCCTGACCGGCCTAGGCCGCCTGGCGGGCCAGCTTCGACGGCCACCAGATCCGCCGCCCGACGTCGACCGTCAGTGCCGGTACCAGCAGCGAGCGCACCAGCAGGGTGTCCAGCAGCACCCCGAACGCGACGATGAACGCGATCTGCGCCAGGAACAGGATCGGGATCACCGCCAGCGCCGAGAACGTCGCCGCCAGGACCACCCCGGCCGACGTGATCACCCCGCCCGTCAAGGACAACCCGCGCAACGTCCCCTCGCGCGTCCCCCGCGTCAACGCCTCTTCACGCACCCGGGTCATCAGGAAGATGTTGTAGTCGATCCCCAGCGCCACCAGGAAGACGAACCCGAACAGCGGCACCACCGGGTCCGCCCCCGGGAAACCGAGCACGTGGTTGAACACCAGTGCCGACACGCCCATCGTCGCCGCGAACGAGAGCACCACCGTCGCGATCAGCAGCAGCGGGGCCAGCAACGACCGCAACAGCAACGCCAGCACCAGGAAGATCACCAGCAACACGATGGGGATGATCAGCGCCCGGTCGCGCTTCGACGTCTCCTGCGTGTCCAGCTGGATCGCCGTCGGGCCGCCCACGTGCGCGTTCGCCGCCGGGACCGCGTGCACCGCGGCACGCAGGCGGGCCACCGTCGCGACCGCCGCCTCCGAGTCCGCCGGATCCGTCAGCACGGACAGGATCTGGACGCGGCCGCCGACGACCTTGGGGGCGCCGTCGGGGCCCGGCAACGGGAACGACTGCGCCACTCCGGCGGTTTTGGCCGCCTCCAGGACCGCCGGCAGCGCGCCGGCGTCGGCGATCGTGACCGCCGGCGCGCCGAGGCCGCCCGGGAAGTGCCTGCCGAGGACCTCCTGCCCCGTCCCGGATTCGACCTCGGTCAGGAACACGTCCGACTGCGCGGTCCCGGACGCCTTCAGCTGCGGCAGGAACGCGACGCCGATCCCGAGCACCAGCGCCGTCACCACCCAGACCGTGCGCGGGCGGCGGCCGACCAGGCGCGCCACCCGGCCCCAGCTGCCCGACGTCTCCGGGTGCGGCGAGCCCAGCGCCGGTTTGAACGGCCAGAACGCGCCGCGTCCGCACAGGGCCAGCGCGGCCGGCAGGAACGTGGTGGCCGCCAGCAGCGCGGCGCCGATGCCGATCGCCGCGACCGGGCCGAGGCCCTTGTTCGAGTTGAGGTCGCTGAACAGCAGGCACAGCACGCCGAGCACGACCGTGCCCGCCGACGCCGCGATCGGTTCGAGCGTCGCGCGCCAGGCGAGCTTGACCGCGTCGAACCGGCTCGGCGTGTCGCGCAGCTGCTCGCGGAACCGCGCGACCAGCAGCAGCGCGTAGTCGGTCGCCGCGCCGAAGACGAGGATCGAGAGGATGCCCTGGCTCTGGCCGTTGAGCGCGAGGACGTCGTGCTTGGCCAGCAGGTAGACGACGAGGCTGGCGAGCCCGAGGGCGAACACCGCCGACAGCAGTACCAGGACCGGCAGCAGCGGGCTGCGGTAGACCGCGACGAGGATCAGCGCGACCACGCCGCCCGCGACGAGCAGCAGGATGCCGTCGATGCCGCCGAACGCCTCGACCAGGTCGGCGATCTGCCCGGCCGGACCGGTGACGAGCACGGTGAGCCCGTCCGGCGCGCCGGCGAGGCGCGCCCGGACCTCCTTGACGACGTCGGCGGGGTTGCCGTCGGCGGCGATCGGCACGGCGAGCTGCGCGGCCTGGTCGTCCCGCGGTGCCCGCTCCGGCTTGCCCAGGGGGCCGGCCACCCCGGGCACGTCACCCAGTTCCCGCGCCTTGGCCTCGAGGAACCGCCGGTCTTCGGCGGTCAGGCCGCTCGTGCGCTCGGCGACGACGGTCGCGGGCAGCACCTGGCGCGTGCTGAACGCCTTCTGCTCGGCGGAGACCTCGGTGGCTTCGGCCGAGCGCGGCAGGAAGGCGGCGTTGTCGTTCTTCGCGACCTCGCCGAGCTTCCCGGCGAACGGCCCGCCGAACCCGCCCAGCCCGAGCCAGGCGATCACCAGGAGGGCCGGAACCAGCCAGCGGCGGCGGCGCGGGTTGTCGTTCATGGTCGCTAAGCTCCTTCCGAGCGTGAACACGCCAATTGTTCAGCAAGCTGAACATTCTGCACGACGACCCCGGACGATCCCCGAGTGACGGTGAGCACAGCGACGGTGAGCACAACCCCCGAACCCGACCTGAGCACGTGGCCGACCGGACGGCTGCTCGCCGCGGCCGCGCGCATGGTGGAACAACGCTGGGTGGCCGTGCTCGACGGCATGGGTCTCACCCACGCGGGCCTGATCGCGCTGCACACCCTGCGCGACGGGCCACTGCCCCAGCGGACGCTGGCCCGGCGCTGCCAGGTCACCGACCAGACGATGAGCCGCACGCTCGACCGGCTGGCCAAGGCCGGGTTCGTCGCCCGGGCCGCGGACCCCGCCGACGGCCGCCGCCAGCTGACGCGGCTGACCGCGCGCGGCCGGGCGGTGCACGACGAGGCCGTGCGCGCCGAGCCCGCGCTGCTCGGCGGCCTCGGCGACGACGACGCGTTCCGCGCGCGCCTGCTGGACCTGATCACCCGGATGTCCGCGCGCGATTGAGAGCGCGCCCGGCTGGGTAGCACTCCCTACATGTGGATCGCGGTGAGCACCCCAGTGGCCGTCCTGATCGCTACCGTCCTGATGGAGCGGTTCGAACGACGGTGCCGCCTGGTGCCCAGCCCCGACACCGAACGCGGTCCCGCCCGCAGCTGACGCTGTTCGCGTGAACCGTGTTCAACGAATTTCCGCGGTCCGCGCGGGCACGGCAAACCCGCTCACCGGCCGGGGTTCCGGTGAGCGGGCGCCGTGACAATGCCCGCCGGAATTCAGCAGGTCTTCCACGCGAAGTGGTAAATGGTGTCCACGCTCGCGTGTTCGGAGTCCATTTCGATGTAACTGGAACCGGGTGAAGAACCCGCGTCGGCCCGCAGTTCCGCATTGATGTTCAGGTTGCGGCTCTCCCCGCACGGTGCGAACACCAGCTCGGCCACGTCGGCGGTGTCGGTGGCCCGCCACACGCCGTGGAACGGGCCGGGGAAGGTGTGCCGCACCCGGGCGGTCGGCGCCGTCCCGGTGAAGTAGTAGTTGGCTTGCTGGAGCGCGCTCGCCCCGCTCTCGATGTGCGCGAAGCCGCGGTACTCGGCCTTGGCGACCGCGTAGGTGAACCCTTGCGGCACGTGGACGAGCACGTTGATCTGGCAGTTCCGCCTGGCTTCGAGCGCGGACGCGCCGCCGCCGGCCTTCGCGGTGAAGTTCGTGTAGTGCACCGTGAACGAGGTGTTGTCGGAGGCGACGTCGGCCGACGCGGTGGCCGTGCCCGCCGGGCAGCCGGAACCGTTGATCGTCTTGATGTCCAGCGTGATCTTTCCGGCCGGAGCCGAAGCCGCCGGTGAATCGACGGGGGCGACGAGAGCGGACAGAATCATTGCGCCTACGACCGACATACCGAGCATGATGCTCCTCCAAATGGGCCACGGTGCCTGGTGGTGATGATGATCGCGCGCGGAGAGGATCGTAGCGCGATCGCAACCTTTTCGACGGCCACTGAACGGAGTAACACGACAAGCCGGGCCGCGGGAAATCCATTTCCCGCCATTTCACCTTTCCCGGGGCGAAATATTCGGGGAATCGAAGGTCAAGACGTCCGGTCCGGACCACCGATGCGGAGGGACCGCGGCGGGGTGCAGCCGCCGAGCAGCGCTTCGGCGTCCAGCGTCGCCGCCCAGCTCGCCCGCTCCGCGAACCGCCGCGCCACCAGTGCGCCCGGGTCCTCGACCGGGTCCGCGCGGCCGGACAGGAACGCCCACTCGTGTTCGTCGGAACCGAAGTACAGCACCGACGGGAACACCTCGCGGAACCGCCGCCAGGACGCGCGCAGGGTTTCGTTGCGCCACAGCGTCGGGCAGCCCGCCTGGCAGGTCACCACCCCGCCCGGCGCCAGCAGGCGCGCGCAGCGGGCGAGGAAGTCCGTGCCGTACAAGCGGTTGTGCTGCGCGTCCGGATCGGTGTTCTCGTCCGGCAGGTCGATCACCACCACGTCGTAGGTCTCGCCACGGCTCTCGGCGCCCGCCAGGAAGGCCCAGCCGTCCGCATAGGACACCCGGATCGGGCCGTCCCCGTGCTCGGCCCGTGCCAGCTCCGCCGGGGTGTAGCCGTAGGGCAGGTGCTCGGCGCAGGCGCGGACGGCCTGGGCATCGATGTCGACGTGGTCGACCACCGAAGCGCCCGCGGCGACCGCCAGCTCGCTCGCGACCCCCTCGCTCGACCCGACGACGAGCACCCGCCGCACCCGCTCGGCCAGCAGCAGGGCGGGCACCATCAACGCCTCGTGGTACACCAGCTGGCTCGCCTCGGTGCTCTGGCGTTCGCCGTCGCAGAACAGCGAAACCCCTTGCGCGGTCGTCCCGATCAGCACCTCCTGGTACGGCGTGCGCTCGTGGAACCGCAGGTCACCGACTTCCCAGACGCGGGTGAGGCCGTCGCCGACCGGTTCGTGGATCAGGGGCATCAGCGTTCTCCCCGGTGGAGGACCGACAGGTGGACCGAAGCGGCGTGCAGCGACGTCGCCAGCAACCGCAGGGCGTGCTCGGGATCGGCGCGCTCCCCGCAGGTGAACACGTCGGCGAAGAGCGACCCGTGCTCCGGGTAGGTGTGGACGGAGGCGTGCGACTCGGCCAGCAACGCGATCACCGTGGCGCCCTGCGGCGCGAACCGCTGCGCCACGACGTCGAGGACCGTCGCGCCCGCCTCCGTCACCGCGGCCCGCAGCAGTTCCCCGAGACGCACCGGGTCGTCGAGCAGGCCCGGGTCGACGCCGTGCAGCTCGGCGAGCACGTGCCGCCCGGTGAACCGGCCCACGTCAGGCATCTCCCCACCGCCCGAGGCAGTAGGTGCGCAGGGGCTCGATCCCGTTGAACCCCACGGACGCGTAGCTCGCGGTGTAGGCCCCGGTGCCCGGCAGGTCGAGCCGGTCACCACAGCGCAACGACCGCGGCAGCCGGTACGGCGTCCGCTGGTAGAGGACGTCGTCGCCGTCGCAGGTGGGCCCGGCGAGCACCACCGGTCCGTCCGGGCCGTCGTGCGTGCCCACCGGTTCGAACCGGTAGGCGATGGCTTCGTTCTCGGCCTCGGCGAGCCCGTTGTAGCGGCCGATGTCGAGGTACACCCAGCGCCGCTCGTCCCGCTGCGCGACCAGCACGACCTCGGTCCGCAGCAGGCCGGCGTCCGCGACGAGCACCCGGCCGGGTTCGAGCAGCAGCTCGGGCCGCCCGGCCGGGAAGGAGGTGCGCAGCGCCGTCGCGATCGTCGAGGCGTACGCGGCCAGCGGCGGGACGGCGGTGCGGTGGGTGGTCGCGAAGCCGCCACCGAGGTTGAGCCGGGTCAGCTCGACACCGTGTGCCGCGGCTTCGCCGAACAGCTTCGCCGCCGTGGCGATGCCGATCTCCCAGGCGGTGACGTCGGGCTGCTGCGAGCCGACGTGGAAGGCGATGCCGGGCCGCAGGCCGAGTGCGGCCGCGCGCAGCACCAGGTCGAGGGCCTCGGCCGGGGCGCAGCCGAACTTCCGCCCGAACGGCGTCGCCGAGTCCGGCGCGTCGAGCACGATGCGGATCGACACGGCCGAGCCCGGCGCGTACCGGCCCAGGTGGTCGACGTCGGCGGGAGCGTCCGAGGTGAACTCCCGGACCCCGCGCTCGAACGCGAAGGCGATGTCCCGCGGCTTCTTGATCGGGTTGCCGTAGGCGATCTGCGCGGGGTCGGCACCGCGGCCGAGGCACGACTCCAGTTCGGCGGGCCCGGCGACGTCGAAGCCGATCCCGGACGCCACCAGCGCGTCGAGCACCGGCGGCGCCGGGTTGGCCTTGACCGCGTACCGGATCAGCGCGCCGGGGAACGCCGCGCCGAACTCCCGCGCCCGGGCCGCGACGACGTCGGTGTCGACGACCAGGCACGGCGTCGGCGGGTCGCGCTCCTCGAGGAAGCGGCGGATCCGGGTGAAGTCGGCGCACACGGGCGCCAGTGTCGCAAACCGGGGTCAGGCGAACCGCCACCGGTGGTCCGGCGTCCCGGGCGGGGCGGCGGCTCACGCCGTTCGGCTCGGCCGGTCCGAGGCCGGCCACACGTACGGCAGGTCCGGCGGTACCCCCGGGAACCGCGCGCCGTAGTGCTCCGGGTCCTTCCGCACCAGCGCCGACTGGTGGCTGCGGTGGAGCGCCCCGTCGCCCAGCCACGGCGGCACGTCCCCCGCCGCCGTGAGTTCGGCCTGGGTGCGGATCTCGGCGCTGCTCACCGATCGGGTGAACTCGTCCGTCAGCTTCACCGCGCACGTGTCCGCCGCGCCCAGCTCGCACCACACCGCGCAGACCTCGAGGCCGTAGCGCGTCAACGCCTCTTCGTACCCCGTCCACATCTTCGCCGCCGGGTGGTGGCGCCAGCCGTAGCCGGGGATCACGAGCGCGCGCAACACCTGGAGTGCCTCCACCCGCTGCTTGCCGAGGCGGCGGCGGTCGAGCGCGCGGGCGCTGGCGGTGAAGTCGGCGCACGGCAGGAACGTCTGCATCCCGGCCGGGTACCCGGCATCCGCCCGCCGATGCGGGAAGATCGGCCACGCGCACCGGCCTCGTCTTGGCCGGTGGTGCCGGCGCACCGCGCGCCCCTCGCGGCCCCGACCGGGAGATCGGGGCCGCGAAGGTGGTTACCGGGGGCCGCTGCGTCCACGGGTCGTGACGGCCGCTTCCGGTTCGACGCTCACCCGGGGCCGCAGGGGCCGGGCTTCGAGGCCCTCGACGTCGATCACCAGGAACCAGTGGGCGTTGGCCGGGATGTGGATCTTGAACATCGGTGCGGTGGCCACCCCGCCGTGCATCCGGTAGTACTGCCGGCGCCGGTAGGCCTGGAAGTTGACCGCGGTCAGCAGCCTGACGTTGGCCATCGCGTCCAGGCGGACGGTGACCACCGCGTCTCTTCGCACCTTCCCGAGGTCGAACACGCTCGCTTCCATTTCGTCCCTCTTCCACGCGTGGGTTTTTCGATTCGAGTTCGGCTGGTCGCGGGCAGCGCGGATCGCGCCGCGGAGCACACGACGGGCGGAAGATCGGAACGGGACTAGCCGGGCCCGGTGCCCGGTTCGCACGCCCGCCAGAGCGGGACGAAGTCGCCGTGCGCCCAGGGGGACGCCCGGAAGTGGTGCGGAACGTGGCCGCCGGTCAGGAAGGCGGGCGGCTGGCCGGAGCCGGTACCGGTGGCGACGTCGGAAGACGACACGGGCGCCGGCGTGGGTGCGGGTGCGGGTGCGCCGGGAGGCGCGGAGGCGGTCCCGGGAAGGTGGCCGCGGTGACGGCGGAGTTGCGCGCCGGAGTGGCGTTCCGGCGCGGCGGCACAGGCGCGGCCGGACGCGACCGGGGCTTTCTCGAAGACCGGGGTGCCGCCGGGCCGGGCGGATGGCGGTACGGGTGCCGCAGCCGGCATCACGACCCGGACGCCGGAGCCGGTCGCGGGCCGTTCGACGAGATCGGCCACCGGAACGACGACGGACGGTCCGGCACCGCCGCCGACGGGAGTGAGGAGGTCCCCGAGGACGGGAGCGGTGACCGGCTTGACGACGCCGGTCACGGCCCCGACGAGGCCGGCAACGGGCAGCGCGGCGACGATCGGCTCGACGAGCGTGCCGACGCTGCCGGTCAGCGGCGAGAGCAACGCCTCGGCGGCGCCGGAAACGGGAGCGGTCGCCTTCACCACGGGCGCTACAACGGCGGAGGCGGCCTCGCCCACCGGCGACACCACAGCCCCCACGGCCCGCCCCAGCGGCTCGGCCGACCGCACGACCCCAGCCACCGGCACCACAACCGCAGCCGCGCCCGTGGCCACAGGCGAAACCGCCGCCCCCACAGCCCGCCCCACCGGCTCGACCGAACCCACAACCCCAGCCACACCCGAGGCCGCAGGCGAGCCGGCCGCCGCGGTTGCGCCCGCTGCCGCCACGCCCGGACCCATGACCGCAGCGGCGGCACGCGAAACCGGCGGCCGAACCGCGTGCGCGGCTCCAGCCGCGTCCGATCGCGGTGTCTGCGTGGCGCCCCGCGGTGGCTCGGCCGCCGGCCGGGCCGTGCTCTTCGGCGGCTGGGCCACCGCTGCCGGTACCAGGGCGCCGACCACCGTCCCGATCGGATCGTCGCCCGGTGCCGCTGCCGCTTCGGCGGTGCCGGACGTCAGCCAGGTCGCCAGCCACAGACCCGCCACGGCACCCGCCAGCGCCAGCAGCCGGCGCGCGGCGATGGACGCGCCGCCCACCTCGCGAGCCCGGGTCACGTCGGCGAACCTCCACGGTGAGAGCTGGCCTGGACGTACCCTCCAACGCCGCAGGCCACACCCCTGCTACGGGCCGTCCGACGCTTCCACTCGGTCGGCCTAGTGCATAGGTCTCAGCAAGCCTGACTTGAGACTCCAGTCGGGTGAGATCGATGGACCAGGTGTCCGCTTGGGGATACGTCCGCCGAAGTCAGGCTTCCTGCGCCCGCCGCTGCCCCGAGAGGGCACCCAGGGCCGTGACGCCGTGCTGCAGCCCCTCGCGGAACGTCGCGCGCTGGCCCGGGCTCAGGTCGGCCAGGAGCGCGTTCTCCAGCTCCGCGACCGCCGGCGCGCACCCGGCGAGCAGCTCGCGTCCGGCGTCGGTGAGGCCGGCCAGCAGGACCCGCTTGTTGCCCGCCTTCGGGGTCCGCGCGATCAGGCCGCGCTTCTCCAGCGTCAGCACCATTTCGTGCATGGTCTGCGGACGCAGGAACGACCGGCGCGCCAGCTGCGCCGACGACAGCGCGCCGCTGGCCTCGAGCACGCTCAGCGCCGTGTACTGCAGGGTGGTCAGCCCGAGCGGCCGCAGGGCGTCGTCGAGCAGTGCCCTGATCACCAGCTCGAGCCGTTTGACCAGGTAAAGGGTCAACGGCGCGCCGGCGGGCTGCTCCTGGGCCGAGGTGCTCACGGCGCCCATCATGGCACGCGCCCGCCGCTATGCTCCGATCATGGACCTCGGCCGGCAGACCCGCGTGCGGCAGGCGTTCGACACCCTCTTCGGGGCTCCGGAACCGCCGCCGGAAAACCACGTCCTCAAGCTCTTCCACCGCACCGCGGAATCCGTGCCCGCGTACCGGAAGTTCCTGCGAGAACACGGCATCGAACCGCAGGCCATCGCCACGATGGCCGATTTCCGCACGCTGCCGCTGACCGGCAAGGCCGGCTACCACCGGAAGTATCCGCTGCCCGAGCTGTGCCGGGACGGCACGTTCGACGGGCTCGACATGATCGCCGTCTCCTCGGGCTCCAGTGGCCGCCCGGCGATCTGGCCGCGCGCGCTCGAAGACGAACTGCACGTCGCCCGCCGGTTCGAAACCGTACTGGCCGGCGCCTTCGGCGCCGATCGGCGCAGCACGCTGGCCGTCGTCTGCTTCCCGCTCGGCACCTGGGTCGGCGGCCTGTTCACCACGGCGTGCGTGCGCCACCTCGCCGCCAAGGGCTGCCCGATCACCGTGGTCGCGCCCGGCAACAACAAGGCGGAGATCCTGCGGGTGCTGCCCGAGCTCGCGCCGCACTTCGACCAGGTGGTGCTGCTGGGTTACCCGCCGTTCGTCAAGGACGTCGTCGACACCGGCCTGGCCGAGGGCGTCGACTGGCCCGCGTACGCGATCAAGCTCGTGCTGGCGGGCGAAGTGTTCAGCGAGCAGTGGCGCGAGCTGGTGGCCGGGCGGGCCGGGATCGCCGACCCGGTCCGCGACATCGCGTCGCTGTACGGCACGGCCGACGCCGGCGTGCTCGGCACCGAGACCCCGGTGTCGGCGGGCATCCGCCGGTTCTTCGCCGGCCGCCCGGAGCTGGCCCGCGAGGTCTTCGGCGACGCGCGGCTGCCGACGCTGGTGCAGTACGACCCGGCGAGCCGCTTCTTCGAGGTGCACGACGGCACGCTGGTCTTCACGGCCGACGGCGGCATCCCGCTGATCCGCTACCACATCGCCGACGAGGGCGGGCTCCTGCCGCACGCCGAGCTGCTGGCCCACTGCGCCCGGCACGGCTTCACGCCGCCACCGGGTCCCGAGCTGCCGTTCGTGTACGTGTTCGGCCGGTCGCTGTTCACGGTGTCGTTCTTCGGCGCGAACGTCTACCCGGAGAACGTGACCGTCGGCTTGGAGCAGCCGGGCATCAGCGACACGGTGACCGGCAAGTTCGTCATCGAGCCGGTCGAGGACGCCGACCGCGACCGGCGGCTGCGCATCACGGTCGAGACGGCACCGGGCGCCACCGCCGACGCCGGCCGGATCGCGGCGGCCGTGCGCACCCAGCTGGTGCGGCTGAACAGCGAATTCGCCCACTACGTCCCGGCGGAGCGGCAGCTGCCGGACGTCGTCCTGCGCCCGGCGGGCGATCCCGAGTACTTCCCGGCCGGGGTCAAGCACCGCTACACGCGGCAGGCCTAGGGACGGGCGAGTTTGCGGAACCGTTCGCGGCGTTCCTCGGCCGACGAGCCGTCGGCGATGTCGTCGTCGAACCACGAACACAGCGCCGCCCACAGGTCCGCGCGGGCGGCGAAGTCGTCCGCGGTCACCGGGGTCTGCTCGAGCTCCGCGACGTCGGCCACCAGGTGGTCCAGGCGGCGGTCGCAGAGGCGGACGTACTCGCGGACGACGATGTTCGCGTCGAGGCCCGTCTTCGCGCGCGGGCCCGCGGCCCCGCGCAGCTGGGCGTGCAGGCTTTCCTCGCAGTAGCGCGGGAAACCGGAGATCGAACCCGGGTAGCCGCACTCGGCCGCCCACTCGCGGAACGCGCAGATCGCCTGGTAGCGCGTGTACCAGTCCTGCTTCCCGGCCGCCAGGCTCGCCAGCTTCCGCCAGGCGTCGCGGTCGGCCGAACGCCAGCGGTCGAGGGTGCGGCCGTCCGGGCCCGGGCCCTCGTCGAGGGCGCGGACACGCCAGAAGTGCGCCCGGCAGCCCGCGATCTCGGCGACCAGCAGGCGGACGTAGCCGACCTGCTCCCAGACGTGGGCGCGCTGCGGGCGCAGCGGCGCCGCGCGGTCCGGCGAGAACGTCACCATCTCGAACACGCGGAACAGCTCGTGGCCCCGCAGGGCCGCGAGGTCGGGGTCCTCCCCCATCACCCAGGAACGCCGTTCCGGCAGCCGTCCGCTGTGGCTGATCGTCGCCGCGTGGTAGAGCTCGCGGACCGCGCGGCGGGCCACCTCGTCCCGCGCTTCGCCGAGCAGACGCGGGTTGCGTGCCCGGTCGCGCAGGTCGCGCTCGCCGCGGGGGCCGACTTCGAGCATCGCGACCGCGTACACGCTCGCCGCGTTGTAGCACTCCTCCCACGACCGGCGGGGCCCCGCGGCTTCGACGGTGTCGTCGAGGGCCTGCGGGTCCGGCGGCCAGCGCCGGCCCGGGCAGACGTCGGCCAGCCGGACGCGGCTGCCGGGGTAGGCGGGCTGGGGCTCGGGTACCGCGCCGGTGACCGGCTCGACGTCCGCCATCGCGCGCCGCAGCACCGACCAGACCAGGGACAGGTCGAGCGCCCGGTTCGTCAGCTGCTGCCAGCTGCGGCGCCAGCGCCGTCCGAACCGGCGGTAGTCCTCGATGAGCCGTTCGATCTCGTACTGCGAGAGCGCGCCGAAGTACGAGCGCATCTCCGCGGCGCGCTGGTTGTACTCGGCCAGCTGCGCCGGGGTCGCCTCCTTGACCACGAGCTCCTCGACCGCCACCTTCAGCACGCGCCGGTGCAGCTCGAGCCGCTTCTCCCGCGGGATCGCGTACGGGCGGGTCCGGACGTCGAGTTCGACGTACCGGCGGAACCGCAGCTCGATCGCCGCCCGCAGTTCGGCGCGGCGCTGGGCCCGCGCGTCGCCGGGAGCGCCCGCGGTGGTGCGCCGCACCCACCAGGACCCGGCCACGGAGTCGCCGTGGCCGAGGACGAGCGCGTGCCGGTAGCGGGCGATGAGCAGGGCGACCTCGCGGCCGCGGCCGGCGTGGCGGGGCTGGCGCGCGAAGTCGGCGCCGATCCACCAGCGGGCCAGCCGCGGGTGCCCCCGGCTGCAGAGGGTGATCACGTCGTCGTAGGTGGCGAGCGCGTCGAGGTGCAGATCGAGCTGTTCCTGCAGCGCGGCGATCTCGAGCCTGAGGTAGACGTTCGCCGGGTCGAGGCTGACCGCGCGGTAGTACTCGGCCAGTGCCTCGTCGTAGCGGCGGTAGGCGATGAAGTGGTTGGCGCGCTGGTAGGCGTCGAAGAGCTCGTACGGGATCTTCGCGCCGCGCCAGGCGGCCCAGTGGATGTTCGTGCGGACGTACGCGCTGCGCGGGATGACCAGCGCGGCCACCGCGTTCGCGGCGCGGTGCAGCACGCGCGACCAGTTCGCGTCCTCGATCACCAGCGGGCTCGCGGCGAAGCGCGGGACGCGGACGAGTTCCAGGATGAGCTGGTGGCGGCCGGGGGTGTTGCCGGGCCGGACGGTGCCGGTGACGGTGAACGCGGCCGGCGGCTGGGCGAGCCGGATCACCTTGGTGACGGCCTTCCACCAGCCCTCCGCGGAGTCGCCGGCGTGCTCGACGATCTGGAGGAAGTCGTACGAGCTGCCGGCGCCGGGGACCGGCGTCGGGGTGTAGAGGCGGGAGTCGTTGAGGAACCGCTTGAAGGTGGCGGTCAGCTCGACGGCGGAATCGATCTCGCGGTCGTGGCTGCCTTCGGGCCGTTCGTCGACGAACACCCGGATGTCGATCTGGTTGGCCCGGTAGGCGGCGGCTTCCAGCCTCGCCTTGCCGACGAAGTACAGCGTCAGGACGGCGGAGACGAGCACCACGGACGTCTGCAGCACGGTCCAGGTGATCACCGTGGCGACCTTCGGATCCCGCACGAACGTCCAGGCCTGGAAGAACGGCAGGTAGGGCACGACGGCGAAGCCGGCCGCGACGAGCCCGGCCGCCACCGCCGCCAGCCACCACCGGACCCGGTGGGCCGCGGGCAGTTCGGCTTGGTCGAAGCCCCCGAATCGGCGCGCGTGCACCGTCGATCACCCCCTCGTGTCAGATTACTCGCGGAGGGGGTGCGTTGCGTTACGGCCCGTTAGCCGAGTTCGGCGATGACCTGGCCGGTACCCGGCTCGGGGACGCGCCGGCGGGTGTCCGTCCGTGACGCCGGTCGCCGACCGTCCACCGGTTCGCTCTCCATCCGGTTACGCCGATGGTCCGCCTAGTGCAGATGCACTATGCTGGAGGCTCACGGTTGAGCCGTCAGCCGCTGCCGGACGTTCCGCGCCCGGACCGGCAGGCTGCCCCCGTCAGTCATCCCCGTCCGTCCCGTTGCGTCCGGTCCGCCCCGCTGTCCGACGAAAGGGTGCCGTGATGGTCCCGGAACCACGCTCGGCCGACCACCCGCTCACCGCTGCCGACTGGTTGAACGCCGACGGCCACATGTCGTTGCGCGTGCACTCCCCCGGCACCCGCACGCTGCTGGTCGAGGTGACCGGCGAAGTCGACCTCAGCACCGCCCGCCGCTTGGACGCGGTCCTGCAGGAGCGCGTCCACGGCGAACTCGGCGAGGTGGTCATCGACCTCGACGGCGTCACGTTCTTCTCGGTCGCCGGGCTGAACTCGCTGCTGCGCGCCCAGCTGCTCGCCGACACGGCCGGGGCGTGCCTCACCGTGGACGCCGGGCGGTCCCGCGCGGTGCGGCGGCTGTTCACGCTCCTGCCGACCGACTTCGACAGCGTGGCGAACGTCCGGCCGGTCCGCTGACCGCTCACCCGGCCGCCGGACGGCCCAGCCGCCGGACGGCTTCGACGATCGCCGTGTTCGGTGCGCCTTTCACCAGGTACTCGGTGACGCCCGCCGCGGCCAGCCCGGCGATCGAGGTCCGGTCGGCGTAGGCGGAGAAGGCCAGGATGGCGGTCTCCGGGCTGCGCCGGGCGATCTCGCGGGCCGCCCGCGCCCCGCCGCCGCCCGGCATCCGGACGTCGAGGACGGCCACCGCGGGCCGGTGCCGCTCGGCGAGCCGGATCGCCTCGTCGGCGTCGCCGGCCACCGCGACCACCGCGATGTCGGCCTCGGACTCCAGGACCTCCTTGAGGACGTCGCGGATCATCACGTCGTCGTCGGAGATCAGCACGCGCAGCTCGGTCACGGTTCCAGCTCCGTCACGTCGGGCAGCAGGGGCAGCCAGAACTCGACGACGGTGCCTTCGCCGGGCCTGCTGTCCACCGAGAGCCAGCCGTGTGCCGCTTCGGCGCGTTCGTGCATCTCGACCAGCCCGAAGTGGCCCGTGCCGGCGTCGCCCCCGGCCGTGCCGATGCCGTCGTCGGTGATCCGCACGAGGGTCCCGTTGTCCACTGTGGACAGCATGACGCCGACCCGGGTGGCGCGCGCGTGCTTGTGGACGTTGCTGAGCGCCTCCTGGCAGATCCGGTACACGGTGATCGCCGCTTCGGGGGACGGCTCGGCGGTGAGCTCGTCCCGCACCTCGTGCGCCAGCCCCCAGCGGCGCGCGACGTCGTCGGTGTAGGCGGAGACGGCCTCCACCAGGCCGTGCCGGTCGAGCTCCGGCGGCCGCAGCCGCGACACCAGGCCACGCAACCGGGCGATCGCGGCGGCGACCGACTCGTCGAGGCCGCCGACCGTGCTCGCGTGCGGTTCCGGCAGCCGCCCGGCCAGCAGCTGCAGGCGCATGCCGACGGCCACCATGGACTGGATCGACTCGTCGTGGACGTCCCAGGCGATCCGGCGCCGCTCCACCTCCTGCGCCTCGACGAGGTGCCCGACCAGCCGGCGGCGTTCGCGCAGCGCCTGCTCGACGTTGCGGCGTTCGGTCATGTCGCGGGTGACCTTCCCGAACCCGTGCAACCGGCCGTGCTCGTCGTACAGCGCGGTGATCACCACGTTCGCCCAGAACCGGGTGCCGTCCTTGCGGACCCGCCACCCCTCGTCCTCCAGCCGCCCTTCGGCGACCGCGACCTCCAGCTCCCAGGCCGGTTTGCCCGCCGCGACGTCGTCGGCCGGGTAGAAGACCGAGAAGTGCTGCCCGATGATGTCCTCCGCCGCGTACCCCTTGATCCGCTCGGCGCCGGCGTTCCAGCTCGAAATCCGCCCCTCGGTGTCCAGCATGAAGATCCCGTAGTCCTGGACGCTCTGGACGAGCAGGCGGAACCGCTCTTCGCTCTCCCTCAGCGCCAGCTCGGCCGCGCGGCGTTCGGTCACGTCGCGGGTGACCTTCCCGAACCCGCGCAACCGCCCCTGCTCGTCGTACAGCGCCGTGATCACCACGTTCGCCCAGAACCGGGTGCCGTCCTTGCGGAGCCGCCAGCCGTCGTCCTCCAGCCGCCCCTGGTCGAGCGCGATCTCCAGCTCGCGGGCGGGCTTTCCCGCGGCCACGTCGTCAGGCGGGTAGAAGACCGAGAAGTGCTGCCCGACGATCTCCTCCGCCGCGTACCCCTTGATCCGCTCCGCCCCGGCGTTCCAGGTCGAAATCCGCCCCTCGGTGTCCAGCATGAAGATCCCGTAGTCCAGCACTCCCTGCACCAGCAGGCGGAACCGGTCGTCGTCCATGCGGCAACTCTGCCGGATCGCCGCCCACCCGGCACGGCCGCGAACCCGTGCTCAGCCCGCGAACTCGGCAGACGATGCGGGCAGGACACACCAGACCACCTTCCCCCGGCCGTGACGGGCGGTCCCGCGCACGGCCGACAGGCGGTCGACGAGGGCGAGGCCCCAACCGCCGTCGGCCCCCGCCGGGCGCCGCACCGGAAGTGCCGGGTTGTCGTCGAAGACCTCGATGCGGACGTCCGCATCGTGCACGCTCAGCCGCAGGACCGGATCACCGCCGCCGTGGCGCAGTGCGTTCGTCGCGAGTTCGGTGACGACCAGCAGCGCGTCGTCGACCGCGGCGCCATCGGTCCAGGCCAGCAGAACGAGCCTGGTGAACCGGCGGGCGGCGGCGAGGCCGCCCGGCGAGCCGGTCAGCACGCACTCCGCGGTGAGCGGGGCAGGGATGTTCACGACACCAGCCTGCTCGACGCGCACCCGGCGGCGCGAGATGCAAAAGCCTCCACCCCGGCTGGTGCAGGTGCATCAGCCGATGAGGCCCTCCCGGCGGGCCACCGCGACGGCTTCGAGCTTCGACCGCGCGCCGAGCTTCTCGAGCACCCGCTGGACGTGGTTGCGCGTGGTGTTGCGGGACACGCCCAGCCGGCGGCCGATCTCGTCGGTGGTCGCGCCCTCGGCGAGCAGGTCGAGGGTTTCGCGTTCCCTGGCGGTCAGCGCCGCGCCGTTGCCGGGACCCCGGCCGGTGAGCCGGTCGAAGACACCCGGCAGCAGCTCCGCGTCGAAGACCACGCCACCGGCGGCCACGTCCCGCACGGCGGATTCCAGGACGCCGAGCTGAGAGGATTTCAACAGCAACCCGGCGCCGCCCGCCTTGGCGACCTGGACGGCGACCGCGGGCGTCGCGTCGCCGGTCAGCACCAGCACCCGCGCGCCACCCGTGCCGAGCTGGGCGATGACGTCGAGGGCGTCGCCGTCGGCGAGCCGCCGGTCCAGCACCACGACGTCCGGGGCGTGCTCGAGCGTGTCGGCGATCGCTTCCGCCCGGGACCGGGCCCGGCCGACCACGGTGATCCCGTCGGCGCGGTCGAGGGCCTGCTGCAGCGCTTCGGCGACCATGTCGTGGTCCTCCACGAGCAGGACACGGACGGATCGGGGCTCATCGGCGCTGCTCACGGTGTTCCCTCACTCCGGCGGTGACTGCCTGTCCATCCTAGGCGCCCACGCGGGACCGCTGCCGGTCACCAGGCCGGGGAACTCGGCCGCAGCAGTCCTTCGGGACCGGAGACGGGCAGCCAGTCGACGAGGTCCTCGTGGTGGCCCGCGGCCCGGAACACCGGCGGCCGGAAGGAGCCGGCGGGCGGTCCGGCGACTCGCAGCAGCTCGACGAACCGGGCGACCGCGCGCGGCGCGGGCAGCACTTCCGGGCCCCCGAGGTAGGCGAGCAGCTTCGCCGCGCCCCCGCCCGCGGGCTCGACGACCGCCGACCAGCCGTGTACCTCGTCCCAGATCAGGGCCAGGTCGTGCCCCGGCAGGTCCGGGAGCGTGCGGTCGAGGGCGACGTACCCCGAGGCGGGCACGTCGAGGTCGAGCGAACACGACTCGAAGCCGACGCCGGCGGCCGCCGCGACCCGGGCGAGGTAGGCACGCAACCCCCGGGCGAAGTGGTATTCGATGTCTCTGCCGAAGCCGATGAGCGTGTCCATGGTTCCACCTCCCGCACCCGCCGCAGGCCCGGAATACCCGATTTGGGCGATGGTCACACTTTCGTGGTCATTCTTCGATCGCCCCACCCACGGCCCGCAGGTGCGCGCGGAAGGTCAAGGACGGATTCGTTTCGCGCGCCGCAAGGAATTCACCGAAACGCACCTGCTGCCGCAACGGTTCGCCGCCCCGGATCCGGTCGGCCTGGCGGCGTTCGGTGTCGCGGATTCCTTCGGCGAGGGTGAACAATTCGCCCGCACGGGCGAGCGGGACGAACAGGACGCCGTCGTCGTCACCCAGCACCAGGTCCGCCGGGCCGATCCGCCAGGTCCCGACGATCGCTTCGGCCAGCCCGCCGTCCACGCGCGGCCCGAGGCCGAGCGGGCCGGTGGGCAGGGAGCCGAGGCTGAACACCGGCAGGCCGATGGCGCGGATGTCGGCGGTGTCGCGGTGCAGGCCCCAGATCACCACCCCGGACAGCCCGGCGGCACGCGCTTCGAGGACCACGAGGTCGCCGACGCAGCTTTCGTCGAGCCGGCCGCCGTTGTCGACCACCAGCACACCGCCGCCGGGAGCGCCCTCGAACGCTTCGAGGAAGACGTCGACGCTGCCGACGTGCCGGGCCGGGACCGCCGGGCCGAACAGCCTGCTGCCCGGCACCACCGCCCGCGTCGGCGCCGGCGCGCACCGCACGGGGAGCCCGGCGCGGATGCACGCGTCGGCGAGGTGGGCCGTGGTCAGCGTCGCGAAGCGCTGTCTGAGTCCTTCGTGCTCCATGCGCCGAACCTAGCCAGCGTCCCGGGTCTGTCCGGTCAGCCACGCCAGGTAGTCCGCGCTGCCGCCGACGATCGGGGTGGCGATCACCTCCGGCAGGTCGTAGCCGTGCAGCTGCCGCAGGCGTTCGGTGAGCGCCGGCACCCGGTCGGCGGTCGTCTTGATCTCCACCCGCCACTCCTGATCGGTCTGCACGGCGCCTTCCCACCGGTAGACGCTGGTGATCGGGCCGACAACCTGGGCGCAGGCACCGAGCCGGGCTTCGACCGCCTGCGCGGCGAGCTCCCGCGCCGCGGTTTCCGAGTCCGTCGTGGACGTCACGATCACGTGTTCTGCCGCCATGCGGCGAGGCTACCGGGACCATCGGCGCAGGCGGTGCAGCGCGCGCTGTTCTACGCGCACCCGCGACCCAGCCGGTATTCCTCACCGCGGCCCGGCAGGCGGGCCACCGCACCCCCTGCCGTGCTGAACCGCCACCAGGACACCCGACTCGACCCCAACGGCACCCAGGCCCCCCGCAACCCCGATCCGAAGCCAGCACACGGACGGCAGCGCCGGGTCAAGGCACGCTTTCCCGCCTTGACGCGGTGCTGCCGTCCGTAGTCACCATCGGGCTTCGGGGTGGCGGGAGAAACGCCGGGTCACCCGCCACCTCCCGGCCTACACCTCCCGGCCTACACCTCGGGGTCGTAGGCCAGGTTCGGCCGCAGCCACTGCTCGACCTCGGCGATCTCGACGCCCTTGCGGCGGGCGTAGTCCTCGACCTGGTCGCGGCCGAGCCGTCCGACGGTGAAGTACTTCGAATCCGGGTGGGCGAAGATCAGCCCGGACACGCTCGCCGCCGGCGTCATCGCGAACGACTCGGTCAGGTCCATGCCCAGTTCGCCGGCTTCCAGCAGCTGGAACAGCTCACGCTTCTGGCTGTGGTCGGGGCTGGCCGGGTAGCCGAGCGCCGGGCGGATGCCGCGGAACCGCTCCGCGTGCAGGTCTTCGAGCTTCGGCTGCGCGTCCGGCTCGAACCAGTCGCGGCGGGCGCGCAGGTGGATGTGCTCGGCGAACGCCTCGGCGAGCCGGTCGGCCAGTGCCTTGACCATGATCGCGCGGTAGTCGTCCTGCTCGGCTTCGTACCGCTTGGCCAGTGCTTCGGCGCCGTGGATGGCCACCGCGAAGCCGCCGAGGTGGTCGCCGACCGGCGCGATGTAGTCGGCCAGGCAGCGGTTCGCGCGGTCCGCGGGCTTGGCCGTCTGCTGCCGCAGCATCGGGAACTTGACGTGCGCGAACTCGTCTTCGAGCAGGATGTCGTCGCCTTCGCTGTGCGCCGGCCAGAACGCGTACGCGCCCTTCGCGGTGAAGCTGCCTTCGGCGATGATCTGGTCGAGCAGGGTGTTCGCGTCGTCGAACAGCTCGCGGGCGACCGGCTGCTCCAGGATGGCCGGGTACTTGCCCTTGAGCTCCCAGGCCAGGAACAGGAACTGCCAGTCGACCATCTCGCGCAGTTCGGCGATGCCCGGCTCGATGACGCGGACGCCGGTGAACGCCGGGGTCGGCAGGCCGTCGAAGGCCACCTTCTCGGGGTTCGCGCGGGCCTGCTCGACGGTGAGCATCGGACGGCGCTGCTTGTTCGCGTGCTGCTCGCGCAGCACCTCCTGGTCGGCCCGGTTCTTCTCCGCCAGCACGATCGAGCGGTCCGGGTCGAGCAGGTCGGACACCACGCCGACCACGCGCGACGCGTCGAGCACGTGCACCGTCGCGTTGTCGTAGACCGGGGCGATCTTGACCGCCGTGTGCTGGCGGGACGTCGTCGCGCCGCCGATGAGCAGCGGCAGCTTCAGGCCGCGCCGCTGCATTTCGGTGGCGACGTTGACCATCTCGTCGAGCGACGGCGTGATCAGCCCGGACAGCCCGATCGCGTCGGCGCCCTCGGTGACCGCGGTGTCGAGGATCTTCGCCGCCGGCACCATCACGCCGAGGTCGATCACCTCGTAGTTGTTGCAGCCCAGCACCACGCCGACGATGTTCTTGCCGATGTCGTGGACGTCGCCCTTGACCGTGGCGAGCACGACCTTGCCCTGGCCGTTCGACACGGCGGCCCGGCCCGCGAGCCGGGCCTCCTCCTTCTCGGCCTCCATGAACGGCTCGAGGTAGGCGACCGACCGCTTCATCACGCGCGCGCTCTTGACCACCTGCGGCAGGAACATCTTGCCCGAGCCGAACAGGTCGCCGACGATCTTCATGCCGTCCATCAGCGGGCCTTCGATGACCTCGAGGGGCCGTGCCATCGTCCGGCGCGCCTCTTCGGTGTCTTCCTCGATGTAGTCGACGATGCCGTGCACCAGCGCGTGGGACAGGCGTTCGCCGACCGTGCCTTCGCGCCACGAGAGGTCCACGACGCGCTTGGTGCCGCTGCCCTTGACGTTCTCGGCGAAGCTCACCAGCCGGTCGGTGGCGTCTTCGCGGCGGTCGAAGAGGACGTCCTCGACCAGTTCGAGGAGGTCCTTCGGGATGTCTTCGTAGACGGCGAGCTGGCCGGCGTTGACGATGCCCATGTCCAGCCCGGCCTGCACGGCGTAGAACAGGAACGCCGAGTGCATCGCCTCGCGCACCACGTCGTTGCCGCGGAAGGAGAAGGACAGGTTCGAGATGCCGCCGCTGGTCCGCGCGCCCGGGCAGCGCTCCTTGATCCGGGGCAGCGCCTCGATGAACGCCTTCGCGTAGCCGTTGTGCTCGGAGATTCCGGTCGCGACGGCGAGCACGTTCGGGTCGAAGATGATGTCCTCGCCCGCGAAGCCCGCCTTCTGCGTCAGCAGGTCGTAGGCGCGGCCGCAGATCTCCACCTTGCGGTCGGCGGTGTCGGCCTGGCCCTGCTCGTCGAACGCCATCACGACGACGCCGGCGCCGTAGTCCCGGATCGTGCGGGCCTGGGCGAGGAAGGGTTCCTCGCCCTCCTTGAGGCTGATCGAGTTGACCACACCCTTGCCCTGCAGGCAGCGCAGGCCGGCTTCGAGCACGGTCCACTTCGAGCTGTCGACCATCACCGGGATCCGGGCGACCTCGGGCTCGGTGGCGATCAGGTTGAGGAAGGTCGTCATCGCCTGCTCGGATTCGAGCAGGTCGGCGTCCATGTTGACGTCGAGCAGGTTGGCCCCGCCGCGGACCTGCTCCAGCGCGACGTCGACGGCGCCCTGGTGGTCGCCCGACTCGATCAGCCGGCGGAACCGCTTCGAGCCGGTGACGTTGGTGCGCTCGCCGATCATCACGAAGCCGGTGTCGGCGCCGATGCCGAACGGCTCGAGCCCGCTGAACCGGGTGTGGCTGCGCGGCGCGGGCACCTCGCGCGGAGTGACACCCTTCGCCGCGGCGGCGATCTTCGCGATGTGGGCCGGGGTGGTGCCGCAACAGCCGCCGACGAGGTTGACCAGGCCGTCCCGGACGAACCCGCCGACCAGGTCGGCCGTCTCTTCGGGCGTTTCGTCGTAGCCGCCGAAGGCGTTCGGCAACCCGGCGTTCGGGTGACTGGCGACGTAGGCGTCGGCGATCCGCGAGAGCTCCTCGACGTGCGGGCGCATCTCTTGGGCGCCGAGCGAGCAGTTCACGCCGACGACCAGCGGTTTCGCGTGCTCGATCGAGCTCCAGAACGCCTCGACGGTCTGCCCCGACAGCGTCCGGCCGCTCAGGTCGACGATCGTCACCGAGATCCACAGCGGCAGGTGCGGGGCGACCTCGCGCGCGGCGGCGATCGCGGCCTTGCAGTTCAGCGTGTCGAAGATCGTCTCGACCAGCAGCAGGTCGACGCCGCCCTCGGCGAGGCCGGCGATCTGCTCGGCGTAGGAGGCCTTGACCTGCTCGAACGTGACCGCCCGGTACGCCGGGTCGTCGACCTTGGGCGACAGGCTGAGGGTGACGTTGAGCGGGCCGATCGACCCGGCGACGAAGCGCCCACCGGCTTCGTCGGCGGCCTGGCGGGCCAGCTGCGCGCCGCGGACGTTCATCTCGTGGACGAGCGACTGCAGCCCGTAGTCGGCCTGGCCGATGCTGGTGGCCGTGAAGGTGTTCGTCGTGGTGATGTCCGCGCCCGCGGCCAGGTACTGGCGGTGCACGTCGAGGATGACGTCCGGGCGGGTGAGGTTCAGCAGGTCGGGGTCGCCGGTGACGTCGTGGGTGTGCTCGCCGAAGCGGTCGCCGCGGTAGTCGGCGGGGGTCAGCCCGGCCCCCTGCAACATGGTTCCCCAGGCGCCGTCGAGCACGGCCACCCGCTGGTCGAGCAGCTCACGCAGGCGCGCTGTTGAATCGAACGGGGTGTTCACCGGCAGCCTCCCTCGATCGGGAGGCGCCCTTGGTTGGTCATTCCCGGCCGAGCGTGGCGGACCCGGTGGTCCGTTGCAGCGCCTCTCGGCCTGTGGTCCACGGTATCGGAACCGGGCCCGTGGACGCCATCCCGCCCCGCCGACGTGTCCACTGAGTGGGACGCTGTCCGTCCACAATGGATCTTCCGGGTCACCCTGCACCTCCGTCGACCGACCAGCCCGCAGCTGCCGGCCTCCGAGTGTGGCAGCCGGGGATCGAGCCCCTCTCAAGACCACCGGAAGCGCCTGGTCAACCACGCAAGGTCACCGCGAAGCCGCTTGAAAACTGAAACACGTTCTAATACGCTCCGCGGGTGGACTACGGAATCGTGCTGTTCACCAGCGACCGGGGGATCACCCCGGCGGCCGCGGCGCGGGCCGCGGAGGCCGCGGGGTTCTCGACCTTCTACGTTCCCGAGCACACCCACATCCCGGTGAAGCGCACCTCACCGCACCCGCGCACCGGGGACGCGTCGCTGCCCGACGACCGCTACAGCCGGACGCTCGACCCGTGGGTCGCGCTGGCGACGGCGGCCGCGGTCACCGAGCGGATCCGGCTCGCCACCGCCGTGGCGCTGCCGGTCGAGAGCGACCCGATCACCCTCGCGAAGACGATCGCCAGCCTCGACCACCTTTCCGGCGGCCGCGTCACCCTCGGCGCCGGCTTCGGCTGGAACGTCGACGAACTGACCGACCACGGCGTGCCCGGGAACCGCCGCCGCACCGCGCTGCGCGAGTACCTCGAGGCGATGAGTGCACTGTGGACACAGGAGGAAGCCGCCTACGCCGGGGAGTTCGTCTCCTTCGGACCGAGCTGGGCGTGGCCGAAGCCGGTGCAGCGGCACATCCCGGTCCTGCTCGGCGCGGGCCCGACCGAGAAGACGTTCCGCTGGATCGCCCGCCACGCGGACGGCTGGCTCACCACGCCGGCCGACACCGACCTGGACGGGCACGTGGCGCTGCTGAAGGAAATCTGGGGCGCCGAGGGCCGCGAAGGGGCGCCGCGGATCTGCGCGCTCGGCGAGCGGCCGGACCCGGAACGCCTTGCGCACCTGGATGCGCTGGGCGTGACCGAGACGATCTTCGGCCTCCCCGACCGCTCGCCCGAAGAGGTCGAGGCGTGGATCGGGCGGCTGGCCGGGAAGCTGACCCTCGTCCCCGCCGGAACGTCCTGAAAAGTCCTTCACGACCCCCGGGGTCAGCTCTTGGCCGCCACGCCCTGGCGCGCCCGCAGGTCGAGTTCGATCTGCTCCAGCGTGCGGCCCTTGGTTTCCGGGACCAGCCACTGGGTGAGCACGAACAGCACCACGTTCACCCCGGCGAACAGGAACATCGAGCCGCCGATGCCGAGGGATCCCGGATCGGAGATGATCGGGAACACCGCGCTCACGATGCCCGTCGCCGCCCAGAGCACCACGCTGCTGATGCCCATGCCGGTGGCCCGGTACTTCAGCGGGAAGACCTCGGCCAGCATCACCCAGACGACCGCGCCCCAGCCGAGTTCGTACCCGACCAGGTAGAGCACCATCATCACCAGCATCAGCAGGCCGCGCGTGCCGGTGTCGTGGACGTTCAGCACGACCAGGCCGGCGGCCACCAGCGTCAGCACCATGACGACGTTGCCGACGAGCAGCAGCGGCTTGCGGCCCCAGCGGTCCACCACGAACACGACCCACGCGGTGAACAGGAACTTCGTCACGCCCAGCAGCACGCCGGACAGCAGCGCGGCCTGGGTGGCGAAGCCGAGGCCGATGAGCATCGTCGGGAAGTAGGCGTTGATGGCGTTGACGCCGCTGAACTGCTGGCCGATCGCGAGCAGCAGGGCCACGACGAGCATCGGCCGCACGAACCCGGAGAACAGGTCGCGGATGCGCGGCTTCTCCTCGGTGCCGAGCCGGATGACCTCGTGGATGGTCGCGATCTCCTCGTCGAGGTTCACGGTGGTGCCGTGCGCCCCGGCCAGCACCCGCCGCGCCTGCTCCTCCTGGCCGTTCTTGACCAGCCACCGCGGTGTCTCCGGCAGGAACACCAGCCCGGCGAGCAGCACCACCGCGGGCACGATCGCGCCGGCGAACATCCAGCGCCACGCGGAAACCGGCCCGAGCCAGTAGCTGACCAGGAACGCGATCAGGATGCCCAGCACGATGAAGATCTGGTTGAGCGCCCCCATCGCGCCCCGCCACTTCGCCGGCGCCAGTTCGGACAGGTACGTCGGGACGGTCGACGACGAAAGGCCGATCCCCAGGCCGATGACCAGGCGTGAAAGCACCAGCAGCGCGAACGTCGGCGAGAAGCTCGCCGCCAGCGTGCCGACGACGACGATGCCCGCCGCGATCATGATCGTGCGGCGACGGCCGAGGGCTTCGTTGGTGCGGCCGGAGAACAGCGCGCCGGCGATGGCACCGACCGACAGGCTGGCGGTGATCACCCCCTTGTCCCAGCCGGTCAGTGCCCACAGTTCCCCGATGAACGGGAGCACCCCGGAAATCACGCCGAGGTCGTAACCGAAGAGGATGCCGCCGAGTGCGCCGAAGAAGTACAGCGTGGTCCGGCTGATGTGCCGAGCCGGGGCCGCCTGTGTCGTTGACCGATCGGTCATTGCCGGGTCGCCTCTTCCTTGGGTCCAGTCCAGCCAGCGGCCACCACACTCACACGCCGGAAAATGGCGGGCAAGGAGACCCCTGATAACGATTCAGGAACCTGATCGACGTTCACGTATGTGACGTGAAGATCCGGCACACCTTGGACACGAGACCGCGCGCCCACCGGTTCGAATCCACTGTAGACAGTGCGCTCCGCCGAAATCGTCGAACGCTTTACAACGCTCCGAACGCTGGTTTACCGTCCCTCTGGAAGCGCTCCCAGAATGTGGAGGCAGAGGTGCACAACGTCGTGCGAAAAACTCATTCCCCGTCCAGGTCCCGTTCGGTGAGACGGCTGCTCGCCACCGCGCTCGCCGTGCTCCTGCCCGCCGCCGTCGCGGTCACCGTCGGCGCGCCGGCCTCCCCGGCCGCACCCGCGGCCACCACCTGGCGCAACGCGGAAATCGCCGGCGGCGGCTTCGTCCCCGGGATCGTGTTCAACCAGACCGAACCCGGGCTGGTCTACGCCCGCACCGACATCGGCGGGGCGTACCGGTGGAACACCGCCACCGGCCGCTGGATCCCGCTGCTGGACTCGGTCGGCTGGACCGACTGGGGTCACAACGGCGTCGCCAGCCTGGCCACCGACCCGGTCGATCCGAACCGCGTCTACGTCGCGGCGGGGATGTACACCAACAGCTGGGACCCGAACAACGGCGCGATCCTCCGGTCGGCCGACCGGGGCGCCACCTGGCAGACGGCCGCGTTGCCGTTCAAGCTCGGCGGGAACATGCCCGGCCGCGGCATGGGCGAGCGGCTCGCGATCGACCCGAACCGCAACAGCGTCCTCTACCTCGGCGCGCCGAGCGGCAACGGGCTCTGGCGCAGCACCGACTCCGGCGTCACCTGGGCGAAGGTGACCAGCTTCCCCAACCCCGGCAACTACGCGCCCGACCCGAGCGACCCGTCGGGCTACTCCAGCGAACTCGAAGGCGTCACCTGGGTGACGTTCGACCCGACGACCGGTACCCGCGGCAGCACCACGCAGACGATCTACGTCGGCGTCGCGGACAAGGAGAACACCGTCTACCGCAGCACCGACGGCGGCACGACGTGGGCCCGCCTGGCCGGCCAGCCCACCGGGTACCTGGCGCACAAGGGCGTCCTCGACCCGGTCGGCGGCTACCTCTACCTGGCGACCAGCGACACCGGCGGTCCCTACGACGGCGCGAAGGGCGACGTCTGGAAGTACGCGACGAAGACCGGCGCCTGGACGCGGATCAGCCCGATCCCCTCGGACAGCAGCGACGACTACTTCGGCTACAGCGGGCTGACGATCGACCGGCAGCACCCGAACACGCTGATGGTCGCGACGCAGGTGTCGTGGTGGCCCGACGTGATCTTCTTCCGCAGCACCGACGGCGGCGCGACCTGGACGCGGATCTGGGACTTCTCGAACTACCCCGAGCGAAGCCTGCGCTACACCCAGGACATCTCGTCGGTGCCGTGGCTGAACTTCGGCCTCCAGCCCGCTCCCCCGGTGCCGTCGCCGAAGCTCGGCTGGATGACCGAGTCGGTGGAGATCGATCCCTTCGACTCGAACCACCTGCTCTACGGCACCGGCGCGACCATCTACGGCACGTCCGACCTCACGAAGTGGGACACCGGCGGGAAGATCACGATCAAACCGGTCGTCGGCGGCCTCGAAGAGACCGCGGTGCTCGACCTGATCAGCCCGCCGTCGGGCGCACCCCTGCTGTCCGGGCTCGGTGACATCGGCGGGTTCCGGCACGACAGCCTCGACGCGGTCCCGGCCACCATGTACACGCAGCCGGCGTTCACCACGACCACCAGCCTCGACTACGCCGAGCTGTCACCGGCGACGATCGTGCGCACCGGCACGCTCGACCGGTCCGCCCGGCCGAACGACAACCGGATCGCCTTCTCCACGGACGGCGGGAAGAACTGGTTCCAGGGCGCCGAGCCGGGCGGGAACGCCGCCGGCGGCACGGTGGCCGCGGCCGCCGACGGCAGCCGGTTCGTCTGGAGCCCGGAAGGCACCGGGGTCAGCTACTCCGCAGGCTTCGGCTCGTCGTGGACGGCGTCCGCCGGCATCCCGGCCGGCGCGGTGGTCGAGGCCGACCGGGTCGACCCGAAGCGGTTCTACGGGTTCGCGGCGGGCAAGTTCCACGTCAGCACGGACGGCGGCGCGACGTTCACCGCGACCGCGGCGATCGGACTGCCCACCGGTTCCGCGCACTTCAAGGCGATGCCGGGCGTGGCCGGGGACATCTGGCTGGCCGGCGGTTCTGGCACGACGTACGGCCTGTGGCACTCGACCGACTCCGGAGCGTCTTTCACGAAGCTGGCGAACGTTGCCGAAGCCGACAACATCGGGTTCGGCAAGGCCGCTCCCGGCCGGACGTATGCGACGTTATACACGATCGCCAAGATCGGCGGGGTGCGCGGGATCTTCCGCTCGGACGACGCGGGGGCTTCGTGGACGCGGATCAACGACGACCGGCACCAGTACGGCAACATCGGGGCGGCGCTGACCGGTGATCCGCGGGTGTACGGCCGGGTGTACGTGGGCACGAACGGCCGCGGCGTGATCGTGGGCGAGTCCGGGGGCAGCGAGCCGCTGCCGACGAGCACCACGCCGACCACGCCCACGACGCCGACCACCACCACCACCACACCGACGACCACCACCACTCCGGTGCCGTCGGGGTCCTGCACCGCGGCCTACACGGTCACCAACCAGTGGCAGGGCGGGTTCCAGGCCTCGGTGAAGGTGGGCAACACCGGCACCGCCGCGGTGACCGGGTGGACGGTGACGTGGACCTACGCCGACGGCCAGCGGGTGACGCAGGCGTGGAACGCGCAGGTCACCCAGAGCGGCGCGGCGGTGACGGCGCTGAACGTGGACTGGAACCGGACCATTTCCGCGGGCGGGAGCGCGGAGTTCGGGTTCACCGGGTCGTCGGGGACGGCGAACCGCAAGCCGGCGGCGATCTCGCTCAACGGGCGGGCCTGCACGACGTCCTGAGCCGGTCTGCTGCAGCCAGTCGTGAGTGGTGAGGCGGGTCAGAGCACCGCCTCACCCCTCACGACCAGCTGCGGGGAGGGGGTTTCAACCCACCCCCAGGCGGTTGAAACCCCCTCCCCGCACCCCCAGTCCGGCGCCCCCGCCCGAACAGTCCGCAGGCTGCTCGGGCGAAGTCCCCGGTGAGGTCCACTCTTCCGGTTGCCGACGGCAGCCGCCATTCCTGCCCGCAGGAGACTTTTTCGCCCGATCACACCCGCGCTGAGCTGCGGAAACACGCTCGCAGGGTGCGTAAAATACCCAGCCGGGCCGGCAAAAGTTACCCGGCGGACAGCGCGGCAGGCCGTCCGCGCTCAGTCGCTCTCCAGCACGACCTTCCCGATGTGGGTCCGCGACTCCAGGTGCTTGAGCGCCTCGGCCACCTCGTCGAAGGCGAACCGGCGGTCGATCACCGGCTTCAGGCCGGTCCGCTCGATCGCCCGGTTCATCGCCTGGAACGTCTCGCGGGAGGCGTTGGTCAGGCCGCGCAGGGTCAGCTGCTTGACCAGCACCAGGATCGGGTCGGCGGCACCTTCGTGGGTGAGCACGCCGGCGACGCTGACGTGCCCGCCGTACCGCGCGGCGATCATCGACTGGCCGATCGTGCCGCCGCCGCCCACGTCGACGACGTGGTCGACGCCGCCGCCGGTCAGGCCGGCCACGGCGGCACCCCACTCCGGGGTGGTCGCGTGGTTGAGCGTCTCGGCGGCCCCGAGCTCCCGCAGCCGTTCGAGCTTCTCGTCCGAGCTCGACGTCGAGACGACGTGGGCGCCGCCGAGCGCGGCGAACTGCAGCGCGAACGTGGACAGGCCGCCGCTGCCGAGGGTGAGCACGGTCTGCCCCGGCGTCAGCCTGCCTTCTTCGACGACCGCCCGCCACGCCGTCACGCCGGCGCTGGGCAGCGTGGCGGCTTCGGCGTAGCCGAGGTGCGCGGGCACCGCGACCAGGGCGTCCTCGGCGAAGACGGCGTACTCCGCGAGCACGCCGTCGAGCGTGCCGGCCAGGTCGTCGGCGGTCTTCTCCGGCGTGCCGGGCCCGGCCAGCCAGTTCGGGAAGTACGTCGCCGCCACCCGGTCACCCGCGGCCCAGGCGCGCACCCCGGCCCCGACCTCGACGACCTCGCCGGCGCCGTCGGACAGCGGGATCACGTCCGGCTTCACCGGCTTCGGGTAGAAGCCCTTGACGATCATCAGGTCGCGGGCGTTGACCGCCCACCCGCGCAACCGGACCAGGACCTGCCCGGGACCGGGTTCGGGAACGTCACGCTCGCCGAGCAGCAGCTCGGCGCCGGGGCGGGGCAGGGAAAAGTACTTCACAGTGGCTCCAAGGGATTCGGGGGCTCCAGAGGGATCGGTGGCTCCTCAACGAGGCCAGTGTGTCGAAACCGCGAGCTCGCCGTCGACGGTCGCCAGGAGTTCCGGGGTCAGTTCGGCGAGCGAAGTGGCGAAGTGGCGCACGCCGGCGGAGGCCATGAAGTCCCGCTGCCGCGCGTGCGCGGGGCTCGCCGGGAACCCGATGAACCCGGCACCGTGCGCGCGGGCGTCCACGGCCACCCGGCTGACGTCGTCGACGAAGACGATCTCGTCGAAGGCGACGCCGAGCACGGTCCGGGCGATGTGGTCGACCCCCGGCCGGTGCTCGTTGATGCTCACGTAGGGCACCTCGGGATCGAGGAGGTCGACGAAGCCGCCGAGGTGGTGGTCGAAGGTGTGCTCGCGGGTCCGGCCGCCGTAGCAGACCAGCCGCACCGGGAGCTTCGCCAGTGCCTCCAGGCAGTCCCGCGCGCCCTCGGCCACCCGGATCGGGTGCTCGGCCAGGTAGTCCTGCCGCGCGGCCCACAGCTGCTTCAGCGTCTCCTCGGCCGGCTGGTCCAGGCCGCAGAGCCGGGTGATCTTTTCGGCGACGACGACGTCGCGCAGCCCGATCACGTCCCGCTCGGCCGCGGCGTCGTAGTTCCCGCCGTGTTCGGTGACGAACCGGGCGATCATCGCCAGGTAGGTGTCGTCGATGAGCACGCCGTCGCAGTCGAGCGCGACCACGCGCAGTTTGCCGAAGCCGCTCACCGCTGCGCGAACACTTCCCGCGCCGCCGCGATGGCGTTGAGCGCGGCCGGGAAGCCGCAGTAGAACGCCAGGTGCAGCACGGTCTCCACGACCTCCTGCTCGGTGCCGCCGACGTTGAGCAGCCCGTGGATGTGCACCTTCAGCTGCGGCAGCGCGGTGCCCAGCGCGACGCACGCCGCGATCGTGACGATCTCGCGGTGGCGCAGGCTCAGGTGCGGCCGGCTGTAGATCTCGCCGAAGGTGAACTCGATGATGTAGGTGGCCAGGTCGGGCGCGATGTCCTGCAGTGCCGCGGCGACCTTCTCCCCCGCCTCGCCGTCGACGGCCTTCATCGCCGCCAGGCCGCGCTCGTAGCGGTCCTCGATGCCCGCCCACGGCACTTCGCCCGCCTCGTCGGCCGGTGACGGCTCCTCGGCCGGCAGGTCGTCGAAGGCCGCCTTGAGTGCCGTCAAGGCGTTGAGCGTGGCCGGGAACCCGGCGAAGGAGCTGACGTGGATCACGGCCTCGGTCAGCTGGCGCCGGGTGCAGCCGACGTTGAGCGCGGCCTTGGCGTGGAACTGCAGCTGCGAACCCGCGTAGCCGAGGGCGGTGAGCGCGGCGACCGTCGCCAGCTGCCGCTCCGGCAGCGGCAGGCCGGGCCGGTGGTAGACGTCGCCGTAGATGAACCCGACGCACTGCTCGCCGAACTCCGCCTCCCCGATGCTGGCGAACAGGTCCAGCACGGCCGGCCGGTCGGCCCCGCCGAGCTGCTGGATGAGTTTCAGGCCCTGGGCGAAGGACGCGGAGCGGTCCTGCTGCTGCAGGTCGGACATCGTGACGTGGTTTCCCTTCCGGAGTGGGTTCCCGAGCTCACCCGAGGTAAGCCTGGGTGGCCTGGTCGGCCTTGCGGCGTTCCAGGGTGTCGATGCGTCCCTGCGCGATCATCGCGTACTCGATGCCGGCGGTGGCCACGGTGCGGCCCAGCTGGCGCACCGCCGTCGTGGCGCGGAACTTGAGGTGGGTTTCCCGGTCGAGATCGGACTCGACGATCAGCGACTCCACGGTGGCCGGCAGCGGGAACAGGAAGTCCTCGAAGGACAGGTCGATCCGCTTCCACACCCCGGCGTGGCTCGCCGGGGTAAGGCCGGGCCGGATCGCGGTCTCGAACTGCGCGATGCAGATCTGCCGCATCGCCTCGATGATCACGATGCCCTGCACGTGCTCGCCGGTGTGGTGGTCGAGGACGAGTTCGTTGTTCCGGTGGATTCGCAGCTCGGCCCGGCAGTGCGCGGGGGCCGGGCTGTGCACGCCCGCGAGCAGGACGTTCTCCGGCCGGTTCTTGTGGACGACCGCGGGCGGGGCGAACGGCAGCCGGAACGCGTCCGGGTCCGCCAGGCACACGGCCCCTTCGCTCTTCTCGCAGGCGGCTTCGAGCAGATCGCCGTCGGTCGCGTCGATGCCCTGGCCGAAGTGGACGATCCACTGGCAGCCCGGCGCCACGAGATCGCCCGAGCCGAGCCGGGCCAGCAGGCCCGACAGCGTGAACACCCGCTCTTCGCGGGCGAACCGCGCGAAGCGGTCGGCGACCACGACGACGTCCCGCCGCGTGTCCCCTTCCCACGCCCACGTCTCGTCGCGCGGGGTTTGCGGGCACGAGACATCGTGCGGTGCCACCTCGGGCACCTCCGTCCGGGTCGGGTCTGGGGTCACGGATGCGTCGACGCGTGGGCGTCCAGGAGGGCTTCGGCGAGGTTGCGGGCCGTCGTGGCCGTGCGCCAGCGCGGCCCGGACAGCTCGGTGGCCAGCAGCTTCAGCGTGGCGCGCACCATGTCCGGCTGCTTGCCCACGCCCGCGTCCAGCAGTGGTTCGACCTGCGCCGCGGCGCCCTCGAGATCGTCGAGCCGCAGGTGCGCGCGGCCCGTGTCGATCCGGATCATCGGATCCATGGCCTCCCAGCGGTTCTCCAGCGACAGCTTTTCGAAGGCCTCGCGGGCGGTGGTGAACTCGCGCAGCGCGGCCGAGGCCTGCCCGACAGACAGTAGCGAGTTGCCCGCCATGTAGTGCCGCCGGTCCTTCGTGATGTTGAAGAAGCTGTCCTCGCCACCGGCCCCGAGGTCCGGGTCTTCGATGGCCGTCCAGCGCGCGATCGCGTCCAGCACCTGCCGTTCGGCCTGCACCGACGACCAGCCGCGCGCCTCGGCGAGGATGAGCGGGGCATCGGTGAGACGCCCGCCCGCGTGGTAGTTGAGCCCGTCGGCGGCGAGCTTCGCGGACTCGATGCCGTTGCCGGCCCAGAACGCCACGCGCGCCTGGGACGTGCGCACCCAGCGCCGGGCGAGGAAGTCGTCGGCGTACTGGGTGTAGAGCCAGGCGGCGGAGTTGAGTTCGCGTGAGCGCCGGTACCGGCCGAGGTCGCCCGCGATCCAGGCCATCATCGCGCTGGACTTCGCCCCGATGAGCAGCAGGTCCTGCGTCTGCTTCGGCCGCTGACGGCCCTTCAGCAGGGACGCGGTCCGGTCCGCGATCACGGCGAGCTGGCCGAGGATCGAGTCGGGTGCGGTGCGGGTGTAGGCGCCGCCCAGGAAGTCGAGGTCCGCCCACAGGTCGTCGAGCTGGACATCGTCCACGTTGGTCTTCGTGAGCAGGATGGCGTCGTCGAGGGCGCCGGCGCCGATCTCCTCGTCCACCCGGGCCTCGACGCGCGCCCCGACGGGGGCAGTGGCGCGGGCAGCGGTGCGGGCCGGCGGCACCGCCGCCTCGGGCACGGCGACGGCCGCGGGCTCGGCCTCGGCGTGGTACTCGGCCAGGTCCTTGGCCGGCAGCTGCTCGAGATCACGCAGGCCCAGCAGGCACTTCCAGCTCGTGCCGTAGACCTGGGCCAGCACCCGCAGCGCCGCGACGGTCGGCCGGACGCCGCGTTCGGGCCACTGTTCGTACTCCCAGATCCGCGTGCCGCGCATCCCCGCGCGGGGATCTCCGGTGACGGCGTTGTACTGGTGCGCCGCGACGTCGAGCGAGAGCTCGGACGCCAGCCGCCACGCCGTGCGCGGCGGGATCCGGCATTCGACGATCAGGTTCCTCGCCACCTGGGCCGGCATCGCCGCCTCAGGGAAGCCCAAGGCGGCGAGCCGCTCCCGCAGCTGGGCGCGGTAGGGCTTGCTCCCTGGTTTGGCCTGTCGACTCATCGTTCATCCAACGATCTCCGGAGGACGGGGCACGCCGACGACACTACCGCAGCGTGACCGGGCGGGCCGAGTTCGTCACCGGACCCCGTCGTGCACTCGCCGAGAAGTTGAATGCGCAACAAGAGTTCCGGCCGAAGGCTGTTCCGGCCGGAACTCTTCCGGTCGGACACCGCCGCCTGAGAGCGCTCCCAATCGCGGCCCGGCCGCGGCTGTTAGTGATCTTGGGACGGATTTCCGGAATCCACCCCAACGGAGGTGTCCCGCCCCGGCTCGCGGTGGCGCAGCGCCACATCGAGATGTCCTGCGCCCCAACGGGTTCGGCCGTTCAGGAGTGTTCAGTGGCCAGGCCGGACGCCTCGGCTGCGGAAAACGGACCACCGGATCGGCCCGCGTCCGGGTCGCTCTTTACAAGCACGACACGCCGGGGTTACCTTTCCCGACGGCTGGAAGCGCTCCCATGCCAGGTCGCCTCGCCAGAACGCGGCCACCAACCAGGGGCGTCGTGGTGCAAGCCACGGCGCCCCTGTCCGCGTCCCCCCGAGGAGTCACCCCCGAGGAGCCCACCCCATGAACAACAGGTTCGCCGGTGCACTGGCCGCGCTCTGCCTCGCCGCGGCGGGCACCACCGCGGTCGTCGTGGCCGGGCCGGCCGCCGCCGCGCCCGCGTGCTCGGTCGACTACCGCGTCAACCAGTGGCAGACCGGCTACACCGCGGACATCACGGTGACCAACGGCGCCACCGCGGCCTCCTCCTGGACGCTCAGCTGGCACTACGCCGGGAACCAGTCCGTCACGTCCGCGTGGAACGCCACCGTCCGCCAGACCGGGACCGCGGTCACCGCGCAAAGCCTGCCCTACAACGGCGCGCTGCCCGCCGGCGGCTCGGTCTCGTTCGGCCTCCAGGGCACCTACACCGGGACGAACGCCGCGCCGGCGGACTTCGCGCTCAACGGCGTTTCGTGCGGCGACTCCGCTCCCCCGACGTCGACCACGCCCACCACGACCACCACCACGCCGACCACGACGACGTCCGGGCCGCCGCCCGCCGGCTGCGCGGACGCCGCGCTCTGCGACGACTTCGAACAGCAGACCGGCAGCACCCCGGGTGGCCGGTGGACCGTCGGCGCGGCCAACTGCCAGGGCACCGGCACGGTCACCGTCGACGGATCGATCGCGCACTCGGGCACCCGTTCGGTCAAGGTCACCGGCCAGGGCGGCTACTGCAACCACGCCTTCCTCGGCACGAGCGTGACCGGTTCCGGCGTGCTGTACGGGCGGTTCTGGGTCCGGCACACCACCGCGCTGCCCACCGGGCACGTCACCTTCCTGGCGATGCGCGACAGCACCGACGGCCGCGACCTGCGGGCCGGTGGGCAGAACCGGGCCCTGCAGTGGAACCGCGAATCCGACGACGCCACCCTGCCCGCCCAGAGCCCGGCCGGCGTCGCCCAGAGCGTCCCGCTGCCGACCGGCACCTGGTCCTGCTTCGAGTTCCGGCTCGACGGCGCGGCCGGCCAGCTCCGGACGTGGCTGGGCGGCACCGAGGTGCCCGGGCTGGTCGTGGACGGCGTCCCGACCCCCGACATCGACCAGCAGTGGCTCGCCCGGACGTGGCGCCCATCGGTGACCGACCTGCGGCTCGGTTGGGAAAGCTACGCCGGCGACGCCGACACGCTCTGGTTCGACGACGTGGCCGTGGGCTCCTCGCGGATCGGCTGCTGAGCTACCGGCCCAGCACCCGCTCGATCTCGGCCAGCTCGTCGTCGGTGAACTCGAGGTTCGCGGTGGCCGCGACCGTGTTCTCCAGCTGGGCGACGCTGCTCGCGCCGATCAGCGCGGAGGTCACGCGGCCGCGGCGCAGCACCCAGGCGATGGCCAGCTGCGCCAGCGTCTGCCCCCGCCCCTTGGCGACGTCGTTCAGCGCGCGGACGGTCGCGAGGGTGTCCTCGGTCAGCCGGTCGCTGGTGAGGAACGGGCTGGCGCCGGCCGCGCGGGAGCCGGCCGGGATGCCGTCCAGGTAGCGGTCGGTCAGCAGGCCCTGGCTCAGCGGCGAGTACGCGATCGAGCCGACGCCGTGCTCGTCCAGGGTGTCCAGCAGGCCGTCTTCGACCCAGCGGTCCAGCATCGAGTACCGCGGCTGGTGGATCAGCAGCGGCGTCCCGAGTTCCGTCAACGCGGCGAGCGCGGCTTCGGTCTGCTCGGGCGAGTAGTTGGAGATGCCCGCGTACAGCGCCTTGCCCGAGCGGACGGCGGTGTCGAGCGCGCCCATCGTCTCCTCGATCGGCGTTTCCGGGTCCGGGCGGTGGGAGTAGAAGATGTCGAAGTGGTCCAGCCCGGTGCGGGCCAGGCTCTGGTCGAGGCTGGCCAGGAGGTGCTTGCGGGAGCCCCACTCGCCGTACGGGCCGTCCCCCATCAGGTAGCCCGCCTTGGACGACACCAGGATCTCGTCGCGGTACGGGCGGAAGTCGGCGGCGAAGTGCCGCCCGAAGTTCGCCTCGGCCGAGCCGGGCGGCGGGCCGTAGTTGTTGGCCAGGTCGAAGTGCGTCACCCCGAGGTCGAACGCCCGGCGCAGCACGGCCCGCTGCACGTCGAGGGGCTTGTCGTCCCCGAAGTTGTGCCACAGGCCGAGCGACACCGCGGGCAGCTTCAGCCCGCTGCGCCCGGCCCGCCGGTACGGCATGTCCGCGTACCGGTCTTCGGCCGCGACGAAAGGCGACATGGTTCTCCTTGTCGAAGGGGGACGTCGGAAGGAACGGCGAGCGCAGTTTATCCGCGCGCGAGCAGGGCGCCTGCGAACGACGCCGCGGGCGGCAGGCCGGGCAGCAGGGTCGCCTGGTAGGCGTGGTAGACGTCCGGTTTGCCCGCCCACACGGTCGCGGCGGGCCGGTTGCCGGGGTCGAGTTCGTGGTGCCACGAACCGAGTTCGCGGTCGACGAAGCAGGCTTCGGCGTGCGCGCACCACTCCTCGAAGCGGGCGAGGTACGCCGGGTCGCCGGTTTCCTGGTGCAGGGTCCACGCCGCGGCCATCGCCTCGGTCACCACCCAGTGCAGCCGGGTGTGCACCACCGGCGTCCCGGCGAAATCGGTCGTGTAGACGAAGCCGGGCCGTCCGTCGACGGCCCAGCCGTACCGGACGGCGGCCTCGAACAACGCGGCCGCGTCGGGTATCAGCCACGGCGGCGCCGCGGTCCCGAGCGCCCGTCCGAGGTGGACGGCCAGCCGCGCCCATTCGAAGAGGTGCCCGATGGTCGCCCCGTACGGGCGGAACGGGTGGGCGGGTTCGCCGCGGTTGAACTCCAGCCGGACCTGCCAGTCCGGGTCGTAGTGCTCCGGGAGCAGCCAGCCGTGCGCGCGGGCCTCGCCGTGGACCAGACGCTCCACAATAGACAGCGCACGCTCCGCCCACACCACGTCGCCGGTGACGTCGGCGGCGGCCAGGAAGGCCTCCACCATGTGCATGTTGGCGTTGGCGCCGCGGTAGTCCTCCAGGCGGGTCCACCCGCGGTCCCAGACGTCGGCGACGAGCCCGGCCCCCGGCTCCCAGAACCGGCGTTCGACGACTTCGAGGGCCTCGGCCAGCAGCGGTTGCGCGCCTTCGGCACCGGCCGCGGCCGCGCTCGCGGCCGCCAGCACGACGAACGCGTGCTCGTAGGCGCGCTTTTCGGGCAGGGCCGTCGAGGCGTACCAGCCGCCGTGCCCGGTGTCCCGCAGCGGACCGGTCAGCGCCGCGACGCCGTGCGCGACCTGTCCGCCCACGTCCGCTCCCCGCAGCGAGGCGAGCGCGAAGACGTGCGTCATCCGGCAGGTGATCCAGGTTTCGACGGGCCGGTCGAGCACCGGCCGGCCGGCGTCGTCGAGCCAGGCGAACCCGCCGCCGGGGTGCGCCGCGCCGCCGGCGAACCCGAGCAGCCGGGCGGGTTCGGCGCGCACCCAGGCGGGAACCGAAGACGGACTGTCCACTCGCTGCCTTTCTCCACGGGGCCTTTCTTCACGGGCCCGCCCGGTCGGACGGCCCCCGCCAACGTAGGCCAAGGCACCTGCCCCGGCCATCGCGGGCTGTTCCGGAAGTGACCGTCGCCGCGTATCCTGACCTTGGAAGCGCTCCCAGTCTTCGACGCACGCAACCCAATGAAGGGACTGACGTGACCAGGAGACGAAGTACCATCCTCGCCGCCGTCACCGTGCTGCTGGCCAGCCTGACCACCGTCCTGCTGAGCACCGGTACGGCCGAGGCGCACGGCGCCATGATGAAACCGGGTAGCCGGACCTTCCTGTGCTGGCAGGACGGGCTCAGTTCGACCGGCGAGATCAAGCCGCAGAACCCGGCCTGCGCGGCCGCGGTGGGCGTCAGCGGTGCCAACTCGCTGTACAACTGGTTCAGCGTGCTGCGCTCCGACGGCGCCGGGCGCACGCGCGGGTTCATTCCCGACGGGAAGCTGTGCTCCGGCGGGAACCCGGGCTTCGCGGGCTACGACGGGGTCGGCGCGTGGCCGCTGACCCACCTCACGGCCGGCGCGCGGTTCGACTTCTCGTACAACGCCTGGGCCGCCCACCCGGGCTGGTTCTACACGTACGTGACCAAGGACGGGTGGAACCCGAACCAGCCGCTCACCTGGGACTCCCTGGAGGACCAGCCGTTCCTCACGGTGGACCACCCGTCGGTGACCGGCTCGGTGGGCACGGTGGAGGGCCAGTACAAGTGGAGCGGTGCGCTGCCGACGAACAAGTCGGGCCGGCACATCATCTACTCGGTGTGGAAGCGCTCGGACAGCGCCGAGACGTTCTACGGCTGCTCGGACGTCACCTTCGACGGCGGGAACGGCGAGGTCACCGGCGTGAAGGACCCGGGCACCAACCCGACCACCACGCCCACGACCCCGACGACCCCGACCACGCCGACGACCCCCACCACGCCGACGACCCCGACCACGCCGAACCACCCGACGGACTCGTGCATGGCGATGGTCGAGATCACCAACACCTGGGGCGGCGGCTACCAGGCCACGGTGACGGTGATGAACCACGGCACCACGCCGTACCGGAGCTGGCAGGTGGGCTGGACGCTGCCCGCGGGCCAGACCATCGGCAGCGTGTGGAACGGCACGCTGAACCAGTCCGGATCGGCGGTGACGGTCCGCAACGCCAACTGGAACGGCAACGTCGCCGCCGACGGTACGACCACCTTCGGCATGGTCGTCAACACGACGGGAGGCGCCGTCCCACCCTCGCCGACGTGCCAGGGTAGCTGAAATGTCCTGAGTGGACAGACCGCGAAGGCCGCTTCGGGGAACGCGCAGTTCCCCGAAGCGGCCTTCACGCATTCGTGGGGCCGGTGCTCCCGCGGGTGATCAGCTTCGGCCGGGAGGTGTGGACGTCGCCGACCCGCTCCCCCGCCAGCACGTCGTGCAGAACGGACGCCGCCAGCGCACCGAGCTCGGCCAGCGGACGCCGGATCGCCGTCAGCGCCGGGCGGACCAGCCGGCACAGCGGCGTGTCGTCCCAGGACACCACCGAGAGGTCCTTCGGCACCGAGAGCCCGAGTTCGCGTGCGGCGGCGAGGGCGGCCACCGCGAGATCGTCGGTGTCGCAGAGCAACGCGGTGGGCCGGGGACGCGTGGCCAGTACCCGCCGCACCGCGTCGGCCGACGGTTCGGGGTGGACGGTGCCCGGGTGCGGGAGGCCGGTCGCCGCCGTGGTGAACGCGCGGCGCCGCGCCGCGGGATCGGCGAACGCCGCCGCGCCCGCGATGCGGACCACGTGCCGGTGTCCCAGCGCGGCGAGGTAGGCCAGCGCCTCGGCGGCGCCGGTGACGTCGTCCACGAGCACCGAGGGAACACCCGCCACCCCGCCCGGCCCGCCGAGCACCACCGCCGGCAGGCCGATCCGGATCAGCTCGGCCGCACAGCCCGGCTCGGTCAGCAGCACGCCGTCGACCTTCCGTTCGGCCCGCCAGCGGCGGTAGACCGCCAGCGCGGCGTCGCGACCGGGGGCGGCCTGCAGCAGCAGTTCACCCTCGAACCCGTCGAGCAGGGCCGGGACGAACACCTCCAGCCGCCGGTCGAGCACCAGGCCGATCGCCCCGGTCCGGCCACCGGACAACGCCCGCGCGGTGCTGCTGGGCGCCCAGCCGAGCTCCCGGGCGATCTCGGTGATCCGCCGCCGGGTGGCCTCCGAGACGCCGGGGCGGCCGTTGAGGGCGTAGGAGACCGCGCCCTTGGAGACGCCGGCCTCCTTCGCGATGTCGGTGATCGTCGGACGCTTCATCGCACCCCTCCTTCACACCACGAGTCCGGGCACCGCCCGGGCACACCACGAGTCCGGGCACCGCCCGGGCACACCACGAGTCCGGGCACCGCCCGGGCACACCACGAGTCCGGGCACCGCCCGGGCACACCACGAGTCCGGGCACCGGCCGGGCCGGAGCCCGCGGACCGTGTCCGCACGGACACCCGCCGTCGCGCACCTTGACACCCGCCGCACCGGGAACCGACACTCGCCCCGGGAGCGCTCCCAGCCAACGGGGGCCGGGAGCGTGCCGCGAGTGGGGAGTGCGCGCGCATGAGGCAGATCCGAAGACCGGCGGCCTTGGCCGCCGCCGCCGTCCTGCTTTGCCTGGTCGGGGGGTGCGGACCGGGCACGCCGGAGCGGATCACGCTCACGGTGGCGACGTTCGGCGAGTTCGGCTACGACGACCTCATCCCCGGCTACCAGTTCACCCACCCCGGGCTCACCATCCGCCAGGTGCGGACCGAGCAGGGCGGACCGTACCACCAGGACCTGCTGACCAAGCTGCAGAACGGCCAGCCGCTCGCCGACGTCCTGGCCGTCGAGGAAGGCCACCTCTCCGACGTGCTCGCCCACGCGGACAAGTTCGCCGACCTGGCCGAGATCGGGCCGCCCGAGGTGAAGCCCGGCCGGTGGCTGGAGTGGAAGTACGAGGCGGGCCGCAGCCAGGACGGCAAGCTGGTCGGCTACGGCACGGACATCGGGCCGCTGGCCATGTGCTACCGCAAGGACCTGCTCGAGGCGGCCGGGCTGCCGACCGACCCGGGCTCGGTGAAGACGATGTTCGCCACCTGGGACAGCTACTTCAAGGCCGGCGAGAAGTACGTCAAGCGCTCGAAGGGCAAGCCGTGGTTCGACTCCTCGGCGCAGATCTTCAACGCCAAGGTCAACCAGCTCCCGGTCGGCTACCTCGACCGCGAAAACCACTCGACGCTGGAGACGAACACCGCGCTCAAGGACGCCTGGGACCAGGTCACCACCGCGGTGAAGCAGGGCCAGTCGGCCGGGCTCACCGCCTTCGAAGACGACGGCAACAACGGCCTGCGCACCGGCGCCTTCGCCACGAAGGTCTGCCCGTCGTGGATGCTCGGGGTCATCGAACAGCAGGCCGGGGTCGGCAACGCGGGCAAGTGGGCGCTCACCGACGCCTTCCCGGACGGCGGCGGCAACTGGGGTGGGTCCTTCCTCACCGTGCCGTCCTCGAGCCCGCACCAGAAGGAGGCCGCCGCGCTCGCCGCCTGGCTGACCGCGCCGGAGCAGCAGCTGCACGCTTTCCGGGTGAGCGGGAACTTCCCCAGCCAGGTCGACGCCTTCACCTCCGCGGACCTGCTCAGCGAGATGAACGGCTACTTCGGCGGGACGATGAGCGGCCAGGTCTTCGTCGCACAGGCCCGCAAGGTCGGCAAACCGCAGTACAAGGGGCCGGGTGACGGCAAGATCCAGGAGCAGGTGATCGCACCCTCGCTCAAGGCGGTCGAGAAGGGCGCCGATCCCGCCGCCGTCTGGCAGCAGGTGCTGATCGGGGTGCGCCGGCTCGTGCCCTGACCGGAAGTCCGCTCGCGTCGGCGGGCGCTGCCGCTCCGGCACTGCGCCGGGGCCAAGCCCGCCGAACGCCGCCGCGGGCTGGGCGCGGCGCCGCACGAGCGCGCCGCGCACGGACGCTCGGTGGTACGGGCGATCACGTCGCCGGAGAACAAGGGTTCGCACGCGTTCCACACCCGGATGGGGTTCGTCACCGAACCAGGGCCGAAGGGGTTCCGGTCCGGACGCGGCCACGACGGGCCGGGTCCGGACCGGCTGAGCTTCCGCAAGGACCCGGCTGACACGCCGGAGGTGCGTGCCGCGGGATCCGGCCCGAGGTCGACTGTGACGTCGGGCCGGATCCCGCTGTCCCGCCCGTACGCCTGAGGCGTCCGGGCGGGACCGCGGCGAGCGGCCTGGCGGGACAGGCCGCTGCCGCCGGGTGGAGGCCGAGCCGGGCGGCGGCTGCGCGGCACCGCCCGGCCCGGGGTCTGTTACTGCACCGGCGGGTAGGCGTTCTGGACCAGCTGCTCGAACTGGGGCCCGAACCACTTGCCGGCCAGCGGCGCGTCCGGCAGGGCGCCGGTCAGGTTGCCGCCGTTGGCCTGCTCGCTACCGCGGAAGGTCGGGTCGCACATCGGGTCCGCGCCCTTGCCTTCGTCGTTCGGGATCGGCTTGCTCGCACCGTCGGACTCACCCGGCGGCTTGATCCAGACGTAGGCGTCGAAGTGCGCCGCGGGAGCCACCGTGGGCCGCACGCCCAGCCCCGCACCGCTCTGGTTGCACCAGTTGCCCCGGTGCAGCCGCCGGTCGACCCGGCCCGAGTTGACGTACGCGTCCACAGTGGCGCCCGAAGCACCGCTCGGCCGGGCCGCGCCGCCCCAGCCGTTGCGGGAGGTGTCGACCAGCATGCCGATGCCGCTGGGCAGACCGGCCGCCACGAACGCGTTGTACATCGCCGTGGCGAAGGGCACCTCGGCGAAGTACGGGTTCCACTGGTAGAACGTCGCCGACCGCAGCTGCTGCCCGCCGACGTTCAGGTTCGGGTCGGGCAGGTTCGGCTCGGTCAGCGGCGTGTAGTTGGCCGTAGAGCTGATGAAGCCGTCAATGCTGTTCACGCCGGCCGTGGTGCCCTGGAGCATCTGCTTGACCGCGTTGACGAACGGGCCGAAGTTGCTGTCCCAGCCCAGCCACGCCGAGTGCGCGATGTCCAGGTAGTTGTAGACGTTGGAGATCGCGTGGAGCTTGTTCAGCGCGTACTGGATGCCCTGGACGTACGCCCCGCTCGACTGCGCCTCGGCGCACTTGGCCGTCGAGAGGTTCGTGATCAGGTTCGGCAGCGAGTCCGGCTCGACGACCGTCACGATCCGCAACGGCGCGTACTTCGCGTCGGAGAGGATCGACGCGATCGGGTCGATGTACTCGCTCTTGTACCGGGCCAGCCCGTTCTCGGAGACCTTCAGCTCACCGTTGGAGGCCAGCGCCGCGCAGTCGCGGTTCGGCAGGTCGTAGACGACGATCTGGATGGTCACCGGCGTGCTGCCGGTCTGCTGCGCCAGCGCCGCGTCGAGGTGGCCGCGCAGGCCGCGGGCGCTCGACGTGCCGTTGATCGCCGCGATCCGGTCGAGCCAGACCGCGGTCGAGGTGCCGGCCACCTTGGCCATCTGGGCGCCGAGCGTGCCGCCCTTGGCCGCGGCCGCCGCGCTCACCTGGGCCGACCAGTCCGGGTTCACGTACCCCTTCGATCCGACGTACGGGTTCTCCACGTGGACGCCGGGCTGCGGCGTCGTGGTGACCGTCGTCGGGGTGGTGGGCGTGGTCGGCGTGGTGGGCGTGGTCGGCGTCGTGGTGACCGTGGTCGGGGTCGTCGGCGTCGTGGTGGTGGGCGTCCCGTCGCAGTGGGCCCCGTTGAGCGAGAACGACGTCGGGATGTCGTTCGTCCCCGAGTACGCCCCGTTGAAGCCGAAACTGGCCGTGGCGTTCGCGCCCAGCGTCCCGCCCCACGACGGGTTCTTCGCGCTCACGTGCTTGCCGCTCTGGCTGAACGTGGCGCTCCAGCCCTGCTGCACCTGCTGGTTGCCGCCGAAGTCCCATTCGACGTTCCAGGACGAAAGGGCGTCGCCCAGGTTGGTCACGGCGACGTTCGCGGTGAAGCCGGTGTCCCACTGGTTGACCGTGTAGGTGACCTTGCAGCCGGTGGCGGCGCCCGCCGGACTGCCCCCGGCCACCAGTAATCCGGCGGTCATCGCCGCCGCCGTCACCGAGGACGCCACGGCGAACCGTGATTTCCTCTTCGCGGACCAGAATTCACTCCTCATCGAGTGCGCTCCTTTGTGTTCTTCGGTGGGTGGGTCAGGTGGTGCAGGCGGTCGCGCCGACGGCGAAGCCGCCCGGCGTGCCGGTCGAGGAGCCGGTGGCCTGGATGCCGATCGACACCGAGGCGCCGCCGGCCAGGTCGGGTGCCCAGGCGGGGGCCTTGGCGCTCGCCTGCTGCCCGGTCTGCGTGACGGTCGCGTTCCAGCCGCCGGTGAGCTGCGTCCCGGACGGCACGGCCCAGCCGAGCGCCCAGTTCTTCAGCGCCGAACTGCCCGTGTTCTTCAACGTCACCGTGGCGACGAAGCCGCCTTGCCAGGTGTCGTCGACGCGGTAGGTCACCGCGCAGCTCGCCGGGGGTGGCGGGTCGGTCGTGCCGCCGCCCGAACCCACCGGCGGGATCAGGTGCGGCTGCAGGATGGCCTGCTTGGTCTGGTTGACCGTGGTCCAGTCGTCGTTGAGGACGCCGCCGGTGTCCCCCGAGTTCGGGTTCCACGACCAGTACGTGAAGCTCATGCCGGACGTCCCGGTGCCCGTGTACTTCATCAGCTCCTGCAGCCAGACCTTGTCGCGCGGGTCGGCGAGGGTGGAGCCGAACTCGCCGAGCAGCACCGGCGCGATGTTCTGCTTGTGCAGGTAACCGAAGAAGTGGTCCCACAGCGCCGGCAGGTTCGCCGGGAAAGCCGGGTCGGAGAACCACTTCTGGGCGAACACCGACGTCGCGTACTCGTGCGCCGAGTACACCAGCTTGTCCGGTTTGGACAAGCGAACCGGGAACTGCTTCGCCCCGGAGAGGTTGCCGCCCCACCAGCCGCACTGCGGATCGCCGGTGCCGCTGACGCAGTCGACGCCTTCCACGACGATCAGCCAGTCCGGGTTCACCGCGAGCACGGCGTTCCCGGCCCGCTCGGCGGCGAGCCGCCAGTCGGTCGCGGTGTCGCCGCAGCCCCAGCACGCGCCCCCGCCGCCCTGGATGGCGTGCGGTTCGTTGTGCAGGTCCGCCCCGATCACCGTGGGATTCCCCTTGTAGTGCTGGGCGAGCATCGTCCAGTCGGAGATCCAGCGGCTTTCGGGGTACGCGCTGGTGTACCAGAGCGGGGACTGCGCACCGGAGTCCGGCCGGTGCCGGTCCAGGAGCACGCGCATGCCCTTGACGCCGGCGTAGGCGACGATCTTGTCGAGCACCTGCAGGCCGGACAGGCCCTGCAGGTCCGGGTTCTGCACCGCGTCGATGCTGACCGGCTTGGACCCGGCGTCGAACAGCTGGTTCGAGTACGGCAGCCGCAGCGTGTTGTACCCGAGCCCGGCCATCTGGTCGAGCATGTCCCGGTAGTTGCGGCTCCACAGGCCGTGCGGCGAGTAGTTGCCGGTCTCGGCGCCGAACCAGTTGATGCCGGTCATCCGGACCGGCGTGCCGGTGGCGTCGAACAGCTGGGAGCCGGCGGCGTGCCAGAACCCGGTGCCGGTGCCGGCCGCCGCGGTGGACTCCGGGGCCGCGGTGGCCGGGGACGCCGTGAGAACGGCGCCCCCGACCAGTGCGGCGACCACCAGCGAGAGCAGTCGCTTCATTCAAGTGCCTCTCAGCCGAACAGGTCCACGTGCGCGGCGAACGCCGTGGCGATCTCCGCCTGTGCCCAGAACCGGTGGTAGGTGAACGTCGGCGCGGCGCCGCCGTCCAGGTAGGCCTGGACCTTCGGCCACTGCGGGTCGCTCTTGTAGAACGACCGGATCGAGGTGAACGTCGAGCTGGAGTTGATCGGGTCGCCGTTCGGCATGGTGCCCGTCCAGCCCGAGGGGATGTACAGCCCCTGGTCGGTGGCGGCGTTGTACTTGTCGTCGAACCGGTCGTAGTCCTTCCGGGTCTCCGGCACCGCGATGCCCTTGCTGTCGACGTTCGCCGAAAGCGCCGTCAGCAGCTGCTCCCCGACCGACTTGGCCTGGGCGTTGCCCGAGCCGGACGCGTAGTAGAGCAGCGTCTTGGCCAGGGAAGCCGCGATCCCGACGTCGTTGTTGTAGTTCTTCACCTCGACGTGCAGGCCCGCGTTCGAACCCGGGCTGGTGGCGTTCCAGGTGTCCGGCTTGCCGGTCCAGGTCAGGTCGGCCGGGATCTGGAAGTTCCCGCCCGCACCGACGGTGGTGGTCGAGATCGCCCACGGCACCCACTTGTCGAGGATCTTCTTCGCCCGGGCGTCCTTCGTCGCCTGGTAGTACTCGGCGATCCGCTCCATGCCCCACGTCTGGAACCCGAACCACTGGTTGCTCGGCGGGTCGTGCCAGACCGGCTGGTGGTCGTAGAACATGCCGTAGAACGTCGGCGTGCCGGCGGGCGGCGTGGCGTACTGGCCTTCCCAGCTGTTGGTCGCGCCGCCGGCGAGACCGCCTTCGGACGACTGCAGCCACTGCAGGAACTCCATCTGCCGGTCGAGGCTGGTGGCCCAGTCCTGCGCGCCGGTGGCCGAGGTGACCTTCAGAGCCGGGTCCGCCGACAGCGCGTACGCCGCGAGCGGGTTCTGGTAGCCCTGGTGGGCCGCGCCGTCCCCGATGCGCCACGCCCAGGCGCTGGACGAGTCCAGGGAACCGCCCCAGGCGTAGTACCACGAGATCAGGTAGTGCTCGCTGTTCTTGCCGGTACCGGCCGGGCAGCTGGTCGGCCCGACGCAGTTGCCGATCTTCTTGAAGTACTTGTCGAACAGCGAGTACCGCAGGTAGTCACCCATCTTCGAGGCCTTCTTCACGACGGCCGCGATGTCGGCGCTCTTGCCCTGCGCCTGGGCCCACTTCTGGGCCTGGTAGGCCACCTGCACGACGCGGGCGTCCGCGTCGGGCGCGTTGGTGTACTTCCACTGCTTCGCGTACGACGAGTCGCCGGTGAACAGGTCGAGGTAGCCGTTCTTGCCGCCGAACTTCATCGTGTCGCAGCTGGGCTGGGTGACCGTCTCCCAGACCGATTCCTGCGAGCCGCGCTGGAAGGTGTTGATGAACGCCGGCGCGGTGTTCGTGCCGTCTCCGCAGCGGCCGAACTTGTAGATGTTGTCGACGTCGAGCAGCCAGTGCATGCCGTAGACGTCCGGGTTGCCGTAGGCCGCGCGCAGCTCCGCCGCGATCGGGTCGGCGCCGACGGGCACGTCGGCCTGCAGCGGCGAGGGGTACGACTTCGGGCTGGGGAACTCGGCCGCGTAGGTCGCCGGGTCGCTCGCGTTGTACCCGCTGTTGGACGGCTGGTCCGCCGCCGGCGGGATCGCGTACGTCTCGATCGACGTGTACGCCTGGTTGAACGGGGCCCAGTCACCGGTCACCCGGCCGTAGGACGCCTCCAGCCAGAGGTAGTAGCTGAACGCCTCCGACGTCGTCTCGTGCCCGTGGTCCGGTGCCTCGACGATCAGCGTCTCGATCGAGTGGTAGGGCACCAGGATGTTCCCGAACTTGCGGAAGTAGCCGTTGTTCGGGTCCTTGATCTTGTTGTACTGCGTCAGGAACGCGAGCTGGTAGTCCGAAGTGGACGACGAGATCTCGTTGACCGCCACCGTGGCCGCGGTGTAGCCGCTGCTGCTCGCGGTGAAGGTCGCGCTGCCCAGCGCTCCCCCGTTGTCGGCGCTGGCGACCGTGACGTTCTGCGGCACGTTCCAGTTCGCCGCGGTGAACGTCAGGCTCAGCGGGCTCGCCGTGAGGTCCGTGCTGCCGGCCGTCCGTGCGACGGCGACGGTGACCGGTGCCGAGGGGGCACCGGCGAGGGAGACGGCGAACGTCGTCGTGGCGCCCTGCTTGACCTGCGCGGTCGCCGGGGCGGCGACGATCGTCGGCCCGGAAAGGACCTTCACGCTGACCGGGCTGGAGGTCGTGCTCGCGCCCTTGTTGTCGTAGGCCTTCGCCGTGATCGAGTAGGTCCCGGCCGGGACGGAGCCCCAGCTGCCTTCGAACGGCGCGGCCGTGTCGGTGGCCAGCAGCGTGTCGCCGGCGTAGAACTCGACCTTGCTCACCGTGCCGTCGCTGTCGGTGGCCGTCGCGGCTAGAGGGACCGTCGCCGGGGCGTAGTAGGTGCCGGTCGAGGACGGCGCGGTCAGGCTGACCGTCGGCGCCTTGTTGGCGCCGGTGCACGCGGTGCCGTTCACCGAGAAGTCGGCCGGTGGCCGGTTGGCCGAGCCCTTCGTGCCGTTGAACCCGAACGACGTGCTCGCCCCGGTGCCGAGGCGGCCGTTGTAGGGCAGGCTCGTCGCGGTGACCGCGGCTCCGGACTGGGCGAACGTGGCGCTCCAGCCCTGCTGGACCTTCTGGCCGTCCAGGAACGTCCAGCCGACCTTCCAGCTGTCGAACGGAGCTCCGTCGTTGCGCAGCGAGACGTTGGCGGTGAACCCGGTGTCCCAGTCATTGGTGGTGTAGGTGACGGAACAGGCGATGTCGGCGCCGAGCGCCGGTGGTGGGGCGACCACCGCGCCCGTGACGGCCAGCACGGCCGAAGCCAGTGCCAGCGCACGGGCGCGCTTTCGGGGAGAGGAACGCATGGCTGCGGAACTCCTTTGTCCGTAGGGAGCCAGCGATCTGGGAGCGCTTCCAGACGCCGACGGTAGCCAGCCGGAAACCTGGATGTAAAGAATCGAGTCAGAAGGACACCGCGGCCACGAACGTCACATCTGCGCGCCCGGCGAACACCAGCTCACTGAACACTCCTGAACAGCCCCATCCAAAGGTCGTCCCGTCACCCGTTCAGCGCAGCCAAACGGTCACGTACGGTGCACGGAAAACGGCGTTTAGCGCCAAAGAGGTGCATCTCGGACCGGAACGTTCCCACCCATCGAGTCATGGACGCCGTGTCGGCTCACAATCACGCGTGTCGACCCGTGAAACACGCGAGCCGACCCTCCAGACACGCGAGCCGACCCTCCGGGCACGCCAGCCGACCCTCCCGGTACGCCGACCGGCCGACCGGGTACGCCGGCTCGGCCGACCGGACCGGGTGGCGGGTCGGGATTCACGTGCTCAGGAGGCCGACACGCGTGATCGGGAGGTCGACACGCGTGATCGGAGGGTCGACACGGGGGTCAGCTCGAGGCGCGGACCGCCAGGGAGACCGGGAGGATGTGCTGACGCGGCTTGAGGTTCTGGTCGTCGAGCAGCTGCATCAGGGTTTCGACCATGGCGTGGACCTGCTCGCGCGGGTCCTGGTGGACCGACGTCAGGGGCGGGTCCATGGCGGGGGCGAGGGTGACGTTGTCGTCGAAGCTGACCACCGCGACGTCGTCCGGGATGCGGCGGCCCGCGCCGCCGAGGGTGCGCAGGGCACCCACCGCCATCATGTCGCTGGCGACGAACACGGCGTCGAGGTCCGGATGCCGGGACAGCAGCGCCGTCATCGCGTTCGCACCGCCCGAAAGGGTGAAATCGGCTTCTTCGACCAGGTCGGCGGGGTCGAGCCCGGCGTCGAGGAGGGTCTTGCGCCAGCCGGCCAGCCGGTCGATCGGGGCGCTCTGGTCCTGGGGGCCGGCAATCGTGGCGATCCGCCGCCGTCCGGACGCCACCAGGTGCTCGACCGCCAGCCGGGCGCCGCCCTCGTTGTCGAAGTCGACGACGTGCACCCCGCGGCGGATGCCGGCCGCCTGGCCGCCGAACACCACCGGGATGCGCAGCAGCCGCAGCGCCTTGGGCAGCGGGTCGGCGCGGTGCGGCGCGAACACCAGCGCGCCGTCGACGTGGCCGCCCTCGAGGAAGCGGACCGTCCGGCTCAGGTCCTCGCGGATGTCACTGAAGATCAGCACCATCTGGCGGCCGACGTCGGCGAGCTCCCGGTAGCCGGCCCGCATGACGGCCGCGCGGTACGGGTCGTCGAGCAGCCGGGACTCCGGCTCCGACAGCACCACCGCGACCGCCCCAGTGCGGCGCGTGACCAGCGACCGCGCCGCCTGGTTGGGGGAATAGCCCAGGTCACGGGCCGCGGCCAGGACCTTCTCCCGCGCCGCCGCGCTGACGTACGCGTCGTCGTTCAACGCCCGTGACGCCGTCGACCGCGACACGCCGGCGAACGCCGCGACGTCCTCCAGCGTCGGCCGTTCTTCATCCCCTGCTCGAGGCCCCACGGCACCGCCCTCGCTCACCCTCTGCAACTCTGACGGACTCAGCTTAACGTTCACGCGCCCGCGCGTCCGGGAGCGCTCCTCGCAGGAAACGCTCCGGTTACAACCCCTTGACACCGGTGAACGCCCCCAGCAGACTCTGCCACACCTGGGAGCGCTCCCAGATCGGCTCCCAGCAGTGAGAGCGCTCATTCCCGTCAACAAGGTGGTTGGACACGTGAGAACGATCCGGAACGGCCTGGTCCTGGCACTGGGCATCACGATGACGGCGCTCGGCGCCTCGGCCTGCAGCGGGGGCGGTGAACAGCAGCCCCCGGCCGCGGCGAACCCGAACGAGAAGGTCGACCTGACCCTGGCGACGTTCACCGAGTTCGGCTACGAGGCCCTCATCCCGGAGTACGAGCGGCTGCACCCCAACATCAAGATCACCCACCGCAAGACCGGCCAGGGCGGCCCCTACCACGAGGACCTCGTCACCAAGCTGGCCGCGGGCTCGGGCCTCGCCGACGTGGCGGCGCTCGAAGAGGGCCACCTGTCGGACTTCATCGACAAGGGCTCGAAGTTCAACGACCTGAGCAAGATCGGGCCGGCCGACGCCTCCGCCGACCGCTGGCTGCCCTGGAAGTACGAAGGCGCCAAGACCAAGGACGGCAAGCTCATCGGCTACGGGACCGACATCGGCCCGCTCGCCATGTGCTACCGCAAGGACATGTTCAAGGCCGCCGGCCTGCCGGACGACCCCGAAGCGGTCAAGCCGCTGTTCGCCACCTGGGACAGCTACTTCGCCGCCGGCGCGGACTTCGTGCAGAAGAGCGGCGGCAAGGCCTGGTTCGACTCGGCCTCGCAGAACTTCAACGCCATGGTCAACCAGCTCCCCGAGGGCTACATCAACACCGACGACAAGCTCGCCGTCGAGAACAACCAGGGCATCAAGGACGCCTGGGCCAAGGTCACCGACGCGGTCACCAAGGGCCAGTCGGCCAAGCTCGTCGCGTTCAGCAACGAGTGGAACACCGGCTTCAAGCAGGGCGCGTTCGCCACGAAGGTGTGCCCCGCCTGGATGCTCGGCGTGATCAAGGAGCAGGCGGGCCCGGAGAACGCCGGCAAGTGGGCGGTCACCGCGGCCTTCCCGGGCGGCGGCGGCAACTGGGGCGGCTCGTACCTGACCGTCCCGACGCAGTCGAAGCACCCGAAGGAGGCCGCCGAGCTCGCGGCCTGGCTGACCGCCCCGGAGCAGCAGATCAAGGCGTTCCAGGCCAAGGGCACCTTCCCCAGCCAGGTCAAGGCGCTGTCGGACCCCGCGCTGCTGAGCAAGACCGACGACTACTTCGGCGGCACGAAGGTCGGCGAGCTGTTCGCCGAGCAGGCCAAGAAGGTCCAGAAGCCGCAGTACAAGGGCCCCGGCGACGGCCAGATCCAGGAGAACGCGTCCAGCCCGGCCCTGCAGGCGGTCGAACAGGGCAAGCCGGCCGCGGAAGCCTGGCAGCAGCTGGTCGACTCCGCGAAGAAGATCACGCGCTGAGCAGATGACCGTCATCGACAAGGTCGCGCCAGAAGGGAGTAAGGCCGGGGAGCGCATGTCTCCCCGGCCCACCTTCCGTCACCGGTTGAGCCGGTGGGACGTCAAGGCCTCACCGTACCTCTACATCGCGCCGTTCTTCATCCTCTTCGGGATCGTCGGGCTGTTCCCGCTGCTCTACACCGCGTATGTCTCGTTGTTCGACTGGGAGGCCGGGGCGGACCACCCCGACTTCATCGGCATCGAAAACTACACCGAGCTCTTCGCCGACACGCAGTTCTGGAACGCGCTGACGAACACGATCAGCATCTTCCTGCTCTCCACCGTCCCGCAGATCATCATCGCGGTGCTGCTGGCGGCACTGCTCGGGGCCCGGCTGCGCGGCGCGACGGGCTGGCGGGTCGGCATCCTGCTGCCGTACGCGGCCAGCCTCGTCGCCATCGGCATCATCTTCGCCAACCTGTTCGGCCCGAGGTACGGGCTGGTCAACGGCGTGCTGCAGACCATCGGGCTGGACCCGGTCGACTGGCAGGCCAGCCGGTTCGGCAGCCACGTCGCGATCGCGATCATGGTGAACTGGCGCTGGACCGGCTACAACGCCCTGATCGTGCTGGCCGCCATGCAGGCCATCCCCAAGGAACTGCACGAGGCGGCCCTGATCGACGGCGCGGGCACCTGGCGCCGCTTCTGGAACGTCACACTGCCACTGCTGAAGCCGACGCTGGTCTTCGTCACCATCACCTCGACGATCGGCGGCCTGCAGATCTTCACCGAGCCGAAGCTGTTCGACGCCATGCCCGGGTCGAACAACGGCGGCTCCACCAACCAGTTCCAGACCGTGACGCTGTACCTCTACCAGACGGCGTTCCAGAACGCCGATCTCGGTTACGCCTCGGCGATCGCCTGGGTGCTGTTCCTGGTCATCGTGCTCATCGCGCTGGTGAACTTCTTCCTCACCGGCCGGATCGCCCGCACCCCGGCGGTGAAGAAGAAATGACAACACTCCAGAGTGACATCCGCAGTGAAATCCCGAAACCGGGACTGCGGCAGAAGGTCGCCACGCTCGGCAAGCCACGCAAGGCGACCTACTTCGTGCTGGCGATCTTCGTGCTCGGTTCGCTGTTCCCGTTCTACTGGTCGTTCCTGGTGGCCAGCCGCGACAACGGGATGCTCACCGAGCGCATCCCGCCGTTCGTGCCCGGCGGCAACTTCTTCGCCAACGCCGCGCGGGTGTTCGACACCGTGCCGTTCTGGAAGGCGCTGGCCAACAGCGTCATCGTGTCCGGCACGGTGACGCTGACGACGGTGCTGTTCTCCTCGCTGGCCGGGTTCGCGTTCGCGAAACTGCGGTTCCGCGGACGCGACAAGCTGTTCGTGTTCATCGTCGTCACGCTCGCGGTGCCCACCCAGCTGGGCATCATCCCGCTGTTCATCGCGATGTCCGAACTGGGCTGGGCGGGGAGCCTGACGGCGGTGATCGTGCCCAACGTGGTCACCGCGTTCGGCGTGTTCTGGATGCGTCAGTACACAGTGGACGCACTGCCGTACGAGCTCATCGAGGCCGCGCGCGTGGACGGCTGCAGCATGATCCGGATCTTCTGGAACGTCTGCATGCCCGCGGTACGCCCGGCCGCGGCGATCCTCGCGATGTTCACGTTCATGATGTCGTGGAACGACTTCCTGTGGCCGCTCGTCGTGCTGGACGCCGGCAACCCCACCGTCCAGGTGGCCCTGGAAAAGCTGCAGAGCGGCTACTACGTCGACTATTCGCTCGTCCTGGCCGGCACGACCCTGGCCACCATCCCCATCCTCATCGTCTTCGTCCTCCTCGGCCGCCAGATCGTGGCCGGGATCATGCAAGGTGCAGTGAAAGGGTGAACATGTCCGTACATCCCGACAGCGTTCGGGCGGAGACCGCGTTGATGTTCCCGCCTGGCTTCGTCTGGGGTGCCGCGACCGCGGCGTTCCAGGTGGAAGGAGCCACGACGGCCGACGGGCGCACCGACTCGGTCTGGGACGTCTTCGCCCGCCGCCCGGGAGCGGTCCGGGGCGGCGACAACGGCGAACCGGCGGCCGACCACTACCGGCGGTACTCCGAAGACGTCGGGCTGATGCGCCGGCTCAACCTCGGTGCCTACCGCTTCTCGCTGGCCTGGCCGCGGGTGCGGCCGGACGGCGGCGAAGCGAACACCGCCGGGCTCGGCTTCTACGACCGGCTGGTCGACTGCCTGCTCGAGTCCGGGATCCAGCCGTGGGCGACGCTGTACCACTGGGACTTGCCGCAGGCGCTGGAGGAGAAGGGCGGCTGGACGAACCGGGACACCGCCTACCGGTTCGCCGAGTACGCCGAGACCGTGCTGGAGCGGCTGGGCGACCGCGTCGCCAGCTGGTCGACGCTCAACGAGCCGTGGTGCGCGGCGATGCTCGGCTACGCGGGCGGCATCCACGCCCCCGGCCGCAACGACCACCCGGCGGCCGTCGCCGCCACGCACCACCTGCTGCTGGGCCACGGCCTGGCGATGGACATCATCCGGCGGCACGCCCCGGGCACCGCGGCCGGCATCACGCTGAACCTGTACCCGGTCGCCCCGCACGACCCGGCGAACGTCGCCGACGTCGCCGCGGCCCGGCGGATCGACGGCCTGCAGAACCGGCTGTTCCTCGACCCGGTGCTGCGCGGCGGCTACCCGGACGACCTGGTCGCCGACCTCGAGCCGTTCGGGCTGGGCTCGGTCCTGCGCGACGACGACGCCGCGGTCATCGCCGCGCACATCGACTGGCTGGGCGTGAACTACTACCGCGACTACCGCGTCGCGGGCGGTCCGGTGCCGGGCAGCGAGCCCGCGGGGCCCGAGTGGGTCGGCGCCGGCGACGTGCACTTCGTCCCGGACCCGGCGGCGCCCCGCACCGACTCCGGCTGGGAGGTCCAGCCGGCCGGGCTGACCGAGTCGCTGCTGCAGGTGCACCGCGGCTACCGGCCGGTGCCCCTGTACATCACGGAGAACGGCGCGGCCTACCCCGACGTCGTCTCCGACGGCGGTGACATCGTCGACACCGACCGCGTCGCGTTCCTCGACTCCCACCTGCGGGCGGCGCACGAGGCCATCGAGGCGGGCGTCGACCTGCGCGGGTACTTCTACTGGTCGCTGCTGGACAACTTCGAGTGGGCCGAGGGGTACGCGAAGCGGTTCGGCCTGGTCCACGTCGACTACGCGACCCAGCAGCGGACGCCGAAGCGGAGTGCCCACTGGTACTCCCGGGTGATCGGCCTGAACGGGCTCGGCTGACGGGCTCTGCCGAGGGGGTTCGTGGCGGGCACCGGCGCGGGTGCCCGCCACGGCAAGCCCGAGGCCGGCGGGATGCGTGCAATCCGGAACCGCCGTTGCCAGACTGGCCGGTATGGGACTGCGCAGCGAAGCTTGGTTCAACAACCCCGCCGACCCCGGCATGACCGCGCTCTACCTCGAGCGGTACCAGAACTGGGGCCTCACCCGGGAGGAGCTGCAGTCCGGCCGTCCGATCATCGGGATCGCCCAGACCGGCTCCGACCTCACCCCCTGCAACCGGCACCACCTGCAGCTGGCCGACCGGACCCGGGAGGGCATCCGCGAGGCAGGCGGGATCGCGATCGAGTTCCCGGTGCACCCGATCCAGGAGACCGGCAAGCGCCCGACCGCGGCCCTCGACCGGAACCTCGCCTACCTCGGCCTGGTCGAGACGCTCTACGGCTACCCGATCGACGGCGTCGTGCTCACCACCGGCTGCGACAAGACGACCCCGGCGTGTCTGATGGCCGCCGCGACCGTCGACCTGCCGTCCATCGTGCTGTCCGGTGGCCCGATGCTCAACGGCTGGTTCAACGGCGAGCGCACCGGGTCCGGCACGATCATCTGGAAGGCACGGGAACTGCTCGCCGCCGGTGAGATCGACGACGCCGGGTTCATGGACCTCGTCGCGTCGTCCGCGCCGTCGCCGGGGCACTGCAACACGATGGGCACGGCGTCCACGATGAACGCGCTCGCCGAAGCCCTCGGGATGAGCCTGCCCGGCTGCGCCGCCATCCCGGCCCCGCACCGCGACCGGGCGCGGATGGCCTACCGGACCGGGCTGCGGATCGTCGAGATGGTCCGCGAAGACCTCAAGCCGTCGGACATCCTGACGCGGGCGGCGTTCGAGAACGCCATCGTCGTGAGCTCCGCGATCGGCGGCTCGACCAACGCGCCCATCCACCTCGGCGCGATCGCCCGGCACATCGGCGTCGACCTGCCCCTCGACGACTGGCAGCGGCTCGGCCACGGCGTCCCGCTGCTGGTCGACCTGCAACCCGCGGGCAAGTACCTCGGCGAGGAGTTCCACCGCGCGGGCGGCGTCCCGGCCGTGGTGCACGAGCTGATGCGGCACGGGCTGATCCACGAGGACGCCCCCACCGTCAACGGCCGCACCCTCGGCGACAACTGCCGCACCGCCGAGGCCGGCGACCGGGACGTCATCCGGACCTTCGACACCGCCCTCACCCCCGACGCCGGGTTCCTCGTCCTGAAGGGCAACCTCTTCGACGCGGCGATCATGAAGTCCAGCGTGATCTCGCCGGAGTTCCGGCGGCGGTACCTGGCCGGCGGTGTCTACGAAGGCACCGCGGTCGTGTTCGACGGCCCGGAGGACTACCACGCCCGCATCGACGACCCCGGCCTCGGTGTCGACGAGCACTCGCTGCTGGTGATGCGCGGCACCGGCCCGCTCGGCTACCCGGGTTCGGCGGAGGTGGTCAACATGCGGCCGCCCGCGGAGCTGATCAAGCGGGGCGTGCACGAACTGCCCTGCCTCGGCGACGGCCGCCAGTCGGGCACCTCCGGCTCGCCGTCGATCCTCAACGCCTCCCCCGAAGCCGCGGCGGGCGGCGGCCTGGCGGTGCTGCGGACCGGGGACCGGGTCCGGATCGATCTCGGCGCCGGCACCGCGGACGTGCTGGTCTCCGACGAGGAACTGGCGCGGCGCCACCGGGAGCTGGCCGAGGCGGGCGGCTACCCGGTGCCGGCCTCGCAGACGCCGTGGCAGGAGATCCAGCGGTCGATGACCGACCAGCTCTGCGACGGCATGGTGCTGCGGCCCGCCGTGGCGTACCAGCGCATCGCCGCGACGAAGGGAATCCCCCGCGACAACCACTGATTCCGGTGCTTCGCCCGCGGGGAAAACGGGTATCCCCAGCGGTAGCCGAGGCGAGGAGGCCCCCCATGCTCCCGGATCGAGAACGCCACGCCCTCCGCGAAATCGAGGCCGAGCTGCGCGCGAGTGATCCCGCGTTCGCCGCCACTTTGAGCGGCGGCAAGCTGCGCCCGCCCCGGCAGTGGAGCCTGCTGCTGGTGCTCAGCGACGTCACCGCGGTGGTGATGCTGCTCGTCGGGCTGTTCGCCCGCGACGCCGCGCTCGTGCTCTGGGGCACGGTGAGCGCGGGCGCATTGGTGGCCTGGCACATCGCCCGCGCCGAGTCGATCCGTGAGTCCACTGAGGACGGTTCGACCCCGGCCACCGGCTCGCACTGACCGCCGCCGCCCCACACAACGCAGTACGGCCTCGCAACGCAGTACGGCCGCCCCCGGAAACTCGCGCCGGGGGCGGCCGTACTGCGCCGGGGGTCACCCGGTCGTACGACACTCAGTCATATGACAGAGCTTCGACCAGCTCGCCGGCGCTCGGGTTCGACAGCGCCCTGGCCACGTCGGCCTGGGCGACGATCCCGACGAGGTCGTGCCCGTCGATCACCGGCAGCCGGCGGACGCGGTGCTCGGACATCGTGCGCAGGATCTCCTGGGCGTCGTCGTCCGCACCGATCGTCACGACCTCACCCTGGGCGAGCTCGCCGACGTGGACCGCGCGGGGGTCCTTGCCCTCGGCCAGGACCTTCACCACGATGTCGCGGTCGGTGATCATGCCCTTGAGCCGGTTGTCCTCACCGCAGATCGGCAACGCGCCGATGCCCTTCTGCGCCATGGTGACCGCGGCGTCGTGCACGGTGTCGGACTCCCGGGCGCAGGTCGCGTCCGACGTCATGATGTCGCGTGCGGTGGTCATCGTGAACTCCTTCCTTCGGGTCGTTGTGTTCGACTACCTGTGTTCCGGCTACCCGGGCGGGACGCGTTTACCCGTGCCCGGGGTGGGGATTTTCGGGCTACATGCCGGATTCCCGCGGTGCCGAGCCGCCGGACACCACCGACCTCGACCGGTTGCGGTCGGCGGCGTCCGGCTGCCAGGGGTGCCCCCTCCACCAGGACGCCACGCAAACCGTCTTCGGCGAAGGCTCCGCCGGGGCGAAGGTCCTCGTCGTCGGCGAGCAGCCGGGCGACCGGGAAGACCTCGCGGGCGAGCCGTTCGTGGGCCCGGCCGGGAAGCTGCTGGACCGCGCCTTCGAAGAGGCCGGCTTCGACCGCCGGTCGTTGTACGTCACCAACGCGGTCAAGCACTTCAAGTTCAAGCGCGACGAACGCGGCAAGCGCCGGATCCACCAGAAGCCGGGCCGCACCGAGGTGGTCGCGTGCCGCCCGTGGCTGCTGGCCGAACTGCGCGCGGTGCGCCCCGAGCTGGTGCTGCTGCTGGGTGCGACGGCCGCGCAGTCGTTGCTGGGCCCGAAGTTCCGGTTGACCGCGCACCGCGGCGAGCCGGTCGAGCCGCCGGCGGAGCTGGCCGAGCTGGTGCCGTCGGCCGTGGCGACGGTCCACCCGTCGGCGGTGCTGCGGGCCCCGGACCGGGACGACGCCTACGCGGGTTTCGTCGCCGATCTGCGGTCCGCGGCCAAGCTGCTCGGCTGAAGCCCCGTGGATCGGCGGGGCTCGGTCACGACGCCTTCAGTGCCTTCTCGAGTTCGGCGCGCGTCATCTTCGACCGGCCCTTCACGCCCTGCTCGCGGGCCAGCTTGTCCAGGTCCGACTTGGACAGTCCGGAAAGCTGGGGCTTCTTCGCGGCGGTCTTCTTCTTCGGCTCCTTGCCGCCGCTCTTGCGGTTCTTCACACTGCTGCGGTTCTTCACACTGCGCGACAGGGCCTCGAACAGGTCCACGACGTCGGCCGAGGGCGCCGGCTCCTCTTCGTGGGCGATCTCCTTGCCGGCTTCCTTCGCCTTGATCAGCTCTTCGACCCGCTTCGAGTACTCGTCGCGGTAGTCCTCGGGCTTCCACGGCGCGGTCATCTCGTCGACCAGCGCGAGCGCCATGTCGAGCTCCTTGGGCCGCGGTTTCGGCAGGTCCGGCAGCTTGCCCATGACGTCCTTGGGCTTCCGCAGGTCGGCGACGAAGTGCAGCGTGTTGAGCACCATGACGTCCTCGCCGGCGCGGACGGCGGCGAGGTATTCCTTGCCGCGCAGCACGAACTTCGCGACGCCGGCCTTCTCGCTGCGGTCCATCGCCTGCAGCAGCAGGCCGTACGCCTTGGCGAAGTCCTCCTTCGCCGGCTTGAGCCAGTACGTCTTGTCGAAGAACCACGGGTCGATCTCGTCGAGTTCGACGAACTGCTCGATGTCGATCCGGCGCGACCGCGCGGGCGCGATCTCGTCCAGTTCGTCCGGCTCGACGAGCACGTGGTCGCCGCCGCCGAGGTCGTAGCCCTTGACGATCTCGTCCTGGGTGACCTCCTCGCCGGTCCGCTCGTTGATGCGCCGGTTGCGGATCCGGTCCGACGTGCCGCGCTCGAACTGGTGGAAGTGGATCGTGTGGTCCGCCACCGCCGGGTACAGCTCCACCGGCACGGTGACCAGCCCCAGGCTCAGCGCGCCGCTCCACACCGGGCGGGCCATGTCGTCCTCCCCCGGCCTCAGGCGACGTCGCTGCTGCGGCGGCTGCCCCGGTGCAGCCCCAGCATGTCCAGCAGCCGCGCGCAGTCCTCGGGGTCCTTGGCCCGCGCCGCCACGGCCAGCGCGGCCTTGTGGCGCGTGCGCTCCAGTTCGGCCGTGTCGCCGCCGTCGGCCAGCAGGTCCGCCACCGGCCGCAGATCGTTGCGCTTGTCTCGCATGGTTCGTTCCCTCCGGCAGTCCGTTCGCGGGCGGGTTACCCAGGATCACCTCGGGCAACACGGCCGTCACCGAAGGAGTCCCGGAGAACCGGCCGCTAGGCCGAACGAGTGAATTCAGCAGGGTCCGGCCCCGATCGCGGGCAAGGTGGTGAGAGCCACGTCACAGCAGGAGGCCGGATGGGCACCCAGCTCCGCATCAGCCGCGAGGGCGGCTCACTGCCGTGCGAGGTCTGCGGGTTCCCGACGATGCACGTGGCCCAGGTCGTCGCCGACGACGGCACGATCCTCGGCCGCACCCTGGTCTGCACGACGTGCCAGCTCGGCAAGCACCGCCCGGACCCGGCGCCGGTCGAGTCGGAGGCACCCCCGGACGAGGTCCCGGCCGGCTAGCGCCATACGTCGAACGGCGGGTCAGGCCGTCGTCGCCACCGCCGCCACGAACTCGGCCGCCACCTCGTGGAGCTTGCGGTTGCCGTCCTGGGAACGCTTCACCAGGCGCCGGAAGGCTTCCTCCGCGGTGATCCGGTGCGCCGCCATCAGGATCCCCTTGGCCTGGTCGATCACCGCGCGGGTCTCCAGGGCGCGGTTGAGCTGGTCGACCAGTTCGCGGGCCGCGAAGTACCGTCGCGCGCTGCGCAGGCCGATCACCACCGTCGCCGTGTACAGCTCGAGGATCTTCGTGCCCAGCTCGCTGAAGCCGTGCTCGCCGAAGCCGAACAGGTTCACCGCGCCGGACATGTCCTCGTCCACCGTCAGCGGCGCGGCGAGGAAGCTCGCCACGCCCAGCTGCTCGGCCGACGTGACGAACTGCGGCCACAGGTCCCCGACCGCGCCGACGCCGACGCGGACCGGCTGGCCCGTCTCGGCGGCGCGCAGGCACGGCCCGTCCCCGATCCGGTACTGCTCGCGGTCGAAGTTGACCGCCCGCTGGTCGGTGCTCGCCACCGTCTCCGGCTCGCCGTCGCGCACCAGGGTGATGCTGGCCATGTCGGCTCCCGGCACCACCTGCACGACGTGGTCGCACACCGCCTGGAGCATCTGGCCGAGATCGAGCTCGCTATCCAGCATCGCGGTCAGCGATTCCATCGCCAGCGTGACTTCGTCCAGCCGCGCGGTCAGCTGCTCATGGCCGCCCGTCATCCTGGTGCCGCCCCTCCCTCATCCGACGGGGCGCTCTCAACCAGGGAGGACCCGGGCGCGCGCCACTAGTGGGCCGCTAGCGCTTTAACGGGTCCAGCGCGAGGTTACTGCATCCCGATCAGCCCGGGCACGAGCGGTCACCGCCGCGGCGCGCCGCACGCCCGTTCGGAGCAACGACGGTTGCGGGCCGTGGGCGCCGGGTTAGTCTCGGTGGCACGGTTCAACCAGCAGCCGCTCCACTCCCCGAGCGCGGCGCTGCGGCCGCGCCGCACCAGGACGGCGGCGAACGGCATGAACCTTCCCCGAGTCAGGCACCCGAACCTCCGGCTGCGCACGGCGTGGCCGGCCCCGCACGTGGTCCTGGTGACCGCCCGCGGCGACCTCGACAGCGCGACGGCGGGCGACCTGGCCGGCCTGCTCACCGATCGCCTGTGGGCGACCCCCGAGCAGCTGGTGGTCGACCTGTCCGAAGTGGACTTCCTCGGCGTCGCGGGGATCCGGGTGCTGCTGCACGCGGCGCTGCAGGCCGAACAGCGCGGTACCGAACTGCTCGTGGTCGCCGGAACCAACCCGATGCTCCGGCGGGCCCTGCGGGTGACCGGGGCGGACCGGCGTCTCGCACTCACCGATCGGCAGCCCGCCCCCGCACCCGCCTGACCACCGGCGGCGTGCTCAGCCGCGCAACGCCGGGAGCAGCTCCTTCTCGGCGAAGTCGAGGAAGCCGTCCTGCTGGTCGCCACCGATCTGGACCAGGGCCACGTCGGTGAAGCCCGCCTTCTCGAACTCCTGCACCGCTTCGGCGATCGGCTCGATGTCCGGGCCGCACGGGATCGAGCCGGCGACATCCTCTTCGCGGACGAACTGCGTCGCCCCGGCGAACCCGGCCGGTCCGGGGAGCTCGGCGTTGACCTTCCAGCCGCCGGCGAACCAGCGGAACTGCTCGTGCGCGCGCTGCACGGCGGCGTCGCGGTCGGTGCCCCAGGACACCGGCAGCTGCCCGATCTTGCGGCTGGGCGCGCCGCCGAGCTTCGTCGCGTCCCACTCCTGGGACAGTTCCACCTTCGGCTCGACGGCGATCATCGCGTCGGCGACCGGGGCGAACCGCCGGACCGACTGCGAGCCGGACACCGCGACACCGATCGGCGTCCGCTTCTCCGGCAGGTCCCACAGCTTCGCCGAATCGACGCGGAAGTGCTTGCCGTCGTAGTCGAAGTAGCCGCCGTCGAACAGGCCGCCGATGATCTGCACGGCCTCGGCGAGCATTTCGTGCCGGACGTTGGCCGGCGGCCAGCCACGGCCGACGACGTGCTCGTTGAGGTTCTCGCCCGCGCCGAGGCCGAGGGTGAACCGGCCGCCGGAGAGCGCCTGCACGGTCGCCGCCTTCTGGGCCACCACCGCCGGGTGGTAGCGCATGGTCGGGCAGGTCACGTAGGTCATCAGCTCGGCGCGCTCGGTCACCTGCGTGACGGCGCCCAGCACGGTCCACGCGTAGGGCGCGTGGCCCTGTTCGTCCAGCCAGGGCGAGTAGTGGTCGCTCATGACCTCGAAGTCGAAGCCGGCCCGTTCCGCCCCGGCGGCGAACCGGACCAGGTCGTCCGGGCCCGCCTGCTCGGTCATCAGGGTGTAGCCGATCCGCATCGGCGCCTCCTCTCGCTCAACTCTCCGCGTACCCCTGGTCCGCGCCGGGTAACCACCCACGACCGGGACGTTTACCCCGTGATCAAGCGGGTACTCGTCGCGCGAGACGAAGGGAGCGGGCATGCCTCAGTCGTGGAGCGGCAAGCGCGAACGCCAGTACGAGCACATCAAGGACTCGGCCGAGGACCGCGGTGCGAGCACGAAGCGGGCCAAGGAGATCGCGGCCCGGACGGTGAACAAGAACCGCGCGCAGTCGGGCGAGTCGCGGCAGGCCGGCAAGACGTCGGTTAAGGACAAGTCGCCGCAGCAGCGCGGCGGCGAGCGGTCCGGCAACCGCAAGGGCCCGGGTGGCCCGAAGAAGGACCAGCTCTACAACGAAGCCAAGAAGAAGAACATCGACGGCCGCTCGAAGATGACCAAGAAGGAACTCGAACGGGCGCTGGGCCGGTGACGAAACCCGAAATCCCTGATCACGAAGTGTCGGCTTTCCCCCAGATGGGTAGTACCTCCCGCATGGAAGAAACTCGAAGCGACAGCTCGTTCGGCGGCAAGCCGACTGTCGACGAGCTGCTCGACGAACTCGTCGAGCTGCGGCTCCCCGCGATGGCGGAGCAGATCCCGCTGGTCCGGATGCTCACGCACGGCGTCGTGTCGCGCGCGGACTTCGGGCTGGACGCCATCGCCGACGCCAAGATGGCCGTCGACGAAGCGTGCGCGCAGCTCGTCCAGCTCGCCGAGCTCGGCGCACAGCTGCAGTGCCGCTTCCGGCTGGCCCCCGACGGCCTGCACGTCATCGTTTCGACCCGGTCGAGCGACCCGCGGCCGCCGAGCGACCGCACGTTCGGCTGGCACGTCCTGACCACCCTGAGCCGGTCGGTGACCGCCCACTGCGACACGCTTCCCGGTGGTGGTGCGGGCATCGTCACGATCGAACTGGTGCTCAACCCGGGAACGAGCGCGTGAGCAACGAGCGGAAACCCCTCCTCCACCGCCCGGACGAATATGCCCACTGCGAACCGCTGTTCGAGGAACTGGGCGGGCTCGACCCCAGTGATCCGCGGCGAGAGGTCGTCCGGAGCAAGCTCGTCACCGAACTGCTCCCGCTGGCCGAGCACATCGCGACCCGGTTCTCCGGCCGCGGCGAGCCCCGGGAGGACCTGGTCCAGGTGGCGCGGATCGGCCTGATCAACGCCGTCGACCGGTTCGACCCCACCCGGGGCCACGACTTCCTGTCCTTCGCGGTGCCGACGATCATGGGTGAGGTCCGACGGCACTTCCGCGACACCGGCTGGTCCGTGCGGGTCCCGCGGCGGCTCAAGGAGCTGCACCTCTCCCTGAGCCAGGGCTCGGCGGTGCTCTCGCAGCGGCTGGGCCGCGCCCCGACGCCGACCGAACTGGCGGAGCACCTGAACCTGGACGTCGACGAGGTCCGTGAAGGTCTCCTCGCGGGCAACGCCTACCAGGCGCTCTCGGTCGACAAGCCGGTGCACGACGACGCCGAGGCGCTGTCGCTGGCGGACACCATGGGGGAACCGGACCACGAGATGGCCATGGTCGAGAACCACGAGGCGCTCCAGCCGCTGCTGCAGGAACTGCCGAAGCGCGAGCGGGCGATCCTGGTGATGCGGTTCTTCGGCGGGCTCACGCAGACCCAGATCGCCGACCGCGTCGGCATCTCCCAGATGCACGTCTCCCGGCTGCTGTCGCAGACCCTGGAGCAGCTGCGCGGGAAGCTCACCGGCGAAGGCTAGAAAGCGGCACTTTCACGTGAAAGTGCCGCCTCCCCCGGTGGCAGCTTTCACGTGAAAGGCTTTCACGTGAAAGCTCAGCCCAGCCAGCCGGGACGGTCGCCCTTCCGCAGCCGCCGCCACTCCCGCGCGAACTGCTGGCGCAGCTCCGCCGCCCGGCCGGCGTCCCGGGCGTGGAGCATCCCGAAGGTGAACGTGTTCTGCCCCTCGCCGTGCCCGGCGATCGCGAGGTGGTGCAGGACGTCCCGGCCGACCACGGTGTCCTGGTGCTCGCCCAGTGTGCTCTGCACCGCCTTGACGTCCTTGCGCCACTTCTGCAGTTTCTTCCCGTACACCGGCTTCACGGTGTCGGCGGCGTAGCGCGCCCGCTTCGCCTTCTTGCGGACGTCGTGCAGGGCCGTCTCCAGCTCGTCGCCCGTCAGGCCACGCGTCGCCGCTTCGGCGCGGCTCAGCTTCTTCGCGGCCTGTCGCAGCGGCTTGCGCAGGGCCGCCTTCGCGGGCTTGCGCGCCTTCGCGGTCAGCGGCGGTTCCTCCAGCAGGGCGTCGAGTGAGCGCAGCAACCGCAGGTAACGCTTGCCGGTCAACGCCTCCAGCGCGCGAGTCCGGCCTTCCTCGGCCTCGCGGGCGAAGTGGCGGGTGAGGAACTGGCGCAACGGCCCGAACACGAGCTCCGAAGGCACGTCGTCCAGCTGCCGGTGCAGCCGCTGTTCGGTGACCTCGGTGTCCCTGGCCGGCGACAACCGGCGGCCCAGCCACTGCAGCTCCGCCGCGAGGGCCGCGGTCTCCTTCTTGTCGACGACGGAGCCGAAGGTGCGAAGCGTGCTCCGCAGCTTCCGGATCGCGACGCGCATCTGGTGCACGGAATCGTCGACGTCCAGCCGCACCCCGACGTCCGCACGGCGCAGCCGGCCGTGGTGCTCGTGCAACACCGCCAGCACGACATCGCCGGCGGACGGCTTCTTGCCCGGCCGGGGCGGCGCCGGGACGCGGTCGCCGATGAGGCGGCGCAGTTTCGACGGCCACGGCGACGCCGAGGCGCCGGCTTCGGTCAGCGCGCGGTCGAACTCGTCGAGCAGGCCGGGCTCGGTCGCGGGGTCCAGTTCGAGTTCCAGTTCACGCCACTCGTCGAGGTGCGCGCTCGCGCCGCCGACGTCGCCGGTGACGTGGTCGTCGGTGAGGATCGCGACGGTACGGCCGTCCGCACCGGCGAGCCGGTGGGCGAACCGGTCGGTGCGCAGGTGCGCGATCGGCACCAGCTTCTCCCCCAGCGTGTACGCCCGCAGCAGGCGCCGGAACCTGCCGGGCACCTTGTGCGGGTCGCCGCCCAGCGGCAGCTGCAGTTCCTGTCGCTCGTCGGCCGACACCGGCAGCTTCAGGTGCCAGCCCGCGTCGGGGCCGCCGACGCGCCGCCGCAGCGTGATGCCGCCGCGGGCCAGCCGGTACGTCCCGGTGTCGTAGTAGGACGCGTCGAGGACGTGCTCCACCGGATCGTCCTGGGTTTCGACGCCGCCGACGCCGACCAGGCGGGGCACGCCGCTGCCCGCGACGATCTCGTACTTGCGTTCGCGCTCGGTCACCGTCGACGGCGCAGCCATCGTTCGTCCTCCTTGGGGCCGGGTTCGACCTTGGAGTACCCGCGCGGCCCGCGGCCGACACGGGTTCGGCGCCGGAGCAGCGGGTATCCCGTTCTGCGAACCCGAGCCCGGACCAGGAGCGTGCATGAACGGCAACCAGCCCGCAACCGACCTGACGACTGTCCTCGACGGCGATCACCGCGAGCTCGACCGGCTCTGCACCGAGCTCGAGCTCGGCCAGGGCAGTCCGGAGAACCGCAAGGACCTCGCCGATCACCTGATCGCGGAGCTGGTCCGGCACTCCGTCGCCGAAGAGCCCTACCTCGACGACGACGGCGACCTCGCCGAAGCGGACCGCCTGATGCGGGAGCTCGAGGGCGCGGGACCGCAGGAGACACGGTTCGAGCGCCTGCTGGGCGGGCTGATCCGCGCCGTCCGGCGACACGTCCGCGAGGAGGGACCCGCGGCCGTGCGCGAAATCCGGCGCACCTGCTCGCCCGGCCGGCAGGCCGAACTCGGCCGGGAGGTCCTCGACATCCGGGAGAACGCGCCGACGCTCCCGCACCCGGACCTCGCCGACCGGATGCCGCAGGCCGACCAGCTGTGGCCGGGGCCGGGGTTCGTCGACCGGGCCCGTGCCGCCCTGCGCGCCCCGGCATCGGGTTGAATGAGCAGTCGGCACCCCGATCCGGAAGACCCGGAAGACCTGAAGACAGTGAGGACCCATGAGCGTCGGCGAAGAGGAGTGGGCCCGGGAACGGGCCGGGTTCGGGCAGGACGGTGAACCGGTGCCGGGTCTCCTGGCGGAGCAGTTCGCCGACCTCACGCGAACCCTGCTCGACGCGACGCCCACCGTCGGCGGCGTGCTCAAGCTCGTCGTCGGCGCCGCGACCGCGCTCGTCCCGGACGCCGACCTGGTCAGCGTCACCCTGCGCGACGCCGACGGCAGCTTCCACACCCCGGTCGGCACGGACCCGGTCGCCGAGCGGCTCGACCAGGTGCAGTACGACCACGGCGAAGGCCCCTGCGTGGAATCGGCCCGGCCGGACGGCCCGGCCGTCGGCTGGTCGCCGGACCTCGGCCGGGACCCGCGCTGGCCGGCGTTCGGCCCGGCCGCCGCCCGCCACGGCTACCACTCGGTGCTGGCCACCGCGCTGCTCCCGGACGCGCGCCCGCCCCGGCTGTCCGGCGCGCTCAACATCTATTCCCGCGCGCCGGGGGCGTTCGACGCGCGGGCGATCGACCTGGCACTGCTGCTGGGGGCGCACGCGTCGCTGGCGCTGGCCCACACCCAGGCCGTGGCCTCGGCCGAGCTGGAGGCGGCGCACCTGCGCCGGGCGGTCGAGGGCCGCGACGTCATCGGCCAGGCGAAGGGCATCCTGATGCAGCGGCGTGGCATCAGCGCCGACGAGGCCTTCGACGTGCTGCGCCGGGCCTCCCAGGACCTCAATGTCAAGCTCGCCGATCTGGCGAAGGCCCTCGCCGACCGGCACACCGAAGTGGATCTGCCGGCCTCCGAAGCCTGAACACGCCGGAAGCGCAGCTTTCACGTGAAAGCTGCGCTTCCGGGGGTGCCGGCCTTACTGCGCGGAGTACGGCGACCGGTTCTCCAGCGACGGGCTGGCCGCCGGGTACCGGCCGTCCTGGCCCGGCACCGGGGTCACCGTCGTGCCGTGCTGCTCCTCCACCCGCGGCCGGGGGCCGCGCTGGACGACCGCCTCGACCTCCTGCTCACCGCGGATGCGGGCCAGGACGCCGAGGGTGATCGCGTGGGCCAGTGCGAGGATCAGCAGCAGCACGCCGATCCGCCCGACCACGCCGGGCAGGTCGCTGCCGCCCATGTCGATGGTCGAGATGAGCGCCAGCACCCCCAGCGTCGCGAGGTGGAACAGCACCGTGACCAGGCGGGTCATCGAAGCGCCCGCCGCCGGGTCGCCGTAGGAGTTCTCCAGGTACCGGCGGCCGCTGCGGTAGATGATCTGCCCGTCTATCAGGACCAGCGCAACGCCGATCGCGAGGAACGACAGGTACGCGTTCGTGGTCATGCCGGACGCTCCTTCCTGGGGGACCTTGCCGGAGGAATACCCGGCAGGTCGCGCAGGGAAACGCCGCGGTCACCCGGCGAAGGCGTCCGGGTCCGGCCCGGTGCGGCGGCCTTCGTCGAGCCCGCCGATGGCGGTCAGGTCCTCGTCGTCGAGCTCGAAGCCGAAGACGTCGATGTTCTGGCGCATCCGGCCGGGCGAGGCCGACTTCGGGATCACGATGTTCCCGAGCTGGACGTGCCAGCGCAGCACGACCTGCGCCGGCGTCCGCCCGTGCTTCTCCGCCAGGCCGGTGAGCACCGGGTCGCCGAGGACGCCGGCCTGCGCCAGCGGGCTCCACGCCTCGGTGGCGATGCCGTGCGCCCGGTGGTACTCGCGCAGCTGCGCCTGCTGCAGCGCGGGGTGCAGCTCGATCTGGTTGACCGCGGGCACCAGGGACGTCTCCCCGGCGAGCCGGTCGAGGTGGGCGGGCTGGAAGTTCGACACGCCGATGGCGCGGGCCTTGCCCGCTCGCAGGATGTCTTCGAAGCCCTGCCACGTCCGGACGTAGTTGTCCTTGGCGGGCAACGGCCAGTGGATCAGGTAGAGGTCGACGTAGTCGAAGCCGAGCCGGCGCAGGCTGCCTTCCAGTGCGGTGATCGCGTTGTCGTGCCCGTGCGCGTCGTTTGCCAGCTTCGTCGTGACGAACACGTCTTCGCGGGCAACACCGGATTCCGCGATCCCGGCGGCGACCCCGGTTTCGTTGCGGTACAGCTGCGCGGCGTCGATGTGGCGGTACCCCGTTTCCAGGGCCGTCCGCACGGCCTGCGCCGTTTCCTCGGGCGGGATCTGGAAAACGCCGAATCCGAGCTGCGGGATCCGCACGCCGTTGTTCAGTTCCAGGGCGGGCACGCCGGCAGTGGTGGTCGTCATGCGTACCGCCTACCCGGCGGTCCCGGGACGTGAAACGCGGCGGGACGGGTGATCCCGCCCCGCCGCGGCAACTCACCCCGGACGGGTGACCCGCGAAGGGTTACCGTCCCGGGCGGTCCACGTCACCGCGCCAGCCGCCGGTCTCCCGGCCGCGCTGCTCGATGTACTCCTTGAACCGCTTGAGATCGCCCTTCACGCGGCGGTCGAGCACGCCGAGCTTGTCGGCGACGTTCTCGGCGAAGCCCTCCGGGTCGATGTCCATCTGCGCGGTCACCCGGGTGTGCGAGTCGTCCAGCCGGTGGAAGGTGATGACGCCGGCGTGGTCCGGCCCGGAGTCCGACGTCCAGGCGACCCGCTCGTCGGGGTGCTGTTCGGTGATCGTCGCGTCGAATTCGCGCGTGACGCCACCGAACCGCGTCACCCAGTGGGTGTGGGTGGCGTCCACCTGGCGGATTTCTTCGACGCCTTCCATGAACTTCGGGAATTCCTCGAACTGCGTCCACTGGTTGTACGCGGTCGAAACGGGGACTTCCACGTCCACGATTTCGGTGATCGTGCTCATGCACTCCTCCTCGTCGGTGGTCGGTGCCACCCGGCTACCCGGTGCACCGGGGGTCAAACCCGGCGCGGTTGACCCCGCGCGGGGCCGGGTACACGGCGACCAGGCAAAGGAGGTGTTCGGTGATCGAAGAGGCAAACAAGACGCCGGCGGCCGACCGTTCGGTCGGCGAGCTGGTGACGGACCTGACCGACGAGGTCAAGCGGCTCGTCCGGGACGAGATGCGGCTCGCGGTCTTCGAACTGCAGCGCAAGGGCAAGAAGATGGGCCTCGGGGCCGGGTTGTTCGGCGCGGCCGGGCTGTTCGCGTTCCTCGGGGCCGGCACACTGGTCGCGGCGGCCGTGCTGGCGCTCGCACTGGCCGTCCCCGGCTGGCTGGCGGCGGTGATCGTCGCGGTCGCGCTGTTCGCCGTCGCCGGGATCGCGGCGCTGGTCGGCAAGAAGGAAGTGACGCAAGGGGTGCCGCCGGTGCCCGAAGAAGCGATCAGCGGCGTCCGCGAAGACGTGGACACCGTGAAGCAGGGAGTGCGGGCATGAGCGGGGACTTCCCGAAGAACGCCGAGGAGGCGCGGCTCGACCGGGACGCCACCCGGGAAGAGCTCACCGAGACGCTGGAGGCGCTCGGGCAGAAGCTCGACGTCAAGACCAGGGTCAAGGAGAACGTCGACGAGAAGCTCGACCAGGCGACCGCGAAGGTCGCCGACGTGACGAACGAGCCGACCGCCGCCAAGTTCCGCCAGAGCGCCGACGCCGTCCGCGCCAACCCGCTGCCGGTCTTCGCCGGCGTGCTGGGCCTGCTCATCCTGATCCGCCTGATCCTGCGCCGGAGGAATTCGTGAACAAAACGCTGTACAAGCCGCTGAGCTGGGTGGTCGGTGCCCTGGGTGGCATCCTCGCCGGCCAGGTCTTCAAGCAGGTCTGGAGCCGCGTGGCCGGTGAGGACGACGCCCCCGACGCCACCGACCGCGACTACACCTGGCGGCAGGTGGTCATCGCGGCGGCGGTGCAGGGGGCGATCTTCGGCGCCGTCAAGGCCGCCACCGAACGGGCCGGCGCCGTCGGTTACCGCAAGGCGACCGGCGACTGGCCCGGCGACGACTGATCAACCACAGCATTGACAGACCACCGTATTGATCAACCACAGTATTGATCAACCACGGTATTGATAGACACAGTGGACGGTCGGAGGCGTGCCCGCGAGGGCGGGTCACGCCTCCCGGCCGGGCTCGAGGGCGAGACCGGCGAGCGCGGCCCCCACCCGGGGGTGGATCTTCAGCAGCGCGTCGGCGCCGGTGGCTTCGAGCGAGCGGGTGACCGCGTGGCCGCCGAGCACGACGGCGAGTTCGGTGCGGGCGTTCGCCTGCAGCAGCGACCGGACCCCGCCACAGCTCAGGAAGGCCACCCGGGTCAGGTCGACGACCAGCCGCTCGCCGGTGGCGAGGGCTTCGTCGAGCGTGCCGACCGTGGCGACGTCGATGTCGCCCACCAGGGTCAAGACGGTGATCCCGCCCGGTCGCCCGGTCGTCGTGACGGTGAGGCCGGAAGGTTCGTAGATCGTGCGGAAACAGTCGTACATGGCGCTCCCTTTGTTCCAGCGTTGCCGGGGCGCTGACCGGAGCACGTGTCTGAACAACAGCCAACCCCCCTGACCGTACGCCCCTGTGCCGTGAGGTCAACCCCGCGGGTTTCCCGGTTACCACCTCGGGTAATCGGATCCGGACGCAGATCCGGCCCCGGAAGGAGACCCATGCGTGTCGTGATCGTCGGCGGCGGTTTCGCCGGTTACCACACGGCGAAAAGCCTGCGGAAAGAAGCCGGGGAAGACGTCGAAGTCGTGCTCCTGAACCCGACGGATTACTTCCTTTACCTGCCATTGCTGCCCGAAGTGGCGGCCGGGATCCTGGACCCGCGGCGAGTCGCGGTTTCGATTCCCGAAACGCTGCGCGGAGTTCGCCTGGTGCTCGGGGTCGCCACCGGCGTCGACTTCGATTCCCGCCACGTCACCTACACCGACCCCGAGGACAAGGAGCACCGGATCGGGTACGACCGGCTGGTGCTGGCCGCGGGCAGCGTCAACAAGCTGCTGCCGATCCCGGGCGTCCCGGAGTACGCGCACGGGTTCCGCGGCGTACCGGAAGCGCTGTACCTGCGCGACCACATCACGCGGCAGATCGAACTGGCCGCCGCGGCCGAGGACCCGGCCGAATGCGACGCCCGCTGCACGTTCGTGGTGGTCGGGGCCGGCTACACCGGGACCGAAGTCGCCGCGCAGGGGCCCGCGTTCACCGCGGCGCTCGCCGCGCGCCACCCCGAGCTGACCGGCCGGCGGATCCGCTGGCTGCTGCTCGACGTCGCCGAGCGGGTGCTGCCGGAGCTCGACGGGCGGCTCGGCCGCACCGCCGACCGGGTGCTGCGCGCCCGCGGGGTCGAGGTGCTCATGAAGACTTCGGTGGACCACGCCGACGACAAGGGCGTCGCGTTGACCAACGGGGACGCCGTGCCGGCCCGCACCCTCGTGTGGTGCGTCGGCGTGCGGCCGGACCCGCTGGTGGCCGACCTCGGGCTCGAAACCGCGAAGGGCAGGCTCGTGGTCACCGAGCAGCTGAACGTGCCGGGCCGCGACGACGTGTTCGCCTGCGGCGACGCGGCCGCGGTACCCGACCTCACCCGGCCGGGCCAGTACACGGCGATGACCGCGCAGCACGCCGAGCGGCAGGGCAAGCTCGCCGGGCGCAACGTGGCGGCGTCGCTCGGGTACGGCCGCCCCGGCACCTACCGGCACCACGACCTCGGCTTCGTCGTCGATCTCGGAGCCGGTGCCGCCGCGGCGAACCCGCTGCACATCCCGCTGTCCGGGCGACTGGCGAAGGCCGTGACGCGCGGCTACCACCTCATGGCGATGCCGGGCAACCGCGTGCGCACGGCCGCCGATTGGCTCCTGGAGACGCTGACCGGCCGTCAGACCGTCCAATTGGGACTCGTCCGGTCCGGCGCCGTGCCGCTCGACACGGACAGTCCGGAACTTCCCCGTCGCTGAAAGGAGAGCGCATGCCTGCCGAACCGGAACCCGTCCGCTCCGAAGGCCCGTCCGTCGTGACCGCCGGTGACCCGTCGGGCCCCAAGGTGATCGTCCTCGACCCGGCCGGCGCCGGGAAGCACGACGAGCTGCCCGCGACCTGGCGGCCGCTGACGCGGAAGCGGGCCGTCTTCTGGTGCCGGGTGCCCGCGGGCGGCGCCCTCGCCGAAGCCGACGAACTGCTCGGCGACGCCGGTCCCGACGACCCCGAGATCGCCGTGGTGGCGAGCGGCCCGTTCGCGGCGGAGGCGCTCCAGCTCGTCGAGCGGCACCCGGGGGCGGCCACGCACCTGCTGCTGGTCGACCCGGCCTCGGACGCCTTCCTCGCCTCCGACGACGCCGCGCAGGCCAACGACGCCTGGCTGGCCGAGCACGACGACGTCGTCTCCAAGCTGCGCGAGGCCGGCACGGACGTGCGGGTGGTCGCGTCGAGCACCGGCGGCCCGGAGGACCGCGTCCCGCCGCCGCTGCCGCTCGGGCACCCCGACGTCGTCACGGCGGTGCGCTCGGCCCTCGGCCAGGACTAGCGCCGCCGGTCGGCGGCCAGGTCCACGAAGGCCCGCACCACCGGGGACGCCGAGCCGGCCCGCCAGGCCAGGCCCAGGTCGATCCTCGGGGGCGGGTCTTCCACCCGCCGCAGCACCACGCCGCGGCGCCGCAGCGCCCGGGCCCGGTGTTCCGGGACCGCGGCGAGGCCGGCGCCTTCGGCGACCGCGCGCATCAGCTGCTCGTCCTCCGGTTCTTCGCGGACGATCGGCGGCAGCCCGCCCGGCCAGACCTGGCTGCTGATCGCGTCGTACTGGCCGGGGCCGTTCTCCCGCGGCCAGAACACCACCGGCTCGGCGGCGATCGCGGCCCGCCGCACCCGCCCGCGGCCGCGGGCGAGTGCGTGCCCCGCAGGCAGTGCCAGCAGGACCTCTTCCGAGCCGACCACCGCGACTTCGATGCCCGCGGCGGTGACCGGCGGCCGCACGAAGCCGACGTCGATCTCGCCCGCCGCCAGCCGGGACAGGTTCAGGCTGGTCCAGCCCGTTTCCAGGGCGAGTTCGACGTCCGGGTACCGCTCGCGGTACGCCGCGACCAGGTCGCCGGCCCGTGGCCCGGGCGCCGAACGCGTGTAGGCGATCCGCAGCCGCCCCGCGTCACCCCGGGCGGCCGCGGTGACCGCGCCCCGGGCCCGGTCCAGCCGGTCGAGCAGGTCACGGGCCTCGGCCGCGGCCACCCGCCCGGCCTCGGTCAACGCGAAGCGCGGGCCTGTCCGGTCGAGCAGCGCGACCCCCAGGTCCGCCTCGAAGGCCCGGATCTGCTGGCTCAGCGACGGCTGGGAGACGAACAGGCGCGCCGCCGCCTTCGTGAAGTGCATCTCTTCGGCGAGCACGGCGAAGTAGTGCCATCGGCGCAGGTCCACCCAGCGATTATAGGGCGTTCCTATGGATTGATCGGGACGAAGTCTTGGACCGCCCACCCCGCCCGCTGCTGTCCTGGAGCCATGACCACGACCAGCGCGCCGACCCGCACCGACCGCAAGCTGCTCGCCCTCGCCGCCGCGGCGGACCGGGGCCTCGTCGACCCGATGGCCGGGTTCGTCGACCTGGCCGCCGTCCGGGAGGCCGTCGAAGACCTGACGAAGGCGTTCGCGCCCCTCGGGCCGGTCCAGCACACGGTCGCGGCCAAGGCGTGCGGCCTCGCGCCCCTGCTGCGCTTCCTCGGTGGCCTCGGGATCGACGCCGAGGTGGCGAGCCCCGGCGAGACGGCGGTCGCGGAGGCCGCGGGCCTGCGCGGGCCGCGGCTGGTGCTCGACTCCCCCGCCAAGACGACCGCCGAACTCGCGCACGCGCTGGCCGAGGGCACGGCGGTCAACGCCGACAACTTCCAGGAGCTCGCGCGGCTCGACCGGCTGGTCGGCGCCGCACCGCCGCGGTCGGTGCTGGGCCTGCGGATCAACCCGCAGGTCGGGGCGGGCCGGATCGGTGACACCAGCACCGCCACGGCAGCGTCGAAGTTCGGCATCCCGTTGCGGGACAACGGAAACCGCGCGCTGCTTCGCGACGCCTTCGCGCAGCGGCCGTGGCTGACGCGGCTGCACGTCCACGTCGGCTCGCAGGGCTGCCCGCCGGAACTGATGGCCGACGGCGTCGCCGCGGTGCACGAACTCGCCGAAGAGATCAACGCCGAAGCGGGGTACCGGCAGGTGACCAGCCTGGACCTGGGCGGCGGGCTGCCGGTGGACTTCACCTCCGACGACCCCGGCCCGTCCTACGCCGGCTACGTCGCGACGCTGCTGGCCCGCGTCCCGGCGCTGGCCGACGGGCGCTACGCGTTCGTCACCGAGTTCGGCCGGTCCCTGCTGGCGAAGAGCGGCTTCCTCGTCAGCGCGGTGGAATACACGAAGGTCGCCGGGGGACGGCACATCGCCGTGACGCACGCAGGCGGCCAGGTGGCGGCGCGCACGGTGCTCCAGCCGGAGCACTGGCCACTGCGGCTCGGCGCGTTCGACGCGGCCGGCACGCCGAAGACCGGGCCCGACGTGCCGCAGGACATCGCCGGTCCCCTGTGTTTCGCCGGCGACCTCCTGGCCCGGCGGCGGCCGCTGCCGCTGCTCGAGCCGGGCGACCTCGTCGTCGCCCACGACACCGGCGCCTACTACTTCGGCGCGCACTACGCGTACAACACGCTGCCCCGCCCGGCGGTGCACGGGTTCACCGTGTCCTCCCGCGGTGAGGTGGAGTTCACGCCGCTGCGCCGCGAGCAGACCCTGGCCGAGCTGGTCGCCGACGCCGGCGGCGAATTCCTCGGAGCGCTCCCGGCGGCTAGCTCCAGGCGATCTTGAACACCCAGGTGTAGCGGCCCGCCTGCCGGGCCGCGGCCGGGACGTCGATCACCAGCGAGCCGTTCTCCGCCGTCCAGTGCAGGGTTCCGCGATACCCGAGCAGCGTCACCCGGTCACCGCTGCGGATCGGCACCGGCGCGTCGACGACCAGCCGGCTGCCCGGCGCCGTCAGCGCGTGCACGTAGAACGCCTCGTTCTGCTTGACCGTGAACCGCAGGTCGCCGAGCTGGGCCATCCGCGACCAGTACGTGGTCCCGTAGACGGCTTCGCCGTTGACCTTCAGCCAGGCGCCCGCGTCCCGCAGGTGCTTCTGCATGACGTCCGGGATCGTGCCGTCGAGGTCCGGGCCGATGTCGAGCAGGAAGTTGCCGTTCTTCGAGACGATGTCGACGAGCGTCCGGACGACCTCCTCCGCCGTCATGTACCGGTCGTCGGGGGTCGCGCGGTTGTAGCCGTAGGAGAACGGGTCGAGACCGCGGCTCGCCTCCCACTTCGCCACCACGGTGTTCGGGTACGTCGTGTATTCCGGGGTCGTGAAGTCGTGGTCCGGGATGCCGCCGCGGTCGTTGTAGGTGACGTCCTTGGGCCGCCTGCGGTTCTTCGCGCGGTTGAAGTACTCGGTGAGCACGGCACGGCTGTCGTTGACGCCGCCGATGTCGAACCACAGGACGTCCGGGTCGAACTCCGAGATCAGCTCGAGGACCTGCGGCGCCTGGTAGTCGCGGACGAAGTCCTTCCCCGCGGTGTAGCCGGTGTAGGGCAGCGGCGCGCCGGTGTAGGGGTTGCGCGGCGCGTGGCCCATCCACGGGTTGTCCGGGTTGAACCATTCCGGCAGCGAGAAGTACAGGCCGTTGCGGAGCTGGGGCGTGTACCTGCGCGAAGCGGTGAACAGCTCCGCGATGACGTTCCGCTTCGGCCCGAGCTTGACCGAGTTGCGGTCGCTGACCTTCGTGTCCCACAACGCGAACCCGTCGTGGTGCTTGGACGTCAGGACGTAGTACTCCGCACCCGCGTCCGCGATCAGGTTCAGCCAGGTGCGCGGGTCGAACCTCGCCGCGGTGAAGAGCGGGATGAAGTCGTCGTAGGCGACGTTCTCGCCGTATTTCTGCCGGTGGTACGCGTAGGTCGCACCGTTGGGGTCCTGCTGGTTCTGCCAGTACCACTCCGCGTACTGCTGCCCCACCGGTGCCCAGGCGGGCACGGCGTACACGCCCCAGTGGATGAAGATGCCGAACTTGGCGTCGTTGAACCAGTAGGGCGCGCGATGCGCCGAGAGCGACGCGTCGTCCGGCCGGAAGTCCGGGACGCCGAGGGTGATCGGCACCTGCTGCGTGGCCAGGGTGCCCCGGCCGGCGGTGACGCGGATCTGGCCGTTCGTGGTCGTGCCGGGCGGCACGGACGGGTTCGGGGCGAGCCCGAGCCGGACCGTCGTCTGCTCCCCCGGCGCCAGCGCGCGGATCGTCGCCGGCACGGTCGTCCGCCCGCCGGGGACGTCGACGGTGACGCTCACCCGGTCGCGCGCGCCGAGCCACACGGTCCCGGCGTTGACGATGGTCGCTTCGGCGGCCTGCGGACCGCCGTCGGTCAGCAGGTTCACCGTGGACCGGCCGTTCAGGACCAGCGCCGAGCGGCCTGCGGCAACCGGCTGCAGGGTGAGGGCGAAGACGTGCAGGCTGGAGACGTTCGGCGCCGGGTTCGCCGTCGTGGGCAGGGTGAGCGCGACGGCTTCGCGCGCCGGGTCGATCCAGACCTGGCCGGTGGCCAGCGAAACCGGGTTGTTGTCGACGACCCCGCCGGGCGCGTAGCGGAACGGCGAGACGAGCGCGCCGCTGCCGGTGTACCAGTCGGGGCCGGAGAGGGAGCCGGTGCTCGTGCTGCCGTCGGCGTAGTGCACGGTGGCCGGGCCGCCTGCCGCGCCGTAGCTGGCGGCGACCAGGAAGTAGGCGACGAAGTAGCGGCCCTTCGGCAGGTCGAGCCGCTGCCCGGTGGCGGCGATGTTGTTCTTCGCGCCGGCGGCCGCGGACCCGAGCCGGAACGGGACGCCGCCGGCGGTGACGGTCTGCCCGGACGGCAGGTGCTCGGCCGGGAAGGTGTAGCCGGACCCGTCGAAGTCGCCACCGGCGGCCGACGCGCTGTCGATGCCGTCGTTGGTAAACCACGTGTCGAGCGTGACCGGGACGGGCGGCGGGGGCGGGACGATGGGCGTGTCCGGGCGGTCGGGGGCGGCGTCCACGGGCACGGCCGCGCCGGCGGGGGTGCGGCCGGCCGCGCTGAGCGCGACGGCACCTCCCAGGGCGATGCCGAGGGCTTGGCGGCGGGGGAAGGTCGGCACTGAGCCTCCAGGGATCGGATGACTACGGCGGGATTGCGGCAGAGTTTGCCCTAAACAAGCGAATCTGCCACTGGTAGAACTGATTCATCCGATGAATGACCCTGCTCGCTGGTTCCCGCCGTGTCAAGGGGCCAACCGGACCGATCGAACTGAACCGGCCCCGTGTTCGCCGCGTATCACTGGGTAACGAGCTGCAGCCCTCGCCGCCAGAACCCAGCCGCACCGAAAGGCCAGACCGATGTCCATCGACCCGAATGCGCTGAGCCGCCGCGCGATCGCCATGCTCAAGGCGATCGCCGAGGGGCGCGCCGAACTCCGCTGCAGCTGCGAACCCGACCTCCGCGTGGACGGGCTGCCGTGCTGCGACCAGAGCACCGCCCACGACCTGGCCCGCGCCGGGCTGGTCCGGGCCACCCGGCTCGTCGCCCCCGGCCAGTGGGCGCCCGCCGAACTGACCGACGCCGGGTACCGCGCCCTCGGCACGTTCCCGGCAGCCGCTTGAGCCCGCCGCCGCTCGAGCCTCGCCCGCGGAGAAACCCGCGGGACGGCTGAACCGGCCCGGGCCGGCGGCCGTGCTTGGGGTGAGGGCGTCTCGCACACGCCCTCCGGGGTCACCACGACGCAACGATCCGGGCCAGCCTCCGCCCGGTCGGGACCGGGTACCCCGGCGAGCGGCCGTCGCGGCAACGGCCACCTCGCGCGGGCCCGTCCGGCATCCCCAGAATCCCGGACGGGCCCGCCCCCTTCTTTCGGTGACACTCCCCCGGTAACGCTGTCCGGGATCTTGTCCGGTGCCCTCACCTGATCAGCGGTCGCCGCTTCGCGGACCGCGCGCGACGGTGGGAACATGCGACGTTTCGTGGCCGTGAGCGCGGCCGTCCTGGCGGGATTCGGCCTCCTCACGACCTCGGGCAGCGCCAACTCGGAAAGCGCTCTCTCGGAAAACGCTGTCCCGGTGCTCGCCCAGCAGGCGGCCGGCGGCTGGGTCGGCACCTGGGCCGCGGCGCCCGCGGCCGCCGTGCCGAACACCCCGGACGGCTACCCGGGTTACTCGATCCGCAACGTCGTGCACACCAGCGCCGGCGGCGGCCGCGCCCGCGTCCACCTCTCGAACGCCTTCGGCGCCGCTCCCCTGACCTTCGGACACGTCACCGTCGCGGTGCAGGGCACCGGGCCGGACGCCGTGCCGGGCACCCTGCGCTCCCTGACCTTCGGCGGCGCCGCGAGCGTCGTCGTGCCCGCCGGTGCCGAGGCCTTGAGCGATCCGGTGAACCTGCGGGTGCCCGCCGACACCAACCTGCTCGTGACGACGTACGTGCCGGCGAAGTCCGGGCCGGTGACCTACCATCCGGCCGCGGCGCAGACGTCGTACTTCACGCGCAACGGCGACTTCGCCGCCAGCGAGTCCGGCACCCCGTACACCGAGCAGACGTCCGTGTGGCACTACGTCTCCGGCGTCGACGTCCAGGGCGGTGCCCCCGGCCCGAACGCGACAGCTTCGATCGTCACGCTCGGCGACTCGATCACCGACGGCGTGGGGTCGGCCACCGGGGCCAACCACCGCTGGCCCGACTACCTCGCCGACCGGCTGCACGGCCGCTACGGCGTGCTCAACGCCGGTATCAGCGCCAACCGGCTGCTGCTCGACGTGCCCGGCTCGGGCGCCGGCCAGAACGCGCTCGCCCGCTTCGACCGCGACGTGCTGAGCGTCGGCGGCGTGCGGACGATCATCGTGCTGGAGGGCATCAACGACATCCAGCAGACACCGCACCAGACCGACCCGAACGCGATCACGTCGGCGTACCGCCAGCTGGTGGCGCAGGCGCACGCGCGCGGCATCCGGGTCCTCGGCGGCACGCTCACGCCGTTCAAGGGCTGGCGCGTCTACGACGACACCCTCGAAGCGACCCGCCAGGCGGTGAACGCGTTCATCCGCACCAGCGGGGTCTTCGACGGCGTCGTCGACTTCGACGCGGCGGTCCGGGACCCGGCCGACCCGCTCCGGATGCTCCCGGCCTACGACTCCGGCGACCACCTCCACCCCGCCGACGCGGGTTACGAGCGGATGGCCGCCGCCGTCCCGCTCGACCGGCTGTGACCCCGGGGGATGAACAGCACCGCGACCAGGCTCAGCACCGCCACGGCCACCAGGTAGAGCGACACCGAAAGCGAGGTGCCCGTGGCGGTCTGCAGCGCCGTCGCGATCAACGGCGCGAAGCCACCGCCCAGCACCGCGCCCACGGCGTAGGAGAACGAAGCGCCGCTGTAGCGGTAGCGCGGCTCGAACAGCTCCGCGAACAACGCCGACTGCGGCCCGTAGGTGGCACCGAGGCCGACGTTCAGCACCACCACCGCGACGATCAGCCACACCGTGGCCCGCGTGTCCACGAGCAGGAAGAACGGGATCGGCCAGACGACCAGGAGCACCGAACCGGCCAGGTACACCGGTTTTCGGCCCACGCGATCGGACCACGCCGCCGCGACGAGGATGCTCACCAGCCAGGTCACGCTGCCGACGATCACGACCACCAGCAGCGTGGTGCGGTTGATCTTGAGCACCGAAGTGCCGTAGGACAGCAGGTACGCCAGGAAGATGTACCCGATCGCGGTGTTGGCGATGAAGCTGCCCGACGCGACCAGCAGCGCCCGCGGCCGCTCGCGCAGCACTTCGATCATCGGACGGCTGCTGCGCTCTTCCGCCTCGCGCAGCCGCGAGAACACCGGGCTTTCCTCGATCCGCAGCCGGATCACCAGGCCGACGCCGACGAGCACGATGCTCGCCAGGAACGGGACCCGCCAGCCCCACGACGCGAACTGGGCCTCGGTCAGCGAGCGGCCGAGGACGAAGAACATCAGCTGCGCCAGGATCAATCCGGCCGGAACGCCGATCTGCGAGAACGCGCCGTACCGGCCGCGGCGGTCCTCGGGTGCGTGCTCGACCGCCATCAGCGCGGCACCGCCCCACTCGCCGCCCGCGCTCAACCCCTGCAGCAGCCGCAGGACCAGCAGCAGGATGGGCGCCCAGACACCGATCGCGGAGTACGTCGGCAGCAGCCCGACGCCGACGGTGGCGAAGCCCATCAGCAACAGGGACAGCACCAGCATCGCCTTGCGGCCGACGCGGTCGCCGAAGTGGCCCCAGAGGATCCCGCCGACCGGGCGGGCCAGGAACCCGACCCCGAGTGTCGCGAAAGCGGCGAGGGTCCCGGAAGCGGGTGACAGCGTCGTGAAGAACAGCTTGCCGAACACCAGCGCCGTCGCCGTGCTGAAGATGAAGTAGTCGTACCACTCGATGGTGGTCCCCACCGCGCTCGCCACGGCGACCCGCCGCAAGGGCCGGGCCGCGACCGCGCGGCCGCTCACGAGCCGGTCAGTGCGGCAGCCGGAACCAGGTCGTCCACGAGCAGGTCCATCAGCAGCCCGTCGTGCCAGCTGCCGTCCGGACCGCGCTCGTAGGACCGCATCGTGCCGACCGGGCGGAAGCCGAGCGACCGGTACAGCCGGATCGCCGCCTCGTTGCCCGCCGCCGGGTCGATCACCAGCCGGTGGTGCCCCCGCTCGGTGAACAGGTGCTCGGCCAGCGCGCGGATGGCGTCCGCACCGAGGCCGCGGCCCTGGTGGTCCGGGTGCACCGCGATGTCGATCCCGGCGTGGCGGTACTGCGGATCGGCCTCTTCGAAGGCCAGTTCGATGCCGATAACGGCGTCGTCGTACTCGATGGCGTAGGTCGTGGTGCCTTCGTCGGGGTCCAGCAGATAGGACACCTGGGCGGCCACCGGCTCCTCGGCGTCAGCCCACCAGCGGGCGACTTCGGGGTGCGACAGGATCTCCTCGAACCGGGCGGCGTCCGGGGCGGCAGCAGGCCGCAGCCGGACACGGCTTCCGGTGATCAGGCCGGTCATCGGCCCAGTGTCACCCGCTCGGGCGTCCGCTGTCGAGACCCCGAACGGGCCGGTCAGGCGTAGACGATCAGACGTAGACGATCAGGCGTACACCGTGACGACGTCCTGCCCGGCGCCCGCCACCTCGCGCAGAGCGGCGAGCACCGCGTCGATCACCTCGGCGTCGTCCTCGTCCAGGTCGCCCGGCCGGTCGTCCCCGGCTTTCGCGAGGGCCTCGGCGAGCTCATCGGCCAGCACGAACCCGACCATCGGGTAGTCGTTCCAGACGATCCCTTCGAGGGTACGCGAGAGCAGGTGGTCGGCCACGTCGGCGCCCAGCAGCCCGGCGAGGACGCCGTCGAACAGCTCCTCGCGGAACCAGTCGCCGCCGGCGGAGGAGTGCCCGGTCCGGCCCGCTTCCTCGCCCGTTTCCAGGGCCGTGCGCACGACGGCGTCCGCCACCTCGGGCGTGGGTTCGCCCCCGCCGGCGTCCCGGAAGGCCGCCACCACCGGGTCGGCGGCGACCCGCGCCCGGAACTCGTCCGCCGACACCGCGCGGAAGACCAGCGCGTAGCTCATGCCTACTCCTCCCCGTACCCCGGCGTCACCTTGACGACCGCCTTGCCGTCCGGGCCGACCGTCGTGTTGACCGGCACGTACTTGACCGGCGGATCACCCTTGTGGAGCGCGTTCCAGATCGACTCCCCGACCTCGCCGCGGCCGTCGTAGGTCGCGTTCTCCGGCTTGCTGTTCTTCATGTTCGCGGCGACGTCCTTGAGGTACTCCGTGCTGCCCTGGTCCATCCGGTGTTCGTTGGGCCGGTTCGCGGGCGGCACCGGGTCACCGGTGTTCGGGTCGAACTTCTGGACCCGGCCGTGCATCGGGCCGCCGGTGAGCGTCGAGCCGTTGCCCTTCGCCTCCACCACGTGCAGCGTCTTGCCGTCCCAGTAGGCGACGTCGGCGACGTTGTTGCCGTTGAACGCGACCGCGTTCGGCCACGGCTCGCCCGCCTTGGTGCCGTACTGGCCCGCCGGCAGCGGGTTCGCCTTCGTCGGCGTGATCATGTCCAGGTCGTCCTTGCCGGTGACCTTCTTCAGGTAGTCGTGGGCACCGGCCTCGCCGACGTCCTCCGACCGCTTGGTCTTCGTCTTGCCGGCGCCGCCGTCGTCCTTGAACCGGCGTTCCTCGCCCTTCGGGAAGTTGTGGTACTTGTCGACCGCCGGGTGCTTGAGGTCGTCGTTGACGATGTCGCCGGGCTTGTAGTCCTTGCCGGTGTTGGGCTTCTTGTTCGAGCCGGAGCCGGACGCGTTCGTCGAGTCGTCCTCGGAGCGCTTGCGCTTGGGAGCCCGGTCGTCGTTGACCTTCCCGCACGGGGACACCGTCGGCGCGAGCCCCAGCGGATCGGCCGCGACGAGCGGGTTCGCCACGTACGCGACCGGGTTCGGCGCCGGTTCGAGGCCCAGCGGGTCCGGGCTGAGGTACCGCCCGGTCGCCGGGTCGTAGTAGCGGTAGACGTTGTAGTGCAGCCCGGTCTCGGCGTCGCGGTACTGGCCGGGGAACCGCAGCGGCGTGCCGCCCGGTTCTTGAGGTGCCGCGGCGTTGCCCCAGAGGTCCGCCTGGCCGCGCCACAGCAGCGCCCCGGCCGCGTCGACCAGCTCGATCGGCGTGCCCACCTGGTCGGTGACGACGGTGGCCAGCCGCCCGGCGGCCAGCTGCGCCAAGGGCTTCCCGTCGTCCGGGTGGTACTCCCAGGTGGTGACCCGGGTGCCGGCCTGTTCCTCGACGAGGGTGGTGCCGTCCCAGGCGAACAGCACCTGTTCCGCCACCACCGGGGCGCCGCCCGGGCCACCCGCGACGAGCCGCTGCTTCGCGGTCCGCCGTCCGAGCGGGTCGTAGCGGTAGCGCCAGTGGCTGCCGTCCGGCGTGACGACGCCGGTGAGCCGGCCGAGGGCGTTCCACGTGTAGCGCCAGACCGCCCCCGAGGCGTCCCGGCGCGACACGAGCCTGCCGTGGGCGTCGTACTCGTAGGCCGGGTTCTCCGACGCGGTGAGCCGGGTGCCCGTGTAGAACCGGCGTTCCCGGGCCGTGCCGGTGATGTTGCCCGCGCCGTCGTAGCGGTACTGCTCGGCACGGTTCGGGCCGGTGACCGCGGTGACCCGGCCGGCGGCGTCGAGCTGGTAGCGCACCGGGCCGGTCACGTCGTCGTCGATCCCGGCGAGCTCGCCGTCGGGCCGGTAGTCGTAGCCGCGGAAGTGCACCCGGCGCCCGGCGACCGTGACGGTCTGGCCGGTGAGGCGCTCCCCCGCGTAGGCCTGGTCGAGGACGACGTCACCGAAGACGCGCCGGGTTTCCGCGCCGCCGTCGTGCGCGAAGCGGATCGACTGGCCGGCGGTCTCCAGCACGACCGGGACGCCGTCGGGGTCGAAGCGCCACACACTGTCCACTCCGGACGGTGTGCGGCGGTGCACGAGGTGGTTTTCGTCGTCGTAGCCGAACGAAACGGTCCGGCCGTCCACGGTGTGGGCGAGGACGCGGCCCTGGTCGTCGCGCTCGATGTCCACCCGGGACCCGGCGTTCGCCGCGCCGGCGAGCCGGCCGACCGGGTCGTGGGCGAACGTCGTGAGCTCATCGGCCGTGCGGCGGGAGACGACGTTGCCGAGCACGTCGTAGGCGTAGTCGACGACCAAGCCGCCGGACTCGGAGCGCACGAGCCGTCCGGCGGCGTCGTGGGTGTACCGGGTGACCCGGCCGTCGAAGTCGGACTCGGCGGCGAGCCGCCCGGCCGGGTCGTAGCTGTAGTGCCAGGTCAGCCCGGCCGGGTTGGTCACCGCGACCAGGCGCAGTTCGGTGTCGTAGGTGTAGGCCGTGCGCGCGCCGGTGGGGTCGGTCACCGCGGTCAGCAGGTCGAACGGGCCGTACTCGCGGGCTTCGGCCTGGCCGAGCAGACCGGTGTGGCCGAGTTCGTTGCCCTGCCGGTCGTAGCGCCACACCTCCTGCGCACCGGAGGGAGCCGTCCGCGCCAGCAGCTTGCCCTCGACGCTCCAGCGCAGCGCGGACCGCCCGCCCGCGGGGTCGACGACGGCCTTCGGGCGGCCGAACAGGTCGGTGCCGTCCCCGCGCTCGCGCACGCGGTCGGCGGTGGCCGCTGCGGTGCCGCGTTCGTCCCCGGCGGCCGACGGCTCGTCCGAGCCGTCGGCGATGCCGGGGAGCGTGCGGTACGGGTCGGGCGCGCGGCCGGCCGGGTAGTGGCGCCGCCAGACGCGGCCGCCGGCTTCGACGGCGATGTCGAGAGCGCCGTCGAGGTGCCGGGTGACGGCGACGCGGCTGCCGTCGGGCCGCACGACCGCCCGCAGTTCGCCGGCTTCGCCGTGCTCGAACAGCGTCGTGTGGCCGAGCGGATCGGTCCTGCTCAACAGGCGGTCGTAGCGGTCCCGGGTGTAGGCGGTGACCGCGCCGAGCGGGTCGATCTCGCGCACGAGCTGGCCGAGCTCGTTGAAGTGGTGTTCGCTGGTGTGGCCGAGCGAGTCGGTGAACTTCGTGACGCGCTGGGCAGTGTCGTAGGCGAACCGGCCGTCGAGGAAGCCGCCGTCCCCGACGGTGACCACGCAGCGTCCGCTGCCGTCGTAGACGTAGCGGTACCAGACGCCGTTGCGGTCGTGCCAGCCGGTGATCCGGCCGGCGTCGTCGTATTCGAACCGGACCGGGGTCTCCGACGAGTCGACCACCGCGACCAGCCGCCCGCGCGGGTCGTAGTCGTAGCGGACGGCGCGGACGCGGTAGCCGGTGTCGCCGTCGACGACGTCCACCGCCACCACGCGGCCGCCGGCGGTGGTGAGCACCACCTCGTAGCCTGCCGAGTGCGTCAGGCGCGACGGCTCGCCGGAAGGTGTGTAGGCACAGGAAATGACGGCGCCACCGGCGTCCTCGGCCTGCTGCAGCGGCTGCAGCGTGGCACCGCGGCCGGGCAGCGGCGCGAAGGTGAGGGTGCGCCGGGCCAGGGGGTCGTGCAGCGTGTAGCCGGTCGCCGTGCGGGTCAGCGGGCGCCGCGGGCCTTCCAGCGGCAGCACCGGGACGCCGGGTCCGGCGTGCGGGTAGACCAGGATCAGGCCGTCGGCGGAGAAGTAGCAGACGTGCTCGTCGTCGAGCTCAAGCCGTTGGTCCACTGTGGACGTCCACGTGGGACCGAACCACTGCCCGGCGCGGTAGGACGAGACGTGCGTCCGGTCGAGCACAACCGGGAACGGGTCCGGCAGCTCGAGGTCGCGCTGCTCCAGCACGACGTCGCCGTTCGCGACGTCGACCGGGTCGGACTTGCAGACGCGGTCGTCCGGGCCGACACCGCGGTCGCGCGGGTTGTCCGGCTTGTTCGACGAGCCGGAGCCTTTGCCGCCATCGCCCTTGCCCGCGCCCGAAGGCGTGGTCGAGCCGCCGGGTGTCGGGTCCGGGCTCTTCGGGGGGTCGTCGGGGCCCTTCGACGTCGGCGGCGGGTCGGTCTTGGGCGGCGGGTCGCCCTTGGCACCGGAGGGCGAGGTGCCGTCGCCCTTCGCGCCCGAGGGTGTCGTGCTTCCGTCTGGCGAACCGTCGCCCTTGGGGTTGCCGTTGATGTCGGTGTGCTTCGGCGGCGGTGCGGCCTTGCCCGGCTTGATGTTCCGCAACGCCTTCGCCGCATCCGCGAACAGATCACCCGCCCGCTTCAACAACGGCACCAACGCCTGCAGAGCCTTGACGAGCCGCTTCACCAAATCAGCGATCTTCGACGCCGTCTTCGCCACCGCCGCGATCACCTGCGGCACCACCCAC
>NZ_JAJPWT010000012.1:0-318375 GCF_046548975.1 Amycolatopsis sp. lyj-346
ACTCGTGGCCCCGGCCTGACACTCGGACAGACCAGCCTGCTCCTGCAGAACCTGCTCACCTGCTGGACCGGGGCCTGCGCACTATGCCAACAACCACTCCCGCCCTAACAAAGCCCTATTCAACGCACCGAAGGCCACATTGGGGCGCTCTGGTCGGGGGGTCCGAACGTGATGCCGCGCTCTGTCGCGCGGCGCTCGCCCCACTCGTACAGCGCCGTCAGTGCCGGGCGCAGCTCCTCGCCCCCCTCGGTCAGGTGGTACTCGACGTGCGGGACCCGGCCGTCGAACTCCTCGCGGCGGACGAGGCCGTCCGCCGCCAGCTCCGTCGCGCAGTGGTACCGCTTCATCGTGCCTCCACGAGCCGGTACCGCCCTGGCAGCCGCCGTCGCCCTGGCCGCATAGTGAGGGCAGCCGGAAGGAGGCTGCCGTTGATCCGAGTGGACGGCCGGACCCTCAGGTGCGCGGACGTCGTCGCCGCGGCGCGCACCGAGGGGCCGCTGGACATCGACGTCTCGATCGCCGCGCTGCGGGCGGCCGAGCACGCGTGGAAGCTGGCCGAAGAACTGAGCACGCGCCGGGTGGTCTACGGCCGGACCACCGGCGTCGGGGCCAACAAGGACGACCCGGTCGAAAGCTCCGTGGAGCACGGCCTGCGGCTGCTGCGCAGCCACGCGGGCGGCAGCGGGGACGAGCTGCCGCCCGGCCAGGTGCGGGCCATGCTGCTGATCCGGCTCAACCAGCTGCTGTCCGGCCGGTCCGGGATCAGCCCCGAGCTGATCGGCGCACTGGCCGAAGCGGTCCGCACCGGCGCGCTGCCGCTGGTGCACCGGCTCGGCGCGATCGGCACCGGCGACCTGGCGCCGCTGGCCGAGGCGGCGCTGGCGCTCACCGGCGAGCGGCCGTGGGTCACCGGGCACGTCCCGCCGGTGCCGGTGCGGGCGGGCGACGCGCTGGCGTTCATGAGCAGCAACGCCGCGACGCTCGCCGAAGCGACCCTCGCGGCGATGCGGCTGGACACGCTGACCCGCGCGAGCCACGCCGTCGCGGCGCTGACGTACGTCGCGCTCGACGGCAACCCCGAGGCGTACGCGACACCGGTGCACGAGGCGCGGCCGCACGCCGGGCAGGTCGCCTGCGCGGCCGAGATGCGGCGGCTGCTGGGCATGCACCAGACGCCGAAGCCGGGACGGCGGATCCAGGACCCGTTCGGGCTGCGGGCGTTCCCGCAGGTCCAGGGCCCGGCACTGGACGCGATCCACTACCTGCGCGACGTGCTCGCCGTCGAGATCAACGCGAGCACGGAGAACCCGATGATCTCGACGGTGCACAACGACGCGTACCACCACGCGCACTTCCACACCGCGTACGTGTCGACGGCGCTGGACCAGGCCCGGGCGACCGTGCACCAGGTGGCGGAGCTGTCGGTGGCGCGCCTCGGCGACCTGGTGGAGCCGGAGTTCACCGGGCTGCGGCCGTTCCTGGCGGCGGGGCCGCCGGGCAGCTCGGGCGTGATGATCCTGGAGTACGTGGCGCACGACGCGCTGACGGAGCTGCGCCAGGCGGCCCTCCCGGCGACGCTCGGCACGGCGGTGGTGTCCCGCGGCATCGAGGACCACGCGAGCTTCTCGACGCAGGCGGCCCGCGCGGCGACCGCGGCGTGCGCGGCCTACCAGCAGGTGCTGGCGTGCGAGCTGGTGGCGGCGGTCCGCGCGCTGCGGATGCGGGAGGCGGACCTGGTGGAACTGCCGGTGCGGGACGCCTTCGAAGCGGCGTCGGCGGTGCTGGATCCCGGCCTCGACGACCGGCCGCTCACCGGCGACATCGCCGCCGCCGTCGGGGTACTGGACGTGCTGGCCCGCATCTAGCGGGAACCCGGACCGACCAGGCAGGCGGTTCATGAGTTCACCAGGTGAAGCCGGGGACGACGCGGTGCGGCAACGGCCCTGAACGCGCGAAGGGCCGCCCCGGGACTCCCGGAGCGGCCCTCGGCAGCAGACTCAGCCGAAGAAGACTTCGGCTTCCTGGTAGCGCTCCACCGGGACTGTCTTCAGCTCGGCCGTCGCCTCGGACAGCTTCACGCGGACGATGTCCGTGCCCTTCAGGGCGACCATCACGCCGAAGTCGCCGTCCGCGACCGCGTCGACCGCGTTGAGGCCGAAGCGGGTCGCCAGGACGCGGTCGTAGGCCGTCGGGGTGCCGCCACGCTGGACGTGGCCCAGCACGACCGCGCGGGACTCCTTGCCCGTGCGGTGGGCGATCTCGTCGGCCAGCCAGGTGCCGATGCCGCCGAGGCGGACGTGCCCGAAGGCGTCCTTCTCGCCGGTCAGCAGCTTCTCCTCGCCGCCCTCGGGCAGCGCGCCCTCGGCGACGACGATGATCGGCGCGTACTCCTTCTCGAAGCGGCGCTCGACCCAGGAGACGACCTGGTCGACGCTGAAGTGCCGCTCCGGCACCAGGATGACGCTCGCGCCGCCGGCCAGGCCGGAGTGCAGCGCGATCCAGCCGGCGTGCCGGCCCATGACCTCGACGACCAGCGCACGGTGGTGCGACTCGGCCGTGGTGTGCAGCCGGTCGATCGCCTCGGTCGCGATGGAGACCGCGGTGTCGAAGCCGAAGGTGTAGTCGGTCGCACCCAGGTCGTTGTCGATCGTCTTCGGTACACCGACGACGCCGACGCCGTCGTCGGTCAGCCGCTTCGCGACGCCGAGGGTGTCCTCGCCGCCGATCGCGATCAGCGCGTCGACACCCTGGTCCGCGAGGACCTGCTTGATCTTGTCGACGCCGCCTTCGACCTTGTACGGGTTGGTGCGCGAGGACCGCAGGATGGTGCCGCCGCGGGTGAGGATGTCCTCGACGTCGTTCAGGCCCAGCGGGCGGCTGTCGCCGGTGAGGGGGCCGTTCCACCCGTTGCGGAAGCCCACGAAGTCCCAGCCGTGCACCTCGATGCCCTTGCGCACCACCGCGCGAATCACCGCGTTGAGCCCCGGGCAGTCGCCGCCGCCGGTCAGCACACCGACACGCATGAGAAGCCTCCGTCTGTTCTCGGGAGATGACAGTCACATTTCGTCGTCCACCAGCGTAGCGGCTCCCGTCTTGATCGGTGCAGGCCGTACCACCTGCCGGATCGGGTTCCGGTGACGCCCTGTGTTACGTTGGTGCGCATGCAGCGCTATTTCTGGTTTACGAAGCCGGCCCCGGGTGGGCACGGCGGCGTGAACCTGCGCTGACTCCCACCCCGAGCCGGATCTCGAAACCGGCTCGGCGAGTCCCCCGCGGGTCGGTGTCCACCAGGAAGGAACACCCCCGCCATGACGCTCTCCGCCGGACCGGCCACCATCGGTGACCTCGACGCCGCGCGCACCACGTCGATCAGTCCGCTCATTTCGCCTGCGATGCTGCGCGAAGACCATCCGGTCGACGCCGCCGTCGCGAAGGTGGTGCGGCACGGCCGCGCCGAAACGGTCGACATCCTCGAAGGCCGCGACGACCGGCTGCTCGTCGTGGTCGGCCCGTGCTCGGTCCACGACCCGGAAGCGGCCCTCGACTACGCCCGACGGCTCGCCGCGAAGGCCGAGGAGCTGCGCGGCGAACTGCACGTCGTGATGCGCGTGTACTTCGAGAAGCCGCGCACGACGCTGGGCTGGAAGGGCCTGATCAACGACCCGGACCTCGACGGCACGTTCGCCGTCAACAAGGGCCTGCGGATGGCGCGCAAGCTGCTGCTCGACGTGTCCGCGCTCGGCCTGCCGGTGGGGTGCGAGTTCCTCGACCCGATCACGCCGCAGTTCATCGCGGACATCGTGACGTGGGGATCGATCGGCGCGCGCACGGCGGCCAGCCAGGTCCACCGCCAGCTGTGCAGCGCGCTGTCGATGCCGGTGGGCATCAAGAACTCCACCGAGGGCGACGTCCAGGTGGCGATCGACGCCACCCGGGCGGCGGCGGCGAGCCACGTGTTCCCGGGCATCAACACGGACGGCCTGGCGGCCCTGCTGACGACGTCGGGCAACCCGGACTGCCACGTGATCCTGCGCGGCCACAACGCGGGCCCGAACTACGACGCAGCCACGGTGACCGACACCCTGGCGCGGCTGGCGAAGGCGGGGCTGCCGGAGCGGGTGATCATCGACGCTTCGCACGGCAACAGCGGCAAGGACCACGTGCGCCAGGGTGCCGTGGTGCGCGAGCTGGCTGCCCGGATTTCCGCTGGTGAGCGTGGACTTTCCGGGCTGATGATGGAGAGCTTCCTCGCCGGGGGCCGGCAGGAGCTTTCGCTGGGACACGCATCGGAGCTGACCTACGGGCAGTCGATCACGGACGCGTGCCTGGCTTGGGACGACACGGCGCCGCTGCTGGACGAGCTGGCCTCGGCGGTGCGGGCGCGCCGCTGAGAGGTCCCCGGCCTGGGGGTCCCCCGGTTTTACGTTACCGGGGACCCCCGACAATTCCGGGCGACCGGCTCGCCCGGAGGCTGGGACGACCGCTGGTCCCGTGCGCCCCAAGGTGGCCTTCGGTGCGTTGAACGCACCCAATGTGGCCTTCGGTGCGTCCAACGCACCCAATGTGGCCTTCGGTGCGCCCAACGCACCCAATGTGGCCTTCGGTGCGTCCAACGCACCCAAGGCCACATTGGGGCGTTCGGGGCCGGGGTCAGCGGCGCGGGTCAGCGGCGCGGGAAGTAGCTTTCGATGATTTCCCAGCGGGCCAGGTTGTGCTTCGCGTCCGCCAGTGCGTCGTGCTGGTCGGTCGGCGCTGCCGGGAGCTTCGGCTTCCCCGCGTCCTCCCACCGCTGGCGCAGGTCACGGGTGAACCGGGGCAGCTGGCGGGGCAACGCCGGCATCGGGCCCCAGAGCTGGGCCAGTGCCACGTGGTCGTACGCCGCGAACCAGGCCCACAGCTCGATGCCGCCCGGTGGCTTGCCGAAGAACTCCAGCAGGTCGTTGCGGATCTTCTCCCTGCTGCGCCACGCCCGGTCGGCCGGGGACGGCAGCTTGTCCAGGACGTGGTCGCGGACCCACGGTCCCGCTTTCGAGGGGTCGAACTCCGTCGAGACCGCGTAGAACTCGCGGCCCCGCTCGTCCACCACTCCGATCGACACCAAATCGATCGTCACGCCGTCTTCGATGAACTCGGTGTCGTAGAAAAAACGCACTGGTGAACAGTAGTGGGTCAGCCGACCTTCGAGTCCGGCACCCGGGCCGCGTCGCGTGCGCCGGGCTGGGCGGGGACCGCGGGCTTGATCCCGGCCGCCTCCGCCGCCAGGAGTTCCTTCGCCTTCGCCGCGTAGATGTCGACGTACTCCTGGCCCGACAGCTCCATCAGGGCGTACATGATCTCGTCCGTGATCGACCGCTCGATGAAGCGGTCACCCGAGAGACCCTCGTAGCGCGAGAAGTCCAGCGGCTTGCCGAACCGGACTTCGAGACGCCGCGGCCACCACATCTTCGAGCCGATCGGGTTGACCTTGTCCGTGCCGACCATCGCCACCGGGATCACGACGCCACCGGACTCCAGGGCGATCCGCGCGACGCCCGTCTTGCCCTTGTACAGCCGTCCGTCCGGGGAACGGGTGCCTTCCGGGTAGATGCCCAGAAGGTGCCCTTCGCGCACCAGGCGGATCGCCGTGTCGAGGGCGGCCTGTGCGGCGTTGCCACCGGAGCGGTCGATCGGGAACTGGCCGACCCCGGTGAAGAACCACTTCTTGAGCTTGCCCTTGAAGCCGGGCTCGGTGAAGTACTCGGACTTGGCCGGGAAGGTCACCTTGCGCTTGACCCGCAGCGGCATGAAGAACGAGTCCGCGACCGCCAGGTGGTTGCCGGCCAGGATCGCGCCACCCGTCTCGGGGATGTTCTCCGCGCCGACGACCTTGGTCGGCCAGAGCGTCTTGAGCAGCGGTCCGAGGAACACCCACTTCATGAGCCAGTACAGCACCGGTGCCTCAGTCCTCCATCGCGGCCGCAACCCCTGTTCACCCGAGACGAACAGCCTACGAACCCGGGTGGCCGCCGCACAACGCAGACCACCCGGTTACCGCTTCGGCAGCGATCGATCTCACAGCGAATTCGGGGCACGGGCGGACCCCCACAACGTCCGCCGGGCGTGAGAGCATGGACGGACTGCACCGCTCACACGGAAGGCGATCGCATGGGCGTGCTCGCCGGCGCGGAACCGTTCGGCCACACCGGTTCGGCCGAAACCGGGTTCCTGCTCTGCCACGGGTTCACCGGTACCCCGGCGAGCATGCGAGCCTGGGGTGACCACCTGGCCGGGGCCGGGTTCACGGTGCGCTGCCCGCTGCTGCCCGGCCACGGCACCCGCTGGCCGGACCTCAACCGCACGACGTGGGAAGACTGGTACGGCGCCGTCCGCGAGGCCCTGCTCGCGCTGCTGGCGACGTGCCGGACCGTGTTCGTCGGCGGCCTCTCGATGGGCGGCACGCTGACCCTGCGCCTGGCCGAGGAGTTCGGCGACCGGATCGCCGGGATCGTGCTGGTCAACCCGTCGGTGACGCGGCTGAAGTGGGACACGCGGCTGCTGCCGGTGCTGGGCCGGATCGTGCCGTCGGTGCCGGCGATCGCGAACGACATCAAGAAGCCGGGCGAGACGGAGCTGGCCTACCCGCGGACGCCGGTGCGCGCGGCCGCGAGCCTGGCGAAGCTGTGGGCGGTCGTGCGGGCCGACCTGGCGAAGGTGACGCAGCCGGTGCTGCTGCTGCACTCGTCGGTCGACCACGTCGTCGAGCCGGTGAACTCGCAGCTGGTGCTCAAGGGCGTCTCGAGCACCGACGTCACCGAGGTCGTGCTCGAAAACAGTTACCACGTGGCGACACAGGACAACGATGCCGAAGTAATCTTCACCCGCAGCGTCGAGTTCGCGAACGCGCACGCCGCCCAGCCCGAGGAGACCGCATGAGCCGGGGGAAGGACGGGCCGGAGGACGTCGACGCGACGTTCGCCGAGATCGTCGCCGACCTGCGGGCCGCCGGGTTCGGGCTCCCCGAAGACGGCACTGCGCACACCGCCGACACCGCCGGCGCGGAGCCGGAGTCGCGCAGGACGCCCGAGCGGCCCGCCGAACCACCGGCCGTGGAGGCCCCGCCGGAGCCCGGCTGGCGGTCCGGGGGCACGTCGTGGGACACCACGATGTTCTCCGACGACCCGGCCGGCGACGACGAGCACTACGTCCCGCCGGAGCCGCCGCCGCTGCCCCGGCCGAAGATGGGCGCGTTCCTCATCCTGCTGCTGTTCCTGGCCGGGCTGTGCCTGCTGATCCTGCCCGGCGCGATCGGCGTCGGCCAGACGGTGGCGACGCCGCTGGGCATCCTCGCGCTCGCCACGGCGATCGCACTGCTGCTGCTGCGCGTGCGCCAGGGTCCGCCACCCGGCGCGGATCCCAGCAACGGCGCCCAGGTCTGACGCCGACGGCGATGCACATCGAGTTCAGTCCTTCGCGGCGATCGACCGTCGGCGCGGAGTGGGAGCTCGGCCTGGTGGACCGCCGCAGCGGCGAGCTGTCCTCGGTGGCCGAGCAGATCCTCGAGGCCGTCCGGCCCGACGGGCAGGCCGAGCACCCGAAGATCAAGCAGGAACTGCTGCTCAACACGATCGAGATCATCACCGGCGTCTGCGGCACGATCGCCGAGATCAAGGCCGACCTGAACGACTCGCTCGACGTCGTGCACGGCGTCGCCGACCCGCTCGGCGTGGAGATGTTCTCGGCGGGCACGCACCCGTTCTCGAACTGGTACCAGCAGAAGGTCACCGACAAGGAGCGCTACGCCAAGCTGATCGACCGCACCCAGTGGTGGGGGCGGCAGATGCTGATCTACGGCGTCCACATCCACGTCGGGGTCGACCACCGCGAGAAGGTGCTGCCGGTCCTCGACGCGCTGCTCAACTACGCGCCGCACCTGCAGGCGCTGTCGGCGTCCTCGCCGTACTGGGGCGCCGAGGACACCGGGTACGCGTCGAACCGGGCGCTGATGTTCCAGCAGCTGCCGACGGCCGGGCTGCCGTTCCAGTTCCGGAAGTGGGCGGAGCTGGAAAGCTACGTCGAGGACATGTTCACCACCGGCGTGATCGACCACTTCTCGGAGATCCGCTGGGACATCCGGCCGTCGCCGCGGCTCGGCACGATCGAGATGCGGGTCTGCGACGGCCTGCCGACGCTGGAGGAGGTCGGCGCGATCGCGGCGCTGACGCAGTGCCTGGTCGACGACTTCGTCGAGCGCCTCGAAGACGGCGAGATCCTCCCCACCCTGCCGCCGTGGCACGTCCAGGAGAACAAGTGGCGCGCGGCCCGCTACGGCACGGACGCGATCGTCATCCTGGACGCGGCCGGCCGCGAGCGGCTGGTCACCGACGACGTGGCCGACCTGCTCGACCGGCTGGAGCCGGTGGCGCGGCGGCTGGACTGCGTGGCCGAGCTGCGCGACGTCGAGACGATCCTGCGGTACGGGCCGAGCTACCGGCGGCAGCGTGCGGTGGCGGAACGGCACAAGGGCAGCCTCAAGGCCGTCGTCGCGTCGCTGGTGGCCGAGATGCGGGACGGGATCGCGAAGGACTAGAACCCGTCGAGCTGACGGCGGAGCGTGCCGGGCCCGATGATCGACGCGCCGAGCGCTTCGACGCGTCGTTTCAGCTCCCGGTCCGCCGTCGCGACCAGCACCTTGGCGGTTTGCCGCGCGACGACCTCGACGATCTTCGAGTCGCCGTCGGTGTCGGCGGCCACCACTTCGACGCCCGGGGTGCCGTCGACGTGCTTGGCCCGGCCTTCGACGACCAGGATGATCCGCGGCCACCAGGACACGGCGGCGTCGTCCGGGTCCGGCACGCCGGCGTCGGCGAGCTTGGCGAGCTGGTCGCGGAGGCGCTCGGCGGCACCGTGCCGGTCGCGCCACCAGCCGTCGGGGCGCGAGCCGACGACGTTGGCCGCGTCGACGACCAGGACGAGCTCCCGGCCGACGCGGTCACGCAGGTCCGGCCACGCGGCGGCGAAGTCGCGGTGGAGGGGGTAACCGGGGACGTCGTCGGGGTCCACCCAGCGCACCTCCGCACTTTCGGTGTTGGCGACGCGCGCTTCGGCGCCGTCGGCGAGGGCGAGCACGGTGGTGTAGCTCCAGTCGCCGTGGTCGACCACGGACGCCGAGACGGCGCGGAAGGCCTCGGCGGGGACCGAGGTCTCCTCGAAGGCTTCGCGGGCGGCGGCGCCCTTGGCGGTCTCCCCGGCTTCGATGGCGCCGCCGGGCAGCGCCCAGGTGCGGCCGTGGTGCACCCACCAGGCGCGGCGCTGCAGGAGGACACCGCGGGCGGGATCGACGAGCAGCAGCCCGGCCGCGCCGTAGCGGCCCCAGTGCACGTGCCCGCAGGAACAGCGGACGAAGACACTCGCGGACAGGTGACTCACCCGTCCAGCGTGTCACAGGTCGGGCGGGGATCGCCGGTCATCGCTTTCCGGGGCCTGCTTCGCGCGGCCGCCGACGATCGCGGTGAGGAAGATGGTCACGGTGATGCCGCCGAGGATGATGACGGCGAGCGCGGGGCCGGACACCAGGGGCTTGATCAGGAACTGCACCATGACGCCCCAGCCGGCGAGCGCCACGAGCGACGCGGCCACCGCCGCCCAGCGGCGGTGGGCCCTACGCCGGATCACCCCCGCGGCGATCATCACGGCCGCGCCGCCCAGTCCGATCCAGACCGGCGTCGGCATCTGTGCCCTCCATCGTCGAGTGACCGCAGGTCGGGACGGGTGGCGCGCGGCTGAGCAGCCCCGGTTTCCACGCTACCGGGAGGCACCGACAGTTCCGCCCGGGCGGAACTCCTCGCCGGGGCAGCTGTCCACAACTTTCGCCGATCGCGAAGGCCGGCCAGCTCAGACCGGGGTCTTCGCCGCTTCCAGGGCCAGGGCCGCCGCGCCCACGATCGCCGTGTCGTCGCCGAGGTGGGCCGTCCTGATTCTGGCCAGCGGGCGGTGGCGGGCGCCCGTGATCGCGCCCGCGTAGTGCTCGCGGGCCTCGTCCAGGAACAGCGGGGCCGACTCCGACACCCCGCCGCCGATCACGATGATCTCCGGGTCGAACACGTCCGCCACCAGCGCCAGGCCCTCGCCCAGCCACTTGGCGAGCTCCGCCATCGCCAGCTGGGCGATCGGGTCTCCGTCGCGCGCCGCGCCGGCCACCCGGCGGCCCGTCACCGAGCCCGGGTCGCCCGCGACCTGCGGCGCCAGGACGGTCGAACGGCCCGGGTGCCGCGCGAGCAGCTCCACCGCCGTGGCCGCCAGTGCCGTTCCGCTGCAGTAGCGCTCCCAGCAGCCGTACTTGCCGCACGGGCAGGGCCGTCCGCCGCGGACCACCGTCAGGTGGCCCAGCTCCGGTGCCACGCCGTACGCGCCGCGGTACAGCTTGCCGTCCAGCAGCAGGCCCGCGCCGATGCCCGTGCCCAGTGCCACCAGGGCCGCCACCTGGGCGCCGCGGGCCGCGCCGAAGCGGTGCTCGCCCACGATCGCCGAATTGACGTCGTGCTCCAGCAGCACCGGCAGGCCGACGCGCTTTTCGATCCGGTCCGCGACCGGGGCGCCGCGCCACGCCAGGTGCGGCGCGAACATCACCGACCGGCGGTCGCGTGCCACGAAGCCCGCCACCGCCAGCCCGACGCCGGCCACGTCGTGCCGGTTGCGCAGGTCCTCGACCACGCCGGCGATGGCGTCCTCGAGGGCGCCTTCCTCGGTCGGCGTCGCGACGCGGGCCGTGTCGAGCAGGGAGCCGCGTTCGTCCACCACGCCGGCCCGGATGCTCGTCCCGCCGACGTCCACCCCTATCGTCCGCACTCAGCTCTCCCACTCGTCGCGCCGGCGGACCACCGCGATGTGCTGCACCCGCGGCGACGACCGCGGGTCCGCGGGCCGCGGCGCGGGCCGGAACCCGGGCATGTGCACGCCCTCCTCCGGCTCCCAGCGGTCCGCGAGCACCGCGCGCAGCAGAGCGACCAGCTGCGCCAGCTGCTCGGCCAGCCGCGCGACCAGCTCGGGCCGTTCCCCCCGCACCACCGCGACGATCGCACAGAGCGGGCACCAGCCGCACGCCGAACCGTCCGGTTTCGCCTCGTCAGGGGTTCCGTAGCTTCCGGGGCTTCGCCCCGGGCCGGGGGCTTCGCCACCCGGAACCCCCGAAAAGAAGCTGCCGTGCCCGGCCGCGAGCACGTCCTCGAGCCACGGTGCGGCCTTCTCCGCCACCATCTCGGCGAGCAGGCGGATCTCCTCGGTCAGGCGCGGCCCGTGTTCCTCTTCGCTCACCCGCGTCCCCGGTTCCCGGCCAGGTGCACGACCAGGCCGTCGGCGTCGGATTCCGCGCCGGTGATCCGGCACGGCCGCAGCGGCTCCGGCAGGGCGATGAGCCTGCGGAAGCCGTCCACGGTGATCGCCAGGTCGTCGTCGACGCGGGCGAGGTCGACCTCGGCGTCCCGCGCGAGCGGGATCGCGACGCGCAGGGTGTACCCGCCGGTGGCGGGCCGCACGCGCAGCAGCGGGGTGACGGGCGTGCCGTCGCCGTCGAGGGGGTCTTCGCCGCGGTAGAGCTCGGCGGCGATCTCCAGCAGCGCGGGCAGCCCGACCGGCTCGACGGCCCGGTGCTCCACCCGGGCGACCGGCGCGATCCCGGCCGCGGCGAGCTCGGCGAGCACGGCGTCCTGCTGCGTCCGCCGGGTGCGCAGCCACGACGCGGCGCCCCCGCGCCAGATGCCGGGCGCCGGCATCAGCCGGTTGGCGATCAGGCCGTCGACGGCGATGCCGCGCAGGGCCAGCGAGCTGAGCGTGCGGCGCGCCTCGGCGACGACCACCCGCTCCGGCGTCAGGACCAGCCGGACCGTCGTCACCGACGGGTCGGTGAGCAGGGCGCGCAGGCCGTCGAGGTGGGCGCCGAGGCGGCGCACCGAGTCCGTGACGCGGCCGCGCGGCCCGAACACGCGGGTCAGGTAGCCGGAGACGGCTTCGGGCAGGGCGAGCAGCCGCAGCGTCTCGGCCGTCGGCCCGCAGTCGACGACGACGGTCTCCCACGGCCCGTCCCCGGCCAGCCGGCGGACCTCGGTGAGGGCGAGCAGCTCGTCGACGCCGGGCAGCACGGTGAGCTCTTCGGCGTCGAGGGTGTCCAGGCCCGCGCCGGACAGCACCGCGCGCAGCTCGCCGCGCAGCCGCTGCCAGCCGGCGTCCACCAGGGTGCGCGAATCCACCTGCACGGCCGAGAGGAGAGTGTCCACTTCGGACGGTTCGGTGCCGAGGGACTGCCCGAAGGCGTCACCGAGCGAGTGCGCCGGGTCCGTGGACACGACCAGGGTCTTCCTGCCGCGAGCGGCGAGGGCGGCGCCGGTGGCCGCGGCCAGCGTGGTCTTCCCGACACCCCCCTTGCCGGTGCACAGCAGGATCCGCACGCTAGCCCTCGGCCCGCTTCTTGAGCTCCTTCAGCGCGGTGTCCATGACCATCTTCTCGGCCTTGCGGCGCAGCAGGCCGATCATCGGCAGCGCCAGCTCGACCGACAGCGTGTAGGTGACCCGCGTCCGGCCGCCGAGGTCGGCCAGCGCGTAGCGGCCGTTCTGCGCCTTCTGCATCTGACCCTTGACCAGGTGCCAGCTGACGCCGAGGCCGTCTTCGTCCCAGTCGTATTCGAGGGTGTAGACGTCCTTGATCGGACCGGCGTCGAGGGTGAGCTTGACCTGCTTGGCCCGCCCGCCGGCATCGGTGTCGAGGACCTCGGTCTGCCGGACGGCCTTGGCCCATTCCGGGTACGCGGGGAAGTCGGCGATCACGGCCATCACCCGGCTGGGCTCGGCGTCGACCTCGATGGACTGTGTGGACTGCTCGGCCATGGGTCGAAGCGTAGCCGCCGCGGTTGGTCACCAGCGCAGCACGTAGGGCTGCCCGGTCTCCTTGAAGTGACCCACGTTACGGCACTCGGTCAGGCCGACCCGGGCGCGGGCGGACAGGGGCTGGTGCACGTGCCCGAACACCGACCAGCGCGGCCGCTGCGCCCGGATCAGCTCCAGCAGCGCCGTCGAGCCGATCTCGCTGCGGCGGGCGACGACGTCGTAGGTCAGCTCCGGCAGGGCGGGCGGGCCGTGCGTGCAGAGCACGTCCACCTCGGTGAGCTCGGCGACGCTGCGGTCGTACTCCGCGCGATCCCGCAGGTAGGGCCGCCAGGCGGCGCCTTTGCGGGGCCGCGGGACGACGCCGTCGGGCAGCAGCGCGCCGCCGACGAAGCCGAACCGCAGGCCGCCGAACTCGGCGACCTCGCCGTCGAGCACCCGGACGCCTTCGCCGGTGAACTCCGGCCACAGCGCCGGGGTGTCGACGTTGCCGGGGGTGGCGTAGGTGGGCGCGGTCATCGCCGCGAACAGCGTCGCGTACTGGGCGCGGACGGCCTCGTCGACCGCGGCTCCCGGGTCTTCGAGGCTCGCCCAGAGCGTGCGCGAATAGGCAACGGTTTCGTCACGGGTGCCCTCGCGGCGCAGGCGGGCGAACTCGCCGACCTTCTCCGCGCCGAACAGGGCACCCATGATGCCCTTGTCGTGGTCGCGGTAGTCGACGAAGTCGATCAGGTCGCCGAGCACGACCAGGGCGTCCGCCCCGTCGCCCGCCCGCTTCAGCGCGTCCGCGTTGCCGTGCACGTCCGAGACGACGTGTACCCGCACCCCTGGCCCCCTAGCCTTTTGTTCAGCCTTCGGTTCGCGGAGGGACGCCGGGCTCGCGCCCGTCCTCCAGGATCTCCTTGAGCCCGAGCGCGACCGCCTTCGCCGCGCGGGCCCGCCGGTCGAACTCCCGGCGCAGGTCGCGCGGCGCCAGTTCACGAGGCGCCCCGGCCGCGTCGGCGGGGGTCGCCCGCAGGAAGTAGTGCAGCAGGGTGCCGTCGAGCACCGGCTCGAGCCAGACCTCCATCGTACCGACGAGCGCGCCCCGCACGGTCCAGCGCAGGCCCTTGTCCCCCCGGTCGGTGTAGACCTCGAGGACCAGGTCGGGCCAGTAGCGCCGCCAGGAGGCCGGCTCGGCGAAGACCGCGGCCACGGTGGCCGGCGGAACGGCGAGGAACGTCTCGTCGACGATGTCGAGTGAGGGTGGCGCGTTCACGTGCGAAGAATGTCACGGCCTCGCCTCGCCGCGCCGATCAGCATGGTCTTAAGGTGCACACCACGCTAAGTTGACTGGCGGGTAACAGCGGTGTCACCTGCCGCACGCGTTGAACACGGAGGTCCACGTGCGCGAATACAGCGCTCCCGCCGGCAAGCCGGTGGCCGACGACGAAAACATGTCCGACGTCGTCTGGGCGAACGCCGAGCGGTTCTCCGACGTGGTGAGCTTCCGCCGCCAGGTCGAGGGCAGCTGGCTGGACGTGACCGCCAAGGAGTTCGCGGCCGAAGTGCTGGCCGTGGCCAAAGGCATGGCCAAGGCCGGGATCGGCCGCGGCGACCGCGTCGCGATCATGTCGAAAACCCGCTACGAGTGGACGTTGATCGACTTCGCGATCTGGGCGGCCGGCGCGGTGACCGTCCCGATCTACGACACGTCCTCCCCCGAGCAGGTCCACTGGATCCTCTCCGACTCGGCCGCGAAGGGGGTGTTCGTCGAGACGAACGCCCACGTCGCGACGCTCGACGAGGTCCGGGACCGGCTCACCGACCTGGCCCACACGTGGCAGATCGAAGGCGACTCCCCCGCCGTCGAAGAACTGTCCGCGCTGGGTGCCGGCCTCTCCGACGACGAGCTGCACGACCGGCGCCGCGAGGTGACCGCGGACGAGCTCGCCACGATCGTCTACACCTCCGGCACCACCGGCCGCCCCAAGGGTGTCGAGCTGACCCACCGGAACCTCCTGGCCGAGATCCGCGCCGACATCGAGGCGTTCCCGCAGCTGATGGAGCAGGGCAACTCGCTGCTGTGCTTCCTGCCGCTGGCGCACGTGCTGGCCCGCGCGATCGCCGTCACCGCGCTGACCGCCCGGGTCACCCTCGGGCACACCCCGGACATCAAGAACCTGGTCGCCGACCTGGGCACGTTCCGGCCGACGTTCGTGGTCGCGGTGCCGCGCGTGTTCGAGAAGGTCTACAACTCGGCGAAGCAGAAGGCCCACGGCGACGGCAAGGGCAAGATCTTCGACGCCGCCGAGGCCGTCGCGGTCGCCTACAGCGAAGCGCAGGACAAGGGCGGCGCCGGGCTCGGGCTGAAGGCCAAGCACCTGCTGTTCGACAAGCTCGTCTACGGCAAGCTGCGCGCGGCCCTCGGCGGCCGCTGCGTCGCGGCGGTCTCGGGCGGCGCCCCGCTGGGGGCGCGGCTGGCGCACTTCTTCCGCGGCATCGGCGTCCCGGTGTTCGAGGGCTACGGCCTCACCGAGACGTCCGCGGCGGCGAACGTCAACACCCAGACGGCGTTCCGCGTGGGCACGGTCGGCAAGCCGGTCAACGGCACGTCGGTCCGCATCGCCGACGACGGCGAGGTCCTGCTCAAGGGCGACGTCGTGTTCCGGGCGTACTACAACAACCCGCAGGCGACGAAGGAAGCGCTCACCGACGGCTGGTTCCACACCGGCGACCTCGGCGAGCTCGACTCCGACGGCTTCCTCAAGATCACCGGCCGCAAGAAGGAGATCATCGTGACGGCGGGCGGCAAGAACGTCGCCCCGTCCGGCCTCGAGGACACGATCAAGGCGTCCCCGCTGGTCAGCCAGGCGATGGTGGTGGGCGACCAGCGCCCGTTCATCGCGGCGCTGGTGACGGTGGACGAGGAGTACTTCCCGTCGTGGAAGTCCCAGCACGGCAAGCCGGCTTCGGCCACGGTCGCGGACCTGGCCACCGACCCCGACCTGGTCGCGGAGATCCAGGCCGCGGTCGACGAGGCCAACAAGTCGGTGTCGAAGGCCGAGGCGATCAAGAAGTTCACCGTGCTGGCGAACGACTTCACCGAGGCGGGCGGCGAGATCACGCCGAGCTTGAAGCTGAAGCGGAACGTGGTCTCGAAGAACTACGCGAACGACATCGAAGGTCTCTACAAGAAGTAAGCGCCCCAAGGCCACATTGGGTGCGCTCAACGCACCCAATGTGGCCTTCGGTGCGTCCAACGCACCCAATGTGGCCTTCGGTGCGCTCAACGCACCGAAGGCCACATTGGGGCGCTCGGGACCTACTCGCGCTGGGCCCGGATGAAGTCGCGGTACCAGCGGTAGCTCGCCCGGGGGGTGCGCTGCTGGGTCTCGTAGTCGACGTGGACCAGGCCGAAGCGGGGCTTGTACCCGTGTGCCCACTCGAAGTTGTCCAGCAGCGACCAGCAGAAGTACCCGCGCAGGTCGACCCCCGCCGCGGCCGCCGCGCGGGCTGCGTCGATGTGCTCGCTCAGGAAGCTGATGCGCTCGTAGTCCGCGAAATCGCTCCGGTCCGCGTACACGCAGCCGTTTTCCGTGACGTACACCGGCGGCAGGCCCGGGTAGCGGTTGTGCAGGCCGACCAGGGCTTCCGTCAGCCCCTCCGGCTCGACCGGCCAGCCCATGCCCGTCCGCGGGACGTCCGGCACGCGGGTGGTGTCCACGCCGATGTCGGCCACCGTCCGCAGGGCCGGCTCCGGCTCGCGGTGGGGGGCGTCCGCCACGTGCACGCGGTAGTAGTAGTTCACCCCCAGGTAGTCCAGGGGTGCCCCGATCGTCTCGAGGTCTTCGTCGTGGCGGAACGAGAAGTCCGAGACGCCGTCGAACATCGCCGGCAGGCCCGGTGCGTAGCGGCCGCCGAACAGCGGGTCGGTGAACTGGCGGCGCAGCAGGGTGTCCTGACGCGCGGCCGCCGCGGCGTCGGCGGCCGAGGACGACACCGGGACCGCCGGTGACTGGTTGAGGACGATGCCGAACTGGTGCGGCAACGCCGCCCGCTCGCGCATCGCCCGGACCGCCAGGCCGTGACCGAGCAGCAGGTGGTGGGCCGCCGCCAGCGCGCCGTGCCCCTCGCGGGCGCCCGGCGCGTGGCGGCCTTCGCCGTAGCCCGCGACCGCGCACGGGTACGGCTCGTTGAGCGTCGTCCAGAAGTCGACGACGTCGCCGAGTTCCTCGTGCACCAAGGCCGCGTACTCGGCGAACCGGAACGCCGTGTCGCGCGACCGCCAGCCACCCGCGTCCTCCAGCGCCTGGGGCAGGTCCCAGTGGTAGAGCGTCAGGAACGGCTCGATCCCCTTCTCCCGTAGCCCTTCCACGAGCCGCCGGTAGAAGTCCAGGCCCCGGCGTTCGGCGCCGCCGCGCCCGGAAGGCTGGATCCGCGGCCAGGACACCGAAAACCGGTAGGAGTCGACGCCCAGTTCGGCGAGCAGGTCGAGGTCGGCGCGCCAGCGGTGGTAGTGGTCGGCCGCCGGTTCCCCGGTGTGGCCGCCCGCCACCGCGCCGGGAACCGCCGCGAATGTGTCCCAAATGGACGGTCCGCGGCCGTCGGTCCGGGTGGCGCCCTCGATCTGGAACGCCGAGGTCGCGACGCCCCAGCGGAAGGCGGGCGGGAATCTGGAAGTCACGGTGAGCTCCGGTGGGTCAGCCCTTGAGCGCGCCCTGCATGATGCCGCCGACGATCTGGCGGCCGAACAGCAGGAACACGAGGAGGACGGGGACAGTGCCGATGGTGGCGGCGGTGAGCACGAGGGTGTAGTCGGTGGTGTAGCCACTGGCCAGTGTGGACAGTGCGGTCTGGACGGTCGGGTTCTCCGGCACCAGCACCACCAGCGGCCAGAAGAAGTCGTTCCAGGCCTGCATGAAGGTGAACAGGCCGAGCACCGCCGCGGCCGGGCGGGCGGTGGGCAGGGCCACGTGCCAGAACAGCCGCAGCGAGCCGCAGCCGTCCATCCGCCCGGCCTCCAGCAGCTCCATCGGCAGCGCCCGGTCGAAGTACTGGCGCATGAAGAACACGCCGAACGCGGTGACCAGGCCGGGCACGATCACCGCCTGGAGCTCCCCGGCCCACCCGAAGTCGGCCATCATCATGTACAGCGGCACGACGCCCAGCTCGGTCGGGATCGCCTGGGTGGCGATCACGACGAGCAGCAACGCCGTCCGCCCGCGGAACCGCAGCTTGGCGAAGGCGAACCCGGCCAGTGTCGAGAACAGCACCACCGAGACGGTGATCGTGCCCGCGACGATGAGCGAGTTGCCCAGCGCCAGCGCGAAGTCCGTCTCGTCGAAGACGCGGGCGATGTTCTCGAACAGGTGCCCGCCCGGCACCAGCACCGGCGGCACGCTCCCGACCGCCTCCGTCGTCTGCGAGGAGACGACGAACGACCAGTACACCGGGAACGCCGAGCCGGCCAGGATCGCGATCAGCGCGGCGTAGGTCCACGGGCTCGCGACCCGCCGGGCGAGCCGCCGGGCCCGTCCGGGCGCGACCGGCGGCGCGGGGGCGGCCGGGGTCAGCACGGTGGTCATGTCGCTCCTCAGTCCGTTTGGATGCGCCGGGTCACCAGGTACGACAGGCCCGCGACGAGCATCGTGGCCACGGCCAGGATCAGCGCGATCGCCGAGCTGTAGCCGAAGTCGTACTTGGCGAAGCCCTGTTCGTAGAGGTAGAGCGCGGCGGTCTGGAACTGCCGGTCCGAGCCGCCGGTCGCCGCCGCGGTGCCGGGGTTGAACAGCAGCGGCTCGGCGAGCAGCCGCATGTTCCCGGTGGTCGCGATCACCGTGGAGAAGATGATCTGCGGCCGCAGCAGCGGCACGGTGATCCGCCAGAACTGCTGCCACCCGCGGGCGCCGTCGAGGGTGGCGGCCTCGTACATGCTCGACGGGATGGCCTGCATCGACGCCAGGAAGATCAGGGCGTGGTAGCCGGTCCAGCGCCACACCACCATCGCCGCGATGGCGGTGTGCGAGCTGGCCGTGCCGGCCTGCCAGTCGATCTGCCCGGCGCCGAACCAGCTCAGCACCCAGTTGACCAGCCCGAAGTCCCGGCCGAACAGCTGCGCGAAGATGATCGTCACCGCCGCCACCGAGGTGATGTTGGGCAGGATCATCCCCATCCGGAACAGCATCCGCCCGCGCAGCCTGCGGTTGAGCAGGTGCGCGATGCCGAGCGCGAACAGGATCTGCGGGAGCGTGGTCAGCAGCCACAGGCTGACCGTGTTCCCCATCGCGTTCCAGAAGTACGGGTCGTGGAACAGCAGCTGTTCGTAGTTGCCGAGCCCGATGAACGTCGCGCCCTCGGCGTCGATGAGGTTCCGCTTCTGCAGCGACACGAACGCCGTGTACAGCAGCGGGAACAACCCGAAGACGCCGAAGATGAGGAAGTACGGGCTGATGAAACCGAACGGCGACAGCTTGACGTCCCACTTCTGCCGCCGCTCGCCGAAGGTCAGCGTTTTTGCCGGAGCCATCACTTGATCTTCGCGACGTCACCGACCAGCTGCTGCCACGCCGCCGCGCCGTCCTGCTTGCCCTGCTCGACGCGCTGCATCGCGTTGCCGAACTCCGTCTGCACGTCGCCGGCCTTCGGGCCCTGGTACTGCGGGTTCAGCTTCTTCGCCGCGTCGGTGAAGAGCTTGCCCACCGGCGCACCCGAGAAGAACGGGTTGGTGTAGCCGGTGATCTTCGGGTCGTCGTAGAGCGACGGCACGGAGGGCAGCAGGCCCTTGCTGGTGAAGACCTTCGCCTGCTGCTCGGGCGCGGTCAGCCACGCGGCGAGCTCGGCGGCTTCCTTGGTGTGCTTGCCCTGCTTGGGCACCGTCAGGTACGAGCCGCCCCAGTTGCCGCCCCCGCCGGGCACACTGGCGATGTCCCACTTGCCCGCGGTGTCCGGTGCCTGGTCCTTGATCTTGGTCATCATCCACGCCGGGCACGTGACGGTCGCGAACTGCCCCTGGGTGAAGCCGGTGTTCCACTGCGGCGTGCTGTAGAGCAGCCCGGCGCTCAGGTTCGCCTTGACCGCGTCGGCCACGAGGTCCCAGCCCTGGCGCAGTGCCGGGTTGCTGCCCACGACGATCCGGTCGTTCTCGTCGTAGTAGCCGACCGGGGCCTGGCCGACGATCGCGTTGAGCACGGTCGGGCCGCCGTCCATGAACTTGACGCCGTTCGGCGCCTGCGCCTGGAACCGCTTGCCCGTCTCGAAGAACGCCTGCCACGTGGGCCAGAGCGCGGAAACGGCGTCCCGGTCCTCGGGCAGCCCGGCGGTCTTGAACAGGTCGCGGCGGTAGCAGATGGCCAGGCCGCCGACGTCGGTGCCGTAGCCGATCTGCTGCCCGCCCTTGCCCAGCGACGCGGCCCACTTCCAGGCCAGCCAGCGGTCCTTGAGCTTGTCGCCGCCGACGGTGTTCAGGTCGACGAACTTGTCCGGCGTCGCCTTGAACTGGGCGACGTACCCGGTGTCGACGGCCTCGATGTCCGCGGCCCCGGCGCCGGTGGCCAGGTGCGCGGCGATGTTCTTGTGGTGGTCGGAGTAGGCGGCGGTCCGCTCGGTGATCTCGATGTCCGGGTGCGCCGCCTGGTACTCCTTGATCAGGTCGGTGTAGCCGAAGTTGCCGAACAGGCCGAGGCTCAGCTTGACCTTGCCACCGGCGGCGCCGCTGTCCCCGCAGGCGCTCAGCGCGGTGAGCGCGACCAGGGTGGCACCCACCCCGGCGAGCAGGCGGATCCGGCGGTTTCTCGTTTTCGGGCGCATGAGATCTCCGTTGTTCTGCGGGCCGGTCGGAAAACGCGGGTCCTATGAGAGCGCTCCCAGCACAGCGCCGTCAAGTAACGAAATGATAACTGGCTTCGGCATTTACGCAGCCAGAGGTCATGTGCTAGAGATGTAACCGGTTACAGTAACGGAGGTTCCCATGGTCACCGCCCGCGAGATCGCGCAGCTCTGCGGGGTTTCCGTCGCCACCGTGTCACGGGTGTTCAACCGCCCCGCCACGGTCAGCGCGAAGACCCGTGAACACGTCGAACGGGTCGCGCGGGACCTCGACTTCTCGCCGAACGAGTCGGCGCGCGCGCTGTCGCGGCAGCAGTCGGCGATGATCGGGCTGGTCTGGGACACCGACCACCGGCGGCCCGGCTGGCGGCACCCGTTCCTGCAGGACCTGTTGCTGGGCCTCAAATCCGCGTTGAGCTCGCACGGCTACCACCTGCTGCTGCTCGCGACCAGCGACGACGCCCGCGACCGGCACCCCGGCGTGTCGCTGGCCGACCCGATCGGCTACGTGAGCATGACCCGCCGCCACCACCTGGCCGGGCTGGTACTCATCGACAGCGGCACGGACGCCGACGCGTTCACCGCGTTCGCCCAGTCCGGGTTGCCGTGCGTCGCTCTGGACGTCGCCCTGTCCGGACCACGGGCGACGCACGTGACGTCGGACAACGCCGGGGGCGCGGCGGAGGCCGTCCGGCACCTGGCCGCCCTCGGCCACCGCCGGATCGCGACGATCACCGGCCCCCGCGGCAACGCGCCGGCCGCCGCGCGCACCGAGGGCTACCGGCGCGGGCTGGCCGAAGCCGGGCTGCCGGTGGCGGAGGACCTCGTGATCGGCGGCGACTTCTACCGCGAGAGCGGGTTCGTCGGCATGCGGCGGCTCCTGGCCCGCAGGGACCCGCCGACGGCGGTGTTCGCGGCCAGCGACGAGATGGCGGTCGGCGCCCTGCTGGCGGCCCGCGCGGCCGGCCTGCGGGTACCGGCGGACCTGGCCGTCGTCGGGTTCGACGACATCGAGGTGGCGTCACTGGTGGACCCGGCGCTCACCACGGTGGCCCAGGACAAGCCGGGCTTCGGCACCGCGGCGGCCGGCGCGCTGCTGAGCATGCTCGAGACCGCGACGGCCCCGGAACCGGTGCTGCTGCCCACGAAACTCGTGGTGCGCGACTCGTGCGGCTCCCGCCCGCCTCGCTGACTCCGATCACGCGCCCCAAGGTGGCCTTGGTTGCGTTGGATCAGCACTGCGGCGCGAAGCGCCTCCGTTGAGGGTGGTGGCGGGGGCATGGATGGAGCACCGAAGGCCACCTTGGGTGCGCCCAACGCACCGAAGGCCACCTTGGGTGCGCCCAACGCACCGAAGGCCACCTTGGGTGCGCCCAACGCACCGAAGGCCACATTGGGTGCGCCCAACGCACCGAAGGCCACCTTGGGTGCGCCCAACGCACCGAAGGCCACCTTGGGGCGCTCGAGGCGGGGTGCGGGCTAGGCGGTGATCTTCGCTTCCCAGTCGATGTGGTGTGCGTACAGCCAGCCGCGTTCCTCGCCGACGTCTCCGCCCGCGCTCGCCAGCACCAGTTTCTCGACGCGCTCGCGGCGAAGTCCTTCGTACGCCGCGAAGGCCGACGCCGGGTCCGGCAGGTCGCGCAGGCACTGCGCCAGCACGACGCTGTCCTCCAGCGCCATCGACGCGCCCTGCCCCGCGGCCGGGGACGCGGCGTGGGCGGCGTCGCCGGTGAGGACCATCTCGGGCGTCGACCAGACCCGGGTCTCCGGCACGTCGTAGGAGTGGCCGCCGAAGACCTCGTCCCCGGTGGCGGCGATGATGTCCGCGCAGGGCAGCGGATCGCCGTCGAACGCCGCGTGCGCGAACTCGCGCCAGCCTGCCGGGGTGACCGCGGCGATCTCCTCGCGGGACCGCTCGGCGTCCGGGATGCGGGCGAACCAGAAGGTGGCGCCGTCCGGGGCCGTGGTGAACCCGAAGGCGGCCCGGCTGCCGCGGATCATCCGGTAGATCCCGGGCGCGGCGGGCAGCCCGCCCGCCCGCGTGTAGCCGTACACGACGGTCAGCCCGGTGTAGCGCGGGTCGTCCGCGGCCGGGTCGATCAGCTGCCGGACGACCGAGCGGAGGCCGTCCGCGCCGACGAGGACGTCGCCGGTCGCGGTGGTGCCGTCGGCGAACTCCGCCGTGATCCCGGCCGGGCCGGGCTTCGCGCCCACCAGCCGTTTGCCGCGCTCCAGCGGGACACCGCGGCGCGCGGCCTCGTCCTGCAGGACGCGGTACAGCGTCGCGCGGGTCAGGGTCCGCGGCCCGTCGAGGTCTTCGGTGTCGAACTCCCGCCGCCCCACGGTCTCCCCGTCCGGGGCGACGAGCTCGACGCCGTACGCCGCGAAGGACGCGTCGATCACCGGCCGGTCGGCGCCGATCGCCCGCAGCGCGTCCATGCCGTTGTGCATGATCGTGAGGAACGCACCGATGTCGTCCCCGCCGGTGGGGTGGGCCTCGTAGACGATCGCTTCGTGACCGGCGAGCTTCACCGCCATCGCCGTGACCGTGCCCGAGATCCCGCCGCCCGCCACCAGTACCCGCACTTCGCGCCCCTCGTCGACTCCGCGTGCCGCCGCCGGTGACGTTACCGTGGCGGCGGCACGCGGTGCCTACTCCTTCGCACCGCTGGTGGCGATGTCGCCGTTGAGGCCGCGCGGGTAGAACCCACCCGAGGTCACCTTGTCGGGGTTGAGGTAGGCGATGTTGAGCACGCGCTCGGCGGAGCGTCCGAACGCGATGCCGTTGGCGTCCGTCGGGACGAGGTTCGCCTTGCCGTCCTTGATGACGCCTTCGTCGTCGTCGGCCTTGCCGTCGAGGCTGTCGCGGGCGTCGGACATCTTGTTCGTGATGTCCCCGAGGCCGCGCTCGAACAGGGCGGACCGGATGATCCCGGCGTGGTAGGCCTCGACGGCCAGGATGCCCGCGGCCGCGTCGAGGAACGTCTTGTTGTTCACCAGCGGGGCGGCGCCCTTGTAGGCGGACACGCCGACGTCCTCGAACAGGTAGGCGGCAAGCAGGAAGTTGTTCTCGCTGCCGAACGGGTCGAACGTCTGACCCTCCTTGATCACCCCCGCGGCCTGCATGGCCGCGGTGAAGCTGTTCTGGAAGTCGATCTCCGGCTGCGCCACGGCCGCCTTGTCCAGCGCCTTGCGCAGGAAGTTGACGTGCGCGACCTCGTCTTCGGCGATCTCCTGGACGATCTGCTTGGTGTGCTCGTTCTTGAACTTCACCGCGTGCCCGCCGGAGACCTTGCCGAGGTTGCCGACGCCGTCGACGTACTTCTCGTTCAGCCCGTAGCCGCTGACGGCGAACAAGTACAGGTTCGCCTCGAGGTACTCGAGGTTGAGCGCGAAGTTCAGCACGGCGGCGTCGCTCGCCGCCTCCTTCCCCGCGTCACCTCCCTGCTGCCCGTACTGCGACGTGGCACCGGCCGGGCTGAGGCCCAGCGACAGCGCTGTACCGAGCGCACCGGCGCCCGCGACGCCGAGCCCCGCCGCTCCCGCAGCCTTGAGGAAGCGGCGGCGGTCGGTCGCGTTCTCCGCACTGCGCTCGATCAGCTGCTTTGTGTAGCGTTTTCCGAACACCGGGGGACGTCCTCTCGTGACGAGTTCGTCCACCTCACCCACCGGTCATACGTACCTGGGCGGCCCCCGGCTCGGTCAAACCGGAAAAAATTTTGATCGACTTGCGTTGTCCCTGGTCAGCCGCGTTGGGCGACGGCGAGCCGGACGCACACGGCGAGCGCGCGGACGGCCTCTTCGACCTCGGCGAGCTTCGGGAAGGTCGGCGCGATCCGGATGACGGCGTCGGCCGGGTCGGTGCCGTGCGGGTGGGTCGCCCCGGCGGGGGTCAGCGCGACACCGGCCTCCTTCGCCAGCCGCACGACCTCCTTCGCGGTGCCCTGCGGGACGGTCAGCGTGATGAAGTACCCGCCGGTCGGCTTGGTCCAGGACGCCAGGTCGGCCAGTTCCTCGGTGAGGATGCGGTCGACGGCCGCGAACTTCGGGCCGATGATCTCGGCGTGCTTGCGCATGTGGGCGCGGACGCCGTCCTCGTCCTTGAGGAAGTGCGCGTGCCGGAGCTGGTTGACCTTGTCCGGGCCGATGGTGCGCTTGGCGGTGTTGCCGGTCCACCAGGCGAGGTTGGCCTCGGAAGCGCCGAAGAAGCCGACGCCGGCCCCGGCGAGGGTGATCTTCGAGGTGGAGCCGAAGACGAAGACGCGGTCGGCGTTGCCCGCTTCGGTGGCCAGGGCCAGCAGGTCGGCCAGCTCCGGCTCGTCGTCGGTGAGGTGGTGCACGGCGTAGGCGTTGTCCCAGAAGATCCGGAAGTCCGGCGCCGCGGTGCGCATGCCGGCGAGCCTCCGCACGACGTCGTCACTGAACGTGACCCCGGTGGGGTTGCTGTACTTGGGGACGCACCAGATGCCCTTGACGCTCGGGTCTTCGGCGACCAGCGTCTCGACGACGTCCATGTCCGGGCCCTCGTCGGTCATCGCGACCGGCACGAGCTCGATCCCGAAGCGCTCGGTGAGCGCGAAGTGGCGGTCGTAGCCCGGGACCGGGGCGAGGAACTTCACCTGCGGCTCGTCGGCCCAGCGGCGCTCGGCGCCGGGCAGCTTGCTCAGCAGCGCCTGGACGACGGCGTCGTGCATCAGCTCGAGGCTCGAGTTGCCCGCGGCGAGCAGCTGCCCGGCGGGCACCTGCAGCGCGGGGGCGAAGATGCGGCGCAGCTCGGGCAGGCCGTTGAGGCCGCCGTAGTTGCGGACGTCGGAGCCGTCCTCGGCCTTGAAGGTGCCGTCGCCCGGGAGGCCGAGCAGCGCGTTCGAGAGGTCGAGCTGCTCGGGGGACGGCTTGCCGCGGGTGATGTCCAGGGAGAGGCCTCGGCCGACCAGGGCCGCGTAGTCGCTGCGGGCCGTGTCGACGTCGACGGAAGCAGTGGTCATGCCGTCAACGCTAAACCCGCCGTCGATACCATTCCGGGGCGGGTCCTGGCTAGGGTGGTTCGTGTGCATCTCGTCGTCCACGCCGACCAGCGCCAGTTCTCGGTGCGCGACTCCCGCTTCCGGTTGACGGGCAGCGGCTGGACTTCTCTCGCCGTCGAATGTCACCGGATCGGGGTGGAGCCCGGAGGTTTCGCCATCGCGACGGCCCGCTCGGACGTGGTCGAGTCTTCGGTGACCTTGGTGCCTTCACCGCCGGCCTTGGCCGCCGATGCGGAGCACGTGGTGGAAGCGGACCTTCCGGTTCCGAGCGGCAAGATCGTGATTTCCGGGCCGGCGGACTACCCGTCGCAGGAGAAGTACTTTTCGGTGCTGCCGGGGTTGTACCGGGCCCGGGTGTCGTACGTGCCTGCCGGTCCGCCCGCGGTGACGTGGAACGAGCACGAGTTCGGCGAGCACTACCGGTACGTGGTCCAGCTGTGGCCGGTTCCGGAGCCGTCCGAAGTGGAGGTCATCCGCCAGGGCGCGGCGGTCTGGGACGGCTAGAGCGCCGTGAGCGTGGCCAGTTTCCAGTGGCCGTCCACCCGCTTCGCCGTCACCGCCAGCTGGGCCACCGATGACGTCGGGGCTCCGCCGCCCTGGGTCACCGTCTGCTGGTCCAGGAACAGGAGCAGGTCCGCCGAGTCGCCCCGCAACGACCTGACTCCGATCGCCCGGACCGTGGTCGTGCGGGTCAGCTTCTCCGCCGTGGCCCGGGTTCGGGCCACGGCGAACTGGGCCTGGTACTGCCGGACCGCGTCTCCCGTCAAGACCTCGGCCGCCGCTCGCTCGGTGCGGGGCAGGTTCGCGTAGTCGTACGAGAACACCGCCTTCACCGCGTCACTCACCGAAGCCGAAACCTCAGCAGTGGCGGGCACGTCCACCAAAGCCTGGTTGTCCCCCGGGGACAGCGAAGCCGCCTCGATGCCGAACCACGCCGTGCAGCCCAGGGCGAGTGCCACCACCAGCACCAGGACCCGGGTCATGAACCCGCCGCCTGGACCGCGGCGATCTTCCAGCCGTCCGGGGAGCGGGACACGTCCACCGTGAGGCGGTTCAGGCGCGGCGCCGCGGGCGCGCCGGCCGTGGACACCCGGACGTCCAGCACCGCCAGGAGGCGCGCCGTCCCGCGGGGAACGTCGATTTCCGTCACCGCCGCCTGGACCAGCGCGGCGGACGACACCGTGCGGGCGGCAGCGGCCCGGTCGATCTGCAGCTGGCGGTCGCCGGAAAGGTCCTTCCCGTACTGGCCCGTCGTCGCCGCCATCCAGCGGTCCACGTCCGCCGCCGCCGTGCGGTAGTCGATCGTGTTCAACGTGACCAGTGCGGGACCCGCCGCGGCCAAGATCGCGTCGCGCTCCCGGCCGCGGGCGAAGGAATCGTCCGAAGCCGCCCGCCACCACGACCAGCCCGCGAACGCCGCCGCCAGCACGGAAAGCACCGCCACGACCACCAGCAGACGCTGCGTCACGGCGCGCCCAGCAGCCGGCCGAGCCCACCCGAAGACGGCCCGCTCAGCAGGCTCAGCATCCCCGGCAGCTGCGCCGGCGAAGAAGCGGCGGCCTGCTGCTGCGGCGCGGCCGGGATGGCCGGCGGTTTTCCCGCGTAGGGCGCGTTCTGCGCCCCGCGCACCCCGGTCGGGCTGCCCGGCGGCTCGGCGCAGTAGGCGTTCATGTTCACCGGAGCCTCCGCGAGATCGTTCGCCGGACGCTGTTTCGTCCCTTCATAACCCTTCGTGCACGAAGCCGGGTCGAAGAAGTTGAACACCACGCCCAGGTGGCCGGTGCCGTCCGGGGACGTCGACGGCGAGAACGCCGAAATGATCGGGTACGCGACCAGCAGCTCTTCGATCGAGTCCGTCCGGGACGTCGTGATCTGCGCGGTGGTCAGCAGGTTGGCGAACAGCACGCCCAGATCACTGCCGGACGCGGCGAGCACGTCGCTGATCTGCCTGCTCAGCCGCGGCGCCTCGGCGATCACCCGCCGCAGGTCCGGGTCGGACTTCTTGAGCTGACCGGCGATCGTCCGCAAGCCGGACGCGAAGTCGGTGATGTTCGCCGCCTGCCGCTGCTGCGTGTCCAGCACGATCCGCGAGTTCGCCAGCAGCCCCCGCGTCTGCGGCACGTACTGCGCGGCCACCGCCGTCAACGATCCCGTGCTGTCCAGGAGCTGCTGCAGTTCCGGCCCCGCTCCGGCGAACGCGTGGTACGTCTCGTCCACGACCGTCCGCAGCGACTCCGGGTCCACGCTCGTGACGAGGTCGTCGAGGTGGGTGAGCACGGTGTCCGGCGACGGCGGCAGCGACGTCCGGTCCGCGGTGATCACCGAGCCGTCGGTCAGGAACGGGCCCCCACTGCGCTGCGGGAGCAGGTCCACGAACTGCTCCCCCACCGCCGACCGGTTGGCCACCTGCGCGTGCGCGTCGGCCGGGATGTCCGGCGCACCCGCGTCGATGTCGAGGGCGACGTCGACGCCGTGCTCGGTGAGCGTCATCGACGTCACCCGGCCGACCGTGACCCCGCGGTAGGCGACCTCGGAGTTGACGAAGATGCCGCCGGAGTCGGTCAGCTGCGCGGTGACGACGTAGCCGCGGTTGCCGAACAGCCGGTCCAGCCCGGCGTACCGGCCGCCGGCGTAGACGACCGAGACCACCGCGATGACGACGAACGCGAACAGCTGGATCCGGATCTTGCGGGTCACCGGCCGCCCCCGATCAGGCCGAGCAGCCCGCCCAGCAGGCCCGGACCGGCGACCGGCGGGCCCGCACCCAGGTCGGGCAGCGGCAGTGGCGGCGCGGCGGCGCTCGGTTGGCCACCGATTCCGGAAGGCAGCGCGATCGGCGGCTGCGACGAGTTGGTGAAGTTCGAGATGAGCGTGTCCAGGTCGAGGTTCACGTTCGCCTCGACGTTCGCGTAGTCGCCCTTGATCACGTTGCCCGCGTAGTCGGGGAACGGGTAGGTGAGCAGGATCCGCAACGCGTTCGGCAGGTTCTGGCCGGCCTCGCCGAGCTTCGTCAGCGTCGGCTGCAGGGCCTTGAGGTTCGCGACGAGCTGGTCGCGGCTCTTGGTCACGGTGTCCACCGCCACCCCGGACAGCGTGTTCAGCGCGTTCAGCATGCCGACGAGCTGGTCGCGCTGGTCGGTGACGACCTTCAGGCCCGGCGCGAGGTGGTCGAGGGCGTTGGTCAGGTTCTGCGTCTGCCCCGTCAAGGTGTGGGACAGCTTGGCGAGGCCGTCGATCGCCCGCAGGATTTCGGTCTTGTGCCCGTCGAGCTGGGTGGCCAGTTCGTCCACCCGGGACAGCAGTGCGCGGATTTCCGGCTCGTTGCCCGACAGCGCGTCGTTGAGCTCGTGGCTGATCTTCTGGATCTGCTCGACGCCACCGCCGTTGAGCAGCAGCGAAAGCGCGCCGAGCACCTCTTCGACCTCGGGGTTGCGGTTGGTGCGCCCGAGCGGGATCTGCCCGCCGTCGCCCAGCCGTTGGGCGGTGGCCGGCTCGGCCGTGGGCACGCTCAGCTCGACGAACTTTTCGCCCAGCAGTGAAGACTGCTTCAGCTCGGCGCGGGCGTTGGCGGGCAGCGCGATGTCGCCGTTGACGGTCATCGCGACCAGCGCCGACCGCGTGTCCGGGGTCAGGGTGATCCGGTCGACGCGCCCGACCGCGACGTCGTTGACCTTGACGCTCGACTGCGGCACCAGGTCGAGCACGTCGGTGAACAGCGCGGTGACGTGGTAGGGGTGGTCGCCGACGTCGGCGCCGCCCGGCAGCGGCGTGCCGTAGAGGCCGTTGAACCCGCCGTCGCTGCAGCCGGCGAGCACGAGCACCCCGGCCAGCGCACCGGCGATCCGCCGTCGCCCCTTCACTTCGCACCGCCGGAAAGCTGTTCCATCACGTCGACGAGCGGGAGCGGCAGCGGTGGCAGCGTCCCGTTCTGCAGGGCGTTGAGCACCTGCGGGATCGTCGGCAGCTTCAGCACACCGTCGAGGACCGGCGCCAGCTGCTTGCAGATGTTCCCCAGCGTGTCGGGGACCTCCTTGGGCGTGAACGAGCTGATCAGGCGGCAGACGGTGAGGATCGGCGGGTGGGTCAGCTCGTTCAGGTTGTCGCGGACGGCGATGGTGCCCGACGCCGCGTCGTAGGAGTTGATGAAGTTCGTGGCGCCGGTCGGCGCGATGTCGAGCACCTCGGCGAGCGCGGCGCGCTGGTCGACGAGGACCTTCGACAGCGACGCCAGTTTGTCCACATTGGATTCCAGGGCCGTCTTGTTGTCGTTGACGAACTGCTGGACGTCGCCGAGCGCGCCACCGAGCGACTGCAGCGCGGCCCCGACTTCGGAAGAGTCGGCGGCGAGGAACCGGCTGACGTCGGCGACGCGGCCGTAGAACTCGTCGAGCTGCTGGTCGCTCTGGGCCAGGGCGCCGGTGAAGGAGTTGAGGTTCTCCACGGTGGAGAACAGGTCGTCCTTCGAGCCGTCGAGCGTCTTCGCGAGCTCGGCCAGCTGCCCGACCGTCGAGTTCAGCGAACCGCCGTTGCCCTTCAGCGCGTTCGCGGCGGTGTCGAGGACGCCGGACAGCGCGCCGGCGGAGTTGGCGCCGTTCGGGCCCAGCGCCGTCGAGAGCTCGTCGAGGCTCGCGTACAGGTCGTCCAGTTCGACCGGCGTCGCCGTGCGCTCGCGCGGCAGCACCGTGCCCGAGGCGAGCACCGGCCCGCTGTCGTAGGCCGGGGTCAGCTGGACGTACCGGTCGCTGACCAGGCTCGGCGCGACGACGACCGCGCCGACGCCCGCCGGCAGCGGCACGTCGTCGACCCGCATGTCCACGCGGACCGCGGTCCCCTCGGGCGTGACGTCGGTGACTTCGCCGACCGGCACGCCGAGCACCCGCACCGACGAACCGGCGTACAGCCCGACGGTCTTGCCGAAGTACGCCGAGAGCTTCGTGCCGGCGGAACCGCGGAACACCAGGTAGAGCCCGGCGGTGACGATCAGCGCGAGGACGCACGCGAACGCCAGCCAAGTCACCAGGGTGCGGCCTCGATAGGTCCGGATGGTCATCGGCGGCCCACCCCCTGGTTCGGCGCGGCGATCGGCGGGGTGCAGCCTTCGGGGTTGATGTGCAGGCCGCCCACGGTGATCGTCGGCGGCAGCAAGCCGCACAGGTAGCCCTCGAACCAGCGGCCGTTGCCGGTGGCGTTCGCGCCGACGCGGGCGAACGGGGCCATCAGCTGCAGGCTCTTGTCGAGGTTGCCCTGGTTGCGCTGCAGGATGTCGGTCACCTTCCCGAGCTTCTCCAGCGTCGGCTTGAGCTGTTCGCGGTTGTCCTGGACCAGCCCGGTCAGCTGCTGCGAAAGCTGCTGGGTGCCGGTGAGCAGGGCGTGGATCGCCGCCTTCCGGTTCTGCAGCTCGGTGAGCAGCAGGTTGCCGTCGCCGATCACGCGCTGCAGCTGGGCGTTGCGGTCGGACAGCGTCTTCGAGACCTGGCTGGTGTTGGCCAGGAGCGTGTGCAGGTCGCTGTCGCGCGAGGACACCGTGCGCGCCAGCGAGGACAGCCCGTTCAGCGTGTCCTTCAGGTACTGCGGGCTGTCCTTGAGACTGTCCGAGAGCGCGTTGAAGCTGTCCGCGAGCTGTTTCGTGTCGATGTCACCGACCGTCGTCGACAGCTGCTCGAAGGCGTCCTGCAGCTGGAACGGGGTGCGCGTGCGGGCCTGCGGGATGGTGTCGTCCGGCTCCTGGGCGCCGCCGCCCTTCGGGTCGAGCGCGAGGTACTTCTCCCCCAGCAGCGTCTTGATCTCGATGGACGCCGTGGTCGCGTCCCCGACCCGGACGTCCTTGACGCGGAACTTGACCAGGACCTGCTTGCCCGCCAGCTTCACCGCCGACACCGTGCCGACCTTGACGCCGGCGACCTGGACCTCGTTGTCCGCCGCCAGCCCGGCGGACTCCCCGAAGTACGCCGAGTACGTCGTGCCGTTGCCGAAGAACGGCAGCTGGTCGGAGAAGTACGTCGTGGCCGTGACGAGCACGATCAGCACGAGCGTGACCGCGCCGACTCCCGCCTGGTTGCGTTCCTTCAGCGGCTTCACGGACCACACCTCTCCGCGCGCTGGGTGCCGGGGATGGGAATGATCGGCAGCGTGATGTCCAGTGAGGAAATCCCGATGGTGCCGGTGATCCCGCACAGGTAGTAGTTGAACCAGCTGCCGTAGCTCAGGGTCCGGGTGAACTTCTGCAGGTTGCCCGGCAGCACCTCGAGGAGGTGGTTGAGCAGCACGCCGGAGTCACCGAGGTTTTGCGAGAGCACACCGAGCTGCGCGACGTCGTCCTTGAGCGCCGGGCGCGCGTCGGCGAGCAGGCCCGTCGTGGACACGGCGAGGTCGCCGAGGGCGCTGACCGCGTCGCCGATCGGCTTGCGCAGCTCGGCCAGTCCGCTGACGAGCTTCTGGGTCTGCTCGATGAGGTCGCCGAGCTGCGGGCCGCGGGCGTTGACCGTGCCGAGCACCGTGTTGAGGTTGGCGATGACCTGGCCGATCACCTGGTCCTTGCTCGCGATCGCCGAGGTCAGCGACGCGGTGTGCTGCAGCAGGCTGGTGATCGTGCCGCCTTCGCCCTGGAAGACGCTGATGATCTCGGCCGACAGCTGGTTGACGTCCTTCGGGCTCAGCGCCTTGAACAGCGGCTTGAACCCGTTGAACAGCACGGTGAGGTTCAGCGCGGGTTTCGTGCGCTCCGGCGGGATCGTGCCGCCCTCGGGCAGCGCCTTGTCACCGGGGACGTCGGTGCCGAGCGCGAGGTAGCGCTGGCCGACGAGGTTGCGGTACTTGATCGTCGCGGTCACCGTCTCCGGCAGCCGGTAGGTGTGCTCGACGTCGAACCGCACCTCGGCGAGGTTCCGCTCCCCCTCGACCACCGCGATCGCGTCGACCTGGCCGACCTTGACGCCGGCGATGCGGACGTCGTCGCCTTCCTTGAGCCCGGACGCGTCGGTGAACTTGGCCAGGTAGCCCGACGTTTCGCCGAAGTTGGTGTTCGCGATGGTGGCCGCCAGGATCCCGGTGAACAGCACGGTGACGACGGCGAACACCGCGAGCTTCACCAGCGACGGCACGAAACTCCTCACTTGAGCTCGACCTCCGTCCCGCGGTAGAGCGGCCCGACGAGCAGCCCCGCCCAGCCGGGCACCTGGTCCGGGAGCGCACCCAGTGCCGGCGACGCGAGCAGGGCGATCAGGTCCGACTCGTCGGCCGAGCCGACGATGCTGCCGGACCCGCCGAGCGCGCTGCCGCCGGCCGTGATCGGGCCGGGGAGGCTGCCGTCCGGGACCTTCGGCGGCGCGGGCTTGCTGGAACCGTCCTCGATCGGGCCGTCGGGCGGGTACTGCGGCCACACCCCCGGTTTCGGGACCGACGGGTAGCAGCGCGGCCCGCGCTTGTCCTCGTACTTCGGCTCGTCGACGCCGGGCAGGTACTTGCCGCGGCTGGCGGCGAACTCGATGGTGACCCGGCTGACCTCGGGGTGCGCGGTGCCCTTGCCGAACGCCAGCTCCGCCCGCGGCACCGACTCGGCGAGCTGCCGCAGCAGGCACGGGTACTCGGGCGCGTACTTGGCGAGGACGTCCAGGGTCGGCTGCACGGCGGTGGTCAGCCGGATCAGGTTGTCCTTGTTGACCTGCAGGAAACTCGTGAGGTCCACGGACGCGGCCCCCACCGTGGCGTAGAGGTCGCTCAGCTGCGTGCGCTGGTCGACGATGGTCCGGCTCGTCGTCGTCAGGTCGGACAGCGCCTGCAGCAGGTCCGGCGCCGCCTTGTCGTAGGTGTCCGCCACGTTCGCGAGGCCGGTGATGCCGGCCTTGACGTCGGGCAGCGACGGGTTGAGCTTGCCGAGGTAGTCCGACAGCCCGGCCAGGGTCTCGCCGAGCTGCTTGCCGCGGCCGTCGAGCGCGGTCGCCACCGCGGTGAGCGTGCTCGACAGCTTTTCGGGCTGGACGGCCTGCAGCAGCGGCATCACGTCGTCGAGGACCTTCTGCAGCTCGATGGCGGCGCTGCTGCGGTCCTGCGGGATGACGTCGCCGGCCTCGATCGGGCGTTCCTTCTTCTCCGGCAGCTGCAGGGCGACGTACCGCTCGCCGAACAGCGTCTTCGGCAGCAGCCGCGCGGACACGTTCGCCGGGATGACGTGCGTCTTGTCCGGGTCGAGGGCCAGTTCCAGCTCGGCGTGGTCGCCCTTCGCCAGTACCGACCGGACCTCGCCGACGAGCATGCCGCGGACCTTGACGTCGCCACCGGTGCGCAGCTGGCTGCCGACGCGGTCGGTCTCGAGTTTCACGAGCGTCACCGGCGTGAACGCCTTGTGGTAGACGGCCAGGGTGAGCCCGATGAACAGCGCGGCGACGAGCAGGAAGACGAGCCCCAGCACCTGGTACCGGAGCCGCTGCCAGAGCTCGCGCCTCATCCCGAGATCCTCACCGTGGTGTTCGCGCCCCAGATCGCCAGGGACAGGAAGAAGTCCAGCACCGAGATCAGCACGATCGACGTCCGCACCGCGCGGCCCACCGCGACGCCGACCCCGGCCGGGCCGCCGCTCGCGTGGTAGCCGTAATAACAATGGGACAGGATCACGAGCACGCTGAAGACGATGACCTTCCCGAACGACCAGAGAACGTCGCCCGGGGGCAGGAAAAGCGTGAAGTAGTGGTCGTAGGTGCCCGCGGACTGGCCGTAGAGCCAGATGGTGATCTGCCGGGACGCGAGGTAGCTCGACAGCAGGCCGACCGCGTACAGCGGGATCACCGCGGCGACGCCGGCGAGCACCCGGGTCGTCACCAGGTACGGCATGCTCGGCACGCCCATGACTTCGAGGGCGTCGATCTCGTCGGAGATCCGCATCGCGCCGAGCTGGGCGGTGAAGCCGCAGCCGACGGTGGCGGACAGCGCGAGCCCGGCCGAAAGGGGCGCGACTTCGCGGGTGTTGAAGTAGGCGGAGATGAACCCGGTGAGCGCGGCCGTGCCGAGCTGGTTGAGCGCGGAATAGCCCTGCAGGCCGACGATCAGGCCGGTGAACAACGTCATCCCGATCATCACGCCGAGCGTGCCGCCGATGACCGCGAGCCCGCCGGTGCCGAAGCAGACTTCGGTGAGCAGCCGCAGCGTTTCCCGGCTGTAGCGGCGGATCGTGCGCGGCGACCAGGCGAGCGCTTTCGCCGCGAAGGCCAGCTGCTTGCCGAGCCCTTCCAGGCTCTGGCCCGGGCGCGCGATGTACTCGAGCGTCCGGTCGGCGTCCAGCGGATCCGCGGTCATCACATCGCCTTCGGCGGGACGATCCGCAGGTAGATCGCGGTGAGCACGACGTTGATCAGGAACAGCAGCAGGAACGTGATGACGACGGCCTGGTTGACGGCGTCGCCGACGCCCTTCGGCCCGCCCGCCGGGTTCAGCCCGCGGAACGCGGCGACGACCCCGGCGACGAAGCCGTAGAGCAGCGCCTTGATCTCGCTGACCCAGAGGTCCGGCACCTGGGCGAGGGCGTTGAAGCTGGCCAGGTACGCGCCGGGGGTGCCGCCCTGCAGGACGACGTTGAAGAAGTACCCGCCGAGCACGCCGACCACGCTGACCAAGCCGTTGAGCAGCACCGAAACGACCATCGCGGCGAGCACCCGTGGCACGATCAGGCGCTGGATCGGGTTGACGCCGAGGACCTCCATGGCGTCGATCTCTTCGCGGATCTTGCGCGCGCCGATGTCCGCGCAGACCGCGCTGCCGCCGGCGCCCGCGACGAGCAGCGCGGTGATCAGCGGGCTGGCCTGCTGCACGATGGCGAGCGCGCTGGCCGCGCCGGTGAACGACTGGGCGCCGATCTGCGCGGTCAGCGAGCCGAGCTGCAGCGCGATCACCGCGCCGAACGGGACGGCGACCAGCGCCGTCGGGAGGATCGTGACGCTGGCGAAGAACCAGCACTGCTGGATCCACTCGCGGGTCTGGAAGGGGCGCTTGAAGATCGCGCGCAGGACCTCCCAGGAGAGCGTCGCCAGCCGCCCGACCTGGGTCAGCGCCGCGGTTCCGGGGAGCGTGCCCGTGCCTCCGCTCACCACACCTCCCAGTAGATCGCCGTTGACCTCCGAGTCTTCTCCACACCCGGTGCCCGCTTTTCGTTAGCGGTGTTCACTGAACCCTTCGGCAGTTCTCCTTCAGAAGTTGAGGGCGTGCGTCGCCGTGGCTCCGCCGTCCGCGACGAACTCGGCACCCGTGCAGTACGCGCTCTCGTCGCTGGCCAGGAACAACACCAGCTTGGCGATGTCCTCCGGCTGCCCGACCCGCTTCAGGGCGACCTTCTTCCCGACGTACGACATGTCGACTTTCTGGCCGCCCGCCGCGGTCTCGACCATCTTGGTGTCGATCGCGCCGGGGTGCACCGAGTTGACGCGGATGTGCTTCTTGCCGAGCTCCATCGCCGCGACCTTGGTCATGCCGCGGATCGCGAACTTGCTCGCGGTGTAGGCGACGAGGTAGGGCATCCCGGCCAGACCCTCCACAGAGGACACGTTGACGATGGAGCCACCGCCGGCGGCGGTCATCGGTTCAACGACCGAGCGCATGCCGAGAAACGCCCCGATCTGGTTCACCCGGATCACGCGTTCGTAATCGGCGAGCGTGGTCTGCGCCAGCTCCGAGAAGTGCAGGATGCCGGCGTTGTTGACCAGCACGTTCGGCGCGCCGAACTCCGTGGTGGCGCGCTCGACCGCGGCGGCCCAGCCGTCCTCGTCGCCGACGTCGAGGTGCTGGTAGACGGCCTGCTCGCCGAGCTCGGCGGCCAGCTGCTTGCCCTCGTCGTCCAGGATGTCGGCGATCACCACCCGCGCGCCTTCGGCGACGAACGCCCGCGCGGCGGCCTCGCCCTGCCCGCGCGCGGAGCCGGTGATCAGGGCGATCTTCCCGTCCAGCCTCATGACTCTCCCAGGATCTCGGTGGCGGCGAACATCCGGGCGGGATCCCGCTCGGCGAAAAAGGCGCTGAGCGACGTCTCGAGCTCGTCGAGCCGCCAGCGCCGCTCGATCCGCGGCGCTTCGACCAGCGCGACCGTGCCGCCGTGCACGACGAACACCTGGCCGTTGACGTGCTCGGCCGCCGGCGAGGCGAGGTAGGCGACGAACGGGGCGACGTGCTCGACCGAGAGCGGATCGGCGCCGTCGGCCGGAGCGGCGCCGAACACGCCCTCGGTCATCGCCGTTCGCGCGCGCGGGCAGATCGCGTTGGCGCGGACGCCGTACTTGGCCAGGCCGCGGGCGGCCGACATGGTGAGCGCGGTGATGCCCGCCTTGGCCGCGGCGTAGTTGGGCTGGCCGGGCGCGCCGAGGAGGAACGCCTCGGACGCCGTGTTCACCAGCCGGCCGTACACCGGCGCACCGTCTGCTTTGGACTTGTCGCGCCAGTGCTTCGCGGCGTTGCGGGACAACAGGAAGTGGCCGCGCAGGTGGACGCGGAGCACGGTGTCCCAGTCGTCGTCGGACATCGAAAACAGCATCTTGTCGCGCAGCACGCCCGCGTTGTTGACCACGATGTCGAGCCCGCCGAGGTCGAGCGCGGCCTCGGTGAGCGCGTCGGCCGTCGCCCGGTCGCCGACGTCGCCGGCGACCGCGACGGCCTTGCCGCCGGCCGCTTCGATCTCGGCGACGACGTCCTTCGGCTCGCCGATGTCGTTGACGACGACCGTGGCGCCCTGCCCGGCCAAGGCGAGCGCCTCGGCCCGGCCCAGTCCCGCGGCGGCGCCCGTGACGATCGCCGTCCTGCCGGTCAAGCTCACCGCGGACCTCCTCGTCGAGTCCTGGATGTCGGGCCTACAGTAGAATCTGTTCTTGTTCAGGGCAAGCCCCTGAGTGAACAGTGCTAACCACTGATGAACAGGGCATTCTTCGGGCAGGCTTTGACCGCGGCCGAAACGCGTTCTACCTGGTCGTCGGGCACCGGACCCGACTGGATCACCAGTTCTTCCTCGTCGTCGAGGTCGAAGACGTCCGGGGCGAGCCCCACGCACACCGCGTTCGCCTCGCACAGCAGCCGGTCGACGCCGATCTCCATGCTTCCTCCGCCGCTCGAGCCCTGGTACAACTAGAACAGGTTCTACTGTAACGCCGGGAGCCGGTACGGCACCACAACGAGCCGGACCGGGTGGAGGTGACGGGTGCGGATCGACTACACGCCGGAGCAGCGCGCGCTGGCTGCCGAGCTTCGGGAGTACTTCGCCGAGCTGATGACGCCCGAGCGCCGGGAAGGCCTCCGCTCGGGCGGCGGCGAGTACGGCGACGGCTTGGCGTACAAGGAGATCGTGCGGCAGCTGGGCAAGGACGGCTGGCTCGCGCTGGGCTGGCCACCCGGGTACGGCGGGCAGGGCAGGCCGATGCTCGACCAGCTCGTCTTCACCGACGAAGCGGCCGTCGCCGGGGTGCCGGTCCCGTTCCTCACGGTGAACACCGTCGGCCCGACCATCATGCGCTACGGCACCGAAGAACAGAAGGCGTTCTACCTGCCGAAGATCGCCGCCGGCGAGCTGCACTTCTCGATCGGCTACTCCGAACCGGAGGCCGGCACCGACCTGGCTTCGCTGCGGACCCGCGCCGAACGCGACGGCGACGAGTACGTCGTCACCGGCCAGAAGATGTGGACGAGCCTGATCGAGTACGCCGACTACGTCTGGCTCGCGGTCCGGACCGATCCTTCGGCGAAGAAGCACCGCGGCCTGTCGATCCTCATCGTGCCGACGTCGGCGGACGGTTTCTCCTGGACCAAGGTGCACACCGTGGCCGGGCCGGGGACCAGCGCGACCTACTACGACGGCGTGCGCGTGCCGGTGTCGGCGCGGGTCGCCGAGGAGAACGCGGGCTGGCCGCTGATCACCAACCAGCTCAACCACGAGCGCGTCGCACTGACGTCGGCGGCACCGATCCGCAAGGCACTGGACGACGTGCTGGCGTGGGCGAAGGAAACCGGCGCCATCGACCACGAATGGGTGCGGCTGCACCTGGCGCGGGTGCACGCAGGCGCGGAGTACCTGAAGCTGCGGAACTGGCGGATCGCCTGGGCGGCCGCGGCCAGCGAGCTCGGCCCGGCCGAGGCGTCGGCGACGAAGGTGTTCGGCACGGAGTTCGCGATCGAGGCCTACCGGCTGCTGATGGAGGTGCTCGGCGCGGCCGCCGTCGTCCGCGAAGGCTCGCCGGGTGCGCTGCTGGCCGGGCGGATCGAGCGGCTGCACCGGTCGGCGCTGATCCTCACCTTCGGCGGCGGCACCAACGAGATCCAGCGGGACATGATCGCCGCCACCGCACTCGGCCTGCCCGTCACGCGCTAGGAGCGTCCCAGTCAGGAGAAGACATGGACTTCACCCCTTCCGAAGCGTCGGCCGACCTCGCCGCGCTGACCCGGCGGCTGCTGGCGGACAAGGCCACCCACGACCCGCACGGCACCGGCGGCTTCGACCCGGCGGCGTGGACGGCACTCGGCCAGGCGGGCGTGCTGGACGCGGCCCTGCCGTCGTCGCTCGGCGGTGGCGGGTTCGGGCTGCTCGAGCAGTGCGCGGTGCTGACCGAGATCGGCCGCGCGGTGGCGGCGGTCCCCTATCTGTCGTCGATCACGATGGCGGCGTCGGCGCTGGCGGAGTTCGGCACGCCCGAGCTCGTCGACCGCTGGGTGCTGCCGGTGCTGCGCGGCGAGCGTGTTCTCGCGGTGGCGCTGTCCGGGTTCACGGCCGCGGACGGCCGGGTGTCCGGTGCGCGGACGGCGGTGCCGTCCGGCGCGTTCGCGCACGGGTTCCTGGTGGCGGCGTCCGGCGAGGTGTTCCTGGTCGACGCGGCGGCGCCGGGGGTCACGGTGCGGCCGCAGCAGACGGTCGACCACGCGGACGCTGCTCTGCTTTCGCTGTCCGAAGTGCCGGGGGTGCCGCTGGGCGACATCGGCGAGTGGCTGCGCCTGCGCGGGACGGCCGGGGTGTGCGCGCAGCAGCTCGGCGTGCTCGAGCGGGCACTGGAGCTGACCGCGGCGTACGCGGCCGAGCGGAAGCAGTTCGACCACGTCATCGGCGGGTTCCAGGCGGTGCGCCAGCGCCTGGCGGACGCGTACGTGGACGTCGAAGCGGTCCGCCTGACGACGCTGCAGGCGGCGTGGCAGCTGGCCTCGGGCGTCCCGGCCGCCGAAGCGGTGGCGACGGCGAAGTTCTGGGCGGCGGAAGCGGGCCACCGGGTCGCCCACACGGCGGTGCACGTCCACGGCGGCGTCGGCATCGACGTCGACCACGTGGTGCACCGGTACTTCGCGGCGGCGAAGCGCCTGGAGTTCGAGCTCGGCCCGGCCACCCACCAGCTCCTGACCCTGGGCGACCTCCTCACGCGCGAACCCTGACGGTCGGCTGGCGTACCCGGACAGTCGGCTCGCGTACCGGGACGGTCGGTTCACCGGCCGACCCTCCAGGTACGCAAACCGACCCTCCGGGCACGGCAGGTCGCCGGTGCGCCGGGCCGGCAGCGCACGCTCAGTCCTGCGGGTTGATCGCGCGCAGCCGGCGCGGGCCGGTGTCGGGCCGGGACGGCGGCGCTCCCAGCACCAGGCGGGCGTTGGCGACGAAGGCGCCGTCCGGCGAGGCCAGGATCGGGTCCAGCACCAGCGACCGCACCTCCGGGTTGTCCTCGGCCAGTGCGGCCACGCGCAGCACCATGTCCTGCAGCGCGGCGAGGTCGGCGGGCTCGTCGCCGCGGTAGCCGGTGAGCAGCGGCGCCGTCCGCGGCTCCCGCAGCAGCGTCGCGGCGTCGACGTCGGTGACCGGCACGGCCCGGTAGGCGCGGTCGCCGAGCAGCGTGCTGACCAGCCCGGACAGCCCGAACGACACGAGCGTGCCGAACGACGGGTCGTCCTGCAGCCCGATCACGCACGACAGGCCCTTGGGCGCCATCCGCTGGACGTACACCTCGTCGTCGCCGGAGATCTCGCGCAACGTCTCGTAGGCCGTCCGCACCGAGTCCTCGGACGCCAGGTCGAGCCGCACCCCGGCCAGGTCGGGACGGCCGCGCAGCCGCTCGTCGACCGCCTTCAGCGTCACCGGGTAGCCCAGCTCGCCCGCCGCCGCCACCGCCTCGTCCACAGTGGACACGATGCGGAAGGGCACCACGTCGATGCCGTAGCAGTTCAGCAGCCGCACGACTTCGGCGTCCGAGAGCAACGTCGTCTTGCCGCTGTCGGCCTCCAGTACCTCGCGCACGATGCCCTGCGCCTGCTCGGTGTGGATCCCTTGTGGTCGCACCAGCGTGCCCTGCGGGCGTTGCCGCCACGCCGCGTACCGCACAACCCTGGCGAGGGCGTTCACCGCGCGTTCGGGGCTCGGGTACGACGGGATCGACCCCCGCGTCGGCACGCCGTCGCCGGACAGCACCGCCAGTTCGTCCGGCACGCCTTCGGCGGCGAGGAACGTCGAGACGATCGGCTTGCGCTCGCCCAGTTCGACGACGGTCTCCCGCAGAGCCCGCGCGTACGCGGTGCCGGGGATGGCGATCGGCGGCGCGAACACGACGACGAGCGCGTCGGTCTCCGGCGAAGTGAGGGCCTCGCGGACCGCCTTGGCGAACTCTTCCGGCCCGGCCTGCGGGCCGACGTCCACCGGGTCCGAGGCCAGCCGCAGGCCCTGCATCCGCGCGGTGTCGGCGGCCAGGAGCCCGATCGCGCTGGAGTTGCCGACGATGCCGACCCGCGGCCCGGCGGGCAGCGGCTGGTGGGCGAACACGAGCGCGGTGTCGAACAGCTGCGCCAGCGACTCCACCCGCACGACGCCCGCGTGCTCGAACAGCGCCTGGACGCTGGCCTCGTCGATCTCCGTCGACGTCGCCGCCAGCTGCGGCCGGACGGCGTGCCGTCCCGACTTGACCGCGACGATCGGCTTCGTCCGGGCGAGCCGGCGGGCCAGCCGCGCGAACTTGCGCGGGTTGCCGAAGGACTCGAGGTACAGCAGCACCAGATCGGTGTCCGGGTCGGTTTCCCAGTACTGGAGCAGGTCGTTGCCCGAGACGTCGGCGCGGTTGCCCGCCGAGACGAACGTCGACAGCCCGAGCCCCCGCGCCTCGGCGTCGGCGAGGATCGCGGTGCCCAGCGCGCCGGACTGGCAGAAGAAGCCGGTGCGACCCCGGCCGGGCAGCCGCGGCGCGAGCGTGGCGTTCAGCCGGATGCCGGGCGCGGTGTTCAGCACGCCGAGCGCGTTCGGCCCGACCACGCGCATGCCGTGCGCCCGTGCCTCCCCGACCAGCCGCAGCTCGGCGTGCAGGCCGTGCAGGCCGGCTTCGGCGAACCCGCTGGACAGGATCAGCAGCGTCTTCACGCCCTTGGCCAGGCAAGCGTCCAAAACGGACTCGACGGCCTCGGCGGGCACCGCGACGACGGCCAGGTCGACCGGGTCCGGGATGTCGAGCACCGACGGGTACGCGCGGACGCCCCGGATGGCGTGGTGCTCCGGGTTGACCGGGTAGACGGTGCCGGTGAACGCGGCGGCCAGCAGGTTCACGAAGGCGACGTGGCCGACCTTGCCCGGCTCGGCGGACGCCCCGATCACCGCGACCGACCGGGGGTGCAGCAGGTTGTGCACGCTGCGGGCCTCGGCCGCCTGCTCGCGCGAGCGCGCGACGGCGAGGGACTCCTCGGTCGGGTCGATGTCGAACTCCAGGTGCAGCACGCCTTCCTCGAACTCGCGGTTGACCTGGTACCCGGCGTCGCGGAAGACGCGCACCATGGCGGCGTTCTCGGCGAGCACCTCGGCGACGAACCGGCGCAGCCCGCACTCCGCCGCGGCCGCCGCGAGGTGCTCCAGCAGGATCGAGCCGAGCCCGCGGCCCTGGTGGACGTCGCTGACGACGAAGGCCACCTCAGCCGACGGCCCGTGGTCGAGCCGTTCGTACCGGCCGACGGCCACGATGTCGTCGCCCAGGAACGCGGCGAACGCGACCCGGTCGTGGTGGTCGACCGTGGAGAAGCGCTTCAGGTCCTTTTCCGGGATCCGCGGGTAGGCGCCGAAGTAGCGGAAGTAGCGGGTGCGCTCGGAGAGCTTCGCGTGGAAGGCGACGAGGCCACCGGCGTCGGTGGGCACGATCGGGCGCAGGTGGACGGTGCCGCCGTCGGACAGCACGACGTCGGCCTCCCAGTCACGGGGGTAGTCGAAGGGGTCCCGGCCGGCCATCGTCAGTCCCGGGGGTCGTCGGGGTCGAGGCCGTGCAGCGGGAAGACGGCGCGGCGCGTGTCCCGGACGGCGATGTCGACGGGGTCGTCCTCGCCGTCGCCCCACGGTTTGAACTCCGTGTCGCGGTCGTCGGTCATCGCGAGCGGCAGTTCGGCGTGCGGCGCGGCCTTGCTCACCGTCGAGACCCAGCCGGGCGGCAGTGGCGTCGAGGGGTCGACGTCCCGGTCGAGGACGGTGGCGATCAGGTGCGTCCACGACCGCGGCACGACCCGGATCAGCTGGTAGCCCCCGCCGCCGACGGCGATCCACTTCCCGCCGGCGTAGGTCTCCGCGAGGTCGCGGAGGGTGGCGTAGATGGTGCGGTGCCCGTCGACGCTGAGCGAGAGGTCGGCGAGGGGATCTTCTTCGTGCGAGTCGACACCGCACTGAGTGAACAGCAGCTGCGGTTCGAAGTCGGCGAGGAGGGACGGAACGACGGCGTTGAAGGCCCGCAGCCAGCCGGGGTCCCGGGTGCGCGGCGGCAGCGGGACGTTGACGGCGGTGCCCTCGGCCTTCCCGCGGCCGGTCTCGGCGGAGTAGCCGGTGCCGGGCCAGAGCGTGAAGGGGTGCTGGTGCATCGAGATGGTGAGGACACGGGGGTCGTCGTAGAAGGCGGCCTGGACGCCGTCGCCGTGGTGGACGTCGGTGTCGATGTAGGCGATGCGGTCGAAGCCGTGGTCGAGCAGCCAGGAGATGGCGACGGCGCAGTCGTTGTAGACGCAGAAGCCGGCCGCCTGGTCACGCATGGCGTGGTGCAGGCCCCCGGCGATGTTGACGGCACGGCGGGCCTCGCCTTCGGCGACCTTCCGCGCGGCGAGCAGCGTCGACCCGACGACGAGGGCGGAGGCGTCGTGCATGTCGGAGAAGACGGGGTTGTCCGAGGTTCCGAGCCCGTGTCCGACATCCCACCCGACGAGCGGCGCGTCCCGCACGGCGGCGAGGTATTCGGGGGCGTGGATCCGGAGGAGTTCTTCGTCCCCGGCGCCGCCCGGGACGAGCAGTTCGACGCCGGAGAGCACGCCGAGTTCGGTGGCCAGCCGGACGGTGAGCTCCAGCCGGACGGGATTGAAGGGGTGATCCCCACCCAGGTCGTAACCCAGCAGGGCACGGTCCCAAACAACGGCCGGCGACATACCGTCCGACTCTAGTGCCGATCGGGTGGATCCGTGGACTGGAAAAGCTCCGGTCCGGTTCGCTCCGCCGGTGCACCTCGCCGATCACGGCGGCCCCGGCACCCCGGTGCTCCTGCTCCACGGCGGCGGCCGCGGGGGCCGTGAGCTCGCCGAGCCGCCCGGGACGCCACTCGCCACCGGGCGGTCCGTGCGGGGAACCGCGAGCCGCCCTCGTCAGCCTGGCAGGTGGCCCGTCGCCGCCGGGCGGTTCGGGTCTCGCGACCAGTGGGACCACGAACCCGCGTACAGGCCCGCTCCCGGGTGGCCCGCCAGCTCCAGGGCGAGTACTACCGAACTCGCCGTCACTCCCGATCCGCAGTACGCGCCGACCGGCTCGCCCGGGCGCAGGCCCAGGTCCGCGAACCTCTCCGCCAGCTCGGCCGGCGCTCGCCAGTGGCCGTCGGCACCGATGTGCGCCGAAAACGGGGCGTTGACCGCTCCCGGGATGTGGCCTGCCCGGGGATCCACCGGCTCCGTCTCGCCCGCGTACCGCGGGGTGGCGCGGGCGTCGAGGAGGAGACCGTCACGGGCCAGGGCGGCCGCCTCGTCCGCGTCGAGCACCGGCATGGCGCCGGGGCGGACCATGATGTCGCCCGGTGCCGGGTGCACCTCTTCCGTGCTCACCGGGTGGCCCTCGGCCGTCCACGCCGCGTAACCGCCGTCGAGGACCGCCACCTCTTCGTGGCCCGCCCAGCGCAGCAGCCACCACGCCCGCGCCGCCACCGAGCCGTCCGCGTCGTCGTAGGCCACCACCGGTACCCCCGTGCGGAGGCCGGCCGCGCGCAGGTCGCGCTGCAGGTCGGCCGGGTCGGGTAGGGGGTGCCTGCCGCCCTCGCCCGGCTCGCCGGCGAGCACGCTGCCGAGGTCGGTGAACACCGCGCCGGGCAGGTGGCCCTCGCGGTAGGACTCGGCGCCGGGCGGGCCGGCGAGCCGCCAGCGGACGTCGAGGACCACGGGGCGGTCCCCGGCCGGGCCGCCCAATGCGGCGGCGAGGTCGGTGGTGCTGATCAGCGGACGCATGCCTCCCATCTTCCAGCGGCCGCCCGCCCGGGCGCGCCGGGGTGCGGACATATCCCCCACCGGCGAGTTGTTACCCCCGAGGGCCGCCGCCGTTGCCGGGGTCAACGACTACGATGAGCAACGCGGACGAAGGGGACAGCGTGAACGATCTCATCGACACCACCGAGATGTACTTGCGTACCATCTACGAGCTCGAAGAAGAAGGGGTCGTTCCGCTGCGCGCCCGCATCGCCGAGCGCCTGCAGCAGAGCGGCCCGACCGTGAGCCAGACCGTCGCCCGGATGGAGCGTGACGGGCTGGTCGTGGTCGCCGACGACCGGCACCTCCAGCTGACCGACCACGGCCGGGAGCTGGCCATCGCCGTGATGCGCAAGCACCGCCTCGCCGAACGCCTCCTCGTCGACGTGATCGGGCTCGAGTGGGAGCACGTGCACAACGAGGCGTGCCGGTGGGAGCACGTGATGAGCGAGGCCGTCGAGCGCAAGCTGGTCAAGCTGCTCGACCACCCGACCACCTCCCCGTACGGCAACCCGATCCCCGGCCTGGACAAGCTGGGCGACGGCGAACCCGCGCCACCCGCGGAGGCCGACCTGGTCCGGCTCGACGAGTTCGCCCGCACCGGCGGCGGCCGCGTCGAGATCCGGCGCATCGCCGAGCACGTCCAGCTGGACGAGTCGCTGATGACCGAGCTCAAGTCCGTCGGCATCGTGCCGGGCGGCACGGTCACCGTCGGCAAGGCCAACGGCAGCACCATCGAGGTCACCGGCGGCGACACCACCGCCCAGGTCGCCAGCTCCGCGCTGCACGCCGTCCTGGCGCAGGCCCGATGAGCCCCGCTTCGGACGCCGTGGCGGCGTTCCGCACGGTCCACGGCACCGCGCCGGCCGGCGTGTGGTCGGCGCCCGGCCGCGTCAACCTGATCGGCGAGCACACCGACTACAACGACGGCTTCGTGCTGCCGTTCGCCCTGCCGCACCGGCTGGCCGTGGCGGCGTCACCCCGCGCGGACGGCGTGCTGTCCGTGGCCACCCTGGGCGACGACGGCCAGCTCCAGCGCTCCGGCGAGCTCAAGATCGCCGACCTGGCGCCGGGCACCGTCGACGGGTGGGCCGCGTACCCGGCCGGGGTCGCCTGGGTGCTGCGCGACCAGGGCTTCGCGAACGGAGCCGACCTGGTCATCGCCGGGGACGTGCCGTCGGGGGCGGGCCTGTCCTCCTCCCACGCGCTCGAATGCGCGGTGTCGCTGGCGCTGCTCGGGCTGGCCGGCCTGGAGCTGGACGGCAGCCGGGACGACGTCCCGACGCGGCCCGAGGTCGCGCGCTGGGTGCAGCGGTCGGAGAACGACTTCGTCGGCGCCCCGACCGGACTGCTCGACCAGACCGCGTCCCTCTGCTGCACCGAGTCCCACGTGCTGTTCCTCGACGTGCGCTCGGGCGAGCAGGAGCAGGTGCCGTTCGGTCTCGCCGAGGCCGGGCTGCAGGTGCTGATCATGGACACCCGCACCAAGCACTCGCACGCCGAAGGCGGGTACGGCGAGCGGCGCCGCGGCACCGAGCGGGCGGCCGAGCTGCTCGGGGTGAAGGCGCTGCGCGACATCACCGTCGAAGGTCTCTCCGACGCCCTCGACCGGCTGCCGGCGGACCTGGCGCCGCTGGTGCGGCACGTCGTCACCGAAAACCAGCGGGTGCTCGAGACGGTCGAGCTGCTGCGCGCCGGGCGGCTGGCCGACATCGGGCCGTACCTCGACGCCTCGCACGTCAGCATGCGCGACGACTACCGGATCTCCACGGCCGAGCTGGACCTCGCGGTCGACTCGGCGCGGGCGGCCGGCGCGCTCGGCTCGCGGATGACCGGCGGCGGCTTCGGCGGCTCGGCGATCGCGCTGGTCCGCGACGCCGACCTGGAGCGGGTCAAGGAGGCCGTCGAGACGGCCTACGAAAAGGCCGGCTACCGGCGGCCGCGGATGTTCACGGCGGTGCCCTCCCGCGGCGCCGGCCGCGACGAGCTCTGACGTCGCGCGGGTCCGCACGGGGCAACCCCCGCGCGGACCCGCGCGTCGACGAGGGGGAAGACTGTGAGCCACAGTCACCCTCGGCAGGAAGGCCTGGATGTGTCGGAGCAGAGCAACGCCCTGAAGCTGGTCGTGACGGGCGGAGCCGGGTACGTCGGAAGTGTCTGCGCCGCCCGGCTGGTCGAAGCCGGCCACCAGGTCACCGTCGTCGACGACCTGTCCACCGGGCACGCCGACGCCGTCCACCCGGATGCGCGGTTCATCGAGGGCGACGCCGCCGAGGTGGCGGGCAGCCTGCTGCGCGAGGGCTTCGACGGCGTGCTGCACTTCGCGGCCAAGTCGCTGGTGGGCGAGTCGATGACGGAGCCGGCGAAGTACTGGGAAGGCAACGTCGTCACCTCGCTGCGGCTGCTTGAGGCCATGCAGGAGCACGGCACGCCCCGCCTGGTGTTCTCCTCGACGGCGGCGACCTACGGCGAGCCGGAGCAGTCGCCGATCCCGGAGACGGCACCGACCCGGCCGACCAACACCTACGGCGCCACGAAGCTCGCCATCGACGCCGCGATCACCAGCTTCGCCGTCGCGCACGGCTTGGCGGCGGTGAGCCTGCGCTACTTCAACGTCGCGGGCGCGTACGGCGCCTTCGGGGAGCGCCACACCACGGAAACCCATCTCATCCCCCTCGTTCTCCAGGTCGCCACGGGCGACCGCGAGCGCATCCAGATCTTCGGTGACGACTACCCGACACCGGACCACACGGCGGTACGCGACTACATCCACGTCGTGGACCTCGCGGACGCGCACCTGCTGGCCCTCAAGCACGCCACGGCGGGCGAGCACCGCATCTACAACCTCGGCAACGGCACCGGGTTCTCCGTTCTCGAGGTGATCGAGGCCTGCCGCGAGGTCACCGGCCACCCGGTCCCGGCCGCGGTGGCCCCACGCCGGGCGGGCGACCCGTCGGTGCTGGTGGCGGCCAGCGACCGGGCACGCGAGGAGCTGGGCTGGAAGCCGGAGCGGACCGAGTTGGCCGAGATCGTCCGCGACGCCTGGGAGTTCACCCAGTCCCGACGCGGCTGACGCCGCACTGACCGGCGGGCTGTGGCTCGGTGCCTTGGCCCGCCGGGCGGGTCGAGGCCTGCCGCGAGGTCGCCGAGCACCCGGTACCCGGCCGCGGTGGCCCTGCGCCTGACGGGCGGCCCCGCTTGGCCCGATGCGGCCGGCGAGCTGCGGCTCTGTGCCTTCGCCCGCCGGCCGGGCGGATCGAGGCCTGCCGCACGGTCGCCGAGCACCCGGCCGCGGTCGCCCCACGCTGGGCGGGCGACCCGCCAGCACCCGAGGCGGCCGACGAGCTGTGGCTCGGCCCGCCGGGCAAATCGAGACCTGCCGCGAAGTCACCGGCCACCCGGCCCCGGCGGCGGTGGCCTGGCGTCTGACGGACGACCCCGCTTGGCCCGATGCGGCCGGCGAGCTGTGGCTCTACGCCTGATCACGACTGAACTCACTCCCGACCGTGCGGAAATGGACGACACGCGTGACTGGGAAGTCGACACACGTGACTGAAGGGTCGACACGGCTGCGGGTGGCTATGCGGGCCCGCCGCCGATGCGGAGCTCGTTGCCCTCGGGGTCGCGGTAGAGGAGCTTGCGTCGCCGTTGCCTCGCCCGCCGGGCGGGTCGAGGACTGCCGCGCGGACACTCGGTGACGGGACGAACGCTGCTGCCCCGGCCAGGCGGGCCGCTTCCGCACCATCCGGCCACGGAGTCCACAGTGGACCAAGACCGACCGACCCGGCAGGCAGGCAGCAATCCCGGGCCTCACGCTGCTTGGCCTTTGTCGAAATCCGCCGGTTCCAGGCCGAAGCCGGGGCGGGGGCCTGCTGCCGCTGCTGCCAGGCCGTGGATCACCTCTGGTGGTGTTCCGCTGTCCAGCACCCTTTTCAACAGCGACGCCAGCACGTGATCCGGTGCTGCTTCCAGGGCGTTGTCCAGTGCCATGCCCGCGAATGCTCCGTCACCTCGCAGGTACGCCGTGAAGCCCAGCAGGGCCGCCGGTTCGGCTCGGTGCGGGGGTGGGATCTCGCGGACCAGCGTCAGCCAGAGGTGCTCGGCTTCCCGTGCCGACGTCGTGCCCGGGGGTACCGCCATCGCCAGGCACAGGTCGCGGATGTCGGGCAGCTGCAACGCGCTCGCCAGCAGAACCGCTTCCTCGTCCGTCGGTGGGCCGTCGCCCCGGCGACCGCGGTCGAACGCCGCGCGGACCACCGAAGCCGCTTCGTCGACGCACGTTGCGTCGGGCCAGGGTGGGGATGTCAAGCGGCACAGCTGCTCCGCGCGGCGAGCGAGCGCCTCCGGGGAACGCGGGGCCAGCAGCGCCTCGAGCTCCTCGCGGGTGTCGAACGCCACCGTGCCGCACTCGGTCGCGGCCGCCGCCACGACCGTCGAGCGGGGGTCCGGCAAGGCGCCGCCGCATTCCTCGCTGCGGTAACACGCCCAAGGTGCGCCCGTCCTGATCGTGGGTGTCCACAGGGCGTGCAGCACCGGGAGGCCGAACTCCCCCAGCTCTCGGACCAGTTCGCCGACGAAAGCCGCGTGCGGCGGGGGCTTTCCGGGTCTTCGCCGTCCGCCGACGATCACCAGGGTGACGCCGACGTGGTCACCCGCGGCGAACCGTGAGGCCATCGCCCGCGCCTGGTGGGCCCGGTGTTCCCGGCGGGGCAGGTCGCCGCGCAGCACCAGACCCGGGCAGTCGCCCGGGTACCGGTGGCCGAGCAGGACGACGGACTTCGCGGGCCGGAACCCGATCAGGTACGGGAGCGCGGCCAGCAGCTGCGCGGGGTTTCGGAGGTCGACCGGCGTCCGGCCGGCCGGGGTGGCTGTGGTCATGCCTCCACGATGGGGCAGGACGGGGCCGGATGGGGCGGTGGCGGGAAATCTGTGGATCGAGGGGGCCGATGTGGACGGAAACCGCCCGGCGGCGGCCGGGCGGGACGTTCCTGTCGGTGGGGCGGGCTATGCTGCCCGGCCCCACCGGCCGGAACTGACCCCGGCCCGGGGCGGAGCCCCGGGTGTCACAGGCTCAGCCGCAGTGCTCGAACCCGCTCTCGTAGGTGTTGTCACCCACCGAGCCGCCCCACTTCACGCAGGTCGAGTCGGCGGTCTTCGTGACCGGCCCGGCGTAGTAGGTGAAGCTGCCGGAATCGGTCACCCGGGCCGAACCCTCGACCTCGAGGAACGCCGAAACCGGGCTCGCCGTGCCGAGCGACGTGGCCTTCATCGTGGTCACGCAGTTCGCCTTGGTGGAAGCGTTGTACAGCAGGTAAGCCGTGCCCGAGGAGTTGGCCAGCGCCTGCTGGTCCACGACGGAGAAGCCGTCGCCGCACACCTCGTCGGCGGAGTACGGGTTACCGCCGCAGCCGTTCTTGCTCGTGAAGGCGGTGTGGCCGTAGTACGGCACCGCGACACCGTTCAGCTTCGCCTTCTGCACCGCGCCGTTGAGGATCTGCTCGAAGTGCAGGTGCGGCCCGGTGACGCCGCCGGTCGCCCCGGCCTTGCCGATCTGCTTGCCCGCGGCCACGGACGTCCCGACGGAGACTTCCTGCGCCGACAGGTGCGCGTAGCGGGTCTTCCAGCCGCCGCCGTGGTCGACCTCGATCCACTTGCCGTAGCTGGTGGCGCCCTTGTCTTCCACCCGGGTGACGGTGCCGGCCGCCGAGGTGAGCACCGGCATGCCGGTGATGCCGTCCTTCTGGAAGTCGACCGAGTAGGCGGGGCTGTGGCCGCTGAACGTCGCGGCGGTCACGGTGACCCCGCACTTGAACGGCACCTGGAAGTTGGGCGCGGCCGAAGCCGTCGTCTGACCGGCGAGCGTGAGGCCGAGCGCGGGGAGCGCCGCGGCGGCGGCGAGCAGGGCGAGCCGTCGCAACCTGGACATGGGGAAACCTCCTGACAAACGGGACAACTTGACACCACGAAGACAAGCCCGCGTCGGTACATTTTCTGTACAAGCACCCGCGGAGGACTGCCGAAATGACGACCCGACCAGCCGCGTTCCCGCGGCTCCAAGGCTGGTTGCGCTGGGCGTTCGTCGCGGTGCCGCTCGTCGCCGCCATGCCCCGGGCGGACACGCCCGCCTGGTTCGTGATCGGGTTCACCCTCGCGCTGTCGATCCCGGTGCTGTGGCTCCACGACGCCGGCACCGGGCCGCTGACGGCGGTGCTCGCGCTCACCTTGATCGCCGGCACGGGCACGCTCTGGGTGCTGCTGCCGGACAGCTGGGCGTCGGTGGCCATGTTCAGCACCACGTCCTTCGTGGTCCTGAAGCAGTCCACGGCGCCGATCGTGCTGGCGGTCGCGCTCGCCGCCGGCGTGATCACGAGCTGGGCGGCCCGCCACGGCCTGTGGGACGACGCTCTGTCGACGTACGCGGTCCTCGCCGTGATCGTGCTGGCGGGGCTGAACCGGCGGGCCCGCCACGCCCGCATCGAGCAGACCGAGCTCGCGCTGGCCCGCGCGCAGACCGCCAACGAGGAGCACGCCCGCGCGGCCGCGCTCGCCGAACGCGCCCGGATCGCCCGCGAGCTGCACGACGTCCTGGCGCATTCGCTGGCCGGGCTGGCACTGAACCTGCAGGGCGCGCGGCTGATGCTGGTGCGCGACGGGGCGAGCCCGGACGCCGTCGCCCAGATCGAACGGGCGCAGACGCTGGCGTCGGAAGGCCTCGCCGAAGCCCGGAAGGCCGTGGCCGCGCTGCGCGAAGACGCCGTCGGCGTCGAACGCGCGATCGCGGACCTCCTCGCCGCGTACCGGTTGGACAGCGGGGCGCGCGCGGACCTGAAGGTCGAAGGCGAGCCGCGCGAACTCGGCCCGGCCGTCGGCACCGCGCTGGTCCGCGCGGTGCAGGAAGCACTGGCCAACACCCGCAAACACGCGGCGCACGCCGAGGTGGACGTCACGCTGGACTACGGCGGCGGCTCGGTGGAGCTGACCGTGGCCGACCGGCAGGGCAGGCGCCCGCCGGACGCGCCGGCCGCAGGCTACGGTTTGCGCGGGATGGGCGAACGGGTCGCGTTGCTCGACGGGCGCCTGGAGAGCGGGCCGGGGGAGGACGGATGGCGGATTCACCTGACGGTGCCGGCGTGACGCTGCGCGTCGTGCTGGCCGACGACCAGGCGGTGGTCCGGGAAGGCCTGGTCACGCTGCTCGGGCTGCTGCCCGGGATCGAGGTGGTCGGCGCCGCCGCCGACGGCCTGGCCGCGCTCGAGCTCGTCGCTGCACGCCACCCCGACGTCGTGCTGGTGGACCTGCGGATGCCGCACTGCGACGGCGTGGAGACCACCGAGCGGATCCGCGCCGAGCACCCCGGTACCGAAGTCGTCGTGCTGACCACCTACGCCGACGACGAGTCGCTGCTGGCCGCGCTGCGTGCCGGGGCCCGCGGCTTCCTCACCAAGGACGCCGACGCCGAGTCCATCGCGCGGGCACTGCGCTCGGCCGCCGCCGGGCAGTCCACAGTGGACGGAGAGCTGCAGCGGCGGCTCGTCGAAGCCGCCGCCCGCGGCACCCCGTCCCGCGTCACGGCGGTCGAAGGCCTGACCGCCCGCGAGATCGAGGTGCTGCGGCTGATCGCGGCGGGCCTGTCGAACACCGAAATCGCCCGCACCCTGGTGGTGAGCGAGGCGACCGTGAAGACCCACGTGAACCACCTGTTCGCCAAGGCCCGGCTGCGCGACCGCGCGCAGGCGGTCGCGTTCGCCTACCGGGCGGGCATCGCCGGCTGACCCCTCACGGCGCGGGCGGGATGTTCGCGTTGTGGTGGAACACGTTCCGCGGGTCGTAGGCCGCCTTGATCCGGGCCAGCCGCTCGTACTTCCCGGAACCGTACGACGTCCGGACGCGGTCGGCTTCGTACTCGGCCATGAAGTTCACGTAGCCCGCCGAGTTGGACGAGACCGGCACCAGCGCTTCCCAGAACTCCCGTACCCACGCGCGGTCCGCGGCGAACGGCTCCGGCTCGGCCGCGAGCGAATCGATGTTGATCAGGATGCTCTCCCGACGCGGGCCGCCGAACGCCGTCGCGTCGTCGGCGACCTCGGTGAAGGCCCCGCGCATGGCGAAGATCGGCATGATCGACAGCGGGGAGGTCTTGCGCGGCAGGAAGCCGGCGATCACCTCGATGACCTCGTCGGTGAAGCCGTCGGCGTAGGCGGCCTTCTCGTACGCCAGGATGCCCCACGGCGCCGCGTCGTCGAGCATCCGCTGCAGCTCGACGTACGGGATCGGCGAAACGAACTGGAACAGCGGAGCCGGCCCGGATCGCGCCGCCCGGGCCGCCTCGGCGTGCTGCTCCTCCCCGTCGAAACCGGCGATCAGCAGGGCGTAGCCCGGCTGGAACCGGAACAGCTCCGGCACGAACGGCGCGGGCGGCGCGTTCAGCCCGGCGACGAGCACCCCCATGTCGGCCGGCAGCGTCCGGAGCAGCTCGCGGGCGTGGCGCAACGCCGCCACGCCGTCGTCGAGGCCGTAGAAGAACAGTCCCAGGTGGACGATCGGGCCGACCGGGTGCAGCCGGAACTCGAACTCGGTGACGACGCCAAAGTTGCCGCCGCCCCCGCGCAGCGCCCAGAACAGGTCGGGGTGCTCCTCGGCGGACACGCGCAGGATCTCGCCGCCGGCGGTGACGAGCTCGGCCGAGAGCAGGTTGTCGCAGGACAGGCCGTGCTTGCCGGTGAGCCAGCCGAAGCCGCCGCCGAGGGTCAGCCCGCCGACGCCGGTGTGGCTGATCGTGCCGCCGGGGACCGCGAGCGCGTGCTCCTGCGTGGCCGCGTCGAGCTGCGCCCACGTCGTCCCGCCGCCGCACCGGGCGGTCCGCCGGTCCGGGTCGACGCTGATCGCGTCGAGCGAGCTCAGATCGAGGCAGAGACCACCGTCGACGACCGCGGCGCCGCCGTAGTTGTGCCCGCCTCCACGCACCGAGACGTCGAGCCCGGCTTCGCGCGCGTACGCGAGCGCTGTCGCCACATCCGCGGGCCCGGCGGGCCGCACCACCACCGCGGGGCGGCGGTCGATCTCCCCGTTCCAGACCGACCGGGCGACGTCGTAGCCGGGGTCGCCGTCGGTCAGCACGGCTCCGGACAGCTGGGTGCGCAGGCTCTCCGAGGTGGGTTCGGCGGTCGAGGTCATCGCGGTCCTCTCGCAGCGGGCAGAACGCCGGTAAGTCGCCTGACCTGCGACGATCGTTACATTCAGTGATCGTCGGTGCGCAGCGTGACCAGCCGCTGGTCGTCCGGAACCCGGGGTCAGCCGAACGCGGCCCGCAGCGCCGGCTTGCCGCCCGTGACCGGGAGCGTGACCGACGTCCTCGTCAGGTCGAGCGCGAGTCCCGCGCCCGGCTTCGGCCGCAGTGTGTAGTCGTGGTCGCTGGAGGCGAGCAGGAACTCCAGCCGGTGGTCCGCCGCGAGGACGTAGTCCTTCGGCATCAGGTCGACGCCGATCCGGTAGGTCCGGCCCGGCGTGACCGGCTCGGTGCGGGCGGGCGACGTGCGGTTCTGCGGGTCGGTCCAGCCGCGGGTGATCACGCGGGACGTGCCGTCGGGGGCGCGGTCGAGCAGGATGGCCGAGACGTTCGCCGCGGGCCGGTCGAACGCCAGCGCCAGGTCGGCGCGGGCCGTGCCGGAGAGACGTACGGCCTGCTTCGCCGCCGAAGTCGCGTACAGCAGGCGGTTGCCGGACGACGCGAGGCCGGCCAGCTGCTCGATCGTCTTCGACGAGTCGTCGGCGAGGGTTTCGGCGGCCGCGGTGCCCGGCACCGGGTTGCGCGTGTCGATCGCGCCCTTCGACCGGCCGCCGGGCCAGGGGTACACGCGGACGTCGGCGGTGCCCGGCGCCGGCCAGTCGGCCTCGTCGGTCCACGACTTGTCCTCGCGCTGGATCGTCGCCTTCGGCTCGTTCTGGATGCCGTTGTCGATGCCGTAGAGGTAGTGCGACATCCACTTGTTCAGCGTCGCCAGCCAGACGTCGCGCCGCAGCGAGTACGGGTCCGTGTGCCCGGCCTGGTGCAGCCAGATCTTGTGCTCGACGCCGCGGGCCTTGAGCGCCTCGTACCAGGTCGCGACCTGCTCGGTCTTGACGTTCCAGTCGTTGAGTCCGTGCACCGCGAGCACCGACGCGCGCACCTTGCCGACGTCGTTGCGGTAGTTGCGGACGTCCCAGAACGGCGTGTAGTCGCCGGTGACCCGGTCCTGGTCGCGGGTCAGCCCGTCGATCACCGGACGGCAGATCCGCCGGTCCTCGCGGGTGTAGACGTACTCGGCGAGCACGTCGGCGTCCTCGCCCTGGAACCCGCCTGCGGCGACCACGGCGCCGGCGCGGCGGTAGTACTCGTACCAGCTGGAGATCGCGGCGATCGGCACGATCGTCTCGAGCCCTTCGACGCCGGTGCTCGCGACGGCGTTGGGCAGCGTCCCGTTGTAGGACACGCCCATCATGCCGGTCTTGCCGGTGGTCCAGTCCGCCTTCGCCGCGGCGCCCGCGGCGTCGCGCGCCGGCGCGCGGCCGTTGAGCCAGTCGACGACCACGCGGGCGCCGATGGTCTCGTTGACGTCACCGGTGGTCGGGCAGCCGGTCGAGAACCCGGTGCCGAGCGATTCGCCGTACACCACGGCGAACCCGCGCGCGGTGAAGTAGTTCTGGTAGAGCCAGCCGATCGGGACGGCCGGGCCGACGCCGTGCGCGGGGACGCGCGGGCCTTCCGGGCCGCGGGCACCGCCGGGCGCGTACAGCTCGACGTCGACGTTGTGGTTGGCGACGTCGTTGCCGCCGGCGTAGTAGGGGCTGGCCTGGTAGACGACCGGCACCTTCAGGCCCTGCTGGGTCGCGCGCGGGCGCACGACCTGGGCGTGCACGAGGTCGTCGGCGCCGTCGTGGTCGCTGTCGACCGGCGCGGTGACCCAGACGTCTTCGCGGATGATGTCGGCCGGGTCGAACACCGGTTGCGCCTGGCCGCCGGTGAACACCGGCGACGGCGGGGCGGCGGCTTCCGCGGTGACCGTGGTCAGCGGTAGGGCGAGCACGGCGGCGAGCAGGACTGCGGCTTTCACTCAAACCCCCAAGCCGGGCGAAGCGGACGCCTGAAGACACTTCCGGTCCGCCCGCGGGGGTGTCAAGAGACTAACGTCGGAGGCATGCCGACCGTGGAAGCGCCGATCACCGCCGTGACCGTCTACCCGCAGCAGGCGCGGATCACCCGCCGGGGCAAGGCTCCGCTCGACGGCGGCCCGCGCCTCACTTTCGCCGGGCTGCCCCCGGCCCTCGACCCGGGCTCGGTGCGCGTCACCGGCACCGGGCCCGCGCTGATCACCGGCGTCGACGTGCGCACCGAGTGGCACGCCGCCCCGGCCGACGCGGCGTTGCAGGCGCTCGTCGAACAGCGGCGTGCCGGCCAAGCCACGCTCGACGGCGTCCTGGACGACGAAGCGGCCGAAACGATGAAGGTGGATCTGCTGACTTCGCTTGCGAAGCGCAGCGGTGGCAGCTTCGCGAAAGCGCTGGCCGCCGGCACCGCCGAACCTTCACGCGTCGCCGAAGTCACCGACGCGCTGAGTTCGCGGCTGGCGTCGGCGTTGAAGGCACGCCGGGTGCTGAGCGAGCGGATCGCCCGGCTGCGCGAGGACCTCGCGGCACTCGACCGGCGGATCGAAGCCCACGACACCCGGGCCGGCCGGGACAGCACCTCGGTGATCGTGGAGCTGGAGATTTCGGACCCGGCCGCGGAAGCCGAGCTGGAACTGTCCTATGTGGTCCCCGGCGCGAGCTGGGAACCGGGCTACGACATCCGGGTGCGCGACACCGCCGTCACCGTGCTGTCGTACGGGCTGGTCAGCCAGCACACGGGCGAGGACTGGCCGGAGTGCGAACTGGCGCTGTCAACGGCCCGGCCGGCGGTGTCGGTGGTGGTACCGGAACTGCAGCCGTGGTACCTGGACCGCGTCCGGCCCGTTCCGGCCGCGCCCGCCGCCGCGTACGGCGCAGCGGCCGGCGGGATCCCGGAAGGCATACGGCGGGAGTACAAGGCGTCGTCGGCTTCGGCGATGGACAACGCGCTCGCCTCGGTCGAGCAGGGCACGACGGCGGTCACCTACCGGCCTTCGCGGCCGGTCGCGGTGCCGTCGGGGGCTTCCGGCCATCGGACCACGTTGGCGCAGCTTTCGCTCACGGCCGACTTGGGGTACGTGACGGCGCCGGTGCTGGCCGAGGAGGCGTACTTGCGCGCCACGGTGGAGAACACTTCGGAGCAGGCCCTGCGGCCCGGACGTGCTTCGGTGTTCCACGACGCGGAGTTCGTCGGGACGACGGTGCTCCAGCCGTGGGCTCCCGGCGAAGAGCTGGAACTGGCCTTGGGCGTCGACGACCGCATCCGGGTCGAGCGGGAGCTGGTCCGCCGCACGGCATCGAAGGCCACGCTGTCCGGGCAGAAGCGGCGGGAGGCGGAGTACCGCATTTCGGTGGGCAACCACGGGCCGCGTCCCGCCGTCGTGACGGTGCTCGACCAGGCGCCGGTCTCCCGCGACGACACGATCACGGTGCGGGACGTGAAGAGGTCACCGGAGCCGGTGGAGACGTCGGCGCTGGGCGAGTTCACGTGGAAGCTGACGCTGGCGCCCGGGGAGACCAAGAACGTGACGCTGTCCTACCGCGTCGATGTCGCGAAGGGCGTGGAACTGTCGGGCTGGCGGGAGTAGCCGTCAAGCGCCCCAAGGTGGCCTTCGGTGCGTTGAACGCACCCAAGGCGGCCTTCGGTGCGTTGAACGCAACCAAGGCCACCTTGGGGCGCTTCGACGTCAGCCCTGCGAGATGTAGGCCTGCAGTTGTTCCTGGCTCTGCTCCAGCTGTTCCATCCGGTTCTTCACGACGTCCCCGATGGACACGATGCCGGCCAGGCGGCCGTCGGCCAGCACCGGCACGTGGCGGATGCGGCGTTCGGTCATCAGGACCGACAGCTGGTCCACCGAGTCGTCCGGGGTGCAGCTCGCCACCAGTTTCGTCATGATCTCCGACACCGGGCCGTCGAGCAGGGCCGGGCCGTGGTCGGTCAAGCGCCGGACGACGTCGCGTTCGGAGACGATGCCCGCGATGGAACCGTCCGGCGCGACGACCACCATCGCCCCGACGTTGTGTTCGGCCAGGCCGGCCAGCAGCGTGGTCACCGTCGTGTCGGGGGTGACCGTCGCGACTGCCGACCCCTTCTTGCGCAGCAGATCCGCAATCCGCATGGCGATCCTTCCCGTCGGTGAGCTGGATCACCACAGGTTAGGGCCCCTCGGCGCCCCGCGAAAGTCCGGCAAACGGGGCGTCTTCGTGGTATCGGTCCCGTTCAGCCCAGCCGCTCGGCCAGGCCGTCGAGTGCCAGCCGGATTCCGGCCGCGTAGTCGTCTTCGCCGAGGGCGTCCAGGCGCGCGCGGGCCAGCGCCAGCTGCTCGCGGGCCGCGGGCAGGTCGCCCAGTTTGCGGTAGTCCTCGCCCAGGTTGAGGTGCAGTGACGGGTAGAACCCGCGCACGGCCAGTGACGAGTGGTACTCCTGGGCTCGCGAGTCGGTCAGCGAATCGGCCGCGGCCAGCGCCCGCAGGTCCCACTCGAGCTCCTCGGCCGGGTCGTCGCAGACGTCGGCCATGTGGTGGGCGAGCGCGACGCGGTGCAGCGGGTCGCCGTCCTCGCCGATCGATTCCCACAGCGCCGTGAAGGTCGCGTACGCGCCGGCGCGGTCGCCGCCGATGTGCTGCCGCAGTCCGGCGTCGATCGACACCATCACGTCGTCGGTCATGCCACTCCTTCGTCCGCCAGTGCCCGAAGCCGGGCCAACCCGGGCTCGATCCGCTCGGCCGTGACCGCACCGTAACCGAAGACGAGCCCGTGCCGCCGCTCCCCCACCCCGAAGTCCCCCAGCGAGTACAGCCGTACGCCGCGGCGGCGGGCGGCGCGGACCAGCGGGCCGCAGTCCGCCGACGCGACCGCACTGAGGTGCAGGCCCGCCGTCGACGGCAGCGGAGTCAGGAAATCCGCGAAGTCCCGGGCGAGCACCGCGGAGAGGATCTCGTGCCGGGCGCGGTAGACCTTCCGCATCCGCCGGACGTGCCGGGCGAAGCCGCCTTCGGCCATGAACGCCGCCAGCGCCGCCTGCTCGACGTTCGGCGCGTGCCAGTCGGTGAGGTAGCGGGCCTTGACCAGTGCGGGTACCAGCGACGGCGGCGCGATGAGGAAACCCAGCCGCAGCGCGGGCGAAAGCACCTTCGAAAACGAGCCGACGTACACGACGCGACCCCGGGAATCCAAGCTGTGCAAGGGTTCCAGGGGCCGTCCGGTGTAGCGGAACTCGGTGTCGTAGTCGTCCTCGACGAGCACCGCGTCGTTCCGCTCGGCCCAGCCGAGCAGCTCCAGACGGCGGTCGAGCGACATCGCCAGGCCGAGCGGGTACTGGTGCGACGGCGTCACGTACACCAGCCGCGTCCCCGCCGGGATGGCGTCGACGACGATCCCGGACGCGTCCACCGGCACCGGCGCGACCCGGACCCCGCGGGCGCCGAGCACCAGCCGCGGCGGCGGGTACCCGGGGTCTTCGACGGCGGCGAGGTCGCCGTCCCGCAGCAGCACCCGCGCGACGAGGTCGGTGGTCTGCTGCGCGCCGGCGGTGACGACGACCTGCGCCGCGCTCGCGCGGACGTCCCGCGAAACGCCGGCGTGCCGGGCGATTTCGGTGCGCAGCTCGGCGTGGCCCTGGGGGTCGCCGTAGGTCATCAGGTCGGCCTGGCCGGCGCGCAGCCGCTGCGTGACCAGCCGCCGCCAGGTGTCGAACGGGAACAGCGAGAGGTCGGGGACGCCCGGCCGGAAGTCGAACTCCGGTGCCGGGGCGAAGGGCGCGGGCGGGCGCGGGACGGCGTCCCACTCGGGCAGCGGCCGCACCCCCGGAACGTCCGGCACCGGCTCGGGGGAAGCCGGCGAAGCCGTGACGAACGTGCCCGCGCCGACGCGCCCGGCGAGGAAGCCCTCGGCGGTGAGCCGGTCGTAGGCCGCGCTGACCGTCGTGCGGGAGACCGCCAGCCGCTGCGCGAGCTCGCGGGTGGGCGGCAACGCCTCGCCGGGCCGGATCCGGCCGGCCAGGATCGCCGCGCGGAGCTGCCGGTAGATCGCGTCGCGGTGGCCGCGCGTCCCGGTCAGGTCGATGTGGATCTCCACCGGGACCAGTCTAGATTGGCCCACGAAGGTTGCGCTCGATTTGGCACTGTTCGTGGTCCGCTGCCCCGCTTAACGTGCTGGGCATGGATCTTCGCGAACTCGACCGCCGCACCCTGCTCGTCCTCGACAAGCTCGTCGCCGGCGTGACACCGATCGACCTCGCCCGCCCCACCCCGTGCGCCGGCTGGACGCTCGCCGATCTGCTCCGCCACCAGGTCGGCGAGAACCACGCCTTCGCGACGGCGGCCCGCGAAGGCTCGGCACCCGGCTGGGACGCCGGCGTCCTCGGCGACGACCCCTACGCCGCCTACCAGGCGTCCGTCGACGACTTCCTCGACGCCTTCACCGGCGACGCCGTGCTGGAACGGCAGCTCACCATCAACCACTTCGGCACGTTCCCCGGCTCGATCGCCGCGCACATGCACCTGGTCGACACGGTCGCGCACGGCTGGGACCTGGCCCGCACGCTCGGCCTGCCCTACGAGCCGGACGCCGAAGCCGTGTACATCGCCACGAAGCTGGCCGAGCGGATCCCGGACGAGGGCCGCGAGAAGACCGGCTCGTTCGCCCACCGCGTCGCGGTTCCGGCGGACGCGAGCGAGCTCGACCGGTTCCTCGCCCTCCTCGGCCGCGACCCCGCCTGGGCCCTCAGCTGACCGCGTCGACCGGCGCGCTCCACGTGTCGCACGCCTTCGTGGCCTTGCCGTCGTAGCCCGCCTTCGCCCACGACAGCTGGTGCTCGCGCGAGCCGTGGGTGTCGCTGTCGTTGGCCCGGCCGTAGTCGGCGACCGCGGCGTTCGCCAGCGACCGGCTGATCGAGCCCGAGCCCGCGACGGCCGTCAGGAACAGCGCGCCGAAGCAGTTCGCCTGCAGCTCGATCCGGCGCACGACCTCCTTGTCGGCCGCGCTGTTCTCGTCCGGCGAGGTCATCTTGTTCGCCGCCGCGGAGAGGATGCCGCTCGCGCGCTGCACGTGGTGGCCGTACTCGTGGGCGATCGTCGCGATGTGCCGGGCCTTGTTGAGCCCGGCGTCGGACAGCATCCACTCGGTCGGGGCGTAGATCGTCGTGTCGCCGCCGCAGTAGTAGGCGACGGCTTCGTTCTCCGTCGGCGCCTCGCCGCACGAGCTGTGCTCCGGCAGCGTCACCGACACGGTGGCGGTCAGCGTCGGCTCGTTGGCCTTCTCCAGCGCCGGGCGCCACGACTGCTCCAGGCAGGCGACGAGCGCGGTGTAGTAGGCCTTGAGCTGTTCGGCCGCCCGGCCGAGTTCGGGCAGGGTGCACGTGGCCGGCCCCGGGCTGATGCCCTCGCCGAGCAGGGGGTTGCGCGCCAGTTCCGGCACGGCCTTCGGGGGCTTCCCGGGGTCGCCGTACGCCCGGCCGGGATCGACGCCCTGCGCGGCGAACGCGCGGCCGTCCACCCGCCGCGGGATGGTGGCGGCGATCAGGGAAATGGACACCACGACGATCAGGACGCCGGTGACGGCTCCCCAGAGCCGGTTGCGCGGCGGCGCGATCGGCACGGGCGGGGCCGCGGCCCAGTTGGGCGCCCACGGGTTCGGCTCCGGGACCCACGCGGGCTCCGGCGGCCGGTCCGTCCCCGGCCATGACGGCTCGGTGTCGTTCACGTTCTCCCCCTGCTGTGTGGCACCAGCATACGGACCCCCCGGGAGGCAGGGATCACGAAACGAAAACGCCACCGGGTGGCCGTCGGGTCGTCGACCAGGCGAGACTGAACCCATGAGTGTCGAGGACCCTTACCTGTGGCTGGAAGACGTGACCGGCGACGACGCGCTCGGCTGGGTGCGCGCCCGCAACGACGAGACGCTGGCCGAGCTGACCACCGGCGCGCGCTTCGCCGAATTGCGTGACGAGCTGCGCGAGGTGCTCGACGCCGACGACCGGATCCCGTACGTGCGCCGCCGCGGCGAGTTCCTCTACAACTTCTGGCAGGACGCGAGCCACCCGCGCGGCCTGTGGCGGAGGACGACGCTGGAGTCCTACCGGCAGCCCGAGCCCGAGTGGGAGCTGCTGCTCGACGTCGACGCGCTGGCCGAGGCCGAGGGCGAAAACTGGGTCTGGCAGGGCGCCACCGTGCTGCGGCCGGAGTACCGGCGCGGCCTGGTCGAGCTGTCCCGCGGCGGCGCCGACGCCACCGTCGTCCGCGAGTTCGACCTCGACGCGCACGAGTTCGTGGCGGACGGCTTCACCGTCCCGGAGGCGAAGACGCGGATCGGCTGGATCGACGAAGACCGCGTCTACGTCGGAACGGACTTCGGCCCGGGTTCGCTGACCAGCTCCGGGTACCCGCGGCTGGCCAAGGAGTGGCGGCGCGGCACGCCGCTCGAGGCGGCCACGCTGGTCTTCGAGGGCAAGCCCGACGACGTCTCGATCAGCGCGTCCCACGACCCGACCGAAGGCTTCGAGCGGGACTTCGTCAGCCGCGCGATCGATTTTTACCGCTCGGAACTGCACCTGAAGACACCCGGCGGGCTGGTCAAGATCGACATCCCGGACGACGCGAGCGCGTCCGTGCACCGCGAATGGCTGCTGGTGCGGCCGCGGACGGCGTGGACCGTCGGCGGCGTGGAACGCCCGGCGGGCTCGCTGATCGCCATCCTCTTCGACGCCTTCATGGCCGGCGACCGGGACTTCACGACGCTGTTCACCCCCGACGAGCACACCTCGCTGAGCTACTGGGCCTGGACGCGCCACCACCTGCTGCTCGGCACGCTGCGTGACGTCCGCACCGAGCTGCGCACGCTGACCCCGGGCCCGGACGGCTGGCAGGAGGCCCCGCTGGCGGGTGGGCCGGAGTTCGGCAGCGCGGACATCTTCGACACCGATCCCGACGTCAGCGACGAATACCTGATCGACTCGAGCGGCTTCCTCCAGCCGTCGACGCTGAGCTATGGGCACGTCGGGGAAGAGGTCGAAGTGCTGAAACAGGCTCCGGCGTTCTTCGACGCTTCGGGCATGAGCGTCGCGCAGTACTTCGCGACGTCGGAGGACGGCACGAAGATCCCGTACTTCGTGGTCCGGCCGTCCGGGGCGGAGGGCGGCCCGGCGCTGCTGACCGGCTACGGCGGCTTCGAGATCTCGCTGACGCCGTCCTACAGCGGCACGATCGGCCGCGGCTGGCTCGCCCGCGGCGGCACGTACGTGGTCGCGAACATCCGCGGCGGCGGCGAGTACGGGCCCGGCTGGCACACCCAGGCCATCAAGGCGCAGCGCCACCGCGTGTACGAGGACTTCGCCGCGGTGGCCGCGGACCTGGTGGAACGCGGCATCACCACGCCGGAGCGGCTCGGCATCCAGGGTGGGAGCAACGGCGGCCTGCTGATGGGCGTCATGCTGACGCGCTACCCGGAGCGGTTCGGCGCGATCGTCAGCCAGGTGCCCCTGCTGGACATGCGCCGCTACCACCTGCTGCTGGCCGGCGCGTCCTGGATGGCCGAGTACGGCGACCCGGACGACGCCGCGGAATGGGACTTCATCGCGAAGTACTCGCCCTACCAGAACGTCCACAGTGGACGCTCGTATCCGCCGTCGCTGTTCGTGACGTCGACGCGCGACGACCGCGTGCACCCCGCCCACGCCCGCAAGATGGTGGCGCGGATGCGTGAGCAGGGGCACGACGTCCGGTATCACGAGAACATCGAGGGCGGCCACGGTGCCGCGGCGGACAACGAGCAGCTGGCGTTCAAGTGGGCGCTGGTCTTCGAGTTCCTGTGGGAGCAGCTCACGAAGTGACCCGCGCGAGCACGACGCCGCCGACGATCAGGGCCAGCGCCGCCACCCGGCCGGCGCTCAGCGGGTCCTTGGTCACGACGACGCCGAGCACGATCGCGCCGATGGCACCGATCCCGGTGAACACCGCGTAGGCGGTGCCCACCGGGACGGTGTCCATCGCGCGCGACAGCAGGTACACCGCGGCGGCGCCGAGCACGAAGCACAGCAGCGTCGGCCACGGCCGCGTGAAGTTCTCCGTCGGCTTGATGCTCTGCGACCAGGCGATTTCGACGAGCCCGGCGAACACGAGCGTCACCCAGCCCATCAGAGCGCCTTGAGCGCTGCTTCGCGCGAAGCCACCCGCTCGCCGTCGCGCGCGGCCAGGTGCGGGTCGACCAGTGCGTTGGTCAGCTCGGCGTGCACGAACCGGACGTCGTGGACGTCGTAGTGCCCGGCGATGAAGTCCCGCAGGTAGCGCTCGTGGTGGTCGAACGGCGCCCGCGGTGTCCCTTCGGCGTACGTACCGCCCCTGGCGCCGGCGATGACGAACTTTTTGCCGCGCAGGGACATCTTCGGGAACGTCACCTGGTCGATCCAGGCCTTCAGGGCGGCCGGGATCGAGAAGTTGTACATCGGCGCACCGATCAGCACGACGTCGGCTTCGAGCAGCTCGGCGAGGAGCGGCTCGACGACCGCCCAGGCCCGTTTCCGCGCCGGCGTCTCGACGACATCGGCGTAGTGCGCGGGGTCGGTGATCCCCGCCGTGAGCAGGGCGTCGCAGATTTCGGTCCACGCTTCGCCGATCACCGGGACCGGGTCGGCGGCGAGGTCGCGGTAGGTCCGGGTGCCCGCCCAGGCGGCGGCGTACCGGGCGGACAGCTCGCGGGAGAACGACGAGCGGCGGGCGCTGGAGTCGAGGTGCAGCAGGTGGGGCACGATTCCTCCTCAAGTGGACACGGTGTCCGCCTGACTCAACTGGACGTCGTGTCCGGATATTCCCTAGGCTGGCGGCCATGCCCGAACGCGCCGACGCGGCCCGCAACCGCGCCAAGATCCTGGCGGCGGCGGAGGAGCTGTTCACCGCCCGCGGCGCGGCGGAGGTGACGATGGAGGACATCGCGCGCACGGCCGGCGTCGGCCGCGGAACGCTCTACCGCCGTTACCCGGACCGCGCGGCGATCGCCATGGCGTTGCTGGACGAGCACGAACGCCGCCTGCAGGAGCAGCTGCTGCGCGGCAACCCACCGCTGGGCCCGGGCGCCCCGCCGGCCGAGCGGCTGGCGGCGTTCTACGCGGCGATGGTGGAGCTGCTGGAGCGGCACGCGCCCCTGGTGCTGGGCACCGAGGTCGGCCATTCCCGCTTCACGACGGGCGCGTACGGGTTCTGGCGCACGCACGTCCGGGTCCTGGCGGAGGCAGCGAACGCGCCGGACCCCGACGTCCTGGCCGACGTGCTGCTGGCGCCGCTGGCCCCGGAACTGTTCCTGCACCAGACGGCGCGAGGTGTACCGGCGGAGCGGATCACGACGACGCTTCGACGGCTGGCCGGGCTACTGGAGCCTCGCGAGGGCGACGTCGAAGGCGGCTAGAACGTCCGCGACGAACACCCGCCGCCCGACCCCCAGCCGCCGCAGGGCCGGACCGTGGTCGGCGGCGACGGTGATCGCCACGCCGAGCAGCAGCATCCGCCACCCTCCGAACACCACCGCGCGCACGACCCCGGGCAGCCCGGCGAACCCGACGCGGAGCCGGTGGCAGTGGAACGGCACGTGCCGCTCCTCGTCGGCGAGGATCCGGGCCGCGACCTGGGAGACCAGCGGGTCACGGTCGCCGTCCCGGAGGGCGCGGTAGTAGCGCAGCGCGACGACTTCGGCGATGAGCAGCACCATGAGTTCCAGCCGCAGCCCGAGCGCCCGCCGCAGCCTGACGAACACGGTGTCCGACCAGTGTCTTCCGATGGTGGGCACCCCGGCGGCGCCAAGGAGCCCGGCGAGCAGCCGGGCATGGTTCTGCTCCTCGGCGACGAAGAGCTTCACGGCGGCGAGGTAGGTGCCGTCCCCGGCGGATTTCGCGATGAGGTTGGCGCCGTCGCCGGCTTCGCCGACCTGGAAGCGCTGGATGCTCTTCGCTACGTCAGGGTGGAGTTTCGCGCCCCGGTCCCACGGCGGATCTGCGCGCTGCCTGCGGCGTTCGGCCTCGGTTTCGAAGTCCTGGAGCCAGTGTGCGTAAGTCATCGCTCCGATGATGCCGCGCGGGTGTGGATCCGGTGCGTGGCTTTCGTGGAGATTCGGTGAAACCGGCTGAACCGGGCGGTCGCCCGCCCGGTTCAGCCGGGGAAATCGTCAGCTGCAGCCGGACGTGGCGCCGCAGCCTTCGCAGGCGTAGCACGAGCCCGCCGGGCGCATCTTCGTTCCGCACGTCATGCAGAGCGGGGCGTCCGCCGCCTTGCCGAGGTGGAGCTCCATCAGCTCCGTCGTCGTCCGGGCTTCGCGGTGGGGGTGCTCCGGCTCGTCCGCGTGCGGCTCCGGGGAGGAGTCCACTGTGGACTGCAGGGCCTCCAGGTCGACGCCGGGGTTGCCGTACGTCGCCTCGACCTCGGCCGAGCGCTCGTCCGCCGAGAGGATGCCCAGCTGCGAGCGCTTCTCGTACGGCAGGTAATCCAGGGCCAGGCGGCGGAACAGGTAGTCCATCACGCTCGTCGCGATGCGGATGTCCGGGTCGTCCGTCATGCCCGCCGGCTCGAAGCGCAGGTTGGAGAACTTCGAGACGTAGAACTCGAGCGGGATGCCGTGCTGGAGACCGACCGAGATCGACATCGAGAACGCGTCCATCACGCCGGCCAGCGTCGAACCCTGCTTGCCGAGCTTGACGAAGATCTCGCCGAGGCCGTCGTCCGGGTACGAGCCCGCCGTCAGGTAACCCTCCGCGCCGCCGACGGTGAACGACACCGTCTGGCTCGGGCGCTTCTTCGGCAGGCGCTTGCGCACCGGCCGGTACTCCACGACCTTCTCGGGCTCGGCGGCCGCCGTCTCCTTCTTGGCCGTCGAAAGCGGCTGGCCGACCTTGCAGTTGTCGCGGTAGATCGCGAGGGCCTTCAGGCCGAGCTTCCAGCCCTGGAAGTAGATCTCCTCGACCTCTTCGACCGTCGCCGACTCGGGCATGTTGACCGTCTTGGAGATCGCGCCGGAGAGGAACGGCTGCACCGCGGCCATCATCCGGACGTGCCCCATCGGCGCGATCGAGCGCTCGCCGACCGCGCAGTCGAACACCTCGTAGTGCTCGGGACGCAGCCCCGGCGCGTCGACGACGTGGCCGTTCTGCGCCACGAACTCGACGATCGCCTCGACCTGCTCGGCCGGGTAGCCGAGCGCTTCCAGCGCCCGCGGCACCGTCTGGTTGACGATCTGCATCGAGCCACCGCCGACGAGCTTCTTGAACTTCACCAGCGAGAAGTCCGGCTCGATCCCGGTGGTGTCGCAGTCCATCATGAAGCCGATGGTGCCGGTGGGGGCGAGCACCGACGCCTGCGCGTTGCGCCAGCCGTGCTTGGCGCCGATGTCGATGCCCCGCTGCCACTCCTGGGTCGCCAGCGCGCGGACCGCGGCGTCGTTGGAGTGGTAGGTGCGGACGAGCTCGTTCGCCGCCGCGTGCTTGCGCATCACGCGCTGGTGGGCCTCGGCGTTGCGCACGTAGCCCTCGTACGCGCCGACGACCTGGGCCATCTCCGCCGAGCGCCGGTACGACACCCCCGTCATCAGCGACGTGATCGCCGCCGCGAGCGCACGGCCGCCCTCGGAGTCGTACGCGTGCCCGAGCGCCATCAGCAGCGCGCCGAGGTTGGCGTAACCGATGCCGAGCTGGCGGAACTTCCGCGTGGTTTCGGCGATCGGCTCGGTCGGGAAGTCGGCGAAGCAGATGGAGACGTCCATCGCGGTGATGACGAACTCGACGGCGCGCGCGAACAGCGGCGCGTCGAACGTGCCCTCCCGCGTGACGAACTTCAGCAGGTTCAGCGACGCGAGGTTGCAGCTGGAGTTGTCGAGGTGCATGTACTCGCTGCAGTTCGCGACGACCGTGCCGCCGACGATGTACGAGTGGTTCCGCGGCTCGGTCAGGTTGAACGTCGTCTCGAACCCTTGGGGGACCCGCGAAACCAGGCGCACGGTCTCGTCCACGTCGTAGAACCCGTGGTTCGCCAGCACGTCGGCGAGCTTGGCCGACTTGGCGGCGTGGTCGAACCCGACCAGCTCGGCGAAGGAGGCGATGTGGCGTCCGGTGATGCGGAGGTCGAACGCGGGACCCCCGCTGCCGTAGGTCCGTTCCTCGCCGTCCTTTGTGGTGTACCGGAAGGATTCGGCCTTCTTCTCCGAGTTGTAGATCCGGCCGCGGATGCCCAAGCTGGCCAGCAGTTCCTGCACGCCGATGAGCAGTTCCTCGGACCGGCTGCCCAGCCCGATGTACCGGGTGCCCTTGACCGCCTGGTCTACTACGCAGCCATCCGCATCGAACAGGCCGCGCAGGAACGCGGTCACGATGTCCTCGGGCGCCTGATAGATCGCGTCCGGAACAACCTTCGCGGCGGAGCGTCCCCTGGAGACGCCAAGGCCGCGCATGAGCAGGGCGAACCGTCCCCGCATCGCCCGGAGCTGGGCGGTACCGTTGGCCTGCAGGCTGGCCTTGCTCGCAAACCCGGTGATCGCGGCGATCAGCTCACGGTGCCGGGGAAGGACGTTCTCGCGCTCCCATTCGGATCCGTACACGGTGACGGCACCCGCGTCGGTCAGGCAGCCGTCGCCGACGAGCCAGCCGACGTAGTGCGCGAGTTCGGTGGTCCACTTCTCCGGCACGGCACGCAGTTCCTTGCCGCGCGCCCGCGTCGCGGCTTGGATCGCCAGCGGCGGAAGGGCCGCTGACGCGTACGGCCGCGCCGCGTGCTCGATCGAGCGCACCACCTTGTCGGCTTCGCCGAGCTTGTCGGCGTGGACCCAGCCCTGATTTTCGGTCCAGACGCGGTGGTTGGGCGTGCAGCGGAGCCGGGAGCCGTCGCTGAACCGGAGTTCGACGATCTCGTTGGTCCCGGTGACCATGTAGCGCGTGGGCCGCGTGGCGACGATCCGCGACGCCGGGGTGTCCTTGTGCGTCACGTCGTTGGTGTAGACGGCGAAGGTCTCACCCTGCGCGGCGCGCGACACGAGGTCTCCGATACGAACCAGGCCGGCGTCGGTGACGACGCGCTGGTCCGCCGGGAAACACGGGTTCGACGCGGTGATCCGGCCCGACTCCGGGCAGGTGTGCCAGTCGTTGATCGTGCCGTCGTACTGGATGCCGGGGTCGGCGCACTCCCACGCGGCCTGGGCCATCGTGCGGAAGAGCTTCTTCGCGTCGGTGCGGTCGATGACCTCGCCGGTGAGCCGGGCCCGCAGGCCGAAGCCGGTGCCGTTCTCGACCGCCTGCATGAACTCGTCGGACACGCGGACCGAGTTGTTCGCGTTCTGGTACTGCACCGAGGAGATGTCCGCGCCGGAGAGGTCCATGTCGAACCCGGCGTCGCGGAGGACCTTGATCTTCTCCTCTTCGCGCGCCTTCGTCTGGATGAACTCCTCGATGTCGGGGTGGTCGACGTCGAGCACGACCATCTTCGCCGCGCGCCGGGTGGCGCCGCCGGACTTGATGGTGCCCGCGGAGGCGTCGGCGCCCCGCATGAACGAGACCGGGCCGGAGGCGGTGCCGCCGGAGGTGAGCAGCTCCTTCGACGAACGGATGCGGGAGAGGTTCAGCCCGGCGCCGGAGCCGCCCTTGAAGATCAGGCCCTCTTCGCGGTACCAGTTGAGGATCGACTCCATCGTATCGTCCACCGCGAGGATGAAACAGGCACTGACCTGCTGCTTCGACGGCGTGCCGACGTTGAACCAGACCGGGGAGTTGAAGCTGAAGACCTGGTGCAGCAGCATCCAGGTGAGCTCGTGCTCGAAGATCTCGAGGTCCTGCGGCGTGGCGAAGTAGCCGTGGTCGGCCGCGGCCTTGACGTAGGTCTTCACGACCCGGTCGATGAGCTGCTTCAGGCTGCGCTCACGCTGCGGGCTGCCGACCGCGCCGCGGAAGTACTTGCTGGTGACGATGTTGGTGGCGTTGACCGACCAGAAGTCGGGGAACTCGACGCCGCGCTGCTCGAAGTTGACCGAGCCGTCACGCCAGTTGGTCATGACGACGTCCCGCTGCTCCCAGGTCACCTGGTCGTACGGGTGCTGCCCCTCGGTCGTGAAGACGCGCTGCACGCTCAGCCCACCGGCGGCCTTGCCCCTCTTGCCGGCGGCCGCGCGGGCCCCCGTTCCCACGGTTTCCGTCATCGGTTGAACCCTCTCCCGCAGCGGGACGGCTCAGTCGCCGTCTGCGCGCTGATCGCTCTCCTCGTGGGCAGCAGAACCCGCCATGGCCTCACGGAGGTCGGCGATCTCCTTCTCGAAGTCCTCGACCGATGAGAAGGAGCGGTAGACACTGGCGAACCGGAGGTAGGCGACCCCGTCGAGCTCACGCAGCGGGCCCAGGATGGCCAGGCCGACCTCGTGACTCGGGATCTCCGCCAGACCGGCGGAGCGGATCGACTCCTCCACGCGCTGCGCGAGCTGCTGCAGCGCGTCGTCGTCGACCGGCCTGCCCTGGCAGGCGCGGCGGACGCCGCTCACCACCTTGTCCCGGCTGAACTGTTCGGTGACCCCGGACCGCTTGACGACGGCGAGCACCATCGTCTCCGACGTCGTGAACCGCCGTCCGCACGACGCGCACGAGCGCCGCCTGCGGATCGCCTGGCCTTCATCCACCTCTCGGGAGTCGACGACCCGAGAGTCCGCATGCCGGCAGAACGGGCACCTCATCCGCCGATCACCTTCCCCTCCGCGCCGGCCGCCCGCGGTCGACGTCCCCGCGGCCACCACGCATCCGGCGCACCTGGTGATCGTTTTGTGGACATCCGGTGGGTAAAAGCCGACCAGCTGTGGACAACTGCTGCCCAGTCTACCCCAACCTGTGGACCAACTACAGCGGTGTAACTACTACATATAGCGGGCGAGCGTAGAACTCGGCGGAGGCGTGCGCAAGCCGGCACAGCACTGCGCGAGAAGGCGGGAAAGCCCCGCCCGGACAGCCCGGAGCGCTCAGGGCGCGGCGGCCACGGCGGGGTCGGCGACCGGGACCGTGAGCGGCAGCCCGGGCACCAGAACGGCCTCGTCCAAGCGGTTGAGCTCCCTGATCCGGGCGACAACCGCGCCAGGTTCGCTCCCCGGCGCGAATCGGGCCGCCAGCGAAGTGAGCGTGTCACCCTGGCCGACCGACACCGTCGCCGTCCGCTCCGGCACCGGAGCGGACGCGGAACCGCCGGAAAAAAGACCCAAACCGGTGACCACGAGGCAGCACCCGATCGCGAGCCCCGCCAGCCACGGCCAGCGCACCGGCACCGGCCGCGGCGCCGCGCAGGGCGCGCCGGCCGGGCGGCGGCCCGCGACGACCCGGGCACGGGTCGGCGGGCGGTGCACTTCGCCGCGGCGCCCCCGCAGGAGGCGCACGGGACGGAGCGGCGCCGGGACAGGGGCCGCCGGGCGGGCGTGTCCGCGTTCGGCCAGAATGGACATCCGAACCTCCTCGAAACCCTGGTGTCCGCCCGTTCCCGGACCGGGAGCGGCCCGTGGATCAAGGTCGAACAAGCGTTCTATCGAACGCCCGTGCGAAGGTCTACCACCTGCCACCGACAAAATCGAGCGGACACGGCGTGTCGATCGAACAGATGTTTGAAATCGTCGTGCCCGGGGGCTAACGTCGGTGACCAGGGCATCTGCCGGGCAGATGCCGCCGGCGAGCCTGCCCGCACCCGGCGGGCGGCGGCCGGCGCGCAGATACTTGCAGCGAACGTCTGGGAGGCGACGCAGTGGCGAAGGAGAACAAGGCGGGCAGGACCAGTGGGTCCCCCGGTGGCTCGGGCAAGGTGCACGCCATGCCCGAGGTGTACGACGTGGACGAGACCCTCACCGTCCGCCAGCAGCAGGTCCTCGACGTGATCCGCTCGTGGGTGAGCCGGTTCGGCTACCCGCCGAGCGTGCGCGAGATCGGGGAAGCGGTGGGCCTGACCTCGACGTCGTCGGTCTCGCACCAGCTGCGGGCACTGCAGCGCAAGGGCTACCTGCGCCGAGACGCGAACCGGCCGCGCGCGGTCGGCGTGCTTTCGGCGACCGACGACAACCCCATGGGCATCGAGATGGACCAGCAGCCGGTCATGCCGAAGGCGGCGTACGTGCCGCTGGTCGGCCGGATCGCCGCCGGTGGCCCGGTGCTGGCCGAGCAGTCCATCGAGGACGTCTTCCCGCTGCCGCGGGAGATCGTCGGCGAGGGCGAGCTGTTCCTGCTGAAGGTCACCGGCGACTCGATGATCGACGCGGCCATCACCGACGGCGACTGGGTCGTCGTCCGCCAGCAGCCCGAGGCGGACAACGGCGAGATCGTCGCGGCGATGATCGACGGCGAGGCCACGGTCAAGACGTTCAAGCGCAAGGGCGGCCACATCTGGCTGATGCCGCACAACGAGGCGTACGAGCCGATCCCCGGCGACGACGCCACGGTGCTCGGCAAGGTGGTTGCGGTGCTAAGGCGCCTTTGAGAGGTCGCTTCCGGGCTTTCGCACGGCCCGGAGATTCACCGGATCGGATGATCTTCGGCCGTGGGGAGCCGAAGGCCACCGCGATCGTGATTCCGGCGGCAGGCAGGACGGGAAGCCCGGCCCCGCTCCTGCCGCACCGGATGGCGTTCGTTCCCTCCGCCGGTGCGCTGGACCGCGCGGCCGTTGCCGCCGCGCCCCGCACCGTGCGGAGGGACCCATCGCCGTGGTTCAGGTCGGTCGGCGCGCCAAGCCTCACGGTCCGGTGGGGCCGGCGCCGCTCAGCCTCGGCGGCGGCGCAGCCTGGTGAAGCCGAACCAGCCCAGGCCCGCCACGGCCACCGCGATACCCGCCGCCGGCAGGACCGGTACTCCCCCGCCGTCCGGCGATGCACCGCCGCCGGCGCTCGAGGCCGGTGTTCCGTCCGGCGAGGGCGCGGCCGAAGCGGCCATGGCCGCCGCGCCCTTCACCGCGCGGATCGGCTGGCCCACGCCTTCGCTGCCCGAGAGCAACGTCCCGTCCGGATCGAACGCGATCGCCTCGCCCTGCTTCTCCCCCGGCAGCGGGATCCGCACCGGGTTGCGTTGCAGCGCCGCCAGCACGTCGCCGTCCGGAGCCGGGTACACATACGCGTCCGTGTACGTCCGCAAGGCGACCGCGCTGCCGTCCGCCATTGCCGCGCCGCCCGTCACCAGGACCGAGCCGATCGAACCGACCGGGCCGCCCTGGGTGTCCGTCGTCGCGATCTTCACCGTGCCGACCTTCTCGAGGGTGGTCGGTCCCGGGCTCGTCAGCGGCCCCGACGGCCGGTACACACGGGCCTCGCCGAGGACGTCCTTGGTGATCAGGTAGGGCGTGCCCGCCTTGTCCATGATCAGCGCCTCGGTGTCGTGCTGGCCGTCCGGGTACGTGAGCCGGTGCAGCGTCACCTTGCCCTGCGGGTTCACCTCCAGGAGGGCGACCGTCAGCCGGCCCTTCTGGTTGTCGCCGGTGTCGGACAGCCACAGCCGCCCGTCGGCCGTCCGGGCCAGGTCCTCGACGTCGAACGGGTCGGTCTTGTCCGCGAGGACCTTCTGGACCTTGCAGTCCCGGCCCAGCACGAACACCTGGACCTTGCTGCCGCCGTCGTTGATCGCGTACAGCTGCTTGCCGTCGGAGACCAGGCCGGACAGCTCGCCGATCCGGGAGTCCTTCATCGTGCACACCGGCTGCGGCGTTTCGGCCGCCGAAGCGGGCACCGACCCGCCGAACACGGCCAAAAAGACCAACGCGACAACCCAGCGCACCCAGCCACCTCCGTAGTGTGCGACTCCTTCGAGTCGCACACTACGGAGACGTGTCAGGCCCGGGTCGAGTTGGTCTCGTACTCGCGCAAAGCCGCCGCGAAGTCCGGGCGGACCCGCACCAGCAGGCGCGTGCCGTCCTCGGCGTGCTCCTCTTCGAGAACCTCGCCGTCCGCGTGGGCCCGCGCGACCAGCTCGCCGCGCGAGTAGGGCACGAGGACCTCGACCGTGACCTCCGGCCGCGGCAGGCGGTCGGCGATCACCTCGACGAGCTCCGGGATGCCCGCCCCGGTCCGGGCCGAGACCTGGACCGACCCCGCCAGCGCGTGCCGCAGCCGGGCCAGGCTGACCTCGTCGGACGCGTCGGTCTTGTTGATCACCAGCAGCTCCGGCGGGAGCGGCTCCTTGCGCTTGCGCGTGATCTCGCCGAGCACCTCGCGCACCGCGCTGACCTGCTCTTCGGGTGCCGGGTCGGACCCGTCCACCACGTGCACGAGCAGGTCCGCGTCGGCGGCCTCCTCCAGCGTCGAGCGGAACGCGTCCACCAGCTGGTGCGGCAGGTGCCGCACGAACCCGACGGTGTCGGTCAGCGTGTAGCCGCGGCCGTCCGGCGTCTGCGCGCGCCGCGTGGTCGGGTCGAGGGTGGCGAACAGCGCGTCCTCCACCAGCACCCCGGCGCCGGTCAGCGCGTTGAGCAGGCTCGACTTGCCGGCGTTGGTGTAGCCGACGATCGCCACGCTGGGCACCTCGTTGGCCAGCCGCCGCCCGCGCTTGGTCTCGCGGATGGTGTCCATGGCCGCGATCTCCCGGCGCAGCTTCGCCACGCGCTTGTTGATCCGCCGCCGGTCGGTCTCGAGCTTGGTCTCACCGGGACCGCGCAGGCCCACGCCGCCGTTCGCGCCACCGGCGCGGCCACCGGCCTGCCGGGACAGCGACGCACCCCACCCCCGCAGCCGCGGGATCAGGTACTGCAGCTGGGCCAGCTCGACCTGCGCCTTGCCCTCCTTCGACCGGGCGTGCTGGGCGAAGATGTCGAGGATCAGGGCGGTCCGGTCGATGACCTTGACCTTGACCTTCTCCTCGAGCTGCCGCAGCTGGCCCGGCGAAAGCTCGCCGTCGCAGATCACGGTGTCGGCGCCGGTGGAGCCGACGATGTCCCGCAGCTCCCGCACCTTGCCCGAACCGATGTACGTGGCCGGGTCCGGCTTGGTCCGCCGCTGGATGAGGCCTTCGAGGACCTCCGAGCCCGCCGTCTCGGCCAGGCGCGCCAGCTCGGCCAGCGACGCCTCGGACTGCAGGGCCGTGCCCTCGGTCCACACGCCGACCAGCACGACGCGCTCGAGCCGCAGTTGCCGGTACTCGACCTCGGTGACGTCGTCCAGCTCCGTGGACAGTCCCCTGACCCGGCGCAGCGACGCCCGGTCCTCGAGCTCCATTTCGCCTGTCGACGGATCGCCGTCGTACAGGTCGTCGTCGTGGTCTTCGGTGTGTGTCAGTTCTGTCATCGTGCCTCCATGTTCCCACGATTCGCCGCGGGAACCGAACTTTTACGTGCTGGGATAGGTGGCGAGGTAGACCGCGGTGCGCTCGGCGCCGGGACGGCGGGGGCGCGCACGGAACTCCTCGAGCAGGGCGTTGAGCCGCGTTTCCAGCTCCGCCCGCTCCTCGGGGGCCACCTGGACGACCAGGCGCGACTGGTACACGCCCTCGAAACCGGTTTCGGCGATCTCGGCCAGATACGCCTCGAGAACCGCCTGTTCCACGCCCTTGTCACCGCATGAGTCGAGTGTCCACGAAAGTCCTGTCGAAAGATACGGAATTTCCCGGGCGCCCCGGGCCCCGCGGCGCGGCGGCTGCGCGGCGAGGAAGCCGGTGTCGACGAGTTTGCGCACGTGGTGCAGGGTGGTCGCGGGATCCCGGCCCAGCCGCTGCGCCAGCTCCTTGTTCGTCAGCGCCTCCGAGAAGGTCAACCGGATGATGCGCAGCCGTATTCCGGAGGCCAGCGCGGCGGCCTCGGCTTCGGTCGCGCGACGTCGTTTCTCGGAAGGCACGGCACACAGCCTAGAGGCCGCAGTGATTGACACTTTCCAATCACTCGCGCCAGACTCGGGACCCATGCACCGGGGGTCACTCTTCCGCCACGCCGACTTCAGGCGGCTCTGGGCCGGCGACACGGCCAGCCAGTTCGGCGTGTTCGTCGGCAACACCGCCGTCCCGCTGCTCGCGGCCGTGACGCTGGCCGCGACACCGTTCGAAATGGGGTTGCTGACCGCGGCCGAGACGCTCGCCTTCCTGCTGATCGGGCTGCCCGCCGGGGTCTGGGTCGACCGGATGCGCCGCCGCCGGGTCATGCTCACCGCCGACTTCACCCGGTTCGCCCTGCTGCTGAGCGTGCCGGTCAGCTGGTGGGCGGGGGTGCTGACCCTCGCCCAGCTGCTGGTCGTGGTGCTGTTCGTCGGCATCGCGACGGTGTTCTTCGACATCGCCTACCAGTCGTACCTGCCCTCGCTCGTCGGCCGGGAGCACCTCCTCGAGGGCAACGCCAAGCTGCAGGCCGTCCAGTCGACCGCGCAGATCGCGGGGCCGGGCGCGGCCGGTGTGCTGGTCCAGCTGGTGAACGCGGCCAGCGCCGTGCTGGTCACCAGCCTCGGCTTCCTCATGTCGGCGCTGTGCCTGCTGCGCATCCGCACGCGGGAGCCGGCGCCGGAGCGCAACGGCCACGCCCGGCTGCTCCCGCAGATCGCCGAGGGACTGCGGTTCGTCTTCTCCGACAAGCCGCTGCGGGCGATCGTGGGCACGACGGCGACGGCGAACTTCTTCAACGGCGCGTTCATCGCCGTGAACGTGCTGTTCCTGACGCGGACCGTCGGGCTGCCGCCCGCCGCGGTGGGCGCGCTCATGGCGGTCGGCGGCGCCGGCGGCATCCTCGGCGCGATCTGCTCGGGCGCGGTCAGCCGGCGGGTCGGCCAGTCCCGCGCGATCTGGCTGGTCCCGCTGGTCACCGCGCCCGGCTACCTGCTGATCCCGCTCGCCGCGCCGGACTGGCGGCTCGGGCTCTCCGGGTTCGGGCTCGTCGTCAGCGGGTTCGGGATCATCGTCTACAACATCGCGCAGGTTTCCTACCGGCAGGCGATCTGCCCGGACCGGCTGCTCGGCCGGATGAACGCGAGCGTGCGGTTCGTCGTCTGGGGCACCATCCCGCTCGGCGGTCTGCTCGGTGGCGCGCTCGGTGAAGGACTCGGGCTGCGCGGCGCGATGTGGGTCGCCGTCGCCGGCGAGGCCGCGGCGGTCCTGTGGGTCGTGTGCTCGCCCTTGCGGCACCTGCGCGACCTGCCGACCGAAGCGAAAAGCGGTTCCAGCGCCGCCTAGAGTTGCTTCATGAGTACCCCATACGAGCGCCCGAGAGTCCCGGACAAGGTCGGTGTCGACGGTCTGGAGGCCAAGTGGGTACCCGGATGGGAAGCCACGGGTGCCTACCGCTTCGACCGGACGAAGACCCGGGACGAGATCTACTCGATCGACACTCCCCCGCCGACGGTCAGCGGGTCACTGCACATCGGGCACGTCTTCTCCTACACCCACACCGACGTCCTCGCGCGGTTCAAGCGGATGCGCGGGCTCGAGGTCTTCTACCCGATGGGCTGGGACGACAACGGCCTGCCGACCGAACGCCGGGTGCAGAACCACTTCGGCGTCCGCTGCGAGCCGTCGCTGCCCTACGACCCGGAATTCCGGCCGCCGGAGAAGCCGGGCAAGGACGTCGTGGCGATCTCGCGACGCAACTTCGTCGAACTGTGCGAGTCGCTGACCGAGACCGACGAGAAGGTCTTCGAGCAGCTGTGGCGGCAGCTCGGGCTCTCGGTCGACTGGACCATGACCTACCAGACGATCGGGCGCGAGTCGCGGCTGATCTCGCAGCGCGCGTTCCTGCGCAACCTCGAGCGCGGCGAGGCTTACCAGGCCGAAGCGCCGACGTTGTGGGACGTGTCGTTCCGCACCGCCGTCGCCCAGGCCGAGCTGGAGGACCGCGAACGCCCCGGCGCCTTCCACGACCTCGCGTTCACCGGCCCGGACGGCGCCGACGTCGTCATCGCGACGACCCGGCCGGAGCTGCTGCCCGCGTGCGTCGCGCTGGTGGCGCACCCCGACGACGACCGCTTCAAGCCGCTCTTCGGGAAGTCCGTGCGGACGCCCGTGTTCGGCGTCGACGTGCCCGTCGTGGCGCACCACCTCGCGGATCCCGGGAAGGGCCGCGGGATCGCGATGGTGTGCACGTTCGGCGACACCACCGACGTCACGTGGTGGCGGGAGCTGCGGCTGGCGACGCGGGTGGTGCTGGGCCGCGACGGCCGGTTCCTGCCCGAGGCGCCGTCCGGGGTGCCGGCCGGGGCGTACGCGCCGCTGGTGGGCAAGACCGTCCACACCGGACGCGAGATCATGGTGCGGCTGCTGCGCGAAGCCGGGGCCCTGCGCGGGGAACCGCGGCCGATCACGCACTCGGTGAAGTTCTACGAGAAGGGCGACAAGCCGCTGGAGATCGTCGCCAGCCGGCAGTGGTACCTGCGCAACGGCGGGAACGACGCCGCCTTCCGGGAGAAGATGCTCGCCCGCGGCGAAGAGCTGAACTGGGTGCCGAAGCACATGCGCGTCCGGTACTCGTCGTGGGTGGAGAACCTGGCCGGGGACTGGCTGATCAGCCGTCAGCGGTTCTTCGGCGTGCCGATCCCGCTGTGGTACCGGCTCGACGACCGCGGCGAGCCGGACTACGACGCCCGCCTGCTGCCGGACACCCTGCCGGTGGATCCGAGCAGCGACGTCCCGCCGGGGTTCACCGAGGAGCAGCGCGGCGTGCCGGGCGGGTTCGCCGCCGACCCCGACGTCATGGACACCTGGGCGACGTCGTCGCTGACGCCGCAGATCGTCGGCCGGTGGAGCGTCGACGACGACCTGTTCGCGCGCGTGTTCCCTTTTGCCCTGCGGCCGCAGGCGCACGAGATCATCCGCACCTGGCTGTTTTCGACGGCGGTGCGCGCGGAACTGGAGCACGGCGTGCTGCCGTGGCGGGCGGCCTCGATCGCGGGCTGGGTGCTCGACCCGGACCGCAAGAAGATGTCGAAGTCCAAGGGCAACGTGACGACCCCGGTGGACCTCCTGGAGCGCTTCGGCTCGGACGCGGTCCGCTACTGGGCGGCCAGCGCGCGCCCGGGCGTCGACACGGCGGTGGACGAAGGCCAGATGAAGGTCGGCCGGCGGCTGGCGACGAAGCTGCTCAACGCGAGCCGGTTCGTGCTGGGACTGGGCGTGCCTTCGCCGGACGCGGTCGCTTCCGAGCCGCTCGACCGGGCGCTGCTGGCGTCGCTCGCGGCCGTCGTCTCCTCGGCGACCGCGGCGTTGGAGGCCCTCGACTACGCCCGGGCGCTGCAGGTGACGGAGACGTTCTTCTGGACGTTCTGCGACGACTACGTCGAGCTGGTGAAGGGCCGCGCGTACGGCGACCTCGGCGCCGCTGCCGCCGCTTCGGCGCAGGTCGCGCTGGTGACGGCGTTGTCGGCGGTGCTGCGGCTGTTCGCGCCGTTCCTGCCGTTCGCGACCGAGGAGGTCTGGTCGTGGTGGCAGGAGGGGTCGGTGCACCGCGCGCCGTGGCCGTCTCCGGCCGCCGTCGACGGTGATCCGGAGCTGCTGGCGCTGGCGAGCCAGGTGATCGCGGCGGTGCGCCGGGCGAAGACGGACGCGAAGGTGTCGATGCGGTCGGCGGTGGAGACGCTCACCGTGACGGGCCCGGCCGAACTGCTGACGCGCTTCGCGGACGTCCAGGCGGACATCCGCGTCGCGGGCGCGGTCACTTCGGTGGAGACGCGCGAAGGAGAGTTCGCGATCGAGGCGAAGATCGGCGCCCCGGCCTAGCGCCCCAATGTGGCCTTGGGTGCGTTCAACGCACCGAAGGCCACCTTGGGTGCGTTGAACGCACCGAAGGCCACATTGGGGCGCTTGGGGCGGCCCGGTCAGGAACCGGCGGCGGCCCACCAGGCTTCGTCGATCTCGCCGCGCGCCACGATCTCCGCGGGGCCCGACAGCGTCGATGCCCCGCGGGACACCGTCACCTCGACCCGGCCACCCGGGATGTCCACAGTGGAGCTTCCGGTGTCCGTGCCCGCCAGGTGGAACGCCGCCGCCACCGCGGCCACGGTGCCGGTGCCGCACGCGCGCGTCTCGCCGACCCCGCGCTCGTGCACGCGCATCCGCAGGGCACCTTCGCCGAGGTAGTTGATGAACTCGAGGTTCACGCCGTCCGGGAACACGTCGCGGTCGAAGTCGGGCTGGTCGCGCAGGTCGAGCCCGGCCACGTCGTCGTCGAGCAGCGACACCAGGTGCGGGTTGCCGACGTTGACCGCCACGCCGGAGAACGGGCGGCCCGCCACCACCGTGACCGACGTCCCGGTGATCGTCGCCGGTCCCATGTGGACGGTCACGGAGCGGTCCGGGTGCACCACCACCGGGCGGTCGCCCGCGCGGGTGCCGATGACGAACTCACCCTCGGCGGCCAGGCCGGAATCGACCAGGTGGCGGGCGAACACGCGCACGCCGTTGCCGCACATCTCCGCGATCGACCCGTCGGCGTTGCGGTAGTCCATGAACCACTCGCCCGCGGACGGCTCGCCGAGTGCTTCGGCGCGCACGACGCGCAGCACGCCGTCGGCCCCGAGGCCGCGGCGGCGGTCGCACAGCGCGGCGACCCTGGCCTCGGTCAGCTCGAGGCGGCCCGCCTGATCGGGGAGCAGCACGAAGTCGTTCTGCGTGCCGTGCCCCTTGAGGAACTCGATTCCGCCCATGGGGGCAAGATTACCGGCCCAGGGTATCCAGGACGCGCGCGGCCAGCCCGGGATCGGCGCCGTCGAACCAGTGGATCCGCTGGTCGCGCCGGAACCAGGAGCGTTGCTTGCGGACGAAGCGCCGGGTGGCCTGCGCCGTTGCCGCGGCGGCCGCGTCGAAGTCGCCACCGCCGTCCAGCTCGGCGAGCACCTGCTGGTAGCCGAGCGCCCGCGCCGCCGTCTTCCCCTCGCGCAGGCCCCGCTTTTCCAGTTCGCGCACCTCGTCGACCAGCCCCGCCTCGAACATCCGCCGGACGCGCTCGTTGACCCGCTCGTCGAGTTCTTCGGCCGCGCGGTCGACGCCGATCACGACGGTGCCGTAGCGCGCGGGCCCCGGCTTCGGCAGGTTCGCGGAGAACGGCTCGCCGGTGATCTCGATGACTTCGAGGGCGCGCACGATCCGCCGGGTGTTGGTCGGCAGGATCTTGGCGGCGGCCACCGGGTCGCGCTCCCCCAACCGGGTATACAACGCGGGGGTGCCGAGCTGCTCGGCTTCCGCGTCGAGCCGGGCCCGGACGGCCGGGTCGGTGCCGGGGAACCGCAGGTCGTCGAGCACGGCCTGGACGTAGAGACCGGACCCGCCGGCCAGCACCGGGACCTTGCCGGCGGCCAGCAGCCGCTCGATCCCGGCCCGCGCGTGCCGCTGGTAGGCCGCGACGGACGCCGTCTCCGTGACGTCCAGGACGTCGAGGAGGTGGTGCGGGACGCCGCGGCGCTCGGCCTCGGTGGCCTTGGCGGTGCCGATGTCCATGCCCCGGTAGAGCTGCATCGCGTCGGCGTTGACGACCTCGCCGCCGAGTTCGCGGGCCAGGTCCACGGCCAGCGCGGTCTTGCCGGTGGCCGTCGGCCCGACCACCGCGAGCGGGACGACGGGGCTGTTCACGGCGGCTGACGATACCTGCGGGCCGACACGGAGCGTCCACCGGAAGTAGGATCACCAGCTTCGGGTGGCCCATCCAGTACCACGGTGCGCGCTGAGCTGCTTGAATGCCGCGTGAGGCCGTAGCATCCGAGCACGGCCCGTGACGACCGCATTACCCGGCCCCGCTCGAACGGCGGGGCGCCCGCGCAAGCGGGCGTACAGGCGATAAGGAGCCTGCGATGGCCCAGGAGAACACTTCCACCGGTACCCCGGCCCCGCACCCGGTGCCGCACGCGCTGCACGCCGGGCACGCCGCCCCGCCCGTGCCGCCCGCCGAACCCACCCCGTCGACCTGGGGCCGGATCGACGACGAGGGCACCGTCTACGTCGTCACCGCCGAGGGCGAGCGCGCCGTCGGCGTCTGGCAGGCCGGCAGCCCGGACGAGGGGCTGGTGCACTACGCGCGCCGCTTCGACGACGTGCGCACCGAGGTCGAGCTGCTGGAGACCCGGCTGATCTCCGGGGCCGGCGACCCGAAGCACGCGCTGTCGAGCGCCACCCAGATCCGGGACGGGCTGGCCGAGGCCGCCCTGGTCGGCGACCTGGCGGCGCTCGCCGCGCGGCTGGAGTACGTCATCGCGCACGCCGAGAAGGCACTGGCCAGCGCGAAGGCGGAGCGCGAGGAGGCCAGGGCCGCGGCCATCGCCCGCAAGCAGGCACTGGCCGAGGAGGCCGAGAAGATCGCGGCCGACTCCACCCAGTGGAAGGCGGCGGGCGACCGGCTGCGCGCGATCCTCGACGAGTGGAAGACCGTCAAGGGCGTCGACCGCAAGACCGACGACGAGCTGTGGAAGCGGTTTTCGAAGGCCCGCGAGGGGTTCAACCGCCGCCGCGGGTCGCACTTCGCCGAGCTGGACAAGCAGCGCGCGTCGGCCAAGCAGCGCAAGGAAGAGCTCATCGCCGAGGCCGAGGCCATCAGCGAGTCCGAGGACTGGGGCGAGACGGCGGGCCGCTACAAGGACCTGATGACCGAGTGGAAGGCGGCCGGCCGCGCGCCGAAGGACAGCGACGAGGCGCTGTGGCAGCGGTTCCGCGCGGCCCAGGACAAGTTCTTCGCCCGCCGGTCGACGGTGTTCTCCGAGCGTGACGCCGAGTTCACGCAGAACGCGGCCCGCAAGGAAGAGCTGCTGATCGAGGCCGAGAAGATCGACGCGGCGGCCAACCTGGAGGCGGCCAAGAGCGCACTGCGGCGCATCCAGGAGCAGTGGGACGAGATCGGCAAGGTCCCCCGCGAGCGCATCCGCGAACTGGACGGCCGCCTGAAGGCGGTCCAGGACGCGGTCAAGACGGCCGAGGATTCCCGCTGGCGACGCACGGACCCGGAGGCCCAGGCCCGCGCGGCCCAGTTCCGCGAGCGGGTGGAGCAGTTCGAGTCCCAGGCCGCGAAGGCGCGGGCCGCCGGGGACGAGCGGCGGGCGAAGAAGGCGGACGAGCAGGCGGCTCAGTGGCGTGAGTGGCTGCAGGCCGCCGAGGCGGCGATTGCGGATCGGTGAGGTTCGGGTTCGGTTCGGGTTCGGTTCGGTGCTGCGCGGTTCGGGTTCGGTGCGGTCCCCGGGCGGGTGCGGGTTCTGGGTTACTCGTTCCAGGCCGGTGCAGTTGCTGAGCCGCTGAGATAGCCCAGACCGTCGAGGTCACTTTGCGTGGAGGCCCTCCTCGCCGGCTTTCTGCTGGTGAAGAGGGCCTTTGCGGTTATCCACCTTGCCGTCGTGATGTGGACAAGCCGGCCGCTCGGCTGCGTTTTCGCCCGGTTCTGTCGGCCGCCGCCGATACGCTGGAAGCGGGGGCAGCCCCCAGGGAGGGCGGGTCGCGCGCGGGCGGCCATTCGCAGGCGCGCCATGAGCGGGCGGGTCCTGCGCAGACCGCCATGAGCGGCGGGTCCTGCTCGGGCAGCCATGAGCGGCCGGGTGCTCTGCTCGGGCGGGCTCTGCTCGGACGGGCCCTGCTCGGGCGAGCCCATGGGCGGGCGGCCGTTCGGCAACCGGAAGATCGGCAGGCCACCCGAAGGGGTTCGGTCAGGGCCCCGACCGGGGGTTACCGCGCGCTTCGCTTCCCTGCCGGTGCTCCACTCTGGTCATGACCAGGACATCCCACAGCGCCAGCAGGATTCTCTCCGCCCTCGTGATCAGCGTTGCCCTCGCCGGGCTTGCCCCTGCGGTTGCCGGTTCTGCCGGGGCCGCTTCGCTCGGCTCTGCCGTGCAAGCCGGGAAGGGGAAGGTGAAGGTTGAAGGGAAGCTGGCCAAAGATCACGTCAAGGTCAACGAGAAGGTCGATCTCAAGGGGACCCTGAAGGTCCTCGATGGGGCCCGTGCCGAACAAACCGGAGAGACCGTCGAGACCGTCATCGTGCAGCAGCTGCAGGCCGGTGCTTGGGTCAACATCGCCGACACCACCTGCCGGCCGAACGGGGGGTTCTCCTTCAGGCTCAGCTTCAGCCTGAGCGCCACCGTCTCGCTGCGGCTCTTCCACCCCGAGACGACCCTCTACGCCGCCGCCTACTCGGCGACCACCTTGACCCTGCGAGTCGGCTGAAGCTGGTCCCCGCCGGTTCTCACGTTCGTGAGAACGCCGTTCGCATCCACTGGACCGCCAGGCAGATCATGGCGATCCAGGCGATCACCATGCCGAGCCCGGGGCCGCCGCCCGCGGAACCCGGGGCGTGGGACGACTGCTGGGACCAGATCGCCAGCAGCCCGTCCACCGAGGCGAACCAGCCGCCCGCCGCGCAGACCCAGGACAGCCACCAGCGTCGCGTCACCAAGGCCAGTGCCGAGGCCAGGATGCCGACGGCCGTCGACGTCGCCGCGAACAGCTGGGGGATGCCGCCGCCCTCGCCGGCCAGGACCTGCCAGCCCGCGTGGTCGCCGACCCACGGGAGGATCTGGCAGACCAGCAGCACGAACATGAACACCGCGATCGTGAATCCGCGGCGGCCCAGCTCCACCGTGCGGGACGCCCGCGCGCCCGCCTCGTCGATCTCGGCCGCCAGCTCGGCCAGCTCGCCGTTGCCACGGGACTCCGTCACAGCGCACACCCGCTCACCGGTTCGGGCTGGGCGGCCGGGGCACCGAAGCCCGGCAGGCCCAGCGTGACACCGCTCGTCTTCGGCCGCAGCCCGGCCTCCGCGTTGTCGCCGGCGCGTGTCCGGCGGTGGGACAGCAGGTCGCCGTCGGCCACCAGGTGGTGCGGTGCGGCGTAGGTGACGATCGTCTCGACGACGTCGCCCGGGCGGACCGCGCGGTCGACGTGGGTGCCGGCCGGGGTGAAGTGCACCAGGCGCCCGTCGCGGGCGCGGCCGCTCATCCGGTGCGTCTCGGCGTCCTTGCGGCCCTCGCCCGCGGCGACGAGCAGCTCGACGCGGCGGCCCACGATCTTCTGGTTTTCGTCCCAGGAGATCGCGTTCTGCAGCTCGACCAGGCGTTCGTAGCGCTCCTGCACGACCTCCTTCGGCAGCTGGCCGTCCATCGTCGCGGCCGGCGTGCCGGGGCGCTTCGAGTACTGGAAGGTGAACGCGCTGGAGAAGCGGGCCTGCGCCACGACGTCCAGGGTCGCCTGGAAGTCTTCCTCGGTCTCGCCGGGGAAGCCGACGATGATGTCGGTGGTGATCGCCGCGTCCGGCATGGCCGCGCGGACCTCGTCGAGGATGTTCAGGAAACGCGCCGAGCGGTAGGACCGCTTCATCTCGCGCAGCACCCGGTCGGACCCGGACTGCAGCGGCATGTGCAGCTGGTGGCAGACGTTCGGCGTCGCGGCCATGGCGTCGATGACGTCGGAGGTGAACGCCGCCGGGTGCGGCGAGGTGAACCGGACGCGCTCGAGGCCGTCGACGGTCCCGCACGCACGCAGCAGCTTGCCGAACGCCAGCCGGTCGCCGAACTCGACGCCGTAGGAGTTGACGTTCTGGCCGAGCAGGGTGACCTCGAGCACGCCCTCGGCGACGAGCGCCTCGACCTCGGCGAGGATCTCGCCGGGCCGCCGGTCGCGTTCCTTGCCGCGCAGGGCGGGAACGATGCAGAAGGTGCAGGTGTTGTTGCAGCCGACCGAAACCGACACCCAGCTCGCGTAGGACGATTCGCGGCGCGCGGGCAGCGTCGAGGGGAACGTCTCGAGGGATTCGAGGATCTCGACCTCGGCACGGGCGTTGTGCCGGGCACGCTCGAGCAGCGTGGGCAGCGACCCGATGTTGTGGGTGCCGAACACGACGTCGACCCACGGCGCCCGCTTGACGATCTCCCCGCGGTCCTTCTGCGCGAGACACCCGCCGACGGCGATCTGCAGGCCGGGGTTCGCGACCTTGTCGGGGCGCAGGTGCCCGAGGGTGCCGTACAGCTTGTTGTCCGCGTTCTCCCGGACGGCGCAGGTGTTGAACACGATCAGGTCCGGCTTGGCCCCGGCGGTGGCCGGAACGTAGCCGGCGTCCTCGAGCTGCCCGGCGAGCCGCTCGGAGTCGTGCACGTTCATCTGGCAGCCGAAGGTGCGGATCTGGTACGCCCTGGGTGCCTTGTTCTCGGTCATCGGCTTCCAGGGTAGACCGGCTGCCGCCTGCGGTTCCGCGGTGCCCTTGGTCGTGCGTGGCTCCTCACGAACTCGGTTGGAAGAACTCGAGCATCCTGCGGCTCGCGTCCGGGGACATCAGCAGCTCCTGCACGTCCGCGGACATCCGGGCCGCCGCGGCGGTGCGGTCGTACATCTCCCGCTCGTACTCCGCCACCGCCGCGCCGGAATCGTCCGGGTGTGCGGCCAGCGCCAGGGCGAGGGCGGCGCCGTCCAGCAAGGCCATGTTGGCTCCCTCGCCCACCGGGGGCATCAAGTGGGCCGCGTCGCCGAGCAGGGTCACGGTGGGGTTCGACGGCCAGGTCAGACCGGGTGGGAGCGTCGTGATCGCGCGGGGTACGACCGTGTCGTCGCAGGCGGCGATCAAGGCCGTGAACCGGGGGTCCCAGCCGTCCAGGAGGGTGATCAGCCGGGCGCGGGCCGCGGCCGGGTCCTCGAAGGGGATGGCCGCCTCGGTGAACCAGTCCTCGCCCGTGTTGTAGAAGCTGATGCCGATGCGGACGCAGCCGTCGCCGTTGCGCTGGGCGGCCAGTGACTTCCCGTCGCCGAGGACCCAGTAGTTGCCGCGGCCGACCATGGCCGCCAGGCCGGGGTGGGTGCGGTCGATGTCGGGGATGGCGAGCTCGACGATGTTCTGGCCGACGTGCGCCGGCCGGGCGTCGGTGAGGAGGGCGCGGACGCGGGAGTTCGCGCCGTCGGCGCCGACCAGCAGGTCGTACCGAGCGCTGCGGCCGTCCGCGAAGTGCAGGACGCCGTCATCCGCGTGGCCGAACGCATGCCCCCAGCGGACGGTTCCCTCCGGGAGTGCGTCGAGGAACAGGTTGCGCAGGTCCGTGCGGTCGATCTCGGGCCGCAGCAGCGGGGCGTCTTCGGGCGTGTCCTCCTGGTGCAGCAGGGTGCCGTCCGGTTCCAGGAGGCGCATGTCCTGCCCCTCGCCGCGGGCGATCGACAGGAACCGGTCGAGCAGGCCGGCCTCGCACAGCGCCGGCTGCCCGGAATGGATGTCGAGCATGCCGCCCTGCCGGCGGGCATCCCGCGAGGCGTCGCGTTCGTACACGACGCTCCCGATGCCGTGCACGTGCAACACCCGGGCGAGCGCCAGGCCGCCCAGGCCCGCTCCCACGATGGCGATGGTCATGGTTTTCCCCCTCGATACACTGTACGTCTCGATACAGTGTATCGCGACAGCCGTTGTACTGTCACCCCATGTTGGTGTGGGAGCGGCCGGAGCCGGCGAACCGACCGGCGCCGGCCCCGCTGAGCCGGGAGCTGATCGTCCGGACCGCGGTGGAACTGGCCGATGAAGCCGGCCTGGAAGCCGTGTCGCTGCGCAAGATCGCCGCCGCGCTGGACGTCGGGCCGATGCGCCTCTACGGCTACATCGACACGAAGGACGAGCTGCTCGACCTGATGGTCGACGCCGTCCACGCCGAAGTTCACCCGTCCGGCGACGGCTGGCGCGCGGTGCTGACCTCCCTGGCCGAGGCCACCCGGCAGGCCGTGCACCGGCACGAATGGTTCGCCGACCTGATCGGTGGACGGCCCCAGCTCGGTCCGAACGCGCTGGCCAGGGGCGAGGCGGTGATGGCCGCGCTGGACGGTGTCGACGTGGACATGATCATGCCGGTGGTCACCGCCGTCGACGCGTACGTGATCGGCGCGGTCCGCCGCGAGATCGCCGAGCGGCGGGCCGAGCGCGCCACCGGGATGGACCAGCGGCAGTGGCAGGCCACCTTCGGGCCCTACCTGGTGCGGATGTTCGCCACCGGCCGGTTCCCGGCACTGGAGACGGTCGTCCGCGACGCCGCCCACCTCGACGCCGACGAAACCTTCCGCATCGGCCTCGGCTTCCTGCTCGACGGCATCGGCGCCGGGATCGGAGCCGGTGCCGGGTAGCTACTCCCCGGCACCGGTGAGCAGGGCGACCATGCCGTGCGGTGCGTCGTCGCCGAACATGATCGCGTAGATGTCCTCGTCCTCCGCCTCCGCGGCGGCCCGCGAGAACATGGCCTGTTCGAACTCGGCCAGCGCCGCCTCGACGTCGCCAGGACGGGCGGCGAGCGCCTGCCCGAGTTCGGCGCCGTCCAGCATGGCCAGGTTGGCGCCTTCGCCGTTCGGGGGCATCAGGTGGGCCGCGTCGCCGAGCAGGGTCACCCCCGGCACGCGGTCCCAGCGGTGCCCGGCCGGCAGCGTGCCGAGGCGGCGCAGCACCGGCGGTGTGTCGCTTTCGGTGATCAGGGTGGTCAGCTCGGGCGCCCAGCCGGCGAACTCCCCGGCCACTCGCGCGGTCACGGTCGCGTCGTCGGCACCGGCCAGCCAGTCCTGCGGCTTGAACACCTGCGCGTACGCGTGCAGGGTCCCGCCGCTCTCCCGGTGCGCCACGATTCCCTTGCCCGGCGCGAGCGCGTAGAGCGCCCCGGCGCCGACCGCCTTCGCGGCGGCGGGATGGCGGGTGTCGGCGTCGAAGAGGAAGGTCTCGACGACCGAGACCCCGACGTATTCCGGAGTGGCGCCGGACAGCAGCGGACGGACCTTCGACCACGCACCGTCCGCGCCGACCAGCAGATTCGTGCCGAAGACCGTGCCGTCGGCCAGGCGCACCTCGTGTTCGCCGTCGCCGATGGCCCGCACCCCGGTGACCTTGTGTCCCCAGTGGACGGTGCCGGGCGGCAGCGCATCGAGCAGCAGCTGCCGCAGCTCGCCGCGCTGCACTTCGGGACGCTCGCCGGTGCCGTCGTCGGGCCGGTCGAGCAGCACGGTGCCGTGCCGGTCGACGACGCGCGACGACTCGCGCCCCGGCAGGACGAGCTCGCGGAAGCCCTCGGTCAACCCGGCCGCTTCGAGCGCCGGCTGACCGTTCCACGGGTGGATGTCGAGCATCCCGCCCTGGCGGCGGGCGGCCGGGGAAGCCTCCGCCTCGTGGACCGCGACCGGGATGCCGTGCAGGTGCAGGACGCGGGCCAGGACGAGACCGCCGAGCCCGGCGCCGATGATCGTGACGACCATGGTGACCTCCGATTGGATTGCCGTTCCAATCCGCACGCTAGCACGAGTTTGGATCGACGTTCCAACCGTGCGATGATCGGCACATGGCGAAACGGGCCCCGCGGCGCACGGACGGGTTGTCGAAGGAAGTGATCGTCCGGGCGGCAGCCGCGATCCTGGACGACGGCGGCGAGGCCGCATTGACGTTCCGCGCGCTCACCGCCCGCCTGTCGACCGGCTACGGCGCGATCTACCACCACGTGGCGAACAAGAGCGACCTCCTCGCCGCGGCCACCGACGCCGTCATCGCCGGCGTCATGGGCGACGCGGTCGTCGAGGCGGAGCCGCGGGAAGCGCTGCGCACGGTCTCACTGGGCCTGTTCGACGCGATCGACGCCCACCCCTGGGTCGGCGCCCAGCTGTCGCGGGAGCCGTGGCGGCCCGCGCTGCTGGAGATCTACGAGCGCATCGGCGGGCTGCTCGTCGCGCTCGACGTGCCCCGGCACGCGGTGTTCGACGCCGCGGGTGCGCTGGTGAACTACGTCCTCGGCGTCGCCGGGCAGAACGCCGCCAACGCCCGGCTCCTCGCCGCCGAGGCGGACCGCGCGGCGTTCCTGGGCGCGATCGCCGCCCGGTGGGCAGCACTCGACCCGGACGAGTACCCGTTCGTGCACCAGGCCGCGACCCGGCTGGCCGAGCACGACGACCGCGAGCAGTTCCTCGCGGGCGTCGACATCTTCCTGGCCGGGATCGCGACCCTGCGTTGACGGGCTACCCGGCCGCTCGCCCGCAGACGCATCTTTCCTGGGGAAAGTGGCGCTTGGCGTCGCAAAGCGCCACGTTCACTTCGCGGCCGTGGGCGCCCAAGCCGCGAGTTCCGCCCGGACCGCCGCGAGCTGGGCCGCGGTCGGCGCCGCCGCCGGTTCCGCGATCAGCGCGTAGTGCAGGCCCGGCGTCGCGGGCAGGCGCAGGCGGTCGCCCACGCGGGTGACCGAAGCCAGGTCCGTGACCACCGTCGGCGTCATCCCCGCCGGGACGTGCAGCTCGGTCGGCGCACCCGCGGCGGTGCCCTGCCACACGAGGACGCCGTAGCGGCCCGCGCCGGCCAGTGCCGCCGTCGCCGGCATCGTGGCCGGGATCTGGTTCCACGTCAGCGTCTGGCTGCCGTCCCGCGAACGGTCCTCGTACGTGAACGCCAGGGTGTGCCCCGCGACCGCCGCCGGGTAGAGGCGGTCGAGCAGCCGCGCGTCCTGGCGGAGCTGGACCGTCCCGTCGTCCGCCGTGCGGGCCGAGGAGAAGTCCTCGCCGTTCCAGGCGTCGCCTTCCGTCTTGACCTTGTCCGGGTTGTCGTTCATCAGTTCGTGGTGCCGGCCGCTGTAGATGTCCCACTGCCACTGCGTTCCCGACAGCACCGGGCCCGACTCCGCCGGCTTGCGCCACCAGTTCGCGCCGGACAGCCGCGAGTCCAGCGCCTGGTACATAGCCTTGTCCACCGTCGGGGCCTTGTCCGAGGTGTACCCGGTCAGCGGGTGGCCGAACTCGGTGACGATCGCCGTCGTGCCCAGTGCCGTCGCGCGGTCGCGGACCGCGCCGAAGCTCGCGCTGTACTGGCCGTCGCCGGCCTTGCCCGGCATGAACACGCCGGACTGGGCGAGCTGGTCGTAGAAGTGCGTGTTGAACACGTACCGCGGCCCCATCACGCCGGTGTCCTGGAAGCCGCCGGGGTGCAGCTGGAAGGAGATGTTGGCGTTCCAGAACATGTTCGGCTCGACGAACGCGGGCTTGTCCTGCCAGCCGGCGGAATCCATCGCTTCGCGGAACCGCTTGAAGAACGGCCAGAGCACGTTCTGTTCCCACGCCTTGCTGTCCTGGCCCTGGTCGTACCGCCCGGCGAAGGGCTCGTTGTACGGGTCCATGCCGGCGATGCCGGCGAACTGGGCCGCACTCAGGTTCGTCCGCAGGTAGGACATCGTCTGGACGGCCTGGCCGACGAACTCGTCCTGGACGCCGCGGGCGTTGTGCCAGAAGTCCTTCGTCGCGTCCTGGACCGCGCCGTTCTGGGTGATGTTCTGGCCCCAGTGGGCGCAGATGCCGCAGCTCTCCGCGGGGTAGCCGCCGAGGTCGACCACCCACTTCGGGGCGCCGTCGCCGGTGTACCAGCTGCCGCGGTTGAACAGGTAGCGGGAGAACAGGTCCTGGTGGAAGTCGGGCAGGACGGTGAACCCCTCGTCCAGGAACACCTTCATCTGCTCGGTCAGCGCGGCCAGGTACTGCGTGTTCACCGGCCCGCGCACCGGCTGCGTCCCCGCCCAGGCGATCGGGATCCGCACGGCGTTCGCGCCGGTCAGTGCCCGCATCGACCGGGCCGAGCGGCGGGCGTCGGCCGCGTTGGCGAACGGCAGGAAACCGTTTTCTGCGAGCTTCACCTCGCCCGAGACGTTGAAGCCGCGCAAGACCACTTCGCGGCCGTACTCGTCGACGAAAGCCGAGCCCCGCACCGTCAGCCGGTGCGCCGGGACGTCCTCGGCCACGGCGGACGCGACGACGCCGGAAGTCATCGCCACGGCGGTGAGCAAAGCCACGAGCATGCGCATGATGGCGGCCCCAAACGTGAAGGAGTTTCGCAAAAAGCTAGCGACCCGATCCCACCCCGTCAAGGGCCGAAGGAGCCGTTCAGGCCGCCCGCCGGAGCCACTGCTGGTTCGTCACGCCGGTACAGGGGTACTGCTTGACCGCGGCGCCGTCGGCCGTCGACGCGGAAACGACGTCGAGGCACTTTCCGCTGTGGCGGGCCACAAGCCGGACGTACCCGCCGTCGGCGGCCTGGAGCTGCCACTGCTGGTTCGTGCCGCCGTTGCACGCCCACTGGACCGCCGCGGCGCCGTCCGCGGTGGCGGCATCCGAGACGTCGAGGCACTTCCCGCTGTGCCGGGCGATCAGGTTGGCGTACCCGTTGCCGAGGTCCAGGACGCTCCACTGCTGGTTCCAGCCGCTGTTGCACGAGTACTGCTTCACCGCCGTGCCGTCGTCCTTCGCGGAACTCGGGATGTCGGCGCACTTGCCGCTGTGGCGGGCGACCAGCGATTCGTACGCGCTGCCGCTGCCGGTCCCCGCGACCACGCCGGTCGCCGCGTCGATGCCCACCTTCGGGTACCAGCTCATCGACATCGTGGTGGCACTGGGGAAACTCAGCGGCAGCCACACGTACCGCGACTCGTTGACCGGCCGGTTCCAGGCACCCGCCCAGCGGTCACCCAGGTAGAGGTAGGAGGTCGCCTGCGAGCCCTGCACGGGAAGCACGTACGCGGTCTGGCTGCCGTAGCCGGTGGCGTCCCCGACGTTGGCCAACCCGCTCCACGTGCCCGTGACGCTGGTGGCCGTCGCGTACTTCTGCTGGTTCGGCTGCCAGCCCGTGGCGCCCGAGGTGAGCAGGAAGTAGATGCCGTTCCGCTTGAACATCGCCGGCGCTTCGCGGTACGAGCCGGGCCACAGGGTCCGCACCAGCGCGGCGACGCCGGTGTAGTCGGCGGTGAGCCGGTAGACGTTGAGGTCGGCGTTCTCCCGGGCCGCGGAAGCCATGTACGCGGTTCCGTCGTCGTCCTTGAACAGCGTGATGTCACGCGACATGTGGGCACCGAGCGGGCGGAAGCTGCCGCGGTAGGTGTAGCCGCCGTCGACCGTGGCCGAGGTGGCCACGGCCGCGCGGGCTTCGGCGTAGTCGTCGCCGTTCTCCTTGTGCATCCACATCACGTACTGCCCGGTCGAGCTGTTGTAGATCACCTTCGGCCGTTCGATCTTCGCCCGGCCCAGCTCGGCCGCCGACGACTGCGTCAGCACGTCGTTGCGGAACTCCCACGTCTTCAGATCGGTCGAGCGGTAGACCGAAACCGCGCGGAAGGTGTCGTCGGCGTTGCGGTTCTCACCGAACCAGTAGTAGTACGCCCCCACCTTGAGCATGCCGCCGCCGTGCGCGTGCACCAGGGCGCCGGCCGGATCGGTGAACTGGCTCCCGTTGGTCACCGTCACCGGCGCGGCGTGCGCACCGGGCGCGCCGAGCACCAGGGTGACGAGCACGAGCAAGGACAAAACCGCGCCACGTCGTCGTAGCATGACGGCTCCTTCGCAAGCGGTGTCAGTAGCCGACGCGGAAAGTCGCGTCCTGCTTGTCCACAGTGGAGGATGTGCTGCCCAGGGAGTCGATCCGCAGCACGGAGGAGGAGTGCCGGAGGTAGCGGTCCGGGAAGTTGTGCGAGCGGAAGGACGACCAGCTCGCGTCGGCGAGCCCCGCCGTCTGGTGGAAGGTCGCGTCCGCCTTGAACGTCGCCGAGCCGTCGTCGGCCTCGAGGCGCAGCTCGTAGTTGTAGTGCCGCAGGTAGCGGCCGGGGTAGCCGACCGACTCGAACGACACGCCGGCGCTGTCGGCCAGGCCGGGCACCAGTTTCCACAGCTGGTCCTGGTACGGGTCGAACGGGTAGGGGTCGATGCGGCCCACGGAGTTCGCGTGCCGGACGTAGCGGTCCGGGAAGTTGTAGGACTTCAGCCGCCGCCAGGCCGGGGCACCCCACCGGGTCACCAGCGCGGACCTCTCGGCGGCGGTGATCGGCGTGATCCCGGGGTGCTTGGAGTTCAACGGCTGGGTGTAGGCGCGGTCGTTCAGCAGCGTCCAGTTCCCGGCGGCCACGTCGGTGCTCTGCCAGCAGAAGAACCGGCCGTTGGGGCTCCAGGTGTCGCCCCACAGGTACCAGCGGTTCCCCGACGGCGCCTCGACGATCTGCGGCGCCTCGACACCCCGCCCCGGCGAGATCCCGGTCTTGTAGGTGGTGAAGCTGCCGGGGGCCAACGAACCGGAGCGCTGGCCGACCAGGGTGCTGTTGGTGTTGTTCTTGACGTACAGGTAGTTGACGCCGCCGATGGTGGCCATCGTCCCGTCGATCGTCGCGTGGCCGGGGTCGTGGAACACCTGCGGCGCACCGACCGTCACGAAATCGGTGGTGTAGTTGACCATGATGACGTCGTGGCCGCCGTACGCCGCCGAGTAGATGATCGCGTACTGGTTGCGCGAGGGGTCCCAGAACGCCTCCGGTGCCCAGCTGTGCGTGGCCATCGAATGCAGCTTGATCCGGCGGTAGCCGGTGAACCCGCGCAGGTCGGCCGAATCCCAGACGTGGACGTACTGGTTCTGCAGGGACCAGTCGGTGCCCTTGAGATCGGTCGCCAGCACGACGAACCGGCCGTCCTGCTTGCGCAGCACGAAGGGGTCGCGCAGCCCGCCGGTGCCGGCCGTCGGCGTCACCACCGGGTTGTTCTGGTTCAGCGGCATCCAGTCGAGGCCGTCCGCGCTGACCGCCAGGTGCAGCCCGTAGTCGGCGCCCGTCATGGACGGCGATTCGGTGAAGTACGCCATGACGTAACCACCGGTGGCAGCCTGGGCGCCTGCCGCGGCTCTGCTGCCGAGCACGCCGGCGACCGTGGCTCCCGCCACGCCCGCCATCAGTCCACGTCGGCTGATCATGGTCCACCCACCTCATCGTCGAGTGCCGGGCACAGAAAAATTGTTAGCGCTAACAAGCCGTCGTAGTGTAGGTGACCCGCGCCACACGGTGTCAAGGGTCCGATCGTCGGGAGGTCGGACACCACCAGGCAAAACCGCCAATTGACCGCGCGCGGATCGGGGGCTATGTTGGCGCTCACTTCGCGCCCGGCAGCCGGTTGCGGCCTCGGAAACTCCCCTCGCGTCGACCTCTTCCCGCGCCCGTCGGCGCCCACCTCCTGGAGAGCCGGTATGCCCGTTCGACTTTCGGCGACGACGCCGTCGCCGAAGTTCGCCCGGCGGCCACGACCGCTGACCGCGATCCTCGCCACCCTCGCCGTCGCCGCGGCGTCCACGACCGCCCTCGCCACCTCCGGCCACGCGGCGACCCTCGACGACGGGCTGGTCGTCCGCTACGACCTCACCGGCGGCTCCGGCACGACCGTGCCCGACGCGTCGGGGCACGGCCGCGACGCCACCGTCAGCGGCGACACGACGTGGCAGGGCGACGAAGGCCTGCGGCTGGGCGGCACGAACGGGCACGTCCGCCTGCCCGCCGACCTCATGCGGGAGCTCACGGACATCACGGTTTCGGTTCAGGTGAACGTCGCGGCCGACCAGGGCACGCCGTACTTCCTGTGGGGCCTCGGCAACACCGCGGGCGGGGCCGGGAACGGCTACCTGTTCACCACGGGCGACGAGTTCCGCGCCTCGATCGCCGACGGCAACTGGTCCACCGAGCAGACCGCGAGCGCGGGGCGCACCCTCGCGCGCGGCAGCTGGCGCACGATCACCTACACCCTCGGCGGCGGCACCGCGGTCCTGTACGAAGACGGGATCGAAGCCGCCCGCAGGACCGGCGTCACGATCACGCCCGGCTCGATCGGCGGCGGTACCACCACCGCGAACCACCTGGGCCGGTCGGTCTACGACGGCGACAAGTACCTCAAGGGCAGCGTCCGCGACTTCCGCGTCTACGACCGCGCGGTGACCGCCGCCGAAGCCCGCGCCCTCGGCGAGCGCACCGCCGCCGGGCGCGCGACGGCCGACGCGGCCGCCCTCGACCTCGGCGACACCTCCGCCGTCACCGAGAACCTCACCCTGCCCAGGACGGGCGCCGGCGGCTCGGCGATCGCCTGGTCGTCGAGCAACCCGGCCGTCGTGTCGGCGGCGGGCGTGGTGACGCGGCCCGCGCCGGGCGCAGGCAACGCGAAGGTGACCTTGACGGCGGCCCTCTCCTACGCCGGCCAGAGCGCGAGCCGCTCCTTCGCCGTCACGGTGCTGCAAGACATCACCGACCGGCAGAAGGTCGACCACGCGCTCGCGGAGCTCGTCCTCCCGGACCAGGACGCGGTCCGCGGCAACCTCACCCTGCCGGTCAAGGGGGCCCGCGACGTCACGCTGACCTGGCGCAGCCAGGACCCGCGCGTCGTCACCGCCACCGGCGAGGTGACCCGGCCCGCGGCCGGATCGCGGCCCGCCAAGGCCCGCCTCACGGTCCGCGCGGCGAAGGGTTCCGCGACCGCGGAACGCTCGTTCACCCTCACCGTCCTGCCGCTGCCGAAGAAGGAAGCGCTCGAGGGCTACCTGTTCGCCTACTTCACCGGGGAGGCGACCCAGGACACCGAGCAGATCCACTTCGCGGCCAGCCGCGGGAACGACCCGCTGCACTGGGACGAGCTCAACGGCGGCCGTCCCGTCCTGCGCTCGAACCACGGCGAAACCGGCGTGCGCGACCCGTTCATCGTCCGCAGCCCGGAGGGCGACCGGTTCTACATCGTCGCCACCGACCTGCAGATCAACGACGGCCGCGGCTGGGACCAGGCCCAGCGCCACGGCAGCCAGTACCTGGAGATCTGGGAGTCGACCGACCTGGTGACCTGGTCGAACCAGCGGCACGTCCGGGTCTCCGACGACACGGCCGGCATGACCTGGGCGCCCGAAGCGACCTACGACCCGGCCATCGGCGCGTACGTCGTCTACTGGGCCACCAGCCCCTACGCCCCCGAAGACGTCGGCCACACCGGCTCGACGTACCCGCGGATGATGTACGCGACCACCCGCGACTTCCGGACGTTCAGCAAGCCCCAGGTCTGGAACGACCCCGGCGACGGCGTCATCGACTCCACCGTCATCAAGGACGGCGACCACTACTACCGGCTCACCACCGACGGCAAGGTCGTCGGGTCCTGCACGCGGGACATCGTGCTCGAGCGGTCGAAGAACCTGCGCGCGGTGGACCTGCCGTCGACGAAGCCGCGCAACTGGGAACTCGTCGACGACTGCATCCGCGCCGGGCTCGGCACCGACTGGGTCGAGGGACCGACGGCGTTCAAGTCCAACGACGGCACCAAGTTCTACGCCTTCATGGACGAGACGCCCCGACGCGGTTACGTCCCGTTCGTCACCGGCTCGCTGGCGAATCCGAACTGGACGATCCCGGCCGAGTACCAGCTCCCGAAGAGCCCGCGCCACGGCACGGTGCTGCCGGTGACGAAGGCCGAGCTCGCCCGGCTTCGGCAGGGCCCGCCGCCGGTGACGGCCGGCAAGAAGGGCGTCGTCGCCGACTACGACCTCACGGCGGCGGGCCGGGGCGACACCGTCACCGACGTCTCCGGGAACGGGCGGGACGCCTCGGTGCACGGCGGCGTCACGCGCTCGGCGGACGGGCTTTCCTTCGGGGGCAAGGACGGTTACGTCGCCCTGCCGAACAACCTCATGAGCGGCCTGAGCGGGATCACGGTGTCGGCGCAGGTGTGGGTCGATCCCGGCCAGCAGCCGTCGTACTTTCTGTGGAACCTGGGCAACAGCACCGACAACGTCGGCGACGGCTACCTGTTCGCGACCGGGGACACCTACCGGGCCGCGATCGCCGCCGGCAACTGGTCGACCGAGCAGAACGCCGACAGCAGGCGGGCGCTGACCCGCGGCACCTGGCACACGCTGACGTACACGCTGGCGAACGGGACGGCACGCCTCTACGACAACGGCGTCGAAGTGGCCCGTGTGGACGGTGTCACGGCGAAACCCGGCGACCTCGGCGCGGGCATCACGACGTCGAACTACCTCGGGCGGTCGGCCTACGGTGCCGACAAGTACTTCCAGGGCAAGATGCGGCGGTTCACCGTGTGGAACCGCGGCCTGACGGCCGGGGAGGTGCTCGGCGTGCCGGGCAACGAGACGGCCGTCGGCTCGGTCACCCTCGATGCGCTCAAGGTGCCGGCGATCATCGACAGCGCGAAGGGCACCATCGTCCTGCCGGTGAAGCCCGGCACGGACGTGCGGCGGCTCGCGCCGGTGCTGCAGGTGGCCGACGGCACGCAGGTGTTCCCCCACAACGGTTCGCGGCAGGACTTCACCGGCCCGGTCGGCTATTCGGTCGTCGGCGCCGGCTGGCGCAGGCGGACGTGGACGGTCAGCGCGGTCGTGATGAACAGCCCGGTCTTGCCCGGCTTGAACGCGGACCCGAACATCGTCCGCTTCGGCGACACGTACTACCTCTACGCGACGACGGACGGCTATCCCGGCTGGTCGGGCACGACGTTCGACGCGTGGTCGAGCAAGGACCTCCTCACCTGGACCCGGCACCCGAAGATCCTCGACCTCGGCCCGGACGTGTCCTGGGCGGACAGCAGGGCGTGGGCGCCGGCCATCACCGAGAAGAACGGGAAGTACTACTTCTACTTCTGCGCGGACGCCAAGATCGGGGTCGCGGTGGCGAACTCCCCCACCGGCCCGTTCACCGACGCGCTGGGCAAGCCGCTGCTCGCGGCGAACCCGGGCGGCGGCCAGGCGATCGACCCGGCGGTGTTCACCGACGACGACGGGCAGACCTACCTGTACTGGGGCAACGGCAACGCCTACGTCGTGCCGCTCAACGCCGATCTGACGTCGTTCGACCCGGCGAAGATCAAGCAGCTCACCGGGCTCGACGGGTTCCGCGAGGGGCTGTTCATGACCAAGCGCGCCGGCACGTACCACCTGACGTGGTCCATCGACGACACGGGCAGCGAAAACTACCGCGTCGGCTACGCGACGGCGACGAGCCCGCTGCTCGACGGGCTGGTGAACCGGGGCGTGATCCTGGAGAAGGACCCGTCGCTCGGCATCCTGGGCACCGGCCACCACAGCATCGTGCAGGTGCCGGGCACGGACGACTGGTACATCGCCTACCACCGCTTCGCCATCCCGGGCGGCGACGGAACCCACCGGGAGGTGACCATCGACCGGCTGCGGTTCGCCGCGGACGGGACGATCGCCAAGGTGGTGCCGACCCTCGGCAGCGTCCGGCCCCTCAAGTAGGGGCACCGACCCGGCACGGCCCGGCACGAAAGGGCCCCAATGTGGCCTTCGGTGCGTTGAACGCACCGAAGGCCACCTTGGGTGCGTTGAACGCACCCAAGGCCACATTGGGGCGCTGGGGCTCCCACCCGGCTGCGGAGGGAATAAGGCGATCGAGCGAACCGGATCCGCGTCGTGGCCGTATCTCCTCACAGGACGGTGGACGACGGAGGGACGGCGACGTGGCGCGCGAAGGGACACTGATCGGCGACCGGTACCGCCTGCTCGGCCCGGCCGGGCCGGGCACGGTGGTCTGGCACGCCCAGGACGAACGGCTCGACCGGATCGTCGCCGTCAAGCCGCTGTTCGACGAGCCGGCGCCGGCCATTCCCGCGCCGCGGGCCGCCATCTGTGACGTCGTCGACGAGGACAGCACCACCTACCTCGTGCTCGAGTACCCGGGGGCGCGGACGCTGAGCGAGCTGCTCGACGAGCACGGCACGCTCGCTCCCGGGCTCGTCGCCCGGTTCGGTGCCCAGCTGGCCGCGGCGCTGGCCGCCGCGCACGACGACGGCGTCCTGCACCCCGCCGTCGATCCGGACCACGTCGTCATCTCGGCCGAAGGACGCGCCGGGATCGTGGCCGGCGCGGCCGCCGGCCGCGCCTACCTCGCCCCCGAGGTGCTCGACGGCGGCTTCCCCGACTTCCCGGCGGAGGTGTTCTCGCTCGGCGCCACCCTCTACGCCGCCCTGGAAGGACGGTCCGGCGAGCACGGGCCGCCGCGCCATCCGCTCACCGAAGCCGTGCTGCGGCTGCTGCACCCCGCCCCCGCGGCCCGGCCCACCATGGCCGCCGCCGAAGAGCTGCTGACCAACGTGACGGAACCGGACCGCGGGGCGCCTCGTGGCGTCGCGGGCGACTACCGCTGCGTGTAGACGAAGCCCACCTTGTCGACCTCGTCGCCGGTGCGCCCGTGGAAGCCGGCGAGCTGCCAGCCGTCCGGTGCCGTGCGGGTCACGCAGTCCGCCGTGGTCTTGCCACCGGCCAGCGTGCGGCCGAGGTTGGTGGTGAACCGGGCCGAGAAGATCCGGGTCGTGTTGTCGTACTTGCCCTGGCACAGGGTCGCGGTCGTGACGTACTCGCCGCTGCCGAGCGTCAGCGACGCCGCCGTCCCGCCCGTGCTGCCGTGCGTCAGGGTGGTGCCGTTCTCCAGGGTCACCCCGACCTGGTCGACGCGGGACCCGCTGCGCAGCGAGAGCGTCCGCACCCGGGCGCCCGCGGGCACGGCGGGGACGTCGGTGAAGTAGGCGCCGTGCGGGCCGCCGTACTGCTCGGACAGCTGCAGCGCGGGGTTGCGCTTCCAGGCGAAGCGCACGGTGATCGGGTGGTGGTCGGAGAGCATCCGGCCCTGGTCGTCGAGGAACTTCGCGTGCTCGTTGTTGTAGAACGTCGCGTCGAGCGACACGAGCTTGCTGCTGCGGTAGAGGACCTTGTCGACGACCTCGCAGTCGTTGGTGACCGCCTGCGGGTTGCACACCAGCGCCGGGCTGCCCGGAGCCGGCGCGACCCCGCCGCGCACGAGCTTCACCCACGCGTCGGTCAGGCCGTTGTCCGCCCCGAACTGGGAGATCGTGTCGGCCGCGCGGGTGTAGCGCGTGTTGGTGTCGCCCATGACGACCACCGCGTTGCCCGCCGAGTGCGACCGGATGAACGCGGTCAGCTGCGCCAGGTTCGACGCGCGCGAGGCCTGGTCGCCGTCGTTCGTCCCGGCGTTGGTGTGCGCGTTGTAGAAGTCGACGTACACGCCTTCGGCCAGCCGCACCCGCATGAAGGTGAAGCCCTTCGGGGTCAGGCAGTCGCCGGAGTCGAGCTGGCAGGACGTCCAGCGGACGCGCTCGAAGTCGTCGGTGTCGTACGGCAGCGAAGACAGCGTGTTCAGCCCGCTGCCGATCCCCGCGCCGCCGCTGGTGGGCGTGCGGTACGGGTGGTTGTCGGCGGCGTAGAGCTTCGCGTGGTAGTTGAAGTCCTCCTCGACGTGCACGACGTCGTAGGGGCCGAGCCGCTGCCCGATCGCCGTCGTCGCCGGGTCCCGCGGCGTCGGCGCGCTCGAGATGCTCTCGGGCAGGCCGGCGACGTTGTAGGCCAGTACCGAGAAACTGCCGCCGTCGGCGGCGTGCGCGGCCGCCGGGCTGACCACTGTGGACACCGCGGCGGCGAGCGCCAGCGCGGCCAGGCGTTTCTTCACGAGAACTCCCGGAGGATTCGGACGGACAAACCGGTGGGCGTGTAACGCGGAACGACCCGGTACCCCGGGCGGTCGGCCCGGATGGCGGCGAACCGGCCGCGCAGCCGCCGCGCGCACAGCACGTCGACCTCGTGCGCCGGGCACGGGCCGGTCAGCCGCAGTTCCAGGACGCTGCCGCGCTCCAGCGTGGCCTCGCCGCGCACGAGCAGCGCCCGTCCGGCGGTGACGGACAGCGTGCCGCCGGTCTGGTGGTAGCCGCCCACCCGGAGCCCGGACGCGCGCAGGGTGCCGCCGGCGAGGGCGACGGCACCGGTGCCCAGCGCGCCCGGTGTCGCCGCGACCAGCGTGCCCGCTTCGACGCGGGTGCCGCCGCGGTAGCTGTTGGCCCCGGCGAGCGTCAGGGTCCCGGTGCCCGCCTTGACGAGCCCGCCGTCGCCGCCGATGTCGTTGCGCCAGCTGTCGTTCGCGTCGAACCCGCCGCGCGTGGCGTCCATCGTGACGCGGACGCCGGCGTCGAACGCGCCGTAGCCGTCGGCCGCGGCGAAGAGGTTCAGCCGCCCCCACAGCTCCGGGCCGTCGAGCAGCGGGTGCCCGGCCGGGAACGCCGTCGTGCGCAGGACTTCCCGCCGCTGCGCCGCGTCGAGGTACGGCAGGCGCGTCTCCAGGAGCACCTCGGCACCCTTCGGCACCTGCATCGCGGCGCGCGTGGCCCGGTCCGGCAGGCCGTAGGTCGCCCGGCGCGCGACCATCGCGGCGTTGGCCCGGCGGTCGCCGTATTCGTCGGCGCCGGTGTGCGCCCGCGCGAACAGCGTGTCGGCCGTCGTGCCGGTCTTCGCGGTGAAGTACTTCAGCGCCTGCTCGCGCGCGCCCGCCTTGAGGGTGGCGTTCTCCGGGTCGGCGAGTGTCGCGGCGGTCAGCGCGGTGGCCATGATGCGGCCGCCGATCACGTCCACCGGCGAGTGCATCCCGGCGACGATCCGCGTGTCGGACAGGTCGTAGGCCCGTGCCACCAGCTCCTGGAACCGCTCGGGGACGGCGTAGGCCAGCGCGAGGCAGGCCAGGTGGAACGCGTTGGTGTGGCCGCTGGGGAAGCCGCCGTCTTCGGCCGGGGTCGTGCTGCGCTGCCGCAGCAGCTGCGGTGCGACGACCACGTCGGACCGGTAGACCGGGTAGCCGAGCGCGTCGGTCTCGCCGGTCGGGACCACCCGGCTGTCGGCGGACAGCCGCCACGGCCGCGGGTACTGGTAGGCGTACTTGCTCGGGTTGCCGGAAGCGAAGGTGCCGCGGACGGTGTCGACGAGCGTGGCCACCAGGCCGAGCTCCGAGTCGTGCGCGCCGGCGCCGAGCGCCGAACCCGCCGGTGCGTCCGCGGGGACGGCGTCGTCGATCTTCGCCGGTGGCGTGCCGTCGGGTGCGGAGGTGATGCTCGTGACGGCCTTGGCCCCACTGCGGTAGAGGTCGGCGAGGGGGCCGAGGCCGCCGATGGCGGCGTAGGACTGGTGCTGGCGGTCGTGGACGAACGCGCGCTTGGCTTCGGCGTCGGTCCGGGCGCGGGTGACGGCGACGCAGTGCCGGACGTTCGCACGCAGCACGGCCGCGTCGAGCACGGTCCCACTGTCCCATGTGGACCCGGTGCGCCAGAGGCGCTGCATCCCGGTCAGCACCCGGATCACCGCGTTGGTCTCCGGGGTGCGGTTCGCCGGGATGTTCGTGCGGTAGGCGTCGACGAACGCGGTCGCCTCCGCCCACGCGGGCACGCCCAGCACGGTGGGCACGGCGGCGACGGCGGGGACGAGCGCGGACCAGCGCAGGAAGGTCCGCCGGTCCAAAGGCGCGAGGCTCAACTGGTTCTCCTGGGAAGGCCCGCGTGGCTACAGCCGGAAAGCGCGCGGGGATCGCTGCGGGAATGATCAGCTCCCGGCGGATCCGGGTCAAGGAGCGTCCAGAGTAATTCGCCGGGCAGTAACCTGTTCTTTTGCGGGAGTGGTGCGAATTCGACGAATTCACTCGATCCGGACTTCGACGGCGGGGCTGTACACGAGCCGTCCGTGGGCCGTCACGCGGACGAGGACCCACCAGTGCGCGCCCGGCCGGGCGCCGTGCCCGGCCCGGACCGTGATCGGCACCGTCGCCCGCTCGCCGGCGGCGAGCCGGAACGGCTGGAGCCGCGGGCCGATCGTCACCGCGCTGTGACAACCGGAGCCTCGCTCCAGGCCGGGGGCTCCGCCACCCGGAACCCCCGAAATCCCGCTGTGACAACCGGAGCTTCGCTCCAGGCCGGGGGCTTCGCCACCCGGAACCCCCGAAATCCCGTTGCCCCAGGTGCCGAACGGGCTGATCGCGGCGATCCCGCCCCGGATCTCGCTCTGGGCCAGGTTGCCGAGTGACACGGCCAGTTCGGCGTGGCCCCCCGGTTTCACGACGATCGCTTCGGTGGCGAGGGCGACCTCGACGAGGTCGTCGCGCGGCGGGGGTGCCCCGACGAGGATTTCGGCCGTGTCTTCGAGGAGCTGCCCGCGGTCGTCGGAAATCCGGGCGGCGAGCAGGTAGCGGCCGGGCGTCGCGGGCCCGCGCACGGCGACCGGCATCCTCGCGTGCTCCCCCGGCGCCAGGTCGTACGCCAGGTCCGGGCCGTCCTCGGCCTGCCAGCCCGGTGGCAGCGCCAGTTCGACACGCCCGCGTGCACGGCGGCCGCTGCAGCCGACCGTGACGTCGAACGGGACTCGTCCGTCGCTCAGCCGAAGCCGGGTCGGCGTCACGTGCACGCTCACCGGCAGGTTGCCGACCGGCGCCGGTCCTTCGTTGTGCAGCCAGTACCGCGTGTGGACCGGCTGCACGGGTTCCGCGGCGCGGACGACCTCCCGGCCGGTTCCCCCGTCGCGGGCGGCGGGTTCCAGCCGCAGCGTCGCCACGTCCGCGGCACCCAGTTCGACGCGCGCGCGTCCGTCGTCGACCGCGAGCGGCTCGCCGCGTTCTTCGAGCAGATCGGTGCGCCAGGCCGAACGGATCCCGCCGTGCAGCGTGACGGACGCCGTGGCCGCGGCCCCGGTCGACTCGTACACCCGCAGCGTGATCGCGTCCGAGGGGGTGACCGGCGAGCCGGAAGCGAGCGGGTTGCCCGCGGGTTTCGCCGCCGTCAGCACGACTTCGGCCGGTTCGACCGCGATCAGGCTCAGCGTGGACGGCAGCGCGCCCGCGGTGGCGGGCACCGGCCGGGCCCGCAGCGGGTGCGCGGCTTCCTGCGCGGCACGCGGGAAGCCGGCGGCACGCCAGTCCCCTTCCCCGGCCACGATCGCGAAATCGAACGTGTGGGTCCAGTGCTGCCAGGCGAAACTCGAGCCGTCCGGTGCGGTCCGGCGTTCGCCGTCGATCCACACCCCGCTCGGCCAGCCGCTGCACGAGCGCATCAGCGACAGGTGCAGCGTCCCGCCCGGATCGACGACGAACCCGGGCGTGCCGTGGTTGACGACCGCGACCGAGTAGCCGTCGGCGGGCTCGGCAGTGCCGTCGAGCCCGCCGGGGACCCGCACGTCGAGGGTGGCACCGGCGCGCAGCTCGGCGACGGCGGCCTCGACGTCGTCGACGATCACCACCGGCAGGTCCCGCGGTCCCCGGAGATCGGCGTCGGGCACCCAGGCTTCGCGCCGGGTCCGGTTCGCCGGGACGAACACCCGGCCGTGGCGGCTCAGGGCGTCCCGGTGGCCGGGCTCGGCGGCCGCGAGGACTTCGGCGGCGTAAGGGTTGTCCGCGCCGATGACGAGCCGGACGTCGGGCAGGTTCGAATCGGCGTCCAGGGAGCCGTACCGCGGGCCGCCGGGGCGGGTGCAGGTCGCCGTGACGCCCTTCGCGGCCAGCGCCGCCACCAGCGCCCGGACCTCGGGCCCGGGGGTGCGCGGCTCGACCACTTCGGCGACGCCGATGGCGTGCGCGGTCCGGGTGCCGTCGTCGTGGGTGAGCGCGACGCGGGCGGTCGCCGACAGCCCGGCCCAGGTGTGGGCCGGCGTGTCCAGCGTCCACAGGTGCTCGGCCGCGTCCACGTCCGGGAAGCCGAACGACCGGCCGATCGCGCCGAAGCCCACCTCGGCCACCGGGAGGGCGCCCGGGACGGCGAAGTCGAACCGGGCCCGCAGCAGCCGGTCCTGCCCGAGTGACCCGTCGACCTCGGTGCGGACGTCCACCCGGGACACTCCCCGCCACAACGTCGTGCGCTGGGTGATCCGCAGCTCGTCCAGCGACGTCGTCGCGACGAGCCGCTCCCCCAGCGGGCTGGTCTCGACGATCACGTCCGCCGCGCCGGGACCGTGGCCCGGGCCCTTCGGCAGCAGGTGCCACGGTCCCTCGCCCCACACCGGGTGCTCGGCGTGCTCGTCCTGCACCACCAGCCCGGCGGCGAGACCGCCGTCCCGCAGCAGTTCCCGGCCACCGCGCCGGTCGTGGACGCGCTTGAGCGCACCCCCGCGCGCGGGGTCGGCTTCGACGGCGAAGACGTCGTTTTCGATCGACGGCGGGCCCGTCCGGGGCATCCACCCGGGCGGCACGGTGGCCGCGTCGAGAACCCGGTAGACCCGGTACCCGAGTGCGGGTACCGCCGTCGCGAGGAAGGTCAGCGTGATCTCGGCGAGCGAGCCGCCGGGGTGCCGCACGACCGCGTCGGTGACGGCGGGGACCGGGCGGCCTTCCGGGTCCACCACCCGCGCGCCCGCGACCCCGGGGTCCCGGTGCACGGTCACCGACGTCACCGCATCGCGGGCCCAGGACAGCGTGTTGAGCACGAAGACGGCCACGCCGTCCCCGGTCGTGTCGGCGTGGTGGGCCAGCTCCGCGACGGCGCCGTCGAGGACTTCGCCGCCGCGTTCGGCCGCTTCGCGCCAGCCGGTGAGCAGATCGAGGTAGACCTGGTCGGATTCGGTGCCGGTGATCGCGTCGTGGTGGGCGCCGTAGACCAGCTGCCGCCAGGCCTTGTCGAGGGCTTCGTGGGGATACCGGGCCCCGAGCAGGGCGGCGAGGGTGGCCGCCCGCTCCCCGTCGAGCACCGCCACCTCCGCCGCGCGCTGGGCCTGCTTGGTGTCGATGTAGGAGACGTCCTTGCCGGTGTAGACCGGGTTCATGTCCCGGGTCTGCACGCTGATCGCCGTGCCCCGCGCCGCCGCGTCCGCGCGGACCGCGGCGAAGAAGTCGCGGGGCAGGCCGACGACGAACCGCGGCCAGGCGTACCGGGCGTTCCAGGTCCGGTGGATCTCGGTGCAGAACCGCGACGGGATGTTGTGGTCGTGCCCGACCGGCAGCAGCACGTTGCGCGTGGCGGCCACCTGCCGCAGCGTGCTGAACTGCCGGTAGGCCTCTTCCATCGCTTCTTCGAGGGTGTCCTGGCGCTCGATGCCCCACCCCGCGACGTAGTGGTCGGCCATGTAGGCGGTCAGCAGTCCCCGCCCGCTCGGCGAGATCCATTCGAACTCCGAGGGGAACTGCATCCGGCCGATGTCGCCGGTGTGCCGCTTCGCCCCGATGTGGTGCCACGGCCCGCGTGCCCAGGCGCTCGACTCCAGACCCGCGTCGGCCATCAGCCCCGGGTAGGCCGGGTCGTGCCCGAACACGTCGAGCATCCACGCCGAACGCGGGTCGCCGCCGACGACGTCCCGCTGGTAGCCGACGCCGTAGACGGCGTTGCGGATCGTCGACTCCGGGTGGGTGAGGTTCGTGTTGGCCTCGTTGTAGTTGCCGCCCACCAGCTCGATCCGGCCGTCGCGGAGGAACCGCCGCAGGTCGTGGCGGTCGCCGGGGAAGGCGTCCCAGTGCGGTTTGAGGTAGTCGACCTCGGCCAGGACGAACCGGTAGTCCTCGTCGTCGCGGGCGGCCTCGAGGTGCGCGCGGACGAGGTCGAACGCCGACCGCTGGAACTGCATCCGCTTTTCCTGCGCCAGCGGCAGGTCGAGCCAGGTGTCGGTGAAGCCCGCCTGGGTGTTCCACCACACCGGGTCGTAGTGGAAGTGCGACACCATCCACATCGTCCAGCCGGTCTCCGCGACGACGAGGTCCGCCTCCGCCGTGACGCGCTCCCCGGCCGACTCCGCGACCACGGTGACCCGGTGTTCCGAGCCCTCGGGCGCCTGGAAGACGACGCCGACCTCGACGGTCACGCCGTCCGGGCGCACGTCGGCGGTGACGGGTTCGGGCGTGAACACCCGCTTGCCCTCGACCCGGACCCGCACCGGAGCCCCCGAAAAGCCACTCAGCGTCACTCTGACGACTTGGCGGGCCGCGGCCGCGGAGCCGATGAACAGATCGGTGCCCCGCACGGCGGTGATGCGCACAGTTCTCCTACTTGGCGTTGGCGAGTGCGTTCTTGGCGTCGCTGAAGAACTGGGTCACGCCGGCCGCGATCGACATCTTGCCGAACGCGATCTGCTTGGCCGCCGAGTCGAGCGCGGTCTTGACGTCGCCGTAGCCCGGCGGCGCGGTCGGCGCGGTGGGCAGGGCGTCCTTGGCGACCTGCGCGGCCACGTACTCGCCGAACTCCATGTCCGCCTTTTCCGGGGCGCTGGCCATCGGGGCGAGGAGGTTCTTCGCCTTGTCCGACGGCGGCAGCCCGCGCTGCAGCTTCATCGTCTTGATCGCGTCGTCGTCGTTGAGGAAGAAGTTGATCAGCTTCGCCGCACCCTCCGGGTTCTTGCTCTTCACCGGGATGCACAGCAGCACGCCGCCGGACAGCGCCTGGCCCGTCTTGCCGTTCGCGCGCGGCACGACGACCAGCTTCAGCTCGTGCTGGGTCAGCGGCTGCATCTGGGCGAGGCCCCAGCCGGTGGTCATCGCGATCTGCCCGGTGATCAGCGGGTGGTTGCCGGTGGCCGCGTCGGTGTTGCTCAGCAGCGTCGGCGGGCAGATCGCGCCGGCCTTGCGCAGGCCGTCCCAGAAGGTGAACCACTCGGTCAGGTCTTCGGGACCGAAGCCGAGGGTCTGGTCGGGGGTGTAGAGGTCCTTGCCGCGCTGGCGCAGCCACGGCTGCAACGCGCCCGAGTCGTCCTTCGAGGCGTCCAGCGCGCCGTACTTGTCCGGGCCCCAGGCCTTGGAGACCTCGGTGGCGATGGTGCCGAAGTCCTGCCACGTCCAGTCGCTGGTCGGGGCGGTGATCTTGAGCTGGTCGAAGAGCGTCTTGTCGTAGAGCACCGGGGCGTTGCCCGAGCCGGACGGGACGCCGTAGGTCCTGCCCTTGACCGCGCCCGCCGTGCGCACCGGCGCGTACAGGGTGTCCAGGCCGATCGTGCCGGGGATGTACGTGCCCAGGTCGGTGAGCACGCTGCGTCCGGCGTAGGTGCTGACGTAGGCGGTGTCCATCTGGAAGAGGTCGGGCGGGTTGCCGCCGGCGAACTCGGTGTTCAGCTTGTCGAAGTACCCGTCGTAGCCGGAGTACTGGGTGGTGACGGCGATCCCGGTCTTGTCGGTGAAGATCTTCACCGCCTTCTGGTAGGCGTCGTTGCGGGCGTTGCCGCCCCACCAGCGGAAGGTCAGGGCGTTGTTCCCGCCGCCGGATCCGCTGTTGCTGGGCGGCGCGAAACCGCAGCCGGCGAGCGCGGCGGAAGCCGCTCCCGCCCCGGCGATCCCGAGGAACCCCCTCCTGGACAGGTGCTGTGCCATGGCGGTCTCACTTTCTGTTCTGCGGTGGGGACTGCTCAGCCTTTGATGCCGGTGTTGGCCACGCCGTCGACCAGCCGCTTCTGGCAGATCAGGAACACCGCGACGGTCGGCACGAGGGTGACCACCGACATCGCGAGCATTCCGCCGTAGCTGGAACCGCTCGCCCGGTCGATGAAGGAGTTGAGGCCCAGCGGGACGGTGTACCGGGATTTGTCGGACAGGTAGACCAGCTGGCGGAGGAAGTCGTTGAACGTCCAGATGAACGTCAGGACCCCGGTGGTGAGCAGGGCCGGTCGCAGGAGCGGGAGGATCACCGAGAAGAAAACGCGGGTGTGCCCGGCGCCGTCGATGGCCGCCGCTTCGTCCAGTTCCCGGGGAATGCCGCGGATGAACTGCACCATGAGGAAGATGAAGAACGCGTCGCACGCGAGCAGCTGCGGGACCACCAGCGGCAGGAACGTGTTGATCCAGTTCAGCTTGTAGAAGATCGTGTACTGCGGGATCATCGTGGCCTGGAACGGCAGCATCAGCGTTCCGAGCATCAGGCCGAACCAGATCTTGCGGAACGCGAAATCGAGCCGGGCGAACGCGTAGGCGGCGAGCGAGCAGGACGCGATGTTGCCGATCACCACGCAGAGCGCGATGGTCGCGGAGTTCGCGAGGTACACGGTGAACGACGTCCCCGTCGCCGTCCAGCCGCCGAGGTAGTTCTCGATGGTGAAGTGCCACGGGATGGGGTCGAGCGAGCTGAAGATCTGGTTCTCCGGCTTGAACGAGGCCCCGACCAGCCACACCAGCGGGTAGATCATCACGACGACCGCGGCGAGCAGCACCCCGTGCGCGCGCCAGTGGGTCTTCGCCGGTGCCTTGATGTTGACGGCCATTTCGGTCCTTTCAGTCCGCGTAGGTGACCCAGCGCCGTGAAGACGCGAAGTAGAGCGCGGTGAAGAGGCCGATCACCACGAACAGGACCCACGCCATCGCCGAGGCGTAGCCCATCTGCAGGCTCGAGAACCCCTTGCGGTAGAGGTAAAGCGTGTACAGCATGGTCGAATCGATCGGCCCGCCCAGTCCCCCGCTGACGACGTACGCCGGGGTGAACGTCTGGAACGCGTTGATCGTCTCCAGGACCAGGTTGAAGAAGATCACCGGGGACAGCATCGGCACGGTGATCCGGAAGAACATCCGGATCCGGCCGGCGCCGTCCAGCTCCGCCGCTTCGTAAAGCTCCTTCGGGATCTGCTTGAGCCCGGCGAGGAAGATGAGCATCGGGGTGCCGAACTGCCAGCCCGACAGCAGGACCAGCGTCCACAGCGCGAACCGCGGGTCGCCGATCCAGTTCGCGCCGCGGACGCCGAAGACGCCGAGGACCTGGTTGAGCAGGCCCTGCTGCGAAAAGATCTGCCGCCACATCACCGACACCGCGACGCTCGCGCCGAGCAGCGACGGCAGGTAGAACACCGAGCGGTAGAAGCCCAGCGCGCGCAGGCCCCGGTTCAGCACCGCGGCGACGACGAGCGCGGCGGCGAGCTTGAGCGGGACCGACGCGACGACGTAGGTGAGCGTCACCTTGACCGAGTGGAGGAACTTCTCGTCCTGCCACATCGCCAGGTAGTTGTCGAACCCCACCCACTGCGGCGAGCTCAGCAGGTCGAACTTCGTCAGCGACAGGTACAGCGAGTACGCCATCGGCAGCAGGACGAACCCGAAGATCCCGAGGAACCACGGCGACAGGAAGAGGTACGCCGCCAGGTTGTCCTTGTGCCGTTTCCGGCGACGCCGGGCAGGCGCGGTCTTCGCCGCCGCCGGGATCCCGGCTTCGACGGGGTGCGTTGCGGCTTCGGCTGACATCGGCTGCTCCCGGGACTCCAGCGTGGACCGGCAGCGCTCCCGAAACGGGCGGCTGCCGTGGCACTTCTTCCGACGCACGCGGTTCCAGTGGTTCCGTCCCAGGGAGCTGGAAGCGCTTTCTCGGCACTCTAGGCAGGGCGCTCCACCGCTGTCAACGGCGGGGCGCTCACCCCTCGGCCAGCACCGCGCGAATACCCTTCTCCCTGGCCAGGTGGGCGGCGCCGAGCACGGTCGCGCGGGCGCCCAGCTCGCTGACCACGACGTCGCACGGCCAGCTCAGCCGCTCGACGGTGGCCACGACACCCGGCAGGAGCAGCCTGTTCCGCCCGACCCCGCCCCCCAGCACGACCAGGCCGGGGTCGACGACCGCGCAGATCGACGCGGCCAGGTTTCCCACGGTTTCGGCGTGTTCGGCGACGATCTCGAGCGCGACGGCGTCCCCCTTCTCCGCCAGCGCGAACAGCGCGGCGGCCGTCCGCGGCGCCGGGTCCGGGCGGCCCGCCCAGCGTCCGCGGGCGCGCTGCAGCAGCGCCCGCGAACCGAGCCGGGCTTCCAGTGCGTCGCGCACCGGCGGCCGGTCGTCCGCCCACGGGTAGGCCAGGCGGGCGACCTCCCCCGCCGCGCCGCTCGCCCCGCGCACGAGCCGGCGCCCGAGCACCACACCCGCGCCGATCGCCACGCCGACCTGCAGGAACACGAAGCTGTCGTGGTCGCGGCCCGCCCCTTCGGCGAGCTCGGCGACGGCCGCGCAGTTGACGTTGTTCTCCGTGTGCACCGGCGCGCCGCCGGGCAGGCCGAGCGCGGCCACGGCACCGGAGATCCGCGCCATGGTCGCCGGCTCGCCGCGACCGGGCGGGGAGACCACATCGGACACTGCGACCACCACGGCGCGAAGCGGACCTCGCGTGCTCCCGCGGCGCAGCACGGCTTTCACCATGCCCTCGGCGGACGCGGGCCGCGAAGTCTGGTCTTCGTCGAGCAGCTCCCCGCCGAGGGTGGTCGCCCGCAGCGCCACCTGCGTCGAGCCGCGGTCCACCGCCAGCACGTAGCCGGCCCGGGGGCCCAGCCGGTAGACCGCCGCGGTGCGTCCGGTGGCCCCCGACGAGCTGCCGCTGCGCTCGGCGAGACCGGCGGCCTCCAGTTCGGCCACCACGAGGGAGACCGTCGGCTTCGACAGCCCGCAGGCCACCGCGAGCTGCGGCCGGGTAGCCTGACCGGCGGCGGCCAGCGCGGCGAAGACCTCGCCGGCCCGGTCACCGATGCCCGATTTCGCCATCTGCACCTGCTTTCGCCGAAGTGAAACTGTCGAATGCGCGCCACCACGATCCGGCCCGTTGACAACGTGCGGGTTCGTTTGTTTACTACCTAACCAAGTGCGGGTCCCAGCCGCATCATCGTTTTTCCGCTCCACCACGGGCAAGCGAATCGGGAAAGCGCTTTCCTCGACCACGTCGACCGGTCCGGTGCCCAGGACGGCAGGGAGGCTGCGAAGCGGATGGATCCGATCCTGCTGCCGAGCCAGCACGCGAGCTCGCACGACCTGCCCGACGATCCCGCCCACCTCGACGCCGTCCTGGCCGCCGCGGCCGCCGACGCGCTGCGCGCGCAGCAGCCCGACGGCAACTTCGAGGACCCCGCGGCCGACGACGACGTCGGCGACCTCGGCCTCGGCGTGCTCTCCCTGCTCTGCCTCGCCTGGCGGCGCGGGGCCACCGGCGACCCGGCGCTCGCCGGCGCGGTGCACCGCGGCCTGGACTTCTTCCTGACGCACCGGGTGTTCCGGCGCGACAACCCCGGCGAGCCGTTCCTGCGCATCCGCGACAGCGGCCTGCCGTACGCGCGGTACATGCCCGGAGACGGCGAACACCCGTTCGGCGACTGGCCGAGCACGGTGTGGGCGATGCTGCACGCGGTCGACGTGCTGGAGCTCGGCGAGGGCCTGCTCACCGGCGACCAGTACGCCGAGGTGACCGAGCTGGCGCTCGGGTACTGGCGGTGGCTGACCGAAGCGAGCATGTTCAACCCCCAGCAGACGGGCAACCAGGCCCTCGGCGCGGTCGTCGCGGGCCTGATGCTCGGCCGCCACCTCGACGGGGTTTCCCGCGACCGCGAAGGCAAACACGTCACGACGGCGGCCATGCGGCTCTACACCGACGTGATCCGCCCGTCCCGGGTGACCGACCGCGGGTTCGCGCTGCCGGCCGAGCACGGCGCCGGCCACGACCAGAACTACCTGCCGATCTCGCTGTCCTTCCTGGCCCAGGCCCACCGGGTCACGGCCGACCGGCTGTTCCTCGACGACGGTGCGGAGATCGCCCGCCACCTCGACTGCCGGCTGTCGGCCCGCGGCTTCGACTACGGCGGCCCCCGCTACAGCGAGCAGCACTGCGGCGCCGAAGGCCTGCTCGGCCTCCGCTACTTCGGCGCGCACCTGGCCACCGACCTCGGCCGGTACCTGGCCGACCGCCGCGTCACCTACTACCCGTTGGCACGGACCGGCGCGCCGAGCGGGCACTTCGCGTTCACGACGGTCTGGCTGTACCAGGACGGCAGCCGCTGGCACCGGACGACGGCCTTTCCGGTCGCGACGCCGTATTCGCTGCGCCACCGCGCCGCGTCGGTGTCGCTGACGGGCCACCACACGCCGTACCTGATCGACGCCGGCCGGGCCGTGGTGATCGAGCCGGTGCTGGCGGGCCAGCACGGCATCGGCCCGGTCCTGGAGCGCACGCTGCTCACCCGCCCGCTCGGCCCGCTACGCGTCCGCGACGCCCGTGACGGAGACGTCGCCGCTCGGCTGGTCACCAAAGCGGTGGTCACCCGGGAGCAGGTGATGCTCAGCGTCCAGCAGCTGTTCGTGGCGGAGGAGCAGCGGATGACGCTGTTCGCGGTGGTCCCGGCGGCCGGGTGCGAGTTCCTCGCCGGGCTGCCGTACGTCGAGGAATCACCGGACGGCCAACGCAAGATCGTCACGGTGGCCTCGCCGGGCGGAGCGCCGTTCGACCTGGGAACGCCGGGCGCGGTGCTGCCCACGGACGGCACGCTCCACGCGGGCAGCCTGGCGATCACGTCGGGGGCGTCACTGCGGGTGGTCAACCCCCCGGCGGGCCGGACGAGCTTCAACAGCCCGGAGACCATCGGGCTGACCCAGGAGCAGCTGGCGTTCTCCCTGGCCGACGACCCACGCGGCTACGGAAACCCGGACGCGGGCTGGCACCGGGTGACGGACACGAACCACGTCCTGGCGGGCCCGCTGCCATCGTCGCCACCGGGCTCGTCGGTCTTCGCGGTCCGGTACGGCCCTCAGGGCGATGTCCCGTTCACGGTCGGGGTGCGTGCATCGGCCGACGGTCTGGTCATCGACGCGCCGGGTTTCTCGGTCGTCGTCGGCGATCCCGCGGGCGACGCGGCCGGGGACCCGATCCTGCGGCTGAGCTACCGGTCGGCGGATCGATAACGCTGCATCTTGTCCCGGCTGCCGCACGCACTCATCGAGCACCAGCGGCGCGCGCCCGCCCGTGAGGTGTCGAGGAACAGCAACGAGCACTCGGGGTCGGCGCATTCGCGCAAGCGGCCGGCGGCGTCGCCGCCCAGCACGGCGACCGCGTCCGCGGCGATCAGGGCCAGCAGGGACGGCACGGTCACCGAAACCACCTGCGCCCGCAGCCCCGCCGGGGTGACGTGCAGTGCGGTGACCGGCGGTGGGTGCGCCGCCCAGCGGTTCACCGTCGCGAGGTCCTCCGCCGCCGCGGCGTCCCCCGACAGCCGGCCCAGCAGCAAGCGGTAGACGGCTTCCCGCAGCTCGCGCGCCGTCGTCAGGCCGGCCGCCGTGCAGGCCGGATCGGCCGGGGTCAGGCCCGCTTCGGTGAACCAGCGGCCGAGCGCCGCGGGGTCGGGCAGGCGCTCGAAGCCGCCGTCACGCCACCGCATGCCGACCGTGGCCGTGAAGTTCACCGAGGTCCGCCCGCCGTGGAAGCGGAAGCCCTGCTTGTCTCCCACGCTGGGCAGACTACCCCGTTACCGGTTGAAGGGGTAACGTGCGACGGGTGAAATTCACGATCATCGGCGTGGGCGGCCTGGGCGGGTTCTTCGGGGCCCGGCTCGCCGCCGCCGGGCACGACGTCTCCTTCCTGGCCCGCGGCGAGCACCTGACGGCGGTGCGCGAGCGCGGCCTCACCGTGCTCGGCCCCGGCGGGGAAGCCACGACGCTGCGCGTCCACGCCACCGGCGACCCGGCGGAGCTCGGCCCCGCCGACGTCGTCCTGCCGGCGGTGAAGACCTGGCAGCTCGACGACGCCGTGGCCGCGCTCCCGATGGGCGCGGACACCGCCGTGATCACCCTGCAGAACGGGGTCGACGCCCCCGCGCAGGTCGCCAGGACGCTGGGCGAAGCCGCGGTCCTCCCCGGCGTCGCGAAGGTGATCGCCGCGCTCGCCGGGCCGGGCACGATCCGGCACGTCGGCGGCCCGGGCTCGCTCGACTTCGCGGAGTGGGACAACCGGCCGAGCGAGCGGGTCGCACGGATCCGCGCCGCGTTCGGCGCCGCCGGGATCCCCACCACGCCCCCGGCGGACATCTGGGCCGAGCTGTGGGCGAAGTTCCTGTTCATCGCGCCGGTCGGCGGGCTGGGCGCGGTCACCGGCGCCCCGTTCGGCGAGCTGCGCGGGCATCCCGAAACCCGGCGGACGCTGCAGGCGGCGATGGCGGAGATCGAACGGCTGGCCCGCGCGTCCGGCGTCGAGCTGCCCGCCGGCGTCGTCGCCGGCACGATGGCGTTCGTCGACCGGCAGCCCGCCGAGGGCACCACGTCGCTGCAGCGCGACATCGCGGCCGGCCGGCCGTCCGAACTGGACGCTTGGACCGGTTCCGTGGTGCGGCTGGGCCGCGAGACCGGCATCCCGACGCCCGTCAACGACGTCCTCTACGCGGTGCTGCGGCTGCGCGCGGACCGGTGAGGCTGCCCGCCGGGCCCGGAATCTGGCACGATCGGCCCGTGACCAGCAGCAGGCGGACGCGCGGACTGGCGATCGCGGCCGCCCTCCTGCTGGTGCTCACCGCCTGCACCGCCGATTTCGGCCCGCTCAAGCTGCGGATCGCCGCGGGCAACTCCGGCGGCGTCTACTACAAGCTCGCCCAGACCCTCGCCGGCGCCTGGCAGGCTGATCTGGGCATCGACCGGCCGCAGGTGCTGCAGACCCAGGGCTCGCCCGACAACGTCGTGAAGGTCCTGGCCGGCGAGGCCGACGTCGCCTTCGTCGCGGCCGATGTCGCCGTGGACCAGTACCGGACGCACCCCGAGCTCACCGCGCTCGCCCGGATCCACGACGACTACCTGCACGTCGTCGTCCGGGCCGACTCCGACATCAAGTCGGTGTCCCAGCTGAGCGGCCACCGGGTCGCGATCGGCTCACCGCAGTCGGGCGTCGAGTACATCGCCAAGTGGCTGCTCATCGCGGCCGGGCTGCAGGACTCGGTCAGCACGATCACCCGCGGCCTCGACGAATCCGTCGCCGCGCTGCGCAACCACGAGGTCGACGCGTTCTTCTGGTCCGGTGGGCTGCCCACGCCGAAACTGCTGGAACCGGAAAACCGCGGCCGGCTGCGCCTGCTCGACATCGCCGACCTGATGCCGAAGATGCAGGCACGCAGCCCGGTCTACAGCACCGCGACGATCCCGGCGAGCACGTACAACGAGCTTCTCCCGGTGACGACGCTGGTGGTGCCGAACTTCCTGGTGGTCCCGGAGTCGATGCCCGAGGACGTGGCGGAGGCCCTGGTCCGCGGCCTGTTCGACGCCCGCCGCGAGCTGGCGAACGCCAACCCGGCGGCCCTGTCGATCGACGTCCACCCGGGCATCGAGACCCAGCCGATCCCGCTCCACCCGGGCGCGCTGCGGTACTACCGGGCGCAAAAGACCTAGGCGACCGGAAACACCATCGAGATCCGCAGCCCGCCGCCCTCGGGCAGCTCCAGTTCCAGTTCCCCGTCCGAATGGGCGACGATCTCGCTCACGATCGCCAGTCCCAGTCCCGACCCCGGCACGTTCTGGTGGGCCGGGCTCCGCCAGAACCGGTCCAGCGCCCGGTCGAGCTCGTCCGGCCGCAGCCCCGGCCCGTGGTCCCGCACCGACAACCGCACCCGATCACCCTCCCGGGTCACCGCCACCAGGATCTCCGTGCCCGCCGCGGTGAACTTCAGCGCGTTGTCCAGCAGCGCGTCCAAGATCGTCTCGGCGCCGCGCGGGGGCATGCACACCCGCGCGCCGTCGCCGGACGTCTCGACGACCAGCCGGACGTCCCGGGCCTTGCCGACCACCGACCAGTCCGCGACCCGGTCCGCCACCACCTCGTCCAGCACCACCGGGTCCAGCTCGCCGCCGGAGGCCTCGGCGCGGGCCATCGACAGCAGCCCGTCCAGGATCTGGTGCAGCCGCCCGGCGTCGACGCGCGCCGCCTCCAGGTCCGCGGCCGCCGCCTCGTCGTCGACGTGGCCTTCGAGGTTGCCGAGCCGGATCTTCAGCGCCGTCAGCGGGTTGCGCAGCTGGTGGGACGCGTCGGCGACGAACGCGCGCTGCGCCGCCAGCGCACCCGACACGCTGGCCGCCATCCGGTCGAACGACCGGCCGAGCTGCCGCAGCTCCGGCGGGCCACCGCTCTCCCCCACCGGCTCGGCCTCCCGGCCGCTGACCACCGACGTCACCAGCTCGCCGGTCGCGTCGTCGAGCCGCTGCACCGGCCGCAGGATCCAGCGGACCACCGGGATCGCCACGGCCAGCGCGAGGGTGAAGGCGAGGATCCCGCCCGCGGCGAGCAGCAGCCACCACCACAGCACGTCGGCGCGCTCGGCGCCGGTGTCGGACACGGTGAGCACCGCGCCGTGCACCTCGCCATCGGCGAGCACCGGCTCGGCGAGCACCAGCGGCGTCGAATCCCACGGCATCAGCACCCCCGCGGGCTGGGACCGGCGACCGGCCAGCGCCTCGTGAACCGGCCCGCTGATCCGTTCGTCCTTGAGGTCGATCCGCGCGGCGGACGGCCCGAGCGACGAGGCGAACAGCTTGCCGTCCTGGTCGACGACCGCCGCCTGGACGCCGTACACCTCGTTGTAGCGGGTCAGGTCGGGCTCGATCAGCCCCGGCTTGTTGTCCAGCAGCGGCCGCTGCGCCAGCGACGCGAACCGGGCGGTGTCGGTCAGCCGGTCGAGGAACAGGTCCTGCTGCGCGCCGGCGGCGATGCTCCTGGCCAGCGGGATGCCCAGGCCGAAGACGAGCAACGCCACCAGCGTCAGCACGATGCCCTGCAGCCGGACGCGCACCCCTCAGCTCCGGGCGACCTGGCCGCCGAGCCGGTACCCGACCCCGCGGACGGTTTCGATCAGGGCCGGGCGGCCCAGTTTCGTCCGCAGCGTCGCGACGTGGACGTCCAGCGAACGGCTCTCCGCCGGGCCGCGGTGCCCCCACACCTCGGTGAGCACGTGTTCACGCGAGCAGACCGCGCCGCGCGCGCCCGCCACCAGCGCCAGCACCTGGAACTCCTTGCGGGACAACGCGACCGTCCTGCCGTCGACCAGCACCTCGTGCCGGGCGACGTCGACGGTGACGTCCCCGACCCGGATGACCACCGGTTCGGCGGCGGGGTGCTCCCCGCGGCGGCGGCGCACGGCCTCGACCCGGGCGAGCAGCTCCTCGACGTCGTAGGGCTTGACGAGGTAGTCGTCGGCGCCCGCGCGCAGGCCCTGGATCCGGTCGTCGACCTCGCCGCGCGCCGAGACGACGATGATCGCGACGTCGCTGACCGCGCGGATCTGGCGACACAGCGTGACGCCGTCGATGTCGGGCAGGCCGAGGTCGAGCAGGATCAGGTCGACCTCGTGCACCCGGTCGAGCACGCCGGCACCGGTGGCCAGCCGGGCGATCGCCAGGCCGCGGCGGGTCAGCGCCGGGATGAGCGCACCCGCGACCCGGTCGTCGTCCTCCACCAGCAGCACCCGCACCCGTCCGCCCTCCCATGGTGACCTGCTCCACCGGCCGGTGACGCGAACTCTAGGACGTCCGGGCGGCGCCCGCACCGGCCACTCGATCGGTCACTCGCCGTGACCTCGCGGTGGACACCCGCCAAAATGGACATCGATACTCAGTTGAAACCCTAAGTATTGCTCAAGCGGCCTTGCCAGCCGGTACGACAACGGTAGGTTCTCGCCCATCGCGTGGTGACCCATGCCCGAATTGCACGAACGACCCGGGAGGCCAGATGACCGCGGAGGTGGCGGCGCCGATGATCAAGGCGTCCGCCGTGAACAAGTACTTCGGCGACCTGCACGTGCTCAGGGAGATCACGCTCGAGGTGCCTCGCGGCCAGGTCGTCGTGGTGCTCGGCCCGTCGGGCTCGGGCAAGTCGACCCTGTGCCGGGCGATCAACCGGCTGGAGCCGATCAACTCGGGTGAGATCGCCGTCGACGGCGTCCCGCTGCCCGCGGAAGGCAAGGCACTGGCCGCGCTGCGGGCCGACGTCGGCATGGTGTTCCAGTCGTTCAACCTGTTCGCGCACAAGACCATCGTCGAGAACGTCATGCTCGCGCCGATGAAGGTCCGCAAGACCCCGCAGGCCGAGGCGCGCAAGACGGCGATGGAGCTGCTCGAACGCGTCGGCATCGCCAACCAGGCCGACAAGTACCCGGCGCAGCTTTCGGGTGGCCAGCAGCAGCGCGTCGCCATCGCGCGGGCGCTGGCGATGCGGCCCAAGGTCATGCTGTTCGACGAGCCGACCTCGGCGCTGGACCCGGAAATGGTCCAGGAGGTCCTCGACGTGATGACGGGCCTGGCCAAGGACGGCATGACCATGCTCGTCGTCACCCACGAGATGGGCTTCGCCCGGCGGGCAGCCGATCGGGTGATCTTCATGGCCGACGGCGAGATCGTCGAGGACACGACGCCGGAATCGTTCTTCACCGCGCCGAAGAGCGAGCGCGCGAAGGACTTCCTCGGCAAGATCCTGACCCACTGAACACGTTCCGCGGCGCCGTTCGCGTCTCGGGTGACGACACACAGGAGAGATTCAGATGAGGATCCGCACCCTCGCGGTGGGACTGCTCGCCGGTGGCCTGGCGTTGACCACGCTGACCGCCTGCGGCAAGGAAGGCACGCCGACCACGCCGGGCTCGGGCGAGCAGAGCGGCACGAACGCCGCGGCGCTGCCGACGTACCCGGTCGCAACCGGCGTCGACCTGGCCGGCTCCCCGGTGTTCGCCAAGATGAAGGCGGCGGGCGCGCTGACCGTCGGCGCCAAGGACGACCAGCCCGGCCTCGGCCAGAAGGACCCGACGACCGGCAAGTTCGGCGGCTTCGACGTCGAGATCGCGAAGCTCGTCTCGGCCGGCCTCGGCTTCGACCCGGAGAAGATCACCTTCCGCACGGTCGACTCCGGTGCCCGTGAGCAGACGATCGCGAACGGCGACGTGAACTACTACGTCGGCACCTACTCGATCACCGACAAGCGCAAGGCGCTGGTCTCCTTCGCCGGCCCGTACTTCGTCGCCGGCCAGGACCTGCTGGTGCGCAAGGACGACAGCTCGATCACCGGCAAGGACACCCTCAAGGGCAAGAAGGTCTGCTCGGTCACCGGCTCGACCCCGATCCAGAAGGTCCGCTCGGAGAACCTGACCGAGCCGGGCAACATCGTCGAGTTCCAGAAGTACTCGCAGTGCGTCGAGAAGCTGCTGTCGAAGGACGTCGACGCGGTCACGACCGACGACGCGATCCTCAAGGGCTTCGCGTCCCAGGACCCGGACAACCTGAAGGTCATCGGCCAGACGTTCTCCACGGAGAAGTACGGCATCGGCCTGAACAAGGACGACAAGGTCCTGCGCGACAAGGTCAACGAGATCCTGCAGAAGTCGCTGGACGACGGCACCTGGCAGAAGATCTACGACGCGACCCTCGGCAAGTCGGGCTCGGCCGCCAAGAAGCCGACCCTCGAAAAGTACTGACGCTCGCGTGACGGCCGGTGGATCGGGCTTCCCGGTCCACCGGCCTTCTCCATCCACCACCTGACCACGGACGCGGGGAAGGCTCCATGGACGTCCTGCTCAACAACCTGGACCTGTTCGGTCCGTTCTTCCTCACCACGATCGAACTGTTCCTGCTCTCGGCCGTGGGCAGCCTCGTCTGGGGCACGATCCTGGCCATGCTGCGGGTGAGTCCGGTCCCCGTCTTCCGCGCCGTCGGCACGACGTACGTGACGATCGCCCGGAACACGCCGCTCACGCTGGTGTTCGCGTTCTTCGTGTTCGCCTACCCGCTGCTGGACATCGTCAAGATGGACTACTTCCCGGCCGCGGTCGTCGCCCTGACCGTGTACACCTCGGCGTTCATCTGCGAGGTCGTGCGCTCGGGCATCAACACGGTGCCGGTCGGCCAGGCCGAGGCGGGCCGGGCGCTGGGGCTGACCTTCGCCCAGATCCTCGGCCAGGTCGTGCTGCCGCAGGCGCTCCGCTCGGTCGTGCCGCCGCTGATCAGCACCCTGATCGCGCTGCTGAAGAACACCACCATCGCCGCCGGTTTCTCCGTCGCGGAGGCCGGCGCGATCCGCTCGTACCTGTCCGAACGCGGCGAGAACCAGCTGATCGGCCTGCTGTGGGTCGCGCTCGGCTTCATCATCCTCGTCGCCGTGCTGTCGTTCGCCCAACGCAGCCTGGAGAAGCGCTGGAGCGTGGCCCGATGAGCGAGCTTGCGAGCGAATCATTCAACACTGCGCCTGCGGCTCAGGCCGCACTGAGCGCCAGCGAGGTGTGCGCATGAGCAACGTCCTCTTCGACGTCCCGGGTCCGAAGGCCCGGCTGCGGTACCGCACGTACGCGGTGGTCGGCACGCTCGCGGTCCTCGCGTTCGTCGGCTACATCGGGTGGCGCTTCTACGACAGCGGCCAGTTCACCGCCCGCAAGTGGGAGTGGCTGCAGTACGCGCAGGTGCAGCGCGACCTGATCAACGCGGTGCTCCAGACACTCCAGGCGTTCGCGGCCGCGGCGGTGCTCGCCCTGATCTTCGGCGCGGTCTTCGCGGCCGGGCGGTTGTCCGACCACGCGTGGATCCGCCGGATCGCCGGGTTCGTCGTGGAGTTCTTCCGCGCCATCCCCGCGCTGATCCTGATGTTCCTGTTCTACTTCGGCCTGCCGACCGTCGGCGTGCCGACGAGCCCGTTCCTCGGCGTGGTGCTCGGCCTGACGCTGTACAACGGCTCGGTGCTCGCGGAGGTCTTCCGCGCGGGCATCCAGTCGCTGCCGAAGGGCCAGAGCGAGGCCGCGTACGCCCTGGGCATGCGCAAGACGCAGGTGATGTTCCTGGTCCTGCTGCCGCAGGCGATCCGGGCGATGCTGCCGACGATCATCAGCCAGCTGGTCGTGCTGCTGAAGGACACCGCGCTCGGCTTCATCATCACGTTCCAGGAGCTGCTGTACTACGCGCGCTACATCGGTTCGCAGGGCTCGTTCGGGCGGCCGATCGTGCCGTCGACGATCGTGGCGACCGCCATCTACGTCGTGATGTGCCTGCTGCTGACGGCGCTGGCGACGTACCTGGAGCGGCGCAACCGGCGCAACAAGAAGGTCGTGGCGGCCCCGCCCTCCGCGACCGACGACCTCGTGGCCGCTTCGGCCTGAGTCACCCGTCCGAGGCCCCCGGGACGTCCCGGGGGCCTTGTCGTGTCCGAGGACGTCCCCTAGCGTCGGCGGCATGGGTGTCGCACTGGTGACCGGCAGTTCCCGGGGTCTCGGCCGGGTGATCGCTCGCCGGCTGGCCCGCGACGGGTTCGCCGTCGCGGTCAACGGCCGCCACGACGACGACGGCCTGAAGACCGCCGCGGAGGCCATCCGCGGCGAAGGCGGCCGCGCGGCCGCCTTCGCCGCGGACGTGACCGACCGGCGCCAGGTCGGCGAGCTGGTCGACGCGGTCACGGCGGTGCTGGGCCCGATCGAGGTGCTGGTGCTCAACGCCACCGGCCCGCAGCCGGAGGCACCGCTGTCCGCGGTGGACTGGCCGGATCACCTGGCCCAGCTGGACTTCTTCGTGCGGTCGCCGGTGCTCTTCGGCCACGCGGTCCTGCCGGGGATGCGCGCCCGCGGGCACGGCCGCATCGTGCACGTCGACTCCGAGGTCGTGGACCGCCCGCCACCCGCCCGTTCCGCGTACGCGACGGCCAAGAGCGCCCAGGTCGGCCTGGTCCGGGCGTGGGCGCGCGAGCTGGCACCGGACGGCATCACGGTCAACACCGTGGCGCCGGGGTTCATCCCGGTGGAGCGGCACGCGGAGGTGTCGCCCGCCGAGCGCGCGGCCTACCTGGCCGAGGTGCCGGCGGGCCGGTTGGGGACCCCCGAAGACGTGGCGGCGGCGGTGAGCTTCTTCGCCTCGGAGGAGGCGGGGTTCGTCACCGGCCAGCGCCTGCTGGTCGACGGCGGCCGCGCGCTGGGCTAGGTCCCGGCCCGGTGCGGACTTCCGGCCGCGGCGATGGCCGACGCGGTTGCGTCCTCTGTGGACGTTGCGGCGGCTCCGCGGCGGCGTCACCTCCGCCGCCGCCGCGGAGCCGAAGAACAGGCGACCGTTTCCCCCTGAATCCGTGAACGGATTCCGTCGCCCGGCACATTCTTCTCAGGTCGTCCGACCCATTAGATCCGACACCATATATCGTTAAAGGAAGCGCGAAGCCGCTTCGCCGCCGAAGCCGCTTCGCCGCGCTTCGCCAGCGGATCCGTTGTCACAAAGGCAGAACAGCGACCTCCTTGCGGTGAATCCGCGCGCGGCCTGCCCGGTTTTGTCGGAGGTCCCCTCTACCGTCCGTGGCATGACCGAAAAGAGCACGGTGCGCACGCGGGAAATGGCCTTCGAACTGAAGAGCCAGCGCGAGCTGAAACAGATGACCCTGCGCGAGGTGGCCCGCCGCGCGGACTGGTCGGCGTCCAAGGTGTCGGCCTGGGAGAACGGCCGCCGCATCTCGCCGATCGACGCCGCCATCTACCTCGCCCACTGCGGGACCAGGGCCGCCGAACGCGCGCGGCTCCTCGAACTGACCAAGCCGCCCGGCGACCTGTACTGGGTGCGGCCCTACTTCGACAAGCTCGTCGACCCGATGAGGTCGCTGATCATCCAGGAAAACCTGGCCGACACGATCGTTTCGCACAGCCCCACCGCCATCCCGGGCATGCTCCAGACCGAAGACTACGTCCGCGAACTCCACGAACTGACCGGCCGCTACACCGCGGACCGCATCCAGCTCCTGGTGCAGGCCCGCATCGACCGGCAACAGCTCCTGCAGCGGCCGAATCCGCCGCACTGCCTCTACTTCATCTACGAACGCAGCCTCCGGACCATCGTCCGCGATCCCGCGCTGATGCACGAGCAGCTGCAGTACCTGGTGCTGTCGACCAATCTGCCGCACTGCACCATCCGGATCCTGCCGGAAGCCGCGCTGCCCTACCACCTCGTGGGCAGCCGGTTCACCCTCATGGAATTCCCCGAGCATCCGCCGGTCGTCTACGAGGAAACCTACGCGGCGGGCCTGTTCATCGACGATCGGGTCGCGGTGGAGGCGTTCTACGTCCTCGCCACGAGGCTGGAACAAGCCGCCCTTTCCGAGGGACAATCGAGGGAGGTGCTCATCCGGCTGGCGGACGAGTTCGAGCGCATGAAGGAGTGACCGATGGCAGACCGCGAACTGATGTGGTTCAAGAGCAGTCACAGCGATGCCGACACCGAACACAGCACCTGCGTCGAAGTCGCACTCGAGTCCCGCGCCACGGCGGTCCGTGACTCGAAGGCGCCCGCCGCCGGGCACCTGACCGTTCCCCACCTCGCCTGGAGCGCGTTGCTCAGCTCGCTGCGCTACTGAGCCGGATCAGAAACGTGCTTCCCGTCGTGCCAGACCGCCCGGGTCCGCCCGGGTAGGTCGGTCACGTCCAGATCCGTGCCGTCCAGCAGCACCAGGTCGGCACGCAACCCCGGTTCGATGCGGCCGCGGTCGTCGTCGAGGCGGAGCAACCGGGCCGCCTCGACGGTGGCCGCCTTCAGCGCGGCCGCCTCGCCGAGCACCGCGGCCAGCAGCCGCAGCTCGGTCGTCAAGTCGACATGGGGACGCGGGGCGAGGTCCGAGCCCGCGGCGATGCGGACACCCGCGTCGGCCGCGAGCCGGAGTGAACGGCGGTGCGTTCCGGCGAACTCGCTGTCGCTGATCGGCGAAAGCGTCGGCACGTACCAGGTGTTTTCGAGCGCGGCCACGGCGGAGTCGTCGAGGAAGGTGCCGTGCTCGATGCTGCGCGCCCCGGCGCGGGCGGCCGAGACGACGGCGGCGGACGTGTGCGCGTGGGCCAGGACGTCCCGGCCGCAGCGGCGGGCCTCGTCGACCAGCGCGGCGAGCTCGTCGTCGGTCGGACGGACGTCGGCACCCGAGCGCACCGCCCGCATCGCCCCGCTGGCACCGACCTTGATCCAGTCGGCGCCCGCCCGCACCATCCGGCGGACGGCCGCGCGCGCCGCGTCCGGCCCGTCGAACAGCGGATCGGGCAGCGACGGGTCACCGAAGCGGTCGACGACGCCCGCGGGCGGCTCCCAGCCGTCGCCGAGCCCGCCGGTCGGGCCCAGCTGACGCAGGCTGATCAGCAGGTCCGGCCCGGCGATCCACCCTTCGCGCAGGGCGTGCTTGAACCCGGCATCGGCCCCCCAAGCGTCCCGGACGGTGGTGATCCCGCGCGCCAGCAGTCCCCGCAGCACCGGCACGGCCTCGAGGATCCGCGCACTGCGCGGCAACGGCTCGGGCCGTGGGAAGGCCACGTGCACGTGGCAGTCGATGAGCCCGGGAATCAGCAGCCCGCCCGAGCAGTCGACCCGCTCGTCGCCGTCGAGGCCCGCGCCGACCTCGGCGATCCGGTCGCCGTCCAGCCGCACGTCCGCGCGCGTGCTCTCCCCGGTTTCGGGATCGAACACCCGCGCCCCGGCGAGCACCGTCACTCGATCTCCATGCCGCCACCTTGCCACGCCGGCAAAAAGACGCTCGCGAACCGGCATGAGGCGCAGTTCGCGAGCGTCGAGGGAAAAGTCCTACTTGTCCCGGCGGAAGAGCTTGTTGCCCAGCCACACGATCGGGTCGTACTTGCGGTCGGCGACGCGCTCCTTCATCGGGATCAGCGCGTTGTCGGTGATGTGGATCCCCTCCGGGCACACCTCCGAACAGCACTTCGTGATGTTGCAGTAGCCGAGGCCGTGCTCGTCCTGGGCCGCGTCACGGCGGTCGGCGACGTCCAGCGGGTGCATCTCCAGCTCGGCGATGCGCATCAGGTACCGCGGCCCGGCGAAGGCTTCCTTGTTCTCCTCGTGGTCACGCACCACGTGGCAGGTGTTCTGGCACAGGAAGCACTCGATGCACTTGCGGAACTCCTGCGAGCGCTCGACGTCGACCTGCTGCATCCGGTACTCGCCCGGTTTGAGGTCCGCCGGCGGGGTGAACGACGGGATCTCGCGTGCCTTCGTGTAGTTGAACGACACGTCGGTGACGAGGTCGCGGATCACCGGGAACGTCCGCATCGGCGTCACCGTGATGACCTCGTCCTCGGTGAACGTCGACATCCGCGTCATGCACAGCAGGCGCGGGCGGCCGTTGATCTCCGCCGAACACGAGCCGCACTTGCCCGCCTTGCAGTTCCAGCGCACCGCGAGGTCCGACGCCTGGGTGGCCTGCAGCCGGTGGATGATGTCGAGGACGACTTCGCCCTCGTTCACCTCCACCGTGAAGTCCTGCAGCTCGCCGCCGGTGTCGTCGCCGCGCCAGACCCGGAAACTCGCTTTATAGGTCATGCCTTGCTCCCGGGGTGCGTCTCGAGCTCCGCATCGGTGTAGTACTTCCCGAGTTCGCCGAATTCGAACAGCTCCAGCAGGTCCTGCCGCAGCGGCACCTGCTCCTTCACCTCGACGTCGATGTCCGGCACCACCGGGTTGTCGCCCGGGGAAGCCGAGCACACGAGGAGCTTGTTGCGCCAGCCGGCTTCCATGCCCGGGTAGTCGTCCCGCGTGTGCCCGCCGCGGCTTTCGGTCCGCGTCAGCGCGGCCTTCGCGACGCACTCGCTGACCATCAGCATGTTGCGCAGGTCGATCGCGAGGTGCCAGCCGGGGTTGAACTGCCGGTGTCCTTCGACGGTGACGCGCAGGATCCGCTGCCGCAGCTCGTCGAGCTTCGCCAGCGCCTGCGCCATCTCCTCCGCCTTGCGGATGATGCCGACCAGGTCGTTCATCGACTGCTGCAGCTCGGTGTGCAGGGTGTACGGGTTCTCGGCCGAGGCACCCTCGGGCGGGTCGAACGGCGCGAGCGCCATCTTCGCCGCGGCGTCCACATCGGACTCCTTGACCGCGGGCCTGCCGTTGAGGCCCTGCACGTACTCGGCGGCGCCGAGCCCGGCCCGCCGGCCGAACACCAGCAGGTCGGACAGCGAGTTGCCGCCGAGCCGGTTGGACCCGTGCATGCCGCCCGAGCACTCGCCTGCCGCGAACAGGCCGGGCACGCTCGCCGCGGCCGTGTCCGGGTCGACCTCGATGCCGCCCATGACGTAGTGGCAGGTCGGGCCGACCTCCATCGGCTCGGCGGTGATGTCGACGTCCGCCAGCTCCTTGAACTGGTGGTACATCGACGGCAGCCGCTTGCGGATCTCCTCGGCGGGCAGCCGGCTGGCGATGTCGAGGAAGACGCCGCCGTGCGGGGAGCCGCGGCCCTCCTTGACCTCGGAGTTGATCGCGCGGGCCACCTCGTCGCGGGGCAGCAGGTCCGGCGTGCGCCGGTTGTTGTCCGCGTCGGCGTACCAGCGGTCGGCTTCCTCTTCGCTTTCGGCGTACTGCCCCTTGAACACCTCGGGCACGTACTCGAACATGAACCGCTTGCCGTCGGAGTTCTTCAGCACCCCGCCGTCGCCGCGCACGCCCTCGGTGACGAGGATGCCCTTGACGCTCGGCGGCCAGACCATCCCGGTCGGGTGGAACTGGACGAACTCCATGTTGATCAGCTTCGCGCCCGCCCGCAGGGCCAGCGCGTGACCGTCGCCGGTGTACTCCCACGAGTTCGACGTCACCTTGAACGACTTGCCGATGCCGCCGGTGGCGAGCACGACCGCGGGCGCCTCGAAGAGGATGAACCGCCCGCTCTCGCGCCAGTAGCCGAACGCGCCGGCGATGCGGCCCTCGGTGGTGAGCAGCTCGGTGACCGTGCACTCGGCGAAGACCTTGATCTTCGCTTCGTAGTCCCCGGTCTCGGCGAAGTCCTCCTGCTGCAGCGAAACGATCTTCTGCTGCATCGTGCGGATGAGCTCGAGGCCGGTGCGGTCGCCGACGTGCGCCAGCCGCGGATAGGTGTGCCCGCCGAAGTTGCGCTGGCTGATCCGGCCGTCCGCGGTCCGGTCGAACAACGCGCCGTACGTCTCGAGCTCCCAGACGCGGTCCGGCGCCTCCTTGGCGTGCAGTTCGGCCATCCGCCAGTTGTTGAGGAACTTCCCGCCGCGCATGGTGTCGCGGAAGTGGACCTGCCAGTTGTCGTTCGAGTTCGCGTTGCCCATCGAGGCGGCGCACCCGCCCTCGGCCATCACCGTGTGCGCCTTGCCGAACAGGGACTTGCACACGACAGCGACGCGGAAGCCGCGTTCGCGGGCTTCGATCACGGCGCGCAGACCGGCGCCACCGGCACCGATCACCACCACGTCGTAGCTGTGCCGTTCGACCTCGGTCATGAAGAGATTCCACCTCGGAACTGGGGACGTCTGTAGTTGGGAAGCACTGTCGGGAGAAGAGCTAGTTCACGAACCTCAGGTCCGAGATCGCGCCACTGGCCACGAGCATGACGTAGAAGTCGGTCAGCACCAGCGTGCCGAGCGTCGTCCAGGCCAGCGTCATGTGGCGGGTGTTGAGCTTCGTGACCTGCGTCCAGATCCAGTAGCGCACCGGGTGCTTGGAGAAGTGCTTCAGCCTGCCCCCGGTGACGTGCCGGCACGAGTGGCAGGAAAGCGTGTAGGCCCAGAGCAGGATCACGTTGCCGAGCAGGACGATGTTGCCCAGCCCGAAGCCGAAACCGCCGGTCTTGCCGTGGAACGCCGTGATCGCGTCGTAGGTGTTGACCAGCGAGACGATCAGCGCGACGTAGAAGAAGTAGCGGTGGACGTTCTGGATGATCAGCGGCAGCCGCGTCTCGCCGGTGTACTTGGCGTGCGGTTCCGCGACGGCGCAGGCAGGCGGGGAGAACCACACCGACCGGTAGTACGCCTTGCGGTAGTAGTAGCAGGTCAGGCGGAACCCGAGCAGGAACGGCAGCACGACGAAGCCGAGCGGGACGAACCCGGGCAGGTCGCCGAACCAGTGGCCGAAGTGGCTCGAGCCCTCGACGCAGGAAGTGGACAGGCACGGCGAGTAGAACGGCGTCAGGTAGTGGTAGTCGGGCACCCAGTAGGCGGTGCGCACGAACGACCGGACCGTCGCGTAGACGATGAACGCCGACAGTCCGAGCACGGTCAGCAGCGGCTGGAGCCACCACCGGTCCGTGCGAAGGGTGCGCTCGGCGATCCGGGCCCGCTTCGGGGCCCGGACGCCGGTGCCGACGCCGTGGTCAGCGGGTGCGCTCACCGCTGGTCGCGCTTGTAGCCGCCGACGCCTTCGTCATCGGCGCCGTGCCACAACGCCGGGTCGTAGGGGGTGTCGGGGACGGGCACGCGCTCCGCGGCCTTCGCCTGGGCCGGCACCGCGAGGGGCACGCCGTCGAGGTCCGCGGTGTCGATGTCGAGGCGCTCGACGTCGTTGGCGAGCCGGCGCACCGCCGAGGCGTCGCCGTAGCGAGAGCGCAGTGCGCCGACGCACTGCCGGAGCTGGCCGATGGTTCGCCGCAGCTCGGCGATCTCGGAGGTGGACATCATGCCTCCCGTGTGGTGGGGCTGGCAGGGAACCGGGCTCCGGCTTTGCCACGCGTCGTGCAGTGTGACAACTAGCACACTAACGGTTCCAGAGGTGATCGGGGTCACGCGGGTCGATCTTCTGAATCGATTTTGATTCGGCGTTTTCCCGAGGTAGTGTGGCCAGAGTCACGACCCAGAGGCGCCAGCGCTGCCGTCCCGCGGACCACCACACACCAGTGATCCGGAGCCGGACATGAGCACCGTCCCCACCTCATCGTTGCACCCGGTCGTCGCCGCGGTCACCGCCCGCATCGCCGCGCGCAGTGCCGCGACCCGCACGGCCTACCTCGACCGCATGGCCGCCGCGCACGCCGACGGCCCGGTCCGCCGTGGGCTCGCGTGCAGCAACCTCGCCCACGGTTTCGCCGCGATGGACGGCGTCGACAAGGAAGCGCTGCGGGCCGCGCGCGCCCCCGGCGTCGCGATCGTGTCGTCGTACAACGACATGCTTTCGGCGCACCAGCCGATGCAGGAGTACCCGGCGTGGCTGAAGAAGTCCGTGCGCTCCGCCGGGGGTGTCGCCCAGTTCGCCGGCGGCGTGCCCGCGATGTGCGACGGCATCACCCAGGGCCGGGCGGGCATGGAGCTGTCGCTGTTCAGCCGCGAGGTCATCGCGATGTCGACGGCGATCGCGCTGTCGCACGACATGTTCGACGCCGCGCTCCTGCTCGGCGTGTGCGACAAGATCGTGCCCGGCCTGCTGATCGGCGCGCTGTCGTTCGGCCACCTCCCGGCCGTGCTGGTTCCCGCGGGGCCGATGAACTCCGGGCTGCCGAACAAGGAGAAGGCCCGCGTCCGGCAGCTGTACGCCGAAGGGCTCGCGACCCGCGAAGAACTCCTCGACGCCGAAGCGGCGTCGTACCACTCGGCCGGCACCTGCACCTTCTACGGCACGGCCAACTCCAACCAGATGGTCGTCGAGGTGATGGGCCTGCACCTGCCCGGCGCCAGCTTCGTCCAGCCGGGTTCTTCGTTGCGCCGCGCGTTGACCGAAGAGGCCGGGCGGCGAGTCGTGGCGATTTCCCGCGGCGAGGAGTACGCGCCGGTCTCGCGGATCCTCGACGAAAAGGCGTTCGTCAACGGCGTCATCGCGCTGCTGGCCACCGGCGGGTCGACCAACCACACGATGCACCTGGTCGCGATCGCCGCGGCCGCCGGCATCCAGCTGACCTGGGACGACTTCTCCGACCTGTCGGCCGTCGTGCCGCTGCTGGCGCGCGTCTACCCGAACGGCAGCGCCGACATCAACCACTTCCACGCCGCCGGCGGCATCCAGTTCCTGGTCGGCACGCTGCTCGACGCGGGCCTGCTGCACGAGGACGTGCACACGGTCGCCGGGTTCGGGCTGCACCGCTACCGCGCCGAGCCGATCCTGTCCGACGGCGAGCTGGTCTGGCGGGACGTGCCCACCCACAGCCTCGACGAGGAGGTGCTGCGCCCGGCGTGGCGGCCGTTCGCCGCGGACGGCGGGCTGCGGATGGTCGAGGGCAACCTCGGCCGCGCGGTGGTCAAGGTGTCCGCGGTGGCGCCCGGGCACCGCGTCGTCCAGGCGCCGGCGCGGGTGTTCACCACGCAGGAGGGCTTCACGGCCGCGTTCGAGGCCGGCGAGCTCGACCGCGACGTCGTCGTGGTGATCCGGCAGCAGGGCCCGCGGGCCAACGGCATGCCGGAACTGCACGGCCTGACCCCGGCGCTGGGGGTGCTGATGGACCGCGGGCACGCCGTGGCGTTGCTCACCGACGGCCGGATGTCGGGCGCGTCGGGCAAGATCCCGGCCGCGATCCAGGTGACGCCGGAAGCCGCGGCGGGCGGCCCGATCGCCCGCATCGCCGACGGCGACGTCATCCGGCTGGACGCGTCCACGGGCAGCCTCGACGTGCTCGTCGGTGACGAAGAACTCGCCCGCCGTGCGCTTGTGGACTCGCCGCCGTCCGAAGCATCCTGGACCGGCACCGGCCGGGAGCTGTTCGCCGCGTTGCGCCGTGCCGTCGGCCCCGCCGACCAGGGCGCATCCGTGTTCGGCGGTTTGACTCCGGAGCACTTCGGAATGCCCGCTTTGGAAACCCAGGAGGTCGGTCAGTGACCACCGGTCAGGACCTGCTCGAGCTGTCCCCCGTGATGCCCGTCGTGGTGATCGACGACGCCGACGACGCGGTGCCCACGGCCCGGGCCCTGCTCGCCGGCGGGATCGGGGTCATCGAGCTGACCCTGCGCACCCCGGCGGCGTTGTCGGCGATCGAGCGCGTCGCCGCGGAGGTGCCGGACATCGTCCTCGGCGCCGGCACCGTCACCTCACCGGACCAGGCGAAGCAGGCGGCCGACGCGGGCGCGAAGTTCCTCGTGACACCGGGCTGCACGGACGCCGTCGTCGACGCGTGCTTCGACTCCGGGCTGCCGTTCCTGCCCGGCGCGAGCACGGTGTCCGAGGCGATGCGGCTGGCCGAACGCGGGCTGTCGGCGTTGAAGTTCTTCCCGGCGGAGGCCTCGGGCGGGGTCGCGTACCTGAAGTCGATCGCGGGGCCGCTGCCTTCCTTGCGCTTCTGTCCCACCGGCGGGATCACGGTGGCTTCGGCGCCGTCGTACCTGGCGCTGCCGAACGTCGGCTGCATCGGGGGCTCCTGGCTGACGTCCTCGCTCGCGACCCGCGATTTCGCGAAGATCGAGAAGCTGGCGGCGGAGGCTGCCGCGCTGTAGCGGAGATCACTGGCGCGTCGTCGCCGCACCCGAACGGCGGCATGGGTGTCCGCATTCCGGGAGCACCGTTCCAGAACGTTGGAACGGTGCTCCGAGCGGGTGTGGCGCCGGTCATGAAACCCGGCGTGTTCCGCTGAATGGCCCATTTACCGCACTGGTGAGTTATTTACCTGCCTGTTATCGTTCCTCTTCGCTATTCCAGCGAGGAGAATCCGTGTCCCTGACCAGCGTGGTCGCGCCCAGTCCTGCTCCCGAGACCGTTGCCGCCCTCGTCGGCGAACGCCTTTCGGTGTCCGCACTTCACCAGCTCGGCGGCACTCTCGGCGGCTATTCCTTCGTCAAGGTCGTGGTCGACCGCGAGCAGGCGTCGATCCACTTCCTGAACAACGCGCGGCATTCCTTTCACGCGATCTATATCGGCGAAGAGATCCTCGGCGTCGGGGAAGAACGCGTGCGCGCCGAGATCGACTCGTACAACGAGGCCTTCTACCACGCACCGGACCGCCGGTTCCTGCTCGGCATTCTCGCCTTGCACCCGCAGGTGCTTTCGCTGGAGACGGTCGAGGTCGACACCATGCCGGCCGCGCTGATCAGGGAGTTCCACGCCTTCGTCGCCCAGTACGTCGACCCGGCGCTGCCGCTGCTGTTCAAGCCGGCCAACCAGCTGCAGGAGCGGATCGTCCGCGAGATCCCGGCGAGCGAACTGCCGCGCGTCTTCGCGCACGAACTGTTCTCCACGGCACCGTTCGTGGGGCTGAACCCGGGCACGGCCACCGGGCGGCTGCGCGCGTTCCGGACCGAGGCCGAGTACCGGGCCGCGACGCTGGACTGGACCGACATCATCGTGATGGACCGGGTGCCCGACGACATCCCGCGGCTGGCGGGGATCGTCAACGCCCGGCACACGACGCCGTTGTCGCACACCAACGTCCTCGCCACCGGCTGGCAGATCCCGAACGCCGTCCAGCTCGGCGCGCTGGCCGAGGTCGAACGCCGCGGGCTCGACGGCAAGTGGGTCGAGTACACGGTGGATGCCCAGGCGCTTTCCCTGCGGGAGATCGACGAGCCCGCCGACGCGGCGCCGCCGGCCTGGTACGCCCAGCGCGTCACCCTGGAGCAGCCGGAGGCCGATCACAGCCCGATCGTCAACCTGGCCCGGCTGCGCGCGGCCGACCGCCACCGCTACGGCACCAAGGCGGCCAACCTCGGCGAGCTGCACCACGTGCTGGCTGCCGGTTCGCAGCGGCTGCTCGGCTTCTACCAGGTGCCGCGGCCGCCGCGGGACAACCTGCTCCCCCACCTGGCCCGGCTGCTCAACGCCCCGCCCGGCGCCGATCTGACGGCCGCGGCCCGCCGGCTGCTCGACGAGCACGTCCGCGTCCCGCGTGGCATCGCGCTGCCGTTCTCGCTGCAGCGGCGGTTCCTGGAGTCGTCGCCGCGGATCCAGCAGGCCATCGGGAAGCTGAAGATGGCGCTGGAGCTGGACGCGCGCGAGATCGAGCCGCTGTGCGTCGAGCTGCAGGGCCTGATCCGGTCCGCGCGCCTGCCGGGCGCGCTCGCCGGTGAGATCGACTCCGCGCTGGTGTCGCAGCTGGCCGGCGTGCGGGCGTTCGTCGTGCGCAGTTCGTCGAACGCCGAAGACCTCGCCGGGTTCTCCGCCGCCGGGATCTACGAGTCGCACAACCACGTCACCACGGCCGAGCGGATCTTCGCCAGTGTCAAGGAGGTCTGGGCGTCACTGGTGTCCGTGCGCAGCGTCCGGCTGCGCCAGCAGGCCGGGATCTCCCTCGACGAGTGCTACATGGGCGTCGTGATCCAGGAGCAGGTCACGGCCGGCTTCGGCGGGGTGCTGGTGACGACGAACCCGATGAACCGCGCGGACTTCCGCACGGTGTACGTCAACGTGTCCCCGCGCGTGACCGACGTGGTCGACGGTTCGGCGCTGCCGATGCAGTACCTGTATTCGACGGTCGAGGGCGGCGGCCGCACGCTGTCCCTGGGCGACGCGCCCGCGGACCTCGACGAAGCCGCGCACGCCCAGCTGCAGCGCCTCGCGATCGCCGGCCGCCTGCTGCAGGGCCACTTCTCGCCCGACTACACCTTCGACTCACCGGTGGACGTCGAGTGGCTCGCCGACGGCGAGCACCTCCACCTCGTGCAGCTGCGCCCCTATTCGGCCTGACCTTCCCAGGAGACACACGATCATGCTGGGCCTTCGCCTGCCCGCGAAACCCGCTGTTCAGCGCGCTGTCCGGCTGACCTACGGTTTCCAGTTCTTCTTCGGTCTGCTGCTGTGGGTGCCGATCTTCTACTCGTACCAGAAGCTCGCCGGCCTGTCCGACGGCGAGATCTTCGGCATCCAGAGCATTTACTACATCGTGTTCTGCCTGCTCGAGATCCCGACCGGGCTGATCGCCGACCGCTTCGACTACCGCACCTCGCTGACGGCGGGCGCCGGCGTGCTGGTGGCCGCGAACCTGGTGCCGGTGTTCCTGGGCTCGTACACCGGATTCCTGGTGCACTTCGTCTTGATCGCCCTGGCCCGCTCGCTGGTCTCCGGCGCGCAGAGCGCGTATCTGTACGAGTACCTGAACGCTTCCGGCGCGGGCGAACACTACCTGCGGGTGGAGGGCGTCGGCCGCGCGTACAGCTTGGTCGGCAAGATCACGTTCTGGCCGGTGGTCGGCCTGCTGATGTCGTGGAGCCTCCCCTCTCCGTACTGGCTGACGGCGATCAACGCGGGCATCGCCCTCGTCTTCGCGTGCAAGCTCCCCCCGATCCCCGGCGGCCGCCGGGTGACCGGCAAGACGGCGTCGCTGCTCGCGGGAGTCGGCGGCGCGCTGTCGACGTTGCGGTCGTCCCGCTGGCTGGTGCTGTTGATGGTGCAGGGCGTCGCGATGTTCACGCTGGTGCGGATCTGCCAGGTGAACTTGTTCCAGCCGATCCTGGAGTCGAAGACGCTCTCGGTGAACTGGTACGGCGCGGTCCTGGCCGCGATGACGGTCTTCGAGGCACTGGGCGCGGCCCGCCCCCACCGGCTCCGCCGCGCGATCGGCCCGGTGGGTTCGGTGTTCACGCTGACGATCGTGATGGCGCTGTGCCTGGGGGTGATGGTCTTCGTGGGCCCCTTCCCGGCGGTGGTGCTGTTGTGTGTCTTCGCGGTGGCAACGGGAATCGCGTTCCCGATCCAGAAGCAGCTGCTGAACGACTCCATCCCGAACTCCCGCTACCGCGCAACGCTCCTGTCCATGGAGTCCATTGTGGACCGAGCGGTGTGCGCCCTGGTCGCGGTGGCACTGGGCGCGTACCTCGCGGCCGGGCAGCTGAACGAGTTCCTGGTGCTGACGGCCGTGGTGACGTGCGCGGCAATGGGACTGCTCGCGCTGTTGTTGCTGGCTGTCCGCAAGCACCGTTCGGACCGAAGGGTGCCCACGGCCCGCCGCCCCGGCCAGACCGGCGAGGGCCACACCGGCATCCCCATGGCCGCCGCGCACCGGGGAGGCGAAGTCCGCAACTGACCCAGCGGCCCGGCACCGGCGCTCGCTCACCACCCGGCCCACCGCCTCAAACGCCACTTTCCCCAGGAAAGTGTTCCGGACTGCTCGCTCCGGATAGCCGGGCTGTCGCGGCACAGCCCGCAGGGCCAAGCCAGGCCGACCACCGCCGGGCCCTCACCCACCGCCCGGGTCACCCGAACTGCGGGCCACCGGACCGGCGGGTGCCGGTCAGTCGATGACGGCGTCGTCGAGCAGGGTGGACTCCGCGCCGTACTCGCGGAGTTCCTCCTTGATCACCGTGTACGCCAGCCCTTGCGGGTAGCCCTTTCGCGCGAGGAAGCCGAGCAGCCGCCGCAGGGCCGTCTGCTCGTCGACGTTGCCGAGCGAGCCGAGGCGCTTGCGGACCAGTTCCCTGGCCATCTGCTCCTCGGACTCGCGGTCGACCTCTTCCACCGCCTGCGCGGCGACCTCGTCGTCGACGCCCTTGCGCCGCAGCTCGGCCGCCAGCGCGGTCCGGGACAGGCCCTGGTTCGCATGCCGCGACTTCACCCACAGCTCGGCGAACTCCGCGTCGTTGACCAACCCCGCCCGGTCGAGCTTGCCGAGCAGGGTTTCGCTGGTCTCCTCGTCGAAGCCCTTGCGGTGCAAGGCCTGCCGGAGCTCCTCCTGAGTCCGCGCACGCACGGCCAGGAGGTCGTAGCAGATCTCCTTGGCCTTCTTGTACCGCTCCTCAGGGGGCAGCTCCGACGGCGGGATCTTCGGCATCCTCGCCACCTGAGTCACTCCTCGTTCTTCACCAGTCCAAGCCGCGCGTCACCACAACGCGGCCACCCCGGAGGACTCAGAAGTCGACCGGCGCCGGGACGGCCTCGGTGGCTTCCGCGTCGAGCTGCGCGCCGATGCCGAGCTTCTCCTTGATCCGCTTTTCGATCTCGTTGGCGATGTCCGGGTTGTCGCGCAGGAATTTCCGCGCGTTCTCCTTGCCCTGGCCGAGCTGGTCGCCCTCGTAGGTGTACCAGGCGCCGGACTTGCGCAGGATCGCCTGGTCGACACCCATGTCGATGAGCGAACCCTCGCGGGAGATGCCGTGGCCGTACAGGATGTCGAACTCGGCCTGCTTGAAGGGCGGGGCCATCTTGTTCTTCACGACCTTGACGCGCGTGCGGTTGCCGACCGCCTCGCCGCCGTCCTTGAGGGTCTCGATGCGGCGGACGTCGAGCCGGACCGACGCGTAGAACTTCAGCGCCTTGCCACCGGTGGTGGTCTCCGGGGAGCCGAACATGACGCCGATCTTCTCGCGCAGCTGGTTGATGAAGATCGCGGTGGTGCCGGAGTTGTTCATGGCACCGGTCATCTTGCGCAGCGCCTGGCTCATCAGGCGGGCCTGGAGGCCGACGTGCGAGTCACCCATCTCGCCCTCGATCTCGGCGCGGGGCACGAGCGCGGCCACGGAGTCGATGACCAGGATGTCGAGCGCGCCGGAGCGGACCAGCATGTCCGCGATCTCCAGGGCCTGCTCACCGGTGTCCGGCTGCGAGACGAGCAGCGCGTCGGTGTCCACGCCGAGCTTCTTGGCGTAGTCCGGGTCCAGTGCGTGCTCGGCGTCGATGAACGCCGCGATGCCGCCGTTGCGCTGCGCATTCGCCACCGCGTGCAGGGCGACCGTGGTCTTACCGGAGGATTCCGGGCCGTAGACCTCGATGACCCGGCCGCGGGGCAGGCCGCCGATGCCGAGTGCGACGTCGAGGGCGATCGCGCCGGTGGGGATCACGGCGATGGGCGCGCGGCCCTCTTCGCCGAGGCGCATGACCGAGCCCTTGCCGTACTGCTTGTCGATCTGCGCGAGCGCGAGCTCGAGCGCCTTGTCCTTGTCGGGTGCTGCAGGCATGGAAGTCCACCTCGCTGGTCGGAGCCCCGTCGAGGGCTCTCTGTGTCGGTTCTTCAGCTGTCCGGTCCGACGCTAGCGGCGGGGACCGACAATTCCAGGCGCGGCGCCCAATCTGTGGATCGCTGGACCCGATGTGGACAACACCTTAGACGAACACCTGTTCGAGGTCGGCAGCGACACACCCTTGCGCTAGGGTTTTCGCCCGCCCGGGTCGGTGCCGTCCGTCCAACTCCAGGTCAGCGCCGTTCGGCCGGGACGTCGAAGGCGTCGCAGACCTCGCGCCAGATCTCCTTGGCCGGGAGTCCGGCGGTCAACGCCTGGTCGACGGTGCGTCCGCCGAGCCCGCTCAGGACGTGGTCCCTGGCCAGCACCTGCGCCCGCCCGGGGCCGAACTCCTCGGCCATCAGCCGCCGGAAAACCGTGATCCGCATCGGACTCACTCTAACCGGCGGGCGCGAACGGCCCGTTCGCGCCGTCTACTGCCCCGGCTGGACGCTCGCCTCGAAGTAGTCGGCCAGCGTGCCGGGCGTGGTCGCCGCCGCCTGGTCACTCGTGTTCAGCTGGTAGATGAACCCGGCCAGCGGCCGGTCCGAGACCGTGAACACGAGGACCGCCGACGTCTTCCCCGCGGCCGACGAGTAGTGCCCCTTCAGCCCGTTGCCGCCCCAGTCGGCCTCGGTGCGGTCGCCGCCCGCCGAGGTGAGCAGGCCGTCGGTGTACTGCTTGAGCGTGTCGGCGCTGTCACCGTGGACGTAGGTGACCTGCGTACCCGCCCGGCCCGGCGCGGAGCAGGTCGAGGCGGCCCCCAGGCTCTGCGCCGGCGCCGCCGGGCCGTTGCCCATGCCCGGCTTGCAGTCGCCGGTGTCGGCGATCTTCCCGGCGAGCTGGCGCAGGCACCCGGTGAAGCCCTTGTCGTCGGCCTGCCCGGGGGTCCGGCACTGGTCCGCGGTGTAGGTCGTCACCGAGGACGACGACGTCAGGAACAACGTCACGCCCACCGCGAGCACCACGACGACCGCGGCGGCGATCCCGATCAGCAGCTTCTTCTTGCCGCCGGGCTTCGGCTCGGCCTTCTCCGGCGCGGGTGTGTACGCCGGGAAGTTCGACGGCATCGGCTGCGGGCCACTGGGCGGGAAATTGCCGTAGTACTGCTGAGGCGGAGGCGGGGGCGCGTACTGCGGCCGGCGCGGCGGCGCACCCGCGGCCACCGCTCCTTCGACGTTCTGCGTGCGCACGGACAGCCCGTCGCGGGCCACGTGCTGCGCCCCGAGCGCGACGGCGGTCTCCGGCTGGTCGAGGCTGCCCGGCACGACACCGAGCTTCTCCGCGATCATCGCGCCGACCAGCGGCAGCCGGCTCGACCCGCCGACGAGGTAGATGCCGGCCAGCCGGTCCGGGGTCAGCCCGGACGACCGCAGCGTCCGCGACAGCAGTTCCACGCTGCGCAGCATCGCCGGCCGGACCAGGCCTTCCAGCTCGCCGCGGGTGACGAGGACGTCCTTGAACGGCTCGGGCATCGGCACCTCGGTCTGGGGGTGCCGCGACAGCGCCTCCTTGGCCGCCTTGACGTCTTCCTGCAGCGCGCGCCGGGTGCGCCGGTCGGCGGTGGACTCCGGCCGCAGCAGCCGCTGCCAGTGCTGCGGGTCGGAGTGCGAGACCTCGCGCCCGACGTGCACCATCAGCGCCTGGTCGACGTCGAGGCCGCCGAGGTCGGGCAGGCCGTCCTCGGCGAGCACGGTGAACCCGTTCTGCGTGGCGCCGACGACCGCTACGTCGAAGGTGCCGGCGCCGAGGTCGTAGACGGCGAGCGCCTGCCCGGGCGCGAGCGACTTGCCGGGGAACGACGCGAAGTGCGCCGCGGCGGCCACCGGCTCGGGTACCAGCAGGATGTTCGGGCCCATCCCGGCGAGCCGGGCGGCGGACATCAGCACGTTCCGGCGCGTCTGCCCCCACTGCGCGGGGTGGGTCAGCCGGACCTCGTCGGGCTGCTCGCCGCCGAGCTGGCGGGAGGTTTCTTCGAGCACGCGGCGCAGGATGGCGGCCAGCGCGTCGGTCACCGGGACGACGTCGGTGCCGAGGAGCAGGGTCTGCTCGTCGATGCGGCGCTTGGGGTTCGGCTCGAAGCGCGTCGGGTCGAGCCGGGCGCGCCGCTCGGCGTCGCGGCCGACCATGATCGTGCCCTCTTCGGTGGCGAACACCGCCGACGGCATGTTGGCCGAGCCGTCCACTTCGACGACCCGGGGCGGCATACCGTGCGCCGAAAGCACGGCGACGGTGTTGGACGTCCCGAGGTCCACCGACAGGATCCGCACAGCACTCCCCTTCGCGAAAACAAGCGCCGACGGCGCCCGCGGTGATGCTGCCATGCGCGCGGTCACCGTGCGTGCGGACCCGGGAAAGTCACTGCTCCTTGACGCGGACGGCGATCAAGGTGCACGATAGTTGCACAGTTCGGTCATCAGAGTTGACCGAACTGCGCAAGAAGGGAACGATGAACTTGGGTACCCGGCACGCCGCGCCACCACACGCCGCGCAGGCGGTGCGGGCGGCGAAGCCCCGGTTGTCACAGTCGCCTGCCTGGAACACCTGAACCACGCCCTGGTCAGCGGAAGGAAGAACCCGTGAGCAACCTCCCCCTCCTCGCCGTCACCCTCGGCGACCCCGTGGGCATCGGCCCCGAGATCACCCTGAAGACCCTCGCCGAGCCCGAAGCCCTCCAGCTGGCGCGCGGGGTGGCGGTGGGCGACGCGATCGTGCTGGAACGCCTGGTCCGGCACCTGGGCCTGCACCTGGAGATCAACCCGATCGCCACGGTCGCCGACGCACGCTTCACCACCGGCGTGATCGACGTGCTCAACCTCGGCGTGGTCACCGAAGACCTGCCGTGGGGCGAGGTGAACGCGACCGCGGGCGCCGCGGCGGTCGGGGCGATCGAGGTCGCCACCCGGCTCGCGCTGGCCGGCGAGGTCGACGCGGTGGTGACCGCGCCGATCAACAAGGAGGCCATCTGGGCGGCGGGCTCGCCGCACCTCGGGCACACCGAGATGCTCGGCGAGCTGACCGGGTCGACCCGGTTCAACACGATGTTCTGGGTCTCCGGGCTGAAGATCTTCTTCGCCACCCGGCACCTCTCGCTGCGCCAGGCGCTCGACCGGATCACGCGGGAGAACATCGAACACGCGATCCGGGAGGCGTACACCGCGCTGGAGGTGTTCGGCACGGAGAAACCGAGACTGGCCGTGGCGGCACTCAACCCGCACGGCGGCGAGAACGGCAAGTTCGGCGACGAGGAGATCGTCGCGATCGCCCCGGCGGTCGCCGCCGCGCGGGTGGCCGGGCTGGACGTGGTCGGCCCGATTCCCGCGGATTCCGTGTTCCACCAAGGGATCCAGGGCCGGTTCGACGGCGTGCTCTCGCTCTACCACGACCAGGGGCACATCGCGTCGAAGACGTACGACTTCGACGGCACGGTGTCGGTGACGGTCGGCCTGCCGATCCTGCGCACGTCGGTCGACCACGGCACGGCGTTCGACATCGCCGGCACCGGCCGGGCGTCGCACGGCACCATGCGGGCGGCGTTCAAGGCCGCGGCCACCCTGGCGCCGTACGCGCGGAAGCTGCCCGCCATCTACCCACCGAGCCTCCGGTGATCCCCCGCCAGCGCTGGGCGTACGTCATCCCGGTCGCGGTGGTCATGTACATGCTGGCCTACCTCGACCGCACGAACGTCGCGGTGATCCTGCCCTACATCGGCGACGACTTCCCGTTGTCCGCCGGCGCGAAGGGGCTGGCGAGCGGCATCTTCTTCGTCGGCTACCTCGTGCTGCAGATCCCCGCGGCGGTACTGGCGGCGAAGTGGAGTGCCCGCAAGACCGTGCTGCTGCTGATGATCGCCTGGGCGGTCGCGGCGGTGCTGTGCGGGCTCGTGCAGAACGAGACCCAGCTGCACCTGGCCCGGCTGCTGCTCGGGTTGTTCGAGGGCGGAGTGTGGCCCGCCGTGCTGATCCTGCTGGCGTCCTGGTTCCCGCAGGCGGAACGGGCACGGGCGAACGCGCTGTGGATGACCTGCCTGCCGATCTCGGCGATCCTCATGTCGCCGCTGTCCGGGTTCATGCTCGACCACCTGTCCTGGCGCTGGGTGTTCGTCCTGCAGGGACTGCCGCCGCTGGTGTGGGCGGTCGTCTGGTGGTTCGCGGTGGCCGACCGGCCGTCGCAGGCGCGGTGGATCTCCCCGGCGGAACGCGATTACCTCGAAACCACTTTGCAGGCCGAAGAAGACGCGAAGCCGGCATTCGCGAAACAAAGCTACCGGCAAGCTCTCGCGAACCGCCAGGTGCTGCTCCTGATCGGTGTCTACTTCTCCTGGATCACCGGCTTCTACGGCTTCTCCCTGTGGCTGCCGTCGGTGGTGAAGACGATGACCGGCGGCTCGGCCACCGCCGTCGGCTTCCTGTCGGCCGTGCCGTACGTGCTGGCGCTGGCCGGGATGGTCGCGTGCGCGCACTGGTCCGACCGCACCGGCAACCGGCGGCTCGCGGTCACAGTGCCGCTGCTCGTCGCGATCGCCGGGCTGCTGGTGGGCAACCTCGGGCACTGGCCGGCCGCCGTGCAGCTGATGCTGCTCTGCGTGGTGGCGACCGGCGTCCACATGCCGTACGGGCCGTTCTGGGCCATCCCCAGCCGAATACTGGGCATCGAGGCGGTCGCCGTCGCGATGGGCCTGATCAACGCGCTGGGCAACCTCGGCGGGTTCGCCGGCCCCTACCTGGTCGGCTGGCTCACCGACGTCACCGGCACCGCGACCACCGGGTTCGTCGTCCTGGCCGCGTTCCTCGCCGTGGCCGCCGGGCTGGCGTTCTTCGGGCTGAAACCCACGACTGTGGAAGAGTCGGCGCATGTCCCAGCCGCGACCAGGCACTCGTGACCGGCGCGCGATGCTCCTGGAAGCCGTCCGCGACGGCTCCGGCAGCATCGCGAAGCTGGCCGAAGAGTTCGGCGTCTCCGAGTCGACGATCCGCCGCGACCTCGCCTCGCTCGCCGGCGCCGGGCACGTCGTCCGCACCTACGGCGGCGCGCTCGACACCGAACACAGTCCCCGCGAGAAGGACCGCGAGCACGCGGCGGCCAAGGACGCCATCGCCCGGGAGGCCGCCGCGCTCGTCCAGGACGGCGAGGTGGTGCTGCTCGACGCCGGCTCGACCACCGGCAGGCTCGCCCGCCACCTCGCCCACCGCGAGGGGCTGACCGTGGTGACCAACGGCGTCACCGCGATCCGCGAGCTCGCGGGTTTCTCCGGGATCGACCTCATCGTCCTCGGCGGCCGGCTGCGGCACCGCAACGAAGCGATCCTCGGCGAGAGCGTGCTGGCCCAGCTGCGGCACATTTCACCCGACCGGGTGTTTCTGGGGGCGGACGGCGTCGTGGCCGGCCGCGGGCTGTGCTGCCCGTCACTGGAACAGTCGGTGGTCAAGCACGCGATGCTCCACGCGGGCGCCGAGGCGTACGTGCTGGCCGACCACTCCAAGCTGGACCAGGCCCCTTTTTCCTACTGGACGCCGCTGGACCGCGACTACCGGCTGATCACCGACGAACCGCGGGTCGACGTCGTGTTCCCGCAGTTCGCCCAGAGCGTGATCCTGCCCGGTGAGTCCGAAACTGTCGGTGGTGCCGCGCATGATGAATGACGTGGCAGCTGACGTTCTCGACCTCTTCTCCCCCGCGACCCGGGACTGGTTCGCGGGGGCCTTCGCCGCGCCCACCGCGGCGCAGGAAGGGGCCTGGCGGGCCGCGCACGCGGGTGAGCACGCCCTCGTCGTCGCGCCGACCGGGTCCGGCAAGACACTGTCCGCGTTCCTCTGGGCGCTGGACCGGCTCTCGGTGGAACCGCCGCCGCCGGAAGCGACGAAACGGTGCCGGATCCTCTACGTCTCGCCGCTGAAGGCCCTCGCCGTCGACGTCCAGCGGAACCTGCGCGCGCCACTGGCCGGCATCTCGCAGGCTTCGCGGCGGCTCGGGCTGCCGGCGCCCGGGATCGAGGTGGGCATGCGCACCGGCGACACCACCGCGGCCGAGCGCCGCACGTTCGCCAAGACCCCGCCGGACGTGCTGGTGACCACGCCGGAGTCGCTGTTCCTCATCCTCACGTCGTCGGCGCGCGAGTCGCTGCGCGGCGTCGAGACCGTGATCGTCGACGAGGTGCACGCGGTGGCCGGCGGCAAGCGCGGGGCGCACCTCGCGCTCTCGCTGGAGCGGCTGGACGCGCTGCTGACGAAGCCGGCGCAGCGGATCGGCCTGTCGGCGACGGTCCGCCCGGTCGACGAGGTGAGCGCGTTCCTGGCCGGCGGTCGTCCGGTGCGCGTGGTCCAGCCGAAGCTGGCGAAAACCATCGAGGTCCGCGTCGAGGTCCCGGTCGAGGACATGGGCAACCTCGACGCCCCGCGCAGCGGCCCGGCGCCGAGCCCGCTCGACGCGCTGGAGGCACTGAAGTCGCCGGACTCGCTGGAGTCGCTGGAGTCGCTGGAGTCGTTCCCGCCCGGGGGCATCGCGCCGGGCGGCCTGGGCACGCTCGAGGAGCTGGCCGGCAACCCCGTGCAGCGGCCGTCGATCTGGCCGGCGGTCGAGGAGCGGGTGCTGACCCTGATCCGCGCGCACCGCTCGACCATCGTCTTCGCCAACTCGCGCCGCCTGACCGAGCGGCTCACCGCCCGGCTCAACGAGCTGGCCGCCGAGCAGACCGAGCTGACTCCGGCCGACACGTTCCCGGCGGAAGCCATCGCGCAGTCCGGCGTCAGCACGGGAGCGCCGCCGGCGATCGCCCGGGCCCACCACGGGTCGATGTCGCGGGAGCAGCGCACGCACGTCGAAGAGTCGCTGAAGTCCGGGCAGCTGCCGTGCGTGGTGGCGACGTCGTCGCTGGAGCTGGGCATCGACATGGGCGCGGTCGACCTGGTCGTGCAGATCGAGGCGCCGCCGACGGTGGCGTCCGGGCTGCAGCGCGTCGGCCGGGCGGGGCACCAGGTCGGCGCGGTGTCGTCCGGGGTGATGTTCCCGAAGTTCCGCGGCGACCTGGTCTCGTGCGCGGTCGTCGCGGAGCGGATGGCGAGCGGCGCGATCGAAGCGGTCCGCTACCCGCGCAACCCCCTGGACGTCCTGGCGCAGCACGTCGTCGCCATGGTGGCGCTGGAGCCGTGGACGGTGCCGGATCTGGCGTCGCTGGTCCGGCGGGCAGCCCCGTTCGCCGCGCTGCCGGACGACGCCCTGCACGCGGTGCTCGACATGCTCGCGGGCCGCTACCCGAGCGAGGAGTTCGGCGAGCTGCGGGCGCGCATCACCTGGGACCGCATCGGCGGCGAGCTGCGCGGGCGGCCCGGCGCGCAGCGGCTGGCCGTCACGTCGGGCGGCACCATCCCCGACCGCGGCCTGTTCACCGTCATGACCCCGGGCGCGGACGACAAGCCGGGTTCGCGCGTCGGCGAGTTCGACGAAGAAATGGTGTACGAGTCGCGCGTCGGCGACACCATCCTGCTCGGCACGTCGTCGTGGCGGATCACCGACATCACGCACGACCGCGTCATCGTGGTGCCGGCCCCCGGCGAACCGGCGCGGATGCCGTTCTGGAAGGGCGACGCGCCGGGGCGTCCGCTGGAACTCGGCCGGGCACTGGGGAAATTCGTCCGCGAACTGTCCACTTCGGACGATGTGAAGGCCCGCGCGCGGGCCGAGGCGGCGGGGCTGGACGAGCGGGCGTGCGACAACCTCCTCGCCTACCTCGCCGAGCAGAAGGCCGCCACCCGGCACGTCCCGAACGACCGGACGATCCTGCTGGAGCGCTACCGCGACGAGCTCGGCGACTGGCGGATCATCGTGCACTCGCCGTTCGGCGCGCAGGTGAACGCGCCGTGGGCACTGGCCATCGCCGCGCGGCTGCGGGAAAACCGCGGGGTCGACGCGCAGGTGGCGCACTCCGACGACGGCATCGTCCTGCGGCTGCCGGACGCGCTGGACGCCGACGGCGGAGAGGTCACCATCGGCGCGGACGACGTGCTGCTCGACCCCGAGGAGGTCGAGCAGCTGATCGTCGCCGAGGTCGGCGGTTCGGCCGTGTTCGCGGCGCGGTTCCGGGAGTGCGCGGCGCGGTCGTTGCTGCTGCCCCGCCGGGACCCGCGGCGCCGGACCCCGCTGTGGCAGCAACGGCAACGCGCGTCGCAGCTGCTGTCGGTCGCGGCGAAGTACGAGCGGTTCCCCGTCGTGCTCGAGGCGATGCGGGAGGTCCTGCAGGACGTCTACGACGTCAGCGGGCTACGTGAGCTGATGGCCGACGTCCGGGCCCGCAAGGTCCGGCTGGTGGAGGTCGAAACGCCGGCCGCGTCGCCGTTCGCGCGCAGCCTGCTCTTCGGCTACATCGGGATGTTCCTGTACGAGACGGACGCACCGCTGGCCGAGCGGCGGGCGGCGGCGCTGTCGCTGGATTCGGCGCTGCTGGCCGAGCTGCTGGGCACCGAGGCGATCCGGGAGCTGCTGGACCCCGAAGCCGTCGCCGAAGTGGAACGGTCGCTGCAGCGGCTCGCCCCGGACAGGCACGCGCGCTCGGCCGAGGACGCCGCCGACCTGCTGCGGTTCCTCGGCGATCTGACCGTCGAAGAGGCGGCGGAGCGGGGGATCCAGGCCGGGTGGCTCACCGAGCTGGAGGCCGCCCGGCGGGCGATCCGGGTGCGGATCGGCGGCACGGAACGGTTCCTGGCGATCGAGGACGCCGGCCGGGTGCGTGACGCGCTGGGCACCGCGCTGCCGGTGGGGGTGCCCGAGGCGTTCACCGAACCGGTGGCGGACCCGCTCGGGGACCTGCTGTCGCGCTACGCCCGCGGCCGCGGCCCGTTCGCGGCGGCCGATGCGGCCGCGCGGTTCGGGCTCGGCACGGCGGTCGTCACCGGGGTGCTCGACCGGCTGACCGGGGAAGGCCGCCTGGTGCGCGGCGAGCTGAGCCCGGTCGGGCATCCGGAAACCCACGGCGTGGGCGTCGAGTACTGCGATGCGGCCGTGCTGCGCCGGCTGCGGCGGGCGTCGCTGGCGAAGCTGCGGGCCGAAGTCGAGCCGGTCGAACCGGCGGCGCTGGGCCGGTTCCTGCCCGCGTGGCACGGGTTCGGCGGCCGCGTCCGGTCGGCCCCGACGGCGGACGACGTGCTGTCGGTGGTCGAGCAGCTCGCCGGGGCGCCGTTGCCGGCGAGCGCGGTGGAGTCGCTGATCCTGCCCGGCCGGCTGCCGGGCTACTCCCCCGCGCTGCTGGACGAGCTGACCACGGCGGGTGAGGTCACGTGGGCGGGCTGCGGCGCGCTCTCCGGCGGCGACGGCTGGATCGCCCTCGCCCCGGCCGACGTCGCCGACCTCCTGCTGCCCGAAGTCGTCGAGGACATCCCGACCGGCCCGCTGCACGACGCGATCGTGTCCACTTTGGAGGGTGGCGCACTGTTCTTCCGCCAGCTGGTGGACCGCGCGACGGTACTGGTGGACAAGGCACCGAACGACGCCGAAGTCGTGGCGGCGCTGTGGGACCTGGTCTGGGCGGGCCTGGTGACGGGCGACACGCTGGGCCCGTTGCGGGCCCAGGTCGCCGGGCACGGCGCCCACAAGCCGCGCCGTCAGGCACCCCGCGGCCGGTACGCCCGGCTGCGGGCGGGGCGGCCGCAGATGCCGTCGCGGTCCGGGCCGCCGACGGTCGCGGGCCGGTGGGCGCTGACCCCGCCGCGGGAAACCGACGCAACCCGCCGCGCCCACGCGCGGACGGAGGCGTTCCTGGAGCGCCACGGCGTCCTGACCCGCGGCGCGCTGGACACCGAACGTGTCACGGGCGGGTTCTCGGGGATCTACAAGGTCCTCCGCGGCATGGAGGACACGGGCCAGGTGATCCGCGGTTACGTGGTCGAGGGCCTCGGCGCGGCCCAGTTCGCGGCCAAGGGCGCGGTGGACCGCTTGCGCGCCCTGTCGGGCCCGGGCCGCCCGGCACCGGGCCGCCCGGTGGTCCTGGCGGCGGCGGACCCGGCCCAGCCGTACGGCGCAGCCCTCCCCTGGCCGGCGGCAACGGGCGACACGAAGCACCGCCCCGCCCGCAAGGCCGGCGCACTGGCAGTCCTGGTCGACGGGGTCCCGGCCCTGTACGTGGAGCGAGGAGGCCGATCCCTGCTGAGTTTCACGGAGGAGCGCCAGGCGTTGTCGGAGGCAGCCCAGGCCCTGTCGGCCGCGGTCCGCGAGGGCTGGCTGGGCCAGCTGTCGGTCCAACGCGCGGACGGCGAGCAGGCACTGACCTCGGAGCTGGCGGAGGTGCTCCAGGAGGCAGGCTTCCGAGCCACCCCCGCCGGCCTGCGCCTACGGGCCTGAGGCCACAGCAGTCCGCGACGGGGGCGGGAGCTCCGGCTCGGGCTCGGGCTCGGGCTCGGGCGGGGGAAACTCTCGGCAGGGATCCGAAGTCGCCGACCGGGGCATTGGCACCCGCCGCGACTTGCCTCGCCCACCTGCCAAGCCGGCCAGCCTCGCCGCGATCTCGACCCCGCCAGGCCAAGCCGACCCGCCGCGCCGCGAACTCCGTCCCCGACCTCGGCAGCGCGTCCCCGTCCGGCCCCGGGCGGGGCGGGGTTGGTGATTCCCGCGCGACCGGCTTCCGGGCTGGCCTAAGCTGCCAGTCCGACACGCACGAAGGATGTTCTGCTCATGGCGATGCGCGAACTGCGCTATTTCGGGGATCCGATCCTCAAGTCCGTCTGCGATCCGGTCACCGTGTTCGACGAGAAGCTCGAGGCGCTCGTGCGGGACCTGGTCGACTCCGTCAAACCCGCCGGGCGGGCCGGGCTGGCCGCGCCGCAGATCGGGGTGGGGCTTCGCGTCTTCAGCTATGACGTTGCCGGACTGACCGGGTATGTCGTCAACCCCGAGATCGTCGAACTGTCCGAAGAAACGCACGAGATCAGCGAAGGGTGCCTGTCCGTTCCGGAACTGTGGTTCCCGACCAAGCGCGCCAAGCACGCGAAGGTTCGCGGCGTCGACGTCCACAACGAGCCGATCGAGGTCGAAGGTGAGGACGTGCTGGCTCAGTGCCTGCAGCACGAGACCGATCACCTCGACGGCGTTCTCTACCTCGACCGGCTCACCGCCGAGCGCAAGAAGTCCGCCCTGCGTGAAGCGCGCGACAAAGACTGGTTCTGGAAGCGCTGAGCTCAGGCCGGCAGGAACAGCCTCAGCCGCGCGCCGTCCTCGGTGCTGCGTTCCGTGCGCAGGCCGGCTCGGGCCGCGGTGCGAGGGAGGACTTCGTCGCCTGCCAGGCAGTCCGCGGACAGCTCCGTGATGCCCTGGGCCTCCGCCAGCACCGTGAGCCGCGCCAGTAGGGCGGTGCCGATGCCCTGCCGCTGCCAGTCGTCCTCCACCAGGAGGGAGATTTCGGCGCCGCCCGTGGTCATCGGGATGAGCTGGGCCATGCCGATCACCTCGCGGCCGAAGACGGCGAGCACGCTCGTGCCGCGCGGGGGCACCAGCAGCCGGTGCAGGCGGCGGCGGGGCACCGTCCGCACGCCCGTGTGGTAGCGCCGGAACAGCGTGGCCATCGAGCAGCGGCGGTGCAGTTCGGCCACCGCGTCGGCGTCGCCGGGGACGCCCTTGCGCAGGACGATCGCCGCGCCGTCCGGGCGGTCGAGGACCACCGGGCCGGCCGCGTTCCGGGCTGCCGCCGCGAGCAGGGCCAGCAGGGTTTCGGCGCGGGTCAGCTCCAGCTGCACGAACGGCGCCCACTGGCGGCGCGCCACCAGCGCGCTGCCGTCCGCCAGCGCGAACACCGCCCGGTGCCCGCTTTCCGTGCGCGCCGGGTTGGCCTCGGCGACCGGGACGAACGTGACGACGTCGGCGGCCAGGACGTCCTTCAGCACTTCGGCGAGACGGGCCGGGTCGTCGATCGCGCGGCGGGCCGCGAGCAGCGTCGACGCCGACGGGTCGACGAGCTCGTGGACGTCGGCGTCGATGATCGCGGTGCACTCGCAGCCCTCGGCGCGGATCGCGTCGACCAGGTGCCGCCGGGGCAGGCCGGTCGCGGGGCGCAGGACGATCTCGTCGAGCACCCCGCCGGGCACCGGCAGCACGGACAGGCCGAGGATGTTGCACTCGAGGTCGGCGAGCCGGATGGCGATGCGGGCGAGGGTGCCCGGGTGGTCGTGCATCCGGATCCGCACCCGCCACGCCGACGGCGCCGCCGGCTCCTCGACGGCGGCCGTCCGGCTCGGCTGGGGCAACGCTCTGGAGGTCTCCATGCCCCCACGGTCCCCCGGGGTTGTTGCCTCCCCAGGACACCGGTGTTTCGCGCAGGTCAGCGTTCGACGTGCCCCGGCAACGCCGCCGAAACACTCAGCCAGGACCGCAGCTCGGTCGCCAGCGCGACCGGGGCGTCCAGCTGGAGGAGGTGCCCCGCGCCGGCGACCGGAGCGAACGTCGCGCCGCGGATGCCGTCGGCGAGCCGCTCGCCGGTGGCCTGCGGGATCCACGTGTCCTCGGCGCCCCACAGCACGCGCACGGGCAGGTCGATCCGGTCCAGCCGCGCTGCGTTCTCGACCAGGTACCGCTCGTCGTAGGCGGCGATCTGGCGGTAGAACGCCGGCTGTCCCTCTTCCCCGAGCCACGGCGCCGCGAGCTCGGCCAGGTCGGCCTCCCGCAGTTCCCGGAAGCTCGCGTTGCCGATGTAGGCGCGGACCAGCGCCTCGTGGATGTAGGGCGGCACCCGGGCGAGCACGTCGGGATGCTCCTTGACCAGCCGGAAGAACGGCGAGCCCGACGGCGGGATGGCCACGACGTCGGCCATCAGCAGCGACGCGTACGGCACGCCGTGGACGAGGTGGGCGCGTAGCGAAACGGCGCCGCCGTAGTCGTGGGCGACGACGTGGGGGCGGTCGAGCTCCCAGTGCTCGAGCAGGGCCTGGAATGCCTCGGCCTGGACGCCGAAATCGACCGGGTGTTCCGGGTCCTTCGACGAACGGCCGTAACCGGGCATGTCCCAGAGGTAGACGGTGAACTCGGTGCTCAGCGCTTCGGCGAACGGCCGCCACAGCCACGACGACCACGGCGTGCCGTGGCAGAACACCACCGCAGGCCCCGATCCGGCGCGCTCCCAGGCGATCCGGCGCCCCTGCCAGTCGAAGATCTCCATGATCCCCACGCTAGGTCAGCGCGGGGTGAGCACGCAGAACTCGTTGCCCTCCGGATCGGTCAGCACCCGCCACGGCAGCTCGGGACCGCCCGGGTCCGCCGGCGCCGCACCGGCCGCGACGACCTCCGCCACCGCCGCGGTGTGCCCGGCCTCCGCCGGGGGCGCGACGTCCAGGTGCACGCGGTTCTTGACCCGCTTGACGTCGTCGTTGCGCAGGAACTCCAGCCACGGCCCCCGGCCGGACGGAGCGCGCAGCCCCACGAGGACGTCGCCTTCGCGGGCCTGGATCGGCCGGCCGGTGATCCGCGCCCAGAAGGCCGCCAGGAGCCCCGGGGCGTGCGCGTCGACCACGATCGACGCCACCGCGCCGGTGTCCGCGTACTGCTCGCGGGGTTCCAGGACGCAGAATTCGTTGCCTTCCGGATCCGCGAGCACCACCCAGGGCACGTTGCCCTGCCCGAGGTCGACCCGGCGGCCGCCCAGCTCCAGGGCGCGGGCCACCAGCTCGGCCTGGTGCGCCGGTGTCGTGCTCGCCAGGTCCAGGTGGATGCGGTTCTTGACCTCCTTGGGTTCGGGGACCGGCACGAAAACCAGGTCCAGGTCCCAGCCGTCGCTCTCCGGGGGGCGGACGTCGATCTCGCCGGACTCCCCGGCGACGACGTGCCCATCGAGCAGCGCGGCCCAGAAGCTCGCCAGGACTTCTGGCCGCGCCGCGTCGATCACCAGGTTCACCAGGCGCGTGGTCATGCGCCGCAGGCTAACCGCCACCTCCGACAATTCCGGTTCGGCTTCCCCACCGGCCGGTTCATCGGGTCGCGAGCCGCAGCAGCGCCCAGAGCTGGGCGGCCTGGTCGTGCACGCCGCGCACGGTCACCGAGGTCAGCGACGCCCGGCCCCAGAGCCACAGGTAAAGCTGCGCGGGTCCGGCCGTGACGACGTCGTCCGCGGCCTCGGCCTCCTCGGCCGAACAGCGCCAGGCCTCCGTGGTGACGGGTCCGGCCCGCGCGATCCAGCTGTGCGCGCCGGCCCGGACGCCGACCGAGCCCGCCTTCGTGCCGGTCAGGCCGAGCATCGGCAGTTTCTGCCCGAACCACAGGGTGAGCACCTCGTCGATGCCGTCGATCGCGACGTCGTCGGGCACGCCGCGCGGCTCCGCACCCGCCGCCTGCTCGACGTCGACCCGGTGGACGACCGTCTCGTGGAGCATCCGCCGTCGCCAGAACCCGTAGGTCCGGTCCGCCGGCCACCAGGTGTCGGCGCGGTCCTCCGGGTCGTGCGCGGCGAGCTCGTCGAGCAGCTCGGTGAGGCCCGCTTCCAGGAACTCCTGGAGGCTCTGGCCCGGCTCGGGGTCGCGCGGCCAGTCGTCGGGGCTCCGGCCGTCGGTCAGCCGGCGCCGGACCATCCGGTAGAGGCTCCCGACGTGCCGGGCGACCTCGCCGAGCGACCAGCCGGGGCAGGCGGGCACCGGCGCTTCGGTCGGCGCCGCGTGCACCGCTTCGGCCAGCAGCCTGCCTTCGATTCCCAACGCCGTGAGCAACCGCCCCTGGTCGACCGGGCCGTGCTCACGCGACATGGGCTCCCCCGGTGATCGGCAGGCCGTGCACGAGACGGCGGACGAGTTCGAGGAACGGCGTGGCGGCCCCCACCAGCCCGGCGGCCGACTCGGCGGTGACCTTCCCGGTGATCCCGGCCTGCGCGGCGGCGCGCGTGGCCGAGTTGCTGGCGAAGAAGGCGGACCACTCCCGCAGTTCGGGCGCGACGGAGTCCAGCAGCACCCAGGTGCTGGCGGGACGGGCACGCCCCCGGTGCGGCCGCCCCCGGGCGGCGAGCACGGCGGCGGCGCCCCGCAGAGCGGCGAGGTAGGCACCGATGAAGCGTTCGGCGGGCCGGCTTTCCTGAGCGGCCTCGGCGAGCCCGCGCCGCGCCTGGGCCAGCAACCCGGCGGCAGCAGGCGAAGCAGGGGGACGCAGGGACATGGGCAGCTGGGACTGGTCGGAGCCGGTGCCGGGCGGGCGCAGCGACAGGGGCAGCTCGGGCGACGCGTCGGCACCGGCCGGCGCCGGGGCCTCGGGAACCGGCGGGTCGGACGGGCCCGAGTCGGCCACGGCCGGGGCCTCGGGACGCGACCGGCCGGACGGGCCGGAATCGGCCGCCGCCGGCGCCGCAGGAAGCGACAGGCCGGAATCGGCCGCCGCCGGGGGCGCAGGAAGCGACGAGCTGGAGCCGGCCGCCATCGGAGCCACGGGAAGCAACAGATCGGGCGGGCCGGACTCAGCCGCCGCCGGGTGGGTGGATGGCGATGCTGTCGGCCGGTGTGGCTCCGCCGAGGCCGACAGCTCGAGCTGCCCGGACTCCGCCACCGCGGGCCGCTCTGGCCGGTCGGCGCCCACGTCCGACGGGCGGGTTTGCTCCGGGATCGCCGAAGCCGGCAGCTCGGCCTGCCCGGCATCCGCCTCAGCCGAGGTGCACAGGGAGATGGGGAGCTGGGGCTGCCGGGAATCCACCGTCGCCGAGGGGCGCCGGTGGGACTCCTGGGCCGCCGACAAGCACTGCCGGGACCGCCCGCGGGATGTGCCGGCCGGGACCGGCTGCGGGCGCAGCGACATGGGCAGCTCCGGCTGCCCGGGATCCGTGGGGGACACGACCTTGACGGACATGGCGACCCTCCTCCTGCGCGGGTGAGCCCGGCCGGATGCCCACACCGGGGATGCTTCCCGGGCTCCGGGCACCTGGCCGGTGCACGCTCACCGAATGTCGAACGCCTGTTCGAACGATTTCCAGAGTAACCCCCGAACCGGTGCGCGCTCAACCCCGGGGACCGATCCCCGGACGTGGGGCGGGACACCAGTTCGGTGGCGTGATCTCATAGGTTCATGAGTTCGCTGGAGCACCCCGCCGTCGCCAAGGTGGCGGCCGCGCTGGCCGAAGCCGGGCAGCGCGGCGCCGCCGAGGGCATCCGTGTCCTGCCCGCCGAGGTCCGGACCGCCGCTCAGGCGGCCGAAGCGCTCGGCGTGCCCGTCGGGGCCATCGCCAACAGCCTCATCTTCCGCCTGGGGTCCGACAAAAAAGCGCTCCTCGCGCTGACGTCCGGCGCCCACCGCGCCGACCCGGACACCCTCGAACGGCTGGCCGGCGGCGAAATCGGCAAGGCCGACGCCGACTTCGTGCGCACGCACACCGGACAGCCGATCGGCGGCGTCGCCCCGGTCGGGCACCCCGAGCCGCTGCCCACCCTGGTCGACACCGCGCTGCGCGCCCACGACGTCGTCTGGGCCGCGGCCGGGCACCCGAAGGCCGTGTTCCCCACGACCTTCGCCGGGCTGGTGGCGTTGACCGGGGGCACCCCGGGCGCGCTCGGCGGCGCGGAGGAGAATGGACAGCCGTGACCGCGATGCCCGCCGGCTGCTCTCGATACGTCCAGCTCTCCCCGGACGAGTTCCGCGCCCGCCTGCCCCAAGCACTGGACATCTACGTCCGGGCGATGCGGTACCCGGCGGGCACCGCCGAGCAGCGTGCGCCGATGTGGCTCACCCACGCACTGCGCGAGGGCTGGCGCTGCATGGCCGCGCTCGACGCCGACGACGTCCTGCTCGGCGTGGCCTACGGCTACCGCGGCCGGGCCGGGCAGTGGTGGCACGAGCAGGTGCGCCACGGCCTGAGCCGCCGGGCCGGGGCCGCCGAAGCCGACCGCTGGCTCTCGGACTACTTCGAGCTGACCGAGATCCACGTCCGGCCGGAGAACCAGGGCCACCAGATCGGCGAGGACCTGCTGCGCAGCCTGCTGGAGGGCGTCCCGAGCGCGAACGTGCTGCTGTCGACGCCCGAAGGCACCAGCCGGGCGTGGAAGCTCTACCGCCGCACCGGGTTCGTCGACGTCCTGCGCGACTACCACTTCGCCGGCGACCCGCGGCCGTTCGCGATCCTGGGGCGCGCGCTGCCCCTCGACCCGCGCTGAGCCGAGGGGCCGCGTCCCTCACCGCGGTTCGGGCCGCCAGTAGCCGACGGCCAGCGCCGCGACGAGCACGGCGGCGCCGCACCAGGCCGTGACGCTCAGCCGTTCACCGAGCAGCGCGGCGGACAGCACCGCGGCGGTCAGCGGCTCGAGCACCGCCGACAGCGAACCGAGCACGGGATGCGCGTCGGCCAGCCCGCGCAGGTACGCGGCGTACGCGAGCGCCGTCGGGACGGCGCCGAGGTAGCAGACGACCGCGAGGACGTCCGCGTGCAGCGGGATCGCCATGCCCGGCCAGCTCGCGACCGGGAGCAGCAGCAGGCCGCCGGTGAGGCAGCCGAACGCCGTCGTCGACAGCGGCTCCAGGCCTTCGACGGGCTTCGCGGTGACCAGGGTGAGGGTCGCGAAGCCGGCTGCCGCGAGCAGGGCGAAGCCGAGGCCTCCGAAGGAGACCGCTTCGCCCGGTGACCACTGGAGCAGCACCAGACCGGCGAGGGTGCCCGCCACGGACACCACCGTCCAGCGACGGAGTTTCCGCACCGACGCGAGGGTGACGAAGACGGGCGCGGCACCGATCGTGGTCATGGTGGCGACGCTGACCGAGCTGAGCGCGACGGCGGCGAAGTAGCTCGCCTGGAACAGGGCGAACAGCGCGCCGACGGCGAGGATGCGCCGGGCCGCGTCCGCGGTGCGCGGAAGGGGGCGGCCCTTCAGGAGGAGGGCCGCGACGGCGCCGCCGACGAGCAGCCGGTAGTCGGCGACGGCGAGCGGGTGGAGGCCGGCGAGGCCGCCGAGCAGCGAGCCGGCGAGGCCGCCGGTGCCCCAGAGGACACCGGCGATGACGAGCGCGGCCGAAGAACGGGCGCGCGTGGGCAGAGACACCAAGGGGAACGCTCCTGCGTCGAAGGAAAAGGGAGTTCGACGACGCGGGGCGGTGCGCACACGAATCAGCCGCGGGCCCGGCGGGCCACGCGGCGGAGGACCACCCCGCTCAGGCGCGGGGCGGTGGGGTGACGAAGAGCATTCGGCGCACGAGAAGGAACCTAACGGGAACGCGGGAAGCGGAGCCACCGGTTTTCCGGTGACTCCGCCCACGGGCACTCAGTCCAGGTGGGACAGCTGCTCCCGCAGCGTGTCCAGCCCCATTCCGCCCATCTTCAGCGCCTCCGTGTGGAACCGCTTGATGTCGAACCCGGCGCCCGCCCTGGCCTGGGCCTCCGACCGGGCCGCCAGCCACAGGCGCTCGCCGATCTTGTACGCCGGGGCCTGGCCCGGCCAGCCCAGGTACCGGTCGATCTCGTCGCGGATGTGGGCCTGGTCGGTGATCGTGCGGGTCAGCATGAACTCCAGGCCCAGCTCCGGCGTCCAGCGGGAACCCTCGTGGAACCCGGTGCCCGCCGGGATCGGGAGCTCCAGGTGCATGCCGAGGTCCACCACCACGCGCGCCGCGCGGAACAGCTGCTCCGACAGCATGCCCAGCAGGTCTCCGTCGTCCGACAGGTAGCCCAGTTCCTCCATCAGGCGCTCCGCGTACAGGGCCCAGCCTTCGGCGTGGCCCGACGTGAACGCCATCAGCCGCTGGTACTTGTTCAGCCCGCCCGACTGGTCCACCGCCGTCGCGATCTGGAGGTGGTGGCCCGGCGCTCCCTCGTGGTACACCGTGCTCGTCTCGCGCCAGGTGCTGAACTCGTCGCGGCCCGCCGGCAGGGACCACCACATGCGGCCCGGACGCGAGAAGTCCTCGCTGGGCGCCGTGTAGTAGGCGCCGACACCGCCGCCCGGCGGGGCGATCTTGCACTCCAGGGCCATCACCCGGTCGGAAATGTCGAAGTGCTTGCCGCGCAACGACTCCAGCGCGTCGTCGGACAGGCGCTGCATCCACGCCTCGAACTCCGCGCGGCCGTGGACGCGGTAACGCGGGTCGGCGTCGAGCGCCGCGGCGGCCTCGGCCACACTCGCGCCCGGCTTGATGCGGTTCGCCACCGTGCGCAGCTCGGCCTCGATCCGGGCGAACTCCGCCCAGCCCCACTCGTAGGCCTCCCGCAGGTCCAGCGCCGCGCCGACGAAGTACCGCGACCACAGGCGGTAGACGTCTTCGCCGACGGCGTCCTTGACCGGGGCCTTCGGTGCCAGCTCGGCCCGCAGGAACCCGGCGAACTCCGCGAACGCCTCCTCCGCGGCCCGCGCGCGGTGCCCGAGGTCGGCCGCCAGTGCTGAACCCTGCGAAGACGCCCCGCCGACGAAGCCGGTGAAGAAGCCCGTCTCCTCCTTCAGGCCCGCCCACGTCTCGCACTGCTCGGCCACCTTCGCGACTTGCCGCAGGGCCGACACGCGCCCCGCGTCGGCCGCCGAGAGCAGGCCGTTGCGGAGGCTCGCGAGCGCGCGCGGGACCTCGTCGATCCGGGCCGAGACGACCGCCCAGTCCTGCTCGGTCTCGCACGGCATCAGGTCGAACGCCATCCGCAGGTCATGCACCGGGCTGGAGATGACGTTGAGGCTCGCCACGTCCAGGCCGGCCTCGTGGATCTCCAGCTCCAGGCCGACGCGCTCGGTGAACACGGCCTGCGCCGCCCGCTCGGCGGCGTCCCGCGGCTCGGCGGCGGTGACGGCGGCGTGTGCCCGCGCGGCCAGCCCGGCGCGCTCGGCGAAGCCCTCCGCCGAGTAGTCGGTCAGCCGGTGGTCGTGGCCGACGACGCCGTGGACGGTCGCCGCAACCGGGTCCGCGGCCACGTAGTCGTCGACGTAGCGGTCACAGATCTCGTGCACGCCTTCGGAAGCAGTAGAAGCCATGGGCCGCACGCTACCGGGCCACGCGTACCGTGCGGTACGCACTTAAGCACGGGCTGGGACGAGGCCCAGCCGGGCGATCACCTCTCGCGTCGCCTTCGAGCGGTTGAACGTGTAGAAGTGCAGGCTCGGCACGCCCTCGGCGATCAGCTTCTCGCACAGCTCGGTGATCACGTCGATGCCCGCCGCGCGGAACGCCTTGGGGTCCTCGGCCAGCGGTTCGAGCCGGTCCAGGAGCTTCCGGGGGGCCGGCGCGCCGGACAGCTTGATCGTCGTCTGGAGCGTCCGCCACGTCGTCAGCGGCATCACGCCGGGCAGCACCGGGACGTCGCAGCCGGTCGCCGCCACCCGGTCGCGCAGCCGCAGGAAGTCCTCGGCGTCGTGGAACAGCTGCGCGATCGCGAAGTCCGCGCCCGCCTGCAGCTTGCGGACCAGGTACTTCGTGTCGGTTTCGAGGTCGGGTGAGCGCGGGTGGCCGTAGGTGGACGCCGACACGCCGACGCAGAAGTCACCGAGCGAACGCACCAGCTGGACGAGCTCTTCGGCGTACTGCAGGCCCTCCGGGTGCGGGATCCACTCGCCGTAGACGTCGCCCGGCGGGTCGCCGCGCAGCGCGAGGATGTTGCGGACGCCGACCGAGGCGTACCAGCCGATCACGTTGCGCAGCTCGGCGACGGAGTGGTTGACCGCGGTCAGGTGCGCCATCGGCACCAGCGTCGTCTCGGTCGCGACGCGGGCGATGCTGCGGATGGTGCCGTCGCGGCTGGAGCCGCCGGCCCCGTAGGTGATCGACATGTAGGCCGGGTCGTACGGCTCGAGCTCCCGGATGGCCTTCCAGAGGACAGCCTCGTCCGCCGTGTCACGGGGTGGGAAGAACTCGATGGAGAACTTCGGCCCGTCTCCGCGCAACCGCTCGATCACCGACGTCATACCGGCATGTTAAGGGCCATCGCCCGCTATGCGGGAGCCCCCGTCCGCGTCGCGAGACAGTCATTCGAGTCACCTTCGAGGAATAAACTGGGGCGATGAGGGACGACGACGCGAGCTGGGACGAGGAAGTGCGCCTCGCGGTGTACCGCGCCTTCGCCCGTCACGGCCGCGCGCCGACCGGCCCTGAGCTGGCCGATGCCGCGGGTGGCTCGCTGGCCGTCGCGAAGCAGGCCCTGCACCGCCTCGCGGCCGCCCACCACCTGGTGCTCGACGAGTGCGAGCACGTCGTCCTGGCCCATCCCTTCGCCGCGAAGTCGCTCGGTTTCTCCGTGATGGGCGCGCACACGCTGTGGTGGGGTGGCTGCGCGTGGGACTCCTTCGCCATCCCCCACCTGGTCGAGGCCGAGCCGGAGGTGCTCGTCTCGACCCGCTGCCCGGGCTGCGGGCAGCCGCACGCGCTGGTCGTGAACCGCAGCGTGCCGCCCGAGGGCGCCCAGGTGGCGCACTTCCTGGTGCCCGCGGCGCGGATGTGGGACGACGTGCTGCACTCGTGCGCGAACCAGCGGCTCTTCTGCTGCGAGTCCTGTGTGGACGCCTGGCTGGCGGAAACCGGGCAGCCCAAGGGGTCCGTGCTCGATCTGGTCACGCTCTGGCGGCTCGCCCGCGGCTGGTACGCGGGCCGGCTGGAGCGCGGCTACCGGCGTCGCGAGCCGCAGGACGCCGTCGCCTACTTCGCCGAAGCGGGCCTCACCGGTCCGTTCTGGGCCGCCACGGCCGGAGTCTGATTCGCCACATCCGGGTGCCCCGGCGGCCCGCGCCCCCGCGCGTTCGGCGAGTATTACGGGTATGAACGCGCTCGCCGCCGACCGTGACCTGCCCGCCGACGTCGAGCGTGCGCTGGCCGGGTTCCTCGATCGGGCGGGCACCGCGATCCTCGGAACCGAGCCCACCGTGGCCGCCGGGATCGACGCGCTGCGCGGGTTCGTCCTGAGCGGTGGCAAGCGTTTGCGCCCCACGTTCGCCTGGTGGGGCTGGCGCGGCGCGGGCGGCGACCCGGACGGCCCGGACGCCGAAGGGGTGCTGCAGGCGGTGTCCAGCCTGGAACTGATCCAGGCGTGCGCACTGATCCACGACGACCTCATCGACTCCTCCGACTCCCGCCGCGGCCACCCGACCGTGCACATCGCCGGCGCGAAGCTGCACGCCGACCGCGGCTGGCTCGGCTCCCCCGCGACGTTCGGCCTGGCCACCGCGGTCCTGGTCGGCGACCTGGCCCTGGCCTGGGCCGACGACATGTTCGCCGACGCGCCGCTGCCCGCCGAGACGCTGTCCGCGGCGCGCCCGGCCTGGCGCGCGATGCGCACCGAGGTCCTCGCCGGGCAGTACCTCGACGTCCGCACCCAGGCCACCGGGGACTCCTCCGTCGAGGCCGCGCTCAAGATCGACCGGCTCAAGACCGCCGCCTACACCGTGCAGCGGCCGCTGCACCTGGGCGCCGCGCTCGGCGGCGCCGGCCCGGAGCTGATCGCCACGCTGCTGGAGTTCGGCGGCGAGGTCGGCGTGGCGTTCCAGCTGCGTGACGACCTGCTGGGCGTGTTCGGCGACCCGTCGGTCACCGGCAAGCCCGCCGGCGACGACCTGCGCGAAGGCAAGCGCACCCTGCTCGTCGCGCTCGGCCTGCAGCTCGCCGCGGAAAAGGGCGAGCAGGCCGCGGCCACGGTGATCGCGGACGCGATCGGCGACGCGGACCTGTCCGACGAGGGCGTCGAGACCGTCCGGATGGCGCTGCAGCAGGTCGGCGCGGTCGACGCGGTCGAGCGCCGGATCGACGAACTGACGACGGCGGCGATGGCCGCGCTGGACCGCGCGCACCTGGCCGAGCCGGCGCCCGCCGCGCTGACCGGGCTGGTCGTCAAGGCCACCCAGCGGACGTACTGACGTGCGCATGAACAGAAGGTCCGTCGGGGCGGCCGACCACGTCGTCGTCATCGGGGCCGGGCTGGCCGGGCTTTCGGCGACCCTGCACCTGCTCGGCGCGGGACGGCGGGTCACGCTGCTGGAGCAGGCGGACGTCCCGGGCGGGCGGGCCGGGCAGCAGAACTTCGACGGCAACGCCGTGGACACCGGCGCGAGCGTGCTCACCATGCCGGAGCTGCTCGAAGAAGCGTTCGCCGCGGTCGGCGAGCCGCTGGCCAAGAACCTGCGCCTGACCCGGCTCGACCCGGCGTACCGGGCACGGTTCGCCGACGGCAGTTCGCTGGCGCTGCGCACGGACGGCGACGCGATGGAGGCCGAAATCCGCGCCTTCGCCGGCGCGCGCGAGGCGGCGGGTTACCGGGCGCTGCGGCGCTGGCTGACCGAGCTGTACGCCGTGCAGAAGGACCACTTCCTGGCGGCGAACTTCGACTCGCCGCTCGGCCTGGCCCGCCCCGAGCTGGCGAAGCTCGCCGCGCTGGGCGGCTTCGGGCGGCTCGGCCCGCGCGTCGGCCGCTACCTGCTCGACGAACGCGTCCGGCGGCTCTTCACCTTCCAGGCGCTGTACGCCGGACTCGACCCGGCGAGCGCGATCGGCGCGTACGGCGTCATCGCCTACATGGACACCGTCGGCGGCGTCTACTACCCCGAAGGCGGGATGGGCGAGATCGGCCGGGCGATGACCGGCGCCGCCGCGCGGGCGGGCGCGGACGTCCGGTTCGGCACCGAAGCCGCCTGGCTCGAGCGGGTGCCTTCGCGGGTGCGTGCGGTCCGGACGCGCTCGGGCGAGCGGATCGCCTGCGACGCCGTCGTGCTGGCCACCGAGCTGGGCACGGCCTACCGGCTGCTCGGCGCGCGCCCCCGCCGTCCGCTGCCGCTGCGCTATTCGCCGTCGGCCGTGGTCCTGCACGGGCGGACGAGCGCGAAGTGGGACCTCGGCCACCACACGATCTTCTTCGGCGGCGCCTGGGAGCGGACGTTCGCCGAGATCATCCGCGAGGGCAAGCTCATGAGCGACCCGTCGCTGCTGGTCACGCGGCCCACGGCGACCGACCCGGGGCTGGCCGGGCGCGGCGGCGAAATCGTCTCGGTGCTCGCGCCCGCACCGAACCTGCGGCGCGGACCCCTCGACTGGGACCGCATCCGCGGGCCGTACCGCGAAGAGCTGCTTCGCACGCTGGAGGCACGCGGGCTGACCGGCTTCGGCAGCGAGTTCACCGTCGACGAGACGATCACCCCGGCGGACTGGGCGGCCCGCGGGCTCACGGCCGGGACGCCGTTCTCACTCGCGCACACGTTCACCCAGACGGGCCCGTTCCGGCCGGCGAACCTGGTCCGCGCGGCGGGCAACGTCGTGCTGGCCGGCTGCGGCACCACCCCCGGCGTCGGCATCCCGCCGGTGCTCATCTCCGGCCGGCTGGCGGCGGAAAGGATCACCGGCCGGTGAACGAACTCGACGCGGCGGGCATCACCGGACCGGCCCTGCGCGCCGCCTACACCGAGTGCCGCCGCATCAACGCCCACTACGGGCGCACGTTCTTCCTCGCGACGCGGCTGCTGCCGGCCCGGGCCCGGCCCGCCGCGCACACGCTGTACGGCTTCGCGCGGATGGCGGACGAGCTGGTCGACAACCCGGCACCGGGCGACCCGGCGGAGTCCCTGGACCGCGTCGCGGCGATGGTGGACGTCGTCTTCGACGGCGGCACCCCCGCCGATCCGGTGCTCGTGGCCCTGGCCGACACCGTGCGGCGCCACGGCCTTTCGCGGGACTTGTTCGATGCGTTCCTGAAGTCGATGCGGATGGACCTTTCGCCGGTCGAATACCGGACGTTCGCCGAGCTCGGCGACTACGTGTACGGCTCGGCCGCGGTGATCGGGCTGCAGATGCTCCCGGTCTTCGGGACGGTCGGCCCGCTCGCGGACGCGGAACCGGGCGCGATCGCACTGGGCGAGGCGTTCCAGCTGACGAACTTCCTGCGCGACGTCGGCGAAGACCTCGACCGCGGGCGGCTCTACCTGCCGCTCGACGAGCTGGCGGCCTTCGGCGTCTCGCGGGCGTTGCTCGAGGCGCGGCGGCCCGACCCGCGGATCCGGGCGGCGCTGGCGTACTTCGTCGCGCGGACGCGGGCGGTGTACCGGCAGGCCGAGGCGGGCGTGGCGTTGCTGCGCCCGGAATCGCGGCCGTGCGTCCGGACGGCGTTGACGCTCTACGAGGGCATCCTCGACGAGATCACCGCCCTGGACTACGACATCCTGACGCGCCGGGCCGTGGTCCCGAAGCGGCGGAGGCTGGTAGTCGCGCTACCACCCTTGGCCGCGGTCTGGGCGAGCGAGACGCTCCGCGCCGGTCGTAGGCTGCGATCATGACCGAACGACGCATCCGGATCGGCCTGCAGCTCCAGCCGCAGCACGCCGACTACGACTCCATCCGGCGCACCGCGTCGGCCGCCGAAGACCTCGGTGCCGACATCGTCTTCAACTGGGACCACTTCTACCCGCTGTACGGCGACCCCGAGGGCCTGCACTTCGAGTGCTGGACGATGCTCGGCGCATGGGCGGAGTCGACGTCCCGGGTGGAGATCGGCGCGCTCGTCACCTGCAACAGCTACCGCAACCCCGAGCTGCTGGCCGACATGGCCCGCACGGTCGACCACATCTCCGGCGGCCGGCTCATCCTCGGCATCGGCTCCGGCTGGTTCGAGAAGGACTACGAGGAATACGGCTACGAGTTCGGCACCGCCGGCGGCCGGCTCGACGACCTCGCCGAGTCGCTCCCGCGCATCGAGTCCCGGCTGGGCAAGCTGAACCCGGCCCCGACCCGCAAGATCCCGGTGCTGATCGGCGGCGGCGGCGAGAAGAAGACCCTCAAGCTGGTCGCCAAGCACGGCGACATCTGGCACGGCTTCGGCGACCCGGAGGTCGTCGGCCGCAAGGTCAAGATCCTCGACCAGCACTGCGCGGACGTCGGCCGCGACCCGGCCGAGATCGAGCGTTCGTGCGGCGTCCAGGGCGAGCCGGACGAGCTGGGCCCGAAGCTCCTGGAGCTGGGCGTCACGACGTTCACCGTCGGCGTGGGCGGCCCGGACCACGACCTCGACGAGCTCAAGTCCTGGATCGCCTGGCGCGACAAGACCCAGGGCTGAGCTTCACCCGCACGCTTCACCCGCACGCTTCACCCGCACGCTTCACCCGCACGCTTCACCCGCGCGCCCGGTGCGCGGCGACGCGTTCGCGCGTCGCGCACCGGGGCGAACAGTACCTCCGCGGGCTGCCGCCGCCCGTGTGGGCGAACGGCTTCCCACACGCCGGTGACGCGCACAGCCCGCCCGGCACGTCCTGGCGCGCCGCCAACAGTGCCGCCAGCCCCAGCGCCGAAGACGTCACCAGCCACGCGCCCCACGGCCCGTCGTCGGCCGCGTCCGCGTGCAGGTGCCAGCCGTAGCCGTCTTCGTGGTCCGTCAGGCGTGGCGGGCTCGCGTAGGCCGCGAACAACGCGTTGAGCACCGAAGCCGCCGAAGCGGCGTCACGCGCCGCGAAGACTTCGCGCAGCTCCATGGCCGCCGCACGCAGCTCGGCGATGTCCTCCGGGGACAACGTGTGCTCCGGCTCGCCGTGCTCGCGCAGGACCCGCACCACCGTGGCCGGGTCGGGGGACGGCACCAGCAACACGCTCAGCAGGTCCACCGCGCGCTGCACGGAATCCCGGTGCGGAAAGGCCATGCTTCACTGTAACGTCTTGACAATGCCAAGACGTTACGGGGGCTACCTCACCAGCGCCACGCTCGCCCGGACCGGGGACGAACTGTCCGGACCCGCCCTGCTGCTGCTCGGGATGACCGCGGGCCCGCACGCGGGCGCGGCGTTGCTCGCCGGGCTGACCGCGGCCGCCGCCGTGGGCGGGCCGGTGCTCGGGGCACTGCTGGACCGCAGCCCGGCGCCGGGACGGCTGCTCGCCGTCGCACTCGGCGGCTACGCGGGCGGGATCGCGCTGGTCACCGCCACCTTCGGGCACCTGACGCTCGAAGCCGTCGTCGCGGTGGCGGTCGTGACCGGCCTGCTCAACCCCGCCATCGCCGGCGGCTGGACCGCGCAACTGCCCGCGGTCGCCGGACCGGCGCTGCCGAAGGCCAGCCGCCTCGACGCCATGACGTTCACCGCCGCCGCCCTCGCCGGGCCCGGCCTGGCCGGCCTCCTCGGCGGTCCGGCCGGGCTCGTGGTCGCGGTCGGCATGGTCGCCGCCGCGATCCCGGTGGCGTGGACCCTGCCGAAGCGGAAACCGGCGAAGACCCGCCTCAAGGACGGCTTCAGGGTCCTGGTCCGCCAGACGCCGCTGCGGCGGGCGACCGTCGCCTCGACCGTCTCGTGCGCGGGGATCGGCATGGTCACCGTGTGTTACCCACTGCTGGGTGCGGCGCACCTGCGCGGCCCGGCGGACGGCGCGCTGCTGCTGACCGTCCTGGCGGTGGCGTCACTGCTGGCCAACGCCGTCCTGGCGAGGAAACCGCTGCCGTGGGCGCCCGACCGGTCCGTCTGGCTGAGCACGCTCCTGCTCGCGGCGAGCTGCCTCCTGGCGGCGAGCGGGCACGGCGTCGTCGTCGCGGCCGTGCTGGCCGGATTCGCCGAAGGTCCGCAGCTCACGGCGTTGTTTGCGATCCGCCACCGCGAAGCGCCGGAGCACGTGCGGGCGCAGGTGTTCACGACGGCGGCGAGCGTGAAGATCACCGGGCTGGCCGCGGGCGCGGCACTGGCCGGCCCCTTGGCCGCGTGGTCGCTGCCGGCGTGCCTGGTGACCGCGGCCGCCGTCCAGCTGATCGCCGCGGCAACCTATCTCCGCAGTGACATCCGGGGCTTCGCCCCAGGCCGGGGGCTCCGCCACCCGGACCCCCGAAAGAGCAGTGACATCCGGGGCTTCGCCCCAGGCCGGGGACTCCGCCACCCGGACCCCCGAAAGAGCTGCAGGTCAGAACGCCATGGCCTGCGCGCGCCGCTTGACCTCGGTGCCGTGGCTGGTCCGCAGGGCGTTGACCGGGGTGTTCCCGGGCAGCGTGTCGTCCGTGGCGAAGAGCCACCGCAGCATCTCGGTGCGGCTGAAGCCGGAGTCGGCGAGCACGGTGATCGTGCCCGTCAGGCCCTTGACGACCCCGTCCTTGACGAAGAAGGCGCTGGGCACGCACAGTTCGCCGCCGCGCTTGAGCGCGATCAGCTGCCCGTCGCGCAGCATCTGCCGGACCTTGTTGGTCGAGGTTCCGAGGACGTTCGCCACCTCCGGCAACGGAAGGACCGCGATGGCGGTGTCGAGAATGTCTTCGGCGACAGGAATCCCACTCACAGGTGACACTGTGCCACATTCCGTCCCCGCACCCGCTAGTGCGCACGGGTGACCCGCGAGGTCTCCTCCACGAGGCGTGCGCGGTTCCGTACGATCCATACTCGTGACACGCACCCAACCCAGCCTGGTCGGCACGCTTTTGGAGCGGCGCTACCGGGTGGACCGGCTGCTCGCCCACGGCGGAATGTCTTCCGTCTATCGGGGGACGGACACCCGGCTGGACCGTCCGGTCGCGATCAAGATCATGGACCCCCGCTTCGCCGACGACCGGTCGTTCGTGGACCGGTTCGTGCGCGAGGCGCAGTCCGCGGCGCAGCTGCACCACCCGCACGTCGTGGCGGTGCACGACCAGGGCTTCGACCTGCCACCGGGTGCGGAGACGGGGCTGGCGTTCCTGGTGATGGAGCTGGTGGACGGCGGGACGCTGCGCGACCTGCTGGAAGACGAGGGCCCGCTGGACGTCGCGCTGGCGCTGAGCGTCGCCGAGCCCGTGCTGTCGGCGCTGGCCGCCGCCCACCGGGCCGGGCTGGTGCACCGGGACGTGAAGCCGGAGAACGTGCTGATCGGCCGGGTCGGCCAGCACACCGGCGGGGCGGTGAAGGTCGCCGACTTCGGCCTGGTGCGGGCCGTGGCGAGCGCGGGCACGACCAGTTCGAGCGTCATCCTCGGCACGGTCGGCTACCTCTCCCCCGAGCAGGTCGCCACCGGCTCGGCGTCCGCGCGCGGTGACGTCTACTCGGCCGGGATCCTGCTGTACGAAATGCTGACCGGCCGGGTGCCCTACACCGGGGACACGGCGATTTCGGTCGCCTACCGGCACGTGAACGACGACGTGCCGCGGCCGAGCGAGCTGCGTCCCGACCTGCCGCCGGCGCTGGACGACCTGGTCGTGCGCGCGACGCGGCGGGACCCGCAGCTGCGCCCGGCCGACGCCGGGGAGTTCCTCACCGAGCTGACCGCGGTGCGCGCCCGGCTGGGGCTGCTGCCGGTGACCGTGCCGATCCCGGTGTCCCACGGCCAGGGCGACCTCGCCGACACCGAGCGCACGCTGCCGCGGATCCCGCAGGTGCCGGACACCGAGAAGACGATGCCGGTGCACCGCCCGAACGCGACGCGGGCGCTGAGCCACGCCGCGCCCCCGGTGCTTCCCCCGACGCCGCCGCGGCGGCGGAGCCGGCCCGAGCCGGAGAAGCCGTCGCCGGACAACCGCAAGCGCATCCTCGTGATCGCGGCCGCGGTGCTGCTGCTCGGCGGGCTGATCGGGGCGTTCGCGTTCATCCTCACCGACACCGGCGGCGACAAGACCGCGCGGGTGCCGAAGCTGGTCGGGCTGAACCAGGCGGCGGCCGGCGACGCGCTGCGGGCGGTGAAGCTCAATCCGCAGTTCAGCCAGGAGTTCGACAACACGGTGCCGTCGAACACCGTGCTGCGCGCCGACCCGGCCGAAGGCACGACGCTCTCGCCCAACTCGTCGGTGTCGGTGGTGCTGTCGAAGGGCCGCCCGCAGGTGCCGGACATCCGGCCGGGCACCGCGCTGCCCGACGCCGAACAGGCGATCAAGGCGGCGCAGCTGACGCCGGTCCGCGGCGCCGACGACTTCGACGCCGAGGTCCCGCAGGGTGCGGTCATCCGCACGACGCCGTCGGCGGGCAGCCAGCTGACCATCGGCGGCCAGGTCACGATCATCGTGTCGAAGGGCCCGATCCCGCTGCCCCCGGTGCCGGACGTCACGGGCCGCCCCAAGGACGAGGCGTTCCAGCTGCTGCAGCAGGCCGGGTTCGAGCCGTTCCAGGCGGGCGAGGAGTTCAAGCAGGACGTCCCCGCCGGCGCCGTCACCCGGACCGACCCGCCGGGCGGCTCGCAGGCCAGGGCCAAGCGGATCGGCGTGTTCGTCAACAACGCCGTCCAGGTGCCGGACGTCCGGTTCCGGTCGTTCGACGACGCCCAGAAGCTCCTGGAGCAGGCCGGCCTCAAGGCCGACCGCGACGGCGGCCGCGGGCGCGGCAACGGCGGCGGGTTCGACTTCGTCTTCCAGCAGGACCCGGAGCCGGGCACGTTCGTGGCGAAGGGCTCCAAGGTCAAGCTGAAGGGCTTCGGGGGATGATCGGCAACCGAGGCCGCGTGACGGGCACGATCGGCCCCGGCCTCATCGGCGAGGTGCTGTTGAACGTCCGGGGCGGCACGGAGGCCTTCTACGCGTACCCGGCCGACCCGGAGGAGACGTTCAGGTCCGGGACGCAGGTGCTGGTGGTCGACTTCGAACCGCCGCGCACGGTTTACGTCGAGCGGTGGCAACCGCTGACCCGCTGACGGCGTCGAAGAGGCACCACACACCCACAACAGAAAAGCGAGGGGGTCGGTGCCATGAGTCTCGTGGAAATCCTGCTGGTTTCCGCCGGTGGGCTTGTCGCCGTGCTGATCGTCGTCTTCGGGGTCCTGCGGCTGCTGTACAAAGTGGCCGAACCGAACGAAGCCCTGATCATCTCCGGGCTCGGCGTCCGCGTCGACCGGGCGGACACCGCGGACAGCCTCGGCTTCAAGATCATCACCGGCCGCGGGGTGAACGTCATCCCCGGCTTCCAGACCGCCCGGCGGCTGTCGCTGGACACCCGCGGCGTCAACCTGCAGGTCTCCTGCGTGACCAAGCAGGGGCTGCCGGTCACCGTGCGGGCCGTCGTCATCTACAAGGTCGGCGACGACTTCGCCTCGATCGCCAACGCCGCCCGCCGGTTCCTGGACCAGCAAAAAGGCATGAACGACACGATCCACGAGCTGTTCTCCGGGCACCTGCGCTCGATCGTCGGCGGGCTGACCATCGAGGAGATGATCCACAACCGGGACGCGCTCACCGGCGAGGTGCGGCAGTCCTCGGCCACCGAGATGATCAAGCTCGGGCTGATCGTGGACTCGCTGCAGATCCAGGAGATCGACGACGAGTCCGGCTACATCAACAACCTCGGCAAGCCGCACGCCGCCGCGATCGCCGCGTCGGCCCGGATCGCCGAAGCCCAGCGCGACCAGGAGGCCGCCGAGGTCGAGCAGGTCTCCGCCGCGAAGAAGGCCGCCGCCGTCCGCGAGAGCCAGATCCAGCAGGCCGGCTACCAGGCCGAGGTCGACCAGGCGCGGGCGAAGGCGTCGCAGTCCGGCCCGCTGGCCGAGGCGACCGCGCGCCAGGAAGTCGTCGTCCAGGAGACGCGGGCGGCCGAGCTGGAGGCCGCACTGGCCGAGCAGCGGCTGCAGTCGCAGGTCCGCAAGCCGGCCGACGCGAAGGCGTACGACACCCGGACCGCCGCCGACGCCGCCCGTGACGCCTCGATCGCCAAGGCCCAGGCCGAGGCGAAGGAGACCGAGCTGCGGGCCGCGGCGGACGCGACCCGGGTGAAGACCGCCGCCGAGGCCGAGGCGCAGGCCACGAAGGCGCGTGCCGAGGCGATGGCGGGCGCGACCCGGGCGACCGGTGAGGCCGAGGCCGCCGCGGCCAAGGCCCGCGGCCTGGCGGAGGCGGAGTCCGCGAAGGCGCGTGGCCTCGCCGAAGCCGAGGCAGCCCGCGCGAAGGGCCTCGCCGAAGCCGACGCCATCAAGGCACGCGCGGCGGCGCTGGCGGAGAACCAGGAAGCCGTCGTCGCGCAGCAGCTGGCCGAGCGCTGGCCGGAGATCGTCGAGGCGGGCGCAAGCGCGTTCGGCAACATCGACCACCTGGTCGTGCTCAACGGCGCCGACGGCATGTCCGACATGTTCGCCAAGGCGCTGTCGCTCGGCGGAACCGGCCTCGGCCTGGCCCGCCAGCTCATGGACGCCATGGGCAAGCCGGACGGGAAGGACCTCGACGAGGCCTCCCGGCGCAATGGCGAACTGAAGCTCAGCGACTGATCCATCACTCTGGGTGTACGGCCTCTGTGTCCCGGATCCCGGGTTGCGGGGGCCGTACCCCCGTTCGGGGGCGGAAATTCCCGCTCGCTTGTCCTACCGTGGGCGCATGGTGCCGGACCGTGCGTCGCGGGCCGTCCGATGAGCTTCTTCACCGGCGGTCCCCGTGAGCGTCCCCTGTTCCCCGTTCCGGAGCAGGAGCTTTACGCCTTCAACGGACGGCACTGGACCGATCCCCCGCGCGAGCACATCGTCCCGGCCGTGCTGCCGTGGGCGCAGCCGCTGGGCCGCTCGGACCGCACGGTGGTCGCGCTGCGGACCATCGAGGTGTGGCCGGAGGCGCTGACACTGCGCGTCACGGTGTATTCCCGCGACAGCCTGGTCGACGACCCCGCCGAGGGGCTGATCGACCACCGGCGCAAACCCGACTACAACGGGCTGCTGATCGGCGTGCTCTACGCCGACGGCAGCCGGGCGAGCTCCGAGACGATCTCGGTGCCGTCCGCGTCCGAACCGGAGGCCCCGGTGCTGCGGGCCCAGCCGGTCGGCGGCACGCGGTTCGCCGTCGAGCACGAGGTGTTCCTCTGGCCGCTCCCCTCCGCAGGCCCGCTGAAGCTGGTCGTGCAGTGGGCGGACCGGCAAATCCCGGAGACCCGCACGACGCTCGACGGCGGTGCGATCCGGTCCGCGGCGAAGGACGCCGCGGAAATCTGGCCGGGGCTCGACCGGCGGCAGGTGAACGGCCTGCCGGTGCGCCGCGTCGGCAAGCAGGTCGCGCTCACCCCCGATTGGGGGGCCCCGGTCGGCCAGGCGGAAGAACCCCGGCCTGCACCAGGTGAATGAATCTTTTCTTGATCTGTGAGCCGGGGCACCGCCGCCCGGGGTATCTCGAATGGCGGAACGGGGTCGCTCGTTAGCGTGGTGGAAACACTTCGACCACCCGGCCGTCATGCCGGGGTGGTGCAGTGGGTTCCTTCCCTTCCGACGCACGTGGCCGTGCGCCCCCCGCGAAACCCGGAAAGGTCGCCCATGGCAGGCTCGCCACTCAGCGCACTCGACGTCGCTTTTCTGTGCCTGGAAAGCGAAACCACTCCGATGCACATGGGGGCGGTGGTCACCTTCACCGCCCGCGGCCCGGTCGATCCCACCGCGTTGACGGCGGTGCTCGCGCAGCGGGCCGCCCGGTTGCCCAAGCTGCGCCAGCGGGCGCGCGCGGAACTGTTCCCGCCGGGCTCGGCCAGCTGGAGCGACGACCCGGATTTTGTTGCGGGCAACCACATTCACCACGTCGTGTTGAGTTCGCTGTACGAGCCGGACCCGCTTGCGGCGTACGCGTCGCGGTGGATCGCCCGGCCCCTCGACACGTCCCGGCCGCTGTGGGACCTGACGCTCGTCACCGGCCTGCCGGACGGGAAGTTCGCGCTGCTGCTGAAACTGCACCACGCGCTGACCGACGGCGCCGGCGCGTACGCGGTCGCGGCCGGGCTGCTCGACGGCGTCGAGCTGCCGAAGCCCGCGCCGTCCCGCCCGATCCCCGCCCCGCGCTCCACTTTGGACACGGTGAAGGACGCGCTGGGCACGGTGTGGGGCCAGGCGAACGAGGCCGCCGGGATCGCCTCGTCGGTGGTGCGGGCCGCGCGCCCGGCGCTCTCCCCGGTGTCGGCACCGCCGTCGGCCGAGCGGCGCCTCGGGTTCGTCCGGCTGCCGCTGAACGAGCTGCGCCGGGTGCGCCGCGCGCACGGCGGCACGACCAACGACGTCGTCCTGGCGGTGCTGTCCGGCGCCCTGCGCGAGTGGCTGGTGAACCGCGGGCAGCGCGCCGACGGCCGTACGCTGCGCGCGCTGATCCCGGTGAGCGTGCGCGGCCGGGCGGGTGCGCAGCTCGGCGGCAACAAGCTTTCGGGGTACCTGTGCGACCTGCCGGTCGGCGAGGACGACCCGGTCGAGCGCCTGCGGGTGGTCCGCCGGGCGATGACCCGCAACAAGGCGGCGGGCCCGAGCCGCGGCGCCGGAGCGCTGCCGCTGCTGGCCGACCGCGTGCCACCGCTGCTGCACCGCCTGGGCACCCGCACGGCGGGCCAGGCCGCACCGATGCTGTTCGACCTGGTGATCACGACGGTCCCGGTCCCCCCGGCCCGCCTGTCCCTCGACGGCGCCCGCCTGGCGGAGGTCTACCCGTTCGTGCCGCTGGCCCCGCGCCACGCGGTGGGCATCGCGGTCGCCACGTACCGCGATGCGGTCCACGTCGGGCTGCAGGTCAACGGCGAAGCGGTCCCGGACGTCGGCTCACTGCGGGACGCGGTGCTGAAGTCCACCGCCCGCCTCCTCGACGCTTCTTGATCCGGCGCCCGCCTGCCCGACGCGGTGCCGAGGTGCAGGCCCCGAGCGCCCCAAGGCCACCTTGGGTGCGTTCAACGCACCGAAGGCCACCTTGGGTGCGTCCAACGCACCGAAGGCCACATTGGGGCGCTGGGGGCCGGGATCAGCCGCGGAGCATCTCCGCGACCAGGAAGGCCAGCTCCAGGGACTGCTGGGTGTTCAGGCGCGGGTCGCAGGCCGTCTCGTAGCGGCCCGACAGGTCGACGTCCGAGATCTCCTGGGCGCCGCCCAGGCACTCCGTGACGTCCTCGCCGGTCAGCTCCACGTGGATGCCGCCCGGGTAGGTGCCCAGCGTGTTGTGCACCTCGAAGAAGCCCTGGACCTCGTCGACGATCCGGTCGAAGTGGCGGGTCTTGTAGCCGGTGGACGCCTCGTGCGTGTTGCCGTGCATCGGGTCGCACTGCCAGATGACCTTGTGCCCGGACGCCTCGACCTTCTCCACGATCGCGGGCAGCACCTCGCGGACGTTGCCGTTGCCCATCCGCGAGATCAACGTCAGCCGGCCCGGCTCGAAGCGCGGGTCGAGCCGCTCGACGTACTCCACGGCCATGTCGGGCGTGGTCGTCGGGCCGATCTTCAACCCGATCGGGTTGGCCAGCAGCTCGGCGAACGCGATGTGCGCGCCGTTCAGTTGACGGGTCCGCTCGCCGATCCAGAGGAAGTGCGACGACAGGTTGTACAGCTTCGGATTCGTCGCGTCGGAGTGGTCCAGGCGCAGCATCGAACGCTCGTAGTCGAGCAGCAGCGCCTCGTGGCTGGCGAAGATCTCGGTGGACTGCAGCGAGGTGTCGGTGACCCCGCACGCCGACATGAACCGCAGGCCGCGGTCGATCTCGTTGGCCAGCGCTTCGAAGCGCTGCGCCGCCGGCGACGCCGACACGAAGTCCTTGTTCCAGTCGTGCACCTGGTGCAGGTCGGCCATGCCGGCCCCGGTGAGGGCGCGGACCAGGTTCATCGCGGCGCCCGCGTTCGCGTAGGCGCGGATCATCCGGCCGGGGTCCGGGACGCGCAGCTCGGGCTTGGCGACCAGGGAGTTGATGATGTCGCCGCGGTACACCGGCAGGCCCAGCGCGTCGGTCGCGGCCGAGCGCGGCTTCGCGTACTGGCCGGCGATGCGGCCGACCTTGACCACCGGCAGGCTCGCGCCGTAGGTGAGCACGACCGCCATCTGCAGCAGCGTGCGCAGGTTGGCCCGGATGTGCGGCTCGGTGTTGGACTCGAACGTCTCCGCGCAGTCACCGCCCTGCAGGAGGAAGGCCTCGCCGCGGGCGACCATCGCCAGCCGGCTCTTCAGCCGGTCGATCTCGGCCGGGACGGTGATCGGCGGCACGCTCTCCAGCACGGCGCGGACCCGCCGGGTCGCCTCGGGGTCGGGCCACTCCGGCTGCTGCGCGGCCGGGAGTGCCAGTGCCTTGTCGAGCTGCGCCCGCAGCTCGGGCGGCAGCGGCGGCAGCTCGGGCAGTGTGTCGACGGGGACGTCCACAGTCCAGTTCACGCCAACCAGGATAAGGTTCGCCCCGAACTCGGCTTCTCCCGGTCGGCCACCGAGGTCCGGCGCCGGGGTGGCGTGGTCGCGCTGCGCCACCCCGGCGGGGACTCAGCAGGGCCGCCCCGAGGCGAACGTCGCGGCCACGTTGGCGGTCGAGAACGGCTGGAGCCGGAAGGACGCACCGCCGTAGTTGGGCGCGGTGTACAGGCACCAGGCGTTCGACGTGCCGTTCTGCTCCTGGAACGCCGTGAACGGCGGGGTGATCGACGGCGTCGGCACCGCCAGGCAGAGCGACGTCCCGCCCGCTCCGGTGAGCCGGACGCTCTCCGGGATGCAGTACCCGTCCGCGGTCTCCGCGGCCGCGGGCGAGGCGAGCAGGCTCGTCGCGGCCAGCGCGGCCGCGACGAGGAATCCGGTCTTCTTCATGGTTCTCCCCTTTCGATGTGCAAGGGGGGAAGTCCCACCAGAAGGCGCACCCCTCCGCGCCTGCCAAACCCCCCTTACCGGCCAGACTGACAGGAACCGTCCGCCGCGGGGAAGACCCCGTCACGCAGATAGCCCAGCACTGCTTCGTTTCCGCAAGCGTTTTCCCGGGTGAAGACGCCGTGCCCGCCGTCGTCGACGGTGACCATCCGCGCGCGGGCTCCGAACGCCGCCCGCGTCTCCCGCGCGCCGGACAGCGGGGTCGCCGGGTCGCGCAGGTTCTGCACCAGCAGGACGTTCGCCGGACCGGGGCCGCCGACGCGCACCGGCGGTTCCGCGCGTTCGACGGGCCAGAACGCGCACGGGTTCACGTTCGCCGCGGCTGGGCCGAACATCGGGTGCCGCGCCCGTTCGCGTTCGACGGCGCGCTGGTAGTAGCCGACCTGCTCGGGCCAGTCGGCGTCGTTGCAGAGCACCTGCAGCTGCAGGGCCGCGTGGTTGTCGCCGTCGAGCGGGCCGGCCGCGGCACGCGCGGTGCCGGTCCAGTCCTCGGCGATCGCGGGGAAGAAGGCGTCGTCGTAGAGCCCGTTCCACGTGTTCGACCGGAACTCGGGCCCGCGGACGGCGGCGAGCTCGAAGAACTTCGCCGTCACCGCTTCCGGTGTCCGGCCCAGGTGGTAGACGTCGTCGCGCTGGGCCGCCCAGGCGGCGAAGTCCGGGAAGCGCTCGTCGAACCCTTCGGCGAAGCGCTGGTTGGCGCGGACGTCGAGGCCGCGCGGGCCGAGCACGCTGTCGAGCACGATCCGGTCGCCGCGGCCGGGGAACATCGACGCGTAGGCGGCGCCGAGGTAGCTGCCGTAGGAGACGCCGTAGTAGGAGATCTTCTGCTCCCCCAGCGCTTCCCGGATCCGGTCGAGGTCGCGGGCGGTGTTCGCGGTCGTCATGTGCGGCAGCAGCTCCCGGGTGGACGCTTTGCCGCACTTTTCGGCCACGGCACGCGCTTTCGCCGCGGTGGCGACGACGTCACGCGGTCCGTCCGCGTAGGGGCCGAGGACCGCGCCGCGCTCCTCCGACGTCGTCATGCCGCACGTCACCGGCGTGCTGTAGGCGGTGCCGCGGGGATCGAAGCCGATGACGTCGTAGGCGTCCGGCAGGCCGGAGCCGCCCATGCGCTGCCGCAGCTGGGCGGGCATGGCGAGCCCGGGGCTGCCCGGCCCGCCGGGGTTCATCAGCAGCACGCCGCGGCGCTTGCCGGGGGTGCCGGCGTGGCGGGACAGGGTCAGCTCGATGGTGCGGTCCGGGTGGGCGTAGTCGAGCGGCACGCGCAGGGTGGCGCATTCGAGGCCGGCCGTCGGGGACGGCGTCATGCCGTAGTCCGGGCAGGGGGTCGTCCACTGCAGGCGCGGGGTCGCGTCCGCCGCGGGCGCGGTGAGCAGCGACAGGGGCAGGAGAGCCAGCGCGGTCAGGGTTTTTCGCATGCACCGAGCCTGCCCTGGCGGGCGCGCGCGGACGTCAGCCCAGGGACCGGAACTCCGGCTCCGCCCCTGGGCTGACGAGGGTCACGCGGCTTGCGCGCGGTTGTACAGGTTCTGCGCGTCGGCGCCGAAGTACGGCCCGAACATGTAGCCCGGCAGGAAGGTGTAGCCGAAGCTGTTCACCGAGGCCTGCACGCCGGTGCCGGTGCCCTCGTTGAACGAGAGGAACCACGGTCCGCCGCTGGAACCACCGGTCATGTTGCAGCTCATGCCGTGGTCCCTGGTCAGCAGGAAGTCGGTGAAGGTGCTGCCGCTGCAGTAGATCAGCTTCGTCCCGTCGTAGGGCGCCGCGGCCGGGTAGCCGAAGGTGTACATGCTCTGGTTCTTCGGCTGGTTGAAGGCGATGCCCTGCGCACCGACGACGTCGGTGAGCCGCCGGCCGTCGAGCGGGTTCACCACGGCCATGCCGACGTCGTAGTTGATGTCCTCACTGGCCTGCCACTGCGGGGTGGTGAGGGTGGTCTTCGCCGTCCACTGGCCGTAGGGGGCGTTGCCGTTGTCGTAGCCGGGCACGAAGATCCACTGGGTGTGCCAGGTGCCCTGGTACTTCACGCAGTGCCCGGCGGTGACGACGACACTGCCGTTGGTGCTGGTGACGGCGTCCCCGGAGCAGGACGACCGCTGGCCGTTGAAGAGGAAGAACACGCGCCCGGCGGTCTGGGTGACCTTGCCGCCGCCGGTCCAGGGCCCCCCGCCGTTGGGGATGCTCTGGATGATCGCGCTCTGCCCCTTGGCCACGTCTTTCGGCGTGAAGGCGGGGGCTTGGACGAGCGAGTCCATCGGCACGGCCGCCCGCATGGCGTCGGGCGTCCAGAAGGGTTTCGACGCGGCCTGGGCGGGCGACCCGACCAGGGCGACTGTGAGGGAGAGGACGGCGGTGATCACCGCGGCCCGGAGTTTCGTGTGCTTCAAGACGCCCCACCTTCCGCAGAAGTGAATCGTCGCAAAGGCGACACAGCTACTCGAAAGTAGTTGCCCGTGTACACACTGCACAGCCGCCGTCCGGCGTAACGCTTTCACCAACCGCCGGAAGCCCCCTCACCAGCGGCGAGGGGGCTTCCGGTGAAACCCGTCGATCAGACGACCGCGAGCGGCAGCGCGGTCGGGTGGACCGGGGCCGGGAGGTCCGACGCTCCGGTCAGGTACGTGTCCACCGCGTTGGCCACCGACCGGCCCTCCGCGATCGCCCACACCACCAGCGACGCGCCGCGGTGCGCATCCCCGCAGACGAACACGCCCGGGGACTCCGTCTGCCAGTCCGCGCCGCACGACAGGGTTCCGCGGCGGGTCAACGAGAGGTCCAAGCCCGAAAGCAGCGGCATCTCCTCGACGCCTTCGAAGCCGATCGCCAGCAGGACCAGGTCCGCCGGGAGGGTCTCGACCTCGTCGTTCACCGGGATCACCTCACGCCGCCCGGTCGCCGGGTCCTTCTGGACGCGGACCTGCTGCAGCTCCACCGCCGTCACGCGACCATCGGAGGAACCGACGAACCGCTTGACCGCGACCGCGAACTTCCGCTCGCCCGCCTCCTCGTGCGCCGCGTACGTGCGCAGGATGTACGGCCAGGTCGGCCACGGCGACCGCTCGTCGTCGCGGGTGGTGGGCGGCATCGGGTACTGGTCGAGCTGCGTCACCGACAACGCGCCCTGGCGGGTGGCCGTGCCGTAGCAGTCCGCGCCGGTGTCGCCGCCGCCGATGATCACCACGTGCTTGCCGTGCGCGTCGATCGACGGCGGGCCGTCGCCCTCGACGTACTTGTTGGCCGGGACCAGGTGCTCCATCGCCAGGTGGATGCCGGCGAGCTCGCGGCCCGGCGTGGTCGTGTCGTCGCGGCCGCGCAGGGCACCGACCGCGAGGACGACGGCGTCGTACTGCGCGCGCAGGTCCTCCACCGACAGGTCGACGCCGACCTCGCAGCCGGTGACGAACCGGGTGCCTTCCTTGCGCAGCTGCGCCAGGCGCCGGTCGAGGACCTTCTTCTCCATCTTGAACTCGGGGATGCCGTAGCGCAGCAGCCCGCCGAGCCGGTCGTCGCGCTCGAAGACGGTGACCTCGTGCCCGGCGCGGGTGAGCTGCTGGGCGGCGGCGAGCCCGGCCGGCCCGGAGCCGACGATCGCCACCCGGCGGCCACTGGACACTTCGGACACCTGCGGCTGGACGTAGCCCGCTTCCCAGGACTGGTCGGCGATCGTCTGCTCGACGCGCTTGATCGACACCGGCCCGCCCGAGGCCGGCGAGATGGACAGCACGCAGCCCGCCTCGCACGGCGCCGGGCACAGCTTCCCGGTGAACTCGGGGAAGTTGTTGGTCGCGTGCAGCCGGTCGCTCGCCGCGGCCCAGTCGCCGCGGCGGACCAGGTCGTTCCACTCCGGGATGAGGTTGCCCAGCGGGCAGCCGGAGCCGCCGGAGTGGCAGAACGGGATGCCGCAGTCCATGCAGCGCGACGCCTGCTTGCGCACCTGTTCGTTGCGCTCGCCCGGCGCGACGTCCGCGTAGACCTCGCCCCACGAAGAAAGCCGTTCCTCTTTGGACTTCTTCTTCGGCTCTTCGCGTTCGTACTTCAGGAAACCCGTCGGGTCAGCCACGAGCGGCCTCCATGATCGCCTCGTCGACGTCGCGGCCGGCGGCACGGGCCGCCTTCGCCGCGTCCAGGACCCGCTGGTAGTCGCGCGGCATCACCTTCGTGAACGCCGCCGAGCGGCGCGGCCAGTCGCCGAGCAGCGAGGCCGCCACCGCGGAGCGGGTGAGATCGTAGTGCTGTTGCACGGTTTTCTTCAGCCACGCCAGGTCGTCGGCGGTCGGCCGCAGCAGGTCCACCATGTCCTGGTTGACCTTCTTCGCGTCGACGTCGAGGACGAAGGCGATGCCGCCGGACATGCCGGCCGCCAGGTTCCGCCCGGTCGGGCCGAGCACCACCGCGCGGCCGCCGGTCATGTACTCGAAGGCGTGGTCGCCGACACCCTCGGCGACGACCGTGGCGCCGGAGTTGCGGACGCAGAAGCGTTCGCCGACCTGGCCGCGCAGGAAGATCTCGCCCCCGGTGGCGCCGTAGGCGATCGTGTTGCCCGCGATCGTCTGCGCCTCGGCCGCGAAGGACGCCTCCGGGTCGGGGCGGACGACGATCCGGCCGCCGGAGAGGCCCTTGCCGACGTAGTCGTTCGCGTCGCCGACCATGTCGAGGGTGATGCCGCGCGGCAGGAACGCGCCGAGCGACTGGCCCGCGGAGCCGGTGAGCGTGACGTGGATCGTGCCCTCGGGCAGGCCGTCGCCGCCGAAGCGGCGGGTGATCTCCGAGCCGAGCAGCGTGCCGACCGTCCGGTTGACGTTGCGCACCGGCAGCTCGATGTTGACCTGGTGCGCGTCCTCCAGCGCCGCCTCGGCGAGCTGGATGAGCGTGCGGTCCAGCGCGTGCTCGAGGCCGTGGTCCTGACCGCGGGTGCGCCGCTTGGCGCCGCCGTAGGCCATGCTTTTAAGTGACTCAGCCGAAGGCATTTCGAAGATCGGCGACAGGTCCAGCCCGGACGCCTTCCAGTGGTCGACGGCCTCGTCGGTGTCCAGCAGCTCGGCGTGGCCGATGGCCTCGTCGAGGGTGCGGAAGCCCAGTGCCGCCAGGGTTTCCCGGACTTCTTCGGCGACGAACGTGAAGAAGTTCACCACGTGCTCGACCTGGCCGGTGTAGCGCTTGCGCAGCTCGGGGCTCTGCGTGGCGACGCCGACCGGGCAGGTGTCGAGGTGGCAGACGCGCATCATGATGCAGCCCGCGACGACGAGGGGGGCGGTCGCGAAGCCGTACTCCTCGGCGCCGAGCAGTGCCGCGATGACGACGTCGCGCCCGGTCTTCATGGCGCCGTCCACCTGCACGGTGATCCGGTCGCGCAGGCCGTTGAGCAGCAACGTCTGCTGGGTCTCGGCGAGGCCGATCTCCCACGGCGTGCCCGCGTGCTTGAGCGAGTTCATCGGCGACGCGCCGGTGCCGCCGTCGTGGCCGGAGATGAGCACGACGTCCGCGTGCGCCTTGGACACACCGGCCGCGACCGTACCGACGCCGAGCGAGGACACCAGCTTCACGTGGATGCGGGCGTGCTCGTTGGCGTTCTTCAGGTCGTGGATCAGCTGGGCCAGGTCTTCGATGGAGTAGATGTCGTGGTGCGGCGGCGGCGAAATGAGGCCGACACCCGGCGTCGAGTGCCGGGTCCGCGCGATCCACGGGTACACCTTGTTCGGCGGCAGCTGGCCGCCCTCGCCGGGCTTCGCGCCCTGCGCCATCTTGATCTGGATGTCGTCGGCGTTGACGAGGTATTCGCTCGTGACGCCGAAGCGGCCCGAAGCGACCTGCTTGATCGCGCTGCGGCGCTCGGGGTCGTAGAGCCGCTCGGGGTCCTCGCCGCCCTCGCCGGTGTTGGAGCGGCCGCCGATCCGGTTCATCGCGATGGCCAGCGTTTCGTGCGCCTCGGCCGAGATCGAGCCGTACGACATCGCGCCGGTGTTGAAGCGCTTGAAGATCGCTTCGGCGGGTTCGACCTCGTCGAGCGGCACCGGCTCGCGGACGCCGTCCTTGAACGAGAACAGCCCGCGCAACGTGCCGCCCTCGCGGTAGAGGCGGTGCACCTCGTCGGTGTACTTGCGGTAGACCTCGTCACGGCCGGTCTTGGACGCGTGCTGCAGCAGGAACACCGTCTCCGGCGTGAACAGGTGCAGCTCGCCCTCGCGGCGGTAGGCGTACTCGCCACCGGTGTCGAGTCCACGGTGGACGCGGTCGGTCGGGTTCTCCGGGTACGCGCGGCGGTGGCGCGTCGCGACCTCTTCGGCGAGCACCTCCAGGCCGACACCGCCGAGCTTCGACGACGTCCCGGTGAAGTACTCGTCGAGCAGGTTCTGGCTCAGGCCGAGGGATTCGAAGACCTGGGCGGCGGTGTACGCGCCGACCGTGGAGATGCCCATCTTGGACATGATCTTCAGGACGCCCTTGACCAGCGCCTGCACGTAGTTGCGGATCGCCTTGGCGGCCTCGATGCCGGTGACCGCGCCCTGGCCGATCATGTCTTCGATGGTTTCGAAGGCCAGGTACGGGTTCACCGCGGCGGCGCCGTAGCCGAGCAGCAGCGCGATGTGGTGCACCTCGCGCGCGTCGCCGGATTCGACGACCAGCGCGACGCGCAGGCGTTCCTTGGTGCGGACCAGGTGGTGGTGCACCGCGGACACCAGCAGCAGCGACGGGATCGGCGCCATCCGGTGGTCGGAGTCGCGGTCGGACAGCACCAGCGTGCGCGCGCCGGCCGCGATCGCCTCGGACGCCTCCCGCCGGACGCGCTCGATCGCCGACGCCAGCGCCTCGGCGCCACCGTCTGCTTCGTACAGTCCGGAAAGGACACTGCAGGCGAAGCCGGGGAGGTCGCCGTCGTCGTTGATGTGGATGAGCTTGGCGAGCTCGTCGTTGTCGATGACCGGGTACGGCAGCTTCAGGTGCCGGCAGGAGGCCGGTCCCGGAGCCAGCAGGTTGCGCTCCGGGCCCATGATCCGCGCCATGCAGGTGACGAGCTCCTCGCGGATCGCGTCCAGCGGCGGGTTCGTGACCTGGGCGAAGTTCTGCTTGAAGTAGTCGTAGAGCAGCCGGGACCGCTTCGACAGCACCGCGGGCGGGGTGTCGGACCCCATCGAGCCGATCGGCTCGGCGCCCTTCTCGGCCATCGGCGCGAGCAGGATCTTGAGCTCTTCTTCGGTGTAGCCGAAGGAAAGCTGGCGCCGCAGCACGGAGTCGTGGCTCTGCACGACGTGGTCGCGGTCGGGCAGCTCGGCGATCTTGAGCAGGCCCGCGTGCAGCCACGAGTCGTAGGGCAGCTCGGCGGCCAGCGCGGACTTGACCTCTTCGTCGTCCACGATCCGGCCGGCCTCGGTGTCGACCAGGAACATCTTGCCGGGCTTGAGCCGCCCCTTGGCGACGACGTCCTTGGGGGCGACGTCCAGGACACCGGCCTCGCTGGCGAGCACGACGCGGTCGTCGGCCGTGCGCCACCAGCGCGCCGGGCGCAGGCCGTTGCGGTCCAGGACCGCGCCGACCAGGCTGCCGTCGGTGAAGGTGACGCAGGCCGGGCCGTCCCACGGTTCCATCAGGCTGGCGTGGAACTGGTAGAAAGCGCGGCGCGCGGGCTTCATGGTGGCGTGGTTCTCCCACGCCTCCGGGATCATCATCAGCACCGCGTGCGGCAGCGACCGGCCGCCCAGGTGCAGCAGCTCGAGGACCTCGTCGAAGGACGCCGAGTCCGACGCGTCCGGCGAGCAGATCGGGAACAACCTGCTCAGGTCACCGGGGATGACGTCGGATTCCAGCAGCGCCTCGCGGGCCCGCATGCGGTTGCGGTTGCCGCGGATGGTGTTGATCTCGCCGTTGTGGGCCACGAACCGGAACGGGTGCGCCAGCGGCCACGACGGGAAGGTGTTGGTGGAGAAGCGGGAGTGCACCAGCGCGATGGCGCTTTCCAGGCGTTCGTCACGCAGGTCGGCGAAGAACGCGGGCAGCTGCTCCGGCGTCACCATGCCCTTGTAGACGAGCGTTCGCGAGGACAGGGACGGGAAGTACGTGCCACAGCCGGCGTTCGCGCTTTCGTGCTCGACGCGCTTGCGCAGGCAGAACGCGAGCCTGTCCAGCTGCAGGCCGGTTTTTCCGTCGCCGGAGACGAACAGCATGGCGAAGTGCGGCATGACCGAGCGGGCGGTCGGGCCGATGTCGGCGCGGTCGGCGTCGACGGGGACCTCGCGCCAGCCGAGGACCTCCAGGCCCTCTTCGACGGCAATGCGTTCGGCCAGGCCGACGGCCTTGCGGCGCTGCTCGGCGTCCTGCGGCAGGAACGCGATGCCGGCGGCGTAGGCGTGCTGGCCGTGCTCGTCGGGGATGGGCAGCTCGAAGCCGGCTTCGGCGCGCAGCAGCGCGTCGGGCAGCTGGAGCAGGATTCCGGCGCCGTCGCCGGAGGTGGGCTCGGCGCCCGCGGCGCCGCGGTGGTCGAGGTTGGTCAACGCGGCCAGGCCGTCGGTGACGATGCCGTGGGAGCGGCGCCCGCGGATGTCGGCCACCATGGCCACACCGCAGGAGTCCTGTTCGGTCTCCGGGTCGTACAAACCCTGCTTGCCGGGAATGGCGGAGAAGATCAACGGGACCTCCTTCGTCGTCTTGTCGTGCGGGGCCGGGCTACCGGCCGGGGAGCGCACGGGACGACGATGGCCCGCTTGTTAGCGCGACTTTAACACCTGGGAAACACCGCAGCAGCACTTCAGAGCGCACCGGACAGCGTCGGACGGTAACGATCTGGCTGCGTGGAACGACATAGTTCCTGATGGGCTCCCGGCAGTTCGTTCCGTGAGTATACGGCCCGGAAACCTTGGTCAAGTCCAACGTGACGTGATCGGCGCACTGTGTCCCGAGTCACTAGAACGTGTTACATTTCGCCGCATGATCCTCGATCGGTTCAAGCTCACCGACCAGGTCGCGGTGGTCACCGGCGCGGGACGCGGAATCGGCGCGGCCACGGCCGTGGCCCTCGCCGAAGCGGGCGCCGACGTGGTCATCGCCTCTCGCACTTCTTCGCAGCTCGACGAGGTCGCCGCGCGTGTCTCGGCGGCCGGCCGCCGGGCGGTCGCGGTGCCGGTGGACCTGTCCTCCCCCGACGCGGCGGCCGCGCTGGCCGCCACGGCGGTCGCGGAGTTCGGCCGGCTCGACCTGGTGGTCAACAACGTCGGCGGCACGTACCCGCGGCCGTTGCTGGAGTCCTCGGTGGAGTTCATGGAGGAAGCGTTCCGCTTCAACGTGGCCACGGCCCACGCCCTGACGGTCGCGGCGGCGCCTTCGCTGCTCGAGACGGGCGGCTCGGTGGTCAACATTTCGTCGGTGCTGGGCCGGGTGAGCGGCCGCGGCTTCGCGGCGTACGGAACGGCAAAGGCGGCCCTGGCGCACTACACGCGCCTGGCGGCGGCGGACCTGGCCCCCCGCGTGCGGGTGAACGCGATTTCGGTGGGTTCGGTGGCGACGTCGGCACTGGACATCGTGGTCGGCAACCCGGACCTGAAGTCGAAGATGGAGTCGGCCACCCCGCTGCGGAAGATCGGCGAGGCGGAGGACATCGCGGCCACGGTGGTGTTCCTGGCCTCGCGGGCCGGCGGCTACCTCACGGGCAAGATCCTCGAGGTCGACGGCGGCTTGCAGGCACCGAACCTGGAACTGGGCCTGCCCGACCTCTGACCCTGTTGGCAACCAGCCAGCACCCCAATGTGGCCTTGGTTGCGCTCAACGCACCCAATGTGGCCTTCGGTGCGCCCAACGCACCCAATGTGGCCTTCGGTGCGCCCAACGCACCCAATGTGGCCTTCGGTGCGCCCAACGCACCGAAGGCCACATTGGGGCGCTGGTGGCCCCGCCCCGCCCCGCCCGCCCTGCCCGGCAGAAGCGGCCGGGTACGCCGAAGGCCGCCGGCGAGCGAACTCGGTGGCGGCCTTCGGAAAGCGGGCTGTCAGCTCTCGCTGGTCTTCTTCGGCTCCTCGGCCGGGGGGTCCTCCGACGCGGGCTTCTCGGCGGAAGCCGGGGCGTCGGCCGTCACCTTGGCGGGCTCGGGCTCGGCGGCGGCCGCCTGCTCCGGTTCGTCAGCAGGCGCCTCCGCGGCGACCGGGACCTCGTCCGGCCCCGGGGTGTCCTTGCCCCGCAAGGTCTCCGGTGCCTCCCGCGGCCCCCGCTTGCCGGCGAGCACGAAGTACACCACCGCGCCCGCGAACAGCAGGATCGACGTCCACACGTTCACCCGCAGCCCGAGGATGTGGTTCGCCGTGTCCGTGCGCATCATCTCGATCCAGCCGCGGCCGGCCGTGTAGCCCGCCACGTACAGCGCGAACGCCCGGCCGTGGCCGAGCTTGAACTTGCGGTCCGCCCACACCACCAGCAGCGCGACCAGCAGGTTCCAGAGCAGCTCGTACAGGAACGTCGGGTGGACCGGGCTCTCCGGCAGCGGGATGTGCCCCGTCGCGATGCCGTTCAGGAGGTTGTCCGGGTCCTCCGGGTTGAAGCGCTGGTAGACCTCCAGGCCCCACGGCAGGTCCGTGTGCGCTCCGTACAGCTCCTGGTTGAAGTAGTTGCCGAGGCGGCCGATCGCCTGCGCGACGACGATGCCGGGGGCGACCGCGTCCGCCATCGCCGGCAGCGGGATGCCGCGGCGGCGGCAGGCGATGAGCGCGCCCACCGCGCCCAGGGCGATCGCGCCCCAGATGCCGAGGCCGCCGTCCCAGATCGCGAACGCCTTCCACGGGTTGCGGCCCTCGGCGAAGTACAGCTCGGGGTCGGTGATCACGTGGTACAACCGGCCGCCGACCAGGCCGAACGGCACCGCGAACACCGCGATGTCGATCACCGTGCCCTTGGTGCCGCCGCGGGCCACCCAGCGCCGCTCGCCCCACCAGATCGCCACGATGATGCCGGCGATGATGCACAGGGCGTACGCGCGGAGCGGGATCGGTCCCAGGTGCCAGACACCGCGGTCGGGGCTGGGGATCGTCGCGAGAAAGGCGCTCATCACGCGGCCACCGTAGCGCTAAGGCACCGGAGCATCCAAGGCGGCCAGGTACCCCGCCACCAGCGCGTGCGCGACCTGGGTGACGGCTTCGTCACGCGGGAGGAACCGGTCGTCGTGCAGGCTCGGCACGCCCGCCGTGTCGCCGAGGCCGACGAACAGCATCAGGCCGCGGGTTCCGCCGCCGCAGTAGTGGGCGAAGTCGTCGGCGCCGAACGACCGGAACCCCTCGTCGACGACGAAGCCGGCGTGCCGCAGCCACTGCTGCGCGCCCGCGGCCAGCGCCGGGTCGTTGTCCAGGACCGGCTCGCAGGGGCTGATCTCCAGCTCGGCCGTGCAGCCGTGCGACCGCGCGGTGCCGTGCACGATGTCCGCGAGCGTCTCCAGGGCGCGCTCGCGGTCCTTCGTGCGCATCAGGCGCAGCGAGCCGAACGCGCTCGCACTGTTCGGGACGACGTTCGCCGCCGTCCCGCCCTGGATCCGGCCGATCGAGCAGACCGCGCCGAACACCGGGTCGATCCGGCGCGACGCGAGCTGCTGCAGGCTCACGACCAGCTGCGACAGCGCCAGGATCGGGTCGCGCAGCAGGTGCGGGTAGCCCGCGTGGCCGCCCTGGCCGCGCATGATCACCTCGAACTCGTCGGTGGAGGCGTTCACCGGGCCCGGCGCCGCCGAGACGACGCCGTGCGCGATCCGCGGCTGGACGTGCGCGCCGATCACCGCGTCCACCCGGTGCTCGGCCAGCACCCCGGACTCGACGACGTCGAGCGCGCCGGGCGGCGACGTCTCCTCCCGCGGCTGCAGCAGCGCCAGGATCGGCCGTGGCACGCCGACGCGCACCGCGGCCCGGCAGACCGCGACCAGCGCGGCGAGGTGGACGTCGTGGCCGCAGGCGTGCATCAGCTCGTTCCCCGACGCCCACGGCACCCCGGTGCCCTCCAGCACCGGAAGGGCGTCGAGCTCGGCCCGCAGCGCCACGGCCGGGCCCGTGCCACCGGGCAGCGGGATGGCCCGCCCGGTCTTGGCGACGCGGATGCCGTTGCCCGCGCCCAGCGCGCCGGCGACCAGCCGGGCGGTGTCCTCCTCGTCGCCGGAACCGCGGGGGTCGGCGTGCACGGCGTGCCGGAGCTCGACGGCGGCGGGCAGTTCACCGGCGATCGCCTGCGTCCACCGGGTCCACAGATCACTCACACGTGCTCCAAGCGGTAGATCCTCTTCGCGTTCTCGTGCCCCACCAAAGCACACAGCCGGACGGCGTCCTTTTCGGACATCGCGCCGGCGGCCAGTGCCGCGCGGACGAAATCCGACAAACCCTGCCGGAACAGGGCGGTGCCCAGGTGGTACAGCTCGGCCAGGCCGAACGCGTCGGTGGAGAAGAGCACCTTCCCGAACGGCGCGATCTCCAGGAGCTCGGCCAGCACGGCGGGCGCCCGGAACCCCGCGTTGTGCGTGATGAGCCCGGCGTCGACGAACACGTGCTCGAAGACCTGCGCCAGATACGCGGCATGGCGGTGGAACGGGTAGTTGTGCAGCAGGAGGATCGGCACGCCGCGGTCGCGGGTCGCCCGCAGCAGCCCGGTCAGCAGCAGCGGGTCGCAGCGGTGCAGGTCGACGTCGGCGTCGCCGTAGCCGACGTGGAACTGCACCGGCAGCCCGAGCTCGAGGCCGGTGAACACGAGGTGCCGGTGCAGCACCTCGTCGGCGAGCCGTCCCCCACCTCCGGCGAGCCACCGCCCGGCCGCGGCTTCGACCTCCGGCGGCGACGGCCGCTCCCCCGCCAGCCCGAGCCCGACCCGGTAGGCCGCGATCGACTTGAGCCCGACGGCGGTCTCAGCGCGTTTCCCCAGCTCGTCGGCGAAGGCGGCGGCGAACCCGCGGGCCGTCGTCCCCCGGATCACCGCCTCCGCCACCTGCTCCAGCCGGACGACGTCGTGCGCGCGGGTGCCCGCCAGTGCGGCGAACTCCGGCGTGGTGGTCGGCGAGTCCGGCAGGAAACCGCCGTCCAGGAGGAAATCGGTCGTCCCGGTGCCCCGCAGGAACCGCCGGGCCACCTCGGCCGCGCCCAGCTCGGCGCGGCGTTCGAGGTAGGCCTCGGCCGGGGCGTGCTTCGGCAGGTCGAGCACGGGCGCGCAGCGTTCGCGCACGGCCAGCCCGATGAGCGAGTCGAACAGGCTCGTCCCCAGCGGCGACGGCGCGTCGGCCTCCGTCAGCATCGCCTCGAAGTCCGCGCGGGCGACGTCCCGGGTGACGACGCCGTGGCAGTGGTGGTCCACCAGCGGCAGATCCGCGACGTACGGGAGCAGGTCGGTCATGCGCCTCCGTCCACTGTGCCGAGCCTCTCCCCCCACCCTACGAGCGAACCGCGGCGCCGACAGGACGGCGAGTCCCGGCCACCACGGGAACGAGCTGTCGAGCGGCTGAGACCCGCCTGCCGCGTAACACGGCTGCCCGTCGACACGACCTGTGCGGGAAACGTCCTCAATCAGGCTGGAGAACCCTCCATGACGCCCCGCACGTTCGTCGCCGTCGCAGCCTTTGCCGTCGCCCTCGGCGCGCTGATCCTGCTTGGGGTCCCCGTGAAGGCAACCGCCTCGGGCGGGCAATCTGTGGCGTGCGGGAGCGGGTTCCACACGGACACGAGCCAGGCCGCGCACGATGCGAACGTCAACGCGCTGACTAACGCCTACGCAGCCGACGCCGGCGCCGGCTGGAGGCTGTCCGACGGCACTGCTGGCTACCGGGCAGCCTGCGACAGCGCGCTATCGACGCGCCGCGGTTTCGGGTGGGGCTTGCTCGCGCTCGGCGGAATCGTGCTCGTCGGCGCATTGGTGGTGCGTCGCCCCGAACAGGCTGGACGTCCCCCAGCAGCAGCGGCGTAGGCGGTACGCAACGATGCCCCTGCCCCGGTGCCGCAAGGGCTACGGGCAGGGGCATCGTTCGTGCCCCGGAGTCCATCCGGGCTGCACTGCCGCCACGCGATTCGGCACCCCCCTGCCAGACGGCGAGTCCCGGCATCGCCCTGGACGGGTTTCGGCGGTGTCTGCCACGATCTTCACCTCTTTCTTCGGGTGAAGCACAGCGACGGGAGCAGGATGAGCCGGCTTGATCGGGCAGAACTCGCGCAGCAAGGCGCACTCCGGGCCGACGGCCTGCGCGCCGCCGGGGTGGAGCTCGTCGCGCTGACCTTCGTGGACAACAGCGGCATCGTGCGGGTGAAGGCCGTGCCGGTGGACCGGCTGTGGTCGGCGGCGGCGTGGGGTGTCGGCGCGTCGAATTCGTTCGACTTCTTCCTGGCCACCGACGACATCGTGGGCGGTGCGCATTCGCGCGGCCCGGTCGGCGATCTGCGGCTGCACCCGGACCTCGACGCGCTCGTGCCGCTGGCCGCGCAGCCGGGCTGGGCGTGGGCGCCGGCGTGGCGGTACGACCAGGAAGGCGAGCCGCACCCGCAGGACGCGCGGGCGCTGGCCGCGGCGGCGACGGCCCGGCTCGCGGAGCTGGGCTACAACGCGCGGACGGCGTTCGAGATCGAGTGGGTGATCACCGCGGCCGACGCGCCGGACGACCCGCGCTCGGCCACCGCGGGCCCGGCCTACGGCTTCGCGCGGCTCTCGTCGCAGGCGGGCTACCTGCGCGCGCTGGTGTCCACGCTGGCCGCCCAGGGGGTCGCGGTGGAGCAGATCCACCCGGAGTACGCGGCCGGGCAGTTCGAGGTGTCCGTGGCGGCCGGCGACCCGGTGCGCGCGGCGGACGTCGCGGTGCTGGCGCGCGAGACCATCCGGACGGTCAGCGAGCAGCACGGGCTGCGGGCGTCGTTCACCCCGAAGTTCGCCCCGGACGACGTCGGCAACGGCGGCCACGTCCACCTGAGCCTGTGGGACGGCGACCGCAACCTGTGCGCCGGCGGCGACCGGCGGTTCGGGCTCACGGAGACGGCGGAGGCGTTCGGCGCCGGCATCCTCTCGCGGCTGCCGGCGCTGCTGGCCATCGGCGCGCCTTCGGTGCTCAGCTACCTGCGGCTCGAGCCGCACCACTGGGCCGGCGTGTTCCGGGTGTGGGGGCTGGAGAACCGCGAGGCACCGCTGCGGCTGGTCCAGGGCCCGGCCGGGCAGCGCGAGCGGGCCGCGAACTTCGAGGTCAAGTGCTTCGACCTGACGGCGAACCCGTACCTGGTGGTGGCGGCGCTGATCTTCGCGGGCCTGGCCGGGGTGCAGGCGCGGGCGAGCTTGCCGGAGCCGGTCGACGTCGACCCCGGAACGCTCCCCGGCGCCGAGCGGCTGCCGACGTCGCTGGCCGACGCGGTGACCGCGTTCGAGGCGGACGCGGCGCTGACGACGGCGTTCGGCCCGGAGCTGGCGGCGACGCTGGTGGACGTCCGCCGCGCCGAGCTCGACCGGCTCGGCGCCCTGCCGCCGGACGAGCTGTGCGCCGTGATGCGGTACCTACATTGACTTGAGCGCCTTGGCGACCTCGCTGCGCAGCTGCGGCAGCTTCGCGTAGAGGCGGTCGCCCGGGCACTGGGTGTTGTAGAAGTCGCGGTGGCCCTTGATCTCTTCGACCGGGATGCCGTACTGGCGGCAGATGTAGGCGCAGAAGACGACGAGCGAGGCGAACTGCGTCTCGGGCGGCTCGACGCTGGTGTAGAGGCCTTCGCTTTCGATGCCGATGGCGTTGGTGTTCTGCCCGGGGCAGTGCGCGCCCTGGATCATGGTGGTGCGGCCGCGCACCGCGTCGAGGCTGCCGTGCCGCCCTTCGAGCCGGTACCCGCCGCGGCTGACGGTGAAGTGCTGGCCGGTGTCGGACCAGCCGTTGTTGTCGATGTGGTCCGCCTGGCAGTCGCGCGCGACCTGGAAGGCGTGGGCGAGGGAGTAGTCGGTGCTGTTGGCGCTGGCGATGTGGTGGATGAGGATCCGGTTCGCCGGGTGGTCGAGCGTGGTGAGCGCATCGGCGGTCGGCCGCGCACCCCATTCGGCACAGCTGTAGATCCGCGGCTCGGTGGTCCCCGCGGCTTGCGCGGCTCTCGGGAGGACCAGACCGGCGGCCCCGGCGACGGCGAGGCCGGCGGCACCGCGGAGGAAGGTGCGCCGCGGGAGGTGTGCGATGTCCATGGGGCGGACTGTGGCGCGGCGGCGTACAGCTTTCGTACAAAAGCCGGTCACACGAGGCGGATTGTGGCGTTGATGGGCCGGGTGAGCTCGATTTCCGCTTTGTCGCTCTTGGCGATGGGCTGGTAATCGTCGCCTTGGAGTTCGAACAGGGTCGCCGCGATGGGCTCGCCGGGTTCGACCAGGAGGTAGTACGGGATCAGGGCTTCGGCGTAGATGGCCCGCTTGAGGATCCGGTCTTGGATCTTGGTCGACGGCGAGACGATTTCCGCCACGAGCACGACCTGTTTCTCAGTGAGGCTCACGCCCTGCAGCCCGGGTTCATCGGTTATCACCAGATCGGGGATAACCAGGCGATTCCCGCGGTTGCCCAAGACCAGGTTCGCGCCCGGGAACACTTCGAACCTCGGCTCCGCACCCGTGTCGAGCTGGACCGTGAGCACGCGAACCAGCCGCTGGTGTTCCAGCCGCGGCCACGGGCTCACGAGGAGAGCCCCGTCCACGAGTTCGATTCGCTGGAGCGAGGTCTGGTCCTCGGGGAGGGCGAGCACCTCGTCGACGGTCCAGCCATCCGGCCGTGGAGGAATGCTGAACTCCGCCCGAGACTCAGTCGGTGCTGCCATCGCGGTTCACCTCCGCTCGCGCCGCCCGCCGTGGGTCTGTCCCAGTGTGACAGCGTTCAGTCCGCCTGGAGCGCACTCCGGGTCAAGCGGCGGCGACCGCCCGGCGCACGCCTTCGGCCAGCTCGGCCGACAGCGCGCGCACCCCCGAAGCACCCTCGGCCGCCGCTGTGACCAGGGCCGATCCCACGATCACCGCGTCCGCGAACGACGCCACCTCGGCCGCCTGGTCGCCCGAACGCACACCCAGACCGACGCCGATCGGCAGCTCCGTGTGCACCCGAGTGCGCCGGACCAGCTCTTCCGCGCCCGCGCCGACCTGCTCGCGCGCGCCCGTCACGCCCATCACCGCGGTCGCGTAGATGAATCCCGACGACGCGGCCGCCGTGAGTGCCAGCCGCTCCTCCGACGACGACGGCGCCACCAGGAAGGTCCGGTCCAAGCCGTGCTCCTTCGAGGCGGAAAGCCAGGCGCCGGCCTCGTCCGGGATCAGGTCCGGCGTGATCAGGCCGAGCCCGCCCGCCGACGCGAGGTCGCGCGCGAAGCGGTCCACGCCGTAGCGGTTCACCGGGTTCCAGTACGTCATCACGACCGCGCGGCCGCCCCGCGAAGACACCGACTCCACGACCTCGAACAGGTGCTTGAGGCGGAAGCCGTTGTCCAGGGCGGTCACCGACGCGGCCTGGATGGTCGGGCCGTCCATCACCGGGTCCGAATACGGGACGCCGACCTCGATCAGGTCCGCGCCACCGTCGACGCACGCCGCGATCAGGTCCTTCGACCCGGAAACAGTCGGAAACCCCGCCGGGAGGTAGCCGATCAGCGCGGCGCGCCCTTCGGCACGCGTTGCGGCGAAGAGGTCGTCCAGCTCGCTCATTCGTTCACCAGTCCGAACCACTTGGCCGCCGTGTCCATGTCCTTGTCGCCGCGACCCGACAGGTTCACGACGATCAACCCGGACGGGCCGAGCTCGCGGCCCAGGTCCAGCACGCCGGCCAGCGCGTGCGCGGACTCGATCGCCGGGATGATGCCCTCGGTGCGGGACAGCAGCTTGAACGCGTCCATCGCCTGGGCGTCGGTGATCGGGCGGTACTCGGCGCGGCCGGTGTCCTTGAGCCACGCGTGCTCCGGGCCGACGCCCGGGTAGTCCAGCCCGGCCGAGATCGAGTGCGATTCGACCGTCTGGCCGTCCTCGTCCTGCAGCAGGTACGTCATCGCGCCGTGCAGGTTGCCCGGGACGCCCTTCGTCAGGGTCGCGCCGTGGCGGTTGCCCTCGATGCCCTCGCCGCCCGGCTCCAGCCCGACCAGCCGCACGGACGGGTCGTCGTAGAAGCCCGAGAAGATGCCGATGGCGTTCGACCCGCCGCCGACGCAGGCCGCGACGACGTCGGGCAGGCGGCCGGCCTGCTCGAGGATCTGCTCGCGGGCCTCGGTGCCGATGACGTGGTGGAAGTTGCGCACCATGGCCGGGAACGGCGCCGGCCCGGCCGCCGTGCCGAACAGGTAGTGCGTGGTGTCGGAGTTGGTGACCCAGTCGCGCAGCGCCTCGTTGATCGCGTCCTTCAGCGTCCGCGACCCGGTCTTGACCGGGATCACCTCGGCGCCGAGCAGCCGCATCCGGGCCACGTTCAGGGCCTGGCGCTCGGTGTCGACCTCGCCCATGTAGACGACGCAGTCGAGGTCGAGCAGCGCGCACGCGGTGGCCGTCGCGACGCCGTGCTGGCCCGCGCCGGTCTCGGCGATGACCCGCTTCTTGCCCATCCGCTTGGTGAGCAGCGCCTGGCCCAGCACGTTGTTGATCTTGTGCGAACCGGTGTGGTTCAGGTCTTCGCGCTTGAGGAAGACCCGCGCGCCGCCGGCGTGCTCGCCGAAGCGCTTGGCTTCGGTGAGCAGCGACGGACGGCCGGCGTAATCGCGAAGCAGGCGGTTGAACTCGTTCAGGAACTCCGGGTCGTGCCGGGCCTTGTCGTACTCGGTGGCGACCTCGTCGACGACGCCGATCAGCGCCTCCGGCATGAACCGCCCGCCGTACGGGCCGTAGTAACCGCGCTCGTCCGGGTCGTGCTTGCCGTGCTCTTCGGTCACCGCGACGGCCTCGGGCAGGCGGGGTGCGAGCCGGCCGTGACCAGCTTGATCAGGGCGCCCTTCGGGTCGCCGGAGGCGACGAGCCCCTCGCCGACCAGCACCGCGTCGGCGCCGTGGCCGGCGTAGGACATCAGGTCACCCGGGCCGCGGACGCCGGATTCGGCGACCTTGTAGACGTCCATCGGCAGGCCGGGGGCCAGCCGCGAGAAGACGTCCCGGTCCACCTCGAGGGTGTGCAGGTTGCGCGCGTTGACGCCGATGACCTTGGCGCCCGCCTCCAGGGCCCGGTCGGCCTCTTCGGCGTTGTGGATCTCCACCAGCGCGGTCATGCCGAGCGACTCGACGCGGTCGAGCAGCGAAACGAGCGCGTTCTGCTCCAGCGCGGCGACGATCAGCAGCACCATGTCGGCGCCGTGCAAGCGCGCCTCGTGCACCTGGTAGGGACTGACGATGAAGTCCTTGCGCAGGATCGGGGTGTCGACCGCCGCGCGCACCGCGTCCAGGTCCGCCAGCGAGCCGCCGAAGCGGCGCTGCTCGGTGAGCACGCTGATGACGCGCGCACCGCCGGCTTCGTAGTCCTTCGCCAGCGCGGCCGGGTCGGGAATGTCGGCCAGGTCGCCCTTGGAGGGGCTGCGCCGCTTGACTTCGGCGATCACGCCGATGCCGGACTCGCGCAGGGCGGCCATGACGTCACGGGGCGCCGGGGCGGCGGCCGCGCGGGTCTTCAGCTCGTCGAACGGCAACGCGGATTCCCGCACGGCGAGATCTTCCCGCACGCCGGTGACGATGTCTTCGAGCACGCTCACCGGGCACCCCCACCAGGGTGCGTGCTCACGGATTCACTCGCAAGGTCGCTCACAAAAACCTTCCCCTTCCCGCCGAAACGATGCTAACCCCCGCATCCGAGACGCCCGGTTCCGGGTGTGCGCGTTACTCCGAATGCCTGCCCCGGACGTCCGTGGGGTCCTCCCCTTCGGACAGGGCTTCCCACAGCCGGGCATCGGGGTCACGGACCTTTTTCCGGGTGGCCGGGGCCGCGTACTTCGCCCCGAGCCGGGTGGCCTGCCCCGCGCCCTTGACCGCGGCCAGCCCGCCGGCCGCGACGAGAATTCCCCCGAGCACGGCCAAGCCGCGTCCCAGCAGCATCTCGGTCACCGGCAGCCCGTCGGCGTACCCGCCGAACCGTACCCCGGCCACGCCGGCCCAGACCGCGGCGGCGCCGGCCAGCGCCAGCACGACGCCCAGCACGCGCCGCGCCCAGCCACCCGTGGCCACCAGCCCGGCCACCCCGGCCAGCGCCAGCAGGGCCAGCGGCACGAGCGCGGGCGCCCGCTGTTCGCCCGTCTCGCGGGAGAGCACCGTGCCCCGCACGCCGCCGTCGCGGAACTCGGCGAACCAGGACAGCTGTGACGCAACCCACAGGGCCAGCGCGCCGAGCAGGAGCGCGACCACGATCATCCACAGTGGACGGCGGGGCGGCGTGTCAGACATGCGCGGCGTCCGCGGCCGGGTCGAGGGCGCCCGCCGCCGCCAGCGTCTGCGCGGCGGCCACCGCCGAAAGCACGGTCCTGGCCTTGTTGAGCGATTCGGTGTCCTCGTAGTCCGGCACCGAGTCGGCGACGACCCCGCCACCGGCCTGGACGTGCGCGATGCCGTCCTTCACCAGCGCCGTGCGGATGGCGATCGCGGTGTCGGCGTCGCCGGCGAAGTCGAGGTAGCCGACGACGCCGCCGTACAGCGCGCGGCGGACCGGCTCCAGCTCCTCGATCAGCTGCATCGCGCGGACCTTCGGCGCACCGGACAGCGTCCCGGCCGGGAAGCACGCCGTGACCGCGTCGAACGCCGTCTTGCCGTCGGCCAGCTCACCGGTGACGGTGGACACGATGTGCATGACGTGGCTGTAGCGCTCGATCTGGAAGAAGTCGACGACGCGCACGGTGCCCGGCTTGCAGACCTTGCCGAGGTCGTTGCGGCCGAGGTCGACGAGCATCAGGTGCTCGGCGCGCTCCTTCTCGTCGGCCAGCAGGTCCTTGGCCAGCTGCGCGTCTTCTTCGGGGTCGGTGCCGCGCCAGCGGGTGCCCGCGATCGGGTGCGTGGTCGCGCGGCCGTCGCGCACGGTGACCAGGGATTCGGGGCTGGAGCCGACGATGTCGAAGCCCTCCAGCCGCAGCAGGTACATGTACGGGCTCGGGTTGGACGTCCGCAGCACGCGGTAGATGTCGAGCGCGTCGGCCGCGGTCGGGATCTCGAACCGTTGCGACGGCACGATCTGGAACGCTTCGCCGGCCTTGATCGCCTCGACGGCCTTCTCCACGGCCGCGTGGAAGTCCTCCTTCGAGCGCTTCCGGGTGAACTCCGGCACGGGCCGGTCGAACGCGGCGACGGTGGCGGGCGCGGCCACCTGCAGCTGCTCGGTCATCGCGCTCAGCCGGGCCACGGCGTCGTCGTAGGCCGCGTCCACGCGCTCGGGCGAGTCGTCCCAGTTGACGGCGTTCGCGATGAGCGTGACCGTGCCCTCGTGGTGGTCGAACGCGGCCAGGTCGGTGGACAGGAGCATGGTCAGCTCGGGGATGTCGAGGTCGCGCTCGGCCAGCTCCGGCAGCTGTTCCAGCCAGCGGACGGCGTCGTAGCCGATGTAGCCGACCATGCCGCCGGTCAGCGGGGGCAGCCCGGGCAGCGGCTCGGTGTGCAGGGCTTCGATGGTCTCGCGCAGGACTTCCAGGGGGTTGCCTTCAGTGGGCAGGCCCACCGGCGGCGTGCCGGTCCAGACCGCCTTCCCGTCGCGGACGGTGAGCGCGGCCGGGCTGCGGACCCCGATGAACGACCAGCGGGTCCAGGAAGCGCCGTTTTCGGCGGACTCGAACAGGAACGTGCCGGGCCGGTCGGCGGCGAGCTTGCGGTACACCCCGATCGGCGTCTCGCCGTCGGCGAGGACCCGGCGCACGACCGGGATCACGCGGCGGCTCTCGGCGAGGACGCGGAAGTCCTCGCGGGACGGGCTGACCGTGCCGGGACCGGCGGATGCGCTGACCATGGGCCTCATTGTGCCGCCCCGGCGGATGACGGCTGCGGCGGGCCCGAAATTCAACGGATGTTGAATTGTGCGCATCGGTGAGTCATGATGGAGCCGTGAGCACCACGGACAACACCGAGACTACGGCCCGCCGCCGCGGCCGGCGGCCCGCCGGCCAGGACACCCGCACCGCGCTGATCGAAGCCGCGCGGGCCGTGTTCGCCGAAACCGGCTACGACGGTGCGACCGTGCGCGCGATCGCCACCCGCGCCGGTGTCGACGCGGCCATGGTCAACCACTGGTTCGGCAGCAAGGAGGGCCTGTTCGCCCAGGCCGTCCTCCAGCTGCCGTTCGATCCCGTGGAAGTGCAGAAGGCGCTGCGCAACGGCCCCGACGACGAACTCGCGGAACGGATCGTCCGCACCTTCCTCACCCGCTGGGACAGCGCGGGCGGCGGCGTGTTCGTGGCGCTCATCCGCAGCATCACCGGCCACGAGCAGGCCGCGCACGTGCTGCGCGACTTCTTCCAGCAGTTCTTCAGCACGCTGATCACCTCGGTCGGCTCGGACCGCATCCCGCTGCGCATGAACCTGTGCGCGACGCAGATGGTGGGCCTGGGCCTGGTCCGGTACGTGGCGAAGTTCGAGCCGCTGGCCACCGAGGACGTCGAGGTGCTGGTGCGGGCGATCGCGCCGACCCTGCAGCGCTACTTGACCGGCGAGATCGGCTGATCGGGCGTCAGCCGGGCAACGGACTTCCGGACCAGTTCGGCCAGCGGCTTGCGAGCGAGATCGGCACGCAGGTGGTGCAGATAGGCCATCGGCGCGGCGGTGATCAGCTCGTCCCGCTTCTGCCGGCCTTCACGACGTGATCGCCAGACGCCGAGGGAGAACCCGCCGAGCCCGATCGCGGCCGCGGCCGGAGCCGAGGGGTGCAGCGCAAGCTGGGTGATCGCGGTCGCGGCGATCGGCGGCACGACGGTCTGCACGTTCACGGCCTGCAGTGCGGTACTCGTCCAGCCGTGCCGTCGCATGGCTTGCTCCAGCTCCGCAACGGCGGGCCGGACGCGCGTGTCGTACCTGATCCGCAAGTGGTTGAGCAGCGCCTCGGGATCTTTGACGTCGTCGAGTTCGGCGCACTCGGCCAGTATGCCGGAGACGGCATCTCGGAACTTCGCGCGCTTTCCGGCGTACTTCCGGCGGAATTTCGTGATGTCACGAAGGGGGATGCCGGCGATGTCGCGCGGGACGATGTCGTCGATCGTGAGGTTGACCAGGATCACTTCACGTTCGAACCCGGCCGGGAATTCCTGCGCGAGCGCGTCGCCTGCCATCTGCCGCAAGAGCCGTTCCGGCGACACCCCGACTGCGGCGTGGTGGAACTCGTTGTCGGCCACCGGGTGAGCTCCGACGTCTCGGGAGACCCGCATGCCGAGGAGCAGGAGGTAGGCGTGCGCCAGGGTGCGCCTCATCGAAATTCGATCATCGCCGACCCGGTATCCCAGCCTTCTGCCGACCAGTTCACTCGCCAGGGTCTCAGACATCTTCCAGGACGCCACCGCCTGGTGCATGTCTTCGACCTGGATGTCGTACAGCCGGCGTTCCTCGGACAGCTCCACCTGCCGGGCAAGCTCCCCTGTCCGGCCGTCGGAATTCCCGACGATTTTCGCGAACTCCCCGGCCACCTGCTCGAGGTGGTCCGCGGACGGGGATATCTGCCGGATGAAACCGTCCTCGAGCAACTCGATCTCGGCTCGGCTGATCGGGAACGAACTGTTCGCGTCGTTGTGGAAGAACCGGTGGAGCTGGTCCCAGTACAGCGCGGCCCGCTTCAACCAGGCGTCATCGCGGAAGTGAACGTGCGGATAGTACATGCCGATCCAGCTACGCATCGACGCAGTATATCCGCCGGCGGGGCGCGCCGGACGGGCAAGCGAGCAGGCCCGCGCGTTCACCCGGATGCCGGACGAAATGGCGGTCGATCGCATTTCGTGGACACATTCGCACATCCGGGGAATCGACGGGATTCGTATTATCGGCTCATGAAGCCAACGTCTTCGGGGCCCGCCGCGCGCACTCTCGCCGCTTCACTGCGCGAAGAACGCGAAGCAAGGAAAGTCGGTCTGCGCGTTCTCGCCGACGAACTGGGGATCCTCCCCCAGCTGCTGTCGGCGTGGGAGAAGGGACATCGCCTGCCGAGCGTCGAGGACGTGTCGGCGATCCTCGCGCTGCTGGGCATCCACGGGGAGCAACGCGACCGGATCCGGACGCTCGCCCGGCACGCCCGCGAACCCAATTGGCTGGCGTCGAGCAACACCGACCTCCCGTTCGCGCTCACCACGAGGCTGGACCTCGAACGGACCGCGACCGCCATCACCACGTGGTCGCCGTTGATCGTTCCCGGGCTGCTGCAGACCCCGGACTACATCCGGTCGATCATGGACAACTCCGCGGTGACGGTCGAGCAGGCCGACAAGCGGCTGCGAGTGCGGCTCGCACGGCAGAAGATCCTCACCCGAACCGACCCGGTCCGGTTCACCGCGTTGCTCGGCGAACGTTCGCTTCAGGAAAATGTCGGCGATCCCGGGATCATGTCCGACCAGCTCGATCACCTGGTGACGATGTCCGAGCGCGGGAACATCAGCCTGCGCATCGTCCCCGCCGGAATCGGCTACCACCCCGGCCTGATCGGCCCCTTCGACATCTACGAGTTCCCCGGCTCCCCACCGATCGCTTCGGTCGAACACGCCTACTCCACGGCGTTCCTCCACGAGGACACACAGATCTCCGGACACCAGCAACTTGCTAAGCTGCTCCGTAAGGTAGCTCTGAGCGAAGAGGCTTCCCAGGCTCTGCTTCGGGAGGCCGCCCGGTGACCGGAGGCAATGGTGAGCTCGACCGTTTGGCGGAAGTCCTCGTACAGCGGTGCCAATGACAACTGCGTCGAGGTGGCGCTGGGGCCGGTCGTGGGCGTGCGGGACACCAAGGCCCGGCGGGCCGGTCGGCTGAACCTGTCCGCCCGGGCGTGGCGTGCCGCTCTCGACCGGTTGCGCTGACCGCGCCCTATCCGTCTTCGCGCGGATCTATCGAGTACGCCGGGATCGGGTGGGACCGGGCCCCGAGCGGCCCGGGCGGGAACAGCACCACCATGTCGCGTCCCCAGCCGCCGATCCAGGCGCGGCGGTTCGGGCGGTCCGCCAGCTTCTGCATGCGGTCGATCGCCGGGACCGCGCACAGCGCGAACACCGACCCGTCGGGGTAGCGGACGTGGATGTCCGGCCGCCAGGCCTGCCGGGACTGTTCGGGCAGCACCGTGTCCCACGCGATTCTCCGCCACGACAACCCTCGGGTGACGTCCCCGATCTCCGACCCCAGTTCCATTGACCAAACCTAGCGGGGAAACCCGCAGGTCAGGGTCGTTTCGGCGATAGCGCACACCGGGGCAACCCGGCGGTCCCGCCGAGCGTGCAAGTGAGCAGGATCAGCGGGCGAGCAGCAGCGCGATCAACGCCAGCGCGCCGGGGAGCACCTGGACGAAGAGGATCCGCTTGCTCGCCGTCGCGGCGCCGTAGAGGCCCGCGATGATCACGCAGACGAGGCCGTACAGCTGAAGCTGGAATTCACCCGCGATGAGGCCCCACACCAGCGCGAGCGCCAGGAAGCCGTTGTACAGGCCCTGGTTCGCGGCGAGCGTCTTGCTCGCCTCCGCGAACTCCTCCGTCGTGCCGAACGCGGCGCGGGCGCGGGGCGTCGTCCAGAGGAACATCTCCAGGACGACGATGTAGAGGTGGATCAGGGCGACGAGCCCGACCAGGATGTCGGCGACGACGGTCACGCGTGCTCTTTCTCATCGGCCAGGAGGAGGCGTTCCTCGGTGTCGAAGCAGGTGTGCGTGCCGGTGTGACAGGCCGGGCCGGTCTGGTCGACGCGCAGCAGGACCGTATCGCCGTCGCAGTCGATCCGCACTTCGCGAACGTGCTGGTAGTGCCCGGACGTCTCGCCCTTGACCCACAGCTTCCGCCGGCTGCGCGACCAGTACGTCCCGCGGCGGGTGACCAGGGTGGCGGCGAGGGCTTCGTCGTTCATCCAGGCCATCATCAGCACGTCGGAGGTGGCGTGCTCGACGACGACCGCGGCGATCAGCCCGTCGGCGTTGCGCTTGAGGCGGGCCGAGACGGCCGCGTCCAGTGTCATGCGTAGGCTCCCAGGAGGTGCCGCTTGAGCGGCATCGAGTTCAGCAGGACGAACGCGTAGCCGTAGCCGGCGAAGGAAAGGCCGGAGAACAGCTTGTTGAACCACAGCTCGGCACCGAGCAGCAGGAACGCGTGCAGCAGCGCGAACACCACGACGACGACCAGGCCGCCGATCCGCGCGCTGCCCATCTTCAGGACGAGCCCGGTGGTCACGACGGCGCCGAGGAGCAGCGCGAGCGCGGGCATCCGGTAGATGGCCAGGCTCGCCCCGGCGGACAGCACCGGGATCAGATCGAGCAGCGCCCACGCGACGGGCAGCCCGGCCAGCAGGCCGGCGGTGACCTTCACCTCGACGGGTGCCTGCCAGGACTTCACCGGACCTCGACCCCGCCTTCGCGCAGGGCGTTCTTGACGTCCCCGATCTTCAGCTGCCCGAAGTGGAACACGCTGGCGGCGAGCACGGCGTCGGCCCCGGTCCGCACGGCGGGCAGGAAGTGCTCGACGGCGCCGGCGCCCCCGCTGGCGATGACGGGCACGCGCACGGCCTTGCGCACGAGTTCGATGAGTTCGAGGTCGAAGCCGTTCTTCGTGCCGTCGGCGTCCATGGAGTTCAGCAGGATCTCCCCGACGCCGAGTTCCTCACCGCGGGCGGCCCACTCGACGGCGTCGATCCCGGTTCCGCGGCGGCCACCGTGGGTGGTGACCTCGAAGCCGGACGCCGTCGGCTCGCCGCCCCCGGGCACGCGCCGGGCGTCGACGGACAGCACGATGCACTGGGCGCCGAACCTTCTCGACGCCTCGCTGAGGAACTCCGGCCGCGCGATGGCGGCGGTGTTGATGCTGACCTTGTCGGCCCCGGTCCGCAGCAGCCGGTTGACGTCGTCGTTGCTGCGCACGCCGCCCCCGACGGTGAGCGGGATGAAGACCTGCTCGGCGGTCCGGCGGACGACGTCGTAGGTGGTCTCGCGATCCCCGGAGGACGCCGTGACGTCGAGGAAGGTGAGCTCGTCGGCGCCCTCGGCGTCATAGCGCCGGGCCAGCTCGACGGGGTCACCGGCGTCGCGGAGGCCGGCGAAGTTGACCCCCTTCACCACCCGGCCCGCGTCGACGTCGAGACAGGGGATCACCCGCACCGCGACAGACATGGCCACCAGCGTAGTCAAGGGGGTCGGGACCGCCGCCGATGGCACGGCCCGGCGTCCGCCGTTCACGCCCCGGCCACCCGGTTCGTCTAGGTTTCGCGCGTGCGCAGACTCCTTCCGGTGGCCGTCGCCGCCGTCTCCCTCCTGACCGCCGTCCCCGCCGCGGCCGCTCCCCGCGATCCGGCGCCCGTCCTGCAGACCCAGGCGTTCGTGGACGACCCCGGCGCCTCCCCCGCCAACGCCGACGCCGACGATCCCGCCGTCTGGGTGCACCCGCGCGACCCCGAGCGCAGCGTCGTCCTCGGCGCCCTCAAGGAGGGCGGGCTCGCCGCCTTCGACCTGGGCGCGCGGACCCTGCAGCTGGTCCCCGCCGGGCCGGGCGGGCGGTTCAACAACGTCGACGTCGTCGGGGACCTGGCCGTGGTCAGCGACCGCGGCCGGGACCGGATCCGCGTCTACCGGATCGACCCCGCCGGCTCGGCCGCCGGCGCGCACGTGCTGCGCGACGTCACCGACCCCGCCGCCGCGCCGGTGTTCTCCGCGTCGGAGTCCGAAGTGGACGAGCAGCGGACCGCCTACGGCCTGGCCGCGGGCCGGGACCCGCGCACCGGCGTCCGGTGGGTCGCGGTGACCCGGCGGCACGAAACCCGCGTGGCGCTGCTGCGGCTGGCCGACCGGCCGGACGGCACCGTCGGCACCACGCCGGTCGCCATCGTGGACCTGCCCGCGGAGTTCCGCCTGCCGGACGGGTCGGTCTGGTCGCCGTGCGAGGAACCCGGCGAACGGCCGCAGCTGGAGGGCTCGGTGCTCGACGGCCGCGTGCTCTACACCGCGCAGGAGGACGTCGGGATCTGGCGGATCCCGCTGACCGGCACCGGCTTCGGGCGGCCCGAGCTGGTCGACCGGGTGCGCTCCTTCGGCGTCCCGCAGCGCTGGGACGCGGCCACCGAGGAGTGCGTCCCGGACGGGCCCGACCCCGGTTACGGCGGCCGGTGGCTGACGGCCGACGCGGAGGGCCTCGCGGTGGCGAACGGCACGCTGTTCGCCTCCAGCCAGGGCGACTCGCGGTTCGTCGTCTACGGCAAGCACGTCCGTGACCTGCGGATCGTCGCGGGCCGCGGCACGGACTCGGTCGAGCACTCCGACGGCTCGGCGATCAGCACGGCGTACCTGGGCCGCCGCTTCCCGCACGGCCTCCTGGTGGTCCACGACGGCGAACGCCGGCCGGCGGCGGGCGACCTCCCGACCACGGGTTTCGCCTTCGTCCGGCTGGAGGACGTCTTCGGCCGGTGAAAACTTTCCGCCGCCGTGCAGCGGCACGGCCCCCTCGTGCGTCCTCTGTCTGACGGAGAGGACGCGTGTGACCTTCGAAGAGTTCGTGGCGGAGCGGCTGGACGGGCTGCTCCGCTACGCCACCGTCCTGACGAACGACCCGCACCTGGCGCAGGACGTCGTCCAGGACGTGCTCCTGCGCGCCCAGCAGCGGTGGGACGGCATCGACGCCCCGCCGACCTACGTGCGGCGGATGATCACCAACGAGTACCTGTCCTGGCGACGGCGCGCGGTGCGGCGGATGGTGGCCAGCAGCCACGACGTCCTCGACGCGATCGGCCCGCCGGAACCCGATCCGTCGGCCGCCTACGACGAGCGGGACGCCATGCTCGGCCTGCTCGCCACGCTGCCCCGCAAGCAGCGGGCGGCCCTCGTCCTGCGGTACTACGAGAACTACTCCGACGCCGAGATCGCCGCGGTCCTGCGGTGCGGCGCGTCCACCGTGCGCAGCCAGATCTCGCGGGCACTGGCCACCCTGCGCCAAGCCGGCCTGAAGCCGACCGTCATCACCACCGGAGCCACCGGAGCCCCCGAATGACCCGCAGCGAGCACGAGACCGAAACGCTGATCCGGGACAGCCTGGACCGCCTCGCCGCCCGCGCCCCGGACGGCCACGCGGTGCGCGACGCCCTCGCCCGCGCCGGCCGGGAACGGCGGCCGTCGACCCGGCTGGCCCTCGTGGCCGCCGCCGTGGTCGTGCTGGTCGTCGGCGTCGTCGCGGGCACGCAGCTGCTGACCCGCCCGGATCTGGCGCCGACCGCGGGCCGTCCGGTGCTGGCCTACGGCCCGGAGTGGGTGCCGGACGGCTTCACCGAGCAGTACCGCGAAGGCGGGCCCGGGATCACCCCGCAGGTCCGGCGGTGGTCCGACGGCCCGGCGTCGATCACGCTGTCGGCGTACTCCACCGCCGACCCCGAGTGGTCGCAGGCCGCGTTGAAGATCGCGTCGATCAAGGACCAGGTCGTGGTGCACGGCCGGGTCGGCATGGTCACCGGCTCCGGCGGCACCGCGCAGCTCACCTGGCTGGCCGACGACAAGCACGTGCTGTGCGCGTCGATCGCCGGGATCCCGGACGCCCGCGCGGTCGCCGAGCGGATCGCCGGCTCGGTCGCCACCGAACCGGTCGGCGTCCGCGGCGAGCTGCGGTTCGGCCCGCTGCCGGCGGGGCTGGCCGAGCGTTCGGCCGCGGTGCGGGGCACCGGTCCCGGCGACGCGAGCACCGAGCTGACCGCGACCGACCCGGCCCGGCCGTCGATCCCGGTGGTGCGGGCCGCCGCCGGCCCGGTACCCCCCGGCACGGCCGGCGCCGCCCGGGTGACCGTCCGGGGCGGGGCCGGCTTCTTCGTGGCGCCGCAGGACGGGAAGGACGCGGTGGTCGCGGTCCGGCTGCCGTCGGGGCGCTGGCTGACGGTGTCGGGTTCGCGGCCGGAGGCCGAGCTGATCGCCGTCGCGAACGGCGTCCAGCTCGACCCGGCACCCGACTACGGCTGGCTCGGGCGGGCTACCAGCTGATCATCGGGAACCAGATGATCCCGAGCCGGCCCAGCACGCGGACGTCCCAGTAGAGCAGCGTGAACGTGCCGCCGACGAGCAGGGCCACGCCGGTCACGGTGGCGATCCGCGCCGGCTCCGCGGCCAGCCAGCGCTGCACGCGCCCGCCCGTGGCGTAGGTCAGGACGAGGAACAGCACCACCATGACGACGATGTTGCCGAGCGACTGCAACGCGAACGCGGCGGCGCCGTAGAACACGTTGTGCTGCTCGGCGGCGTCGCGGAACATGATCCGGAAGAGCGGGTACGGCCGTCCGATGAGGAACCCGCCGATGAGCGCGCCCATGAGGACGAGCGGCGCGGCGGGGTGACGGCGGGTGAAGCTCGCGAAGGGGTTGCGGAGGATGCCGAGGGCGATCAAGCCCATCAGCAGGAAGACCAGGCCGACGACGCCGAAGGCCACCATGGACTGGATGTTGCGCGGCGAGAGCCCGGTGGTCTTCGCGGTGGAGAACTGCGGCATCCGCGTGCCGACGAGCGCGACGATCACGCCGTAGACGACCGAAACGGCGAGCAGACCGGCGGAGATCCAGCCGAGCGGCTTGAGCACGCTCCGCTTCCCGCCCGCCTGGTCGCCCACCAACGGCGCGACGGCTCCGAAGGCGGCGATGTTGCAGGCGGTGAAGGACCCGGCGAGGCCGGAGACGAACGCGAACAGCGTCCCGGCGACGACTCCGCTGATCGGGGTGGCTTTCGCGTCGTGGCCGAGTAGCCCGTTCGCGACGCTGTCACCGATCACGGAGTCGACGAACGGCGCCGACCAGATGGCGGTCAGCACGAACCCCGCCACGACGGCGGCGACGGCGATGGCGGCCCGGCGCGCGGGATACGGCCCGGCGCCGAAGAACCCTGCCTGCGGATGAACCGGTACTTGCTGCTTGACCGCCATCGATGCCCTCCAGAGTGCGGTGATCCAGTCGGTGAAGCGTTGCAGGCACATGCATTGAAACGCTTCGGCCAAGCGTGTGGGGTTTCGGTGCGAACGGCCTATGTGTTTTTCACGCCGGTCACGCTGGGACACGGTTCCCGCGAACCGGGACCGGCGGGCCCGGTCGTTCCACTGTGGATCGTCCGCCACGGGCTACGGTGGGCGCATGACTTCCGAGACCGACCGCCTCGCCGCCGAGCGCTACGTCGTGCTGACCACGTTCCGGCGTGACGGACGGGCCGTGCCGACCCCGATCTGGGTGGCCGGCGCCGACGGCGAGCTCCTGCTGACGTCGGTGCGCGTGGCCGGCAAGGTCAAGCGCATCCGCAACGACGGCCGGGTCGAGGTGCAGGCCTGCGACGTCCGCGGGAAGAAGACGCACGGCGCGAAGGTCTCCGGGCAGGCCCGGCTGCTCGACGACGCCGGGACCGAACAGGCCAGGCGGGCCATCGCCCGCAAGTACGGCATCGTCGGGCGCGTCACGATGTTCTTCTCGAAGCTGCGCGGCCCGGCGGACCGGACGATCGGCATCGCGGTCAAAATGGACGGCTGAAGCTGCGGAAGCCCCGCCGGAGGTAGTTCGGCAGCGCGTTCGGGTGGTCGAGCGTCGAGGTGTGCAGCCAGACGCGCCGCGTCCCGGGCAGCGCCCACGCGTCGGCGACGACGAGGGTGAGCGCGAACCCGCCGAGTCCTTTGCCGACGAACTCCGGCACCAGGCCGAACGTGGTGATCTCGACGTCGTTCCCGGGCTGTGGCTCGAAATCCGCGGCGCCGGCGACTTCGCCGCGGTATTCGACGATCCGGTATTCCCGGTGCGGAGCGGCGAGCCAGCGGTCCCATTCATCGGCACCGCGGGTGGCGCTCGGCCACCGGTACGGCGTGCCGATCCGGACGTGCAGCTCGCGGATCAGCGGCCCCGGCTCGGCGCTCCGAAGCGCGACCCCCTCGACGAGCGGAGCGGGGTTGAGCTGACGGGCGGCGGTCATTTCGAGCTCGGTGACGATCTCCTCCACCGCGGCAACCTACGACCCCGCCGGTCCGCTGTCAGCCGCTTTTCGGACTCAAGCGGCTCTCAAGGCCGCCGCCATGGCGGCCGAGTCGTGGTCCGGCCCGCAGCCCTCGACCACGATCAGGTCGCCCGGGATGTGGTCCGCGCGCAGCCGCAGGATCTCCCGGTAGGCGGGCGAGGCGTACCACTCGTGCGCCGCGGCGAGGCTGGGGAACTCGATGAGCACCAGCCCGCCGGGCCAGTCGCCTTCCATGACCTGCACCGGCGCGCCGTGCACGAGGAACCGGCCGCCGTACGGGTCGAGCGTCGCCTGGATGCGCTCCAGGTACTCGAAGACCTCCTCCGGCAGCACGGCGGGCGGGCGCAGGTGGGCGAGTCCGTAGGCGGTCATGGGGTTCCTTCCTTCGTCCTTGTGGTGAAAGGAATCCTGGCCGCTCGCCGGCTCGGCGTCGATTACGCCGGAGGTAATGCGGGCTGCCCGGCCAGCAGGCGCTCGACCAGCGCCGTGACGAGGTCGTGGCGCTGCTCGTCGGTGAACAGGTCCGGCAACGTCAGCCGGTCCATGATCAGCCAGTTCAGCGCCAGCCACAGCAGGACCACCATCGTGCCGTCGCCGGGCAGGCCGGACTTCTGGTGGTATTCGACGTTGAAGTCGACGTCCGCGCGGATGCGGCGGGTCAGCACGTCCCGCAGTTCCGGGCGGCGCGTGGCTTCGAGCCGCAGTTCCAGCAGCGCCAGGAAACCCGTCGGGAACGCGGCCACGCGGTCCACGAGCGCGTGCATCAGCTCCGTGACGCGCGCCGGATCACGCGGCCCCGCCAGACCGTCCGCGATCACCTCTTCGTCGACCAGCCGCTCGTACACCCGCTCGCCCGCGTGGTTGAGGATTTCGTCACGGCTGGCGAAGTAGTTGGACGCGGTGCCGACCGGCATACCGGCCTGCTGGTCGACCGCGCGGAAGGTGAGTCCCCGCGCGCCTTCGCCGGCCAGGACTTCGATGGCGGCGTCGAGCAGGGCCGCCCGCCGCTCGGGGTTGCGTCGCACCATGACGTTGACACCACTCCAGACGTAGTACTACAGTTCCAACCACTTCAAGCAAAGTACTACATCCGGAGTTGATCCGGCAGGGGGCAGCTGTGCGCAAGCTCGTGTACTTCACCGGCACCACCATCGACGGCGTGATCGCCGGACCGGGCGGCGAAACCGACTTCCACCCGCTCGACCCGGACATGGTCGCGCACGTGCGCGCGGAGTTCCCGGAGACCATGCCGACGCACATCCGGCCGCGCGTCGGAATCGCCGCGGACACGCCGAACCAGCGGTACGACACGGTCGTCATGGGCCGCGGCACCTACGCGGTACCGCTGGCCGAAGGCGTCACCAGCCCGTACGCGCACCTGCGGCAGTACGTCGTCTCGCGGTCGCTGAGCCGGCTCGCCGACCCGGCCGTCACCCTCGTGCCCGGCGATCCCCTGGCACTCGTGCGGCAGCTCAAAACCGAGGAAGGCCTGGACATCTGGCTGTGCGGCGGCGGGGACCTGGCCGGTCAGCTGCTGCCGGAGATCGACGAGCTGGTGGTCAAGTCCTACCCGGTCGTCGCGGGCGGCGGGGTGCCGATGTTCAGCGGCGGCTTCGGGCCGCGCGGGTTCACGCCGGTCGAAGTCCTGACGTTCGGCCACGGCGGCACGATCACCACCTACCGTCCGAGCTAGACCTTCGCGCGTCCGAGGTCCCTCAACACCGGGCCCCACCCCAAGCGCCCCAAGGTGGCCTTGGGTGCGTTCAACGCACCCAAGGTGGCCTTCGGTGCGTTGAACGCACCGAAGGCCACCTTGGGGCGCACCCGTCTGTGTCGTCCGGGCTAGACCTTCGCCACCGCGGCGAGGGCCTCCGGCAGTGTGAACGCCCCGGCGTAGAGCGCCTTGCCGACGATGGAGCCCTCGACGCCGTCGGACGCCAGGCCCGCCAGCGCGACGAGGTCGGCGACGCTCGACACCCCGCCGGAAGCGATCACCGGCGCGTCGGTGCGGGCGACGACGTCCCTCAGCAGCTCGAGGTTCGGGCCGCGCAGCGTGCCGTCCTTGCTGACGTCGGTGACGACGTAGCGGGACGCGCCGTCGCGGTCGAGGCGCTCGAGGACCTCCCACAGGTCGCCGCCGTCGGAGGTCCAGCCGCGGGCCGAAAGCCGGTGGCCGGCCTCGGTGATCCGCACGTCGAGGCCGATCGCGACGCGGTCGCCGTACTCGCCGATGACCCGGCTGGTCCACTCCGGGTCCTCGAGCGCGGCGGTGCCGAGGTTGACCCGGCGGGCCCCGGTGTCCAGCGCGGCCTTCAGCGAGGCGTCGTCGCGGATGCCGCCGGACAGCTCGACCTGCACGTCGAGCCGGCCCACCACCTCGGCGAGCAGCTCGCGGTTGCTGCCCTTGCCGAAGGCGGCGTCGAGATCGACCAGGTGGATCCACTCGGCGCCGTCGCGCTGCCAGGCGAGCGCGGCCTCCAGAGGACTGCCATAGGAGGTCTCGGTGCCGGCCTCGCCCTGGACGAGTCGCACGGCCTGGCCATCGGCCACATCAACGGCGGGAAGCAGCGTGAAAGTCACGCGGGTAACTCTAGGACGGAGACCCGGATCACCCGGTCAGAGGGTCGCCAGCCAGTTCCGGAGCAGCTGGGCCCCGGCGTCCCCGGACTTCTCCGGGTGGAACTGGGTGGCCCACAGCGGCCCGTTCTCGACCGCGGCGACGAAGTCCTCGCCGTGGTGGGCCCAGGTGACCTTCGGCTCCTGCCCGGCCAGGCCGTCGAGTTCCCACTTGCGCGCGGCGTAGGAGTGCACGAAGTAGAACCGCTCCTCGGGGTCGAGACCGGCGAAGAGCTGCGAGCCCGCGGGCGCGCGCACGGTGTTCCACCCCATGTGCGGCAGGACGTCGGCGTGCAGCCGGTCGACGACGCCGGGCCACTCCCCGGTGCCCTCGGTCTCCTCGCCGTGCTCGACCCCGCGGGAGAAGAGGATCTGCATGCCGACGCAGATGCCGAGCACCGGCCGCCCGCCGGCGAGCCGCTTCCCGATGATCCGGTGCCCGTGCACGTCCAGCAGGCCGGCCATGCAGGCGGAGTAGGCGCCGACCCCGGGCACGACCAGGCCGTCGGCTTCGACGGCGGCATGCGGGTCGGCCGTGACCTCGACGTCGGCCCCGGCGCGCGCGACAGCGCGTTCGGCGGAACGGAGGTTGCCGGAACCGTAGTCGAGAATCACCACACGAGACACGCCACCCAGCGTAGCCGGAAGGCCCGGCGGCCCTCGACCGAACAGGCCCGTGCCACAGAGTGGTCGACGACCGGAAAAATCTTGGGGAAACCCCGTTTGACCTTCCCGCTCCCCGGGTATCACTTCACCCGATCGTGTGCGCTCAGCCCGGCACGACGGACGCCTGGGAGGCGAAGATGGCCGAGGACGATCTGCTGTCCCAGATGCTGCACGCCTGGCGTGAAGACATCGAGAGCGTGCCGTTTCCGCAGTTCACCGAGCTGCTGATCCCGCGCCAGCAGGTCCGGCCGCGGTGCGTGCCCGGCGCGTCTGCCGCTCGCGTGACGAAAGCCACGCGGAGAACAGACGCCTGACTGTGGTTTCCTGCGGTGGCCGCATCGACGCGTCCCCGGGAGCTCCTCATGAGTCGCAGCCCTGACCCGCACGACTTCCTCGGCCTCGACGCCGGGCTCGCCGAAGAGGACCGCGCCATCCGCGATGCCGTCCGCGCGTACGCGAAGGACCACCTGCTGGACCACGTCGCCGAGTGGTACGAAACGGGCGCGCTCCCCGCCGCGGAGCTGGCGAAGGGCTTCGGCTCGCTCGGCCTGCTCGGCATGCACCTGGAGGGCTACGGCTGCGCCGGCACCAGCGCCGTCGCGTACGGCATCGCGTGCCGCGAACTCGAAGCCGTCGACTCGGGATTGCGCAGCTTCGTGTCGGTGCAGGGATCGCTGGCGATGTATGCGATCCACCGGTGGGGCAGCGAAGAACACCGGCAGGAGTGGCTGCCGCGGATGGCCACCGGCGAGGCGCTGGGCTGCTTCGGGCTGACCGAGCCGGACGCGGGCAGCGACCCGGGCTCGATGCGGACGCGGGCGGTGCGCGACGGCGACGACTGGGTGCTCTCGGGCACGAAGATGTGGATCACCAACGGAACCGTCGCCGACGTCGCGGTCGTCTGGGCGCAGACCGACGACGGGATCCGCGGCTTCGTCGTCCCGACGGGCACGCCGGGCTTCACCGCGAACGAGGTCAAGCACAAGCTGTCGCTGCGGGCGTCGCTGACCGCGGAACTGGTGCTCGACGGCGTCCGGTTGCCGTCGTCGGCGGCGTTCCCCGAGGTCCGCGGCCTGCGCGGGCCGCTGTCCTGCTTGAACGAGGCCCGCTACGGGATCCTGTTCGGAGTCGTCGGCGCGGCGCGCGCGTGCTACGAAGCCGCGTTGGAGTACACGCTCTCCCGTTCGCAGTTCGGGAAGCCGCTGGCCGGGTTCCAGCTGACCCAGCGCAAGCTGGCCGACCTGGTCGTCGAGGTCAACCGCGCCGGGCTGGTGGCCCTGCACATCGGGCGCCTGAAGGACGACGGCGACCTGCACCACAACCACGTCAGCTTCGGCAAGATGGCGAACGTCCGCTCGGCGCTGTCCGTGGCGCGCGAGGCCCGTTCGATGCTGGGCGCGAACGGGATTTCGCTGGAGTACCCGGTGATGCGGCACATGGCGAACCTCGAGACGGTGCTGACCTACGAAGGTACCGAGGAGATGCACGCGCTGTCGCTCGGACAGGCCGTCACGGGGCTGTCCGCGTTCCGCTGACCGGTTTTTGTCGGTGGTCACCGCTAGCGTTCGCGGCATGACTTTTTCCGAGTTCGAAACCGTGGTGGAGCTGCGGCGCTACACCTTGCACCCCGGCCGGCGTGACGAGCTGATCGAGCTGTTCGAGCGCGAGTTCGTCGAGCCGCAGGAGGCGGCGGGCGCGCACTTGTTCGGCTTGTTCCGCGCCCGCGCCTCGCCGGACGAGTTCGTGTGGCTGCGCGGCTTCCGCTCGATGGCCGCCCGCAAGGAGGCGCTGGAGAGGTTCTACTCCGGCCCGGCCTGGAAGGCCCACCGCTCGGCGGCGAACGCCACGATGATCGACTCCGACAACGTGCTGTTGCTGCGCCCGGTCCGCCGTGGCCTGGCCGCACCACCGCCGGGCACGGGTCTGCACGTGACGATCTCCGCTCCGGCTCCCCCACCCGAGCCGGCGTTCGCGGCGTTCGAGACGGAGCCGTCTCCGAACAACTTCCCGCAGCTGCCGGTTCGCACGGACGGCCCGTTCGCGGTGTGGTTCAGCCGGACGCCTTCGGAAGCTTCTGTCGAGCTCTTACCGACTTCGCGGTCGCTGATCCGGTGAGAGGAGTTCGATGAGCCCTTCGGGGTAGAGAATCTTGCTGCCGTCGCGGAACTCGGCGACGTCGACCCACCGCGCGGTACCGGGATCGTCGAGGATCTTCATCTCGTCGCGCCGGTAGAGGCTCTGGTCGACGAACTTGGCGGCGAAGACGAAGGCGATCTCGTGCCCGGGCCGGTCGCGCCAGGAGAAGACGTTCTCGAGCACCCCGAGCCTCTCGCCGACCGTGATCTCGGCGCCGAGCTCTTCCAGGAACTCCCGCTCGAGGGCTTCCTTGCTGGTTTCCCCGAACTCGATCCCACCCCCGAGCGGCCGGTGAAAGATCTCGTCCTTGACATCGTCGTGCGCTTCGAAGACGAGAATCGCACCCCCACGCCGGATGACGGCGAGCACGATCGGCCGGATCGATGGCATGGCGCTCACGCTATCGACCCGCGCCTCCCGAAGCACAAGCCACCCGACCCACCCGGCCCCGGCCACACCGAGCACCCCGACGGCCAGCCACGCCCACCCACTGCCACCCGCCCCGGCAAGGGCCACCACCACCATGCCCACGGCGGGCACCGCCCAGGGCGACAGCCCCATGATCACCTCGTTCTCGCTTGTCGACTGGGCCTGAATGCTGGCCTAACATGGTCGAATCCTGGAGGGCGGGGTGAGGCGCATGCGCAGGCTTCGGCTCCTCGTCGGTCTTGCCCGCTCCCAGCGACTCCTTCCGATCAACAACCCTCCGGTCAAGCCACCTGGCGACAGCGAGCGGCCAGAAGGCAACGGTCACTGCCCGAAACACCGCACGACCACGCTTCTCAAGACACGCAAGGGGTATTGGTGCCGGGAATGCGATGACATGATTCCCCCGGAAAAGCGGATCCCGTGAGCACACCTTCGCTACCGGATACCGCAATGAGCCTGGGCTCACGAGTCGGCCGTTATTTCAGTGTTGTGAGCATGCTGCCGGTACTTTTCCTGAGCACATGGACCTTCGTGCTCGTCGTGAGCGGGGCGTGGTCGGGACGACCGGTCCTCAGCCGCATGGCCCACGAGTTGACCGGCATAACGGTGAGCGAAGTCGCCTGGCTCCTCCTGGGAACTCTCGTCTTGGCCCTGTTTCTGCACCCCTTGCAGCTTGCCATGACGAAGGTTTTGGAAGGATACTGGGGAAGTTCACGAATCGCCGCTGCCCTGCTCCGCTCTCGCATCACGCACCATCGGAAGCGGTTCAACCGTCTTTCGACCAGAAGGGAAAAGCTCGAACAACGCCGCAACCGCGTACTCACCAAGCTGCTTGTCGGCCGCTACCTTCGCAAACTGGCGGATGACCCCGCCACCGCCGAAGATCCAGCACGGTGGGCTTCGGAGCGACTGAAGCGAGAACTCGAGAATCTTCTCTTCAGCACACAGGCTTATCCCGCCAGCGGAGCACACGCAGCGATGGCATCGATCCCGGTCCTGCTGGCACACTATCCCGACCCGGATCGGATGATGCCTACCCGACTGGGCAATGCGCTGCGCTCAGCCGAAGACTCCATCGGCCGTCAGTACGCACTGGACGCCGTCCGGACAACTCCGTACATCGCACTGATCGCCCCGGAACCTCACCTAAACTACCTCCAAGACACCAGACAGCAGTTAGACACCTCTGTCCGGTTGTGCGTCGTCGCACTACTCGCCACCGTCGAAGCGGTCGGCTTCCTGTTCACAGACGGTTGGTGGCTCCTGGCGTCCCTCGGACCGTATTTCCTGGCTTACATCGCGTATCGCGCCTCGATCGCCGCGGCGATCGAATACATGGAAATGGTGCGGACGGTTCTGGATCTGAACCGATTCAAGCTCTACGAAAGCCTGCACCTCGAGCAGCCGGACGACACGGACACGGAACGCACGAACAATGTAAAACTGATGTCCCTGCTCAGCGGCGACGAAACCGTGACGCTTCACTACAAGCACCCCGTCGCCGGTACCCCCAGCACCGGCGACTCCCCTCCTACTCCCCCAAGAACTCCCTGATCGAAAGCCCCAGCGACCCGGCGTCCAGCCCGTGCGCGAGATCGTGGTCCGCGATCCCGCCGTAAGTCCGCACTTCCACATCCCGCCGCACCCCCAACGACCGCAACCGGTGCGGCACATCGGAAAGCGCCTCCGCCACCCAGAAAGCCGACGTCCCCGCCGAATACGGCTCCACCAACACCACCGAAGCGGACGCGGAAAGCACCGCCGACCGCAGACCGGCCGCGTCGAACGGCCGGATCGTCGACGCGTACAGCACCGTCACGTCCAGGCCCGCCGTTGCTCGCAGGACCCGGTCCAGCACCGGGCCCACCGCCACCACGACGCCGGCGGCCCCGGAACGCACGCGGGTGAAGCCCACCCCCAGGTGCGGGGACTCGTTGGACTGCGCCGAAAGCCGCAGGTAGACGCGGCCGTCTCCGGGGATCGACTCCAGCAACAGCCGCTCGGCCTCGGCCGGGTGGCCCGGTACGTGGACCGTCCAGCCCGGCAGCGAATCGATCAACGCCACGTCGCCGGGGGATTGGTGCGTGCGCCCCGCCGTCGACATGTCGTACGACGCTCCCCACGACACCAGGACGCCGCCCACCTCCTGGTGCGAAAAGTCCAGCTTGATCTGCTCGAAGGCGCGCTCCACCAGGAACGACGGGAACGTGTGCACGATCGGCCGCAGGCCCGCCAGCGCCAGCCCGGCGCCCGCGCTGACCAGCAGCTGTTCGCGGATCCCGACGTTGATCACCCGGTCCGGGTGGCGACGCGCGGCGCCGGCGAGCTGCGCCGCCGAGATGTCGGCCAGCACGACCGCGACGTCCGGGTCCGCGTCGAGGATCCGTTCGGTGGTGGCGAGGAAGGTTTCCCGCATCGGCAACATGTTCAGCCCTTCGGTTCGACGACGGCGACCACGACCAGTGGCCGGCCGGGGTGGGGGGTGGTGAAGGCGTCGTACAGCGCGTCGTGGTCCCGGCCGGACACCGTGCGCGTGTCCCAGCCCTCGACGGCGAAGCGGCGCTCGATGCCGCCCGGCCAGCCGCGCGTCGACGACTGGTTGTCGATCACCACGGTGGTCAGGTTTTCGAGGCCGTCGCGCGCCGCGACGACGATCGCCTCGTGGTTCGAGCCCTCGTCCAGCTCGGCGTCGCCGACGAGCGTCACGACCTTCGCGTTCGCCAGGCCGCGGGCGCGCAGGCCGAGCGCCGTGCCGAGCGCGATCGGCAGGCCGTGGCCGAGCGAACCGCTGGAGATCTCGACGCCGGGGATGCGGCGCCGGTCGGGGTGGTGGCCGAGCCGCGACACCGGGTCGGACCACGTCGCCAGCTCCGCCTCGGCGATGAAGCCTTTCGCGGTGAGCACGGCGTAGTACGCCATCGGCCCGTGTCCCTTGGACAACAGGAACCGGTCGCGGCCGGGCTCACGGAAGTTCGCGGGCGTGACGTCGAGCACGCGGTCGTAGAGCACCCACAGGACGTCCAGAGTGGACTCGGCGGCGGCGCTGTGCTTTTCGTCGCCGGTCATCAGCGAAATCAGCCGGGGCAGGTCGGCGTAGCCCGGTTCGGTCACAGTGGTCATGACCCGACGATGCAACCTCGACTAAACTCGAAGTCAAGGATAGCCTGACCTGGTGACCAGGCTCGCTGAACATCTCAGCATCGGACAGGTGGCGGAACGCAGCGGGGTTCCGCACACGGCACTGCGGTTCTACGAGGAGAAGGGGCTGATCAGTTCGGAGCGCTCGGCGGGCAACCAGCGCCGCTACCCGCGTTCGGTGCTGCGCCGGATCGCGTTCATCCGCGCGGCACAACGGGTCGGGCTTTCGCTCGAGGACATCAGTTCGGCGCTGGCCACGTTGCCGGCGGACCACGCCCCGACGAAGGCGGACTGGGCGCGCCTGTCCCGCGACTGGCAGCACGAGCTCGACGCACGCATCGACGCCCTGCAACGGCTTCGCGACCGGCTCACCGGCTGCGTCGGCTGCGGCTGTCTGTCGCTGCGCAGCTGCGCGTTGTACAACAACGACGACGAGCTGGCCCGCTTCGGGCCGGGCGCGAGCAAGTTGCGTCCGGTGGTCGAAGGCGGCATCTAAACCGCTTGCGCGCGGGGAGGATGCTGGGGAGGCAATGAACGAAAAGGAATTGATCCGCATCTCGAAGCGGCTGTCCCGGCACCTGCGCCACGACCCGGCCGCCCTCGGTTTGACACTCGCCCCCGGCGGCTGGGTCCCCGTCGACACGCTCGTGCGCGCGCTCTCGATCACCCGCGAGGAGCTCGGCGAAGTGGTCGAGAGGAACAACAAGCGCCGCTTCGCCTTCGACGAAACGGGCACGCGCATCCGCGCAAGCCAGGGCCACAGCGTCACGGTCGACTTGGGTTTACCGGACGCGACACCGCCGGCCGTGCTCTACCACGGAACGGTCGCGAAGTACCTCGACGCGATCTTCCGCGAGGGCCTGCGCCCGATGAACCGCCACGCGGTCCACCTGTCGGCCACGGTGGAAACGGCCCGGACCGTCGGCGCCCGCCGCGGCAAGCCGGTGATCCTCCAGGTCGACGCCGCCGCCATGGCCGCGGCAGGCCACGCGTTCCAGGTGAGCGCCAACGGAGTCTGGCTGACCGCCTCAGTCCCCCCGCCCTACCTCGACCGCACCGGCTGAGAACCCGTGTCGTCCCCCCAATCACGCGAGTCGACCCTCCAAGCACGCAAGCCGACCCTCCAAGCACGCGAGCCGACCGTCCAGGTACGCGAGCCGACCGTTCGGGTGCGTGACTCGCGTGATCGAACACGGAACTCGCGTGATCAGAGCCGGAACTCGCGTGATCAGGCCCGGAACTCGCGTGTTTGAGCGCGTATCTCGCGTGATTGGCGGGTCGGCTCGCGTGATTAGGGGGTCGACACGGGGGTGAGGGTTCGGCGGCGGGGGCGGCCGAGGAGGCGGCGGCCCACGTCGAGGAGCTCTGCGCGCAACTCTTCGTCGCTCAGGCCGGCGAGGTCCGGGGAGCCGCCTGCCATGGCGATGCCCGTCAGCGTGACCATGGCGTTGACCCGGGCCGTCGTGTCCGGGTCCGGGCCCGACAGGATGGCCAGCAACGCGCGGCCGAAGCCCTCCGTGCCGCCGTGGGCCGACTTCTCGATCGCGCGGGCGATGCCCGGGTCGCTCGAAAACAGCGCGACCAGCGCCCGGTGGCGGATCACCAGGTCGACGAACCCCTCCAGCAGCAGGTCCACCTGCGCGCCCCGGCGCTTCAGCGCGGCCGCTCGCCGGACGAGGTCGTCCAGGTCGCGGATGCCCGGCTCGGCGACCGCCTCGGTGATCTCCGCCTTCGTCTTGAAGTGGTAGTAGACGGCCGCCTTGGTGATGCCCAGCGCGTCGGCGATCATCTGCAGCGACGTGCCCTCGACCCCGTGTTCGGTGAACAGGCGCAGCGCCGTCCGCAGCAGTCGGGTCCGGGTGTCCTCGGCCGGGCCGGCGGTCATTCTTCCTCCTCAGCAGCCGTCGGAGCCTACGTCACGCCTTGTCGATCGGCAAACCGAGTAACTAGCCGACCGGCAAGTAATAAACCTTGCTGTTCGGCAAGTCACATACTTGCCGATCGGCTTGGAGTCTCCCTGCCGATCGGCTAGCGTGGAACCCACCTGATGGAGTTACCTGACCCCGTTCGGGCGAAATGGAGCTGACTCGTGGCGACCTTCCTGTACCGGCTCGGCCGGTTTTCCTTCCGGCGCAAAGCGCTGGTCGTGGCCGTCTGGGCGGCCGTCCTGGTGGCGCTGGGCCTCGGTGCACTGACGCTGTCGAGCCAGCTCTCGAACTCGGTGACGATCCCCGGCACCGAGTCGCAGCGGGCGATCGACCAGCTCGCCGAGAAGTTCCCGCAGGCCAACGCGGGTGGCGCCACCGCGCGGGTGGTGATCGAGGCCCCGGCGGGCACCACGGTGACCGACGCGAAGGGCAAGGCCGCCGTCGAAGCCCTCGTCGGGCAGCTGAAGACGGCGCCGAAGGTCGCCGCCGTGGTCGACCCGTTCCAGGCGCAGTCGATCTCCCCCGATCGGCGCGTCGCGCTCGCCCAGGTCAGTTACGGAGCGAAAGCGTACGAACTGACCGACGAGGACCGTCAGGCCCTGCTGGACACGGCGAACGCCGGCCGCGCCGCCGGGTTCACCGTCGAGTTCGGCGGCGACGCCGTGGAGGGCGCGCCCGCGACCGGAGCCACCGAAGGCCTGGGTGTCGCGGTCGCCGCCGTCGTGCTGATCATCACGTTCGGTTCGCTGCTCGCGGCCGGGATCCCGCTGCTCACCGCGCTGATCGGCGTCGGCACCGGGATGGCGGGCATCTTCCTCGCTTCCGGGTTCCTCGAGCTGAACTCGAACACGCCGGTGCTGGCGCTGATGATCGGCCTGGCCGTCGGCATCGACTACGCGCTGTTCATCGTGTCGCGCTACCGCCACGAACTGACCATCGGCCGCAGCCCCGAAGAAGCCGCCGGACGCGCCGCGGGCACCGCCGGGTCCGCGGTGGTCTTCGCCGGGCTGACCGTCATCATCGCGCTGGCCGGCCTCACCGTCATCGGCATCCCGTTCCTCGGCCAGATGGGCGTCGCCGCCGCCGTCACCGTCGCGATCGCCGTGCTCATCGCCCTGACGCTGCTGCCCGCGATCCTCGGCTTCGCCGGGGCACGGGTGGCCGGCGACCGCATCCGGCTGCGCCGCAAGCCGGTCGAAACGACGCACGGCGAACGCTGGGCGCGGTTCGTCGGCCGCCACCGGATCGCGGTGCTGCTGGTGGGGCTGGCCGGGCTGGCCGTCGTCGCCCTGCCCGCGCTGAGCATGCAGCTCGGCCTGCCCAACGACAGCACCGCCGCACCGGAGTCGACGCAGCGCAAGGCGTACGAAATCGCCAGCCGCAGCTTCGGCGAAGGCTCGAACGGGCCGCTGCTGGTCGTCGTCGACATCTCCGCCAGCACCGACCGCCAGGCGGCGCTCGGCCGGGCCGCGGCCGACATCCAGAAGCTGCCCGACGTCGCCGCCGTCACGCCGCCGCGGGTCAACCAGACCGGTGACACGGCGTTGCTCACGGTGATCCCGAAGAGCGGCCCGAGCAGCTCGCAGACCGAGGACCTGGTCGCCGCGATCCGCACCGAATCCGGCGCGCTGGAGAACGGGACGGGCGCGAAGCTGTCCGTCACCGGCCAGACCGCGGCCAACATCGACGTCTCCGAGAAGCTGTCGGACGCGATGCTGCCGTACCTGGCGCTGATCGTCGGGCTGGCGTTCGTGCTCCTGATGCTGGTGTTCCGCTCGGTGGTGGTGCCGCTGAAGGCGACGATCGGCTTCCTCGGCTCGGTCGCGGCGACGTTCGGCGCGGTGGTCGCGGTGTTCCAGTGGGGCTGGCTCACGGACCTGCTCGGGGTCGCCTCGACCGGCCCGATCATGAGCATGCTGCCGATCCTGCTGATCGGCGTGCTGTTCGGGCTGGCGATGGACTACCAGGTGTTCCTGGTGACGCGGATGCGCGAGGAGCACGTCCACGGCGCCGAACCGCAGGAGGCGATGGTCACCGGCTTCCGGCACGGGGCACGCGTGGTGGTCGCGGCGGCCCTGATCATGATCAGCGTCTTCGCCGGCTTCGTGCTCGCGGAGTCGTCGCTGATCCAGTCGATCGGCTTCGCGCTGGCGTTCGGCGTGCTGGTGGACGCGTTCGTGGTCCGCATGACCCTGGTCCCGGCGGTGATGTCCCTGCTCGGCCGCAGCGCGTGGTGGCTGCCGAAGTGGCTGGACCGGATCCTGCCGGACGTCGACGTGGAGGGCGAGAAGCTCACGAAGCACCTGGACGAGCCCGAGGAGCGCGAGCTGGTCGGCGCAACTCGCTAGCGAGCACAGGAGAAAGCCCCCTCGGTGTGGCCGAGGGGGCTTTCTCCTGCGCTCAGCCCATGAACCAGAAGATCGCGCCGCCGATGGCCAGCAGGGCGGCGATGCCCAGCACCACCGCCAGGAACTTCGCCGTCTTCCAGGTCGAATACACCCCGCCCACCAGGAAACCACCCAGGGCGAGCAGGAGAACGCCGATGACTCCGCTGCTCACAGGACGCCCTTCGTCGACGGGATGCCGGCCGCTCGCGGGTCCGGCTCCGTCGCCGCCCTCAGCGCGCGAGCCACCGCCTTGTACTCCGCCTCCGCGATGTGGTGCGGGTCGCGGCCGTGGATCACCCTTACGTGCAGGGCGATCTGCGCGTGGAACGCCAGCGAGTCGAACACGTGCCGGGTCAGCACGAACGGGTAGTTGCCGCCGATCGTGAAGGTGTTGAACTGCTCCGGCTCGCCCACGTGCACGCAGTACGGGCGGCCCGAGACGTCGACGGCCGCGTGGGCGAGGGTCTCGTCCATCGGGATCCAGGCGTCGCCGAAGCGGCGGATGCCGCTCTTGTCGCCCAGGGCCTGGCGGATCGCCTGGCCCAGCACGATCGCCGTGTCCTCCACCGTGTGGTGCGCGTCGATGTGAACGTCGCCGGTGGCCTCGACCTTGAGGTTCAGGGAGCCGTGGACGCCGAAGGCCGTGAGCATGTGGTCGTAGAACGGCACGCCGGTCGAGATCTCGACCTCGCCCGTGCCGTCGAGGTCCAGCTGCACGAAGATCGAGGACTCCTTGGTGGTCCGTTCGACCTTGCCGATGCGGGTCATCGCGAGATTTCCTTACTCGCCTCGAGGAAGGCGTCGTTCTCTTCCGGGGTGCCAATGCTCACGCGCAGGTGCCCTTCGATACCGGGGTCGCGGATCAGCACTCCGGCGTCCAAATAGGACTTCCAGGCGGCCGAGGGGGACCGGAACCGTCCGAAGAGGACGAAGTTGGCATCACTCGGCACCGGGTCGTAACCCAGACCCGCCAACGCTTCCACGACGCGGTCGCGTTCCGCGGCCAGCTTGTACACGCTGTCCAAAGTGGCGTCCGCGTGCCGCAGCGCTGCCCGTGCCGCCGCCTGCGTCAGCCGCGAGAGGTGGTACGGCAGGCGCACCAGCTGCAACGCGTCGACCACCGCGGGCGCCGCCGCCAGGTAGCCGAGCCGGCCGCCCGCGAACGCGAACGCCTTGCTCATCGTGCGCGAGACGATCAGCCGCGCCGGGTAATCGGCGAGCAGGTGCACCGCGCTGACCTGCGAAGAAAACTCCGCGTACGCCTCGTCGACCACCACGATCCCGGTGGCCGCGTCCAGGACCGCACGCAGCTCTTCGAGCGGGATCGAGCCGCCGGTCGGGTTGTTCGGGCTGGTGACGAACACTATGTCCGGACGCCGTTCCCGGATGAGCGCCGCCGCCGCGGCCGTGTCGAGGGTGAAGTCTTCGCGGCGCGGCGCCGGAACCCACTCGGTGCGCGTGCCGGACGCGATGATCGGGTGCATCGAGTACGACGGCTCGAAGCCGAGCGCACTGCGCCCGGGACCGCCGAACGCCTGCAGGATCTGCTGCAGCACCTCGTTGGACCCGTTGGCGGCCCAGACGTTCGCCTCCGACAGCACGACCCGCGTCGACACGCTCAGGTAGTCGGCCAGGTCCTGGCGCAGCGCCACCGCGTCGCGGTCCGGGTAGCGGTGCAGCTCGGCGGCCTCCGCGCGGACCGCCTCGGCCAGGTCCGCGACCAGCTCGGGCGGCGGCGGGTACGGGTTCTCGTTCGTGTTGAGCCGCACCGGGACGTCCAGCTGCGGCGCGCCGTAGGGCGACTTGCCGCGCAGGTCTTCGCGCAGCGGCAGCGCGTCCAGCGTGACCTCTTCGCCGATGGTCATCGGGCCTCGCCTCCGAAGCGCGCGGCGACGGCCTCGCCGTGCGCGGGCAGGTCCTCGGCGTTGGCCAGCGCGACGACGCGGCCGGCGACCTCGCGCAGCGCGTCCTCGGAGTAGTCCACGACGTGGATGCCCTTGAGGAAGCTCTGCACGGACAGGCCCGAGGAGTGGCGGGCGAACCCGCCGGTGGGCAGCACGTGGTTGGACCCGGCGCAGTAGTCGCCGAGCGACACCGGGGCGTACGCGCCGACGAAGATCGCGCCGGCGTTGCGGACCCGGGCGGCCACCTCGCGCGCGTCCGCCGTCTGGATCTCCAGGTGCTCGGCGGCGTAGGCGTCGACGACGCGCAGTCCGTCGTCCACTGTGGACACCAGGATGATGCCGGACTGCTTGCCGGACAGCGCTTCGGTGACGCGCTCGGCGTGCTTCGTCGCGGCGACCCGGTGCACCAGCTCCTTGTCGACGGCGTCGGCCAGCTCGGGCGACGTCGTCACCAGGACGCTCGCGGCCAGCGGGTCGTGCTCGGCCTGGCTGATCAGGTCGGCGGCGACGTGCACCGGGTCGGCCGTCTCGTCGGCGAGGATGGCGATCTCGGTGGGCCCGGCCTCGGAGTCGATCCCGATCAGGCCGCGCAGGAGCCGCTTCGCCGCGGTGAGGTAGATGTTGCCCGGCCCGGTGACGACGGCGACCGGGGCCAGTTCGGCGCCGTCGGTGTCCGTGCCGCCGTACGCCAGCAGCGCGACGGCCTGCGCGCCGCCGGCCGCCCACACCTCGTCGACGCCGAGCAGCTCGGCCGCGGCGAGGATGGCCGGGTGCGGCAGCCCGCCGAACGCGGCCTGCGGCGGCGAGCAGACGACCAGGGACCCGACGCCGGCGATCTGCGCCGGGACGACGTTCATCACCACGGTGGACGGGTACACGGCCAGCCCGCCCGGGGCGTAGAGGCCGACGCGCTCGACCGGCACCCACTTCTCGGTGACCGTGCCGCCCTCGACGACGGTGGTCGTGACGTCGGTGCGGCGCTGCTCGGCGTGCACCTTCCGGGTGCGGGTGATCGACTCCTCCAGCGCGGCACGCACCTGCGGGTCGAGCTGCGCGAGCGCTTCGGACAGCTTCGCCCGCGGCACGCGCACGGCGGCCGGGCGGACCTTGTCGAACTTCTCGGTGTATTCGAGGACGGCTTCGACACCGCGGTCACGGACCGCCTCGACCACCGGGCGCACGTGATGCAGCGCCGCGTCCACGTCGTATTCGGCGCGGGGAAGCGTGGCGCGCAGTTCGGCGGCGGTCGGGACCTGCCCGCGCAGGTCGGTGCGGTTCAACATGCCCACCAGGGTACGAGGTCACGTCGAGGGGGTTTTCGGCGATACTCCCCGGTGACGGCCGATCCCAGCATGCAGGAGGCAGCGGTGGCGCGAATCGCGTTGTGCCAGGTCAACTCGGGTGACGATCCGGAGGCGAACCTGAAGCTGATTCGCACGGGGGTGGAGGCCGCGGCGACGGACGGCGCGCGGATCGTCGTGTTCCCCGAAGCGGCCATGGCGCGGTTCGGGCGGCCGCTCGAACCGATCGCCGAGCCCCTCGACGGCCCGTGGGCGTCGGCCGTGGCCGCGGTGGCCGCCGAGCACGACGTGGTCGTCGTCGCCGGGATGTTCACCCCGGCGGGCGACGGGCGGGTCCGCAACACGCTCTTGATCACCGGCGGCGGGCACCACCGCGGCTACGACAAGATCCACCTCTACGACGCGTTCGGGTTCGCCGAGTCCGACACGGTGGCGCCCGGTTCCTCGGCGACGACGTTCGAGCTGGACGGCGTCGTCTACGGCGTCGCGACCTGCTACGACGTACGGTTCCCGGAGCTGTTCCGCGCGCTGGCCGACGACGGCGCGGACGTCGTCCTGCTGCCGACGTCGTGGGGCGCGGGCGAGGGTAAGCGCGACCAGTGGGAGGTCCTGGTTCGCGCGCGGGCTCTGGATTCGGGCTGCTGGGTGCTGGGCTGCGGCCAGGCCGACCCCGCGGCGACGGGCGTCACGGTCAACCCGAAGGCCCCGACGGGAATCGGGTACTCCCTGGTCGCCGACGGCTTCGGCCGGGTGCTCGCCCAGGCCGGCGCGGCTCCGGAAACCCTCCTGATCGACGTCGACCCGGCCGTGTCGGCCCAAGCCCGCGCGGCCACCGGAGCCCTCGCCAACCGCCGCCTTTGAACGGAGCTTTCCCTAGGAAAGATGCGTCCGGGCCCCCCTCGGACGCATCTTTCCCAGGGAAAGTGACCGCCTTAGCGGAGGAGGCCTTCGCGGATGGCGACGCGGACGAAGCCCGCGCGGCGGCGCTCGCCGGTCTTGTCGCGGATGCGGTCCAGGTACGAACGGACCGTGCGGACGCTGATGTTGAGGATCTCCGCCACGTCGACGTCCCGCTCCCCCGCCGCCACCAGGCGGAGCACCTGCTTTTCGCGTTCGGACAACACGATCTTCGGGCCCGCGTGCCGGTCTTCGCTGTCCTGGATGATCATCCCGGCCAGCGTCGGTGACACGTACGCGTTGTCGTCGGCGATCGTGCGGATCGCGCGCAGGAGCTCGTCGCCGTCGACGTCCTTGGACAGGAAGCCCTTCGCGCCCGCCTGCATCGCGCCGAGCACCTCCGGCTGTTCCGCGTGGGCGGACACCACCAGCACCTTGTGCCCCATCTGCCCCACTTCCAGGACCGCGGCCGCGTCCTGGACACCACGGAGCTTGAGGTCGAGGACGACGACGCTGCCCGCCGGCTGGTCCTGGACCGCGAACCGGGCCACCGAGTCGGCGACGGCGCCGAGCTCGATGTCCGGGGCCTCGGTCAGCACGCGGCTCAGCGCGTACCGGTAGAGCGGGTGGTCCTCGATCACGCCCACGGAGATGCGCCGCGCCGGCTCGCTCATTTGCGGCCGCCGCGTCGCGGGCCCGCGTCGCCGATGAGGCCGCGCCGGATGGCCTCCTTGACCAGGCCCGGCCGCCGCCGTTCGCCCGTCTTGTCGCGGATGCGGTCGAGGTAGCCGCGGACCGTCCGGACGCCGATGCCGAGGATCAGCGCGATGTCGACGTCCCGCTCCCCCGCCGCCACCAGCCGCAGCACCTGCTCCTCGCGCGGGGACAGCTCGGCTTCGGCCGACACGGGGGGCCGGTCGGCGTTCTCCTTCATGATCATCCCGGCGACCACCGCCGAGACGTACGCGCCGCCGTCGGCGACGGTCTTGATCGCGATCAGCAGTTCCTCCGCATCGACGTCCTTCGACAGGAACCCGCGCGCCCCCGCCGCGATCGCGCCGAGCACGACGTCCGGTTCCGCCTGCGCGGAGACCACGAGCACGTGGTGCCCGAGCTCGCACACCTCCAGCACGGCCGCCGCCCCCGCGACCCCCGGGAGACCCAGGTCGAGCAGGACCACGCTGCCCGGCGGCTGCCGGTGCACGTGGAACCGGGCGACCGAATCGACGACCGCGCCGAGCTCGACGAAGCCGGCTTCGGCCAACACGCGTTCGACGGAGACGCGGTACAGCGGGTGGTCTTCGATGACCGCGACCCGGACCCGCCCCTGGTCCAGTTCACCCTCGGTCGGACGCTCTTCTGTCATGTGCACGACTTTCACCCCGTTCCACCCGACGGAGCCGGCCGTCCGGCCGTGGCCGGGTCCAGCGCGGGGCCCGTCGGCACCAATGCCAGCAAACTACCCGTGACCGGCGGTTTGGCGACTCCTCCGTAGCCGAGCGAGGCCAAGGCCTGCGCGTTCACCACCGGGTACTTCCGGCCCGTGTCGGTCACCAGGTACGCGGTGACCGAACCGGCTTCGACGACGACGGCTCCCCCCGAGGGAGGCACGAACACCTCGTCCGCCACCCTTGCTTCGGTCCGGGTGGCGACCTGGATGGCTTTGGCGCCAACGGGAAGCGGAAATTCGGCCGAAACGAGCAACCGGCTGCCCTGAACGCACAACGCCACCGAGCCGCCGGTGATCGGCGCCTTGCCCGGGATGCGGTCGGGGTAGCCGGCCGGGTCGGCCCCGCCGCCACGCGGCGCGGCGACCTTCGCGACCGCGGCGACGTCGGCCGCGCGGACCTCCACCGGCGCGGGCGGCCCGGAGTAGGCGGTGGCGTTGGCCTCCGTCGTCACCAGCAGGCTCGCCTCGGTCTGCCCCACCGGCTCGAGACCGCCGGCGCGAACCAGGTAGTACGACGTGGCGGAGCCGGGCGCGGCCATCGCGTCGACGACAGCGAGGACTTCGCCGACGCGGGTGGCGCGGCCCCCCACCGCGGGCCCCGGGTCGCCGGCGCCGTCGACCGGCAGCGCGGTGAGGTCGCGGCCCGCCGGGACGGTGTCGATCCACCGCGAGGACACCGCGATCGTCGGGTAGCTGTCGAACTGCAGTGCGGTCGCGGCCTCGTCGCTCAGCTTGTAGCGCCGTCCGCCGGCCAAGAGAAAGCGCTCCCCCTGCGGCAGCCGCACGATCACGCCCTGGTCCCGCGGCAGCTCGACGCCGGACGCGGGCGCGGCCAGCAGGACGGCGGTGCGCGGCTCGGCCGACGCGGGGGCGTCCTGGGTGGTGCGGCTGCAGCTCGTCCACGGCGTGGTCACGAGCGCGCCCGTGGCGGGCAGCGAATCGGGCGCGCCCGGGATGCCGATCTGGTTGCCCCGGCCCGCTTTGCCGAGGTTCTCCGGCGACACCGACACGGTCGCGTCGCCGTTGCCACCGGCCAGCAGCCGCGCGGAGGCGTAGTTGAGCACCGGGTGCAGCACGCCGTCGGCCCCGAGCACGAACCGCGCGCCGGTGCCCTCCTCGACGATCACCTTGCCGCCGGCCAGCCAGTCCTTGCCGCCGGAGGGGTTCAGCAGGCCGATGATGGCGAAGACGGCGGTGACCAGCAGGGCGGCCACGACCCCGAGCACGGTGCCCAGCACGAGCCGCCGGCTGGGCGAGACGGGGTGGTTGGCGTCGGCGGCGACGAGCGCGGAGACCAGCCTGCGGCGAAGGAACTGGTACGCCTGGATCTGGTCCCGCTGCGTCCACACGCTGCTGTTCCCCCGGCTGTGTGCGTCGACCCTCCGAGTGCTCGATGCTAGGCACCGCACCGAGGGGCAGCGAGGGTAATTTTTACGCCCACGCGGTATCCGGGGAGGCAGTAGCGTCGGGTTCCGGGGAAAGGGGAGCCCGTGTCCGTCGATACCGCCGTTCGCCCGGCACCGTCGCGGCCCGCAGCCACGCCGCTGCCGTGGCTGCTGCCGATCCGGCCGCTGCAGGCGGCGCTGTGGGAGATCGCCGCGATCGCCGTGCTGCTCGCGTGGCTGGTCGACGGCGTCACGCAGCCGGTGCGGATCGGCGTCAGCGTGATCGCGGGCTTGCTCGTGCTGCTGACGTCGGTGCGCTTCGCGGGGCGGCACCCGGCGGGCTGGGCGCTGACGTGGACGGCGTTCCGGTTGCGCCGCCACGACACCCGCCGCGACGGCCCCGATCCGCTGCTGCGCGTGGCCGGGCCGGTGCAGGTCCGCCAGCACGTCGACCGCGCGGGCAACCGGTTCGGCGTCGCGGAGATCGACGGCGGCTGGAGCGCACTGGTGCGGCTGACACCCGGCCCGGGCGCGCCGGGGCCGTTGGTCGAGGCGCTGCGCTCGGCGTACGCGCGTGCGGACATCCCGCTGGCGTCGGCCCAGCTGCTGACGTGGGCGATCCCGCGTGGTGACCAGGTGCTGCGGGTGCGCTGGCTGGCCGTGCGGTACCGGCCGGACCTGGCACCGATCGCGGCCTTGGCTCGCGGTGGCGGCGATCTCGGGGCGTTGCGGAGCACGGCGTCGGCGGCGTTGAGCTTGATGGGCACGTTGGCGGAGGCCGGGTACCAGAGCACGGTGCTGGAAGCCGGGGAGCTGGCGAAGGAACTTCGGGTGGCACTGGGCGTCCAGGGGGCGGCGTCCGGACCACCCGACCGGTGGAAGTCGTGGGTGTGGGGCGATTCCACGCAGATGTGCTTCACCACGCGGTCCCCGCGGGTGCTGGACACGGCGGTCCCGGGCGCGGCGTTCACTGCGACGTCGTACACGCTGACCCGGACGGCGGGTGGCCGGGAGAAAGCGGAAGTGACGATCCGCGTGGGCGCGCGGCCGGGCGCTGGAGTTCCCGCGCCCGGCCTGCCGGTGGTCCCGCTGCACGGCCGCCACGGCGACGGGGTGCGCCGCACCCTCCCGCTCGCGCTGGACGGCTGACCGGCTCAGTTCACCACGAACGTCCTGATGCTGCGGGCAGGCAGCTGCGCGTTGAACGCCCCGTTCGACAGGGTGACGTCGTTGTAGCGCGCGAGGGTCGCGCTTTGGGTCGTCACCCAGGTCGGCGCGGTCGCGGAACCGGTGTCCCGGATGGTGAACGCCAGGTCGGCCGCCGAGGTGTTCTTGTTGACGGCGACGATGACGATCCTGGCTCCGCTCTTGAACGCCGAGACGTAGACGTTCGCCTGCGGGTTCGCGGTCGCGGTGATCCGCGAGTAGCCGGGGCGGACCCACTTCGAGAAGTGCGCCATGGCGGCACCGCGCTTGCTGATCTGCCCGTCCTCGCGCATCGGACCGTACGAGCGGCGGATGTACCACCACACGTAGGTCTGGAACCGGCCGTCCACCAGCGCGCGGTGGATGTGCTCGCCGACGTCGAGCGCCTGCGGCCACAGGTCGGCCGAGTCGGTGCTGTTGGGGTGGTAGACCTCGGTCATCCACAGCTCTTTTCCGCCGCCCTTCTGCTGGAAGAGCGGGTAGGGCAGGTCCGCGGGCCGGGTGCCGTAGAGGTGCGCGCCGATGATGTCCACGTTCGCCAGCGCGGCGGCGTCGTTGAGGATGGGATCGGAGAGGTTCTTGCGGTACTGGAACGACTCGGGCGCGATGACCCGGGTGCGGATCGTGCCCGCGTTCTCGCGCAGGAACCGGACGATTTCGCCGGCGGTCCACGCCGTCCATTCCTGTGCGTAGTCCGGCTCGTTCTGGACCGAAATCCCGTACAGGTTCACCCCGTTGTTCGCCATGAACGCGGTGAAGTCGTTCAGGTGCTGCGCATAGGCGCCGTAGGCGTTGTACCGCAGCCGCTTGCCGCCGGAGAAGCTTTCGGTCATCGAGGCGGGCGGGTTCCACGGCGAGGCGATGACCTTGGCCCCGAGCTCACTCGCCCGCCGTGCCGTGGCGACCTCGCGGCTCCAGTTGGCGCGGTCCTCGTGGACGGGGATGCGCAGCACGGTGAACCCCAGCTGCCCCGTCCCGTTGCCGAACGCCGTCTCGCGCTGAGCGGCGGTGAGATCGCTGATCCAGACGGTGTGGTTCATCCCGCCGAAGCCCAGGATGGTCTGCTGCACGTTCGACGGCTCGACGACCACGGCGGTGGCCGCCACGGCCGGTGTCCCGGCCGCCAGCACCGGCAGTGCGGCGCCCGCCACCAGCAACGTCCGCCGGCGCACCAGCGGCGAACCCGCGATTTCGGACTGGTCTCGACGTGCTGACACGGCATCTCCCCGGAGTCGACTGCGATCATCCCTGGGAGCGCTCCCAAAACAGTCTTAACAGGGTCCGCGCAGCGCGGTCAAGCCACCTGATCGTCGAATATGTCGACGCTCAGCCGCGGACGGCTTCGTACACCCCCGCGATCATCGCCACCACCGGCACCAGCGACAGCAGCACCAGGAACTCCGTCACGTCCAGCAGCCGTGACCAGTACGGCGAACGCAGCCCGCGCGCCACCCGCGTCGCGTACACCAGGCACACCACCGCCGCCAGGACGACCGCGCAGCCCGCCGCGAAGACCGCCGTCCGGTTGCCCGATGCCACCAGCCACACTCCGGCGCACACCAGCGCCGGGACGCCGAACCCGATCAGGACCAGCCGCTGTGCCCGGCCCGCGTACGACCGCGACCGCAGGATCCACGCCAGGCCCAGCAGGCCGGCCAGGCCCGCTTCCCACGGCCCGCCCGACGAAAGCACGACGGAACCGGCCAGCACCACCGTGCCCAGTGCCACCAGCACCCCGGTCAGCACCGCCTGCGCGTGGGACGTCCGGCCGATCATCTCCGTGCCCAGCGACGGCTGCTCGTCCGCGCGGAACGCCGCCATGTCGTCCGGCACCCGCGGCAGTGGCAGGCGGGCCAGGCGCAACGCCAGCATCGGCGCCACCGCCGCCAGCGCCGTGCCCAGCACCGCGGCCACCGCCGCCGCCGACCACGGGGACACGCCGGCCAGCAGCACGACTCCGCAGGTCAGCGCGCCGAAGCCGGCCGCGCCCGTGATCGCCACGAACCACGGCAGGCGATCCGCCACCGAGACCGCCGCCAGCACGCCGTACACCGTCACCGCCGCGAACCCCGCGGCGAGCGGGCCCGCCGACAGCGAGAACAGCGGATGCGGTGGCAGCACCGACATCCCCGCCAGCAGGGCCACGCCGACGCCGGCCAGCGACCCGGCCGCGCCCGCCTCCGCGTCGCCGTAGGCGCGGCTCAACGCGCCGCCGCCGAGCAGCAGCACCAGGGCCAGCAACCCCGTCCCGATCGGGGCCAGGACGCTGCCCGAGGCCGCCGCCTGCACCAGCAGGCCACCGGCCAGGAGCAGCACGACCGCGGCGACCAACCCGGAGCGTCGCGCCACCGACGGGCCCCAGCCGCCGTCGGCGTCGGCGACGCTGGCGATCGAGTCGACGACGTCGTCGAACAGCAGCGGACCCCGCGGGCGCTCCCGCGGGGTCAGGTGCAGCACTTCGCCGTCCCGGATCTGGGCTGCCGCAACGCTGAGTCCCAAGGCGAGTGGTGCACCGCCGAGCCGGGACAGCACCCAGCCCGGGTGCTCGGCCGACGCCTGCCCGGACGCTCCGGCGAGCCGCACGAGCTGCGGCACCAGCTCGGCGAACGTCGACTGCTGCGGCAGGGCGACGTCGACGCGAGCCCGGGGGGTCACGACGGTGACCCGCCGCGTCGTCCCGGTCAACGAAGCAGCGGTCATCACACGTCTTTCGCGGACGCGATGACCGGCGCGAACTTGGCGCTCGAAGCTTCGGCGAGCTTCTGGAGCCCGGCGTTCACCGCCTCCAGCACGATCTCCGAGAGGTTGCGGGCGTCGTACTCGCGGATCGCGCGGGGGTCGATGTCGATCGAGGTGAAGCGGCCGTCGCCGCGGAGGGTGACGGTGACCTCGTTCTGCCGCGAGTGCGCCTTGATCTCCATCGCCTCGACCGTGCGCTGGATCCGCTGGACCTCTTCGGTCTGCTTGCGCACCTGCGCCAGCAGTTCGTCCATGTCGGGCACCGCGTACGGATCGGTCACTGTGCTTTCCCTTCGTGCTGGCGGACGTGGACGCTCGCCACGAACCGCTGGAAACCGGGTGCGAGCCGCCGGGCGGCCGCGGGTGCGGCCGTGCAGGCGAGCTCGAGCACCAGGCGGTCTTCCGGGCCGGCGCCGGGGACCGTCAGGTGCACCTGGGTCTGGATCAGCTCGGTGCCTTCGCCGGTGCGCAGCCGCAGCAGCTGCATGACGGCGGGCGCGGCCGCGTCGCCGACGTCGCGGCGGCTCAGCACGTCGAGCCCGGCCAGCGTCCGCGAAAGCCGCTCGACGGCTTCGGCGGCGACGGCGTCGATCGTGGCGTCGTCCGGCCGCTGCTGGACGCCGACCGTGATGTTCGGCGTGAACTCCTCGCCCGGCACCGGGTGCACGGCGCCGAACACCGCGCCGGAGCCGCCGGGGTCGACGGCGGTCCAGCCGTCCGGGATGACGAAGTCGAGGGGAAGCGTCATCACAGCCCCACGTACGCGACCGCGTCGTCCCACGCGGAGCCGACGGCGTCGGCGGCGTCACCGGCCGCCTGGCTGACGGCGTCGGCCGCCGCGCCGCCGTACTCGCCGATCGTGTGGCCGAGCTTCGGCAGGTCGATGTCGATCTTCGCGCCGACACCGAGGCCGAGCCCGAGCGCCGCCCCCGCCTTGAAGCTCACCTTGAGGTGCCCGGCGTCGTAGACGGCCTGGGCGTCGAGCTGCGCGCCGAGGCCGTACTGCAGCGTGCCGTTCGCGCCGACGCCGATTCCGGCGACGTCCGCGGCGACCTCGCCCTCGACCTTCCCGCCGACGAAAGCTCCTGCGTGCGCGCCGACGCCGTGGGCGCCGATCGTGCCGGACGCGCTCACCTCGCCGCCGGCGAACACGGTGCCCTTGGCGTGGGCTTCGGCGACGCCCCACGCCTTCTTGGCTTCGGCCTCGCCGTGCAGCGCCGCGAGTTCCGCGTGCCCGGACGCGGAGGCGTCCCAGCCCTTCGACGTGATCTTCCCGTCGTAGCCCGGGGCAAAGCCGTCCTGCTCGTGCTGGAACTTGTAGTAGGTGATCTCGGTGTTGCGGCCGACCTGCTCCCTCAGCCCCGAAGCTTCCGGCTGCCCGAACGGCGTGTCCGCCTTCTTCGGCGCGCGCGTGCCTTCGAGGCCGTCCCAGGTGAGCTTCTTCCAGCCCGGGTTGCCGAACCACGACGGCACGGTCCGCGGCCGCTTCCGCCCGTCCAGTGGCTCGCCGTTGAGCCAGCGCAGCGGCCCCCGAGCCCACTTGCCGAGCTCGTGTTCGAGCCGTCCGACGCCTTCGGGCGGGAACAGCTCGGCGAGGGCGTCGGAGAACTCGTCGACGACCTGGCGGGCCGCGGCGACGCTCTGTTCGCCGAGCTGCCGGGCGGCCTGGATGAACGCGCCGACCGAAGCGGAGTTCACCGCGCGGGCCTGGGCGGTCAGCTGGGCGGCGTAGGAGTCGAACTGCGCGAGCACCGAGCCGACGGCGGCTTCCGCGGACTGCACGAGCCGGGCCGCGGCACCGAGCCGGTTCGCCTGGTCACCGAGCTTCGCGGCCACGTCGGCGAGTTCCGCGCCGAGTTCGCCCGCGGCCGTCGCGAACGCCGTGTAGGCGTCGCCGTCCCAGTCCGCGTGCAGGGTCTTGGCGGACTCGTCGATTTCCCGTGCCCGGCTTGAAACCGCCGACGCCCGGGTGGCGACCCGCTGCGAGGCGGCGCCGAGTGCCCCGGGATCCCCGGTGACGCGCCGGCGGCACTCGACGAGGACACGCCGGTACCCGGACAGCACGGAGCTGACCACCCCGGACGCGTCGACCACCCCCGAGCCCGCCACCGGCTAGTTCCCGGCCGCGTCGTAGCCGACGTGCTGGCTGAAGTGCTTGCCGTTGTAGTCCAGATCGATGTCGAGGTCGAAGTCCTGGCCGCCCGGAGCCTCCACCCTGGACTCACCGGTGGTCAGGTTGGTGTGGATGACGACCTCGTCGGCGTGCCCGGCCGAAGGCGCGGGCACGGAAGGTGCGGGTGCCGGTGCGGGCACCGAAGGCGCGGTCACCGGGTGGTCGACGGGGATCCAGCTGTTCGCCGGGTTCGCCGTCCCGTTCGCCGCCGTGCCGCTGGAACCGCCGCCGGTGGCGAGCGCGGGCGGGGTGTAGTCAGTGAACGAGGGCTGCTGCGGGATCCCCCCGCCGCTCCCGCCCGCCACCGCCTGCTGCCCCGACGGGCTCGCCACCGGCGGCGGGGTCTGCGGCGCGGTGACCGGGGTGCTCCCGATCGACGGCGTCGTGGCACCCGAGCTGCCGGAACCGTGGTGAAAGAGCTTTTCGATCTCGCCGATGACCTGCGCGAGCGTGGTGACCTGCTGGGCCAGGTCCACCGCGCCGAGCGCCTTGAGCAGCGCGCCGATCGCGGTGATGAACGCCCGCAGCGACGCACTGGTCGCGGTCGACAAAGCGACCGCGGCCCCGTAGGTCCACCAGTTCGACATCAGCGCGGCGACCGTGGGGTTCACCGCGGAGACCACCGCGCGGTAGGCCTCCTGCGCGGTCTTGATCAGCGTGCCGGAGACGCCGAGGAGCTCGGCACCCTTCTGGACGACGTTGATGATCTTCGTCAGCTGGTCGAGGGAGTCGCTGATCTTCTTCAGCGCCGATTCGCTCGCCGCTCCCGACCAGATCTTGCCCAGCTGGTCGGCGGCCTTCGTCAGCTCGTTGTACATGCTGATGAACTGCTCGGCCTTGCGGACCAGGTCCACCACGTGCTTCGCGATCTGCTCCGGCTGGCCGGTGACGATCTGCGGCAGGATGGTGATCGGCCCGCCCGAAGACGCGGTCACGTCCATCGCGCTGGAGTTCGGGAAAGTCAGCATCGGTCCTCACATCAATTTCGAGGGGCGGACGATCAGACGACGGAGGCGGGCCGGTAGACGCTGACCTTGGCCAGCCCGCCGGTGCGGGCGTCGAGCAGCCCGTGGTTGTAGAGGCGGCCGCCGTCGCCGGCGACGCCGATGACCGGCTGGCGGTCGGAGAACAGCAGCGGCTCCACGACCACGACGTCGCCGCTGTGCACCCCGCCGGGCACGTCGGAGAACGTGCGCGCGGTGCCCGCGTAGACCTCGATCAGCCCGACGCGCGCCTGGTTGTCGGCGTCGCCGGCGAGCCAGTCGTTGAAGTCGGCGACGCCGTGGAAGCGGGCGTCGGTGATCGGGTGGTCGCCGAGCCTGCCCAGCCGCGCGTCCCCCAGGTAGCGCAGCACGTTCCCGACCGACGACGGCTCGCCGTGAGCGCCCGCGCTGTCGTTGATGGCCAGGGTGGCGAGCTCGGAAGCGTGCGAGCTGCCCCAGATCGACGACGCGGGGCTCGTCGGGGCGTGCCCGCCCCCGTAGCCGGCGGCCGCGTCCCGGTCGGCGGCCTGGTAGGCGTCGGCACTGGCCTTGACGAGCCCGTTGATCTGCTGCAACAGCTGCAGCAGCGTGCGGACGGCGGTGATCTGGCCGGAGTGCAGGGCCGCGTTCGCGGCGGCGACCGCGCTGCCGAACGTCGCGAACGACATCGGCTGGACGACGAGCCGCTCGAGGTCGCCCACGGCGTTGATGCCGTGGGCGATGATGCCCCCGACGTTGCCCACGGCGGAGCGCATCGCCTCGGGCTCAGCCCGGTACTCGCCGGCCATGGGTCTCCTTCCGGGTGGCTGCTGAGCCGAGCGTAAGTTCGGCCCCGGAAGCGGGCGGACGGCAAAAGTACCCACCGCGGCGTGGCGGCAAGTGGCCAAAATACCGGTCAGAGCCACTCCGATCCGCTGGAGCATTGCTACATGAGCCTCTCGCCCGAGCGCCCCGCCGAGATCGTGCTGCAGTCGCCGCCGATGCTCCCGAAGAGCTCGTCCGGCGGGATGATGCAGCTGATGATGTTCCTGCCGATGATGCTCGGCATGGGCGCGATGTCGTTCGTCTACATCGGACGCGACGGCGGCGTGATGACGTACATCTTCGGCGCGCTCTTCATCTGTGCCATGGGCGGCATGGTCGTGATGTCCCTGGGTCGCGGCGGCATGGCGAAGAAGGCGCAGATCAACGAGGAACGCCGGGACTACCAGCGGTACCTCTCCGGGCTGCGTGCCCAGGTCCGCGACATCGCCGACGGCCAGCGCGCGGCGATGATCGCCGTCCAGCCCGACCCGGCCGACCTGTGGGCCTACGTCGAGTCCGGGAACCTGTGGGACCGGCGGCGCACCGAGCCGCAGTTCGCGCAGGTGCGCGCGGGCACCGGGCCGCAGCGGCTCGCGACTCCGCTGAAGGCGCCGCAGACCGTGCCGCTGGAGGACCTCGACCCGGTGTCCTCCACCAGCCTCAAGCACTTCATCCGCACCTACTCGACGGTCGACGGCCTGCCGGTCGCGCTGTCGCTGCGGTCGTTCGCCGCGGTCACCGTGGCCGGACGGCGGCCGGACGTGCTGGGCCTGGTGCGGGCGCTGCTGTGCCAGCTCGTCACCTTCCACTCCCCCGCGGACCTGCGGATCGCGGTGTGCGTGTCACCGGACCGGCAGCACGACTGGGAATGGGCGAAGTGGCTGCCGCACGCGACCGCGGCCGGCGCGGCCGACGCCGTCGGCTCGCGGCGGCTGGCCGCCGACACCGCGGCCGCGCTGGCCGAGCTGCTGGGCGCCGACCTCGGCGAACGGCCCGCGTTCAGCCGCCGCGCGGCCGCCGAGCTCGACCTGCCCCACCTCGTGGTCGTCGTCGACGGCGGCAACGCCCACGGCGAGCCCCGGCTGGTCGGCCAGGACGGCAGGCTCGGCGTCACGGTGCTCGAGGTCGGCCAGGACCACCCGCGGGCGTCGTCGACCGAGAAGCTGCTGAGCCTGCACACCGCGCCGGAGTCGCTCGGCATGGTCGTCGGTGAGGGCGGCGAGCAGCGGCTCGGCTTCCTCGGCCGCCCGGACGTCCTCGACCGCGGCGCCGCGGAAGCACTGGCGAGGATGCTGACGCCGCTGCACACGCCCGCCGCGGTCGTCGGCGACAAGCCGATGTCCGCGACGTTCGGGCTGGCCGGGCTGCTCGGCATCGGCGACCCGCGTGACACCGACACGACGGTGACGTGGGCACCGCGCGCGGCCCGCGACCGGCTGCGGATCCCGCTGGGGGTCAACCCGGAAGGCCGTCCGGTCGAGCTCGACCTCAAGGAGTCGGCCGAAGGCGGGATGGGCCCGCACGGCCTGGTCATCGGCGCGACCGGGTCCGGCAAGAGCGAGCTGCTGCGGACGCTGGTGACGGCGCTGGCCGTCATGCACTCGTCGGAGACGCTCAACCTCGCGCTCATCGACTTCAAGGGCGGCGCGACCTTCGCCGGGATGACCGGGCTGCCGCACACGTGTGCCGTCATCACCAACCTGTCCGACGACCTCGCGCTGGTCGACCGCATGGCCGACGCCCTCAACGGCGAGCTGCTGCGGCGGCAGGAACTGCTGCACGCGGCCGGGAACTACGCGTCGGTGCGCGACTACGAGAAGGCCCGCGCGGACGGCGCGCCGCTCGAGCCGCTGCCGTCGCTGCTGGTGATCATCGACGAGTTCAGCGAGCTGCTGTCCTCGCGCCCGGAGTTCATCGACCTGTTCGTCGCGATCGGACGGCTCGGCCGGTCGCTCGGCATCCACCTGCTGCTGGCCTCGCAGCGGCTGGAGGAGGGCCGGCTGCGCGGGCTCGATTCCCACCTGTCGTACCGGATCGGGCTGCGGACGTTCTCCGCGGCGGAAAGCCGGGCCGTGCTCGGGGTCGCGGACGCCTACCACCTGCCGCCGGTGCCGGGTTCGGCGTACCTCAAGTCCGACACCGAAACGCTGATCCGGCTCAAGGCGGCCTACGTCTCCGGGGAACTGCCGCCGCGGAGCACGATCGTGCGCGAGGACGGCCAGGAGCTGGGCGTACTGCCGTTTTCCCTGGCCCCGGTGGAAATCCCGGTGACGACCGAGGTGTCCGCGGCCCCTTCGGAGGAGGGCACCGGCGAGACGATCATCGGCGCGATGCTGTCGCGCCTGGAGGGCCGCGGCCCGGCCGCGCACCAGATCTGGCTGCCGCCGCTGGCCGAACCGCCGACGCTGGACCAGCTGCTGCCCCCGCTCGGCGAGGACGCGGCACGCGGCCTGTGCCCGCTCGGCTGGGGTGGCAACGGCAAGCTGACGATCCCGGTGGCGCTGGTGGACAAGCCGTTCGAGCAGCGCCGCGACCTGCTGTGGGCCGACTTCTCCGGCGCGGCCGGGCACGCGCTGATCGTCGGCGCGCCGCAGAGCGGGAAGTCGACGCTGATGAAGGACATCGCGGGCATGCTGGCGCTGACGCACACGCCGGCCGAGGTCCAGCTGTTCGTGCTGGACATGGGTGGCGGCGCGCTGGCGCCGATCGCGGGGCTGCCGCACGTGTCCGGGTACGCGACCCGCCGTGACGCGCAGCGCTGCCGCCGGGTCGTCGCCGAGCTGACGACGTTGCTGGAGCAGCGCGAGGAGTTCTTCGCCGCGCAGGGGATCGAGTCGATGGCGGCGTTCCGCGCCCGCCGTGCGGAGTTCACCGAGAGCACCGACGACCGCGAGTTCGGCGACGTGTTCCTGTTCGTGGACAACTGGACCACGATCCGCCAGGAGTACGAGCAGCTGGAGGAGCAGATCACCGGGCTGGCCGCGCGCGGGCTCGGCTTCGGCATCCACGTGATCGTCTCGCTCAACCAGTGGATCGGCGTCCGCGCCCAGCTGCGCGACGCGATCGGCACGCGGTTCGAGCTGCGCCTGGGCGACCCGATGGATTCGTCGATCGACCGCAAGGTGGCGGCCAACGTCCCGGCCGACCGCCCGGGCCGCGGCATCACCGCGGAGAAGCTGCACTTCCTGGCGGCGTTGCCCCGCATCGACACCGACCAGCGCCCGGAGACGGTCGGCGCGGGCGGCGTCGACCTGGTGCGGCGGATTTCGGAGGCGTGGCGGGGGCCGCGGGCCCCGCAGGTCCGGCTGCTGCCGCCGGAGGTGCCCTTGGACACGCTGGCGCCCGCCCCTTCGCGGCAGGTGACGTTGGGCATCGCGGAGTCGACGTTGCGCCCGGTGTACCTGGACTTCGCGGCGGACCCGCACTTCGTGGCCTTCGGCGACGTCGAGTCCGGCAAGAGTTCGCTGCTGCGTGCGCTGGCTCAGGGCATCACGTCGGCGTACACCCCGGAGGAAGCGGCGATCATCGTGGCGGACTACCGCCGCGGCCTGCTCGGCGCGGTGTCGGAGCCGCACCTGCTGGGGTACGCGGGCGCCGAGGGCAAGCTGACGGACCTGATCGCGGAGTGCGCGCAGGCGATGCGCAACCGCCTGCCCGGGCCGTCGGTGACACCGGAGCAGCTGCGGAACCGCTCGTGGTGGCGCGGCCCGGAGCTGTTCGTGCTGGTGGACGACTACGAGCTGGTGGCCACGGTGGGACGCAACCCGTTGCAGCCGCTGCTGGAGTTCCTGCCCCAGGCCCGGGACATCGGCCTGCACCTGGTCATCGTCCGCGGCTCGGGTGGCGCGGGCCGGGCATTGTTCGAGCCGGTGCTGCAGCGGCTGCGCGAGCTGGGCTCGCCGGGGTTGATCATGTCGGGCACGAAGGACGAAGGGGCACTGCTGGCGGACGTGAAGCCGTCACCCCAGCCGCCGGGGCGAGGAACGCTGGTGTCGCGGCGGCACGGGACCGGGCTGGTCCAGGTGGCGTGGACGAAACCGGTGGAGTCCTAGCCTTCGCCCAGCGGGTCGTCCCCGGTCTCCCCGGGGACGGGTTACCGACTTCGGTAGGTTCCGAAAATCCTTCACGGCTCTTACTTTGAACCCGGTCGTCCCGTTTGGGACGGATATCCGGATCACCTGGGCCGAAGGGCATTTTCATGCGAATGTCGAGGGCTGTGGCCGCGGTCGGAGCGGCCGCCGCGGCGCTGAGTCTGGTCTCCGCGGGGGTGGCGAACGCCCAGCAGGACATCATCGGCGGGAGCACGGTCTCCTCCGCGCCGTGGGGCGCCCAGATCTACTGGGACAACGTGACGACGTACGGCGGTTTCGCGTGCTCGGGGACGATCATCGCCCCGCAGTGGGTGCTTACCGCCCGGCACTGCCTGAACTCCCCGGGCATGAACGTCAAGGTCGGCAACGTGGCGCTCCAGCAGGGCACGAGCGCCGACGTCGACCAGCAGAAGGCGTCGCCGAACGGCGACATCGCCCTGCTGCACCTGACGACGGCGGTGAACACGACGTACATGAAGCTCGGCACCGGCAACCCGCCGACCGGCTCGACCAACCAGATCTACGGCTGGGGCCGCACGCAGGGCACCAGCCCGCCGTCGAGCACCCTCAAGACCGCCAACGTGCGCGTGACGGGCCTGAGCTCGGACGCCTACGGCGGCACGGCGATCGCCAGCCGGGGTGTCAACGGCTCGGCGTGGCACGGCGATTCGGGGGGCCCGCAGCTCTCCAACGGCGTCCAGGTCGGGGTGTGCTCGACGGGCAGCAACTCCGGTTCGAACCCGCAGGGCACGCAGAACTACGCGAGCATCGCGTCGAGCCGCAGCTGGATCCGCACCACGGCCGGCGTCTGACGAACCACCACCGCGTGCCGGCCGCCACGGCGGCCGGCACGCGGCACGTGGTCAGTCCACAAGGGACGCTCGCAGCGCCGCCTTGTCCGGTTTCCCCGACGGCGCCACCGGAACCGACGCCACGAAGCTGAACCGAGCCGGGACCGCGGCCTCCCCCAGCTCGGCCGCCACGGCCTTGCGCACCTCGCCGAGGTCGGGTTCGCGGCCCGGCGCCGCGACCAGGAACGCGTGCGCCGCCTCGCCGGTTCGCTCGTCCGGGACAGCCACGACGTACGCCTGGTCGACGTCCGGGTGCGCCGCGATCGCCCGTTCGATCGGGCCGGTGTAGTGGATGATCGCGTTCACGATCACCACGTCGCGCGCGCGGCCGGACAGGTGCAGGTAGCCCTCGGCGTCCACGAAACCGAGGTCCTGCGTGCGCACCCAGCCGTCGCGCAGCACCTCGGCCGTCGCCGCCTCGTCACGCCAGTAGCCCGCGAACGCCGACGGCGTGCGCACCCAGATCTCGCCGTCGCGTTCTGAGATTTCCACTGTGTCGCAGGCCTTCCCGACCGAGCCCAAACCTTCGCCGGCCCGGCAGATCGTCAGCATCCCCGTCTCGGTCTGGCCGTACGCGTGGTGCATCGCGGGCCCGATCCGCTCGGCCGCCTCGGCGAGCTTGTGCGGCGGCACCGGCGAACCGGCCACGATCAGCCTCCGCAGCGCGCTCAGGTCGACGTCCGAGCCGCGCAGCACGTCGAGGATCCCGTGCAGCCGCGGCACCGTGGTCAGCGCCGCCGTGATCCCCAGCCGCGGCAGCACTCCCGGGAAGTCCGGCGGGCCCTCGGGGATCACCGCCGTGCCGCCCGCGAACAGGCACACCCCCAGCTGCTCGACCATCACCGCGCTGGCCAGCGACCCGAACAGCAGGTACCGCCCGAACCCCGCGCCCAGCCGCTCGTGGGCCGAACCCGGCACCGGCGGCCGCCAGACGCGGCCCTCGGTCAGCGCGCGGTAGCGGTAGGCCACGCCCTTCGGGACGCCGGTGCTGCCGCTGGTGAACACGACCGTCGCGATGTCGTCGGGGCGTCCCTGCGGCACCGGTTCGGCGTACCCCGCCGACAGCAGCCGCGGCACCGGCAGCACCGGCACCCCGGCTTCCCCCGGTTCGTCGGCGACGAGCGCCGCGACGTCACCGAGGACGTGCCGCCGCTGCGCCTCCGGCAGCCCGGCCCGCACCGCCACCGCGCGGGCACCGAGCACGTGCACGGCGATCAGCGCGGCGAACCCCTCCGGCGTGACGGCGGTGGCGAGCCCGACGCCGTCGCCCGGTCCCAGCCCGGCCGCCCGCAGGCCCGCGGTGCACCGGCCGATCAGCTCCCGCAGCTCCCCGCGGGTGGTCACCCGTGAGCCGTGTTCGAACGCGGGGACCTCCGGAGCGCGTTCCAGCTCGTCCAGCAGTGCCTGCGGGTGGACCATCGCGACTCACCTTTCGCCGGGGCGTCCCGGTCTACCGCGCGGATCTCAGAATTTCGGCAGAACCGGCGCGGGGCTGTCCGCGCAGGGACAGCGTGGCGGCGACGGCGACCGCCGCGATCAGGGCGGTGGCGGCGGCGAGCGTCCGGAAGTCCGGGTGCACGACGGACTGGCCGCGCTCGGCCTGCCAGGTGAGCAGCGCGATCAGCCCCAGGTGACCCGCGCCCGCGGTCCGGACCAGCCGCCGTCGGACGACGTCGGATTCGAGCACCCGGTGCCGGCGGGCCGCCACGAGCAGTCCGAACGCGACCAGCGGCAGCACCTGCAGGGCGTGGATGCCCACGAAGTGCGGGATCCGCAGGTCCCCGCCGACCGTGCTCCAGCCGACCACCGGCAGCCCGGGCCCGCCGTCCTCGACGCCGACCGAGTGCGCGCCGAACGTCGAGGGCCTGCCGTTCGCGTCGAGCACCGCCTGCTGGGCCGGCGACGGCGAAAACATCAGCGTCGCGACGTACATCCCCACCACGGCGAGGGCGGCGCCCCAGCGCAGGGCCGAACGCAGGGCCCGGTCCGGGATGCGCTGGAACAGCAGCAGGACGGCGACGGCGGCGGCCATCAGCCACGCCGCGTACGCGCCGCCGGCGACGAGGTCGTTGATCATGACGTCCGCCGGCGTCGCCTTGTTGAAGTGCAGCGTGCGGCCGCGGACGGCGATCTGCCACACCAGCAGCGCGACGTCCAGGCCCATGCCCGCGGCGAACACCGTGCCGAACCACCAACCGGCGCGACGGCCGCGGCGCACGTGGGTCAGCAGCCACGCCAGCGTCAGCGCGTACAACCCGATCGAACCGGCGAACTTGACCGGCTTGAGCCAGATCGGGGCGTTGACCAGCGTGCGATCATCGAAGAGGAGCCCCAGCAGCGAGACCGCGCACAGCACCCCCATCGCCCCGGCGAGCACCACCAGCGGGCGATGCCACGACCGCAGCGTGACCAGCGGATTTCCGTTGTCTGCCATGGCCTCAAGCCTGGCTCGGGGGCGGCGCGGCAGCACTGGAGCGCACCACCGGACCGGGGTGGGGAACGCCCTACCTCAGGCCGCGTGGGTAATAGTGCCGTCAGCGCGACCGGCAGTTGTGCCGTTTGACCACACAGGCCTCTTTTCTAGCGTGACTTTCACACCGCGCGGACCACCCGCGCCAGGGGAATTCGCTTCAGGAAGGAGGTGGCCCGTCCATGTCCAGTCCGGGATTCCAGGCAGATTCCGCTGCCATGACGCGCGCCGTCCAGGGTTTCGAGGAAACCGCGACGAACGCCAAGTCCACGATGGCCAGCTTGGAGTCCGAGCTGACCGAGGCGCTGCGCAACTACAAGGGTGACCAGGCCGTGGCGTTCTGGGACCTGCAGCGGCGGCTCCAGGAGAAGATGACCGTGGCCGTGAAAGAGCTCGACACCATGTCGCAGCTCGTCCACACCAGCCACCAGAACTACGGTCGCGGCGACGCCGACGTCCACCAGAGCTTCCAGGGGGTCGGCAACTCCCTCGAGGGCTCGGGCGTGATCCCCCGCCTCAACCCCTGACCCGAGAGGACGCCCACCATGGCCGACGTCGTCGAAATCAACTTCGCCGCGCTGCAGCACAGCTCGGCATCCCTGGCCGCCAAGGCCAAGGCGCTCACCTCGCAGCTGGAGCAGCTGCACCAGAACCTGCAGCCGATCACCGCGACCTGGTACGCCTCCGGCAGCTCCGCCGGTGACGCGGCCCGCCAGTCGGAGACGCGCCTGCGCCAGGCCACCGCGGACATCGTCGCGATCATCGCGCAGTTCGGCGGGAAGGTCGGCGAGGCGCACGACCTCCAGCAGTCGCTGGAGAACCGCAACCAGGGACTGTTCGCGGGCTGAGCCGCGCCCCAGACGTCGGTCGGCCGGTGCGGGAAACCCCCCGCTCGCACCGGCCGACCGGCTTTCCCCTTCCGCGTCCGTGCGACAAGAGAGCCGGGACCCGATGCACGACCAGTCGTACTACGTCCACCTGGAATCGCTGAAGGACTTCGTGCGGGAGCTGGAAACCCAGATCCACGCGATGGCCAAACCGAACGACTTCCTGCTCACCCTGGGCGAAGAGCCGCTTCTGTTCGGCGAGTTCGGCGAAGCCGGGTCGCTGGCCGACGCCCACCGCGCCGCCGTCTCGGAGATGCAGGGCCTGCTCGACCAGGTCCGCAGCGCGATCGGGTTCGCCCAGGACGTCACCACCACGGTCGCCGACGGTTACCAGCACGCCGACCAGTCGGTGGCCGGGGACCTGCACGCCTCGGGCGCCGTCACCGGCCTGCTCGACCCGGTCCTGGGTCTGCTGGGCGGCGGAGACACGGACGGGAGCCGCAAGGGATGACGAACACCGCGCACACGAACTTCGCCGCGTTCAGCCACCAGCAGCTCTACGCGATGCTGCAGGCCGGCGACCCGAACAGCGCGCGGCACGCCGCCGACAAGTGGAAGTCCGCCGCGCTGCACCTGCACGAGCAGGCCCACAACCTCAACTCGGAGCTGACCGAGTTCAAGGACCACTGGACCGGCGGCGCGGCCGACCAGTACCAGCGGATGATCATCGACCTCGCGAACGGCATCTCGAAGGTGGCGCAGACCGCGGAGGCGATGAACGTGACGCTCGGCGACGCCGCCGACGCGCTGGTGAAGGCCAAGAAGGAGATGCCGCCGCCGGTTTCGGTGCCGGACGTCGCCCCCGCCGACGTCGCGCTCGCGGTGAACCCGCCGCTGCTGCCGCCGGACGCCTCGCCCGCCGTCGTGCAGGCCGCGGCGCAGCAGCGTCAGCAGGCCATCGCGAACGTCGAAGCGCAGCAGGCCGCCGCGAACGCCGCCGGGTCCGCGCACGGCCGGGCGATCGTCGTGATGACCCAGCTCGCCGGCGAGTACACCGCCGCGGAGGAGTCGATCCCGGCCTCGCCGAACGCCGTGCCGCCGCCCCCGGCCCCGCCTGCCGGTGGTGGAGCCGGCAGCGCCGGTTCGCCGGGGCTCGTCGGCAACGGCATGACCGGTCCCGGCGTCGTCGTCACCCCCACCGACGGGCACCCGCTGCCCGGCGGCGGGACCACACCGCAGCCGGGGACGACCGTACCGACGTCGAACCCGCTGTTCGGCGACATGTTCACGGCCGGGCTCGCCGCGGCTTCGGCCGCCGCGTTCGGCCGGTTCGGCTCGATCATGCCGAGGGTGCCGTCGTGGGCGACCGGCAAGGATCCCAAGGACAAGAAGGAAGAACCGCCGGGCACGAAGCTGGGCGGGGGCGGCGCCGGCGTCGAAGGCGGCACCGGGGGCGGCATCCCGATCGGCGGCGGTGACGCGCCTTCGCTCGGCGGGGGCGGCGCCGGTGTCCCGATCGGCGGCGGCGGGCTCACCGGCCCCGGCGAGGTGCCGTCGGCGCACTCCGGCCTGGCCGGCGACGGCGGCGCGGGCAACGCGCTGAGCGGGCTCGCCGGCGGCGCGGCCGGGGCGGCGGGCGCGGCGGCCGCCAAGGGCGCGATGCCGATGATGCCCATGATGCCGATGGGCATGGGCGGCGGCGGGGACATGGGCTCCGGGCGGCGGATCCCGGCGTGGCTGGTGGAAACGGAGAACGTCTGGGGCCAGGCGGCGCCGGTCGCGCCGCCGGTCATCGGCGAAGACCCGGAAGCGTACTGACCCGTGACGGCGGCGGGATATCGCGTGGCCCCGGCCCGCCTCGACGTGGTGGCCGGCGAGTCCGGTTCCCGCGCCGAGGCGCTTTCGGCGGCGCAGTCGGCGGTGGCGGGCGAGAAGGTGCCCGCCACCGCGTTCGGCCGGGTGAGCGCGTCCGCCGCCGCGGCCGGGACGTTCGAGAAGACCATGACGGAGCTGGGCGGGAAGCTCGGCTCGCAGGTGACCCGGCTGCGGACGATCCAAAGTGGACTCACCGCGTCGGCCGCGGGGTACCGGCGGGCGGACGCGCAGGTCGCGGCGATGTACCGGGCGCTGCTGCCGGATGATCCGTTGCCCCGCGCGGGGAATCCCGCCGGCATCGGCGGCGCGGCCGACACCGGGGCGTGGGCGCACGCGATCGCGGACAACCGCGGCAGGGTCGCCGACGCGCTGACCGCCGAGCGTTCGCGGCTGGCCGCGCTGACCGACGCCGGGGAAATCGCGCGGTCGCAGGCGCGGATCAAGCTGTACGAGGACATCCTCGCGAACGACCGGCAGATCCTGAAGTTCGACGCGTCCGGCAACGGCCGGATCGTCGAGCTCGTCGGGCACATCGAGCCGGGGACGCGGAACGTCGGGCTGTTCGTGCCCGGCGTCAACACGCAGATGTCGAACTTCGACGCCTACGCCGGTCTCGGGCGCAGCCTGGTGGCCGCGGACCCGGCCGGGCGGACCGCGGTCGTCGTCTGGGCCGATGGGGTGTTCCCGCAGAACCCGGTGGTGCAGGGGCCGGACGCGGGGTACGCGCAGACGATGGCACCGGACCTCAAGCACTTCGCCGACGACCTGCGCGGGGAGATCGCGAGCCACGCGGGTCCCGGCGTCACGCTGACCGCGATCGGGCACAGCTACGGCGGGGCGACCGTCGGGCTGGCCGAGACGCACGGCCTCGACGTCGACCGCGTCCTGCACGTCGAGTCGGCCGGCATGGGCCACGGCGTGTGGTCCCCGGCCGACCTGCCGCCGAGCCAGGCGGGCGTCCAGCGGTTCTCGATGACGGCACCGCTCGACCCGATCGTGCTCGCCCAGGGCAACGCGTGGGGCCTGGAGTGGACCGGCATCGGCCACGGCGCGGACCCGGACGTCTTCCCCGGCGTCACCGAACTGGGCACCGGCGACGACGCCGACGGCTCACCGTTGTGGGGCGTGTCGTCGCACAACGACGTCCTGAAGCCGGGTTCCGATTCCTGGACGAACATCTACCGCGTCCTCACCGGCGGTGAGCAGCTGTGACCCCCGAACTCCGCCGCCTGGCGGCCGAGCTGACCACGGTGATCGACGACGTCGCGGCGGCCTTCGGCGCGCCGGCGGACCGGACCCTGGACGGCGAGCTCGACTGCGACCCGACCCGGCCGGGGCACCTGCTGTGCTGGCAGTACGGCGTCCGCGTGGACCACCCGGCCGCGCCGGAAAGCCGCCTGGCCGCGCTCCTCCCGGCGTTGCACCGCGACGGCTGGCAGTCCCACGACCGCAGCACCCCCCGCGAACAGATCACCCGCTTCACCCGAGACGGCGCAGACTTCACCGTCCACGTCGCCCAGGCAGTGACGATCATCGGCTCAACCCGCCCGGTCCCCGCCTGACCCGAGTCGACCCCCCAATCACACGAGTTCCGCCTCCAATCACACGAATCCCGCCCCCAATCACGCGAGATCCGTCCCCAGTCACGCCAACCGACCCTCCAGGTACGCGAGTCGACCCTCCAGGTACGCGAGTCGACCGTCCAGGTACGCGAGTTCGCCGTTCCGGTACCCGAATCCTGCGTGTCCGGAGGCGGAACTCGCGTGATTCGGCCCGGAACTCGCGTGATCGAGGCCGGAACTCGCGCACCCGGAGGGTCGGTTACGGGGTGAAGCGGGCGGGGCGCCAGCCTCGGCCGCGGGCGCGGCGGACGGCCGCCACCGTCACACCGGCGGCCGCGGCCAGTGCCACGCCCGCCAGGGCGATCGTGCCCGCCGTGACGTCCGGCCGGTGGGGTGCCGGGGCCGCGGCCGGGACCACGACGGGAGCCGAGGCCGCCGGCGGAACCGCGCCGGGCGGTGCGACGTCGGCAGGCAGGGTCGACGACACCGCCGCGTAGGCGTCCAGGACGCCCCAGCCCAGCCGCGGGTCGTGGCCGCCGGACGGCGGCCGGTGGGCCGTCAGCGTCAAGCGCGTGACGACCTGGTCCCCGGACAGCTCCGGGTGGTACGCCCGCACGAGAGCCGCGACGCCGGCGACGTACGCCGCCGCGAGGCTCGGGTCGGTCACCGGCCAGCGGTGCGCCACCGCGCCGCCCGCCCCCGCCGACGTGCTCACCAGGTCCGCGCCGGGCGCCGCGACGCCGACGTGGTCGCCCGCCTCCGTCTGCACCGGCTCGCCCGCGGTGTTCACCGACCCGACGGCCAAGACCCCGGACGTCGCCGTCGGGTACGTCCGCGCGCCCTGCTGGGTCGCCGAGGCCGCCGAGACGACCACCGCCCCCGCCGAGCGCGCCCGCGCGACCGCCCCCGACAGCGCCGGGCTGTCGGCCACCGCGGGCACGGCGACCAGGATGACGCCCGCCCGCCGGTCCACGGCCCGGTCGATCGCCTCGGCCAGCTCGCCCGGGTCACCGCCGTCGCCGGTGGTGTACCGGATCGGCAGCAGCCGCACGCCGGGCGCGACGCCGGCGAACGACGTCGCCGGGTCCGGCTGTGCGCCCACGATCCCGGCCGCGATGGTGCCGCGGCCGTCGCAGTCGGTGCGCTCGGTGCCGGCGCCGCCTTCGAGCTGAGCGGGGCCGAACTGCGAGTTCTGCCCGTCGACGCCGGTGCCGATCACGGCCACCAGCTGGCCGTCGCCCCGCGTCAGCGGCCACAGCCGCGCCGGGTCGACCAGGCGCTGGCCCCACGGGACTTCACCGGCGTAGGTGCCGGACGGGTTCGCGCACCCCTGTGCCGAAGCGGCCGGCGCGCCGAAGAAGAGACCCGAGGCCGCCACGAGGCCCGCCACCGCAAGCACCGCCGGTAACCGCACCCGCATCCCCCGCACCCCCGAAGCCGAAAGACGGTGGCGGAAAAGGAATTCCGCCACCGCCAGTCTAGCCCGGAACGACCCTTCAGCGAAGGTCCATGCCCAGATCCAACGCCGGCGAGGAATGGGTCAGCCCGCCCACCGACAGATAGTCCACACCGGACTCCGCGTAGGCCCTACCACGGTCGAGGGTGAGCCCACCAGAGGATTCCAGCCGCGTCTTCGGGGAGACTTCGTCGCGGCGGGCCACCGCCCGGCGGCACTCCTCCGGCGTGAAGTTGTCCAGCAGCACCTCGTCCGCCCCCGCGGCCAGCGCTTCCTCCAGCTGCGCCGGCGTGTCGACCTCGACCTCGCAGGCCAGTTCCGGCGCGTGCGCCCGGGCCGCGGCCAGCGCGGCCGTCACGGACCCCGCGGCGACGACGTGGTTGTCCTTGATCAGCACCGCGTCGCCGAGGCCCAGCCGGTGGTTGACCCCGCCACCGCAGCGGACGGCGTACTTCTGCAGCAGCCGCAGCCCCGGCAACGTCTTGCGGGAGTCGCGGATCGCACACCCGGTGCCGTCCACTTCGGACACCCAGGCGGCGGTCGCGGTGGCGACGCCGGAAAGGTGGCACAGCAGGTTCAGTGCCGTGCGCTCGGCGGTGAGCAGCCCGCGGACCGGCCCGGCCAGCACCAGCGCGGGCTCCCCCGCGACCAGCCGCTCCCCGTCCTCGCGCCGGGCGAGGACCTCGTAGTCCGCGCCCAGCACCATGTCGAACACCGCGAGCGCCACCGGCAGCCCGGCGACCACGCCGTCGACGCGCGGGGTCAGCTCGGCGACCGACACCGCCGCGGCGGGCACGGTCGACGCCGTCGTCGCGTCCGGCCCGTACCGCAGGTCCTCGCCCAGCGCCGTGGCCACCACACGCTCGACGTCGTCGACGTCGAGCCCGGAAGCCGCGATCAGCCGACGGACGCCTTCGGAGATCGGGAAGGTCATGCCACGCCCTCCAGGGGAATCGGGTCGGCCAGCACGGGCTGGCCGGACGGGCTGAGCCGGATGTGCTGGCTGCGCCGCCAGCCGTCGTCGCGCCCCGGGAAGTCGGACCGCACGTGGCAGCCCCGCGACTCGGTGCGCCGGACGGCCGCGGTGAGCAACGCCTGCGCCACCACGGTCAGCGCCGCGTCCTCGACCGCCGCGTGCGTCCACAACGGAGTGTCCGAAAGCGACAGATCCAGTACCGAACCGGCCGCCGCCAGCCCGTCGGCGTCGCGGCCGATGGCCGCGTACCGGCTCATCACGCGCTGCAGGGAGTCGCGGTCCGCCGCCGGCGCGGTGGTCCACGACGGCAGGCGTCCCCGCGCGGGATCGGCCAGCAGCCCGGCCGCGAGGTCCGCCGCGACGGCCTCGGCGACGCGCTGCCCGACGACCAGGCCTTCGAGCAGGCTGTTGGACGCCAGCCGGTTCGCGCCGTGCAGCCCGGTCCGCGCGACCTCGCCTGCCGCATACAGCCCGGCCACCGACGATCGTCCGTCCACAGTGGTCACGACGCCGCCGCACGAGAAGTGCGCCGCCGGGGTGACCGGGATCGGGTCCACGGCGGGGTCGAGGCCCAGCGCCGCACACGCCGCGAACACCGTCGGGAACCGCTGCGCGAACCCCGCGATCGACGTCGCGTCGAGGAAGACGTGGTCGTCGACGCCGCCCGGAGCCGTCGCCATCCGGCGGGTGATCGCCGCCGAGACGACGTCACGCGGGGCGAGGTCGCCGAGCGGGTGCACGCCCCGCATCACCGGCAGGCCGGCGCCGTCGACCAGCGTCGCGCCCTCGCCGCGCACCGCTTCGGTGACCAGCGGGCAGCGGCCACGCGCGCCCGGGGTGTAGAGCACGGTCGGGTGGAACTGCACGAATTCGATGTCCGCCACGGTCGCCCCGGCCCGCAGCGCGAGGGCGAGCCCGTCGCCGGTGGCGATCTCCGGGTTCGACGTCGCCTGGTAGAGCTGCCCGATCCCGCCGCTGGCCACCAGCACGGCCGAAGCGCGGACGACGCCGGGCACGCCGTGGCGGTCCAGCACCGTGACGCCGGCGACCCGCCCGCCGGGCGTGCGCAGCGCGTCGACGGCGATGTGGTGCTCCAGCACCGGCACCCCCGCCTGCCCGGCCTGCGCGACCAGGGCGCGTTCGACCTCGGCGCCGGTCGCGTCGCCACCCGCGTGGATCACGCGGAACGCGCTGTGCCCGCCCTCGCGGGTCCGCGCGAGCAACCCGGTGGCCGCGGCGTCGAACCGCGCGCCGTCGGCCCGCAGCCGGGCGACCGCGGCCGGCCCGCCGTCGAGGATCGACCGCGCCGCGACCTCGTCGCACAGGCCGGCGCCCGCGGTGAACGTGTCCTCCGCGTGCCGGTCGACCGAGTCGTCGAGGTCGTGCTCGTTCTCCAGGACCACGGCGACGCCGCCCTGCGCCCAGCGCGTGTTGCCGTCCGCGACCGCGGCCTTGGTGACCACCAGCACGTGCAGCCCGAGGGCCTGGGCCCGCAGCGCCGCGGTCAGCCCCGCGACGCCGCTGCCGATCACGACCAGGTCGGCGCGGGCCTCCCAGACCGGGGTTTTCGCCCGTGGGTCACTAACCGGCGGTGTCATTCGCCGCCGCCGGGCTGCCCGATCTCGATCATCCGCTGCACCGAAGCGCGGGCGGCCACGGCAACGTCGAGATCGACGTGCACCTCGTCGAGCCCGTCACGCAGGCAGCGCAGCAGCGCCGCGGGCGTGATCATCTTCATGTACCGGCAGGACGCGCGGTCGTTCACCGCGCGGAAGTCGATGCCCGGCGCGGCCTTGCGGAGCTGGTGGATCATGCCGATCTCGGTGGCCACCAGCACGGTCTTGGCCTTGGTGTCGCGGGCCTCGTGGACCATGTCGCCGGTGGAGAGGATCTTGACCCGGTCCGGCGCCACGGCACCCTCGCCCGCCAGGTAGAGCGCCGAGGTCGCGCAGCCGCATTCGGGGTGGATGAACAGGTCGGCGTCCGGCTCCTCGGCCGCGCGCTCGGCCAGCTCGGCGCCGTTGATGCCCGCGTGGACGTGGCACTCCCCGGCCCAGATGTGCATGTTCTCCCGGCCGGTGACGCGCTTGACGTGCGCGCCGAGGAACTGGTCCGGCAGGAAGAGAACCTCCTGGTCGGCGGGGATGGAGGCGACGACGTCGACGGCGTTCGAGGACGTGCAGCAGATGTCGGTTTCGGCCTTCACCTCGGCCGTGGTGTTGACGTAGGAGACGACCACCGCGCCCGGGTGCTCGGCCTTCCAGGCGCGCAGCTCGGCGCCGGTGATCGAGTCGGCCAGCGAGCAGCCGGCGCGCGCGTCCGGGATCAGGACGGTCTTCTCCGGCGAAAGGATCTTCGCGGTCTCGGCCATGAAGTGGACGCCGCAGAAGACGATGGTGGACGCGTCGCTGCTCGCCGCGATGCGGCTGAGCGCGAGGGAGTCGCCGGTGTGGTCGGCGATGTCCTGGATCTCCGGGACCTGGTAGTTGTGCGCGAGCAGGACCGCGTCGCGCTGCTTCGCCAGGCGCCGCACCTCCTCGGCCCAAGCCGCGTTCGCCTCGACCCCGCCGTAGGGGGTGAGGTCCTGTTCGAGCGTCGAAGTCATGCTGGCCCTCCTGGACCTGTCTCCGGTTTTCGCCTTATAATCGAAAACCGTGCGAAGTCATCTTAACACCCAGGCCCCCCTGGCCCACGAGGTTTTGGGCGCGGTCCTTCAAGTGCGCTCGGACACACTGCGGGTGCTGCTGTGGCGGCGCGCGCTCGACCCGCACCTCGGCCGCTGGTCGCTCCCGGGCGGGCGGCTGCGGCCCGACGAGGACGTCGAGGCGTCGATCCGGCGCCAGCTCGCCGAGAAGGTCGACGTCCGCCAGCTCAAGCACGTCGAGCAGCTCGCCGTGTTCAGCGCCCCGGACCGGGTGCCGGGGCCGCGCGTGGTGGCGACGGCGTTCCTCGGCCTGGTCCCGTCCGATGTCGACCCCGAGGTGCCCGAGGACACCGAGTGGCACGCGGTCGCGCAGCTCCCGCGCACGGCGTTCGACCACGAGGCGATCGTGCTGCGCGCCCGCGACCGGCTGCGGTCGAAGCTTTCGTACACCAACCTCGGGTTCGCGCTGGCGCCCGACCGGTTCACGATTTCCGCGCTGCGCGGCCTGTATTCGGCGGCGCTGGGCTACCGCGTTTCGGCGACCAACCTGCAGCGGGTGCTGTCCCGGCGCGGACTGCTGGTGCCCACCGGCGACACGGCCGCACCGGGCCGCTCGGGCGGACGTCCGGCGGCGCTGTTCTCCTTCGCCGGCAAGGGCATGCAGATCACCGATCCGTTCGCGGTGTTCAAGCCGCCCAGCCGGTGACCGCCGGTCGTCACCGCGCGGTGGCGGCGTTCTACCCGTACGGTGGACGCGTGACCGAGCCGGAATCGGAAAGTGACGCGACGACGACGATCCTGCCGTTGTTCCCGCTTCAAACCGTGCTGCTGCCCGGCACCAAGCTCCCGCTGCACATCTTCGAGCCGCGGTACCGGCAGCTGACGGCGGACCTGGTGGGCGGCACGGTGCCGGGCCGCGAGTTCGGCGTCGTCGCGCTGCGGTCGTCACTGACCCGCGAAGTCCGTGGTCTGGACCAGTTGTACGAGATCGGCTGCAGCACGATCCTGCGCGAGGCCAAACGCCTGCCGGACGGCCGGTTCGACGTGGTGACCCAGGCTCAGCGCCGCTTCCGCCTGCGCGAGCTCGACTGCGTTTCGGCCCCGTACCTGATCGCCTCGGTGGAGTGGGTCGACGACGACCCGGCGGCCCCGGCGGGCGACATGGCCGAGCGCCTGGCCACGGTCGCCCGCACCGCGCACCGCAAGTACTGCGAAACGGCCTGGCGCAGCGACGACTGGAACACCCCGGACCCGGACACGACGATCGCCGAGCTGGCCTACGTGCTCGCGGCGGACTGCCTCCTCCCCCTGGAGGACCGCCAGCGGCTCCTGGAGGAACGCCACCCCCTGCGGCGGCTGCGCATCGCCTGCCGCCTGCTGACGCGCGAGGCGGGCTTCCTGAACACGCTGGGCGCGGTGCCCCTGCCACCGGGCGAGCTGACCGACCTGAGCCGGCCGGCCAGCCTGAACTGACCCCAGCCTTCCCCGGCAGGAGTCTTTTGGCCTGGCGGCAAATCACCAGCGGCAGCCGCCACAGCCACACCGCCCGCAACACCCCGAGCCCTCAGCGTGCCGGCCAGTTCGAAACCGACCCCAGCCCCACAGAACAAGCCCCACCCATCCCTGGGGGCTGACCCCGGTCCAGTCTATCGGCCCACCCCGACGAAACCGGGGACCAAGCGGCAATCCGGCGAAGTTGTCCACAGCCGGGAACACTTGTGGACGATCAGGCGTCCGCGCCGTTCCCGGTGCCGAACTTGTTCCACACCTTGCCCGCCGCGCCCGAAACCGCCTCGCCGACGTCGCTGAACACCTTCGTCAGCGGGTCCGTCGACGAGTTCCACGATTCCTTGTACGACTGCGCCGCCGACTTCAGGTCGTCCTTCCAGTCCGATCCCGGGGTGCCGGACTCCCGGCGCGCGTAGTCGCCGGCCAGGATCGCGCGGTACTCCGCCGATGCCGCCCACTTCTGCAGCTGGGCCGCGCGGACCACCGCGAACGGGTGCGACTCCGTCTCGACCGACTTGAGCTTGAGGAAGCTGTCGCGGATGTCCTCGACCGACTCGTACTCCGCCGCCTGCTGCAGGAACGACGGGACGTCGATGCGGGCCGGGTCGATGCCGCCCGCCACCTGGATCTGGGCGCGCAGCGCGGCCGTCGGGTCCTGGCTGCACAGCAGGCCGGCGCGGTCGCACGACAGCTCGGCCTTGCGGAACCACTCGCGCAGCGCCGCGATGACCGCCCGGATGCCGAGCGCGCTGACCGGCGTCCACGACATCGCCGGCTGCAGGCCGATCAGGCGCACCATGATCGTGCGGTGGACCGCGTGCCCGGACAGCACGTGCCCCATCTCGTGGCCGAGCACGAACCGCAGGGACTCCTGGCTCATCAGCTCGACGAGCCCGGTGCTGATGCGGATGAACGGCTCGTCCATGCCGACCGCCTCCGCCCGGATCCCCGGATCCTGGAAGACGAACAGGTTCGGCACCGCAGGCAGGTCCAGCGTCTCGGCACATTCGTGGCGCAGCCGGTCGAGCTCCGGGTACTGCTTCGGCCCGACGCGGATCGACGACGCCAGCGCCATCAGCCGCTCGCCGCGCTCGTTGTAGAAGCCCGAAACGGCCTTGACGACCTGGGCGAAGCCGGGCACCGCGCGCAGCGTGGCGAGCGCGCCGCGGTCCACCGGGTGCTCGTACGCGCGCGGGCTGATGCCGGGAAAGCGAACGGCGTTGTGCCGCGAAGCCTCGATGTCCTCGGTCACTGCTGGAACCCCCCTGTAGTCGAGGTCGCCAGCCTAGGGGAAATCGCCTCAGCCTCAGCCGAGACGGCGACCGAGGTCGTCGCGCCCGTTCCAGGTCGCCAGCAGGCTGTAGGCGATCGACACGCCGAGCGGGCCGGTCAGCAGCACCCACCACGACTCCAGGCGCGGTGCCAGCTCGATCACCGCGCCCAGCGCGGGCGGGGTGGAGATGGCGTAGTGGCTGTTCGCCCAGGTGGGCCCGAGCAGCATGGCGAGCGCACCGGCGAGCGCGACGCCGAGCACCGCGGCGAGGAACACCACCGGCCCGCGCCGTTCGCGCAGCAGCCAGACGACGACACCGACGACGATCCCCAGCCCCAGCGTGAGGAACCCGAAGACGGCCAGGTCGTCGAAGCGGTGCCAGCTCTCCAGCTCCAGTGCGCCCTGGGCGCCGTCGGCGGCGACGATGCGCACCCGCTCCGGGGGCGCGAGCCGCGACCACGCGAAGGCGAGCGGGAAGCTCAGCACGGTGAGGATGCCGAGGACGCTGACGGCGGGCAGCAGGTCGGCCTTCACGACGACACGCGGCCGCCGCTCCCGGAACAGCACGGGCACGGACCACGGGCCGGCGACGGCCGACGGCCGGTGCGCGGGCCCCGACGACTCACTCACCCCGGACTCCCTCCTGCTGCGCGTTGCCACCGAGGGTAACCGGTCGGTGCGGCGGCGCGGTGAGGCGCTCGCCGTGTCGGCCTCGCGGGCCGTTGTGGACGATCTGGTTCGTTACCCTCGGCCCTCGTCGCCGGGCAGCGGCGGCAGCCGTAATGAACGATCCGGTTCGTCAAAGCTTCAGCGGCTCGCCGTCTCGCCGTGCCGGCTGCAGCGGGCCGTCCAGCCGAGCGGGCTGACCTGGACCACCAAGCGGCGCGCGCAGAACGTGCAGTACCGCGGCGGCTCCAGCGCCGTCCGGGGGTTGTGGCACGCCGGGTGGTCCGTCCCACCCGACGTCGGCTGTCCACAGTGGACACAGAAGGCGGGTGCGTCAGAGGCTGTCACTGAGGGCCTTGATGGGCATCTTGAGCTCGTCCAGCATCTCCAGGTCCGCCGAAGCCGGGCGGCCCAGGTTGGTCAGGTAGTTGCCGACGATGATCGCGTTGATCCCGCCGAGCATGCCCTGCTCCGCGCCGAGGTCGCCGAGGGTCAGCTCGCGGCCGCCGGCGAAGCGCAGCATCGTGCGCGGCATCGCGAGCCGGAACGCCGCGACCGTCCGCAGGGCGTCCTTGCCCTCGACGATTTCGTAGTGCTCGTACGGCGTGCCCGGCTGCGGGATAAGGAAGTTCATCGGCACCTCGTGCGGGTTCAGCTCGGCCAGCTGCACGGCGAACTCCGCGCGCTGCTCGACCGTCTCCCCCATGCCGATGATGCCGCCGCAGCAGACCTCCATGCCCGCGTCGGCCACCATGCGCAGGGTGTCCCAGCGCTCTTCCCACGTGTGCGTCGTGACCACCGACGGGAAGTGCGAGCGGGCCGTCTCGAGGTTGTGGTTGTAGCGGTGGACACCCATGTCGACGAGCTCGTCGACCTGCTCCTGCGTCAGCATGCCCAGCGAGCAGGCGATCTGGATGTCGTTGCCGTCCTCGCGGATGGCCTTCACGCCTTCGCGGACCTGCGAGAGCAGCCGCTTGTCCGGGCCGCGGACGGCGGCGACGATGCAGAACTCCGTCGCGCCGGTTTCAGCGGTCTGCCGGGCGGCCTTGACCAGGTTCGGGATGTCGAGCCACGCCGAGCGCACCGGCGTCGGGAAGCGGCCGGACTGGGAGCAGAAGTGGCAGTCCTCGGGGCAGCCGCCGGTCTTCAGGCTGATGATGCCCTCGACCTCGACCTCGGGCCCGCACCAGCGCATCCGCACCTCGTGCGCCAGTGCGAGGAGGTCGGGCAGCCGGTCGTCGGGCAGCCGGAGCACGTCGAGGACCTGTTGCTGCCCGAGGCCGACGCCGTTTTCGAGGACCTGCTCGCGCGCGAGGGCGAGCACGCTTTCCGGGGGCTCCGGGTGGCGGAGCCCCCGGCCCGGGGTGGAGCCCCGGTTGTCACTGACATCGGTGTCCGGGACTGCGGTCACGGCGGCTCCTTGATCGAGGTGGTGCGGCAAGCGTCCCTCATCGTGCACGAAGGCGCGTCGAGGGGACAGCGATGCAGGTCACTTCCCGGCGGAAGCGCAACCGGCGAAAAGTTCCGGGTCGAATTCGCCGCCGAACCACGGCGAGAGCCCGGCCCGCGCCGCGGTCAGGAAGTCCTCGCGGGAGGCCTGGCCGATGTCCGCGGGGAGCACGCCGAGGAGGGGCGCACCGGCCGCGACCGGCAGGTCTTCGAGGTTGGACAGCGCCGCGAGGTCCGGTTCGGCAGGCCAGGCTCCGATGATCACGCCGGCGACGGTCAGCCCGCGCTTGGTGGCGACCTCGGCGGTGAGCGCGGTGGCGTTGAGCGTCCCGAGGCCGGCCTCGGCCACGATGATCACGAGCGAGCCGAGCGACCAGGCGACGTCGGCGAGGCTCGCGCCGGTGCCGTCGAAGCGCACCAGGAGTCCCCCGGCGCCCTCGATGAGGGTCAGGTCGTGCGCGGTGTCGAGGTCGGACGCGGCCTGGGCGATTTCCCCGGGATCGAGCGTGGGCAGCCCGCTGCGCCGGGCGGCGGCCTCCGGGGAGAGCGGATCGGGGTAGCGCCGCAGTTCGCGCGTGGTGACGTCCGGCCCGGCGAGGCGCAGGACGTCTTGCAGATCACCGGGCTCATCGGGCCGCACACCGGTCTGGGCCGGCTTCAGCACGGCCACCCGCTGCCCGCCGGCCACCGCGAGGGCCGCGATCGCCGCCGTGGTGATCGTCTTGCCGACCCCGGTCCCGGTCCCCGTCATCACCAGCATGGTCACGGGCCATCAACTTAGTGACTCCGGGCCCGGCCGCGCACGCGGGCCGTGGTCAGAGTCGCGCCGACCCCCGAAACCGGCCCCGGCTCGAACCTCAGGCAGCACGACCGGCGCGCCACGACAGCAACTGCCGGCACCAGCCATCCCGGCAGCACACAGAGCGAGCCGGGCCCGCACGGATGCGGGCCCGGCTCGAACCTCGGGTACTACGACCGGCCGGTCAGGCCCTCGATACCCCCATCGATGCCCCAGCCGATGCCCCGGCCGGCCGGAACGTTCGCTCCGACGCGTCGAACAGGTGCACCTGGGCGTCGCCGACGTGGAAGTACATGCCCGTCAGCTGCAGGTTTCCGGCCGATTCGGCCGCCGCCACCGCGGGGTACTCGCGCAGGTGGTCCAGCTGCTGGAGCACGTTGTGCAGCGCCAGCCGGTCGCCCTCGCGGTCCGGGACCGCGCCTTCCAGGGTGGCCGAGCCCAGGCGGTGCGCGCTCGGTTCCGCGTGGCGGAGCCAAGCCGCCAGCGGGCCCGGCGGCGGGCCGTCGGCCAGTGCCGCCATGGCGCCGCAGCTCGAGTGACCGCACACCACGATCTCCTCGACGCCGAGGACACCCACCGCGTACTCGATGGACGCGTTCATCGACGGGTCGGCCTGTCCCGGCGGGACCAGGTTGCCGATGTTGCGGATGGTGAACAGGTCACCCGGCCCGCTCGTCGTGATCAGGTTCGGCACGATCCGCGAGTCGCCGCAGGTGATGAACAGCGTGCGGGGGCGCTGGCCGTCGGCCAGGCCCGACAGCGTGTCGCGCAGCAGCGGCGCGGCCCGGCGGTGGAACTCCGTGGCGCCGCGGCGGGTCTGCTGGGCCGGGATGTCGACCTCCGCGGCCTGCCACTCCGACCACGGTGCCAGCCAGCGCGGTACCGCCCGGCTCGCGGCGATCCGGGACCGCGTCGGGCGGCCCGCCTTGCCCTCGCCGAACCACGGGTGGCCGACCTCGTCGACCTCCACCGTGCCGCCGGCGCGCTCGTGCGCCTGCTGCCACGTGTGCAGGCTTTCGAACGAGGCGTGGTCGAGGTAGTCGACGACCAGCTCCAGCCGCACGGTGACGCCGCCCGGGATGCCCGCGAGCACCTTCGACAGCCGCGGCACCGACAGGAACGTCAGGACGCCTTCGACGACGACGCGCCAGTCGTCACCTTCCCGTTCGACGTGGATGCCCGACCAGACCGTGCGGCGCAGCATGAGCACCACGGCCAGCCCGATGCCCGCCAGCACGCCGGTGAGCAGGTCGAACACGACGACGCCGCCGAGGGTGAGCAGGTACACCGGCAGATCGCCGTGGGCCAGCACCGTCTTCATGTGCCCGGGGTTGACCAGCTTCGCGCCGACGTGCACCAGCAGCCCGGCCAGCGCGGCCAGGGGAATGCTCTGGATCAGGCCGGCGAGCAGGACGACGAACAGCAGCACCCAGACGCCGTGCAGCACCGCCGACGCCCGGGACTTCGCCCCGGCGGTGACGTTGGTGGAGCTGCGGACGATGACGCCGGTGACGGGCAGGCCGCCGAACGCACCGGAAATCATGTTGGCCGCGCCCTGGCCGACCAGCTCGCGGTCGAGGTTGGCCCGCGGCCCGGTGTGCATCCGGTCCACCGCGACCGCCGAGAGCAGGCTCTCCACGCTGGCGATCAGCGCGATCGTGACCACGGCGAGGGCGAACCCGCCCCAGCCGCCGTCGGGCAGCTGCGGGACGAGGTGGATGTTCAGCAGGTCGCCGGGCAGTTCGACGCGCGGGAGCGTCATCCCGAACACGATCGACACCGCCGTGGCCACCGCGATCGCGGCGAGCGGCCCCGGCACCTTGCGGACGGCTTCCGGCAGCTTCGGCCAGATCAGCAGGATGGCGATGGTGGTCAGGCCGACGATGGTGGCGGCGTCGTGGTGGGCGACGATCTGGGCGGGCAGCTCGGCGATGTTCTCGACGGCCGAGCTCTGGGCCTTGCCGCCGAGGATGACGTGCAGCTGGCCGAGCACGATCGTGACGCCGATGCCGGCCAGCATGCCGTGCACGATCGCCGGCGAGATGGCCAGCGCGGCGCGTGCGATACGGCTCAGCCCCAGCAGGATCTGGCACGCGCCGGCGAGGACGGTGATCGCGCAGGTGACGGCCCACCCGAAGGTCTGGATGGTCTCGTACATGACCACGGTCAGACCGGCGGCGGGCCCGCTCACTTGGAGGGCGGAGCCACCGAGGGCGCCGGCGACGATGCCGCCGACGACGGCGGCCACCAACCCGGCGGCCACCGGGGCGCCCGATGCGAGGGCGATGCCCAGGGACAGGGGAACAGCTACGAGGAAGACGACCAGTGAGGCCGGCAGGTCGTGTCGAAGCACGGCGAGGGGTCTCATGATCTACATGCAACCGGAAATCGAGTGAAATGTCCGCTACGTTCGACCCATTCGAGTGAAACACCGCCCATATTTCACTCTTTTGTCATAAATCAGACATGCGGTTAACACGGCTGTAACACACGAAATGCCCTGTCACTTGATAGATAAAGATGGGACTACATAAGGGTTTCCGGCACGGCCGGCGAAGACGAGCGGCGTCCCGGCAAGTGTCGTGCGTAGCCGACCGGACGCGGAGCGTGATCTGACTCTCGTCCGAGGGAAAGCGCTTCCCCGAGCACGGCGAGGGGCCGCCTCCGGGCACGGCGTCCCCGGAGGCGGCCTTCGGCGGGGCGATCAGTGCTCCAGCGCCCCCGCGGCGACGAACCGGCGCGCGGCCTCATCCAAGAGGGACACCTGCGCGGCGCCGACGTCGAAGTACATCCCGGTGAGCCGCAGCGCGCCCCGCTCCAGGGCAGCCGCTACCACCGGGTAACCACGCAGGGCTTCCAGCTGCTGCACCACGTTCTGCAGCGCGAGCTGGTCGGCCTCGGCGGCCGGCCGCTCGCCGCCGAGCAGCAGCGGTGCCTCGCGGCTGCGGCGCCGGAGCGTCGCTTCGCCGTGGCGCAGCCAGCTGCCGAGCTGGTCCAGCCCGGCCGGGGCCCGGCCGAGCAGCGCCTTCATCGCGCCGCAGCCGGAGTGCCCGCACACCACGATCTCGGCGACGCCGAGCACCCCGACGGCGTACTCGATCGCCGCGCCCACCGACGAGTCGGTGCCGCCGGCCGGCGGCACGAGGTTGCCGATGTTGCGCACGGTGAACAGGTCACCCGGCCCGCTGGTGGTGATCAGGTTCGGCACGATCCGCGCGTCGCCGCAGGTGATGAACAGCGTGTGCGGCTGCTGGCCGTGCGCCAGCCCGTCCCACGTTTCGCGCAGCAGCGGCGCGGTGCGGCGCTGGAACTCCGAAGCGCCGCGGCACAGCAGCGAGCTGGCGGTGCGCTGGGCGGGCAGCCCGACGTGCTCGGCCTGCCACTGCGACCACGGCGCGAGCCACCGCGGCACGACGCGCGAGGCGACGCTGCGGCGCACGGTCGGCTTCCCCGAGCGGCCGCGGGCGAACCACGGGTGCCCGATCTCGTCGACCGTGACGCACCCGGCGTGCGCCTGCTGCCAGCCGCGCAGGCAGTCGAACGCGGCGTGGTCGAGGAAGTCGACGTGGAGCTCGAGGGTCACATCGACGTGCGGGGGCACCTCGGCGAGCACGCGGGTCAGCCGCGGCACGGACAGGAACGTCAGCGCGCCTTCGATGACGACGCGGTGGCGGCCGCCGCCGGTCTCCACGTGGATCCCCGAGAAGATCATCCGCCGCAGCATCAGCGCGAGCGCGAGCAGGACTCCCGCCGCGACGCCGGTGAGCAGGTTCACGGCCACGGCGCCGGCCAGGGTGACGGCGTACACCGGCAGGTCGCCGTGGCGCCGGACTTCCTTCAGCGCCGGGAGGTTGACCAGCTTCGTCCCGACGTACACCAGCAACGCGGCCAGCGCCGCCAGCGGGATCAGCCGCAGCACGCCGGTGAGCAGCAGGCAGGCTGCGAGGATCCAGGCGCAGTGCAGGATCGCCGACGCCCGGGTGCGCGCGCCGGCCTGCACGTTGGTCATGCTGCGCACGATGACGCCGGTGACGGGGAACCCGCCGAGCGCACCGGTGGCGACGTTCGCCGCGCCCTGCCCGATGAGTTCGCGGTCGAGGTCGGTGCGCGGGCCGCCGCGGAGCTTGTCCACCGAGACGGCGGACAGCAGGCTCTCCAGCCCGGCGATGAGCGCGATGGTGACGGCGGCGACGGCGAAGCCGCCCCAGCCGCCGTCCGGCAGCCGCGGCACGAGGTGCAAGTCGGGCAGCCCGGCCGGGAGGTCGACGCGCGACAGGGCCATCCCGGCCGCGACGGACAGGCCGGTGGCCAGCGTGACGGCGGCCAGTGGCGCGGGCACCCGGCGGACGGCCTTCGGCAGCCGCGGCCAGACCAGCAGGACGCCGAGGGTGACGACGCCGATCAGCACGGCCTGGTCGTGGTGCGCCGCGATCTGCCCCGGCAGCGCCAGGACGTTGGCGAGGGCCGAGCCCTGCGCGGAACCGCCGAGGACGACGTGCAGCTGGCCGAGCACGAGCGTGGCGCCGATGCCGGCGAGCAGGCCGTGCACGATCGCCGGCGACACGGCGAGCGCGGCGCGGGCGGCCCGGGTGAGGCCGAAGAGGATCTGGAGCAGGCCCGCGGCGACGGTGATCGCGCAGGTGACGGGCCAGCCGTGGGTGGCGATCGTGTCGGCCAGCACCACGGTGAGGGCGGCGGACGGGCCGCTGACCTGCAGCGGTGATCCGCCGAAGATGCTCGCGACCAGCCCGCCGACGACGGCGGAGATGAGCCCGGAGAGCAGCGGCGCCCCGGCGGCGAACGCCACGCCGAGGGAGAGGGGGACGGCGACGAGGAAGACGACGATCGACGCGAGGAAATCGTGCTTGAGGTTCTCCAGGTGCTCGGAGGGCTTCGGGGGTCCGGTGTCGTGCTCGCCACGAACGATCTCGATCATGGGGGCAGGATCGCCGAAACCACGGGAAAAGTCCGCTACGCAAGCATTTCTCGCGTTCGGCCGGGCACAGGACGGACCGGTCCGGCGGACCCTTCACACTTACCGCCTCCGCCGTTCGCGTGGTTTCGACCTTGGCTTGCCACGCAGCGCGACGATGAGAGACCTTCGGGTCTCGGTGTGCCGGTGGTCACACCCGATGTGCTGAAATCACGCCTTCTCGGCGACCGCGAGCATCGCCCGGGTGATCACGGCGAGGTCGTCGTCAGTCGAAACGTACGGCGGCATGGCGTACACGAGGTCCCGGAACGGCCGCAGCCAAGCGCCGTTCGCCGTGACGACGTCGGTGGCGACGGCCATGTCCACGGGGTGGTCCAGCTGCAGCACGCCGATCCCGCCCAGCACCCGCACGTCGGTGACCGCGGGCAGGTCGCGCGCCGGGGCCAGGCCGTCGAGCAGGGCCTTCTCGATCCGGGTGACATCGCGGCGCCAGCCGCCACCGGCGAGCAGGCCGAGCGAAGCGTTGGCCACGGCGGAAGCCAGCGGGTTGCCCATGAAGGTCGGCCCGTGCGCGAGAACGGGCAGCTCGCCCCGCGCGATCCCGGCGGCGACTTCCGGCGTGCACAAGGCGGCGGCCATGCTCAGGTAGCCACCGGTGAGCGCCTTGCCGACGCACAGGACGTCGGGCGTGACACCGGCGTGCCCGGCGGCGAACAGCGCACCGGTGCGCCCGAAGCCGGTCGCGATCTCGTCGAAGATCAGCAGCACGTCGTGCGCTTCGGTGAGTTCCCGCAGAGCACGCAGGTAGGCGGGGTGGTGGAACCGCATCCCGCCGGCACCCTGCACGACGGGTTCGACGATCACCGCGGCGAGTTCGTCCCGGTGCTGTTCGATTTCCGCGGCCAGTACGTCCACATAGGACTGATCGGGCGGGGTGCCGAAACCGGACGGCGGCGCGGGCACGAAGATCTGTTCGGGCAGGACACCGCGCCAGAGCGAATGCATGCCGCCCCCGGGATCGCAGACGCTCATCGGGGTGAAGGTGTCCCCGTGGTAGCCACCGCGCCAGGTGAGCAGCTTCTGTTTCCCGGTCCGCCCCCGAGAACGCTGGTACTGCAGGCACATCTTGACGGCGACCTCGACGGAGACCGAACCGGAGTCGCAGAGAAAGACGTGCTCGAGGCCGCCGGGGCTGAGATCGACCAGGGTCTTGGCGAGCGTGATGGCGGGTTCGTGGGTGAGGCCCCCGAACATGACATGGCTCATCCGCCCAGCCTGCTCGGCGAGCGCGGCATCGAGCACGGGGTGCCGGTAACCGTGGATGGCGGACCACCACGAGGACATCCCGTCGACGAGCTCGCGCCCATCGGCCAGCTTCAGCCGGACGCCGCTCGCTTCGGTGACCAGCAGGGACGGCACCTTCGCCGGCATGGGGGCGTACGGGTGCCAGACGTGCCGGGCATCGAGGGCGAGCAGGTCGGCGGAGTCCATTCGCCGACCCTACGACACGGCCCGGACCCGGTTGCCGCAGCCGACCGTCCCCGCCCGGGCACCGGTCACCCGGCGAACCGGCCGCCCCGGCCCCCACCTCACAACCGAACCGGCAGCGACTCCAATCCGTGCACGAGCGAGCTCGTCCGGTAAACCAGCTCGTCCGGCTTCCCGTCCAGCGCAAGCTCCGGGAACCGCTCCAGCAATCCGCCGAGCGCGATCTCCGCCTCCAGCCGGGCCAGCGGGGCCCCCACGCAGTAATGGATCCCGTGCCCGAACGCCAGGTGCCCGCCGGCCGCGCGCGTGATGTCGAGCTTGTCCGGCTCCGGGTAGCGCTCCGCGTCGCGGTTGGCGCCCAGCAGCGACACCAGGACGAACTCGCCCTCCGGGATCGTCACACCGCCCACGTCCACCGGCTCGGCCGTGAAGCGCAGCGTCGCCAGGTGGATCGGGCCGTCGAAGCGCAGGAACTCCTCCACCGCGCCCGGCAGCAGCTCCGGCTCCGCGCGCAGCCGGGCCAGCTGCTCCGGCTCGCGCAGCAGCGCCAGCACGCCGTTGGCGATCAGGTTGACCGTGGTCTCGTGTCCCGCCACCAGCAACAGGAACGCCATCGACACCAGCTCGGGCTCCGACAGCGAATCCCCGTCGTCGCTCGCGTGCACCAGGTCCGACAGCAGGTCCTCGGCCGGCTCGGCGCGCTTCTGGGCGATCAGCTCCGTCAGGTAGGCGAACATGTTCCCCGCCGCGGCCTGCATCTCCTCCGGGCGCGCCGCGGCGCTCAGCAACGTCTTGGACCAGTCGGCGAAGTCCGTCCGGTCCTCCTCGCGCACGCCGAGCAGCTCGCAGATCACCGTGATCGGCAGCGGCGCGGCGAACGACGCCACCAGGTCGGCCCGCTCCCGCCCGGCCAGTGCGTCGAGCAGCTCCGCGGTGATCTCCTGGACCCGCGGCCGCAGCCGGGCCACCGTCCGCGCGGTGAACGCCTTGTTGACCAGCTTCCGCAGCCGCGTGTGGTCCGGCGGGTCCGAGTTCAGCATGTGCCAGCTCAGGTCCTGCCCCAGACCGCCCTGCAGGGCCTCCGCCGGCAGCTTCGCCTCGAACAGCTCGCGGATGCCCTGGCTGCTCTTCCGCAGCCGCGGGTCGGCCAGCAGCGCCCGCCCCTCCGCGAACCCGGTGACGACGTAGCACGGCAACCCCCGCGGTGGCAGCCGCACCCGGCGCACCGGCCCGCCCCCGCGCAGCATCTCCGAGAACAGGTGCGCGTCCTGGGCGAAGTCCTCCGCCGCCTCGACGATTTCGTCGCTCGTCACGTCAGCCCCCCAACTCACCGCGGCCGCGTTCGGCGAGTGCCGCCACGACGCGCTCGGTCACGTCCTGCCAGTATGCCCGCTGTTCCTCGCGCTCTTCCGCGCCCGCAAGCCATTCCTGGTGGAACCGCAGCGTCGTCTTCGCCCCCGAACCGTTCAGCCGCACCTGCACGGTCGAGTCGTGGTCCCAGTCGCTCGGCCGCCAGGTGAGCCGCACCCGGTCGCCGTCGACGAAGCTGCGGAGCTCGCCGACCGTGCCGTTCGCCGTTTCGTACTCCACGCCCGCTTCCCGGGGCAGCTCGACACCGGGGCCGAGCCAGATCGCGACGCCGTCCCGGCTGACCAGGAAGTCCCACACCGCACCGGCCGGGTACGGCAAGGTCCGCGAAACGCCGATGTTCCACCCGACATCGGCCGTCTTCCCCACTGAAGAAGTCATGTCCGCATCCTCGCACCGGGGTACGACAAAAACGGCAACCGGCCCGGGTGGAGGATGGGAACCCGTGCGCTACCGCCCGATCTCCCCCCGCCGTCCTCGCCGGAGAACTCACCGACCGCATCGACGCGCTCGCCGGGCCGCGGCTCGCGGTGGCCGTCGACGGCGCCGCGGGCGCGACCGGGACCGCGGAACTCGCCGACGCCCTGGTCGACCCCCTGCGCCTGCGCGGCCGCGCGACCCTGCGCGTGTCGGCCCGCGACTTCCTGCGCCCCGCGTCACTGCGCTTCGAGCACGGTCGCACGAACCCCGACGCCCGCTACACCGACTGGCTCGACCTCGGCGCCCTCCGCCGCGAAGTCCTGGACCCGCTGAAGGGATCCGGCGAAGTGCTGCCGTCGCTGTGGGACGCCGAGCGCGACCGCGCGACCCGCGCCGAACGGGTGGCGCTGCCCGAAGGCGGGGTCGTGCTCCTCGACGGCGAACTGCTGCTCGGCGCCGGCTTGGCCGTCGACCTGGCCGTGCACCTGTGGCTCTCCCCCGCCGCCCTGCGCCGCCGCGTGCCGGACGCCTGGGCGGTCCCGGCGTACGAACGCTACGAGGAAGAGGTGGACCCCGGCTCGCTCGCCGACGTCGTGGTGCGCGTCGACGATCCCCGGCACCCGGCGCTCTACACGCCGTGAGCTCAGCGGGCGACGGCCACCGGGTCGCCGTCCAGCAGGCCGGACAGCCGCCGGGCCATGACGTCCCAGCGCCAGTTCGCCGTCACCCACTCCCGCCCGGCCTCGCCCATCCGGCGCGCGCGCACCGGGTCGGCCAGCAGGCTGACCAGGGTCTCGCTCAGCTGGACGACGTCCCGGCCCTCGACCACGTGCCCGGTGACCTCGTCGAGCACCGCCTCGGGCGCCCCGCCGGAGTTGCCGGCGACGACCGGCAGCCCGGTCGCCGAGGCCTCCAGGTAGACGATGCCGAGCCCTTCGACGTCGAGGCCCTTGCCCCGGGTGCGCGCGGGCATCGCGAAGACGTCACCGGCGGTGTAGTGCGCGGGCAGCTCGGCCCACGGCACCGACCCGGTCAGCACGACGTCGCGCTCCAGGCCCAGTCCGGTGACCAGTTCGGTGAGCGTCTTGCGGTACGGGCCGCCGCCGACGAGCAGCAGCGCCGCGTCCGGGACGCGCTCACGGATCGACGGCAGCGCGCGGATCAGCTGGTCCTGGCCCTTGCGCGGGACCAGCCGGGACACGCAGACGACCGTCGGCCGGTCGCCGAGGCCGTGCCGGGCGCGGATCTCCGCGCGGGCGGCCGGATCCGGCCGGAACACCTCGGTGTCGACCCCGGACGGCAGCAGCTCGAGCCCGGCCATCGCGCCGAACGCCGCGGCGAAGCGGCCGCGGGTGTACCGGCTGACGTAGGTGACGACGTCGGCGGTGTCGCCGATGCGCCGCAGCGCCTGCCGCGAGCCCGGCAGCATCGACCAGCCGACCTCGTGGCCGTGCGTCGACGCCACGACACGGCGCGCCCCGGCCCGCCGCAGCGGGTGCCCCAGCAGCGCGAGCGGCGCCGCGGCACCGAACCAGACGGCTTCGCAGTCCCGCGCCCGCATGATCTGCTTCGCCCGGCGAAGCACGTCCGGCGTCGGCAGCATCAGCGACGTCGGGTGCCGGACGACCTCGAACGGCGCCTCGGCGTCGAACTCCTCGTGCGACCCCGTCCGCGACTCCCACGACGGCGCGTAGACGACCAGGTCGTCCGCCGGCAGCCGGGTGGCGAGGGAGTTCAGGTAGTTCTGGATCCCCCCGGGCCGCGGCGGGAAGTCGTTGGTCACGAGCAGGGTCTTGAGCACGCCACAGAGGCTAGCGGGGGCCGCACACGGCGAAGGGGCGGCACCGCGTGTGCGGTACCGCCCCTGGCGCTGCTGCCGGAGGTCACGAGGTCGGGCGGCGTGCTCCCGAGTACTGGCTTTGCAGCGGCGAGATCTTCACGACGTCACCGGTGTCGGGCGCGTGCACCATCTTGCCGTCGCCGATGTACATGCCGACGTGCGAAACGGGCGAGTAGAAGAACACGAGGTCGCCCGGCTGGAGCTGGTCCCGCGGCACCGCGGCGCCGAAGGTGGACTGCTCGCGGCTGGTCCGCGGGATGGTCAGCCCGGCCTGCTTGTACGCCCACGACGTCAGGCCCGAGCAGTCGAAGGTGTTCGGACCGGTGGAGCCGTACACGTACGTGCTGCCGAGCTTGCTCAGCGCGGCTTCGACCGCTTCCTGGGCGGCCGCGGTCGGGGCCTGGATGTTGGTGGGCGCGGCCCCGCCACGGTCCTTCTGGGCCGCCTTGTCCGAGGTGCTGAGGTTCTTGTTGGCCGCTTCGAGCTGTTCGATCTGGTCGTTCAGCGTCTTCTGCTTGGCCTTGATGTCCTCAGTCAGCTTGGCCGCGGCGTCCCGCGCGTCTTGCGCGCGCTTCGCGGCGTCACTGGCCTTGGCCGCGGCGTCGGTGGCCTGCCGGACGGCGCCGGTGAGGTTGTCCATCGCGGCGTTCTTGCCGGTCGCGAGGACCTCGAGCGCCGAGGAGCGGTCGAGGAAGTCCTGGGTGGACGTGCCCGCCAGCAGCGCCGACAGCTTGTTCAGCTGGACACCGCTGGTGAACGAGGCACCGGCGAACTTGTCGACCTCGGTCTGGTACTTCTTCTGGCTCTCGGAGGCCTGGGTGGCCTGGCCCTTCGCCGCGTTGACGTCGTTGGTGGCCTTGTCGAGGTCGGCCTGCTTCTTCTTCAGGTCGTCCTGAGCCGAAAGCAGGTCTTCGTTGAGCTTCTCGGCCTGGGCCGCGAGATCGCGGTACTTGGCGAGGGCGTCGGAGCCGGTGGGCGGGACTTGGAGAACGGGGACGGGGGCGGCGGTGGCCGTCGGCTGGGTCACGGTGACGAGCGTGATCACCGAGGCCGCGGCGAGGGCACCTGAAACCACGCGCCTGAGGGAATGCGACTGCACGGTCGCGCGGGTCTCCTTTGCGTCTCGGCCGCCGACGGGGACCGGGGCACGAAGAGGCCGGGGAATTCCTCTTCACCGCTGTCCCGCCACCACGCGCCCGGGCCGTGTGCTTTTGACATGCACGAGCCGCAACAGGTGAAGCACGCGGTGGTGGTTCCGGTTCCCAGCTTCCCGACAAAGCTGCGTCCGGCGGCGATCCCGCGTCGCCGCCTCATCGACGGCCGGGGGCCACGAGATCTCGGACAGGTTACGAAAAGACCGCCACCACGTCCACCACCTCTCGGCCAAAAACTCTGCGTGACGCCGCTGAACACCATCGGACCAGGGAGGGAGAGGACATGTGATGGGCGTTACACGCTGGGGTTTCTCCGGCGCGCATTTCGACTACCGACCGTTCACCGATTCAATCGACCATTCGGCGCGCCGCCACGAAACGGTGGAAATCAGGCGGTGCGCCGGATCGGTTCTTCGACCATCCGCAGCCGCGGCACCATCCCGGCGTCGGCCAGCGCGTCCACCGCGCGCCGCTCGTCGGCGTCCCACACCACGGCGGGTGGCGCGCCGAGCAGCACGCTCACCACGCAGTCGTGGCACGAGATGCCGCGCACGGCGCAGCGGTCGCAATCGACCACCAGGTTCTCGATGTCCGAAACGGCGATGTGCGAGACATCCACTTCGGACAGCTCGGGGTTGTCGGCCACGTGGTCCTCCTCACGTCGGAACTGACTGGGGAGGACGGTAGGCGACACCACCGACAATTTTGGGGGTCAGACCCTTGACAGGCGGCTGACCAGCACCGATGACGGCGCCGGGTGGGCGCCGCGGCCGCGCACGGAGTCCGCGACCGCGCGGTCGGACGTCGCGACGACCATGGGCCGCCCGGCGGGCTCGGCCGCGACGAGGTTGCGGATGACGTCGTCGGCCAGCACCCCGCGGTCGGAGAACAGCACCCGCACCCCGCGGGGCACCGAGGCGGGCACGGAGAGCACGCCGGCACCGTCGAACACGACGGTGACCTCGGCGGACGTGCGCGCGGCCAGCGCGGACAGCTGGTGGATCAGCCGGTCGCGCTGGTCGGCGAGGGCGAGCTCGGGGTAGCCGGTCTTGGTGACGTTGTAGCCGTCGACGATCAGGTGCACGTTGGGCAGCGCCAGGTAGCGGTCCAGCGTGGACACGTCGGCGATCTTGCCGCCCTGGCCGGTGCCGGAACTGGCACCGCGGACCATGTCCGCCGGGCGGGCGCCCCGCGCGCCGAGGGCGAGCTCGCGGCGGAGGCCGGTGACGGCGCCGTCGATGGTGTCGATGAGCAGGGCCAGCCGCACCTCGTCGGCCTGCCGGGCCTCGCGCGCGGACTGGCGGGCGATCTCGGCGTCGGCGGCCGCGCGTTCGGCCCGGGCGCGTTCCCCGGCGACGCGCTGGCGTTCGCGCTCGAGCTGGGTGGCCAGGGCGGCGAGCTCGTCGTGGTGGGCGGCGGAACCGCGTTCGGCCTCGGCGGACGCCGCCACGGCCGCGTCACGGGCCTGGCGCAGCTGGACGCCTTGTTCGCGAAGGCGCTTCAGGAGCTTCTCGACTTCGCCCTCGCGCTCGCCCCGGGCGTTCTCGGCGGCTTGCTTCGCCTCGGCGAGTTCGGCGCGGACCTGGGCGAGCTCGGCTTCGAGCCGCTGGGTGCGGGCGAGCGCGGCGTCGCGCTCGGCGCGCAGGGCGTTTTCCTCCGCGTTCCTGGCGACCAGCCGGACGCGCCCGACGGCGCCCGACTCTCCGAGCAGGACCGCGGCGGCCGCGGCGGCGACGGAGTCGGTGGCGTTGGGGTCGAGCGCGTCGGTGCGGTGCTCGCGCAGCCACTCGATGACGGCGGTCCGGAACTGCGACGAGTCGCCGAGGGCCGCGAGCAGGGCGGCGCCGCCGAGCTTGGCGCGCTTGGCCGGGGCGAACTTGGCGACGGGCCGCAGCTGGCGGGGCACGTCGGTGGCAGACAGCTTGGCGACGGCGGCCGCGGCGAGCTCGGCGATCCGGTCGCGCACCGGCTCGGGCAGCGCCGGCCAGGTGGCGGGTTCGGGGTGTCCGGCCTGGTCGGCGAGCTCCTCGGCCTGCTCGGGGCGCGACGCGACACCCGAGGGACCGACGGGGTCCCCGGGCGGCTCCGGCACGAGCGGCTGCGGGTGCATTGGTCCAGGGTAGGCCCCGCCCCCGCATCCCGCCCCGCGCGCCACACGGACCGCGCCCCGCCGGCGGAACCACCCGCGCCGATCACTGCGCCGATCACTGCCGTCAAAAACTGTCGGGGGTCGCCCCTAGAGTCCCGCCCATGCGTTCGGTCCAGGCTCAGCTCGCCTTCGACGAGCTCGGAACCCCCTTGCGGGACACCACTTTCGTCGTGTTCGACCTCGAAACGACCGGGGCGCCGCCGGGGCCGTCCGGGATCACCGAGATCGGGGCGGTGAAAGTGCGCGGGGGCGAGGTGCTCGGCGAGTTCGCGACGCTGGTGAACCCGGGCTCGCCGATCCCGCCGCAGATCGTCTCACTGACCGGGATCACGCAGGCCATGGTCTACGACGCGCCGCCGATCGAGGAGGTGCTGCCGGCGTTCCTGGAGTTCGTCGGGGGCGCGGTGCTGGTGGCGCACAACTCCGGCTTCGACACCTCGCACATGCGGGCGGCGTGCGAGGGGCACGGGTACGTGTGGCCGAAGCTGACGGTCGTGTGCACGGTCCGGCTGGCGCGGCGGGTGGTGCCGCGCGACGAGGTCGGGCGGTACAACCTGACGGCGCTGGCGTTGCTGTTCGGGGCGCGGACGCGGCCGACGCACCGCGCGCTGGACGACGCGCGGGCGACGGTGGACGTCCTGCACGGCCTGCTGGAGCGGGTCGGGAACCTGGGCGTGCACTCGCTCGAGGAGCTGATGGGGTACCTGCCGGAGGTGACCGTCGCCCAGCGGGCGAAACGGCACCTGGCGGCGGACCTGCCCGCGGCGCCGGGCGTCTACCTGTTCAAGGGGCCGAAGGACGAGGTCCTGTACGTCGGCACGGCGAAGGACCTGCGGCGGCGGGTGCGGACGTACTTCACGGGTTCGGAGAACCGCAGCCGGATCCGGGAGATGGTCGCGCTGGCCGAGCGCGTCGACCACGTGGTGTGCGCGCACGCGCTGGAGGCCGAGGTGCGCGAGCTGCGGCTGATCGCGGCGCACCGGCCCGCGTACAACCGGCGGTCGAAGAACCGGCACCAGGGCTGGTGGATCGGCCTGACGGACGAGGCGTTCCCGCGGCTGTCGGTGGTCCGCCTGCCACGGCCGGGGGTGCTGGGCCCGTTCCGCAACCAGGCGGACGCACGCACGACGGCGGACACCCTGGCCGGCGCGTCCGGCCTGCGGACGTGCACCCAGCGGATCTCGCCGCGTTCGGCGAACGGGACCCCGTGCGTGCTGGCGGAACTGGGGCGCTGCGGGGCACCGTGCACGGGACGGCAGAGCGTGGCGGCGTACAGCCCGGCGGTCGAGTCGGTCTCGGGCCTGATCGCGGGGCGCGACGGCCGCCCGCTGCACACGGCGGCCGAGCACGTGGAGCGCCTGGCGGCGGGACGGCACTACGAGCAGGCGGCCCGCCACCGCGACGAGCTGGCGGGGCTGATCCGCGCGCTGGGCCGGGCACACAGGCAGGCCTCCCTGGCCTCGATCGGCGAGCTGATCGCGGCAGCCCCGGACGGCGAGGGCGGCTGGGAGCTGTCGGTGATCCGCTACGGCCGCCTGGCGTCGGCGGGCGTAGCGCGGCGCGGGGTGCCGCCGATGCCGGTGGTGGAGGCACTGGTGGCATCGGCGGAGACGGTGCTCCCGGAGCCGGGGCCGCTGCACGGAGCGCCCCCGGAGGAGGTCGGGGTGCTGCTGCGCTGGCTGGCCCGTCCGGGCGTCCGCCTGGTCCGCACCACCCGCCCCTGGGCGGAACCGGCGGCGGTGGCGGGCTGGCGAGGCTGGCTGGACCTGGTCGCGAACGCGCACTCGCTGGAACACGTCCACTGACCGCGTCCCACCCGCTCGCCACCACCGCCGACCGCACCCGGCCCGCACAGCGAGAAGGTCACCCCACGCACCCAAAAGGTCGGCCCGCGTACCCGGAGAGTCGGCTCGCGCACCCAGAGGGTCGGCTCGCGTACCCGGAGAGTCGGCCCACGCACCCAGAGGGTCGGTCCGCGTACTCAGAAGGTCGGCCCACGTGTACCAAGGGGTCGGCCGATGCACCCGGAGAGCCGGTCCGCGCAGCGAGAAGGTCGGCCCGCGTACCCAGAGGGTCGGCTCGCTTGCCTGGAGGGTCGGCCCAAGTAGCGGGAGGGGCGGCTCGTGGCCGACCGCTCGGGTACGCGGGCCGACCGTGTGGGTACGCGGGCCGACCGTGTAGGTACGCGGGCCGACCGTGTAGGTACGCGGGCCGACCGCTCGGGTACGCGGGGTGCGGGAGGTGAGTGGGCGGTCAGGCGGCTGTGGTGTTCAGGGCGTCCAGCAGCCATGTGTGGGCCAGCCCCATCGGTGCCGCTTCCCCCGTGATCTCCCCCGTCAAACGCCAGTAGCGGCGCAGGCGCGGGTTGCGGTCCGGGGCCGTCCGGTGGTTCAGCGCCCGGCGGAACGAGGGGCTGTCCGCCGCGCCCAGTGCGGTTGCGTGGGCTGCCACGAAACGGTCCAGCTCCGGGCCCGGGGCCGGCCGTGCTCCCGCTGCCATTCGCGTCCCCGCCAGGACGCATGCCTCGCCCACCTCCGCGTGCAGGGCACCCAGGTCCGCGATGCGCTCGTGGCCGGCCAGCGTGCTCGCCTTCAGGTCGGTCGCCAGCCGGGTGTCGGCCGCGAGCAGGACCAGCTCCGCGTACGCCACCACCTGGGCCGTCGTCGGGTGGTCCGGGGGCTGCGGGGCGCTGATGTCCAGGAACATGCGAGCCGTGTCCGGGGGTATCGGGCCCGTCGTCATCGGGTGCCACAGGCGGACCAGCGCCTCGTGCGCCGACCAGCCGTCCTGGACCGCGGCCAGCAGCTCCAGCCGCGCCGCGCGGTCGGCGGGCGCCGCCTCCGCGACCGCGCGGAGCACCGAACGCCGCCAGTTCAACGTCGCCAGCTCGCGGTCGAGGGCCGTCCGCTCGGTGGCCACGGCGTCGTCCAGGGAACACCGGCCGGCGAGGACGTCGGTGATCGGGCGCAGGCCCAGCCCGAGCCCGCGCAGCCGGCGCACCAGGGTGAGCCGCTCGATCGCCGCGCCGTCGAAGCGCCGATGCCCGCCGGCGCTGCGTACCGGCTCCAGTACACCCTCGTCGCAGTAGAACCGGATCGTGCGGACGGGCACGCCGGTCCGGCGCGCCAGCTCACCGATCCCGAATGTGTCTCCGGTCACTTTCCGTCGAACCTCCAGCCGGGTGGAATTCCTACGGTACGGCCATGGACGACACCAGATTGGCCGAAGGACTCCACGAGCACACCGCCGGCTTCGCCAGTGCGGTCGAGGGCGCCGACCCGGACGCCCGGGTGCCCACCTGCCCGGAGTGGCCGCTGCGGGTGCTGACCGGCCACATCGGCCAGGCCCACCGCTGGGCCGCGAGCATCGTCCGGTCCGGGCCGTCGCCGGTCCCCGACCCGTTCGACGCCGACCCCGGGTCCCCCGAGGACTGGTCCGGCTGGCTCCGCGAGGGCGCCACGGACCTCGAAGACGCCGTCAAGGCCGCCGGTGACACTCCGGTGTGGACGTTCTTCGGCCCGCAACCGGCCCGGTTCTGGCTGCGGCGGATGCTCCACGACACCACCGTCCACCACGCCGACGCGGCCCTGGCCACCGGCGGGAAGTTCACCGTGGGGCCGGACCTCGCGGCCGACGCCGTCAGCGAGTGGCTGGAACTGCTGTGCGACCCGGTCACGGCGAGCCTCAAACCGGACTTCGCCGAGCTGCGCGGCACCGGCCAGACCCTGCAGCTGACCCCGGAGGACGGCCCGGGCTGGCTGATCACCCGCACCGGCGGCGGGGCCCGGTGGACCCGCACCACCGGCCCCGCGGACGTGACACTGGCCGGTCCCGTGGAAGACCTCCTGCTCGTGCTGACCCGGCGCCTGCCCGCGGACCGCGTCACCGTCACCGGTGACGAAGCATTGGCCGGGCACTGGCTGGCCCACACCGCGGCGTAGGGCTCACTAGGATCGCGGGCGGAACCCGCAGACGAGTCTTGGAGGACCCAGGTGATCACCGCGATCGTGTTGATCCAGGCAGAGGCGGACGCGATCCCGGACGCGGCGCAGGCGATCGCCGACATCGACGGCGTCGGCGAGGTCTACTCGTGCGCCGGGGACGTCGACCTCATCGCCAGGGTGCAGGTGTCCACGCACGAGGAGCTGGCCGACCTGATCCCCGGCCGGATCGGGAAGGTGCCGGGCGTGCTGAACACCGTCACGCACATCGCGTTCCGGTCCTACAGCAGCACGGACACCGAATCGGCCTTCTCGATCGGCGTGGAGGACTAGCGCCCCAATGTGGCCTTGGGTGCGCTCAACGCACCGAAGGCCACATTGGGTGCGTCCAACGCACCGAAGGCCACATTGGGGCGCTGGGGGCCCGCCATCGCCCGGCTCCCCCGGAAGGGCCGAGACAAGAGCTGGAAACGACGAAGGCCACCTCCGGGCGGAGGTGGCCTTCGTCGTGGGTGGAACTAGTGGTCCGTCTGCTTCGCGGCCGACGCCGCCTCGGCGGAGTCGAACTCGCCGTGCTGGCCGGGCTCGGCGGCGGAGTGGCCGTTGCCGTGGCCGTTGGCCCGCTGCAGCGCCGCGGTCTCCTCGGCCGGATCCGGCGACCAGAACGTGCCCGGGACGGCCTGACCGGCCGAGCCCAGCTTGTTCATCTTCTTCGGCACCGACGCGCCCTGGTACTCGAGCGGGAGCGCGTGACCGTGGCTGTCCACGCCGCCGAGCGGCTGGTGGATCTCGATGAACTCACCGTGCGGCAGCCGCTTGATGATGCCCGTCTCGACGCCGTGTTCCAGCACCTCGCGGTCGGCCCGCTGCAGGCCCAGGCAGATGCGGTAGGTGAAGTAGTAGGCCAGCGGCGGCACGATCAGCACGCCGATGCGGCCCGCCCACGTCGTCGCGTTCAGGGAGATGTCGAAGCTGTCGGCGATGATGTCGTTGAAGCCGGACAGCTCGATGACCATGAAGAAGCCCAGCGCCATCGCGCCCAGCGCCGTGCGGACCGGGGCGTCCCGGGGCCGCTGGAGCAGGTTGTGGTGCGCGGTGTCCTTGGACAGCTTCCGCTCGATGAACGGGTAGCCCAGCAGCAGGCCGAACAGGATCGGCATCCCGATCGCGCCGGGGAAGAACACCGCCGGGATCGTGTAGTTCCCGAGGTAGACCTCCCACGCCGGCCAGATCCGGAGCATGCCGTCGGCCCAGGCCATGTACCAGTCGGGCTGGGAGCCCGCCGAGACCTGCGCCGGGTTGTACGGGCCGAAGTTCCACACCGGGTTGATCTGGAACAGGCCCGACATCAACGCCAGCACGCCGATGACCAGGGTGAAGAACGCCCCGCCCTTGAGCGCGAAGTACGGCATGATCCGCACGCCGACGACGTTGGTCTCCTTGCGGCGCACGCCCGGGAACTGCGTGTGCTTCTGGTACCAGACCAGCGCGAGGTGCACGCCGACCAGCGCGAGCATGATGCCCGGCAGCAGCAGGATGTGCAGCGTGTACAGGCGCGGGATGATGACGTCGCCGGGGAACTCCCCGCCGAACAGCGCCCAGTGGATCCAGGTGCCGGCCACCGGCACCGAGAGCACGATGCCCGACAGCGTCGCGCGGATACCGGTACCGGAGAGCAGGTCGTCCGGCAGCGAGTAGCCGAAGAAGCCTTCGAAGCAGCCGAGGATCAGCAGCAGGCCGCCGATCACCCAGTTCGCCTCACGCGGGCGCCGGAACGCGCCGGTGAAGAAGATGCGCAGCATGTGCACGGCCATCGAGGCGACGAAGATCAGCGCGGCCCAGTGGTGCAGCTGCCGCATGAACAGGCCGCCGCGGACGTCGAACGAGAGGTCCAGCGTCGTGCGGAACGCCTGCGACATCTCCAGGCCCTGCATGTTCTTGAAGCTGCCGTGGTAGACGACCTCCTGCATGGAGGGGTCGAAGAACAGCGTCAGGTACACGCCGGTGAGCAGCAGGATGATGAAGCTGTAGAGCGCGATCTCGCCCAGCAGGAACGACCAGTGGGTCGGGAACACCTTGTTCATCTGGTGCCGCAGGCCCTTGGCCAGGTGGTACCGCTGGTCGGCGTTGTTCGCGGCTTCGCCCACGTGCCGCTCGACAGCGCTCGAGCCCTTGGTCGGCGTGGTGAGTGAACTCATGACTTACGCTCCCAAAAGGCCGGACCGATGGCCTCGATGAAGTCGCCTCGCGCGATCAAGTATCCCTCTTCGTCCACCGTGATCGGTAGCTGGGCCAGCGGACGGGTCGCCGGGCCGAAAATCGGCTTCGCGTAGTGGAGGGCGTCGAACTGCGACTGGTGGCACGGGCACAGGATGCGGTTGGTCCGCTGCTCGTACAGGGAGGTCGGGCACCCGACGTGGCTGCAGATCTTCGTGTACGCGTAGTAGTCGCCGAAGTTGAAGTCTTCCTGGCCGGCCCGCTTGACGACCTTGGCGGCGTCGGTCGGGCGCAGGCGGATCAGCATGACCGGGTTGTCGACGCGCATCAGCGCGGCGGCCAGCGCCTCCGCGTTGTTCCGTTCGGACTCGCGGAACGGGAACACCGTCTCCATCGCGCCCGCGTCGAGGTCCTCGGCCTTGACCAGCGAGATCTCGGTTTCCTTGCCGTGCTCCACCTCGACCGGCTTGCCGGTGTTGCGGCGCAGGTAGACCTTTTCGCCGGGGAAGTTCGGCTGCCAGCCGGTGTGCCACAGCGACTCGCGGTTCTCGGTGTCCTTCCACGGGTCCTTGATGAAGGACGCGACCGGCAGCGCCGCGGCCGCGAGGCCGAGCGCGCCCGCACCGGCGATCGCCGAGCGCTTGACCAGCGACCGGCGGGCGATGGTGCTGCGGGTCCCGGCGTCGGCGAGGTGCGCCAGGATCGTCTGGCGGTCGACCTCGGACGAGCCGTTGCCCTCGCCGTCGTGCCGCTCCTGGACCGCGACCTCGGCGGGCACGAACTTCTTCGTGTACAGGATCACGCCGATGCCCAGGCCGAGGATGGCCAGGCCGAGCGTGATGCCGAGCATCGGGGTGTAGAGGCTGTACCAGAAGTGGCCGCTCTCGTTGTCCGGCGCTTCGTACTTCCACGGCCACCAGATCAGCGAAACGACGAACCCGATCCCGGCCAGCGCGGACAGCCCGAACCAGAACGCGACCAGGCGCTCGGCCCGCTTCTCCGCGCGGGTGCCCTCCACGGGCCACGGGGTCGGGTACTCGACGAGTTCGACCCCGTCGAGCTGCCCGCCCAGCTTGACCAGCTGGTCCCGGTCCATCTCAGCCAGCTCCGCCTCCGTCGGCGGCTTCGGCCCCTCGGCACTCATGCCTTCGATCCAATCCACAACGTCACGCCGATCAGCGCGGCGATCCCGACGATAAAGGCGATGACGCCCTCCGAAGCGGGGCCGACCCCGCCGAGGCCGCTACCACCCGGGTCATTGTTGCCGTGCGACACCGACTTCACGTAGGCGACGATGTCCTTCTTCTCCTCCGGCGACAGCTGCCGGTCGGAGAACTTCGGCATGTTCTGCGGGCCGGTGAGCATGGCCGTGTAGATCTGCTCTTCGTTGGCCGGGTCCAGGTTCGGCGCGTACTTGCCCGCCGACAGCGCACCGCCGCGGCCGGTGAAGTTGTGGCACGACGCGCAGTTGAGGCGGAACAGCTCGCCACCGCGGGCCGGGTCGTCGCCGCGCAGGGCCTCGCCCTTCTCGGCGGGGCGCTGGACGCCGCCGCCGTGCGCCTGGATGTAGGCGCCGACCGCGTCGATCTCGGCCTCGGTCAGCTTCGGCGGCTTCCGCGCGGCCTGGGCCTCCTGGCGCGCGGCCGGCATGCGGCCCGAAGAAGTCTGGAAGTACACCGCGGCGTCGCCGATGCCGATCAGGCTCGGCCCGCGGTCCTGCACGCCCTCGAGGTTCGCGCCGTGGCAGGCGATGCAGGTGTTGTTGTAGACCTGCTCGCCGAGGCGCAGCTGCGCCGGCGTGCCCTGGGCCTGTGCGGTCTGCGGCTCGGGGGCGAACACGGCGTACAGGGCGCCGGCGCCCACCAGCGCGATACCGAGCGCGAGCAGGCCGGCGAACCGCCTCCGCAGCTTCGACCGCGCGCGGTAGCGGCGCTCCGAGGACTTGGTGCTGGTGGTCATCTTGCGGCAACCCTTGCTGTCAGTTCAGGCCGATGGTGAAGGTGGTGGCGGCTGGGTGGACCTACGGAAGGAGGTAGATCACACCGAAGAGGCCGACCCACACGATGTCGACGAAGTGCCAGTAGTAGGACACGACGATCGCCGACGTGGCCTGGGCGGGCGTGAACTTGCTCAACTTCGTGCGGATGAGCAGGTACACGAAGGCGACGAGCCCGCCGATGACGTGCAGGCCGTGGAACCCGGTCGCGAGGTAGAAGACCGTGCCGAACGGGCCGGACGGGATCGTCAGCCCCTCGTGGACCAGATTGACGTACTCGTTGGCCTGGCCGCCGACGAAGATCGCGCCCATGATCAACGTGACGATGTACCAGCGGCGCAGCCCGTAGACGTCGCCGCGCTCGGCGGCGAACACGCCGAACTGGCAGGTCAGCGAGGACAGCACGAGGATCACCGTGAACGGGATCGCGTACGTCACGTTGAGGTGGAAGTCCTCGCCGTGCAGCGGCGGCGGCCACTGGCCGGACGAGTTCTGCGCCTTGACGGTGAAGAACATCGCGAACAGTCCGGCGAAGAACATCAGCTCGCTGGAAAGCCACACGATGGTGCCGACACTGACCATGTTCGGCCGGTTCAGCGAGTGGACCCGCTGACTGATGGTGGGAGCTGCCGTTGTCACGCGTCGCATTATGTCCTCTCGCACCACCGCTCCGCCGGGTGGGTCCACGGCGGGTCGTCTGCGTAACCGATCACACCGGATGCCCGGGAAGGTGAGAGCTACTCATGGGTTTACTCGACCGCCTGCTTGACCTGGTCAAGAAGCGGGAAACGCCCGGTCTGACCGCTGAGACGCCGGGGCTGAAGATCGTCGCGGAGGCCTTCGACCCGGTCGTCGCGGACTCCGCGGTGCTCGCCGGTTCACCCGCCTGGGCCGCCCCGGCACCGGCCGTCCTGCGGCACCACCTGCTGCTGCCGCCGGACCGGCTCGCCGAGGCGGCGTCGATCCTCGCCCAGGACGGGTATGAGCTGCGAAAACAGGATCTTTCGGGTGACTTGGCGCGGGTGCACGCGGTCCGCGTCCAGGTGCTCGACGCGCTGCACTGCGCCCAGGAACGGTCCCGGATGGCGGGTCTGGCGCAGCGGCTCGGCGGCGATGCGCTCGGCTGGGACGCACTCCAGCCGGAGGCGCCCGCGTGATGTCGGTCTCGGCCGATACGATCGAGAGAAGTCGTGCGGTGTGTCGAGACGGAGGCGTGCTCAAATGGCCGAGCAGTCGATGCGGGTCCTGGTGTTCAGCCACAAGGCGGAGGTGCGCGAGGCGATCGTGAACGCGGTCGGCCGGCGGCCCGCCGCCGACCTGGCGCGCGTGGACTACGTCGAGGCGGACGGCATCGCCGACGTGCTGTCCGAGGTGGACGCGGGCAACGTCGACCTGGCGATCCTCGACGGCGAGGCGCAGCCGACCGGCGGCATCGGCCTCTGCCGCCAGCTCAAGAGTGAAATCGCCGAATGTCCGCCGATCGTGGTGGCCGTCCGGCGCAGGGACGACCGGTGGCTGGCCACCTGGTCGCAGGCGGACGCCGTGCTGGTGCACCCGCTGGACCCGCTGACCGCCGCGGAGACCGTCGCCGACGTGCTGCGCGCGCGACGGGTCCCCGTCGTGAACGGCTGAGCCCGGTGACCACCCCGGTCCCCCGCACCTGGCCACCCCTGCTCAAGCAGCTCGTCGCGGGCGCCGACCTCGCCGCGGAGGACACGGCGTGGGCGATGGACCAGATCATGAGCGGTGCCGCGAGCCCGGCCCGGATCGCCGGGTTCGCGGTGGCGCTGCGCGCCAAGGGCGAGACGCCCGAGGAGATCGCCGGCATGGCGGCCACGATGCTGGCGCACGCCCGGCGGGTCGAGCTGGACCGCCCGGCCGTCGACATCGTCGGCACCGGCGGCGACGGCTCCAACTCGGTGAACATCTCGACGATGGCGACGATCGTCACGGCGGCGGCCGGCGCGCCGGTGGCCAAGCACGGCAACCGCAGCGCGTCGTCGAAGTCCGGTGCGGCGGACGTCCTCGAAGCCCTCGGCGTGCGGATCAGCCTGCCGCCGGAGGACGTCCAGCGCAGCCTCGCCGAGGTCGGCATCGGGTTCTTCCTGGCCTCGGCGTTCCACCCGGCGCTGCGGCACGCCGGCCCGGTCCGCAGCGAGCTCGGCATCCCGACGACGTTCAACCTGCTCGGCCCGCTGACCAACCCGGCCCAGCCGGGCGCCGCGCTGATCGGCTGCGCGTACGCCGACAAGACGCGGGTGCTGGCGGAGACGTTCGCCCGCCGCGGCACCCGCGCCCTGGTGGTCCGCGGCGACGACGGCCTCGACGAGATCACCACCACGACGACGTCCACCGTGTGGGTGGTCTCGGACGGCACGGTCACCGAGCGCAGCTTCGATCCGGCGTCCGTGGGCATCGCCCGCGCGGCGGCGGAAGACCTGCGCGGCGGCGACGCGGCCGCGAACGCGGAGGTGGTCCGCGAGCTGGTGGGCGGCAAGCCGGGCCCGGTCCGCGACGCCGTCCTGCTCAACGCGGCGGCGGCGCTGGCGGCCTTCACGGGCTTCTCGGAGTCCCTCGAGGACGATCTGCGCGCCGGGCTGGCCCGGGCGGCCGAGGCCATCGATTCGGGCGCCGCGGCCACGCTGCTGGACCGCTGGATCGCCTTCAGCTGACCCGTTCCCGCTGCTGCCCCGCGGTTCCGGCGGCAGCAGCGGGCCGGCGGCCGCGTTGCGGGGCCAGTGCGGCGGCCAGGACCGCGAGCATGCCCAGGGCCTCCGGCCAGCTCGGGCGGTGACCGTAGAACACGATGTCGACCAGCACGGCCACCACCGGGTACAGGTAGGACAGCAGCGCCACCGTCGTGGTCGGCAGCTTGCCGATACTGGCGTACATCAGCACGTACATCAGGGCCGTGTGGACGGTGCCCAGCAGCACCAGCCAGAGCAGGCCCGAAGGCGTCGACGGCAGCGGCGTGATCAGCAGCAACGGCGCCAGCACGAGCGCGCCCACCGTCGTCTGCACGGCGGCCAGCAGGTGCGGGCGGATGTGCTTCAGCTGCTTCGCGACGAAGGACGCGCCCGCGTAGAGCACGGCCGCGCCGAGGGCCAGCGCGATGCCCGCCGGCTGCACCGGCTTGCCGTCCTCGCCGTGCGCGGACAGCGAGATCAACGCCACGCCGCCGAACGCGATCCCGGCGCGGGCCAGGTGGCTCTTGGCGACCTTCTCGCCGAGGAACGCCGCCGCCAGGCCGACCAGGATCAGCGGCTGGGTGTGGTAGACGACCGTGCTGACCGAGATCGACGACAGCGCGTACGACGCGAACAGCAGCACCCAGTTGCCGACCAGGAAGAGGCCACCCAGCACGGCGAGGCCGAGGTCGCGGCGGGACGGCCGCCAGGACGGCAGCCAGCCGCGCGAGAAGCACCAGAGCACGAGCAGCGCGCCGCCGACGAAGCAGCGCGCGAAGGCCACGGCGGGGGCGGCCGCGCCGCTCTCGAGCACGACGGCACCGATCGTGCCGGACATCGCCATCGCCGCGGACCACTGCAGCAGCGGTCGGGTTTCCGAGTTCGTCATGCCGACCAGGTTCGTCCGGTGCGCGCCCGGCAACCAGTGTCAGAGATGACAATGGCCGCAAAACTTGTGACAGACTGGCCGTCATGGACGTCAACCGGGTCGCCGTGGTGCTCGCCGACCGCGTTTCGCCGTTCGAGCTGGGGGTCGCGTGCGAGGTGTTCGGCACCGACCGCAGCGCCGACGGCATCGAGGGCTGGGACTTCGCCGTCTGCTCGCCGGGCGGGGCCCCGGTCGGGAGCTGGTCCGGCTTCGAGCTGTCCCGCCTGCGGGACATGGACTTCGCGGCGTCGGCCGACCTGCTGATCGTGCCGACGTGCGCGCCGCGAACCGCGCCGCCGCCCGAACCGGTGCTGGACGTCCTGCGTGACGCGGCCGGGCGGGGTGCGTGGGTGGCGGGGTTCTGCGCGGGCGTGTTCTCACTGGGCTACGCGGGGCTGCTCGACGGCCGTCGCTGCACGGTCCACTGGGTGTACGAGGCGGAGTTCCGGCAGCGGTTCCCGGCCGCTTCGGTGGATCCCCAGGCGTTGTACGCCGACGACGGCGGCATCCTGACCAGCGCGGGCACGGTCGCGGCGGTCGACCTGTGCCTGCACCTGGTCCGCCGGCTGCGCGGCGTCGCGGCGGCCACGACGCTGGCCCGGCGGATGGTGGCGGCCCCGCACCGCGCGGGCGGCCAAGCGCAGTTCGTGCAGGCGCCGGTCCCGGCGACGGCGGCGGGTGACGACGCCGTGGTCGCGGAGGCACTGGAGTGGGTCGAGCGGCGGCTGGACCAGCCGTTCACGGTGGCGGAGCTGGCCCGCCGCAGCGGCCTGGGCGAGCGCACGTTCCTCCGCCGCTTCTCGGCCGCGACCGGCACCACCCCGCACCGCTGGCTGACCGAGCGGCGCCTGGACCGCGCGCAGGCCCTGCTGGAGGAGGGCGGTCTGTCGGTGGAGGACATCGCGGCGGCGTGCGGTTACGCGTCGGCGGCCGCACTGCGGCACCAGTTCAGCCGGCTGCGCGGAACGAGCCCGTCGTCCTACCGGACGGCGTTCCGCGGCTGAAAAACGAAACCGGCCGCCACGCTCAAAAGCGTGACGGCCGGTTTGCCGAGATTCAGTCGTGCGACGGGCCCGTGTGGTACTCGAACACCAGCCCGCCGATCGTGATGAGCAGCGCGACCAGCGCGATGACCAGCAGCCAGACGTGGAAGAACGCCAGCGCCACGGCAGCGAGCGCCGCGGTGGCCGCCATGCCGATCGGCCAGTAGCTGCCCGGGCTGAAGAAGCCCAGCTCGCCCGCGCCGTCGCTGATCTCGGCGTCCTCGCGGTCTTCCGGGCGCGGTTCGATGCGCCGGGCGACGAACTGCAGGTAGCTGCCCGCGAGGAACGCCAGGCCGCCGGTCAGGAACAGCGAGACGATGCCGACCGGCTCGGCACCGTGGGTCGCGGCCAGCGCGGTCCACACCCAGTACACGGCCGCCATGAACACGGCGAAGATCGCCACGATGAAGAAGATGCGGGCTTCGACCTTCATGGGTCTGTCCTACTCCTGTTTATCCGCTTTGGGGGGTCCGGGTGGCGGAGCCCCCGGCCCGGGGCGGAGCCCCGGTTGTCACTGCGCGTCAGTTGGACGCGGTCCGCGCCGTGCGGTCGGTGTTGAACGGCTGGGTGGTCACCGCGTGCGGGGTGCACAGCTCGCCGCAGTTCATCTTCGCCAGCGCTTCGGACGCGGTGAACGTCTGGCCCGTGGCCGGGTTCACCTGCTTGCGCAACTCGATGTACTGGTCGTACTTGTCCGCCGACAGCGCGCGGACCTCGAAGTTCATCACCGAGTGGTAGGTGCCGCACAGCTCCGCGCACCGGCCGACGAAGGAGCCTTCGCGGTCGATCTTGTTCTGGAAGGAGCTGTCCTGGTTGTTCTTCTCCGGGTTCGGCATGACGTCCCGCTTGAAGTGGAACTCCGGCACCCAGAACGAGTGGATAACATCGGTGGAGACCAGGTCGTACTGGATGGTCTTGCCGACCGGGAGCACCAGCAGCGGGATCTCGCCCGACGAACCGACCGTGCTGACCTGGCCGCTGCCGTCCGGCTTCGCCGCGTTGGCGTCCTCGTACTTGAACTCCCAGTTCCACTGGAAGGCCACGACCTGGACCTTGACGTCCGGGTTCGGGATCTTGTCCAGGACCTTCGACTCCGTCGTCGCGGTGAAGAAGAACAGGACGCAGACCATGATCGTCGGGACGACGACCGTGAACAGCTCGAGCGGGATGTTGTACTGGAACTGCCGGGGCAGCTCCTCCGGCTCGCCGTCGACCGTCTTCTTCTTGCGGTGGAACGTCGCGGTCCAGAAGATCAGGGCCCACACGATGACGCCGACGACCAGCGCCGCGACCACCGTCCAGGTCCAGAGGTTCCGCATCTCGGTGGCCTGCTGCGTGACACCGACGGGCCAGCCGAACCGCAGGATCTCATCGCCGGAGCAGCCCGTCGCGGTCAGCGCGACCAGTACCGCCAGCGCGGCGACGCGCACGGTCCGCTTCCCCAGGGTGCGCTCGGGTTGTCCCACTGCGCCTCGCCCTTTCACCCAGAGCCTCCTACGACCGATCTTTGTGACAGCCGGACTCTAGCCGAGTTGGCCCGTCCTGCTGACCAAGGGGTAACCATCGACGTCCGTGTTACTCGCCACGTGGGTCCCGGCATACTGGGGCCTTCCCCAGCCCGGCGAAGACCCTGAAGGTGTGTGAGTCCCCGTGTGCGGCCTGCTTGGACTGATCTGCGCGACCGAGACCGGCGCGGCGAACGCGCGTGACGCCGTCGGCGCGGCCATGCGCTGCCAGCGCCACCGCGGCCCCGACGAGCAGGACACCTGGGCCGACGCCGAGGTCGTCTACGGCTTCAACCGGCTCGCCTTCATCGACGTCGAGCACGCGCACCAGCCGCTGGTCTGGGGCCCGCCCGAGGCGCCGGGCCGCTACACCGTGAACTTCAACGGGGAGATCTACAACTACCTGGAGCTGCGGGCGGAGCTCGCCGAGAAGCACGGCGCGAAGTTCGAGACCGAGGGTGACGGCGAGGCCATCGTCGCCGGCTTCCACTACCTCGGCGCGGACTGGGTGAAGCGCCTGCGCGGCATGTTCGCCTTCATGATCTGGGACTCGCAGGAGAAGCGGGTCTTCGGCGCGCGCGACCCGTTCGGGATCAAGCCCCTGTTCTACTCGGCCGGCCCCGGCGGCGTGGCGTTCTCCAGCGAGAAGAAGAGCCTGCTGGAGCTGTCGGACGTCCTCGGCGTCGCGCAGGAGCTGGACCGGACGGCCCTGCAGCACTACCTGGTGCTGCAGTACGTGCCCGAGCCCGAGTCGCTGCACACGGCGATCCGGCGCGTCGAGTCCGGCACCTCGTTCGAGGTGGTGCCCGGCGGCGAGGTGCAGTTCACCCGCTACTTCCACCCGCAGTTCAGCGCGAAGCCGGTGAACACGCAGGCCGAGGCCGAGGAACTGCACCAGCGCATCGCCGACGTGATGCGCGACTCGGTCGGCAAGCACATGATCTCCGACCCGGACGTCACCGTCGGCGCGTTCCTCTCGGGCGGCATCGACTCCACGGCCACCGCGACGCTGGCCAAGGAGCACAACCCGAACCTGATCGCGTTCACCACCGGGTTCGAGCGCGAGGGTTACTCCGAGGTCGACGTCGCCGCCGAATCGGCCGCCGCGATCGGCGTCAAGCACGTGGTCCGCACGGTGTCGGCGGACGAGATGATGGAGGCGCTGCCGCTCATCGTCTGGTACCTCGACGACCCGGTGGCCGACCCGGCGCTCGTCCCGCTGTGGTTCATCGCCCGCGAGGCCCGCAAGCACGTCAAGGCGGTGCTGTCCGGCGAAGGCGCCGACGAGCTGTTCGGCGGCTACACGATCTACAACGAGCCGATCTCGCTGGCGCCGTTCGAGAAGATGCCCGGCGGCATGCGGAAGCTCATCGGCAAGGTGTCGACGAAGATCCCCGAGGGCACCCGCGGCAAGGACCTGCTCCGCCGCGGCGCACTGCCGCTGGAGGACCGCTACTACGGCAACGCCCGCAACTTCCGCGACGACCAGCTGCGCAACGTCCTGCGCACGTACCAGGAAGGCGTGGGCTTCAAGGACGTCACGGCGCCCTGGTACGACGTCTCGCGCGGCTGGGACCCGGTGGCCCGCATGCAGCACGTCGACCTCTACACGTGGCTGCGCGGCGACATCCTGGTCAAGGCCGACAAGGTGACGATGGCGAACTCGCTGGAGCTGCGGGTGCCGTTCCTCGACGCCGAGGTGTTCAAGGTCGCGGCGTCGATCCCGCTGGACCAGAAGCTCGCCCACGGGACGACGAAGTACGCGCTGCGCCAGGCACTGGCCAAGATCATCCCGGCGCACGTGCTCAACCGCCGCAAGCTCGGCTTCCCGGTCCCGATCCGGCTGTGGCTGCGCAACGAGATGTACGACTGGGCCCGCGGGATCATCTCGGACTCGAAGACCGAGGAGCTGCTGGACAAGAAGGCGATCCTGGCGCTGCTGGAGGAGCACAAGGCCGGCCAGCTGGACCGGAGCCGCCAGCTGTGGGCGCTGATCGTGTTCATGCTGTGGCACGGCATCTTCGTCGAGCACCGGATCAAGCCCGAAATCCCGGAGCCGGTGTACCCGGTCAAGCTCTGACGCTCGCACGGAAAAGGCCCCGGCACCGGCTCGGTGCGGGGCCTTTTCCGTGCCGGGGTCAGGCGGCGGGCAGGACCACCGAGATCTCCTCCGCCGCGTCCGGGCCGAAGGCCTCGCCGATGCGGGCCAGTGCCTCCGCGCGGTCGAACGTCCACTCCTGCGTGCCGACCGTCTCCAGGACCAGCACCGCGATGAGCGAGCCGAGCTGGGCGGCGCGCTCGACGCCGAGACCGCCGTCGAGGCCGGCCAGGAAGCCCGCGCGGAAGCCGTCGCCGACGCCGGTCGGGTCGGCCTTCAGCCGCTCGGGGACCGCGCCGATCTGCAGGGCGACGCCGTCCTTGCCGACGATCTCGACGCCCTTCTCCCCCAGCGTCGTGATCCGCAGGCCGACCTGGTCGAGGACGTCCGCCTCGGTCCAGCCGGTCTTCTGGAGCAGCAGTTCCCACTCGTAGTCGTTGCTGAACAGGTACTTCGCGCCGGCGACGAACTCGCGCGCCTGCTCACCGGTCATCCGGGCCAGCTGCTGCGACGGGTCGACGGCGAAGGCGTACCCGCGCTGACGGCACTCCGCGGCGTGGCGGATCATGCCCTCGGGGTCGTCCGGGCTGATCAGCACCAGGGCCAGCGCGCCGGCGCGCTCGGCGATCGGCTGCAGCTCGATGTTGCGGGACTCGGCCATCGCGCCGGCGTAGAACGTCGCGATCTGGCAGAGGTCCTCGTCCGTGGTGCAGACGAACCGCGCGGTGTGCGCGACCTCGGACACGTGCACGCCCGAGGTGTCCACCCCGTGCCGCTCCAGCCAGGAGCGGTAGTCGGCGAAGTCGGCGCCGACCGCGCCCACGAGGACCGGCTGGACGCCGAGCACCCCGAGACCGAAGGCGATGTTCGCGCCGATGCCGCCGCGCCGGACCACCAGGTCGTCGGCGAGGAAGCTCAGCGAGACCCGGTGCAGCTGCTCGGCCACCAGCTGTTCGGCGAACCTGCCCGGGAAATGCATGAGGTGGTCGGTCGCGATACTGCCGGACACCGCGATCCTGGCCCTGTCTGCCACCGGCTGCTCCTTCGTTTCGACCTCACGGCAAAAAGCGCGAAGTTACCACCGGGTCATGACCCATCCGGGTAGTTCGCGCGTGCCCAGCCGACACTACCGGCTGGTACTCCTTCTCCAGTCGAGAGCGGATCAATAGCGTTACGAATCGTGAACGCCGTCACCGAACCCGAGACCCTGTCCGAGCTGATCGCCGACTGCGCTTTCATCCCGGCGACGCTCCAGGCCGAAAGCCTCCCGATGTCCCCCGTCACGGCCGAACCGTGGCAGGTCGACGAGGCGTGCCACGCCCAGGTGGCCGAACTCGACGCCTACGTCTGAGATCCGCAGCAACGAAGAAGGCCCCGCCTCCCTCCCGGGAGACGGGGCCTTCTTCCGTGCTGTGTTGCCTCAGTGGAACGTTGCCTCAGTGGAACGAGTCGCCGCAGGCGCAGGAGCCGGTCGCGTTCGGGTTGTCGATCGTGAAGCCCTGCTTCTCGATCGTGTCCACGAAGTCGATGACGGCTTCCGACACGTACGGGGCGCTCATCCGGTCGACGGCGACCTTGAGGCCGTCGAAGTCGCGGAACAGGTCGCCGTCGAGCGTGCGCTCGTCGAAGAACAACTGGTAACGCAGGCCCGCACAGCCACCGGGCTGGACGGCGATGCGCAGGTGCATGTCGTCGCGGCCCTCCTGCTCGAGCAGGGCCTTCGCCTTGGAAGCCGCGGCGTCGGTCAACGTGACGCCGTGGGTCTCCTCGGCGGTCTCGGCCTGCGTCGCGCCGGCGTGCTCAGCGGTCGTCATGGCACTCCCTCATCAAAGTCGAACTCGCTGCGGATACTCCTCGTGCTGACGTGCTCAACACCGGAAGCGTCCGATCTGTTCCCCCACCATGGTCGCACATGGATCGCCCTGGTTACCGGCGGCGTGACGCCTGCAATACCCTGGTGAGGTGAGGTTCCTGCGCCGAAGCACCACAGACACCGCCGCCGAAGAGCCGGAGGCGGCCGAAGCCGTCGACGTCGCCGGCAAGGCGTACACGCCCGGTAAGGGCAAGGCTACGCCCAAGCGCCGCGAGGCGGAGGCGAAGCGCCGCGGCCCCGTGGCGCCGCCGCCCACGACGATGCGTGAGGCGATGAAGCGCAACAAGGAGCTGCGCAAGGCGAACCCCCAGAACAAGGAAGAGCGCCGCGCGGCGGCGAAGGCCCGCCGCGACGCGATGATGCGCGGCGACGACAAGGCCCTGCTCCCGCGCGACCGCGGGCCGGTCAAGCGGTACGTCCGCGACCTGGTCGACAGCCGGCGCAACCTGCTCGGCCTGTTCATGCCGCTGGCCATCGTGGTGTTCCTGGCGCTGCTGGTGCCGCTGCCCCAGGTGCAGTCGTACATCACCCTGCTGTGCACGGCGATGCTGCTGGTGATGGCGATCGAGGGCTTCGTGAACGGCCGGAAGATCGCGCGGCTGGTCCGGGAGAAGTTCCCGAAGGAGCCGGTGAACGGCCGGTCGATCGGCTGGTACGCGTTCGTCCGGGCGTCCCAGATCCGGCGGTTGCGGATGCCGAAACCGCGCCTGAAGCCGGGGGACCCGATCCCGAACTGAGCGGTTCACGAACCGAGCTGTTTGCGAGAAGCCGGGTGGAGCGAGCCTCCACCCGGCTTCTTGCTGTTCACGACCGGGTGCGCCCGCCCGCCGGAGCGGCGCCGGAAGCGAGGCTGGAGTCACTCCAGGATCGTTAGCAAAGCAAACGATTACCGCCTAAGCTCGGCGGCATGGAGTTTCGTCGTCTCGGCCGCAGCGGCCTCAACGTCAGTGAGATCTCGTACGGGAACTGGCTCACCCACGGTTCCCAGGTCGAGGAGGACCAGGCTCGCGCCTGCATCCAGGCCGCACTCGACGTCGGCATCACCACCTTCGACACCGCCGACGTCTACGCCAACACCGCCGCCGAGTCCGTGCTCGGGCGCGGCCTCAAGGGCCGGCGGCGTGAAAGCCTGGAGATCTTCACCAAGGTCTTCTGGCCCACCGGGCCCAAGGGGCCCAACGACAAGGGCCTGTCCCGCAAGCACGTCATGGAGTCGGCGCACGCCAGCCTGAAGCGGCTCGGCACCGACTACGTCGACCTCTACCAGGCGCACCGGTTCGACCGGCACACCCCGCTCGAAGAGACGATGGTCGCCTTCGCCGACCTCGTCCGCCAGGGCAAGGTGCTCTACGTCGGCGTCTCCGAATGGACCGCCGAGCAGATCTCCCGCGGCGCCGCCCTCGCCCGCGAGCTCAACATCCCGCTCGTGTCGAACCAGCCGCAGTACAACATGCTCTGGCGCGTCATCGAAGAGCAGGTCATCCCCGCTTCCGAGCGCGAAGGCCTGAGCCAGATCGTCTGGTCGCCGATCGCGCAGGGCGTGCTCACCGGCAAGTACAAGCCGGGCCAGGCCTACCCGGAAGGCTCGCGCGCCACCGACGAAAAGGGCGGCGCCGACATGGTCGCCCGCTTCCTCGACGAGGACGTCCTCAAGCGTGTCGCCGAGCTGGAGCCCCTCGCCGAGCAGGCCGGTCTGAGCCTCGCTCAGCTGGCCGTCGCGTGGGTGCTGCAGAACCCGAACGTCGCCTCCGCGATCATCGGCGCTTCGCGGCCGGAGCAGGTGCACGAGAACGTCAAGGCCGCCGGCCAGAAGCTCGACGCCGACCTGCTGACCGCCATCGACGAGGTCCTCGGCGACGTCGTCGAGCGCGACGCGAGCCTGACCAAGAGCCCCTAGTCCCTGAGTGGCTCAGTCCTGGTTGATCCGTCCCTGGAACGGCACCCCGAGGTCGAACGCGTCCTCGGGGGCCATCCGGGGCTCCAGGCCGAACCCGCGCAGGAGGCGGCCGGCCCCGGCCAGGCGGTCGCCGCCGCGCCCGGGCACGCGCGAGGGTTTGAGGCCGTGCGCGACGAGCAGGCTTTCGACGTCGTCGATCAGCCGGTACGGGTCGTATTCACCCACGGACCCAGGTCTTCCCCGTGATCCGCTCGTAGACCTCGGTGTAGCGCTGCCGCGTCTGCTCCACGATCTCCGCGGGGATCTCCGGTCCGGGCGGGGTCTGGTCCCAGCCCGTCGAACGCGACCAGTCGCGGACGAACTGCTTGTCGAACGCGTGCTGCGGACGGCCCGGCTCCCACGCGTCGGCCGGCCAGAACCGCGACGAGTCCGACGTCAGGACCTCGTCGCCCAGGGTCAGCGTGCCGTCGGCGTCGAAGCCGAACTCCAGCTTCGTGTCCGCGATGATGACGCCCTGGGCGGCCGCGTGTTCGGCGCCCTTCGTGTAGATCTCCAGCGTCAGCTCGCGAAGCCGCTTCGCGGTGTCTTCGCCGATCTCGTTCAGCACCTCGTCGAAGGTCATGAACTCGTCGTGGCCGGTGTCGGAGATCTTCGTCGTCGGCGTGAAGATCGGCTCCGGGAGCTTGTCGCCCTCGACCAGGCCCGGCGGCAGCGCGACGCCGGAGATCTTGCCGTCGCGCCGGTACTCGCGCAGGCCGAGGCCGGCCAGGTAACCGCGCGCGATGCACTCGACCTGGACCATCTTCAGCGGCTTGCAGCGCATCGCGCGTCCGGCGAACTCCCCGGGCACGTCGGTGGTCGACACGACGTGGTTCGGGACGACGCCGGCCATCCGGTCGAACCACCAGGCCGACAGCTGGTTGAGCAGCTTGCCCTTGTCCGGGATCGGCGTCGGCAGCGAGACGTCGTAGACCGAGACGCGGTCGGAGGCGACGAGCAGGATGTCCCCGCCGTCGAGCTCGTACAGGTCACGGACCTTGCCCGCGTGGATGTGCTTCATTCGCCGTCCTCAGTCGTGTACTCGTAGAAAACCCAGTGGTCGGGCAGGGCGGCGGACTCACCGTACTCGAGGACCGTCCCGTCGGCCGCCAGGAAGGTGCTCCGGCCGAGCAGCACCGGCGACCCGGCGGGCAGCCCCAGCTCGGCCGCCTCCTCCTCGGCGGCGCGACCCGCCGCGTGCCGTTCCTGCGTCGTCGCGATCTTCGTGCCGAGCCGGGCGGCCACGTGGGCCGCGGTGCCTTCGACGATCCGCTCCGCCACCAGCAGCGCCGGCGCCTTCGCCGACAGCGCGCCGTCGAACCACGAGGTCGACGTCGACAGCGGCCCCGAGTCGGGACCGTAGGTGGTGCGCCGCCGCCGGATCACCGGGGCGCCCTCCGCCAGGCCGAGTGCGGCCGCGGCACGTTCGGAAGCCGGCTCGAGGCCGGCCGAGCGGATCACCGCGTAGTGGCCCGGCGGGTAGATCCGGCCCGTCCGCACCGAGGCGGCAGTGCGGTCGCGGGCCGTGCGGTGCAGGCCGCCGCGGTCGACGACCGTGCCGACGCCGCGGACGGGCCGCACGAGCCCCTGGGAGCGGAGCGTGGCCAGCACCTTGGTGGCCGTCGCCATGGCGACGGTCCAGGTACGCGCTATCTCGCGGGCGGACGGCACTGCGTCGCCCTCCTGCAACCGGCCGGACAGGATGTCGTCACGGATCCGGCCCGCGATCTGCAGGTACGGCGGCTCAGGGCGGTCGAGGGTGGGCAAGGCGGCTCCTCACAGGGACAACGCGCACAAGTGTTCTAGCACGCCGGGGGGTGTCCCACAAAGGCCTGTTCAGAACCACCCAGGTGTACTAGTACACGCTCTGGACTGTGCTCTAGTACGCAAGTTACCCTCGGAAGTGTGTCCCCGCCCACACCGCACTCCGGATCCAGCGGCCAGGGCCTCGAGGAACTCCTCGAGGAACTCCGGCGCCGCAAATGGGTGCTGCACCTGTTCGGCGGCCGCGAGGCCCCGGAGATCTACGCGGCCGTGCACCGGTGGCCGACCTGCGCGGACGTCATCATCCTCCGCGACGAACACCGGGCCAGTGCCTACCGCGTGCCGACCTTCCCCGGCACGGACGTGTTCAACCCGCGGGTCGTCACCTGGCAGTACCACGCCACCCCGGTGTGGACACTGCGGGCGGTGCTCACCCTGGCGGAGCCCGGCACCCCCGGCGCACCGCTGCAGGCACTCCGGCCACAGCCGGACTGCCGGATCCCGCCCGACCTGCGCCACGACGTCACGATCCGGCCGACCGGAACGCACGCGGAGGGAGACGACGGTGGCGGCCCGCCCGCGTGCGCCTAGCGGGCCAGCAGCCGCTCCGCGACGACGAGGTCGTGGGGATAGGTGATCTTGAGGTTCTCGGGAGCCCCCGGAACCCAGCGGATCGGCAGGGAGGAGAACCGCTCCATGCAAGAAGAAGTGTCCGTCCCGACGAAGCCTTCACGCTCGGCCTTCTCGTAGGCCTCGAGCAGCGGTCCGGCCCGGAAGCCCTGAGGCGTCTGGACGCGGATCGCGCCGGGCACCTGGGCGACCAGGTGCCCGGCATCCACCTCGACGACGTCGTCCGCGGCCAGGCCCGGCACAGCCCCCCCGTCCTCGCGTGTCCGGGCCAGCACCGCACCGACCAGTTCGGGGTGGACCAGCGGCCGGGCCGCGTCGTGCAGCAGCACGGCGTCGACCCGGCCGCCTGTTATCCGGGGGGCGAGGTGGCGCAGCGCGTTGAGCTCGGAAGCCTGGCGGGTGTCGCCGCCGAGCACGATCTCGACGCCGTCGCCGGCCACCTCTTCGGCGAGTTCCCGGTCCTGCGGCCGGATGACCAGCACGAGCACGCCGATGCCGGGCACGTTCCGGAAGGCATCGAGCGACCAGGCCACCACCCGCCGCCCGGCCAGGGGCAGGTAGACCTTGTTCAGCTTCGCGCCGACGCGGGTCCCCGCGCCACTGGCCAGCACCACCGCGGCCGCCGTCGTCTCCACGAGCCGCGAGACTACTGGGCGCCGGGGCGCGTCCCACCGGCCCCACGACCGCCCCAGCCCGGTAGGTTGACCACAGCGTTGCCGTGCAACAGGAAGGCCCTGGTGTGGAGCCGGAAAACATCGAGTTCCCCGAGATCACCCCGCCCGACGACCACGCCCGGTCCGCCGCCATCGCGCTGCACGGCAAGCTGGTCAAGCCCGCCGGGTCGCTGGGGCGGCTCGAAGAGCTGGGCGTCTGGATCGCCGCCTGCCAGGGGCAGTCGCCGCCGCGGCCGTTCACCCGGCCGCGGGTCGTCGTCTTCGCCGGGGACCACGGCATTGCCGCCAAGGGCGTCTCCGCCTATCCCGCCGAGGTCACCGCGCAGCTGCTGGGCACCATGCTCACCGGCGGGGCCGCGATCAACGTCCTGGCCGCCGCCGCGGGCGCGAGCGTGCGGGTCGTCGACCTGGCCGTCGACACCGAAGCCCCGGCAACCCGCTCGATCGGCGAGTTCAAGGTCCGCCGCGGCTCCGGCTCCATCGACGTCGAAGACGCGCTGACCGCCGACGAGGCCAAGGCCGCCGTCCGCGCCGGGATCGCGATCGCCGACGCCGAGGTCGACGGCGGCGCCGACCTGCTCATCCCCGGCGACCTCGGGATCGGCAACAGCACGCCGGCGTCGGTGCTGGTGGCGGCGCTGACCGGCAGCGAGCCGGTGGCCGTCGTCGGCCGCGGTTCCGGCATCGACGACGACGCGTGGATGCGCAAGGCCACCGCCGTGCGCGACGCCCTGCGCCGGGCCCGCGCGGTGCTGGCCGACCCGGTCGACCTGCTGCGCACCACGGCCGGCGCGGACATCGCCGCAATGGCCGGGTTCCTCGCCCAGGCCGCGGTCCGCCGGACGCCGGTGGTGCTCGACGGCCTGGTCACCTCCGCCGCGGCGCTCGTCGCCGAGGACCTCGCCCCGGGCGCGCGGCGCTGGTGGGTCGCGGGCCAGCGGACGGCCGAGCCGGCGCACGCACTGGCGCTGGAGCACCTGGACCTGGGCCCGCTGCTGGAACTGGACGTCCGGCTCGGCGAGGGCACCGGTGCGGTGACCGCGTTGCCGCTGCTGATGATGGCCGCCCGCGTCCTCGCCGAGACGGCCACCCACGAGCAGGCCGGCGTCTCCGGTCCGCTGATCGCCGCGCCCGCCTCCTGACGGAATCGGCCCCCGCACTCGTCGGAGTGCGGGGGCCGATTTTCCGGGAAGCGTCAGCCGAGCCGGACCATCCACCGGTCCGGGTCGGGCCGGGTGCCCTCCTGGATGCCCGTCAGCTCTTCACGCAGCTTCATCGTCAGCGCGCCCGGCTGCCCGTCGGCGATCGTGAACTCGCCACCTCCGTGCTTGACGTGCCCGACCGGCGTGATCACCGCCGCGGTGCCGCAGGCGAACGTCTCGGTCAGCTCGCCGGAGGCCGCCGCCTTCTCCCACTCGTCGGTGGAGATGCGGCGCTCCTCGATCTTGTACCCGAGCCGCGAAGCCAGTTGCAGCAGCGACTTGCGGGTGACGCCGGGCAGCAGCGAACCCGTCAGCTCCGGGGTCACCAGCCGGGCGTTCTCGCCGGAGCCGAAGACGAAGAACAGGTTCATCCCACCCATCTCCTCGACCCAGCGCCGCTCGACGGCGTCGAGCCACACCACCTGGTCGCAGCCCTTCTCGACGGCCTGCGCCTGCGCCACGAACGACGCCGCGTAGTTGCCGGCGCACTTGGCCGCGCCGGTACCGCCGGGGGCCGCCCGGACGTACTCGGTGGACAGCCAGACGCTGACCGGCTTCACCCCGCCCGAGAAGTACGACCCGGCCGGCGAAGCGATGACCGTGTACACGTAGTCCGCGGCCGGGCTGTTGACGCCGAGCCCGGTGGACGTCGAGATCATGAACGGCCGCAGGTACAGCGCGTCACCCTGGCGGGTGGGCACCCACCGGTTGTCGACGGCGACGAGCTCCCGCAGCGACTCGATGAAGACGTCCTCGGGCAGCTGCGGCATCGCGAGCCGCTCGGCCGACTGCCGGAACCGGACGGCGTTGGCGTCCGGGCGGAACGACGCGATCGAGCCGTCCGGCTGGCGGTAGGCCTTGAGGCCCTCGAAGATGGCCTGGCCGTAGTGCAGCACGGACGTCGCCGGGTCGAGGGTGAACGGGGCGTACGGCCCCACCTGGGCCTCGTGCCAGCCCCGGGCCTTCGACCACTTGACGGTGACCATGTGATCGGTGAAGTACAGCCCGAACCCCGGGGCGGCGAGTACCTCCGCGACACGGTCCGCGCTCGCAGGACTCGGGTGCGGGGCATGGGCGAACGGTGTCGTGGTCGTCATGGCTAGACGATACCGCTTGCTCGGACGCGCGTTAGTCGGATGTCCCACTGTTCCGGGTCTCCCGCGCCCGGAGCGTGATGACCCTAGGATGGCACCGTGACCTACCACTCCACGGAGCCGGTGCCCCGGCCCAAGACCGGCGGGGCCGACGTCAAGACGTTCGCCACCGCGGTGCTGCTGACCTTCGGTGTCGGTCTGCTCGGCATGGTCGGCTGGGCCGTGCTCAGCAGCGGCTTCGGCTTTTTCCTCGGCCTGGTCGGCGGGACGTTCGCCATCGTGTGGTGGCGGAGCATCCACGGCAAGAAGGTGTTCCCGGCGGTGATCCCGACGAAGTCGGTCGTCATCCTCGCCGTCGTCAACGCGGTGCTGGCGCTGATCCTCGTCCTGATGGCGGGCTGAGCTCCGCCGGCAGTTCCGGCGCCGGCCAGCCCTCGTCCGGGCGGAAGTCGGTGTCGGTCCCGTCGAAGGGGTAGGCGCCGCGTTCGGCCAGCGCGCCGATCCGCTCGCCCTCCGCGCGCAGCCGGTCGAACTGCTCCAGCGTCAGGCGGCCGACTTCCAGAGCGGCCTCGGCCTCGTCCTCGTCGTCCCAGCGCCAGCTGCCGTCGCGCTCGACGACGACGTCGAGCACGCCGTCGATCCGGTCGACCGCGCCCGCCGTGCGGCCCAGCGGGATCTCCAGGTTGACGTACCAGTTCTTGAACCGGCCTTCGAGGTCGAAGAACCACCAGACCGAAGACCACTCGTCTTCGGGAATCCGGCGCAGCGTCGACGCGCCGTGCCAGGAGTCCGGCACCGCCACCCGCGGGATGCGGAACCGCTGGTCCAGCGGGGCGTCCCGCATCAGGCGGCCGTCGGCGAGCCTGCTGCCGACGATCGGGGTGCCCGCCGGCAGCCAGGCCAGCAGGACGCGGCCGTCGTCTTCGAGGACGCGCAGCGGGTGGATCTGGCCGATCGAGCCGTCGGGACGGTGGAACCGTTCGACCACGGTCTCCCCCGGCCGCCAGCGTCGATCACTCACGGGTCCCACTGTACTAATCCGGCCAAAAGCAGGCCGCCCCCGCACGGCACGTAACCGTTGCCAGGAAGCCATGCGGCCGTGACTGTGGTCGGATTAGTGCAGATCGGCGCTGTACCTGCGCGCGCGTACGCCCAGTAGCAGTTCGAACACGGTCGCCAGGCCCGCGACGACCAGCACGGGCAGCGCCGGGAGCAGGGCCGCGGCCGCCGCGGCGACGACGATCCCGGCCAGGCCCGGCACCCCGGCGCGGGCCCGGACCTCGGCGCCGGCGGCGAGCGCGGGCACGACGGTCGCGACCACGGCCACGACCGTGAGCAGCGGCTGCAGGGCGTCCGCGTCGGCGGCGGACAGCAGGTCGCGCAGCGAGGTGAGCGACAGCCCGAGCCGCACCGCGCCGAGCTGGTGGAGCGCGGCGAACGCGGCCAGGACGGCGAGCGCACCGAGCAGCAGCACGCGCCGGACGGCGCGGTCGCGGCCCCACGGCCGCAGGAACGGCAGCACCAGCACGGCGGCGACGAGCACCCCCGCGAAGTCCGGCGGCCGCAGCCCGTCCGCCGTCCCCACCGGCGGCACGGCCAGGCACACCGCGACCAGCACCAGCCCCACGGCGAGCAGCAGTCCCCCGGTGCTCCGCACGACGACCGCCGGGAGCTTCAGGCCGGCGAACCCGGCCCCGGCGACGACCACGGCGAACGCCGCGGCCGCGAGTTCGCGGTGCGCCGGGAACACGTAGGCGCCGAACGCGATCGCGTAGACGGCCACTTCGGACAGCCGCGCGACGGCGACGACGGTCCGGTCGGCCGCGGTTTCCCCCGGTTCCGGCACCCGGGCCGCCACGCCCGCGGCGATCGCCGCCAGCACCAGCCCCGCGAGCAGCCACCAGCCCGCGCCCGCCGCCCCGGCCGCCAGCGCGACCAGCAGCCCACCGCCCAGCCGCACGCGGCCTCCCGCTCCCTGTGTTCACCCGTGGTCCGGTCGTCATTAGCATGGCTCACGATCCCGACCGGGCCGGTGCCCGGTGCCACCGAGAACGCGCGAGGAGCCAGAAGTGACCGTGCCTAAGCTCGCCCTGTCCGACAACACCGGGGAGGCACTGGCCAAGACGCGCGCCGACGTTGTCGTCATCGGCACCCTGCAGGGCGAGGACGGTCCGGTGCTCGCCACCGGCGCCGCCGCCGTGGACGCCGCCTTCGACGGCAGGCTCGCCGGCCTGCTGGCCACGCTCGGGGCGAGCGGGAAGGCCGAAGAGGTCGTCAAGGTCCCGACGCTGGGCAAGCTCCCGGCGGGGGTCGTGCTCGCCGTCGGCCTGGGCAAGGCGGGCGACGCCGTCACCCCCGAGCAGGTCCGCCGCGCCGCGGGTGCCGCCGGCCGCGCGCTGGCCGGCACCGACCGCGCGTTCGTCACGCTGTCCGAGCTCGACCTGCAGGCCGCCGTCGAGGGCACGGTCCTCGGCTCCTACGTCTTCACCGCCTACCGCTCCGAGAAGGGCGACAGCCCGCTGGCGAAGGCGGACTTCGCGAGCCCGGCCGACGGCACCGCCCGCGAGCACAAGGCGACGCTGAAGGCGGCCGGCAGCATCGCCGAGGCCGTCATCGTCGCCCGCGACCTGATCAACACCCCGCCGAACGACCTCTACCCGGCTTCCTTCGCCGACCGCGCCAAGCAGCTCGCCGAGGACAACGGCCTCGAGTTCGAGGTGCTGGACGAGAAGGCGCTGAAGCGCAAGGGTTTCGGCGGCATCCTCGGCGTCGGCGGCGGCTCGGCGCGGCCGCCGCGGCTGCTGCGCCTGGCGTACAAGCCGGCCAAGCCCGCCAAGAAGGTCGCGCTGGTCGGCAAGGGCATCACGTTCGACTCGGGCGGCATCTCGCTCAAGCCGGCCGCGAACATGGACCACATGACCTCGGACATGTCCGGCGCGGCCGGCGTGCTCGCGTCGGTCGCCCTGGCCGCGAAGCTGAAGTACCCCCTCGAGGTCGTCGCGCACATCCCGCTGGCGGAGAACCTGCCGTCCGGGACGTCGTACCGCCCGGGTGACGTGCTCACCATGTACGGCGGCAAGACCGTCGAGGTGCTCAACACCGACGCCGAAGGCCGGCTGGTCCTGGTCGACGCCATGGTGCGCGCGGCCGAGGAGAACCCGGACTACCTGATCGAGACCTCGACGCTGACCGGCGCCCAGCTCGTCGCGCTCGGCAACCGCACGGCCGGCGTGATGGGCTCGGAGGACTTCCGCGACCGCGTCGCGGCGATCATGCAGGCGACCGGCGAAAACGGCTGGGCGATGCCGCTGCCGGAGGAACTGCGCGCCGACCTCGACTCGCGGCTGGCCGACCTGGCCAACGTGACCGGCCACCGCTGGGGCGGCATGCTGGCCGCCGGGATCTTCCTGCGCGAGTTCGTCGCCGACGGCCTCGACTGGGTCCACATCGACATCGCGGGCCCGTCGTTCAACACCGGCTCGCCGTGGGGCTACACCGGCAAGGGCGGCACCGGCGTCCCGGTCCGGTCGATCGCCGCGGTGCTGGCGGACATCGCCGCCAACGGCTGAGCACTCCCCCGGCTCTCCAGCGCCCCAATGTGGCCTTCGGTGCGTTCAACGCAACCAAGGTGGCCTTCGGTGCGTTCAACGCAACCAAGGCCACCTTGGGGCGCTGGGGGCCGGTGATCGAATTGCCGCTTTCGGTGTGATCCGGGACACCGTACGGTGTCCGGGTGACGACCGAGCCGGTGGAACGCGACTCCCCCGCCGAAATCGCCGCCGAGCACGACGAGGAACGCCCGGCGCGGAAGCTGCCCAGGGTGCCCGACCGCGTCGTCTACTTCGTCGCCCTCGCCGTCGCGGTGCTGGTGCTCAAGCAGGTGTTCTTCCCCTTCGCCAAGGGCAACCAGTTCTACCTCGTGCTCTTCCTCGGCGTGACGCTGCCGCTGGTCTTCCTCTGCTACCGCCCGCGGCTGCGCGGCCGTGACGATCCCGGCTGGACGGACTGGGCGCTCGCCGTCACCGCCCTCGCCGTGGGCCTCTACCCCGTGCTCACCGGCTACGACGACTTCCTGAACCGCCAGGGCATCCTGTCCCCGCCGGACATCGTGGCCGGTGCCCTGCTGCTGGTGCTGATCCTCGAAGCGACCCGCCGCACCACCGGGGTGGTGCTGCCGATCGTCTGCCTGCTATTCCTCGCGTACGCCTACTACGGCGGCTTCCTCCCGCAGAACTGGGGCATCGCCCACGCGGGCATCGACTTCAGCCAGATCGTCAACGCGCTCTTCAACGACGCCAGCGGGTTCTACGGCACGCCACTGGACGTCGCGGCGAGCTACATCGTGCTGTTCACCCTCTACGGCGCGGTGCTCAACGCTTCCGGCGCCGGGCAGTTCTTCGTGGACATCTCGTTCGCCGCGTTCCGGAAATCGCGCACGGCACCGGGCCGGACCACCGTGCTGTCCGGTTTCCTGCTCGGCACGGTGTCGGGTTCGGGCACGGCCACCGCGGTCAGCCTCGGCTCGATCACCTGGCCGATTCTCAAGAAAGCCCACTACCCCAGGGAAAACGCGGGCGGCCTGCTCGCCGCGTCCGGCATCGGGGCCATCCTCTCGCCGCCGACGCTGGGTGCCGCGGCGTTCATCATCGCCGAGTACCTGCAGACGTCGTACCTGAAGGTGCTGATCTGGGCGACCGTCCCGACGCTGCTCTACTACCTCGGCATCGTGTTCGCGATGGAGGCCGACGCGCGGCGCTTCAAGGCCGAAGCCGTCGACGTGCCGCACGACGACCCGTGGCAGCTGCTGCGGCGCGGCGGCTACCACTTCCTGTCGCTGGCGATCATCGTCGTCTTCCTCGCCCTGGACATCCCGCCGTTCGCCGCCGTCGTCTACGCGACCGGCGTGGCCGCGCTCTTCGCGCTGCTCGCCCGGCGCCACGACGTCCGCGGCTGGGCGAAGGACATGGTCGACGCGCTGTCGGCGGGCGTCCGCGGCGCGCTGCCGGTGATCGCGGTGTGCGCGGCGGCCGGGGTGATCACCTCGACCATCACCAAGACCGGGCTGGGCCTCGAACTCGCCGACGCGCTGGTGGAACTGGCCGGCGCGCTCACCGACAACGGCACGCTGATCCTCGTCCTGACCGTGCTGCTCTCGGCGATCGCCGTCGGCGTGCTCGGGCTGGCCGTGCCGGTCACCGCGAGTTTCATCATCGCCTGGGTGGTGATCGGCCCCGCGCTGGAGACGCTCGGCGTCGCCGACGCCGAGCGCGCGATGTTCATCTTCTACTACGCCGTGCTGTCCGAGGTCACGCCGCCGACCGCGCTCGCCGCGGTGGCTTCGGCGGCGATCACCGGCGGCTCGGTGCTCGGGACCATGTGGCAGTGCTGGAAGTACACGCTCCCGGCGTTCCTGGTGCCGATCGCCTTCGTGCTGACCGACAACGGCGCTGCCCTGCTGCTGGAGTCCGACGCGCTCACCGTGCTGTGGGTGGCGGCGGTGTCCGCGCTCGCCGTCGCCGCGCTGGCCGTGGTGACCGGGGGCTGGCTCTTCGGGCCGGTCGGCCTGCCGGCCCGGCTGCTGTTCGTGCCCGCCGCTTTGTGCCTGCTCTACCTGGAGCCGGTCCCGATCGCGATCGGTGCCGGGTGCGGCGCCGCCGCCTTGCTCACCCACGTCGTGCTCACGAGGAGGACAGCATGAAACGCGCAGTCGCCGCCGCCGCGGTACTCGCACTGGCCGTCACCGGCTGCGGCGGGAAGCAGCAGACGGACCAGAGCGCCCCCGGCGGGACGCAGTCCTGCGAAGCCACCGAGGGCCGCATCACCATCGCCACCGGCAACAGCGGCGGCGTGTACTACGTGCTGGGCGGCGGGCTCGCCCAGCAGATCAGCAACGGCACGAAGCTGCGCGCGACGGCCGCGGAAACCGGGGCGTCGGTGCAGAACATCCAGCAGCTCGTCGCCGGCAACTACGACGTCGCGTTCTCGCTGGCCGACACCGCGGCGGACGCGGTGAACGGCAAGGGCTCCTTCGAGGGCAAGCCGCAGAAGATCCAGGCCCTGTCCCGGATCTACCCGAACTCCACGCAGGTGCTGGTGCGCACGGATGCCGGGATCAACAGCGTCGCCGACCTGAAGGGCAAGCGGATCTCGACCGGCTCGCCGAAGTCCGGCACCGAGGTGATCGCGAACCGCCTCCTGCAGGCGGCGGGGCTCAAGCCCGACGCCGACGTCCAGGCCCAGCGGCTGGACCTGGCCAAGACCGCGGACGGCATGAAGTCCGGGACGCTCGACGGGCTCGTCTGGTCCGGCGGGCTGCCGACGGCGCAGATCACCGACATCACCACGGCGTTGAAGGACAAGGTCAAGTTCCTGGACCTCACCCCGCTGCTGCCGGCGCTGAAGCAGGTCAACCCCGTCTACGACCAGGCCGTGATCCCGAAGGCGGCCTACGGCCAGCCCGCGGACGTGCCGACCGTCGTGGTGCCCAACCTGCTGCTGGTGCGCGAAGACTTCCCGGCGGGCAACGCGTGCGCGATCACGAAGCTGATCTTCGACAAGCAGGCGGAGCTGGCGAAGGTCCACCCGGCGGCGAAGGAGATTTCGCGGCAGCTGGCGACGCAGACCGACCCGGTGCCGCTGCACCCGGGCGCCAGGCAGGCGCTGGGCTAGGGTCGACGTGTGGACGCCGGTGAGTACCTCGAGGCGGCGGTCCGCGACGTCCTGACCGCGGCCGAACCGCGCGTCGACGACCGGATCGGGTACGCGGCCTTGCTGCTCGCGGTCGCCGGCGCCGCCGACGAGGCCGACCGGCTGGTCACCCAGTGGCAGGCCCGGACGGAACGGCCGGTGGTCGCACTGGCCGCCGACCCGGTGCGGGCCCGCGCGTGGGCGATGCTGTTCGAGGCCCGGGGCGGCCGTCCGGACTGGGCGGCGGGCCTGCCGCCGCTCGACCTCGACGCCGAAGAGCGCGCGCACACGGCGTCGCTGCGTCGTCCGGTCTCCGACCTCGAGGGCGTGCTCCCGCCGGGCCCGGTCGCCGAGGTGGTCAAGCACGTCGCGCCGGCACGCCCGGACCGGGTCCGCACCGCGCTGGCCGACGGCGACCTGGCGCTTTGGGCTTCGCTCGCCGGGCCGCACCCCGACGTCGCGCCGGTGGCGGCGACGCGGGCACTGGCCCCCGCGCTGGTGGCCGGCGCGGACCCGCTCGGGCTGCGCGACTGGGCACCGGCCTGCGCGGGCGCGCTGATCGCGGCCCTGCACGAGCGGTACCCGCCGGCGCTGGGCACCTGGCCGGAGCTGATCGCCGCGATCCGGCGCCTGCGCGGCGGCGCGGCGGTCCCTCCCCCGGCTTCGGACGCGGCGATCCGCTCGGCGGAGCTGCGGCTGGGCGTCGAGCTGCCCGTCGACCACCGCGAGTTCCTGCGCACCTGCGACGGCCTGCCCGCGGACGTGGTCTTCCCGCGCCTGCTCGGGACGGCGGACCTGCGCGCCAAGGGCGCTGTCGTGATCCTGTCCGAGCCGGCGGTGCTGCTGCTGTCGGCCGGCCACGTGGTGGAGGTCGACCCCGTGCTGGGCACGACGGTCCACGCGTCCTTCCGGGCGGCGCTGGTCCGGCACGCCACCCTGCTCGCCCAGGCAGGCTAGGTTGGACCCGGTGACCATCCTCACCGCGGAGAAGATCACCCCGGAGAACGTCGCCGCCGCGTGCCAGCTGGCCGTCGAGCCGCACCAGAGGGACTTCGTCGCACCCGTCGCCGTCTCGCTCGCCGAGGCGTACACGCAGCCGGACATCGCCTGGCCGCGCCTGATCCTCGCCGACGGCGAACCGGCGGCGTTCGTGATGGGCGGCTTCAACCCGGCCGCCGAGCTGGACTTCTTCCGCTGCGGGATCTGGCGGCTCAACGTCGGCGCGGGCGTCCAGGGCCGCGGCTACGGCCGGTTCGCCGTCGAGACGGTCCTGGAAGAAGCCCGGCGACGCGGTCAGCGGGCCGCGACGGTGCTGTGGATCCCGGCCGACGGCGGCCCGGCGGAGTTCTACCTCAAGCTGGGCTTCCGCCCCACCGGCCAGACCTTCAACGGCGAGGTCGTCGGCCGGATCGAGCTCTAGGCCTGGCCGCGCTTCTTCCGCTCGGTGTACTCGCGCATCCGCTGCGGGTACCCGACCCGCGCCACCTCGTACACCGGGATCGACCGGCGGTGGCCGAACTGCTGGGCCGCCTCCAGGCTGCTGATGCGCCGCCGGGTCCATTCGCCGTCGTGGGCGATCAACACCACAGTGGTCTCCGTGACGTTGGTCTTCGGCTCCACGAACGCCTCGACACCCCGCCGCGTCGCCGCCCACTCCTCGAGGTGACGGGTATCCTCGGAACTGGCTTTCCGCAGCGTGCCGGCCCGCTGACCACCCTTGGCCCGCCTGCGCAGCGAGTCGAAGAGACCCACCTCGACCACCCTCCCTCACGAGACTTTCCCCACTCATTATCCCGGACCGCGCGTGTGGTCGGCGTCGCACACCCGGCTAGCTCGCAGCCCCGTCCGGCGTAGTGACAAGATGGCGGGTGTCGCGCGCGCGGTTATACCGGGCACGGGCGACGACAGAGCATCACCCCACTGCTTGCCGAGGAGTTAATGAAGTGACCGACACCTCCGCCGACCTCGTGATCCTGGGAGGCGGATCGGGCGGCTACGCCGCGGCGTTCCGCGCGGCCGAGCTGGGCCTTTCCGTCACGCTGATCGAGAAGGACAAGCTGGGCGGGACGTGCCTCCACCGGGGCTGCATCCCGACCAAGGCCCTGCTGCACGCCGCCGAGGTCGCCGACGAGACCCGTGAAGCCGAAGCGGTCGGCGTCAAGGCCGTCTTCGAGGGCATCGACATCGCCGGGGTCAACAAGTACAAGGACGGGATCGTCGCCCGCCTGTACAAGGGCCTGCAGGGCCTGGCCAAGGCGCACAAGGTGAACCTCGTCGAGGGCAGCGGCACGTTCGTCGGCGGCACGACCGTCGAGGTGGACGGCACCCGCCACACCGGCAAGAACGTCATCCTCGCCACCGGCTCGTACTCGCGCACGCTGCCCGGCCTGGAGCTCGGCGGCCGCGTCATCGCCAGCGAGCAGGCCCTCGCCCTCGACTACGTCCCCAAGAAGGTCGTGGTCCTCGGCGGCGGCGTCATCGGCGTCGAGTTCGCCAGCGTGTGGGCCTCCTTCGGCGTCGACGTCACCATCGTCGAGGCCCTGCCGCGGCTGGTCCCGAACGAGGACGAGTTCGCGTCCAAGCAGCTCGAGCGCGCTTTCCGCCGCCGCAAGATCGCCTTCAAGACCGGCGTGAAGTTCACCGGCGCGAAGCAGGACGACAACGGCGTGAGCGTTTCGCTGGAGTCCGGCGAAACCATCGAAGCCGACCTGCTGCTGGTCGCCGTCGGCCGCGGGCCGAACTCGGCGGGCCACGGCTACGAGGAGGCCGGCGTCAAGATCGAGCGCGGCTTCGTCCTCACCGACGAGCGGCTGCGCACCAACCTGCCGAACGTGTACGCCGTCGGCGACATCGTCCCCGGCCTGCAGCTCGCGCACCGCGGCTTCCAGCAGGGCATCTTCGTCGCCGAGGAGATCGCCGGGCAGAACCCGCGCGTGATCGACGAGAGCGGCATCCCGCGGGTCACCTACTCGCACCCGGAGGTCGCGTCGGTCGGGCTGACCGAGTCGCAGGCCAAGGACAAGTACGGCTCGGACGTCACGACGTTCACCTACGACCTCGGCGGCAACGGCAAGAGCCAGATCCTCAAGACCTCCGGCGGGGTCAAGCTGGTCAAGGCCCCGGACGGCCCGGTCGTCGGCGTGCACATGGTCGGCGACCGCGTCGGCGAACTGATCGGCGAAGCGCAGCTGATCTACAGCTGGGAGGCCTTCCCCGAAGACGTCGCCCCGCTGATCCACGCGCACCCCACCCAGACCGAGGCCCTCGGTGAAGCGTTCCTCGCCCTCGCGGGGAAGCCGCTGCACGTGCACAGCTGACGTCCCACCAGCAGAACCCAGACCACGCAGAACTTGGAAGAGGAGTCAGCGAACGATGGCCTACTCCGTCACATTGCCGGAGCTCGGGGAGAGCGTCACCGAAGGCACCGTCACCCGGTGGCTTAAGCAGGAGGGCGACACCGTCGAGGTCGACGAGCCGTTGCTCGAGATCTCGACCGACAAGGTCGACACCGAGGTGCCCTCCCCGGTGGCGGGCACGGTCGTGAAGATCAGCGCCCAGGAGGACGAGACCGTCGAGGTCGGCGGCGAGCTCGCCGTGATCGACGACGGGTCCGGCGGCGTCCCCGAATCCTCCACCCCCGCTCAGGAAGAGCAGCAGGCCGAACCGGAGCCCGAGCCCGAGCCGCAGGCTCAGGAGAGCGCGCCGAGCAAGCCGGACACCGCGCCGGCGGCGGGTGGCGAAGGCACCGAGGTGAAGCTGCCCGAGCTGGGCGAAAGCGTCACCGAGGGCACCGTCACGCGCTGGCTGAAGGCGGTCGGCGACTCGGTCGAGGTCGACGAGCCGCTGCTCGAGATCTCCACCGACAAGGTCGACACCGAGGTGCCGTCGCCGGTGGCGGGCACGGTGCTGGAGATCCGCGCGGGCGAGGACGAGACCGTCGAGGTCGGCGGCGTGCTGGCCGTCATCGGCGACGCGAACGCGGCGCCGAAGGCCGCGTCCAAGCCGGAGCCCAAGCCCGAGCCGAAGCCGGAACCCAAGCCGGAACCGAAGCCCGAGCCCAAGCCGCAGCCGGTCCAGGAGTCGAAGCCCGAACCGAAGCCGCAGGCCGCCCCGGCCTCGGCCGCCACGCAGTCGGCCCCGGCCGCCGCGGCGAAGGACGGCTCGGCGGACGGCCCGTACGTCACGCCGCTGGTCCGCAAGCTCGCGTCGGAGCACGGCATCGACCTCGCGTCGCTGACCGGCAGCGGCGTCGGCGGCCGGATCCGCAAGCAGGACGTCCTGGCCGCGGCCGAGGAGAAGCAGAAGGCCGCCGCCGCCCCGGCTCCGGCCGCTGCCGCTCCGGCCGCTGCCGCCGCCCCGGCGGCGCCCGCCGCACGTCCGGCGGCCCCGGTGTCGCCGGAGCTCGCCGCCCTGCGCGGCACCGTGCAGAAGGCCAGCCGGATCCGCCAGATCACGGCCACCAAGACCCGCGAGTCGCTGCAGATCGCCGCGCAGCTCACGCAGGTCCAGGAGGTCGACGTCACGAAGATCGCCAAGCTGCGGCAGCGGGCGAAGGCGGGCTTCAAGGAGCGCGAGGGCGTCAACCTGACGTTCCTGCCGTTCTTCGCGAAGGCCACCGTCGAGGCGCTCAAGCAGCACCCGAACGTCAACGCGTCCTACAACGAGGACACGAAGGAGATCACCTACCACGGCGCCGTGCACCTGGGCATCGCGGTGGACACCGAGCGCGGCCTGCTCTCGGTCGTGATCCACGATGCGGGCGAGCTGAGCCTGGCCGGGCTCGCGCACCGGATCGCCGACCTGGCGAGCCGGGCGCGGTCGGGGCAGATCAAGCCGGACGAGCTGTCGGGCGGCACCTTCTCGATCACGAACATCGGCAGCGTCGGCGCGCTGTTCGACACGCCGATCATCGTGCAGCCGCAGTCGGGCATCCTCGGCACCGGCGCGGTCGTCAAGCGCCCGGTCGTGATCGCGGACGCCGACGGCAACGACACGATCGCCGTCCGCTCGATGGCGTACCTGCCGCTGACCTACGACCACCGCCTGGTGGACGGGGCCGACGCGGGCCGCTTCCTGACGACGATCAAGCAGCGCCTGGAAGAAGGCAACTTCGAGAGCGAACTCGGTCTCTGAGCGGCTGAGCCGCTGAAGGCCACCACCGGGGCAGCCCGGTGGTGGCCTTCGGCGCATCCGGGGAGGAGGCGGCGATGACCTGGTTCGCCGAACACCGCGACGACGTCTCGGTCGTGGCCGACGACGGACGGTACCGCCTGGCGCACAACGCCGGCGTGCCCCGCGTCCTGGCCTCGACGATCAAGGTCGTCCACCTGCTCGCCTACACGACCGCAGTCGCCGGCGGGCTCGATCCGGCGGAGCCGGTCCGGGTCGGCGACTGGGACGCCTGGCACCCCTTCGAAGGCGACGGTCCGCGTGGCGCGGGCGCGCACCTGCGGGCCCTGACCGCGCTGGGCATCGACTGCGACGAGTTCGGCGTCGCCCGCGATCCCGGGCAAGTCGTCCCGCTCGACGCGATCGCCACGGCGATGATCGCCGTGAGCGACAACGCGGCCCCCGACTACCTGCGGGCCCGGCTCGGCGACGACGCACTGCGGGCCGCGGCGGCGAGCGGCGGCTGGCCCGAACCGGATCTGCGCTGGTTCTGCGGCGAAACCCTCCGTTCGTACTTCCCCGGCGAATCCGGCCTGACCGCCCGCTTCACCACCGATCCCGCGTTCCGGCGGGACGTCCTCGACCGGGTCCGGGGCGAGCCGATCTCCGGCGAGGCGGAGTGGGCGTGGACACGGGGGACGGCCCGGGGCACGGCCGCGGACCTGTTCGCCTTCCACCGCCACCTCGCCGTCGCGGACACCCCGGCCGCCGCGCTCGCGCGGGACAAGCTCGGCGGCAGTGTGCTGTTCAAAGGCGGCTCGCTGCCGCGCAGCCGCGGGTTCGGCCTGTCCGCGGGCGGGGCGACCATCGCGATGTTCTACACCGGAACGGGTTTCCCGGACGTCCCGCTCGCCACGTTCGGCCTGGCGATCCTGTCCGACCTCCCGGCTTTCGGGCGGGACCTGGGCGTGCGGCCCGGACCCTGATGGGCCACGATCGAACCATGCGAGTACTGATCGCCGGAGCGAGCGGCTTGATCGGGTCGGCGCTGGGCGAACGCCTGCGGCGCGAGGGCCACGAGGTCCGCCGGCTGGTGCGGCGCGAAGCGCGCGAGGGCGGCGAATTCCGCTGGGACCCGCCGTCGGGCACCATCGCGAGCGGCGCCTTCGAGGGCGTCGACGCCGTCGTGAACCTGGGCGGCCAGCGGCTGTTCCCCGGCCGGTGGAGCGCGATGCGCAAGCAGCAGCTCACCGACAGCCGGGTCGAGCCGACCGAGGTGCTCGCCGAAGCCGTGGCCGAACACGGCACCGGCGTGCTCGTCAACGCGTCCGCCGTCGGCTACTACGGGCACACGGGTTCGTCCACAGTGGACGAGTCCGCGCCGCGCGGCCGGGGTTTCCTCGCCGAGCTGTGCGAAGGGTGGGAAGCGGCGACGGCGGGAGCCGGGGACGCGCGGGTCGTGCGGATCCGGACCGGGCTGGTCCTGTCGGCGAAGGGCGGGTTGTACGGGACGCTGCGCCCGCTGTTCGCCCTGTGCCTCGGCGGGCGGCTCGGGAACGGCCACCAGTACCTGCCGTGGATCGCCCTGGAGGACGAAGTCGGCGCGATCGTCCACGTCCTGACGCACGACGACGTGTCCGGGCCGGTGAACCTGACCGGCCCGGCGCCGGTGACCAACGCCGAGTTCACCCGGGCCGTCGGCCGCGCCCTGCACCGGCCGGCGCCGTGGTGGGTGCCGGGGATCGCGCTCAAGGCCGTACTCGGCCAAGCCGGTGAGGAGATGGCGCTGTTCGGGCAGCGGGCGGTGCCGGCGGTGCTGGAGCGGTCCGGGTACGAGTTCCGGCACCGGACCGTGGACAGCGCGCTCGCGGCGGCATGACGGTTCCGCTCAAGCGCTGGCTCGTCACCGGTTTCGCGCTGGTGGCGGCGTTCGTGGCGCTCGGGCTCGGCGTCGCCCGGCACCCGCTGCCCCTCGACGCGCAGGTGGCGAGCGCCCTCCACGGCGTCTACACGCAGCCGCTCGGGCAGGTGGCGGAGATCGGCAGCGCCCTCCTCGGCCCGGTGCTCCCGTACCTGCTCGGCATGGCGCTGCTCGCGCTGGCGCTGCGGCACCGGCAGCACACGGGCTTGTGCGTGCGGCTCGCCGTCGTGCTGGTGCTGTGCCGGCTGACCAGCCTGACGGCCAAGCCGGTCTTCCTGCGGGAACGTCCCCGCGACTACCCGGACCTGAGTTATCCGAGCGGGCACGTGGTGTCGGTGGCGAGCACCGGGTTCGTCCTGCTCCTGCTGTGCGCGTGGCTGTGGCCACGGTTGCTCGGGCGCGTGGCGGCGGCCGTCGCGGTGGCGGCGGTGCTGTCGGCGGCCTGCCGCGTCGTGCTGGGCGTGCACTGGGTGACGGACACGATCGGCGCAGTGCTGGCGGTGACCGGTGTCGGGCTGCTCTCAGCCTGCGCCTTGCGGCTGCTTCCCCCGGGTGACGGGCGTAGCCTCGACGGGTGAGTTCTTCCCGCACTTCCTGCCGCGCCAGCACCGAGCCCGTCGACGTCCGCGAGCTCGGCACGATCGACTACACCGAAGCCTGGGAGCTCCAGCGCAGTTCCCTGACGGCCCGGGCGGACGGGACCGCACCGGACACGATGCTCCTGCTGCAGCACCCGTCGGTGTACACGGCGGGCAAGCGCACCGAGCCGGCCGACCGCCCTGCCGACGGCACCCCGGTGATCGACGTGGACCGGGGCGGCAAGATCACCTGGCACGGCCCGGGGCAGCTGGTCGGCTACCCGATCGTCAAGCTCGCCGACCCGATCGACGTGGTCCACTACGTGCGGCGCCTGGAAGAGGCGCTGATCCACGTGTGCGACCAGCTCGGTGTGGCCAGCGGCCGCGTCGAGGGCCGCAGCGGCGTCTGGATCCCCGCCGACGAGCGGGGCATCGAGCGCAAGATCGCGGCCATCGGCATCCGCGTCCAGCGCGGCGTGACGATGCACGGCTTCGAGCTGAACTGCAACGCGGACCTCTCGGCCTTCGACACCATCGTCCCGTGCGGCATCCGCGACGCGGGCGTGACGTCGCTGTCGTACGAGCTGCAGCGGGACGTCACGGTCGAGGCGGTCCTCCCCCTGGCCCGCGACGCGGTCCTGGCCGCCCTCGAAGGCGAGCTCCCGGTCAGCGAGGACCGCTGGCTCACCCGCCCCGAGACCCCAAAGGCGGCGGGCGTCACCTTCGCCCTCCAGAACTGACCAAGCGCCCCAATGTGGCCTTCGGTGCGCTCAACGCACCGAAGGCCACATTGGGGCGCTAGTCCAGCTGCGGCGCGACCTCGGCGGCGACCAGGTCGATCTGGTCCAGGTCCGACAGGTCCATCAGCTGCAGGTAAACCCGCGTCACGCCGGTCTTCTCCCGCCACTGCCCGATCCGGTCCACGACCTCGGCCGGCGACCCCGCCAAGCCGTTGGTCCGCAGCTCGTCGACGTCCCGCCCGAGCACCGATGCCCGCTGGACGACCTCCGCTTCGGACCGGCCGACCGCGATCACCAGCGCCACCGAACGCAGGATCTCCTTCGGGTCGCGGCCGATTTCGGCCGCCGCCGCCTCGACGCGGGCGAACTGGGCCGCCGCCGTTTCGGTGTCGGTGAACGGCAGGTTGAACTCGTCGGCGAACCGGGCCGCCAGGGCCGGGGTGCGCTTCTTGCCGCCGCCGCCGATGATCACCGGCGGGGCCGGGGACTGCGCCGGCTTCGGCAGGGCCGGCGACTCGGAAAGCTTGTAGTGCTCGCCGTCGAACGAGTACGTCGAGCCCGCCGGCGTCTTCCACAGCCCGGTCACGATCTCGAGCTGCTCGGCGTAGCGGTCGAAGCGCTCCTTCAGCGGCGGCAGCGTCAGGCCGTACGCCTCGTGCTCGGCGTCGTACCAGCCGGCGCCGAGGCCGAACTCGACCCGGCCGCCGGACATCTGGTCGACCTGCGCCACGGAGATGGCCAGCGGCCCCGGGTGGCGGAACGTCGCCGCGGTGACCAGCGTGCCCAGCCGGATCCGGCTGGTCTCCCTGGCCAGGCCGGCCAGGGTGATCCAAGCGTCGGTCGGGCCGGGCAGGCCGTCGGCCGAACCCATCTTCAGGTAGTGGTCGCTGCGGAAAAAGGCGTCGTACCCGGCGGCTTCGGTCGCCTTGGCGACGCGCAGCAGGTCGTCGTAGCTGGCCCCTTGCTGGGGCTCGGTGAAGATCCTCAAGTCCACGAAGATCAGCCTATCGAGACATCCGGCTCGGTGCGCCGCAGCCGTACCAGCATGCGGACGATGACGTCCTCGATCTCGGCGCTGACCTTCTTCGGATCGGGCGAACTGGCGATTTCGGTCGCCGCGCTCGACAGCGCGCCGAACAGCAGCCGCGCGGTGACCTCGACCGGCACCGGCTCGACTTCGCCCGCGTCGATCAGCGACTGCAGGCCGGACCGCACGAGCCCGAAGCTGCACCGCTCCTCGGCCTCGCGCCAGCGCTCCCAGCCCATCACGACCGGCGCTTCGTGGATGGCGATCCGCTGGTAGGCGGGGTCGAGGCAGGCGCGGATGAACGCGTTGAGCCCGCCCAGCGCCCGTTCCCACGGCGTACCCTCACCGGTCATGATCTTGTCGAGCCGGTCGTAGACGAGGCTCTCGACCTGGTCGAACGCGGCTTCGAACAGCGCCTGCTTGCCGCTGAAGTGGTGGTACAGCGCGCCCTTGGTCACCCGGGCGCGTTTGGCGATCTCGTCGAGCGAGGTACCCGCGTAACCGCGTTGGGTGAACAGTTCGACCGCGCTGTCGACCAGCGCGGACCGCGTCGACTCGGAGTAGTCGAGTCGTCTGGACCTCATTGTCGCCACCTTCACAACTTTACGCCCGGAACCGCTCTCCATACTCATGGTATGTTCGGCGCGTCAGGTCCGTACCGGGAGTATGCCGCAGACCCGCGGTATGACCCGGGCCACGGAAGGGGAGCCCACGATGAGCTGGACAGACTTCTACCGACGCCAGGAAATCCTCGAAGCGACCGTCCGGCTGGCCGTCCGGAACCCGGGCGAGCCGCTGCCGCTCGAGGAGGTGCCCGGTGCCGAAGAGCACTTCGGCACCGAGGAAAACGTCCTCACCGCCCTGCAGTACCAGTGGACGCGCACGCTGAGCGGCCGCCTGCGCTCCGAGGTCATCGACCCGGACGACGCCGACGGCCTCGGCGACCACGTCGACGCCGTCACCCGCGCCTGGCGCGCCGCCGTCGACGAGCACGCCGACCTGCGCGCGGTCCTCGACGGCGCCTACGAGCGGCACGCGTCGCTGCGCCGGATGCACGAAGGCGAACTGCGGATGCTCGCCGTCACGGCCGGGCTGGCCGACCCGCGCGAGCCCGCCGTCGAGATCGTCAAGGTGGGTCACGCGCTGGAGGCGCTGCTGCGCGCGAACCGCGAGGAATCCGCGCGCCGCCGTCCGGTGCTCGGCCACTTGCGGCGGCTGCTCGCGCCGAGCGCGTAAACGGGGTTAGGTAAGCGCATGACACAGCGCTGGACCGAAGCCGACATCGCCGACCAGAGCGGCCGGACCGTCCTGGTCACCGGGGCGAACTCCGGCCTGGGACTGCGCACCGCCGAAGTGCTCGCGGGCGAGGGGGCCCGCGTGCTCCTCGCCTGCCGGTCCGCCGAACGGGGCGCGAAGGCACTGGACCGGGTCCGCGCGGCCGCCGCCGGCGCCGAACCCGAGCTCGTCCCGCTGGACCTGAGCGAGCTCGCGTCGGTGCGCGCGGCCGCCGCGTCGGTGCGGGAACGCACCGGCGACGCGCTGGACGTGCTGGTCAACAACGCCGGCGTGATGGCCACCGCCCGCGGCCGCACCGCCGACGGGTTCGAGCTGCAGTTCGGCACCAACCACCTCGGGCACGCGGCGCTGACCTGGCTGCTCCTGCCCGCCCTGCGCGGCGGGCGGCACGCCCGGGTCGTCGCGCTGTCGAGCGTCGCCGCGACCGGCGCCCGGATCGACGTCGAGGACCCGAACGCCGAGCACCGCCGCTACAACCCGGCGGCCGCGTACGGGCAGTCGAAGCTGGCGAACCAGGTGTTCGCGCTCGAGCTCGACCGGCGGCTGCGCGCGGCGGGCGACGACGTCCTCAGCGTCGCCGCCCACCCCGGGTACACCGCGACCGGCCTGGGCAGCGGCATGGCGCGGTCGTACACCAACCCGGTCGTCCGCTCGGTCATCGCCGGCGGGCACCGGATCGGCGAGGTCCTGTTCGCGCAGAACGTCCACCAGGGCGCGCTGCCGCAGCTGTACGCGGCCACGGCGGACGGCGTCCAGGGCGGCGACTACATCGTCCCGGGCGGCCTCGGTGGCCTGCGGGGCAACCCGGTCAAGGGCCGGCCCCTGTCCGCCGCGCGCAGCGAGTCGCTGGGGGCCGCGTTGTGGGACGTCACCGCGAAGCTGACCGGCGTCACCCCGGATCCCGCGTAGCCCGGACGGGCGTACGGTTGAGGGCGTGAGTGCAGCGCCTGAAGGCCGGAAGCTGTTGCGTCTCGAGGTTCGCAACAGTGAGACGCCGATCGAGAAGAAGCCGTCGTGGATCAAGACGCGGGTGCGGATGGGTCCGGAGTTCACGGAGCTCAAGGGTTTGGTGCGGCGTGAGGGTTTGCACACGGTGTGCGAGGAGGCCGGTTGTCCCAACATTTACGAGTGCTGGGAGGACCGTGAGGCCACGTTCTTGATCGGTGGGGATCAGTGCACGCGGCGGTGTGATTTCTGTCAGATCGATACGGGTAAGCCTGCTGCGTTGGACACTTCCGAGCCGCGGAAGGTGGCGGAGTCGGTGCAGGCGATGGGGTTGCGGTATTCGACGGTGACCGGTGTCGCCCGGGATGACCTGCCCGACGGTGGTGCGTGGCTGTATGCGGAGACTGTCCGGCAGATTCACGCGCTCAACCCCGGTACCGGCGTCGAACTGTTGATTCCGGACTTCAACGCCGACCCCGCGCAACTGGCCGAAGTGTTCGGCTCGCGGCCGGAGGTTCTTGCGCACAACGTGGAGACGGTGCCACGGATCTTCAAGCGGATCCGCCCCGGCTTCCGCTACGCGCGGTCTTTGGAAGTCATCACGGCCGCACGCGAAGCGGGTCTGGTGACGAAGTCCAACCTGATCTTGGGCATGGGCGAGACGCCGGACGAGGTGGCTCCGGCGATGCAGGACCTGGTCGACGCCGGGTGCGAGATCCTGACGATCACGCAGTACCTGCGGCCTTCTGCGCGGCATCACCCGGTCGATCGGTGGGTGAAGCCGGAGGAGTTCGTCGAGCACTCCAAGGCTGCGGAGGCGATGGGCTTCGCCGGGGTGATGGCCGGGCCGTTGGTGCGTTCGTCGTACCGCGCCGGACGCCTCTACGCCCAGACGAAGGCCCACCGCGGCGAGGTTTTGCCGGAGAACCTGCAGCACCTGACGGCCGAAGGTCCCGCAGCCCAGGAAGCCGCGTCGCTCCTCGCAAGGTGACGTACGTCACCCCACCATCCTTAAAGGATCGGTAAAGTGGCGGAATGGCCCTCGTTTCGGACCTCCTCAACTGGTTGCAAGGACTGCCGGAACCGGGGCTCGTCGCCGCGACCGGCGGCCTGGTGTTCGCCGAGTGCACGATCGGGCTGGGTTTCGTGGCCCCGGGCGAATCCGGGCTGCTCGTCGCCGCGACGACGGCGAACACCGTCCCCCGGTTCCTGGTGCTCTGGCTCGTCGTCACCCTCTGCGCGACGGCGGGTGACGCACTCGGCTACGGCATCGGCCGCCGCTTCGGACCGCGCCTGCGCGAGACGAAGCTGATCCGCAAGTACGGCCAGGAAGGCTGGGACAAGGCCACCGCCGTCCTCGAACGCCGGGGCGCCTGGGCGGTCTTCTTCGCCCGGTTCCTGCCGGTGATCCGGACGTTGACGCCGGCGGCCGCCGGGACGTCCGGGCTGCCGTTCCGCAAGTTCCTGCCGGCCGCCGCGGCGGGCGCGTTCTGCTGGTCGCTGGTCCACATCAGCATCGGTGCGGCGCTGGGCGAAGCCGCGAAGCGCATCGAAGGAGCGTTGAACACGGGCGGTTTGATCGTGGTCGGCGTGCTCGCCGGGGTCGCCGTGTTCTTCCTGCTGCGGCTGAAGAAGCGCAAGGCACTGGCCGCCGAGCCCAAGCCGGAGCCGGAGCCGGAACACGTGCCCTGACCACCCGGGTTTACTACATTCGGCGGTATGAGTCTCGCGGATCTTCCCCGGCCGGTCGGTTTCGTGCTCGGCGGTGGCGGCAGCCTCGGCGCCATGCAGGTCGGCATGCTGCGTGCCCTGAGCGAAGCCGGGCTCACGCCGGACGTCGTGGCCGGCACGTCGGTCGGCTCGCTCAACGCCGCCGTCCTGGCCCGTTCCGGGGAAGACGCGCTCCCGCGGCTGCACGACATCTGGGCGCACATGACGCGGGCCGAGGCGTTCCCCGGCGGCGTGCTGAGCCGCGTCCGGACGCTGACGCAGAGCAAGACGCACCTGTTCCCCAACACCGGCCTGGCCGGCATCATCGCCGACCACCTCGGCGCCGAGACCCGCTTCGAGGACCTCGCGCTGCCGCTCGGCGTCGTCACGACGCAGGTCGACACCGCCGAGCCGCTGCTGATCCGCTCCGGGCGCCTGCTCGAGCCGCTCCTGGCGAGCTGCGCGATCCCCGGCATCTTCCCGCCGGTGGAGCACGACGGGCAGCTGCTCTACGACGGCGGGCTCGTCGCGAACGTGCCGATGCGGCAGGCCCTCGCGATGGGGGCGCAGTCCCTGGTGGTGCTGGACTGCGCGTTCCCCGGGAAGCTGCCGGGCGCGCCGCGGACGTTCGCCGAGGTGATGATGTTCACCGCGATGATCAGCATGCGGAACCAGGCCGTGCTGGAGGCGCCGGTGGCGGCCGCGCAGGTGCCGGTGCTGTACCTGCCGGGCCCCGCGCCGGTACGGGTGAACCCGCTGGATTTCGGGCACACGGAACTGCTGGCGGACCAGGCGTACGCGGCGGCGTGCGAGTACCTCGGCGAGCTTTCGGTGAGCGGGCCGGGGCTTTACGGCGCACCGGGACTCGTCATCACGTGATCCACGTCACGCCGATGCACCGATCCGACGGCAAGAACGTCATCGCTATCGCGTAGTTTTGATGACGAATGCCCGCCGATCCCAATTCCCAAAAAGAGACAATATGCTCCCCAAGAAGATTTTACTTTCGGTGGCCGGAATCCTCGCCGGAGCACTGCTGATTTCCGCGTGCTCGTCCGGTGACGACGGCGGTTCGCCCGCCGGCGGGACGCCGGAACCGGGCTCCACCGCGCCGTCCGACACCTCGGTCGCGGTGACGTTCGAGCCCGCGGGTGGCACGGCGGTGAACCCGGCGACGCCGATCGTCGTCAAAGCGGCCAACGGGAAGCTCCTCGACGTCACGGTGACCAACCCGGCCAAGGGGAAGACGGTCGCCGGCCGGCTCGCGGCCGACGGGTCGAGCTGGACGTCCAGCGAGCCGCTCGGCTACGGCACGACGTACAAGATCGTCGCGCACGCCCAGAGCAGTAACGGGAAGCCGGTCGAGCAGGACAACCAGATCACGACGCTGTCGCCGAAGAAGCAGGCGAACGCCAACCTGATCCCGGCACCGTCCGCGGTGGCGAGCACGGGCGTCGGCGTCGGCCAGCCGATCGTGTTCAGCTTCGGCAAGGTCGCCGTCAAGAACAAGGCGGCGGTCGAGAAGGCGTTGACGGTCGAGTCGACCCCGAAGCAGGACGGCGGCTGGTACTGGATCGACGACTCGAACGTCCACTACCGGCCGAAGGAGTACTGGCAGGCCGGCACGACCCTGAAGGTGACGGCGAACATCTACGGCGTCGATTTCGGCGGCGGGGTGTTCGGCGCGGAGGATCGTACGGAAACGTACAAGGTGCACGATTCCTGGATCGCGAAGGCGGACGGGAACAGCGAGCAGATGCAGATCTTCCACAACGGCGCCATGGTCAAGTCGATGCCGATTTCGATGGGCAAGGACGCCACGCCGACGCATTTGGGCGCGCACGTCATTTCGGACAAGCAGGCCAATTACACGATGGACTCGTGCACGTACGGCGTCTGCCCGCCGGACCCGAAGGCGTACCGCTCGAACGAGAAGTGGTCGTTGCGCATTTCCAACGACGGCGAGTTCGTCCACGAGAACCCGAACAGCGTCGGCCAGCAGGGCAGCTCGAACGTGTCGCACGGGTGCATCAACCTCAACGACGCGAACGCCCAGTGGTTCTTCCAGAACATGGGCCTGGGCGACGTCGTGGAGGTCACCAATTCCGGCGGCCCCCAGCTCCCGGTCTGGGACCTCTACGGCGACTGGTCCAAGTCCTGGGCCGACTGGCAGGCCGGCTCGGCCATCAAGTAACCACCCACCTTCCGCCGGGGGGTCAGGAGCTCCGCTCCTGACCCCCTTCTTCATCCCCCGACCCTCCCGGTACGCCACCCGACCCTCCAGGTACGCGAGTCGACCCTCCAGTCACGCGAGTCGACCTTCCAATCACGCGAGTCGACCCTTCAAACACGCGAGTTCCGTCTTCAATCACGCGAGTTCCGGGTTTGATCACGTGAGTTCAGTGCCTGCTCACGCCGGGGGCGGGCGGCGGGGGGGTGTCCCTATGTGGTTGTCAAGCCGCGGCTGGGACGGGAGCTGGTTCGGGGTGGCGGTAGTGGGTGCCGTTGCGGAGCATCGCGTAGAGGACGTCGCAGCGGCGGCGGGCCAGGCAGATCAG
>NZ_JAJPWT010000013.1:0-270210 GCF_046548975.1 Amycolatopsis sp. lyj-346
CCAGCCCGGTTGATCGGGGCAAGCCGGGCTCGAAGATCCACGCGATGAGCGAGCGTGGTGGCCTGCCGTTGGCGGTGGTCGTCTCCGCGGCCAACCGCAACGACCACCTGACGTTCGAGGCGGTGGTGGTCGATGCGGTCGCGCCGGTCGCCGGGCCGGTCGGACGGCCGCGGCGCCGGCCCCGCAAGCTGCACGCGGACAAGGGCTACGACTACCCGGCGTGCTGGAAGGTGCTGCGTACGCGGGGAATCGTTGCCCGGATCGCCCGTCGGGGTATCGAGTCGGCCAAGCGGCTGGGACGTTATCGATACGTCATCGAGCGGACCTTGGAGTGGGTTTCCCGGTTCCGTCGGCTGGCACGTCGCTACGAGCGCAAGGCTGCCCACTTCCTGGGCTTCACCCAGCTGGCCTGCGCAATGATCTGCTACCGCCGGGCGATCAAGCTGGATCTTCTAGCCCACAACAACCCCAAATGAGATGTGGTCTAAGCCACCATCGCGAAGGCGCCGTAGTACTCGCCGTTCATCTCGCGGGGGGCGTGGCGGTCGGGGCTGACTTCGGCGCCCACCCAGCCCTGGAACGTTCCCGCGTCGTCGATCACCTGCAACAGCGGCCGCACGTGGCTGTTGAGCAGGTAGCAGCCGTCGTAGGAGAGGCATTCGCACCAGAACTCGTAGCTGTTGCGCCGGCCGCCCAGGTCGCCGGTCAGGTAGTAGAACCGCCGGTTGCCGCTGTCGGCGAGCTTCTGCACGCACGCGTCGTACTCGGCTGTGCCCGGGTTCGGGCAGCAGGAACTGGCGGCACAACCCGCGTTCCTCTGCACGTATCCGAGGCACGAACCGTCCGTGCAGGCGTTCCAGGTGGGGCCCACCGTGAAGCTGCCTCCCGACCCGCGGGCCACGGTGGTGAACTTGTTGTTGTTCCAGCTCTGCGCCTCGTACAGGAACGTCCGCTGCGTGGCGCGGACCTCGCTCATCGGTGCCTTGCCGGTCTGGGCCAGGGACGCGTTGCTGCCGTAGGCGTAGCCGCCGGTGATCGAGTACGTGTCGGTCACCAGCTGCATCCGGCCCAGGCCCGGGCGCAGTTCGGAGACCGCCCAGGTCTCACCGAGGTTCACCGCGGTCGTCGAGCCGTTGATCGTGCTGCTGGTCCAGGTGATCGTCACCTGGCCGGACGTCGAGTCGTAGGCGTAGGTGCCGGTGAAGTGACCGTTCGGGTCGCCGGTGAACCCCGGCGCGGTCTTGATCTGGCAGTTGTTGCGCGGGTTGGTGCCCGGCTGGAACTGGCCGCAGTAGTAGACGTCCCCGCTGTTGACCGGGCGGGGGTTGTCGCGCTGGCTCCAGGTCCAGAAGTTGTGCTGGACGGCGTTGCTCGACGGGTCGAACACGAGGTAGCCCAGCCGCAGGTAGTTGCTGCCGGCGGCGTCGGTGAAACCGGCGACGCTGACCACCCAGTTCTGCTTGCCGAGCGGTGGCGGTGCGGCGTGCGCGGCGGACGCGCCGAGCAGCACCGTCGAGGCGAGCATCGAAAGAACGACGGTAACGAACACGCCCAACCGGCGGAAAATCGCCATCTGCATGGGGGGAGCGTAACTCATCAACCGGTTATTTCGAAGCGAACAGAATCGCCTGCGACACCTCGGCCCCGGGGTTCAGCAGCCATTCCGCGTCCACGGTGAACCCGGCTTCCCGCACCCGCCGGGCCAGCCACCACGGCTGCCGGAGGTGCACGTGGACCCGCATCGGGTGCCCGCCGTAGCCCTGGGTCTTGAGCCGGGTGCCCGCACCGACGTGGTAGCCGACCACCAGCAGGCCACCCGGCCGCAGCACGCGGTGGAAGTGCCCCAGCGCCGCCGGCACCGCCTCGTCCGGGACGTGGATCAGCGACCAGGACGCCAGCACGCCCGCGACCGAAGCACCGGGCAGCGCGAGGTCCGTCATCGACCCCACTTCGAACCGCAGTTCCGGGTGCGACCGGCGAGCCAGGTCGACCATCCCCGGCGAGAGGTCGATGCCGGACGCCTCGACGCCGAGCGAAGCCAGGTACGCCGTGAAGTGCCCGGGGCCGCAGCCGACGTCCACCGCCGGCCCGTCGACCTGCGTGGCGAACAGCGTGAGCGCGGCCTTGAGGTACGGCTCCTTCTCGAGCGCGTCCGCCACGAAGTCCGCGTAGCTTTCCGCCACCGTGTCGTACGACGCGGCGGTGTCGGCGAGCCAGCTCATCGTGGGCGCAGCCCGTCAAGCACCAGGGCGAGGCCGCGCCGCCAGTCCGGTGCCGCGGACGCCGCGGCGAACACCACCGCCAGGTCTTCGCCGCGGAAGTCCGGCCGCAATGTCCCGGCTTCCTGCGCGCGTGTGATGATCCGCGTCATCCGGGAAGCGTTGGCATGCTTGGCTTTTTCCAGTCCCGACGCCGGGTCGAACGCCCGCGTGCACACCTCGGTGAACCCGCGGTCGGCCACCAGCATCCGGACCGATCGCTCGACGAACAGGACGAACCCCTCCCACGGGTCCGCACAGGCGAGGGCGTCTTCGCTGATCGCCCGGGCCTCCTCGAGCACGGGCAGGAACGCGGCTTCGACGAGGTCCGCCCGGGTCGGGAACCGGTTGTAGAGGGTGCCGATCGCCACCTCGGCCCGCCGGGCGATCTCGTCGAGCGGGGCGTCGACCCCCTTGGTACCGAACACTTCCCGCGCCGCCGCGACCAGTGCTTCCCGGTTGCGCCGGGCGTCCGCGCGCAGGGGACGTTGCTCGACGGTCACGCAGCGGAGTATAGCCGCGGCTACCCGCCCGGCTGAGTCGCCTCGTCGCCGGAAGCGCTTTGTCGACTCAGGAAGCGGGTTTCACCGCGACGACCAGGTCACGCAGGATGGCCTGGTCCACCCGGTGGGCGAACTCCTCCCACGGGCCGCCCTCGCGGACGTCGAGGCCGGCCTTCCGCAGCACCTCGACCAGTTCTTCGCGGGGCAGCACGGTCGTGTTCCACGAAATGCCGAGCGCCCCGCCGGGCTTGAGCACCCGCGTCCACACCGGGACGGCCGCCGCGAGCAGGTCACGCGGGCTGCGCTGCAGGCCCGCCTCGCGGTGACTGCCGTGCTGGACGCCGTACGGCGCGTCGGTGACGATCACGTCGCAGGAGTTCGCCCGCAGCACCTCGTCGGTCGTCAGGGTGTCGGCGTTGAAGTAGGTGAGCTTGCGCGTGTCGCCCGCTTTGTACGCTTCCTTGCTCAGCGCGTACTCGATGTCGAGCCGCCGGCCGAGCCGCTGCTTGTTCCGCCGCAGCTGACCCGACTCGGCGGTGTGCTTGACGCGCTTGTTCCGCAGCCACGTCTTGATGAACGCCTCGTAGGCCTCGAAGTCCTTGGCGTCGACGTCCAGGCCGGTCGCGTGCAGGCCGTACATCATCGCCTGGTTCAGCGTGGTTCCGCGGCCGCACAGCGGGTCGAGCAGGTACTTCGGCTTGTCCGAGAACGGGTCCGCGGTCGCCAGCAAGGTCACGTTCACCAGCAGCTTGGTGAACAGCTCGTTCGTCTTGCCCGCGTACTTCTGGATGGTCAGCAGGTCCGAGTCGGCCTTCGCCAGCGGTGTCACGGGCACCGGACGGAGGACGCCGTCACCCAGCTCGAACAGCGCGTACAGCGACGAAACGTTCGACAGCAGCGCCAGGTCAGGCTCACCGAGGGGCGCCGAGCTGGTGAAGCGCACGTAGCCGACGCCGCCGAGCTCGAACTCCTCGATCGCGGACAGCTCGGCCGCCAGGCCGGCGCCGAACACCGCCAGCTCGGCGCGCAGCAGCGCGGGGGAGGAGGCGGCGTAGACCCGGTTGGCCGAGGGGTAGACCAGCATCGCGTACTCAGGCATCCCGCAGAGCGTAGCGTGACGCACCGTGACCCCTACTTCGGCGCAGGACATCCGGGACGCGGCAGCACTGCTCGCGTCGGCGAGCGACGTGACGATCCTCGGCCACGTGCGGCCGGACGCGGACGCGCTGGGCAGCGCGCTGGCCCTCGGCCGGGCGCTGCTCCAGCGCGGTGCGAAGGTGCGCGTCTCCTTCGGCGAGCCCGACGAGGCCCCGGAGACGCTGCGGTGGCTCGACGAGGACGGCCTGCTGACGCACCCGGACGCGCTCCCGGACGCCGACGGGCTGCTCGTCTGCGTCGACACACCGACGCCGAAGCGGCTCGGCCGGCTCGCCGGGCGCGTCGAGCTCGCCGGTGCGGTGCTGGTGATCGACCACCACGCGACCAACACGTTCTACGGCACCTGCCACGTCGTCGACGAGCGCGCCGAGGCCAGCGCGGTCCTCGTGTTCCGCGTCCTCGAGGAGCTGGGCGCCGCGCTGGACGAGCCGATCGCGCGCGGGCTCTACGCGGGGATCGTCACCGACACCAGCGGGTTCCGCCGGGCGAGCCCGGACACCCACCGGATGGCGGCCCGGCTGCTGGAAGCGGGGGCCGATCCGGAAGCGATCGTCCGGCGGATCGTCGACGAGCGCCCGTTCGCCTGGCTGCCGATGCTTTCGGCGGTGCTTCGCGAGGCCCGGCTGGAGCCGGCTGCCGCGCAGGGCCGGGGTTTCGTGCACGCCGTGGTCGGGGCCGAGGCGGCGCGCACGGTCCGCGGCGAAGAGGTCGAGTCGGTCATCGACGTCGTCCGCTCGGTGCGCGAGGCGGCCGTCGCGGCGGTGCTCAAACAGGACCCGGACCACCCGGAGCAGTGGCAGATTTCGTTGCGCAGCATCGGGATCGACGTCTCGGCGGTGGCGGCCGAGTTCGGCGGCGGCGGGCACCGGCAGGCCGCGGGCTGCACGATCGCGGGCTCGGCCGAGGAGGTCGTCGCCGGCCTGCGCGACGCCTTGGAGCGGGCGCCGCTGCTGTAGCGCGTCGGACGGCGGGGCCGGAAAGTTCCCGGGTTCCCGCGGGTCAGGACCGTCGCAGAACTGTCGGTGGCGGCGGTTAGAGTCCGGTTCGTGGCGAACGTGGAGGAGATCGAGCGGGTTCCGGCGAGGCGCGTGCTGGGCCTGGCCGTGCCCGCGCTGGGGGTGCTGGCCGCCGAGCCGTTGTACGTGCTGGTCGACACCGCCGTGGTCGGCCACCTCGACGCGCTGTCGCTGGCCGGGCTCGCGCTCGGCGGCGTCGTGCTGGCCCAGGTGTCGAGCCAGCTGACGTTCCTGTCCTACGGCACGACGTCCCGCACCGCGCGGCTGCACGGCGCCGGCCGCCGGGCCGAGGCGGTCCGCGAAGGCGTGCAGGCGACGTGGCTGGCGGTGTTCGTCGGGCTCGTCGTGCTGGTCGCGGGGCAGCTGCTGGCCTGGCCGGTCGCCCGGGTGCTTTCGGGGAGTGACGAGATCGCTTCCGCGGCCGTGTCGTGGCTGCGGATCGCGTTGTTCGGGGCGCCGCTGATCCTGGTCACCATGGCGGGCAACGGCTGGATGCGCGGGGTGCAGGACGCCGCGAAGCCGTTGCGGTACGTGCTGGCGGGCAACGGGATCTCGGCCGTGCTGTGCCCGGTGCTCGTGTACTGGGCCGGGCTGGGGCTGGAGGGCTCGGCGATCGCGAACGTCGCCGCGCAGGTGATCTCGGCGGCGCTGTTCTTCCTCGCGCTGGCGCGCGAGAAGGTCGGGCTGCGGCCGGACTTCAAGGTGATGCGCGCCCAGCTCGGCCTCGGCCGCGACCTGGTGCTGCGCAGTCTGGCGTTCCAGGCGTGCTTCGTCTCCGCGGCGGCCGTCGCGGCCCGGACGTCGACGGAGGCGGTCGGGGCGCACCAGGTGGTGCTGCAGCTGTGGACGTTCCTGGCGCTGGTGCTGGACTCGGTGGCGATCGCGGCGCAGTCGCTGGTGGGGGCGGCGCTGGGGGCGAACGCGGCCCGGCAGGCGCGCGGGGTCGCGTCGCAGATCACCGGGTACGGGCTGCTGCTCGGGTGTTTCCTGTGCGTGCTGTTCGCGGCGCTGTCGTGGGTGCTGCCGCACGCCTTCACGTCGGACCCGGGCGTGCTGGCGGAGATCCCGCACGCGTGGTGGTTCTTCGTGGCCCTGCAGCCGATCGCGGGAGTGGTCTTCGCCCTCGACGGCGTGCTCCTGGGCGCGGGCGACGCGGCCTTCCTCCGCAACGCGACGCTCGGCAGCGCGGCCCTCGGCTTCCTCCCGCTGATCTGGGCGTCCCTCGGTTTCGGCTGGGGCCTCACGGGCATCTGGACCGGCCTCTCCCTCTTCATGGTCCTCCGCCTGGCCGCGGTCCTCGTCCGCTGGCGTTCCGGAAACTGGGCGGTAACCGGCGTCACCCGCCCCGCCTGACCCAGTCGGCTCGCGTACCCGGACGGTCGGCCGGCGTACCCAGAGGGTCGGCTCACGAACCGACCCTCCAGGTACGCGAGCCGACCCTCTGGGTACGCGAACCGACCCTCCAGGTACGCGAGCCGACCCTCTGAGCACGGGTGGTGGGCCTTACCTGTGGTGAAAACCACCGGGGTCGTGGCTATGGTTCTTCGTTGCTTAGGCGATACAAGTAGTAGGGACGGCAGCGCAGGCGTCCTGCGCTCGAAATCGTCGAACCCTGGAGGAACCTGTGCCCGCCACCGGCCGTGCCACCGCCCGGTCCTGGCTGATCTGGCTCGCCGCCGTCACCGTCTACCTGCTCGCCGTCTTCCACCGGACGTCCTTCGGCGTCGCCGGGCTGCAGGCCGCCGAGCGCTTCGGCGTCGGTGCGGCCGCGCTCGGCACCTTCACCGTCCTGCAGGTCGGCGTGTACGCCGCGATGCAGATCCCGACCGGCGTCCTGGTCGACCGCTACGGTCCCCGCCGCGTCCTGACCGTCGCCGTGCTGGTCCTCGGTGCCGGTCAGCTCCTGCTCGGCGTCGCCCATTCCTACGGCCTCGGCCTGCTCGCCCGCGGCGTCCTCGGCCTCGGCGACGCGCTCACCTTCGTCAGCGTCCTGCGCCTGGTCGCGGCCCACTTCCCGGGCCGCCAGTACGCGCTGCTGACGTCGTTCACGGCGGCTGTCGGCTACATGGGCAACCTCGCCGCCACCGTCCCGCTCTCGCTGGTGCTCGACGGCGCCGGCTGGACCCCCACCTTCCTCGCGGCCGGCGCCGTCACGGTCCTCTACACCGTCGTCGTGGCCCTCCGGGTCCGCGACGTCCCGGCCGGTGAACAGCCGCCCGTCCGGGACCAGGTCCGTCCCCGCGAGCTCGCCCACCAGGTCGCCGAGGCCTGGCGGACGCCGGGAACGCGCCTGGGCTTCTGGGTCCACTTCAGCACGATGTTCGCCCCGAACGCCCTGACGCTGCTGTGGGGCGTCCCCTGGCTGGTCCAGGGCCAAGGTCAGTCGAAGGCGACGGCGAGCGCGCTGCTCACCGTGTTCGTCTTCGGCTCGATGGCGGGTGGCCCGCTGCTGGGCGGCCTGATCGGCCGACGGCCGTCGCTGCGGATGCCGCTGGTCGGCGGCTACATCGGCGGGGCCGCGCTGGTCTGGGCGGTGCTGCTGGGCTGGCCGGGCCAGGTGCCCGTGCCGGTGCTGGTGCCCGCGTTCGCCCTCCTCGCCCTCGGCGGCCCGGCGTCGATGATCGGCTTCGCCCTCGCCCGCGACTACAACCCGCTCAGCCGCGTCGGCACGGCCACCGGCGTGGTCAACGTCGGCGGCTTCGTGGCGACGACGATCGCCGCGCTCGCCGTCGGCGTGCTCCTGCAGGTGACCGGCGGAAACTTCCGGTGGTCGCTGCTGGCGCTCGTCGCGGTGCTGGCCTTCGGCACGGTCCGGCTGCTCGTGTGGTGGCGCCGGACCCGCACCCACCTGTTCCTCGCCGAGGCCCGCGGCGAGGAACTGCCGGTGCGCATCACCCGCCGCCGCTGGGACGCGGCCCTCCCCGAGACGCCGATCGTGGCGGCCTGACCCGAGCGCCCCAAGGTGGCCTTCGGTGCGTTGGACGCACCCAATGTGGCCTTCGGTGCGTTCAACGCAACCAAGGCCACATTGGGGCGCTGGGTCAGGAGCCGGGCGGCCTGACCGGCGCCTGCAGCAGCTGCGGCGCCACGGCGAACCCGCGCCGCTCGTAGGCGGGCACGGCCCGCGGCGACGAGTGCACGGTGACCCGCTCCAGCCCCAGCTCCGCGGCAAGCCGCAGGACGCCGTCGATCAGCTGCCCGCCGAGGCCGCCGTCGCGCGCCTCCGGCACGACGTACACGCTCTGCACGTCACCGGCAGCCCGCGACGGCGCCGCCGGTGTCGGCACGCGCGCGGTGATCGCCAGGAACGCCATCCCGAGCACCCGGCCGTCGCGCACCAGGACCAGGCAGCGGTGGGTGGCCGCGTGCTCGCGCGCCCATGCGGCGAACTCCCGCACGAACGCCTCGCGGCCCGCACCGGGCAGGCCGTCCCGCTCGGCCACCCAGCGCCAGCGGAGCTCGGCGACCGCTTCGAGCTCGGCGGGCCGGGCGGCCCGGACTTCGATCTCCGTCACGTCTCCATCGTGGCCGCCTGACCCGAGCGCCCCAATGTGGCCTTCGGTGCGTTCAACGCACCCAATGTGGCCTTCGGTGCGTTCAACGCACCCAATGTGGCCTTCGGTGCGTTCAACGCACCCAAGGTGGCCTTCGGTGCGTTGGACGCAACCAAGGCCACATTGGGGCGCTCTGGCCGGGAGCCGAGCGGCCTGATCGGACCACGACAACCGGCCGCTAGGGTTTGCCGCGTGTCGAGCTCGAAACCGCCCCGCCGCCCTGCCCCGCCTCCCGGCCTCCTCATCGTCGACAAGCCCGCCGGCATGACGTCGCACGACGTCGTCGCGCGCGCCCGCCGGATCATGGGCACCCGCAAGGTCGGGCACGCCGGCACGCTCGACCCGATGGCGACCGGCGTGCTGGTGCTCGGCATCGAGCGCGCCACCAAGCTGCTCGGCCACCTGGCCCTGGACCGCAAGACCTACCTGGCCACCCTGAGCCTCGGCAGCAGCACCACGACCGACGACGCCGAGGGCGAAGTCCTCACCACAGGGGACACCCGGCAGACAAAAGACGAAGACATCGCCAACGGCGTCGAAAAGCTGACCGGCGACATCCAGCAGGTGCCCAGCGCGGTCAGCGCGGTCAAGATCGACGGCAAGCGCGCCTACGCCCGCGTCCGCGCCGGCGAGGACGTCGTCATCCCGGCCCGCCCGGTCACCGTCTACCGCTTCGACGTCCTCGCGGTCCGCCACGAAGAGGACCACGTCGAGGTCGACGCCGTCGTCGAGTGCTCCTCCGGCACCTACGTCCGCGCCCTGGCCCGCGACCTCGGCGCGGACCTCGGCGTCGGCGGTCACCTGAAGGCCCTCCGGCGCACCACGGTCGGCCCCTTCACCCTGGCCAGGGCCAGGACCCTCGACCAGCTCGAGGAACAGCCCGAACTGAGCCTCGACCTCGACGCCGCCGTCGCCGCCGCGTTCCCGCGCCGGGACCTCGACGCCGCGACGGCGAAAGCGGTCCGCCACGGTCAGCGCATTCCGGCGGCCGGCGTCGAGGGCACCTACGGGCTCTTCGGGCCCGACGGCCGGGTGCTCGCACTGGCCGCCGACGAACAGGGCGTGTCCCGCGCGGTTGTCGTGTTGCTGCCCGCCTAGGGTGGGCTCGAGAGACGGGAGTGTGACGTGCTTCGGTGGCGTGGGCTGGGGGACCTTCCCGGCGGCTGGGGCCGGTGCGTGGTCACCATCGGCGTGTTCGACGGTGTCCACCGCGGACACCAGGAGCTGATCAGCCGGACGGTGGCGGCGGCGGCCGAGCGCGGCCTGCCGGGCGTCATGCTGACGTTCGACCCGCACCCGTCGGAGGTGCTGCGCCCGGGCAGCCACCCGGCGCAGCTGACGACGTTGCGGCGCAAGGCGGAGATCGTCGAAGGCCTCGGCATCGACGTCTTCTGCGTGCTGCCGTTCACCCTCGAGCTGTCCCGGCTGCAGCCGGAGGAGTTCGTGCACGAGGTGCTGGTCGACCGGCTGCACGCGGCCGCGGTGATCGTCGGCGACAACTTCACCTTCGGCGCCAAGGCGGCCGGCAACGTCGAGCTGCTGCGCGCCCTCGGCCGCCGGTTCGGCTTCGCCGCGTACGGCGCGGAGCTGCAGGGCAAGGAACTGTCCGAAGAGGACCAGTCGGCGATCACCTTCTCGAGCACCTACGTCCGGTCGTGCATCGACGCCGGTGACGTGGTCGCCGCCGCCGAGGCGCTGGGCCGCCCGCACCGCCTGGAGGGGATCGTCGTCCGCGGCGACGGCCGGGGCCACGAGCTCGGCTACCCGACGGCGAACCTGTCGACCCCGCGCTTCGCCGCTGTCCCGGCGGACGGCGTCTACAGCGCGTGGTTCACCCGTTCGGCTGACCCGGGGCGCCGGCTGCGCGCCGCGGTCTCGGTGGGCACCAACCCGACGTTCTCCGGGCGCGAGCGGACCGTCGAGGCCTTCGTCCTCGACGTCGACGAGGACTTCTACGGCCAGCACGTGGCGATCGACTTCGTGGCGCGGCTGCGCGACCAGGTGCGGTTCGCCGACTCGGCCGGGCTGGTCGCGCAGATCGACGAGGACGTCGTCGCGACGCGCAAGGCGCTGCCCGACGGGGACGAATAGGGGATTCCGCGTCCGTTCCCGTGACGGCGATGGCAAGATGCTCACGGACGGTGTGCGCGATACGGGGTTTAGGGGAGCGGGACTGGTGGAGGACCACAAGATCGTCCAGCGGAACATCGCACTGCAGCGCGAGTGGTACGGGGAGCCGCTCGGCGACCGCGTGCGCCGGCTCGTCGTCGCGTTCGACGTTTCGCAGGCGTTCCTGGCCGAGGTCCTCGGAATCAGCGCCCCGATGCTCAGCCAGGTGATGAGCGGACGGCGGGCGAAGATCGGCAACCCGGTCGTGCTGGCCAGGATGATCATGCTCGAGCGCAAGATCCTGGTCCCCGAGGTCGCCGCGGGCAACCGCGACGCGATGCTGGCCGCGATGGAGGACGTCCGCGACTCCCGCCCCACCGTCGGGCGCGACAACATCCCGGTGGGCAACGAAGACCAGCGGGTCCTCGCCTACCTGCGCGACCTGGCCGAGGACGAGGACCTCGGCGAGGCCGCCAAGCGCCTCGACGACGAGTTCCCGGCCATCGCCGACCTGCTCCGCCGGGCGGGCCACAGCGCCTGATGCCCGTCCTGTTCAGCGCCCTGCGCCCGCCGGACGACGTCGTCGAGGCGATCGCCGCGGCCCTCGGCGGGACGGACGGGACGGACGAAGGCCTCCGCTGGGAGCCGCCCGCGCGCTGGCACGTCACCCTGGCCTACTACGGGCCGGACGACGTCGAAACCCGCGCCGCCTGGCTGGGCGAGCGGCTGGCCGGGCGCCCGGCGGTCGACGTCCGGCTGGAAAAGGCCGCGACGTTCCCCGGGGTGCTGTGGTTGACTGTCGCCGGACCGGAGCTGACGTCGCTCGCGCACGCCGCGGGGGCCGACGCCGAGGCGAGGCCGTACACGGCCCACCTGACGCTCGCGCGGTTCCCCCGGGAAGAACCGGGGCTCGCCGCGCGTTGGACCGAAAGACTGGCCGGCTTCACCAGCCGCCGCTGGACGGCGGCCGAGGTGGTGCTGATGACCAGCGAGCGCCAACCGGGTGGCCGCCGGTACCGCGTGGCCCGCGCCTTCGAGCTGCACCGCACCTGAAGACGCTGTTCAGCGGGCTGGTAACCTCACGAGCGGGTCCGGCTGCAGTCCGTGGCGGCCGTGACCGTCTTCCCGGCGTGCATCCACGCCCGGGGTCGCACGGCACTGATTATTTCGAGGAGCAACACAAGTGGCGCTGTCCACCGAAGAGAAGAAGTCGATCCTGGCCGAGTACGGCGTGCACGACTCGGACACGGGATCCCCCGAGGCCCAGGTCGCGCTGCTGACCAAGCGGATCGTCGGCCTCACCGAGCACCTCAAGGCTCACAAGCACGACCACCACTCGCGTCGCGGGCTCCTGCTGCTGGTCGGCCGTCGCCGCCGGCTGCTGAACTACGTGATGAAGGTGGACATCGAGCGTTACCGTGCGCTGATCCAGCGCCTCGGCCTGCGCCGATAGCTTGAACCGAGGGGGAGTGGCCGCCGGTCGCTCCCCCTCTCTTCAACAAGAGAAAGAACGGCGCGAGCGCGCACGAGGATCCCGTCCGCCGGTCCTCGGTAGTGGTTCCCGGGCAGAGAGTCCCGGGGACTTCGATCGAAGACCGGCATCATTCCTCGAGCGTCCTCAGCGAAACGGGTCCCAGGGTGGGAGACTCGCGCCAGTAGAAGGAACTAAAGAGGAGAAACACCCTATGACCGACTCCACCGGAGTCACCGTGCACGAGACCGAAGCCGTCATCGACAACGGCCGGTTCGGCACCCGCACCGTCCGCTTCGAGACGGGCCGCCTGGCCAAGCAGGCCGCCGGCGCCGTGGTCGCGTACCTCGACGAAGAGACCATGCTGCTCTCGGCGACGACCGCGTCGAAGCACCCGAAGGACCACTTCGACTTCTTCCCCCTGACGGTGGATGTCGAGGAGCGCATGTACGCGGCCGGCCGCATCCCCGGCGCGTTCTTCCGCCGCGAGGGCCGCCCCTCGACCGACGCGATCCTGACCTGCCGCCTGATCGACCGGCCGCTGCGCCCGTCGTTCACCGACGGTCTCCGCAACGAGATCCAGGTCGTCATCACCGTCCAGAGCCTCAACCCGGACGACCCGTACGACGTGCTGGCGATCAACGCCGCGTCGGCGTCGACCCAGATCGCCGGCCTGCCGTTCTCCGGCCCGGTCGGCGGCGTGCGCGTCGCGCTGGTCGAGGACCAGTGGGTGGCGTTCCCGACCTGGTCGCAGCTGGAGAAGGCGACCTTCAACATGGTCGTCGCCGGCCGCATCGTCGGGGAAGACGTCGCGATCATGATGGTCGAGGCCGAGGGCACCGAGAACACGCTCGACCTGATCGCCGCGGGCGGCAAGGCGCCGGACGAGGCCGCGGTCGCCGCGGGCCTCGAAGCCGCGAAGCCGTTCATCAAGGTGCTGTGCGAGGCCCAGCAGAAGCTGGCCGACGTCGCCGCCAAGCCGACCGGTGAGTTCCCGGTCTTCCTGGCCTACGAGCAGGACGTCTACGACGCCGTCGCGGCGATCGCCACCGACGACCTGGCCCGCGCGCTGCAGATCCCGGGCAAGCAGGACCGCGACGCCGCGACCGACGAGGTCAAGGCCGCCGTGCTCGAGAAGGTCGGCCTGGGCGAGGGCGAAGCCTTCGAAGGCCGTGACAAGGAGATCGGCGGGGCGTTCAAGGCCCTGACGAAGAAGATCATGCGCCAGCGCGTCCTCACGGAGAAGATCCGCATGGACGGCCGTGGCCTCACCGACATCCGGTCGCTCTCGGCCGAGGTCGCCGTGATCCCGCGGGCGCACGGTTCGGCGCTGTTCGAGCGCGGCGAGACCCAGATCCTGGGCGTCACCACGCTGAACATGCTTCGCCTGGAGCAGCAGATCGACTCGCTGTCCCCGGAGACGCACAAGCGCTACATGCACCACTACAACTTCCCGCCGTTCTCCACCGGCGAGACCGGCCGCGTCGGTTCGCCGAAGCGCCGTGAGATCGGCCACGGCATGCTCGCCGAGCGCGCCCTGGTGCCGGTGCTGCCGAAGCGGGACGAGTTCCCGTACGCGATCCGCCAGGTCTCCGAGGCGCTGGGCTCCAACGGCTCGACCTCGATGGGTTCGGTCTGCGCGTCCACCATGGCGCTGTACAACGCCGGCGTGCCGCTGAAGGCGCCGGTCGCGGGCATCGCGATGGGCCTGGTGTCCGACGAGGTCGACGGCGAGACCCGCTACGTTGCGCTCACCGACATCCTCGGTGCGGAGGACGCCCTCGGCGACATGGACTTCAAGGTCGCCGGCACCAAGGACATCATCACCGCGCTGCAGCTCGACACGAAGCTCGACGGCATCCCGTCGGAGGTCCTCGCGGCCGCGCTGAAGCAGGCGAAGGACGCCCGTCTCACCATCCTGGAGGTCATCGCCGAGGCGATCGACAGCCCGGACGAGATGAGCCCGTACTCGCCGCGCGTCACCTCGGTGAAGATCCCGGTCGACAAGATCGGCGAGGTCATCGGCCCGAAGGGCAAGATGATCAACTCGATCACCGAGCAGACCGGTGCCGACATCTCCATCGAGGACGACGGCACGATCTACGTGGGCGCGGCCGACGGCCCGTCGGCGGAGGCGGCGATCGACCTGATCAACGCCATCGCCAACCCGCAGCTGCCCAAGGTCGGCGAGCGCTTCCTCGGCACCGTGGTGAAGACGGCCGCGTTCGGCGCGTTCGTCTCGCTGCTGCCGGGCAAGGACGGCCTGGTGCACATCTCGAAGCTGGGCAACGGCAAGCGGATCAACAAGGTCGAAGACGTGGTCAACGTGGGCGACAAGCTCCGCGTCGAGATCGCCGACATCGACAACCGCGGCAAGATCAGCCTGATCGTGGTCAAGGAAGACGACGCCAAGCCCGCCGAGGGTGACGCGACGCCGGCCGACGCCGAGACGGCCGACGCCAAGTAAGACCAGTTCCGTCGAAGGCCTCCTCGCCGCGTCCGGTGGGGAGGCCTTCGCGGCATCGTGAGTAAGGAACCCATGGCACGGCAGGTTTCCGGGCACGAGCAGCCCGTCGGCACCACCCGCACGCTGGAGTCCACTCCGGACGGTGCGGTCGTCAAGCGCAGTGTCCTGCCCGGCGGTCTGCGCGTGATCACCGAGCACGTCCCCGCGTCGCGCTCGGCCACGGTCGGGCTGTGGGTCGGCATCGGCTCCCGCGACGAGCCGGCCGCCGTCGCCGGCGCCGCGCACTACCTCGAGCACCTGCTGTTCAAGGGCACGAGGCACCGCGACGCCACGCAGATCGCCGAGGAGATCGACGCGGTCGGCGGCGAGTTCAACGCCTTCACGGCGAAGGAGCACACCTGCTACTACGCGCAGGTGCTCGACGCCGACCTCCCGCTCGCCATGGACCTGGTCACCGACGTCGTCTTCGAGGCGCTGTGCACCGACCGCGACATGGACATGGAGCGCAGCGTCGTCCTCGAAGAGATTTCGATGCGCGACGACGACCCCGAGGACCTGCTGCACGAGACGTTCGTGACGGCCGTCCTCGGCGACCACCCGCTCGGCCGCCCGGTGCTCGGCACCGAGAAGTCGATCGTGGAAATGGCACCGGCCGCGCTGCGGAACTTCTACAAGCGCCGGTACACGCTGCCGCGGATGGTCCTCTCCGTGGCCGGGAACATCGACCACAACCAGGTGCTGCGGCTGGTGCGCAAGGCACTCGGCGAGCGCCTGACCGGCACCGCCACGCCGATCGCGCCCCGCGAGGGCCGTGCCCGGATCAAGACGGTGCCGAAGCTGGCCCTGCACACCGACGACACCGAGCAGGCACACGTCATGCTGGGCCTGCGTTCGCTGTCGCGCCACGACGACCGCCGCTTCGCGCTGTCGGTGCTCAACGCGGCGCTCGGCGGCGGGATGAGCTCCCGGCTGTTCCAGGAGATCCGCGAGCAGCGCGGACTGGCCTACCAGGTGTATTCGTCGATCGCGAGCTACGCCGACACCGGGCACCTGGCCGTGTATGCGGGTTGCCAGCCGGAGAAGCTCGGCGACGTCGCCGGCGTCATCCGCGAGCTGCTCGACAAGGTCGGCGTCGACGGCCTGACCGACGCCGAGGTGGCCCGCGCCAAGGGCCAGCTGCGCGGCGGGCTGGTGCTGGGCCTGGAGGACACGTCGTCGCGGATGTCGCGGATCGGCAAGAACGAGCTCAACTACGGCCGTTACCTGGGCGTCGACGACACGATCGCCCGCATCGACGCGGTGACCACCGAGGACGTGTGTGCGCTCGCTCGCACTTTGTTCGCGCGGCCCGGTGGCGTCTCGGCGGCGGCGGTCGTCGGGCCGTACGCTCACGCCGACGACCTTCCTGACGACCTGCACGAGGTGATCGCTTCATGACCATCAACGTCGGTGTGCTCGGTGCGCGCGGCCGGATGGGGGCGACGGTGGTGAACGCCGTCGAAGGCGCTTCGGACATGAAGCTCGTCGCGGCGCTGGACGCGGGCGACGACTTCGCCGCGCTGGCGGACGCCCAGGTCGTCGTCGACTTCACCCACCCCGACGCCGTCATGGGCAACCTGGAGTACCTGGTCGAGCACGACATCCACGCGGTGGTGGGCACGACGGGCTTCAGCGATGCGCGGTTGGCGGAGTTGCGCGGCCTGCTGGAGCCGAAGCCTGCGCTGGGCGTGCTGATCGCGCCGAACTTCGCCCTTGGCGCGGTTCTGGCCATGCGGTTCGCGGCTCAGGCGGCGAAGTTCTACGCCTCGGCCGAGATCATCGAGCTGCACCACAACCGCAAGGCCGACGCGCCTTCGGGCACCGCCGCGCACACCGCCCGGATGATCGCGGCGGCGCGGGCGGAGGCCGGCGTGGCGCCGGGCCCGGACGCGACGACGGCCGAGCTGGACGGCGCCCGCGGCGCGACGGTCGAAGAAGTTCGCGTGCACTCGGTCCGGCTGCCGGGCCTGGTCGCGCACGAGGAGATCCTGTTCGGCGGTGAAGGGGAGACCCTGACCATCCGCCACGACTCCCTCGACCGGACGTCGTTCATGCCGGGCGTGCTGCTCGGCGTGCGTGAGGTGCTGAAGCGCCCCGGCCTGACGGTCGGCCTGGAAAACGTCCTCGACCTGTGAAAGCCCGCCCGTGAAAGCTCGCAATGTGGCGCTGCTGCTGACGGCGGCGCTGGTCGTGTACCTGTTCCTGCTCGCGGACCGGGCGTTCGCCCTGTTCAAGACGGGCACGGGCGTCGGCATCGCCCTGGGCGCGGGTGTGCTGCTGCTGCCGGTGCTCGGGATCTGGATCATCGTCATGACCTGGCGCAACGGCGTGCAGATCCAGCGCCTGTCCCGGCGGCTGGACGCCGAGGGCGCGCTCCCGGACGTCTCGGACCTCCCGCGCCGGCCCTCGGGCCGGGTGGACCGCGACGCGGCCGACGCGTGGTTCGCGGAGCGCCGCGCGGAAGTCGAGGCCGATCAGGGGAATTGGCGGGCCTGGTACAAGCTCGCGTATGCGTACGACATCGCGGGCGACCGGCGCCGGGCGCGCGAGACGATGAAGAAGGCCGTGGAATTGGAAGCCGCCGACCACTGATTTCTGCTGAGTTCCGCGGGTGTGGCAATTCGCTGACAGTTGTCGTTCATTCGTGAAATGTGCGGGCTTCGTACTATCGGCCGCATGAAACCGACTTCGTCTTCTCCTGGTTCTCGGGCGTTGTCCGCGTCGCTGCGCGAAGTACGCGAAGCGCGGAAATTCGGGTTGCGCGAGCTGGCGCGGGCGCTGGAGGTGGATCCGCGGTTGCTGTCGCAGTGGGAGCTGGGGATCCGGGTGCCGCCGATCGAGGAGGTGGCGCGGATTCTCGGGTACCTGCGGGTGGATCGGGCCGTGACGAGCCGGATCCTGTTCCTGGCGCAGCACGTGAAGGACCCCAACTGGCTGGACTCCAACCCGTCGGACCTGCCCGCCGCGCTGACCGGGATCATCGAGTACGAGCGCACCGCCACGAAGATCACCAACTGGGCGCCCGCGATCGTTCCTGGGCTGCTCCAGACCGCCGACTATGCGCGCGCGATCCTGACCGCCGCGGGCACTAGCGAAGAAGAAGCGGACCGGCGCTTGGTCATGCGCTTGAGCCGCCAGAACATTCTGACCACGCGGGAACCGGTCCACCTGAAGGCCATTGTCGGTGAAGCCGCCTTCCGAACCCGGGTCGGCAACGAGGACATCATGTCCGACCAGTTCGATCATCTGGTGCAGGCCGTGCGGCGCCCCAATATCTCGCTGCGCATCGTGCCGCTGGATGCCGGTTACCACCCCGGGCTGATCGGACCGTTCATCATCTACGAGTTCGGCGACCGGCCCGCCATCGTCCATCTGGAGCACCACCACGCCAGTGGATTCCTACCCGAAGGCGGTGGCGGCCCGTACCATGCGCTGGCTAGGGTTGTTACCGGCAAAGCTCTCACCGAGGAGGCCTCGCTCGCCTTCCTGCGAGAGATCACCCGATAGCTAGGAGGCACCGTGTTCACCTGGCGTAAGTCGAGCTACAGCGGTAGTGAAACCGATTGTGTCGAGGTTTGCCTCGCCGAAAGCGTCGGGGTCCGGGACACGAAAGCCCGTCACCTCGGCCGGCTCACCGTCTCGCGCGCCGCGTGGACCGCGTTGATCTCAGTGGTGCAGCCAGCCCGCGAACACCGCGGGTGAAGCCGCTATCAAACTGAAGCGGATCCACCTTCCGGCGAGCCCCGCCGTCAGGAAGGTCACCAGGCGCATTCGCACGAGGCCTGCCAGCACGCTCGTCGCCATGAACGGGGGCAGGCCGACCAGGGAACTCACACCGTACGTCCCGGCCATCCAGTGCGGGTGCCGGTGGCACCGCTCGCGCAGCCGGTCGACCCAGCCGCGGATCCTCTTCGTCCGCAGCTGCCAGCGCACGCGCCTCGGCGTCATCGGGCGCTCCCGGTGCAACCGGTCGTGCAGCGGCTTCGGCAGCTTGATCGTCCCGCGGGCCGCCAGGTAGTACAGCGTCTTCCCGGCGATCTGCCCGACCGCCACCGCGGCCCCGAGCCACAGCCAGTGCAGTCCCGGCTGGCTGGCGCACAACCCGATCAGGAACACTTCGGCGCTGATCAGCGGCACGATGGCCGAACCGAACGCGACGCCCAGCGTCAGCAAGATCCAGCTCATCGTGTCACCTCCTGAAACCTGCTCGCGTTCTTCCAAGTTATCAGTTCGAAATCTCCGCGCACTGGGGTTGACCCCACCTTTCGGCCGGTGGTCCGCACCAGAAGATCACCTGCCGGACGGCTTCCCGTCACCCGCCGCCGGAACACTGGCGGGGTGGCCGCCGAGCAACCCCGTACGCCCGCTGACCGATTCGGCGCCCTCTGCCGGACCGTCGTGCGCTTCCTGCCACTGGGTCTGTCGCGGGTCGTGGCTCCGACGTTTCTCGGCTTCTGCCTCATCAACGGGTTGACGTTCGGGGTGGACCTGGCGTTGCTCACGGTGTTCCACAGCCTGCTCGGCCGGCCGCTCTGGCTGGCGATCACGCTGGCGTACGGGTGCGCGTTCGGGCTGAGCTTCGTGCTGAACCGGACGTTCAACTTCCATTCGCACGCCGCCGTCGGAATCCAGCTGGCCCTTTACATCGGTGCGATTGCTGTCAATTACGCGGCGTTTCTGCTGGGTGTGGGCGCGGGACTGACGGCGCTGGGCGTCGAATACCACGTCTCGCGGCTGCTGGCGGGCGCGTGCGAAGGCGTGTTCATGTACGCCGTGATGCGGTGGGTGATCTTCCGGGACTCAGCTCAGGCTGAGGTCGAGGGTGCCGCTGAGCCGGACCTCGCGGAGGATGCGCTCGCCGGTGTCGAGGGTGCGGACGGTGCCGTCGGGGTTCCAGCCGGCCCGGCGGTAGAAGCCGAGGGTGGCGTGGTCGCCCTGGGCGACCCAGGCGATGCCGCGGGAGGCACCGTCGGCACGCAGGCCCGCGGCGGCCGTCGCGAGTAGCCGCCCGGCGTGACCGCGCCGTCCCCAGCGCGGCTCGACGAGCAGGGTGGCGATCAGGCCGGTGGTCTCGGCGTCTTCGGGCAGGCTCCCGTCAGCCTGGGCGACCTCGTCTTCGGGCGCGCGGCCGGCCACGCAGAAGCCGACGGTGAACTCGCCCTCGGTGGCGACGTAGACGAGGCTGCCGGGGTAGTCGATGGTCTCGGTCCAGGTGCCGGCGAGGTCGGTGGCGTCCAGCTGGGCCAGTGCCTGCTTGCCGAGCAGGTCTTCGTACGCGGCGTGCCAGGTTTCGCGCTGGATGCGGGCGATCTCCGCGGCGTCGGGCAGATCGGCGGGACGGACGGCGGCGTCGCTCATGGGCTGAAGATATCGGGGCGCCGGTTTTTGTCGGTGGTGGGTGGCACCATGAGCTCACCATGCAAACGATCAGCGTCTCGACGGCCCGGAAGACGTTCCTGGCCGCACAGGGCTTCACCGACCCGCGTCCGTCCGGCGTGCCTTCGCGGCAGCACCTGAAACGCGTGCTTTCCCGGGTCCAGCTGCTGCAGCTGGACTCGGTGAACGTCGCGGTCCGGGCGCACTACATGCCGGTGTTCTCGCGGCTGGGCGCGTACGACCCGGCCCTGCTCGACGAGGCGGCGTGGGCGCACTCGGCGCGTCGCCCGCGGCTGCTGGTGGAAACGTGGGCGCACGAGGCGAGCCTCCTCCCGATCGAGGACTGGCCTTTGATCCGCTCGGGCGCGAAGCGCGACGGCTGGTGGCGGCACTACGGCTCGCTGATCGAGAAGTCCCCGGGCCTGGTCGACGAGATCCTGTCGGTGGTCAAGGAACTCGGCCCGATCGGCGCGGGCGGCATCGAGCGGGCGGTGGCGGCCGACGCCCAGCGGCGCGGGCCGGGGTCGTGGTGGGAACGGTCGGAGGTCAAGCGCGTCTGCGAGTACCTGTTCGGCATCGGCCAGCTGACCACGGGCACACGCAGGTCGTTCGAGCGGCTCTACGACCTGACCGAGCGGGTGGTGCCGCCGGAGACCCTGTCCCGGTCGGTGTCCGCGGAGGAGGGCGCGCGGGGCTTGATCTCCCGTTCGGCGCGAGCCCTGGGGGTGGCGACGGAGACGGACCTGCGCGACTACTACCGCCTCGGGCCCGCCCCGGCCCGCCAGGCCGTGGCGGAGCTGGTGGAGTCGGGCGAGCTGGAGCCCCTGTCCGTCCGGGGCTGGAAAGCGGTGGCCTACCGGCACGTCTCCGCCCGGACGCCGCGTGCGGTGCCTGGCCGGGCGTTGCTGTGCCCGTTCGACCCGCTGATCTGGGAGCGGGCCCGCACGGAGCGGCTGTTCGGCTTCCACTACCGGATCGAAATCTACGTCCCGGAGCCGAAGCGGGTGTACGGGTACTACGTGTTCCCGTTCCTGCTGGACGGCTCGCTCGTCGCCCGGGTGGACCTGAAGTCCGACCGGGCGGCGGGGCTGCTGCGGGTCCACGGCGCGTTCGCGGAGGAGGGCGCGGACATCGCCCGGGTCCTGCCCGAGCTGGCGGCGGAGCTGCGCCACATGGCGGAATGGCTCGGCCTGTCGGGCGTACAGATCGGTTCCCGCGGCGACCTGGCGGCCCCGCTGGCAAAGCTGGTCCACTAACCCCAAGCGCCCCAATGTGGCCTTCGGTGCGTTGAGCGCACCCAATGTGGCCTTGGGTGCGTTGAGCGCACCCAAGGCCACATTGGGGCGGATTACGGTGTCGGGCGGCCGGGCGGCAGGGTGGCTGGATCGAGGCCCGCGGTCCGCGTCGTGGCCGGGGCCGGTGTGGTCCGGTCGATGCGCGGGTCCGGCGAACACCCCTGCGCGAACAACCGCGACCCCGCCACCGCCCCCGCCAGTGCTGCTCCCGCCAGGGCCGCCGCCACGCGGGCTCGTCCGCGCCGCCGGGAGGCGCGGGCCGCCCGGGCCAGCTCCGGCAGCAGGGACACCCGCGGCGCGACCGGCCCCAGCAGCTCCACCGTCGTCTCCCGGGGCACCACCGACAGGATCCCCGGCATCCCCGCGAACGAAGCCACCGCCGCCGCGCACGGGGAACACCAGCCCAGGTGCTGCTCGTACTCCCGGCGCTCGCCAGGCGACAACGCACCGAGCACGTACGCCGCGTCCCAGTCCCGGTACGGATCGTTCAACGCCTGGTCAACCCCCTCTCCTGCAACGCCAGCCGCAACGCACGCAGGCCGTAGAACAACCTCGAACGGACCGTTCCCTCCGGCACCTCCAGCTCCACCGCCAGCTCGGCCACCGACTGGCCCATGTAGTACGCGCGGACGATCACCGTCCGGTGGTCTTCCGTCAGCTGGGTCAGCACGTCCGTGATCACCCACGCGTCCAGCGCCGAGTCGATCGGGTCGGTGCGGGACTCCTCCGGGACGAACGGCGAACGCACCTCCCGCCGCGAGCGCGCGCTCCGGCGCTCGTCGATCACCACGTTGCGCGCCACCGTGAACAGCCAGGCGCGCGAGGCCGGCTCGCCCTGCTCCAGGATTTCCGGGCTGTTCCACAGCCGCAGCAGGGATTCCTGGACGACGTCCTGGGCGAGCTGGTCGTCGCCGGTCAGGCGCAGGGCGTACCGCCACAGCGCCGGGGCGTGTTCGTCGTGCAGCGCCTGGAGCAGCGCCGTGTGCGTCTCGTTGATGGCGCACCCACCCGGTCAGCAGCCGGCGGCTCTGCTGCCGAACGCCGGTTCGCGTTTGCCGAGGAACGCGCCGGTGCCCTCGCGCATGTCGGGACTCGTGAACGCCGAACGGAACGCCGAGAGCTCCAGCTCCAGGCCGTCGTCCACCGTGCGCCCGCGGCTGTCGTTCAGCGCGCTCTTGGCCAGCGCCACCGCGTCGCGCGAGTTGCGGGACACCGCCGTGATCGTCGCGCGGGCCCCGGCGAGCATGGCTTCGCGGCTGTCGAACAGCTCGGTGACCAGCCCGATCCGCTGCGCCTCCGCCGCGTCGACGTGCCGGCCGGTGAAGATCAGCTCACGGGCCCGGCCGGGACCCACCTGGCGGCGCAACCGGACGCAGCCGCCGAATCCCGGGATCAGCCCGAGCAGCACCTCCGGCTGGCCGAAGACCGCTTTGGGTGTCGCGTAGACGAAGTCGCACGCGAGCGCGAGTTCGCAGCCGCCGCCGAGCGCGTAGCCGTCCACGCAGGCGATCACCGGCACCGGCAGCCGTTCCAGCGCGCGGGTGACCTCTTGGCCGAGCGCGCCGAACCGCGCGCCCTGCTCGGGATCCAGCGCGGCCATCTCGCGGATGTCGGCCCCCGCGACGAACGCCGGCCCCGGCGCGCCGGTGAGCACGATGCCCGCGACCGCCGGATCCTCGCCCAGCGACGAGCACACCTCGAGCAGATCGGTGAGCACCTGGGACGACAGCGCGTTGCGTGCCCGCGGCCGGTCCACGGTCACGGTCGCGACAGGCGCCTGCAGGTCGACTACGACGGTCCGGTCCATGCTGTCTCCCTCACGAGTCCCAGATCGCGCCGAAGGCCGGAATCCCGCGGGCTTCCAGTGCTTCGACGACGTGCCACGTTGTCTTCTTGTTCGAAATGCAGATCACTGCTTCCGCGTCGAAGTCCCGGTGCGCGCTCAGGGCCAGTTCGACCAGATCGGGTTTGCCGGAGCTGTCGGTGTCCCACACGACGGCGTCCGGCTGGACGGCGAGGATTTCGTCGACGAGCTCGTCGCCGTAGGTGCGCCGGGGGTGGCGGGTCGACCAGACGAGCCGCGCCGGAGTCTCCCCGGACAGCAGGTGCGGCAGGCAGGGGCCGATGCCGCTGCCGGTGGCCACCCAGACCACCCGGCGGAACAGCTTGTCGATGTTGCCCACGCCCGCGGTCGGGATGCCCTTCACCCACAGGTGCGACGGCAGGTCGTCGATCAGGGCACCGGTCCAGTCGCCGGCCCGCGACACGGTCAGCCGGAACCCGGTGCGCCCGGGCGCGGGCACGTTGGCGAAGGAATGCCACTCCAGCAACGGGTTCCGGCTCAGCGCCGTCGACGAGCCGGCGAACGGCGTCACGCCGTAGTCGAACGAAAGGAGCGCCACGTGCGGCGACGGCCGGGAGATCCGCACCGGCACCCGCCGCAGCCGCAGCCACGGCAGGGCCACGCTCGTGACGACGACCAGCAGCACCCAGAACGGGCCCGAGCCTGCGAAATCCGTCCCGGTCGCTTCGGCCAGCAGCACCGAATGGACGGTGAACAGCACCAGCAGCGTCCAGCCGCCGAACCGGTGGGAGCGTTCGAACAGGTTGTGCCGCCGGGCCCGCACCCGGGGCAGCGCGAGCACGACGACGACGGCGAGGACCACCGCGATCGCCCAGGTGGTCAGCAGCAGCGCCGCCGGGCCGCCGCGCGCGGTGAGCACGCCGGTGAGCACGAGGAACCAGCCGGTGGCGCAGAGCGTGCCGCCGACGTGCAGCCCCCCGAAGTGGTAGACCTTGCCCAGCGTCCAGCGCAGCCGCAGCGAACGCCGCACCGGCGCGGCGGTGGCCAGCCGGAACAGCAGGTTGATCACCAGCTGCTGGCGGATCAGCACGGCCAGGGCGAGGTTCCCGAGCACCAGCCAGGTGAGCACGCCGAGGTCGAGCGGGCCGGCGGTGGCGGCGACGGCGTTGCCGGCGACCACCGCGGCGGCCAGCCGGTTGTGGTGGGTCCACGGCCGTCGCTTCAGCCGGGCCCGCACGGACTCCGATGTGGAGGGAAGCGTCGCGGTCATGCCACCGTCTCCGCCGGCTCGCGGCTGTCCAAACGCGACAGCAAGGCTCGCCGGTCGACCTTGCCCCGCTCGGTGAGCGGCAGGTGATCCACCGGGACGATCATCGCAGGGACGCTGTAGTACGGCAGCGCGGCTTCCGCCGAACGGCGCACCAGGCCGGGCTCGGCCGTCGAGGGGGTCACGAAGCCGACGAGCCCGCCGTCGTAGAGCACGGTGGCCGCCCGTTCGCAGCCCGGCGCCCGCTCCAGCGTCGCGGTGACCGCGTCCAGTTCGACGCGGAAGCCGCGGATCTTGACCTGGTCGTCGGTCCGCCCGTGGTGCTCCAGCTGGCCGTCGGTGGTCCACCGGACGAGGTCACGGGTGCGGAACATCCGGTGCGCGCCGCCGAGGAACGGATCCGGCCGGTAGCGCTCGGCGGTGAGGACGTCGTTGCCGGCGTAGCCCGCCGTGACGCACGCGCCGCCCGCCCACATTTCCCCGACCTGCCCGATCGGGCACGGTCTGAGCTCGTCGTCGAGGACGTACACCGTGGTGTTCGGCACCGGACGGCCGATCGTCAGCTTGCCGAGCCGGGGATCGTAGCGCTGCACGGTGTTGACGATGGTCACTTCGGTGGGGCCGCAGGCGTTGTGGAAGCTCGCCCGCCGCGACCAGGCGTCGGCCAGCGCGACCGGGCACCGTTCGCCCGCCACGGCGACGGTCCGCACCCGCGGGCACGTCTTCGGGTCCACTGTGGACAGTACGCCGGGGGTGGCGATGAGGACGTCGGCCTCGCGGGCGGTCTCCTCGATGTCCTTGCCGCGGATCAGCAGCCGGCCGCCGTGTGCGAGCGTGCCGAGGATTTCCCAGGCGGCCATGTCGAAGGCGATGTTCAGCAGCTGCGCCACCCGGTCGCCGGGCCGGATGCCGAGTGAGCCCGGCGCGGTCAGCAGGACGTTGCCGAGGTTGGCGTGGGTCACCTGCACGCCGTTGGGCCGTCCGGTCGTCCCGGACGTGAAGATCACCATCGCCGTGCCGCCGCCGTCCGCGGCCGGAGCGGCGGGCCGGTCGCGGTGCGGGTGCTCGCCGTCGATGGCGACGACCCGGCCGAGACCCGCGGGCAGTGCGGCGGCGTGCTCGCGCGTGGTCAGGACGACGTCGATGCCCGCGGTGGCCACGATGTGCCGCAGCTGCGGGGCCGGGGTGATCCGGATGTCCTGCGGCACGTACGCCGCGCCCGCCCGCAGCACGGCGAGGATGCCGACCACCATCGGGATCGACCGCGTGAGGAACAGGCCCACGTGCTGCCCGGGCCGCACCCCGAGCCCGGCCAACGCGGCGGCGAGCGACGCCGACCGCCGATCGAGTTCGGCGTAGCTGAGCGATTCCCCCGAGTGCAGCACGGCCACTGCGTCCGGACGGGCCCGCGCCTGCGCCAAAATGGCGTCGTGAATGCGGCGGAACGGAACTCCGGCGGCCTTTCCGGTGCCGAACCGCTGGAACAGCGCGCGGTCGGTGGCGGTCAGGCCCTGCAGCGTGGAGGGGCGGATCATCGCGGTCACTCGGTCACCTTTCGCCAGCCCGGCGCGGTCAACCGATGTGAACGAGACAGCCTGCCGATTTGTTCAAGGCCAATCCGAGAAAATCAGGATTCTCCGGGTGTAACTACGCGAAACGGCGATTTCGACAGATTCATCCTTCGTTCGCCGTATTTCAGTGGAGCGCTTTCTCTGGTATTTCGCGCGAACGGGCCGTTCCCGGCAGCCCTCGCCGGGAACGGCCCGTTCCTCCCCCTTGCTCAACCCGCCGCGCGCGTCACCACGGCGTTGCCGGTGCCCGTGCGGGCGCGGACCTTCAGCGTCACGCCGCCCTCCGGAGCGGCGTCGGCGACGTCCAGTTCGCTGGAGACGCGCCCGGCGCTGGAGGTCAGGTCGACCTCGGCGGACGTCCCGCCGCGGATGCCGATCCGGACCTCGCCGGAGCCGGTGATCAGGTCGAGCGTGCCCGACCCCGCGTCGGCGACGGACAGGTCGCCGCTGCCGGTGCGGGCCATCACTTCGCCGGAGACCGCGCCCAGCCAGACGTCGCCGGTGCCGGTGGCCAGCGTCGCGGAGCCGGCGATCGACGACGCCTCGACGTGGCCGCTGCCGCTGCGCAGCTGCAGCCCGCCCAGTGTCGGGCCGAGCTTGACGGCCCCGCTGCCGGTGCGGATCGTCGCCGAGCCGTCGGCGCGCTCGAGCTTCACTTCGCCGGAGCCGGTCAGCAGGTCGACGCGGCCGGCCGAGCCGGTCACCGTGACGTCCGCCGCGCCCGCCCGGACCTCGACGTGCGAGCCCGCCGGCGCGTGCACCTTCACCGCGAGCGCGGCGTTGCGCAGCTGCCAGGCCTTCGGCGCGCTGACGACCAGGCGGTTGCCGAGCTTCTCGATCCGGCTCTGCCGCACGGCCTCGGCGGGGGAGGTCGCCGGGTCGACGCCCAGCTGGTCGCCGAAGCGCTCGCCGACCCAGGACAGCAGGCTGTTGACCCCGGCCACCCACGGCTGCTGCTCGCCCTGGTCGTGGCGCAGCTCCACGCGCGCGCCGGAGCCGCCTTCGAGGACGACCTCGACGCGGCCGATCGTGACGCCGATGTCGAGCTCCAGCGGGACGTCGGTCTCGAACTCGTCGATCCGGACCAGCTCGTCGTTCGGCTCTTCGGCCGGTGTGGTCTGTTCTTCACTCATCGTCTCGTCCCCTCAGCCTTCGACCCAGCCGTGCAGGTGCGACCCGCTGCCGCTGCCCTTGCCGTGGTGCTTGTGCGCCCCGCCGCCGCCGAGTGCGCCGTGGCCCAGCGCGCCCTGGACCGCCTGCGAAACGAAGGTGTTCAGCGAGACGCCCTGCGCGGCGGCCGCGCGTTCCGCCTGGCCCTTGATCTGCTCCACCAGCCGGAGCGTGATCCGGCTGATGTCACCGCCGTCGAGTGGTGGTGGCGGTGGAGTGGTGTCACGTGGTGTCGCACGCGACGTCGTCTCTTCGGCGGTGCCGGTGACGACCACGCGGACGTCCCGGCCGTCGAGCCGGACGTCGACCACCTGGCCCGGCAGCGCCGCGGTGACCTCGGCGGCGAGGTCGGCGAGAGCGTTCATCAGCGTCAGCCGGACGGCGGGCTCGAGTGCGGAGGACAGCAGCGCGGCCGCCCGCCGGGTGTGGTCGTCCCCGGCGGCAGCCGTGTTCGCGAGGTCCTCGCGAAGGTTGGCGATGTACGGCGTCAAGTCCATGACACCACTATGACGTCATCAGTGGTGTCAGTCAAGGTGGTGGTGATGTCACGTGTCCCCCGGGAGTGACCCGCCTCACGCCGTTAGGCTGCGCGGAAGCCGGGAGAAGGAGTGCTGACGTGACCGGAACCGTGTCACCCAGAGTGCAGCTGATCGCGAAGACCGAGTTCTTCCCGCCCGAAGACGTGCCGTGGTCGACCGACGCGGACGGCGGGGAAGCGCTGGCCGAATTCGCCGGCCGCGCCTGCTACCAGTCGTGGAAGAAGCCGAACCCGGCCACCGCGACCAACGCCGGCTACCTCGAGCACATCATCGACGTCGGTCACCTTTCGGTGCTGGAGCACGGCTCGGTGACCTTCTACATCAGCGGCATCTCCCGGTCGCTGACCCACGAGCTGATCCGGCACCGCCACTTCTCCTACTCCCAGCTTTCGCAGCGGTACGTCCCCGAGCGCGACGCCGAGTTCGTCGAGCCGGAGATCATCGCGAACGACCCGGTGCTGCACGAGAAGTTCGTCGCCGCGACCCGGGCGAGCGTCGACGCCTACACCGAGCTGCTGGCCGGGCTCGAGGAGAAGTTCGCCGACGTCCCGAGCGCGACCCTGCGCCGCAAGCAGGCCCGCCAGGCCGCCCGCGCCGTGCTGCCGAACGCGACCGAGACGCGGATCGTCGTGACCGGGAACTACCGGGCGTGGCGGCACTTCGTCGCGATGCGCGCCACCGAGCACGCCGACGTCGAAATCCGCGAGCTCGCCGTGGAGTGCCTGCGGCAGCTGCAGAAGGCCGCGGCGAACGTGTTCGCGGACTTCACCATCTCGACGTTGCCGGACGGCACCGAAATCGCCACGAGCCCGAAGGTGCTGGAAGGCTGATGAAGCGACTTGCGATCGACGTCCGGCCCGGTGACTACGCCGTCGTGCGGCTGCCCGCGGACGCCGCGGTGCCCGCCGAGCTCTTCGAGCCCGGGGACACCCTCGTTTCGGTGACTCGGACGCCCGAAGAGATTTCGGTGATCTGCCCGGCCGGTCGCGAGCCGGGCGGGGCCACCGCGTCCGAGGCCGGCTGGCGGCTGCTGTCGGTCCGCGGCCCGCTGGAGTTCACGCTCACCGGCATCATCGCCGCGCTGGCGTCGGAGCTCGCCGCGGCCGGGGTCGCGCTGTTCTCGATCTCGACGTTCGACACCGATCACATCCTGGTCCGCGCCGTCGATCTCGACCACGCGGTCACGGCGCTGCGCGAATCCGGCCACGAGGTCGCGCACGTCTGACCGTTCGCACTTTTCACCGCCGTCGATCGGGGTATCCGGGGCCGGGGGTGGGAGCCGTCACCCTTGAAAAAGAAAGTTCGGCACGCCTAAACTTCGGTTTAGGGTCCCCGACATCCGGTTTTCGAGAGGTGGCGTCCATGGCTGTGACCGAGGCTGTCCGGCCGAGACTGGTGACCCGCCTGCGCACCGGGTCGGCCCTGCTCGGGCCCGCGTTCGTCGCCGCGATCGCCTACGTCGACCCGGGGAACGTCGCCTCCAACATCAGCGCCGGCGCCCGCTACGGCTACCTGCTGGTCTGGGTGATCGTCGCGGCGAACCTGATGGCCGTGCTGGTGCAGTACCTGTCGGCGAAGCTCGGGCTGGTCAGCGGGATGTCGCTGCCGGAGGCCCTGCGCGGCCGCCTGTCCCGGCCGGCGCGGCTGGGCTACTGGCTGCAGGCGGAGGTCGTCGCCATCGCCACCGACCTGGCCGAAGTGGTCGGCGGCGCGATCGCGCTCAACCTGCTGTTCGACCTCCCGCTCATCGTCGGCGGCGTGATCACCGGCGTGGTGTCGCTGACCCTGCTGGCGGTCCAGGACCGGGGCGGCCAGCGGACGTTCGAGCGGGTCATCACCGGCCTGCTGCTGGTCATCGCGGTGGGCTTCCTGGCGAGCCTGTTCGTCGAGCCGCCGTCGGCCACGGAGACCCTCGGCGGCCTGATCCCGAAGTTCGACGGCGCGGGCAGCATCCTCATCGCGGCGGCGATGCTCGGCGCGACGGTCATGCCGCACGCGGTCTACCTGCACTCGGGCCTGGCCCGCGACCGCCACGGCCGTCCCGACGGAACCCGGCGCCGCCGCCTGCTGCGCGCGACCCGGGTCGACGTCGGCCTGGCGATGTTGCTGGCGGGCGCGGTGAACCTGGGCATGCTGCTGCTGGCCGCGACGAACCTCCAGGGCCAGGACGGCGTGGACAGCATCGAGGGCGCGCACGGCGCGGTGGCTTCGACGCTCGGCCCGGGCATCGCGCTGATGTTCGCGATCGGCCTGCTGGCCTCGGGCCTGGCGTCGACGTCGGTGGGCGCGTACGCGGGCGCGATGATCATGCAGGGGCTCCTGCACAAGAGGATTCCGCTGGTACTGCGCCGCCTGGTCACCCTGATCCCGGCGATCGCGGTGCTGGCGCTGGGTGCCGATCCGAGCGCGGCGCTGGTGGTGTCCCAGGTGGTGCTGTCGTTCGGGATCCCGTTCGCGTTGGTACCGCTGATCCGGCTGACGGCCGACCGTGATCTGATGGGGGAGGACACGAACCGCCGCTTGACGACGGTCGCGGCCTCGGTGATCGCGGCGATCATCATCGCTCTCAACCTGGTGCTCATCTACCTCACGTTCACCGGTTGACCCACGGAACGGGGGACGCGCCATGGCCTGGATCTTCGGCCTTTCCGTTGAATGCGGGGAGCGCGAGACCCACGCTCGCGACCTCGCGCGGCACTTCGACGGCTGGCCGGTGCGGATTTTCCGGCACGGCACCGGCTGGTGGTGCGGCGTGGAGCCGGAGGGCCTCAGCCAGACGGGGGTGAACTCCGCGGCGGAGGCGACGGCCATGACCGCCGCCGGCCGGCGGCTCTACTGGCAGCTCCGGACCGCACCGCCGGTCTACCGCTACGCCCTCGCCGGGGTCGAGGCCGGCGAGTTCCGCACCTACGACGAACTCATGGCGGAGAAGGACCTGACGACCTTCGCCGGCCTCGTCGTCAGCGAGCACATCTGGGTTTCGACCGGGAAGCGGGCCGAGTTCAGCGACTTCGCCCCGGGCTACCGGTGGCTTCCCTACCACGGCGAAATCCACCGCTGAGGCTTCCGGCTCGCGAATTGCGCGGAACCCGCGGGGCCCGGCGACGGTCCGACTAGCATCTGCGCGACCGCCGCCAAAAGGAGCACCGTGACCGACGAACAGACCCGGCCGTATCCCCCGCAGGCGCCCGTCACGCCTGGTCAGCGGGTTGTCGCCGGCCGCTACCTGCTGCTCGGCGAACTCGGCCGCGGCGGCATGGGCGTCGTGTGGCGGGCGCAGGACCAGGTCATCGGGCGGCAGGTCGCCGTCAAGGAACTGCGGCTGCCCGACGCCGAGTCCGCCGCCGTCTTCTCCGAACGCGCGCTGCGCGAGGTGCGGGCCGGTGGGCGGCTCAACGACCCCGCCGTCGTCACCGTCTACGACGTCGTCACCGACGGGGGAACCACCTTCATCGTCATGGAGCTCGTCGAGGCACCCAGCCTCGCCGACCTCGTGCGGCAGCGGGGCCCGATGCCCGCCGCGCAGGCCGCTCAGCTGGGGGAGCGGGTGCTCGCCGCGCTGCAGGCCGCCCACGCCGCCGGGATCGTGCACCGGGACGTCAAGCCCGCGAACATCCTCGTCGCGCCGGACGGCCGTGTGAAGCTCACCGACTTCGGCATCGCCCACGCCGTCGACGATCCGCGCCTGACCACCAGCGGCATGATCGTCGGCTCGCCCGCGTTCATGGCGCCGGAACGCGTCGAAGGCCGCGACGCGATGCCCGCGTCCGACCTGTGGTCCCTCGGTGCGACGCTGTTCTTCGCCGTCGAAGGCTCGATCCCGTTCGAGCGCGCGACCACCGCGGCGACCCTGCACGCGATCATGACCGAGATCCCGTACCTCACCCGCGGCCAGGGCCCGATCGCCGCGGCCATCCTCGGCCTGCTCGTCGCCAACCCCGACGCGCGGCTGACCGCGGCCCAGGCCCAGAACCTGCTGACCACGGCGCAGGGCGTGCGGCCCACCCCGCCCCACGGCACCGCGATGCTCGGCGCACCCGCACCGGAGCCGCCGCGGAAGACCCGCCGCGCGCTGTGGCTCACCGTCGCCGCGGTCCTCGTCGTCGGTGCCCTGGTCGGCGGCTTCTTCGCGGGCAAGGCCTACGAGACGCCCGCGGTCGACAAGCAGAAGCAGCCGACCATGACCTACGGCGTCGGCGGGCAGCTGCGCACCGACATCGGCGGGTACTACCGGTGCTTCAACACCCCGGTGCAGGACGGCTCGATCATCAGCGAAGAGGACAACAAGGCCGAGTGCGACAACAGCCACACGCTCGAGGTCTACGAGATCGGCGGCCTGCTGTCGGTCGAGAACTGGAATTCCGACGACGCCAAGGTCGCGGCCTACCCCGGCCTGCCCGCACTGACGGCCAGTGCCGAGGCCGCGTGCGCGACCGCGTTCCGGTCGTCGATCGTGCCGGACACCAAGCGGCCCGACCTCACCTACCGCGCGCTCGTCCCCACCCAGGCGGAGTGGGAAGCCGCGCCGTCCAAGAGCGGCGAGGAACCCGCGCGCGAGTTCTACTGCCTGCTCGCCCGGGCCGACGGCGGGCCCATCACCGCCCCGATCGTGACCAAGGTCAAGTAGAAGTTTCGCGATGAGCGGCCGGCCCCGGGAAATCCTCCGCTCTTGCTGCCGATGACCAGGTCGGCGCGGTTTTCGTCGGACCGGCGGGGTACCGTCTCCCCATGTCCAACCCACCTACCGCAGCGCCCGGACGGCCGTTCGGGCGCGTGCTCACCGCGATGGCCACCCCGTTCGACGCCGAGGGCGCACTGGACCTGAAGCGGGCGCAGGAGCTGGCCGAGCACCTCGTGGAGCTGGGGAACGACGGCCTCGTGGTCAACGGCACCACCGGCGAGAGCCCGACCACGAGCGACGCGGAGAAGCAGGACCTCATCCGCGCCGTGGTCGAGGCCGTCGGCGACCGCGCGACCGTCGTGGCCGGCGCGGGCACCAACAACACCGCACACAGCGTCGAGCAGGCGAAGCAAGCCGAGGAAGCCGGAGCACACGGCCTGCTGGTCGTCACCCCGTACTACTCGCGGCCCAGCCAGGCCGGGCTGTTCGCGCACTTCACCGCGGTCGCCGACAGCACCGGCCTGCCGGTGCTGCTCTACGACATCCCGCCGCGCTCGGTCGTCCCGATCGAGGTCGACACCCTGCTGCGGCTGGCCGAGCACCCCCGGATCGTCGCGGTCAAGGACGCCAAGGGCGACCTCATCGCCGGCTCCGAGGTGATCGCCAACACCCACCTCGCCTACTACTCCGGCGACGACGGCCTCAACCTGCCGTGGATCTCCGTCGGCGGCGTCGGCGTGGTGAGTGTGATCGGTCACGTCGTCGCGGGCCGGATCCGCGCCATGATCGACGCCTACGAGAACGGCGACACCTCCACCGCGCGCACCAACCACCGCGGCATGCTGCCGGTGCTGCGGGCGATGTCGCGGGTCGGCGGGGTCGCGTTCAGCAAGGCGGCGCTGCGGCTGCGCGGCTTCGACATCGGCGATCCGCGGCTGCCGATCGTCGCGCCGACCACCGAGCAGACGGCCCTGATCGCCGCTGATCTTGCCCAGGGCGGCGTGCCGCTGGGCGACACGGCGGCTCAGGACTGGCATGGTGAGCGGGTGGCACAAGCAGATTCGCGAGCGGCCTACATCGCGCCGACCTCGCACACCAGCGTTGGGACCCTGCCTCGGTGAGCTCACTTCCCCAAGGTCCAGGCCCCACCAACGCCCCGCCCAAACTCCCCGAGGGAGCCCTGCGCGTCGTCGCGCTGGGCGGCATCGGCGAGGTCGGGCGCAACATGACCGTTTTCGAATTCGGCGGCCGGCTGCTCATCGTCGACTGCGGGGTGCTCTTCCCCGAGGACGACCAGCCCGGCGTCGACCTGATCCTGCCCGACTTCCGCGCCATCGAGGACCGCCTCGACGACATCGACGGCCTGGTGCTCACCCACGGGCACGAAGACCACATCGGTGCCGTCCCGTTCCTCCTGCGCCTGCGGCCGGACCTGCCGATCTACGGCTCGAGGTTCACCAACGCGCTGCTCGCGGCGAAGGCCAAGGAGCACCGGCAGCGGCCGAAGCTGATCGAAGTCCGCGAGGGCGAGCGCCGCGACGTCGGCGTGTTCAACCTCGAGTTCTTCGCGGTCAACCACTCCATCCCGGACGCGCTCGCGGTCGCGATCCGCACCCCCGCGGGCGTGGTCCTGCACACCGGCGACATCAAGCTCGACCAGCTCCCGCTGGACGGGCGCCTCACCGACCTGGCCGGCTTCTCCCGGCTCGGCGACGAGGGCGTCGACCTGTTCTGCGTCGACTCGACCAACGCCGAGGTGCCCGGGTTCGTCATGCCGGAGCGCGACATCGGCCCGGTCCTCGACGACGTCATCCGCCGGGTCGACCAGCGCGTCATCGTGGCCTGCTTCGCCAGCCACGTGCACCGCGTCCAGCAGGTGCTGGACGCCGCGCACCGGCACGGCCGCCGGATCGCGTTCGTCGGCCGGTCGATGGTCCGGAACATGGGCATCGCGGCCGACCTGGGCCTGCTCAACGTGCCCGACGGCCTGCTCGTCGACCTCGACCAGGCCAGCACCCTGCCGGAGAGCAAGGTCCTGTTCGTCTCGACCGGGTCGCAGGGCGAGCCGCTCTCGGCGCTGTCGCGGATGGCGCGCGGCGAGCACCGGCAGATCTCGATCCGCGCGGGCGACACCGTCGTGCTGGCCAGCTCGATGATCCCGGGCAACGAGACAGCGGTGTTCGGCGTGGTCAACGGCCTGACCCGGCTCGGCGCGAACGTCGTCCACCAGGGCAACGCCAAGGTGCACGTGTCCGGCCACGCGTCGGCGGGCGAGCTGCTCTACCTGTACAACGCGGTGCGGCCGAGCAACGTCATGCCGGTGCACGGCGAGTGGAAGCACCTGCGCGCGAACGCCGAACTGGCCATCCGCACCGGCGTCGCCCCGGACAACGTGGTGATCGCCGAAGACGGCGTGGTCGTCGACCTGGTCGACGGCAAGGCCTCCCGCACCGGCCGCGTCGAGGTCGGGCACGTCTACGTCGACGGCCTGTCGGTCGGCGACGTCGGCGAGTCGACCCTGTCCGACCGGCTGGTGCTGGGCGAAGGCGGGTTCATCTCGATCAGCGTGGCGGTGGACTCCAGCACCGGCCGCCCGGTCAGCCGCCCCACGGTGTCCGGCCGGGGCTTCTCCGACGACCCGAAGGCGCTCGCCGCCGTCGTGCCGCTGGTGGAGATGGAGCTGGCGCGCACGGAGGCCGAAGGCATCACCGACACGCACCGGATCGCGCAGGCGGTCCGCCGGGTCGTGGGCCGCTGGGTGGCCGACACCTACCGCCGCCGCCCGATGATCGTCCCGACGGTCATCCCCGTCTAGCCCACCCCCAGCGCCCCAATGTGGCCTTCGGTGCGTTGGACGCACCGAAGGCCACCTTGGGTGCGTTGGACGCACCCAAGGCCACATTGGGGCGCTGGGTCAGCAGCAGTGCGCAGGCCACGGTGACGGTTTGCCGCAGCAGCGCGTGGCGGGCCCTGCGCTGTTCGCCTCGGGTCGGCTTCATGGGGTCCAGTGTTTCGGCGTCCGCGGCCGTGGACATCCCGCTGTGGGAGGGGCCGGGTCCCTCCCGGGGATGAGTTCGCCCGCCTGTTAGGCCGTCCGGCGCACATGCGGCCGGTTTGCCGCGGGATAGCCTTGGTCCCACCCCGCCTCGCGCAGAGAGGCCGCACCGATGGGACGTCATTCGGACGGCAGACGACGCCGGCTGCTCGTGCCCGCCGTCGCGACCGGTCTCGTGCTCGCCCTCGGCGCGGCCGGGTGGGTGGCGGTGACGACCGTGCGGGCCCGGCCGTCGTGCGAGCAGCCCGCGAAGGTCCTCGTCACCGCGTCGCCGGACATCGCGCCCGCGCTGTCGCTCGTCGTGCACGGTCTGGACCTGCAGTGCGGCAGCGTCGAAATCCAGCCGCGGGAGGCGACGCAGACGGCCGAGCGGCTCGCCCTGTCGGACGGCAGCCCGCGGCCGCAGGTCTGGGTGCCGGATTCGACGCTCGCCCTGCGCCGTGCCCATCAGCTCGGCGCCGACGGCGTCCCCGAGACCGGGGCGTCGGTGGCCAGCTCGCCGGTGGTGCTCGCGGTCGTCGCGGACGTCGCCAAGGGCCTCGGTTGGCCCGACCACGCGCCCACGTGGGCGGAGGTCCTGGCCGCGCCGGGCGTGGTGCCGGGGATGTCCGACCCCGCGCGCGACGCGGTCGGCGCGGTGTCGCTGCTCGGGCTGCGGGACAGCGTCAAGGCGTCGCCCGAGCCCTCGGCCGCGTACGTGGCGGCGTTGCGGCGCTTCTCGGCCAACACGCTCGGCGCGGAGACGGAGCTGATCGCCCGGCTGCCGGGCTCGAACGACGGCAGCGGCTCGGCCGCGGTGACGGCGTTCCCGGCGTCGGAGAACTCCTTGCTGCGCCACAACGTCGAGGAACCGAAGTCACCGCTCGTCGCCGTCTATTCGACGGCGGTGCCCACCTTGGACTACCCGTTCGCGGAGCTGGGCGGGATCACCCCGCAGCAGCGCCCGATCGTCGAGGCGCTGCGTGACGCGGTGCTCGGCGACGCGGGAGCGGACGCGATCGCGAAGACGGGTCTGCGGGCGGCGGGCGGCCAGGCGCTGCGCGAGCACGCCGACGACCCGAGGGTGCAGCCGCAGGGCATCCGGGCGGCGAACCTCCCGCCCGCGCCGGTGGTCGACGAGCTGCTCAACCAGTGGGCGGGCATCAACCTGAGCGCGCGGGTGCAGGTGCTGGTCGACGTGTCCGGCTCGATGAACGCGCAGGTCCCCGGGACCGGCCTGAACCGCATGCAGGTGACGATGCAGGCGGCGGCGAAGGCGATGCACCTGTTCAAGCCGGCCACCCAGCTGAGGATGCAGGCGTTCTCCACCCGCCTGGACGGCGACAAGGACTACCGCGAGCTGCTCCCGATGGCCCCGGTCGCCCAGCACCTGGCGGACGGTGCCCTGGACAAGCTGGCCGGGGTGACCGCCACCCCGGACGGCGGGACGGGGCTGTACGACAGCGTGCTGGAGACCTACCGCACGGCGCGCCGCGAGTGGGAGCCCGGCCGGTTGAACGTGGTGATCGTGATGACGGACGGCCGCAACGAGGACGCGCGCAGCGTGTCCCGCACGGACCTGCTGGCCGAACTGGCGAAGCTGCAGGACACCCGCCGCCCGATCCCGCTGATCGGCGTGGGCATCGGCCCGGACGCGGACAAGGCGGAACTCGACCAGCTGACCGCGGCCACCGGGGGACAGGCGTTCGTGGCCCCGGACCCGGCGAAGATCACGGACGTGTTTTTCGGGGCGCTGTCCCGGATCGCCGGCGGATGAGAGCGTAGACGCCGAGGATCGCCGCCAGGCTGATCAAGCTCAGGTACAGCTGCGCCCGCGTGTCGGAGTCCACGAACAGCATCGACGCCACCACGACGAGCGTCAGCACCAACGTGACCCAGCTCAGCCACGGGTACCCCCACATCCGCAGCTTCAGCTTTTCCGGCTCCGAAGCCTCCAGCCGCCGCCGCATGCGGATCTGCGAGCCGCAGATGATCGCGTACACGAACAACGCCACCGCGCCCGCGGAATTGATGATGAAGTAGAAGATCTTGTCGGGGGACACGTAACTCATCACCACCGCCACGTACCCGACCGACGTCGACGCCAGGATCGCCTTCCACGGCACGCCGCGGGCGTTCGTGTCCGCGACCCAGGCCGGGGCCCAGCCGTGGCGCCGCAGGGCGAACAGCATCCGGGATGCCGTGTACAGCCCCGAATTCAGCACCGACAGCGCCGCCGTCAGCACCACCGCCGAAACGATGGTCGACGCCGCCGGGACGCCGAAGCGGCCGAACGCCGCCGCGAACGGGCTCGTCTCGCTGGGGATCTCGCGCCACGGCGTGATCATCACCAGCAGGGCCACCGAGCCGACGTAGAACACGATCACGCGCCAGACGATCGTCGAGGTCGCCTTGCGGACCGCCGTCTCCGGCTGGTCGGACTCCGCCGCCGCGATCGTGACGATCTCCGCGCCGAAGTACGAGAAGATCACGATGACCACGCCGTGCACCACCGAAAACGGCCCGTTCGCGACGAAGCCGTCGAGGCCGATGTTGCCGACCGAGAAGTGCGCGTCCGGCATGAAGCCGAGCACGAACAGCGTGCCGAGCAGCAGGAACACGACGATGGTGGCGACCTTGATCGACGCCAGCCAGAACTCCGTCTCGCCGAAGGAGCGCGCCGACGCCAGGTTCGTCGCCGTCAGCAGCAGCATCAGCGCCAGCGAGAACACCCACTGCGGCACCCCGGGAATCCAGCCCTGCAGGATCTTCGCGCCCGCGACGGCCTCGAACGCGACCACGCCGACCCAGAAGTACCAATACAGCCAGCCGATGGTGAAGCCCGCCCAGCCGCCGAGCGAGTCGCGCGCGTACTCCATGAACGAGCCCAGCGACGGCGACGCGGTCGCCATCTCGCCGAGCATCCGCATCACCAGCACGACGAGCAGCCCGCCGATGGCGTAGGACAGCACGGCGGCCGGGCCCACGGTGTGGATCACCGCCCCGCTGCCGATGAACAGGCTCGCGCCGATGATGCCGCCGAGGGCGATCATCCGGACGTGCCGTTGCCGCAGGTCGGGCCGCAGCCCGGACTTGGTCGCCAAGGTGCTTCCTCCCCGGTGGAACGTGGATCGCGAGATTTTCGCACCCGGCGGCGACCCGGTGCAGAATTTGCGCAACGGCTCGCCGGCTCAGCGGGTGAGGACCTCCGAGTTCCGCTGCACGACGTACGCGCCGCTCAGCAGGATCGCCGCCCCGAGCAGCTGCGGCCACGCCAGCTGTTCGCCCAGCAGCACCCACGCCGCGACCGTCGTGATCACCGGTTCGACCAGCCCGAGCACGCTCGCCACCGACGCGGGCAGGTGCCGCAGCGCCGAAATGCCGCAGACATACGCGACGACCGTCGCCACCAGCACCAGCAGGGTCAGCAGCAGCCACACCGGCGGGTGCCAGGCGCCGAACTCGACCGGCACGTCGAGCAGCCCGGCCGGCCACGTCCACGGCGGTGCGACGAAGCTGATCGCGACCGCGCCGATCACCATGCCCCAGGTGACGAGCCCGAGCGGGTCGATGTCGGCCACCGCGCGCTCGCCGAGCAGGAAGTACCCGGCCGAACAGAGCGCCGCGCCGAAGCCGGCCAGCAGGCCGAGCCCGTCGAGGGTGACGCCTTCCCAGACCTGGGCCACCAGTGCGAGCCCGGCCATGGCCAGCGCGATGCCGCCCCAGACCGCCCGCGGCAGCCGGTGCCGCCGCACGAACCGCACCCACAGCGCGATGAGCACCGGCGAGACGAACTCCAGCAGGATGGCGATCCCCACCGGGATCCGGCCGGCGGCGACGAAGTACAGCAGCTGCACGCCGGCCACGCCGAGCAGGCCGTACCCGGCCAGGACGGGCAGCTCCGTCCGGCGCACCCGCAGCTTCCGCGGCGCGACCAGCGCCACCCCGGCGAGCAGCACGACGCCGGCCAGCGCGATCCGCGCCGCGGCCACCTGCTGCGGGGTGATCCCGGCGGACATCGCGGACTTGCCCAGTGCACCCGACGTGCTGAAGAACAGCGCGGCGAGCAGGACATAGGTGGTCCCGCGGCCCCGGTGAGCGACCCGGGGTGGCGCGAGGACGGGGAGTTCGGTGGTCACCGTCGCGACTGTAGGGGCGCCCGTGTCACCGCCGAAGTGATTTTCCCGGTTACCCCGGGTCCCGGGTCGGCTGTCCGTTTCGTTACGTCCGGGTGGCAACCGGGGGCCGGGGGGAGGGCGTCTTCCAGGCATTGCCGTGCAATGAATTCCAGAGGTGAAAGCAAATGCGAAGAATTTCCGCCACCGCGGGGGTGGCCGCCGGTTGCCTGCTGCTGTCGCCGAGCCTGGCTTCGGCTGACGAACCGTACCCGGGCAAACCGACGTCGATGAACGTCACGGTATCGGGAACCTCGGTGACCATCACGGGTACCTGTGCCGCCAGTGGCATCAAGGCCGAAGCGAGTTACTACATTTACCGCGGCCAGCAGCCGAGGCAGTCGGGTGTGATGACCAAGAACGGGAAAAAGTACTCCATCACGTTCACCGGGGTGCTGCCGGGAGATCACTGGGCCATCATGCGTTGCCTCGATGGCGGTACCGGCCACGACTGGCGAAAGTTCACCGTCGGGATGCCCGGCACGCCGACACCCACCAAGCCGGCGCCGAAGCCCACCAAGCCGAAGTCCGCGCCGCAGGTCGTGGTGAAGCCGCAGGGTGCGCCGCAGACCGGCGGTGGTGTCGGTTAGCCGGTGCGCTTCAGGCCGGTCGCGATGTGCGTCGTGATGGTGGCCAGCCGGTGGCCCTGCAGGCGCAACGCGTCGAGTGACACTTCGTCGGGGGCCGCCGACTTGCGGGACACGAACGAGCCGCCGTACGGGTTGCCGGACTCCTTCAGGTGCGGGTCGGTGTAGCCGAGCGGGACGACGATCGCGCCCCAGTGGTAGAAGACGTTGTTGATCGCCAGCAGGGTGGACTCGAGACCGCCGTGCGCGGTGGACGCCGTCGTGAACGACGTGGCGACCTTGTCCGCCAGCTTTCCCTGTGCCCACAGGCCACCCGTGCTGTCCAAATAGGACTTGAGCTGGGCGGCCGGCCCGCCGAACCGGGTCGGGCTGCCGACGGCGAGCCCGTCGGCCCACTCGAGGTCGGCGAGCGTGGCGAGCTCGTGGTGCGGGCCGGCGTCGACCCAGGCCTGCCAGCGCGGGTTCCGCGCGATGGCGTCGGCGGGCACGGTTTCCGGCACGGTCCGCACGCGCACGTCGGCCCCGGTCTCGCGCGCGCCCGCGGCGAGGCCTTCGGCGAGGGCGGCGGTGTTCCCGGTCGAGCTGTAGTAGACGACGAGTATCCGTGTGCTCACGTCGCCGACTCTAGGCGCGTGCGCCCGCGCGTCTCACGATCCGGACGTCGGCTTCCAGGGGCTGACCGTGTCGGTCGGCCGCGTCGGGTCGTGGAACCGGGGCCGGTCGAGCTCGTCGCGGCGCAGCGGGACGAGGCCGTCGGTGATCGCCTGCATGATCTTCGCGTGCGCGCGCACCCCGGCGCCCGGCCGCAGCGCGTCGACGTCCGAGAGGTCGACGGGGTCGCCGAAGTGCACGCGGAACCGCGGACGGCGCAGCGGCGCGCTGAGCCCGGAGCGGGCCAGCGGGATCAGGTCGGCCGGCCCGTTGACGGTCTCGGTGCCCCAGTAGACGGCCTCGTGCGCGCCCCACTGGCTGATCGGGATCACCGGCACCCCCGCCGCCAGCGCGAGCCGCGCCGCGCCGGTCTTGCCGCGTTCCGGCCAGAGGCCGGGGTCGTGGCTGATCCGGCCCTCCGGGTAGACGATGATGGGCTCGCGGGTCGTCTTCATCGCCTCGACGGCCTCGGCGAACTGCCCGACGGCGGTCCCGGCGTGCTTGCGGTCCACCCGCAGGTGCCCGCTGACCCGCAGCGCCGGTCCGATCACGGGCGCGTCGAGGATGCCGCCGGCCAGCATGAACCGCGGGTTGATGCCGATCCGCTTGCACGCCGCCATCAGCACGAAGGCGTCGAACACGCCGATGTGGTTCGCGGCCATCAGCAGTGGCCGTCCCCGCAGCTGCGCGGGCACCCGGCCGCTGACGGTCAGCCGCCCGACCAGGTTCACCAGCCCCCGGTCGATGTTCAGCATGGTCCGCCAGATGGCGGGAGCACGGCGAGGCGGTTCGGCGGTGCGCAGCGCGAGCATGGGCAGAGCATGGCAGACGTCGATTTCACCCGTTTGCGCACTCGCCGGATCGGTTCACCCGGATGGCCGCTCAAGCGGCTGTGAGGCAGAAGTTCACCCTGGGCCGAGAGTGGCGCACGGGACGAACGGCGACGGCCGGTTACCGTAACAGGCATGGCTGGGTCGGCGACGAGGAAGAGAAGCACGGGAAGCGGCGCGAAGGGGACAGCGGCGCGTAAGCCGCGTACATCCGCGAAGCCTCGGACGTCGTCCGCTCGCAAGCCTCCGCCACGCTCGCGCCGCAAGACACCCGGGCTCTTCGGGAAGGGCGTCCGCGGTACCTGGAACCTGCTGGCCAAGGGCCTGGGCACGCTGGCCCGCACGGTCGGGCGCACCCGCGAGCTCGAGCCGGAACACCGCCGCGACGGGCTCGCGCTGGGCCTGATGGCCCTGGCCATCGTCGCGGCCGTCGGCGTCTGGTGGCGGGCGGCCGGGCCGATCGGCACCGGGGTGGAGATCGCCACCCGGACCGTTCTCGGCGCCGGGGCCGTCACACTGCCGCTGGTGCTGGTCGTCGTCGCCGTCGCGCTGATGCGGTCCGAGCCGCACCCGGAGACGCGGCCGCGGATGGTGGTCGGCACGATCATGGTCGTCCTGTCGGTGCTCGGGATGCTGCACATCTTCACCGCGCTGCCGGACACCAACGACGGCCGGATGTACGCCGGCGGCGTCGTCGGCGCCTTCTCCGGCGGCCTGCTCACCATGGGCGTCACCAGCTGGGTCGCCGTGCCGCTGCTGATCCTCGCGCTGTTCTTCGGCGTGCTCGTGTTCACCGGCACGCCGGTGCGCGAGATCCCGCACCGGCTGCGGCACTGGGGGCTCGACGAAGACGAGATCGCCGAAGCCGAGGCGCAGCGCCCGGGCTTCGCCACCGACGAGGAGAAGGTCACCGAGGCCGACCCGAAGTCCGCGCGGCTGCGCAAGCCGTCGCGCCGGCGCCAGAGCGGTGACGCCGGCGAGCAACTGGACCTCGACGCCGCCCTCGCCGAGGCGCCGACGCCGATCAAGCCGCCCAAGGCGTTGCCCAAACCGCCGCCGGCCGAGGTGCCCGAGAAGAAGCCGAAGAAGGCCCCGGAACCGCCGCTCGCGGTCACCCGGACGGTCGAGGGCGACTACCAGCTCCCGCCGCCCGACCTGCTGAAGCTCGGCGACGCGCCGAAGTCCCGCAGCAAGGCCAACGACGCCATGATCGAGGCGATCACCGGCGTGCTGGAGCAGTTCAACGTCGACGCGCAGGTCACCGGCTTCACCCGCGGCCCGACGGTCACCCGCTACGAGGTCGAGCTCGGCCCCGGCGTGAAGGTCGAGAAGATCACCGCGCTGACCAAGAACATCGCCTACGCGGTGGCCACCGACAACGTCCGCCTGCTGGCGCCGATCCCCGGCAAGTCCGCGGTCGGCATCGAGGTGCCGAACTCCGACCGCGAGATGGTCCGGCTGGGTGACGTCCTGCGTGCGCCGTCCACCGTCAAGGACAACCACCCGATGGTGATCGGCCTCGGCAAGGACATCGAGGGCCACTTCGTCACCGCGAACCTGACGAAGATGCCGCACCTGCTGGTCGCCGGTTCGACCGGTTCCGGTAAGTCGAGCTTCGTCAACTCGATGCTCGTGTCGCTGCTCGCGCGCGCGACGCCGGACGAGTGCCGGATGATCCTGATCGACCCGAAGATGGTCGAGCTGACGCCGTACGAGGGCATCCCGCACCTGATCACGCCCATCATCACCCAGCCGAAGAAGGCCGCCGCCGCGCTGGCCTGGCTGGTGGAGGAGATGGAGCAGCGCTACCAGGACATGCAGGTCAACAAGGTCCGGCACATCGACGACTACAACAAGAAGGTTCGCTCGGGCGAGATCACCGCGCCGCCCGGGTCCGAGCGCGAGTACCGGCCGTACCCGTACATCATGGCGATCGTCGACGAGCTCGCCGACCTGATGATGACCGCCCCGCGCGACGTCGAGGACGCGATCGTCCGGATCACCCAGAAGGCCCGCGCGGCGGGGATCCACCTGGTCCTGGCCACGCAGCGGCCGTCGGTCGACGTCGTCACCGGCCTGATCAAGACCAACGTGCCCTCGCGGCTGGCGTTCGCGACGTCGTCGCTGACCGACTCGCGCGTGATCTTGGACCAGCCGGGCGCGGAGAAGCTGATCGGCATGGGCGACGCGCTGTACCTGCCGATGGGGGCGGGCAAACCGGTCCGCATCCAGGGCGCGTTCGTCGGCGACGAGGAGATCTCCGCGGTCGTCAACTACGCCAAGGAGCAGGCGCAGCCGGACTACCAGGACGGCGTCACGGCCCAGAAGGCGGGCGAGAAGAAGGAGATCGACCCGGACATCGGCGACGACCTCGACGTCCTCCTGCAGGCGGCCGAGCTGATCGTGACGTCCCAGTTCGGCTCGACGTCGATGCTGCAGCGCAAGCTGCGGGTCGGGTTCGCCAAGGCCGGCCGCCTGATGGACCTGCTGGAGAGCCGCGGAGTGGTGGGCCCGTCGGAGGGTTCGAAGGCCCGCGACGTCCTGATCAAGCCGGAGGAACTGGAGTCGGTCCTGTTCATGATCCGCGGCGGCGGCCCAGTGGACGCCGACACCGGGGAGGACGAGTAGCCGGTGCAACCCGCACCCCGGTCCGTTCCGTCCTGACCACGTGGACCTACCGCGATTCGTAGCCGGACTGCTCGCCTTCGCCGTCGTCACCGTGGGCGCCGGGAGCTCCGTCGCCGCCGGGCAGTCCGGAGATCCCGGGCCTGCCGCGGCGTCTTCGAGCACCGTCAGCACGCCCGCCGGGCACGACGTCACCCTGCGGCTCGGTCAAGAGGCCGCCGTGCAGGGGAAGGATCTCACCGTGCGCTACCTGCGGGTCGTCGCCGACTCGCGGTGCCGGCCCGGGATGCAGTGCTTCTGGCAGGGGGAGGCCACGCTCGCGTTCCTGCTGAAGGAGCCCGGCCGCGGTGAGAGCACCACGGCCGAGCTGCACAGCGGTCCGCGGACCGGTCCGCAGGCGACGTCGTTCGCCGCCAGCCGGGTCGAGCTGGTCTCGGTCAGCGAGGACGGCGGGGCGGCCACCGTCCGGATCAGCTGAGCGGCCTCCGCCTCCCGCGTGAGGTGGTACGTCGTCAGCGTCGAGCCCAGCCCGCGCGAACGCAGCGCCAAGCGCCCGGGTCGTGCCCGGGCCGCCGGGGTCAGCCGCCGAACTTGCGGACCGCTTGGTAGTAGGTCCAGGCGGCACCCTTGCAGGCGACGTTGGACCCGCAGACGCTCTTCAGGTCGGTGTAGAGGTTGTCGTCGATCTTCAGCCGGTTCGCCGCGGTGAACCGGCTCTGCTTCTTGTAGTTGCGGTAGCCGAAGTCGTGCCGGTGGCAGCCCGGCAGGAACTGCCAGCCGAACGGTGTGTCCGGCGACCACGAACAGCCGTCGGACGACCAGTCGAGCAGGCCGGCGTACGGCGCCTGGTTCCGGATCGTTTCGAACCCGGACAAGGACGTCGAGAAGAGGTACTGGTCGGTGACCGCCGGAATGTCGGCGGCCGCCGCGGTGCCGGTGCCCAGCAGGGCGCCCGCGCCGACAGAAACGGCCACCGTCACGGTGGCCCCCAGGTTCCGCAGTGTCGTGCGCATCGGTGTTTTCCTTGCCGATCGGTGGACGAGTGCCCGATCAGCTTCGGACCTCGACGTGGCGCACGTCACCGCCCGAAAGGAGGTTTTCACTCAGAGTTCGAGCAGCATGCGGGAGTTGCCCAGGGTGTTCGGCTTGACGTAGGGCAGGTCGAGGAACTCGGCGACGCCCGTGTCGTGCGACCGCCGCATCTCCTCGTAGACCTCGTGCGAGACCGGGGTGCCGTCGATCTCCACGAACCCGTGGCCGGCGAAGAAGCTGGTCTCGAAGGTCAGCACGAACAGCCGTTTGAGACCCAGCTCACGCGCCTCGTCCACCAACCGGGCGACGAGCACCCGCCCGACACCCTGGCCGCGGACGGCCTTGTCGACCACGACGGTGCGCAGCTCGGCGATGTCTTCCCAGAGCACGTGCAGCGCGGCCGCGCCGACCACGTCGTCACCCACTTCGGCGACCCAGAACTCCTGGACGTCCTCGTACAGCGTGACCAGGTCCTTCTCCAGCAGGACGCGGCCCGCATCCGAGTCGACCAGGGCCTTGATCTTGCGGACGTCGGCGATCCGGGCGCGGCGGACGGTCGGGTGGGGCGAGTCGGACGGCACGATCGTCAAGCCTGCCACACGGCCCGGCGCGCCGGTTGTCACGACCGGGCTACGCCGTCGTCGGGCCGCCGGGGCGCGGCGGCTACCCTGAACGTCGTGCCTTCCCCTGCCACGGACCCAGCCGCCACCCGACGCGTCTCCCTGCTGACCCTGGGCTGCGCCCGCAACGAGGTCGACTCGGAGGAGCTGGCGGGCCGGCTCGCGGCCGGCGGCTGGGAGCTGGCGCCCGATCCGGAGGACTCCGACGTCGTGGTGGTCAACACCTGCGGCTTCGTCGAGTCGGCCAAAAAGGACTCCGTCGACACGCTGCTCGCCGCGTCCGACACGGGCAAGAAGGTCGTCGCCGTCGGCTGCATGGCCGAGCGCTACGGGCACGAGCTCGCCGACAGCCTCCCGGAGGCCGACGCGGTGCTGGGCTTCGACCACTACGCCGACCTCTCGGCCCGGCTCGACGACGTCGTCGCCGGCCGCAAGATCGCCTCGCACACGCCGGGCGACCGCCGCAAGCTGCTGCCGATCAGCCCGGTCGAACGGCCCGCCGCCGCGGACACGGTCGAGGTCCCGGGGCACGCGCAGCACGGCTGGGGTCCGCGGGTGCTGCGCACGCGTCTGGACGACTCGCCGGTCGCCGCGCTGAAGATCGCCTCCGGCTGCGACCGGCGCTGCTCGTTCTGCGCCATCCCGTCGTTCCGCGGCTCGTTCGTCTCGCGGCAGCCCGACGAGATCGTCGCCGAGGCGCTGTGGCTGGCCGAGCACGGCGTCAAGGAGCTGTTCCTGGTCAGCGAGAACTCGACGTCCTACGGCAAGGACTTCGGCCGCGACGGCGCCACCGCGCTGGAGCGGCTGCTGCCGCGCCTGGCGGAGATCGACGGCATCGAGCGCGTCCGCGTCTCCTACCTGCAGCCGGCCGAGACGCGCCCACAGCTGGTCAAGGCCATCGCAACCACGCCGGGTGTCGCCGAGTACTTCGACCTGTCCTTCCAGCACTCCAGCGAGCAGGTGCTGCGCCGGATGCGCCGGTTCGGTTCGACCGACTCGTTCCTGGCGCTGTGCGAGCAGATCCGCGAGTACGCGCCCGAGGCGGGCATCCGGACCAACGTGATCGTCGGCTTCCCCGGCGAAACCGAGCACGACCTGGCCGAGCTCGAGCGGTTCCTGACGGGCGCGCGCCTCGACGCCGTGGGCGTCTTCGGCTACTCGGACGAGGACGGCACGGAGGCCGAGACCTTCGACGGCAAGCTCGACCCCGCCGAGGTCGCCGCGCGCGTCACCCGGATCTCGGGGCTGGTCGAGGAGCTGACCGCGCAGCGCGCCGAGGACCGGATCGGCACCTTCGTCGACGTCCTCGTCGAGCTGGACGACGACGGCGAGCTCACCGGTCGCGCGGCGCACCAGGCGCCGGAGGTCGACGGCGAGTGCGTCATCCTCGACGCGCCGGAGAAGGTGCAGGTCGGCGACTTCCTGCGGTGCGAGGTCGTCGACTCGGCGGGCGTGGACCTGATCGTCCGCGCGGTACCGGACGCCGACCGGTGAGTGCGCTCCCCAGTGACGCCGCCGACGAGGGCCTGACCCACGACGCCCCCGCACAGGTCCCCGAGCCGACCCCGGTCCCGACGCTCAACGTCGCGAACCTCCTGACGCTCTCGCGCCTGGTCCTGGTGCCCCTGTTCGTGCTCGCGCTGTTCGTCGGCGACGGCCACGACGCCACCTGGCGCGCGATCGCGACCGGGCTGTTCGCGATCGCGTCGGCCACCGACCAGCTGGACGGCTGGGTGGCCCGCAAGTACGGCCTGATCACCGACTTCGGCAAGATCGCCGACCCGATCGCGGACAAGGCGCTGACCGGCGCGGCGCTGGTCGGGCTGAGCGTGCTCGGCGAGCTGGGCTGGTGGGTCACGATCATCATCGCGGTCCGCGAAGTCGGCGTGACGCTGCTGCGGTTCTGGGTGATCCGGCACGGCGTGATCCCGGCCAGCCGGGGCGGCAAGGCCAAGACGATGGCCCAGATCGCGGCGATCGTGGCGTACCTGCTGCCGCTGCCGGCCGGGGCGGACCCGGTGCGGTGGGCGTTGATGGGGCTGGCGCTGGTGCTGACCGTGGTCACCGGGGTCGACTACCTGGTGCGGGCGGTGCGGCTGCGGGCGGCCGGACGCCGGGTCACCGGGAGCTGAAGGTGGGCGCGGCCGTGGGAGACGAGCAGGCCGCTGCCCTCGTCGGCGCCCTGATCGCCCGGGGCGAGACCGTCGCCGCCGCCGAGTCGCTCACCGCCGGGCTCGTCTGCGCGACCCTGGTGCGCGTGCCCGGGGCCAGCGCCGCCCTCCGCGGTGGCCTGGTCGTGTACGCGACCGAGCTGAAGACCGCACTGGCCGGCGTCGATCCCGGGCTGCTGGCCGAGCACGGCGCCGTCCACCCCGAAGTGGCCGCCCAGCTGGCCGAGGGCGCCCGCGACCGGTGCGGTGCCACCTGGGGTCTCGGGCTCACCGGTGTGGCCGGACCGTCGGCGCAGGACGGCGTCGAACCGGGCACCGTGCACGTCGGGCTCGCCGGGCCGGGAACACGCGCACCGCGTTTTTCGGGAGCTCGGGTGGCGGAGCCCCCCACCCGAGGCGAAGGCTCGTTTGTCACAGTCCGTACGCTGGCCTTGACCGGCGATCGGGACTTGATCAGGACCGAGTCGGTCTTGGCCGCGTTTGCCCTGCTCGGGGAACATCTGGCCTGAAACACGCGTTCGCCCTTGGCGTACGTGTACCCCAACTCCTGCGCCCGGGGCGCCGCTCTGGGTAACGTAGGGGGTACTTGTTCGGAAGGGAGGCGCGTGATGACCGTGCTGTTGCGTGAGGCGATCGGTGATCGGCTCCGTCATGCCCGCACCAACCAGCGTCGTACGCTGCGCGACATCTCCCGCGCCGCCAGGGTCAGCCTCGGCTACCTCTCGGAGGTGGAGCGGGGCCAGAAAGAGGCGTCGAGCGAACTGCTGGCGTCCATCTGCCAGGCCCTGGACCTTCCGCTCGGCGAACTGCTGCACAACGTTGCGGCGGACGTATCGGCTCTCGACAACGTCGAGGTCCCACCGGTCGACGAGCGGATCGTGGAGGGTGCACCCCGGGAGAAGCGGGGTGCCGAAGCCTCGGCAGCCGGCATCGAAGGCGGCCGCCTGATGTCCGAGCTGATCGGCAACGACCTCGCCGACCTGCGGGTTTCCCCGGCGCCGCGGATGAACACGACGCTGCGGACGACGATCGGCCAGCCCAAGCTGGCGTCCACGATCGCCGCCTAGTAACGGATCGGACACGACAACGGCCCCGGGCAACCCGCCCGGGGCCGTTCGCGTTGCCTGCTCGGGGTGATCAGGGCGATCCCTGAATTCCGCCGGGTCGCCTGGAACGGAAGTGGCCGACCTGACACGATGGAACCCGACGCCGGGGTTCGAGCGTTGCATCAGCAGGGGAGCGACGCCCCACCCCGAGGATCACTAAGGCCCGTGGGACGCAAGAAGGCAGGCGGAGGAGATGGCCAACCCGTTCGTGAAGTTCTGGAAGTACATGATGGCGGCATTCTCGTCGAAGATCGACGAGCACGCCGACCCGAAGGTACAGATCCAGCAGGCCATCGAGGAGGCGCAGCGCAACCACCAGGCGCTGACGCAGCAGGCCGCCTCCGTGATCGGCAACCAGCGGCAGCTGGAGATGAAGCTCAACCGGCAGCTCGGCGAGGTCGAAAAGCTCCAGGCCTCCACCCGGCAGGCGCTCGTCCTCGCGGACGAAGCCCGCAGCAAGGGTGACGAGACGAAGGCCGTCGAGTTCGAGAACGCCGCGGAGAGCTTCGCGACGCAGCTCGTCACGGCCGAGCAGAACATCGAGGACCTGAAGACGCTGCACGACCAGTCGCTGCAGGCCGCGGCCCAGGCCAAGAAGGCCGTGGAGCGCAACTCGCAGATGCTGCAGCAGAAGCTGGCCGAGCGCACCAAGCTGCTCTCGCAGCTGGAGCAGGCGAAGATGCAGGAGCAGGTCTCCGCTTCGCTCAACCAGATGAGCCAGCTGGCGGCGCCGGGCAACACGCCGTCGCTGGAAGAGGTCCGCGACAAGATCGAGAAGCGCTACACCACCGCGCTGGGCTCGGCGGAGCTGGCGCAGAACTCGGTCCAGGGGCGCATGATGGAGGTCCAGGCCTCCACGACGCAGCTGGCAGGCCACTCGCGTCTCGAGCAGATCCGCTCGTCGATGCGGGGCGACTCGGTCGCGCAGGTCACCGACGGCGGCAAGACGGCCAAGGCGCCGGCCAGCCAGTCCGACATCCAGCGGGAGATCCAGGCACGCGTGCAGGCCGAGCAGGGCAAGAACCCGGCCTGACGCCGAAGGGGGCGAGCACCATGGGGCAGCAGGGCAGACGACGCGACTTCAACGAGCTGAGCGCGAAGCTGGAGAAGCACATCGAGAAGCTGCCCGACTACGCCGTGCGCGCCCAGGAAAAGCTCCAAAAGGTGCAGAAGTACTTCCCGCCGGCCGACCAGGCCGGCGGGAAGCCCGCACCGCAGCGCCCGAACCCGCTGCAGCGGCCGCCGGCCCGGCGGCCCGACGTGACGGCCTCGCTGTCGGCCGTGGCCAGTCAGGTCCCGGCGTTCGCCGAGGCCAGGGCCAAGTGGGACCGCTGGAACCACCCGGCCGCGAAGCTCGAACGCCGCAAGCGCCGGACGTCCCGCGCGTTGACGCTGTGGCTCCTGCTGACGATCCTGTGCGGTGTCCTCACCGTGGCGGCCGGCCTGGGCTGGATGAGCGCCACGGGCGCGGCGATGATGCCGCAGGCGATCACCGCGTTCGCCGCGGCCGTCGTGTTCGGCACCTTCGGTGTCCGGACCGGCCTCAAGCTGCGTGAACTCAAGCGCACCCCGATCCCCGCGGCGCCGGCCGGACCGCCGCCGCTGCCACCCGCCCGCTCGGCCGCCCGCGAGCCGATGGAACGGCTCGCCGAGTGCGAGGCTTCGCTGACGGAGCTGCTGCGTCAGCTCTCGGTGCCGTCGTCGCTGGGGACGCCCCCGGTGTCGGAGGTGTCGGTGGCGGACGCCCGCCAGACGGCGACCGAAGCGGCGGCCGCGTTGCGCGGGCTGGCGAGCCGCATCCAGGCGATCGAGCGCGGCCGCGACTCGGCGCCCGCCCGCGAGAAGGCGGCCTTGGACGCGGCGGTGGCCAAGCTGCGCGAGCAGCTCGACGACGGCCTCGAGGGCTACCGCGGCCTGGTGGCCGCCGCCGGCCACACGGTCGCCGCGGCCGGCGACGGCCTGGTGACGTCCAAGCAAGCCCTCACCGACGCCACGGACCACCTGGCCGGCCTCGCCATGGCCCTCCGCGACCTCTCCTGACCCGCACCTCCGCGTGATCCACGCCGGAACTCGCGTGATCAGAGCCGGTACGGCCTCAATCACGCGAGTTCCGGCTCCAGTCACGTGAGTTCCGGCCTTGATCACGTGGGGTCCGGGTTCGGACACGCCGGTTTTGGGTGCTGTCACCCGGATTTGGGCGGGATTGGGCCGTTCGGATCTCAAACTCGGCCGTTCGAGGGCAGCCGGATGGCCGACCCGGGGGTTCGTCACCCGGCGTGCGTGATCGTGCGTTTCACCCCGGCGTCGCCCCCTGTTCACCTTCCGGGGCCGAAACCCGGGCGTAATCGGAAACTGATGGCTACGGAAACGTCCGCGCCCTAACGTTTCTGTCATGCATGCAGAGGTGTCACTCGCCGGGAGGCCCGCCGTGCACTGAGGTTCGCCGGCACCGACCGTACACAGTGGACTTTCTCGACCGCCGAGGAAAGGACGCCCCGTGAACACGCTCCCGCCGGACCCGGATCCCGTGTCGCCTGCCCCGCCCACCGCCTCCCAGCGCGTCATCGCGGCCTTCGAACGCCTCACCGAGGCCGCCCGCCCCGAACTCTGGACCACCCTCCGCGCCGTCGAAGACGTCCTCGTCGACGCCAAGGCCGTCGACGAACGCGTCAAGGCCGGTGAAGACCTCCCCCTGGCCGGCACGGTCATCGCCGTCCAGGACCTGATCGACGTCGCCGCGCAGCCGTCCGGCCACGGCGTCCCCGAACGCAGTGCCGCGGTGGTCACCCGGCTCACCGGCGCCGGCGCCGTCGTGCTCGGCAAGACCGGCGCCGCCATGATCTCCGGGGCCTGGGACCGCACCAAGACCGGTGGCAACGGCGCCGCGGTCGCCGTCGCGCTCGGCGTCGTCGACCTGGCGCTGAGCACCGGGGGTGCCGTCCCGGCGGCGCTGAACGCCGTCGCCGCGGTGAAGCCGACGCGGGGCCTGCTCCCCGCCGCCGACGGCGTCTCCGTCTACGCGAAAGGCCTGGTCGCGGCCCACCGCGCCCTCACGCTGATGACCGGCGGCGACCGCTCCTGGCCCGCCGACGTCCGCCTCGGCGCCGGCGAGCACCCGCGGATCGCCTACCCCGCCGGCCTTCCCCTCGGCGAGGCGGCGGGCCTCGCGCTCGCGACCGTCGTCGCCCGGCTGACCGCGGCGGGCGCCGTGCTCACCCCGATCCCGGTCCACGACCGGGGTTTCGACGGTTTCGACGCCCTTGTCGTGCCGACCGTGCCGGAGCACCCGGGGATCGCCGAAGCGCTGGCCGACCCGGCCGGCGTCGGCCACCGCCTGGCCGCCTGCACGGCCTTCGCGAACCTCCTCGACGTGGCCGCGGTGACCGTCCCGGTGCTGCCGGGCGACCGCCGCCCGTTCGGCGTCACGTTCCTGACGCGGGCGTTCGAAGACCAGATCGCCCTCGATCTGGCGACCGTCTGCACGGACGAGCCGATGACGCCCTACCCGGAGCCGGGGGAGGACGTGGTCGTGTTCGGCGCCCACCTGCGCGGCCAGCCGCTCAACCCCGAGCTCACCGCGCTCGGCGCCCGGTTCACCGGGCCGGTCCGGACCACCGACGCCTACCGGATGGTGCTCCTGGACACCGAACCGCCGCAGCCGGGCGTGCTCGCGGGCGGCACCGGGCTCGACGGCGAACGCTGGCGGCTGTCCCCGGCGGCGTTCGACCGCTTCGCGGCGACGCTCAAGGCGCCGTTCGTCCTGGAGCGCGTCGAGCTGGCGGACGGCTCCACCCCGCTGGCCGTGCGGTGCGACCCGGCCGCACAGGGCCCGGGCCTGGACCGCTACGAGTCCTGGCGGGGCTACCTGCGCTTCACGTCCACCGCCGGGCCGCGAGACCCCGGCTGACCCGGCGCACCAGGCCCGGCCCGTGCAGCGCGAAGCCCGTGTAGAGCTGCACGAGCGACGCGCCGGCGTCGACGAGCCGGATCGCGTCGTCCGGGCCCATGATCCCGCCGACGCCGATGATCGGCAGGCGCCCGCCGGTGTGGTCGTGCACGAACCGCACGACCTCGGCCGCGCGGGTGGTCAGCGGCCGGCCGGACAGTCCTCCCGCCTGTCCGGCCAGGCCGCTTTCCACGGGCGCGATGCCCTCGCGGGCCAGCGTCGTGTTCGTGGCGATGATCCCGGCGACGTCGTGCTCGAGCGCCACTTCCAGCAGCTCGGCCAGCGCGTCGTCGGTCAGGTCGGGGGCGACCTTCACCAGCACCGGTGCCGGCGAGCCGTCGCCGGCGAGCTCGAGGGACGTCGAACGCAGCTCGCCGAGCAGTTCGGCGAGCGCGGTGCGGTCCTGCAGCTGCCGCAGCCCCGGCGTGTTCGGCGAGCTGACGTTGATCGCGAAGTAGTCCGCGTACGGGTGCAGCGCGCGCAGCGAGAACCGGTAGTCCTCGACGGCGTCCTCGAGCGGTGTCACCTTCGACTTGCCGATGCTGATCCCCAGCGGGATGCCCGGCTTCCCGTCGCGCGCGAGCTTGGCCGCGAGCGCCGACGCACCGTCGTTGTTGAAGCCCATGCGGTTGATCACCGCATCGCTGGCGTGCAGGCTGAACAGCCGTGGCTTCGGGTTGCCCGGCTGCGCCAGCCGCGTCACGGTGCCGACCTCGACGAACCCGAAGCCGAGCGCGGCCCACGACGGCAGCGCGCGCCCGTTCTTGTCCATCCCGGCGGCGAGGCCGACGCGGTTGGGGAACAGCAGGCCCAGCACGGTCACCGGGTCGTCGACGCGGAACGCGCCACCCAGCGCGGGCGCGGCCTTCCCGAGCCGGGCCAGGACGCCGAGCGTGCGCTCGTGCACCAGCTCGGGGTCGTGGTGGGACAGCCGGTACAGCGCCGGGCGGACGATCTTGTCGAAGAACACGCCCCTATGCTGCCAAATCGCCCGGCAGCCGCGACCCGATGGGCACTTTCACGTGAAAGTGCCCACTAGGCGCGGGTCTTCCACTCGTCCTCGAGCATCGCGTAGATCAGCTCGTCGGCCCACTCGCCCTTGACGATCTCGCTCTCCCTGAGGTGCGCCTCGCGGCGCATGCCGAGGCGTTCCATCAGCGCGGCGGACGCGGTGTTCCGGCCGTGGCAGCGGCCGATGATGCGGTGCAGCCCCAGGTCTTCGAAGCCCAGCCGCAGCAGTTCGGTGGCCGCCTCGGCGGCCAGGCCCTTGCCGTGGTGGTCCGGGTGGAAGACGAACCCGATCTCGCCCTGGCGGTGTTCGCTGCTCAGCCACTCCAGGTTCAGGTCGCCGATCAGCTGCCCCGTCGCGGCCAGTTCGACCGCGACGGCCAGGAACTGACCTTCCTTCGTCAGCGTCGAGCTGTGCACCCGTTTCGCGAGCGCCGCGGCCGACTCGGCGCGGCTGCGCGGGCCCCAGTACAGGTAGCGGGCGACGTCGGCGCGGGACTGGAAGGAGTTCAGCGCGTCGAGGTCCCCGGACGTGAACGGGCGCAGGATCAGCCGCGCCGTGGTGATGGGGTAGTCGGGCCTGAGCATGCATCCAGGCTAGCGAGCATCAGCCGTCCGGGGGACGGAACGGCGAAACACTGATCGCCGGACGGTCGTCTTGCTACGCCGGGTGGCATGACCTGCACGAAAGAGTGAAATAAGGGACCCCCGGGGTTGCTCTCAGACGCCGTCAAACGTCCGAGCCCGAGCCGGACTGGTGCTCGGGAGCCCCGGGGGCACGGTGACTGCCTGGTATTCGCTATCAGGCACCACGTGAAGCAGGCGATGAGCCGAAGGTGGCTCGGTTGTATCGCTGCTCAAAGTCCTCCACGTACCATCCGCTAGCGGACAGTCACCTCACGAGTCCTGTTGGAATACAACTTAGGACCACCTCCTTTCTCGTGTACTTCCACGCTAGGCGAAGTCTGCGGGATCCGGCAACGTCATTTTGTGAAGTCACAGGCGAGAAGTCACAGCGGTGATCTCGGTCCGCAGGACGGCTTTCCGCTGCTCGTCGAGGAAGGACGCGTCGACGGCGTTCGCCGCGAGCCGGGCCAGTTCGGCCGCGGTGAGCCCGAGCGTCTCGCCGACGGCGACGTACTCGCCGGTGAGCGTGGCGCCGAACATCGGCGGGTCGTCGGTGTTGAGCGTCACGACCACGCCGTGGTCCAGCATCCGCCGCACGGGGTGTGCGGCGAGGTCCGGGACCTGGCCGGTCCGCACGTTCGACGTCGGGCACACTTCGAGCGGGATCCGGTGTGCCGCAAGGTGTTCGAGCAGGGCGGGGTCGGCCGCGCAGCTGGTGCCGTGGCCGATCCGCTCGGCGCCGAGGTCGTGCAGCGCGGACCAGATCGTGGCCGGCCCGGTCGTCTCCCCGGCGTGCGGGACGCTGTGCAGCCCGGCTTCCCGCGCCCGCGTGAAGTACGGCTCGAACTGCGCGCGCCCGACGCCGAGTTCCGGACCGCCGAGACCGAACGACACCAGGCCCTCGGGGCGTTCGCGCAGCGCGAACACGAGCGTCTCCTGCCCGGCCCGGATGCCCTTTTCGCCCGGAATGTCGAAACACCAGGCCAGTTCCACGCCCCGTTCGGCGGCGCGGGCCCGGCCGGTTTCGAGCCCGGTCAGCAGCTCGTCACCGGACATGCCGTCGAGCAGGTGGTTGTACGGCGTCACGGTGACTTCGGCGTAGCGGCAGTTGTGCGCGGCGAGATCCTCCGCGAGGCCGGTGACCAGGGTGTGGATGTCGTGGCGGTCGCGCACGAGCGAGGTGACCGCGAGGTACACGGTGAGGAAGTGGGCGAAGTTGCGGAAGGTGAAGAACTCCGCCAGCTCGCGTTCGTCGGTGGGGACGCCGGCGGCGGGCCGCCGCCGCGCCAGTGCCAGCACGGTCGGCAGGCTCGCCGAACCGACCAGGTGGACGTGCAGTTCGACCTTGGGCAGGGCGTGCGCGAACGCGCGCAGCGCCTGCCCGGTCAGGATTCCGGGCATGACTGAGCTCCCTGGGAGGTGCGGAAGAGGTGACGGAAGGAGCGCGCGGCTCAGGGAGCGAGGTCGCCGCGCTCGGTGTCGGCTCCGTAGAGCGGGAGCTTGAACGTCGTCACGTGCGCCAGCTTACTGCGTGGGGTACGGGCCCGTCTGGTCTTTCGGGCAGAACCACGTCGGCCGCCGCCGGACGTCCGCACCCTGCGTGCGGACCAGGAGCCTGCCGCCGCAGCGGAAGCAGCCCTGCCGGGTGCGCTCGTACACCCAGTTCTTGCGGTTGCGGTCGAGGTGGCCGGTGGTGCTCTGGTCGAAGCGCCCGGCCACGGCGTTGGCCAGCAGCAGCTTGCGGGCCAGCGCGACCGTGCGCTCGGCGTCCACTTCGGACACGGGCGTCCACGGCGTCACCCCGAGCAGGAAGGCGATCTCGCACTTGTAGAGGTTCCCGACGCCCGCCATCACGCGCTGGTCGAGCAGGGCGAGGCCGAGCTCGCGGGCCGGATCGGCCGCCAGCGCCGCGCTCGCGCGGGCCGCGTGCTCGTCCGTCCACTCCGGATCCAGCAGGTCCGGGCCGAGGTGGGCGACGAGGTCGTGTTCCTTGCTCGTGGCCACGAGTTTCAGGTCGTGGACGCGGAAACCGATCACCTGGACGTCGGCCGCGGTGAGGATCACGCGGGCGTGGTGGCCGGGGCGCCGCCACTTCGCGCCGGCCGGGTAGACGTCCCACATCCCGTCCATCATCAGGTGCGAGTGGAGGGTCAGGTCGCCGGAGAAGCGGGTGAACAGGTGCTTTCCCACTGTTCCGACGCCGAGCACCGCGCGCCCGGAGAGGTCCACAGTGGCCAGTTGCGGTACTCGGAATTCGCCGCGCAGCAACGTCTTTCCGGCCATCGCCTTGGCGAAACGCTGGGCGACCAGGAAGACGGTGTCACCTTCGGGCACGGCTCACCCCGCGGATTCGGTCACCTCGGCCGGCGCCTCGGGGGTCTCCGGGGCCGGGCCTTCTGGCCAGTCCGGGCCTTCGGGGTCCTCGCCGGCGATGCGGTGCCGTCCCGCCCGGTTCGAGCGCAGGATCTTCGCCAGCACCATGTTGAACGTCAGCGCGATCTCCTGGGCGCCCGGCGAGTGCCACTCGTGGATCGGGCTGCACGCGCCCTGGGCCTGCTGCACCGCGAGCCGGTCGGTGATCGCCGTCGGCATCACCAGCGAGCCGAAGTTCTCGCGCAGCTCGGCGATCCGGAACTGGTGCTCGTAGGAGCGCACGCGCAGCTTGTTCACCAGGACGCCGATCGGGCGCAGCTCCGGGTTGAGCTCCTTGCGGATCTTCTCGATCGCCTCCAGGGCCCGGGACGCGCCGGCGACGGCGTACATCGTGGGCTCCGTCACGATGAGCGCGCTGTCCGCGGCGACCAGCGCCGACTTCGTCAGGCGGCCCAGTGACGGCGGGCAGTCGAGGACCACCAGCTCGTACGGCGTTTCGCGGAGTGGGGTGCGGTGCAGCTCGTCCAGCGCGCGCGAGAAGTTCGCCAGGCGGTCGCTGTCGGCGTCCGGGTCGTTGAGCAGCTCCAGCTCTTCGGTGCCGACGAGGACGTCGACGTCTTCGCTCCAGACGCTCGGCGCGATCGCGCGTTCCAGCGTTTCCCGGGTGGGGGTCTCGAGCACGTCCGCGAGGGTGGCGTCGGTGAACGGCGGGTCGAGCGACGTGGTGGCGTTGCCCTGCGGGTCGAGGTCGACCACCAGCGTCCGCGTGCCCCTACGCAAGGCGGCGGACGCGATACCGAGAGCGACCGTCGTCTTGCCGACGCCTCCCTTGAGGCTGAGTACGGCGACCGTGTGCACGTTCACCAGCCTACGGGTGCGCGGGGGAGGCGCCGCCGGGCAAGGGCTGTTCACTCGAAGGGAGGAGCTCGGGAGACGGACGGCGGCGGGCACTACCCTGTGCGACATGAAGACGGAGACCGTGGCCGCCCGGGGTTCGGGTGCCGTCCGCCGGGTGCTCGAAGCCGAGCTCAAGGCCGCCCGTGCCCGGGGCGCCGAGCACCCTCGCGTGGTGGACGTGGGCGGTGGCAGCGGAGGCTGGGCGGTGCCGTTCGCGGCGGCGGGTTGCCGGGTGACGGTCGTCGAGCCGAGCCCGAACGCGCTGGCCACGCTGCAGCGGCGGGCCGAGGAGGAGGGCGTCTCCGAGCTGATCACGGTGATCGCGGACGACTCCGACGCGCTGGGCCGGTACGTCGAGGCCGGCTCGGCCGACCTGGTGCTGGCGCACGGCCTGCTGGAGATCGTCGACGACCCGGCGGCGGTGCTCTCGGCGCTGGCCACGGCGGTCGCGCCCGGCGGCGCGGTGTCGGTGCTGGTGGCGAACCGCCACGCGGCGGTGTTCCACCGCGCACTCGCGGGCCGGGTCGGCGAGGCCCGGCAGCTGCTCGAGAGCGCCGACGGGGTCATCCCGGGCGACACGGTGCTGCGCCGCTTTTCCACCGCCGGCCTGCGGGCCGACCTGGAGGCGGCCGGCCTGGAAGTCACGCTGCTGCAGGGCGATCGGGTGATCTCGGACCTGGTCGCCGGCGACGTCCGGGACGACGAGCTGGCGGAGTTCGAGCGGGTGGCGGCGGGCACGCCGGAGCTGCGGGAGATCGCCGGCCGGCTGCACGCGGTGGCGCGCCCGGCCTGACTCGTTCCACCCGGTTCGCCCGCCTTCGCCCGCCGGTGGTCCGAAACTGTCGGTGGTGGCCGGTAGCGTCCTCCGGCGTGGGGCGAAATGCTGAGTTGCCGGGCGGGATGAGCCGGTTCCGCGTCCGGCCGGGTGAGCCGGTGCCGGACGACACCGGGTGCGGGCTGCTGCACGTCGACATGGACGCGTTCTTCGTGTCGGTCGAGCTGCGGACCCGGCCCGAGCTGGCGGACCGGCCGGTCGTGGTGTCCGGGGGCGGGCCGCGGGCCGTCGTGGCCGCGGCGAACTACCCGGCGCGGAAGTTCGGCGTGCGCTCGGCGATGCCGTTCTCGACGGCGAAGCGGCTGTGCCCGCAGCTGATCAACATCCCGCCGACGTCGGGGCTGTACGGGGAGGTCTCCCGCGGTGTGATGGGCATCTTCCGCGAGCTGACGCCGCTGGTCGAACCGCTCAGCCTCGACGAAGCGTTCCTGGACGTCAGCGGGGCCTTGCGGCGCCTGGGCGCCACGCCGGCATCGCTGGGCGCGGAGATCCGCTCGCGGGTCGCGGCCGAACACGGGATCACCTGCTCGGTGGGGGTGGCGAAGGTCAAGTTCGTCGCCAAGCTGGCGTCGGGGATGGCGAAGCCGGACGGCATGGTCGTCGTGCCCGCCGCGGAGACGCTGGCGTTCCTGCACCCGCTGCCGGTGTCGGCGCTGTGGGGCGTCGGCGCGCGGACCGAAGAGCACCTGCAGCGCCTGGGCCTGGCCACGATCGCCGACGTCGCCGCGTTCCCACCGGAGCGGCTGAAGAAGTCGCTGGGTACCGCGGCAGGCGAGCACCTGTACCGGCTCGCGCACGGGGTGGACGAGCGGTCGGTGGTGGTCGACTCGCCGGAGAAGTCGATCGGCGCGGAGCACACCTTCGACGTCGACCGGCACGACCGGGCCGCGCTCGGGCTGGAGCTGCTTCGGCTCTCGGAGCGGGTCGGCGCGACGTTGCGGGAGCGGGGCGTGCGCGGCCGGACGGTCTCGATCAAGGTGCGGTTCGCGGACTTCCGGACGATCACCCGGGCCCGCACGCTGGTCTCGGCGACGGATGTGGCGCGCGAGATCCACGCGGTGGCCGTGGCGCTGCTCACCGAGCACGCGCCGGCCGGCGCGGTGCGGCTGATCGGCGTCCGCGTCGAAGGGCTGGACACGGGGGAGGCGGGGGAGCAGCTGGTGTTCGACTCGCCGGCACCGCGGTGGCGCGACGCGGAGCTGGCGGCCGACGTCGCGCGGTCGAAGTTCGGGTCGGCGGCGGTGCGGCCGGCGTCGCTGCTGGGGCCACGGGAGGGGTGAGGACGGACGGTGATCTTCGGCGTGGCGGCGTCCCCCACAACGGTGGTCGAGCTGCGAAACGGTCACGATCGGCGACGGTGACCGTCCGCAACGCCTGGTGGGCGGGATTTAGCCCAATTCGATCCCTTCTGGATGCGGGATCGGGTAGTCGTGCGGGCGCGGGCCTCGTATCCTGGACAGTGCCACCCCGCCTGGGGTTGGCTGTTGGGTCCAGGACGTTGCGCGGCCCGGCGCCCGCGACAGCTGTGCCGGAGGAGGAAAGATGCCACTCTCCGAGCATGAGCAGCGGCTGCTCGATCAAATCGAGCGCGAGCTCTATGCCGAGGACCCCAAGTTCGCATCCACGGTGCGTGGCACCCGGTTGCGTCGCCCCGCTCGCCGACGGCGTATTCAGGGCATCGCCCTGTTCGTAGTGGGCGTCGCCCTGCTGGTGCTGGGCGTGGTGGTGCCGCAGTTCCGGGTGGCCGACATCCCGCTGATCAGCGTGCTCGGGTTCCTTGTGATGTTCTTCGGAGTCATGTTGGCCGTCACATCGATTCGGCACGGCGCCGAGGGAGACGGCAAAGGCGGAGGACCGGGTGCCCGCGGCGGTAAGCCATCGGGTGGCCGGAGTTCCTTCACCCAGAGGATGGAGGAGCGCTTCCGCCAGCGCTTCGAGGAACAGTAGCGCCGCAAGACGACGAGATCCGCGTCCCGCCGAACGGGGGGACGCGGATCTTCTTGTGTGCTCACCCACGCCGCGGCGGCTGGGTCACCCGTGGTAACAGTGGGTGACCCCCACGCGGGTGAGCCCCCGCCGCAAACCCGGGCTCACGTGATCAAGGCCGGATCTCGTGTGATTGGAGGGGCGACACGTGTGACTGAAGGGTCGACACGTGTGATTGGAGGGGCGACACGGTGATGCCCGGCCAAGCACGCGTGATGCCCTTCCGGCACAGGTGAGGTCCCTGCCCGGGTCAGTCGCGGTTGCGGAAGACCGAGCGGGGGAACAGCTTGCCCTTCCACGAGAGGGGTGCGTTGCGGCGAAGGCTCCGCCGCAGTCCCTCGACGGCCGGGGGGAGCTCCGGCTGAGGCGCGTCGTCCTCGCCGTACCACGACCGCTCCAGCACCCCGATGACCGTCCGGAGGCCTTCGCGGCCTTCGTCGTCGAGGTGGTGCTTCGCCGCCAGCTTCTGGCCTGCCACGCGGACCGTGTCGCTGGTCGGGATCGGGAGGCCGCGGTCCGCGCACTCCGCGCGCAGCTCCGCCCAGGCCGCGTCGGCCGCGCCCGGCTGCTGCTGGACGATGCGCTGCAGACGCCGTCGGCGGAGGACCTCGCGGACCAGCGCCGGGCCGGCCACCGCCAGCAGCAGGACCGCCACCAGCACGCCGAACCACCAGGCCAGCGTCGCCGCCAGCAGACCGACCGCGATGATCCACAACACCACCGCCAGCAGTGGCAGCCAGCCGAGCAGCGCCTGGGGCCGGGACGGTGCCGCCACCGGGGCCGGCGCCCGCACGAGCAGCGCGCCCTCACTCCGGTCGCCTTCCGACGGAGGAACGGACGCCGGCGTGCCGTCTCGCGGCGTGCGTCCGCGGTTGAGCATCCGGCGCAGCAGCGCCGCGGCGAGCAGCGCGCCCGCGCCCAGCGCGGCGAGGGTGAGGGCGATGTTGAACAGCCAGTCGTCGCTGTCCGAAGCGTCCTTGGTCTCCTGTTCCGGCAGGTTCGGCTCGTTGTCCCGCGGGACGCCGGTCGGCGCCGCGCTCGACTGGACCGTGCTCGGGGCCACCTGGGTGTCCTCCGGCTGGTTGCCGTTCTGCGGGCCGGCCTGCAGGTACGACGGGGTGATGCCGCGGCCGTCGGACAGCGGCGTCGGGTCGAACGTCACCCAGCCCTTGTCGCCGAAGTACGCCTCGACCCACGCGTGCGCGTCCTGGGTGGTGATCGACAGGTAGTCGTTGACCTGCGTGCCCGGGGTGAAACCGATCGCCACCCGCGACGGGATGCCCGCCACCCGCAGCATCACGCCCATCGCCGACGCGAACTGCTCGCAGAAGCCGCGCTTGCCGTTGAGGATGAAGTCGGTGAGCGCGTCGGTGTCGTCCGCCGGCGCGGTCTTCGTGTCGTAGACGAACCCGTTCTGCGCCGTGAAGTAGCGCCAGATCGCCGAGGCCCGGTCGAAGTCGTTGGACGCGCCGGAGATCAGCTGCTCGGTCTTCGCGCGGACGCGCTCGTCGACCTGGTCGATCTGGAGGTAGCGCGGCGGCAGGTCGTCGGTCCGCGGTGTCGTCACGCGCAGTTCCCCGGCCGTCGGTTCCTTCAGTGACGCGTATTCGGTGTACGCCGGCGGCGCTTCGCTGCGGGTGGTGAACACCGTGCCGCTGACCTGGTCGTAGAGGTAGCCGCCGGCCGCGCTGTCGATGGCGCGCGGCGCGCCGTACACCGGCAGCCAGTTGTCGCGCCAGCTCGTCGGCTCGACGTCGATCCGGCGCGCGGTGCCGGTGCCGTCGTCGCCCGGGGCGGCCGGCAGCTCCGGCCCGACCGGGACGCCCTGCTGCGAACGGCCTTCGTCGTGCAGGCCCCAGCCCTTGTTGGGGTAGTAGGTGTCCAGCGTCATCGCGCGCATCAGCCGCCGGTCGGTGCCGAGGCCGCGGACCTTGAACAGCTCGCGGTTGTCGCCCTGGTCGAGCATGCCGCGCAGTTCGGTGAACGGCTGGATGCCGAAGCCGCCGGAGCCGGCCCCGGGGCCGCTGCCGCCCTCGCCGAACGGCATCCGCCCGATCGTGCCGACCCAGGTGACCGCCCCGCCCAGCAGGCCGAGCACGATCGCCGCGCAGACGACCGCGACCGGCGCGGACAGCACGCCCGGCTTGCCGCTGCGCCCCGGGGCTTCCCGGGTGCGCCAGCGCCGGTGCCGGTGGTTGCCGTCGACGGCCAGCAGACCGGCGAACGCCGCCCCGCCGAGCAGGAACGTCCACCACGGCAGCATTTCTTCGCTCAACGCGGCCGGCACGGCGTAGACGCAGAGCAGCACGAGCCCGGTGGCCGCGGGCGCCGCGGCGGCGACCGTCAGCGTGTCGACGAGGACGGCGACCAGTCCGATGAGGATGGTTATGAGGCACAGGATCGGCTGGCTGCCCTCGACCGGCGGCAGCCCGACGCGGATCTGCTCGGCGGCGGCCGACAGCGTGGTCCCGATCTCGGAAAACGCTTCCGGGCCGGGGATGATCTGCAGGATGCCGTGCGTGGTGAAGGCGCCGGTGATCAGGAAGAGCAGGACGAGCAGCTGCCCGAGGCCGACCAGGATGGTCGGCACCTGCAGCGAGCGCAGAGCCAGCCCGGCCGCCCCGATGAGCAGGACGGCGACGAACAGGTAGCCGAACCAGGCCAGCCCGGACACGACGCTGGTGACCGAGGTGGCGGCACAGAGGGTGGCCACCCCGGCGGCGACGGGCGCGAGAACGCTGCTGCGCCAAGCGGAAAGCGGACGTTCCGGCCGCGGCGAGGGCCGCTCGAACTTCCGCGGCGGTGCGGCGGTGCTCATCGCTGACCCCCGAGGTAGGTGCGGCGGGTGGCGCCCGGCGGGACGGCGGTGCTGATCGCGGCTGCCCGGTGGCGTGTCGCGGTCGAGTTCGGTGCGGGGCTGGGGGTCGGCTGGGCGTGCGTGGCGGTGCTCATCGCGGGCCCCCCGGGGACGGTGCGGCGGTGGGGGTGCGGTGCGGGCCGGTGTGTTGCGGTTGCCGGGACGGCAGCGCTGATCGCGGCTGCCCGGCGGCGTGTCGCGGTCGAGTTCGGTGCGGGGATGCGGGTGGCGCCCGGCGGGACGGCGGCGCTGATCGCGGCTGCCCGGTGGCGTGTCGCGGTCGAGTTCGGTGCGGGGCTGGGGGTCGGCTGGGCGTGCGTGGCGGTGCTCATCGCGGGCCCCCGATCAGCGTTCCGCGGCGGGCGCCGCTGCGGCACAGCTCGGCCCACACCTGTGGCATCGGCGAACCCGGGCCCGCGACGATCACGCCCCAGCCGGCCGCGCGCAGCAGGGCCGCCGAGTCCTCCGTGGCCGCCGCTCGCTGCTCCGGTGCGCTCACCCCCGCCGACCACGTCGGGGTGTCCAGCAAGACCGCCAGGCTCCTGATGCCGCGTGGGCGGTACTGGGTCAGCTCGTGCACCGCCTCCGTGCTCACCGTGCCGAGCACCGCGATCAGCTCCTGGCCCTCGGCCGGGTCGCCGGCCAGGGTGATGTCGCGCTGGTGCGCCGGCTGCAGGGCCGCCAGCGCGTCCAGCACGACGTGGTCGTAGTGGTCGCCGCCGTCGCCCGGGGTGTCCGCCAGGGTGATGCCGTGCTCGCTGACCAGCCGGACGCGGTGGCCGGAGCGGCGCAGGTGCAGTGCCGCCGACGCCGCGAACGACACCGCCCACTCCATGCTCGCCGCCGGGCCCGAACCGTGGTGGGCGGCCGCGCGGTGGTCCAGCAGCACCGTCGTGCCGCCGCGCCACGGGCGCTCCTCGACACGGACCATGATCTCGTCGCGGCGGGCCGTCGAGCGCCAGTGCACCTTCCGCAGGTCGTCGCCCTGGCGGTACTGGCGGACGATCACGTCGGGCTCGCCCTGCCCGGCGTGCAGCCGGACCGTGCCGTCGTCGCCGACGCCGATGCCCGCCCCGCTCGGCAGGCCCCACAGCGCGACCACCCGCGGCACCACGACCAGCCGCGAGTGCCCGATCAGCTCGCGCTCGAACTCGCACAGCCCGAACGGGTCGGTGATCGTCGCGCGCAGCGGGCCGACCTGCTGGATCCCGCGCAGCACCGGCTGCAGCGGGTAGCGCAGGGCGACGCGCCGGTCGTGCGGGAGCCGCTCGACGACGAACCGCGGCCGCGAACCCAGTGCGTACGGCACGCCGTCTTCGAGGAGGATCTCGCCGGCGGGCAGCCGCCCGCTGCGCCACAGCTCCAGCTGCACCTCGCTGTTGCCGCCGACCGCGACCCGTTGCGGGCGCAGCGCGCGGGTGGCGCCGATGCGCAGCCGCGTCGCCGAGATGAACGCGGCGACCAGCAGCGGCAGCGCCACCACGAACACCGCGACCCGCAGCAGGTCGCGCTCGTTGAGCACGAACGAGCACACCGCGGCGGCGATCCCCGCGGCCAGGAGGCAGCGGCCGCGGGTGGTCAGGCCGGACAGGGCACGCAGCATGCCGTTCTCTTCTCTTCGGCGGGGAGCTAGGGCCGGGTGCCCTGCGGCACCGGCACCCGGTGCAGCACCGCGCGCACGACGTCGGTCGCCGACCGGCGGGCCGCGTGCGCCTCGGTCGTCAGCATCAGGCGGTGCGCCAGCACCGGGACCGCCACCGTGTGCAGGTCGTCCGGCACGACGTAGTCGCGGCCCGACAGCGCGGCCTGCGCCCGCGCCGCGCGGACGAGGTGCAGCGTGGCCCGCGGGGACGCGCCCAGCCGGATCTCCGGGACGCCCCGGGTGGCCGAGACGACCTCGACGGCGTACCGGCGGACCTCCGGCGCGATGTGCACGCCGCGGACCGTCTCGATCAGCCGGTGCACGGTTTCGCCGTCGGACACCGGCTGCAGGTCGTCCATCGGGTTGTGGCCGGCGTGCTCGTCGACCATGGCCAGCTCGGCCTGCTGGTCGGGGTAGCCGATGGAGACGCGCGCGGTGAACCGGTCGCGCTGGGCTTCGGGCAGCGCGTAGGTGCCTTCCATCTCGATCGGGTTCTGCGTCGCGATCACCATGAACGGCTCTTCGAGCCGGTAGGTCGTGGTGTCGACGGTGACCTGGTGCTCTTCCATGCACTCCAGCAGCGCCGACTGCGTCTTCGGCGAGGCGCGGTTGATCTCGTCGCCCACCACGATGTTCGCGAACACCGGGCCGGGGCGGAAGTCGAACTCGCCGGACTGGCGGTTGTAGATGGAGACGCCGGTGACGTCGCTCGGCAGCAGGTCGGGCGTGAACTGGATGCGGCTGACCGTGCAGTCGATCGACCGGGCCAGCGCCTTGGCCAGCGACGTCTTCCCGACGCCGGGCACGTCTTCGACCAGCAGGTGACCTTCGGCGAGCAGGGTGACCAGCGCGATCCGGATGACGTCGGGCTTGCCGACCAGCACGCGCTCCACGTTGGCGGCGATCCGCCGCGCGGTGTCGTGCAGTTCGTCCAGTGGCACTCTGCCGGGCTGGGGGTGGACCCGGCCGTTGCCCGAGGGCTCCGCCGGGTAAGGCGGCCGCCCGGATGCCTGCTCGCCCGATCCGGGCGCGGCAGACTGGATTCTCGACGTCACTCGACCTCCTGGTGGCGCATGGCCGCGCGCACTGTGCGCACCGCCGGGCCGAACGGCCCCCTCGCTGCTGTCCGCGCGCAGCGACCAGCCTTCCACCCAGTGTGTCAAACCCGGGCGAACCGGGGGCTGGAACCCCGCGATGACACTGCGCAAGCAGCGACGATACCCCGATCGGGTGGGTATTCACCCGATTCTGGGTGCTCCCGCTGACGCCCCGCTCTGTCGTATGCTGCGGTTCGAGGTCGCCCGGCTACGGAGAGGCGTATCCGCTTATGAGCGAGCTGCGAACCCAGCCGTCCTTCGACGTCCGCAGCTTCGCGGTCGCGCCCGAGCTGGCCACGGACGCTTACACGAAGCTCGGCCAGCTGCAGGACGTCGTGGGTGAAATGGTGCGCGAAGCCAAGGTGCTCGGCCGGAGCGTGCCGTTGGGCGGCGGGTACGCCGGTGAGATCGGCGAGTTCATGGCGGAGTACGGCATCGGCGGGCAGGGTTCCGCGGTGCAGCAGCTGACGGCGTTCGGCAAGGAGCTCGAGACGCTCAAGCAGCGGATCGGCGAGGCGCTGGCGAAGTACCAGCACGCCGACGAGATCGCGGCCGAAGGCGTGGACTGCACGGGTGGCTGAGCCGGAACGGGGGAAATCGATGGGCCGCGGGGTGGCGTGCGGGCTTCTCCTCTTCTTCCTCGCGGCGTGCGGGCAGCAGACCGCGCCGCCCGCCGCCGTCGGGCACACCTCGGCGCAGGCGTCCGCCCCCGCCGTGCCGCCGCCGTCCGCTTCGCCCACCGGGCTCGGCGCGCTCGACCCGTGCACCCTGCTCTCCCCGCAGGACCGGTCGACCGCCGGCGTGACCGTGCTCGGGAAGCCCAAGGACATCGCCGGTGCCCGTGCCTGTGACTGGACGGTGCCCGGCACCTTCGGCGTCACCGTCACCTTCGACGACGAACACGGGCTGGCCGAGCTCGACGTCGCCAAGAAGAACGTCACGAAGACGACGGTCGGGCGCCACCCCGCGCTGAAGGTCGCCGACAAGAAGGCCGCCGACGGCACCTGCGCCGTTCTCCTCGGCGTCGGCGACGGTGCCAGCGTCCAGATCGACGTCAGCAACACCGGTTTCTCGGACACCCCGCTCGCGTGCCGCCGCGCGGGCACGGTGGCCGGGCTCGTCGAACCCAAGCTGCCCTGACCAGGAGGTGCGCCGTGCCGGAACCACCCGTGCCCACCGCGCGGTACGAGGCCTACAGCCACGAGGCGATGGCCGCGGAAGTCGACCGCGGCAACGACCCGGTCGCCGCGGGCGAAGCCGGTGCGCGCTGGGACGGGCTGGCCAGGCGGCTGCAGGAGTCCACCGCCGACGTCGCCGCGCTGGTCGCCTCCTCGGAAGAGCACTGGCGTGGCCGGGCGGGAGACGCGGCGCGGGCGGCGCTGGGCCGGGCCGCGCAGTGGCTTTCGCACTCCGCCGCCGTCTCCGCGTCGGTCGGCCAGGCGGTCGGTGCCCAGGCCGAGGCGGCCGCGCGGGCGCGGGCCGACATGCCGCCGCCGGTGACCTACGACCCGGCGTCGATGATCCGCGACGCCGCGTCCAGCGGGAACGTGCTGGTCCTGGCCGGGCTGGCGGGGGAGATGGCGGTCCGCCGGGCCGAAGCCGAGGCCGCGCGGCAGAAGGCGATCGACGTCCTCCGGACGCGGGACACCGCGCTGCGCGGGCACGTGCCGGCCGAGACGTTCCCCGCCCCACCGGCGCTGGGGCGGGCTTGATCCGGGTTTCGGCGTCGGCGTTCGACATCCTCTGGGCCGACCTCGGTCTCGACCGCCCGCCGGAACCGCTGAGCGTCCGCAGCGTGGGCGGCACCGACGCCGAACGCGCCGAGGTGCGCAAGGCCGTCTACGACAACCTCGCGGAGCGGGGCCTCTACGACGGGTCCCGGCTGGAGCCGGCGCTGGCCTCGCGCCTGAACCTGCTCGCCGGCGCGGACGTGTTCGTGGCGTGCGAGGCACTGGCGGACATGACGGCGGCGACGCCGTTCCGCGCGGTGACGGCGGCCCGCGGCCGCCGCGGCGTCCTCGCGACCCAGCCGGAGCAGACGATCGGCCTGGACTCGATCCGCGACGGCGAACTCGGCACGGCGATCATCGACGTCCTGCCGGAACTGTCGGCCGGCCCGGGCTACGGCATCAGCCTCCCGGCGTCGACGCTCTCGGGAGCCTCGGAGGCCGCCTCGGGGACGACGTCGGCGCAGCTCGAGGAGGTCCGGGCGATCCAGGCGCGGCCGGTGTACGCGGCGGGACAGTTCAGCGTCAGCCGCCGGTCGGCGTCGGGCCGGGTCGCGCGGACCGGCGGCCTGACCTGGTTCGACACCGACGTGGGCGCGTACTGCGCGACGAAGACCGCGGGCCGGGGCGGACAGGAGTGGGTGACGGTCAGCCCGGTCGACAGCACCCGTCTCGCCGCCCGCATCGCAGCCCTCCTCACCCCGGAAGCCTGAGCCGGCCGCGCTCCGGAGCGGAACCGGCGTGATCAGGGACGTAGCTGGCGTGATTGAGGCCGTAACTCGCGTGATCAGGGACGTAACTCGCGAGTTCCGGCTTCAATCACGCGAGTTCCGGTCCTGATCACGCGGGATCGGGGTTCCGTCCCCCCACCTTGACCCACCGGTCTCCCCACCTTGACCCACCGAGGGGGCCGCTGGGGGGGGCGGGAGGGTTCTTTCGCGGCCGTTATGCGGACGTTTGGGGAACAGCTGAGGTTGCTCCGGCCCCCGGTGCGGGGGATCTTGGCCACCGTCCCCCACTACGCCCCCCACCAGCCCCCACCCTGCTGACCTGCGCAAACGGAACACCCGACGGAGTGGTGTGCCCGTTTGTCGCGTTGACTGTGGTGAAAAGTGGGGTACGGTGGTGGCCAGTGGGGCGGAAGGGAAGCCCCGTGGCCGTCCGGGGTGGTTCGCCACCGTGGACGGTAGGGAGGTGGAGGCCGTGTTCCTCGGCACCCACACCCCGAAGCTGGACGACAAAGGGCGGCTCGCGCTGCCCGCGAAGTTCCGTGACGCCTTGGCGGGTGGGCTGATGCTTACCAAGGGGCAGGACCACTGCCTCTTCGTCTTCCCCCGCGCCGAGTTCGAGCAGATGGCGCGCAAGGTCGCCGAGGCCCCGTTCACCAACGAGGCGGTTCGGGCCTACCAGCGTTACCTGTTCGCGGGCACGGACGAGCAACGCCCTGACGGGCAGGGGCGCATCACCATCGCGCCCGAGCTCCGCCGCTACGCGGGGCTCACCAAGGAGTGCGTGGTGATCGGGGCGATCACCAGGCTGGAGATCTGGGACGCCCAAGCGTGGCAGGGCTACCTGGAGGAGCACGAAGACAGCTACGCGAAGGCTCGAGAGGAAGTACTGCCGGGCGTCTTCTAGGCGTGCGGTCGCGGTGCACCTTCGTCGTCGGGGGACGAAGAGGTTCGCCGCCCGCACGAAGAGGGGAAGCCCACCCGGATGCCGTGAGGCCTCTGTCCGCTCAACAGCCCTGGTGCACCTTCCCCGGTACCAGGTCGGCAGCGGGCGGACAGGGACCTGACGGCATCCGCCATATTTCCCCCGGGCCGCCCAGGCGAGAAAGGGGGAGGGAACGATGACGGCACCTGAGCACGTCCCGGTGTTGCTCGACCGCATAATCGAGCTGTTCACTCCCGTGTTCGCCGACCGCGACGGCGTCCTCGTGGACGCGACGGTCGGCCTCGGCGGGCATTCCGACGCTCTTCTCGAAGCCTTCCCGCGGCTGCGCCTCGTCGCGCTGGACCGCGATCCCGCCGCGCTCGAGAAGTCCGCGGAGCGGCTGGCCCGCCACGGCGACCGCGTCGGCTTCGTCCACACGGTCTACGACGGGCTCCCGGAGGCCCTCGAAAGCCTGGGCATCGCGAAAGCCGACGGCATCCTGTTCGACCTCGGCGTCTCGTCGATGCAGCTGGACCGCGCCGAGCGCGGGTTCGCCTACTCGAAGGACTCGCCGCTGGACATGCGGATGGATCCGACGACCGGGTTCACCGCCGCCGACGTGCTCAACACCTACGCACCCGGCGAGCTCGTCCGCATCCTCCGTGACTACGGCGAAGAGCGCTTCGCGCAGCGGATCGTCAAGGCGATCGTGGCCGCGCGCGAGAAGGAACCCTTCACCTCCAGCGGGCGCCTGGTCGAGCTGCTCTACGACGCCGTCCCGGCCGCCACCCGCCGCACCGGCGGGCACCCGGCCAAGCGCACGTTCCAGGCACTGCGGATCGAGGTCAACGGCGAGCTCGAAGTGCTCCGCCGCGCCATGCCGGCGGCGCTGGGCGCGCTGAAGACCGGCGGGCGGATCGTCGTCGAGTCGTACCAGTCACTGGAAGACCGGCTGGTCAAGCAATCGCTGGCCGAGCTCGCGAAGTCCCGCACCCCGGAAGGGCTCCCGGTGGAGCTGCCGGGACACGGGCCCGAGCTGAAGCTCCTGACGCGCGGCGCCGAGAAGGCCGGCGAGAAGGAGATCGAACGGAACCCGCGTGCCGCTTCGGTGCGGCTGCGGGCCGCAGAGAGGATCGGAGAGCCGCGATGACCGCTCCCGCGAAGTCCCGCCGCCGGGCCGCGCCGGCGACGCGGGGCCGCAGCGACGCCGCCCGCACCTCGACCACCGTCGAGCCGGACCCGCAGGCGCCGCAGCCGGGTCAGGCCGCGCCCCGGCGCGGTTCGCGTGGCCGCACGTCCGCGGCCGAACGCGCCTACGCACGCCGCGCTCAGCGCGCCGACCTGCTGAAGGAGCGCGAGGCGCGCCCGGAGCCGAAGGCCCGGCCCGCCGAGCTGCCGGAGAAGCCGAAGCTCAAGCTGAAGCTGCTGCTGCCGAAGTCGCGCGCGTCGTTCGTGCTGCTGATGATGGCGTTGCTGGCCGCCGGCGTGGCGACCACGCTGTGGCTGACCACGCAGGCGATCGCCGACTCCTACCGGCTCGAGCAGCTGCGCACCACCAACGCGAACCTGGCCGAGCAGAAGGAACAGCTGCAGCGCGACGTCGCGAAGGCCGAGTCGCCCGCTTCGCTGGCCCCCGCGGCCCAGCAGCTGGGCATGGTGCCCGGCGGTGACCCGGCGCGGATCGTCGTCGGCCCCGACGGGAAGACCTCACTCGTCGGCGAGCCCAAGAAGGCCGAGGCGGACGCCCCGGTGGTGCCGGCCGCGCCCCCGGTCGCCCCGGCCGCCGGGACGCAGTCGCAGCAGGGCGCGCCGGTCGAGGGCGACCAGCCCGCCGTGCCCGCCGAAGAGCCGCCGGCCCAGCCGGGAGGCGGCCAGTGATGGCTTCGGGCCGCAGCCAGGTCCGCGCCCGCGCGGCGGGCAGCGCGCGCCGGACGTACGCCGCCGGCACCCGCAGCGCGGCCGCGCGCCGCGCCAACGGCGGGCACCGCAGCCGGTTCTCCGCGGTGCGCCTGCTGCTGGTCGCCGTGCTGATCGTCGCCGGCGTGAAACTGGTGCAGGTGCAGTGGTTCGACGCCGCGGCGCTCTCGGCCGCGGCCGAACGGCAGCGCGCCCAGACCATCGACATCCCCGCCCAGCGCGGGTCCATTGTGGACCGCAACGGCGCCAAGCTGGCGTTCAGCGTCGAGGTGCGCACCCTCTCGGTGAACCTCAAGGCGCTGCGCAAGAGCATGGACGACTTCGCCGCGAAGAACCCCGGCACGCCGAAGACGTTCGACTCCGAGACCGCCGCGGCCGCCAAGTACATCGCGGGCAAACTGCCGAACGTGATCGGCGAGCAGCAGCTGCTCGACCTGTTCCACAAGCAGGCGTCCTTCACCTACCTGGTGAACAACGTCGAGCCGTCCGTCGCCGCCGACATCGTCAAGCACTTCGCGTGGATCGGCGTCGAGAAGCGCGCGCTGCGGGAGTACCCGGGCGGCAGCCTGGCGGCCAACATCGTCGGCGCCGCGAACTGGCGGTCCGACGACCCGGACGTGTCCAAGCACAACCTGCACGGCCTCGTCGGGCTCGAGCTGCTGCGCGACAACGACCTGGCGGGTACGCCGGGCCGGATGATGGTCAACACCAAGAACGGCAGCGACAACGTCGTCATCCCGGGCACCGAGCGCGACCTGCAGGCCGCCGTCCCCGGCTCGGACCTCGAGCTGACCCTCGACTCCGACCTGCAGTACGAGGTGCAGCGGCAGCTGGCGGACTACGTCCGGCAGTCACACGCCAAGGGCGGGCAGGCCGTCGTCATGGACGCCAAGACCGGCGAGGTCTACGCGCTGGCCAACGACAAGACGTTCGACCCCAACGACCAGCGCAACTGGACCACCGACGACCTGGCGAACCCCGCGGTCACCACGCCGTTCGAACCCGGGTCGGTCAACAAGCTCGTCACCGCCACCGGGGCGATCGACTACGGCATCGCGACGCCGGAGTCGACCGTCGAGGTGCCCGGCGCGCTGCAGGTGGCCGACAAGACGGTGCACGACGCCTGGACCCACGGCACCCAGACGTTCAGCACCACCGGGATCTTCGCCAAGTCGTCCAACATCGGCACCCTGCTGCTGGCGCAGAAGATCGGCGAGGAGCGCTACGCGAACCTGCTCAAGTCGTTCGGCCTCGGCCAGCGCACCGGCGTCGGCCTGCCCGGCGAGAGCGCGGGCGTGGTGCCCGCGCGCAGCCAGTGGTCGGCGACCACCTTCGGCAACCTGCCCATCGGGCAGGGCCTGTCGATGACCGTCCTGCAGATGGCCGGGATGTACCAGACGATCGCCAACGACGGCCTGCGCGTCGAACCCCGCATCGTCAAGGCCAAGGTGAACCCGGACGGCACGACCGTGCCCGAGCCGGCCCCGAAGTCGGTCCGGGTGGTCAGCCCCCAGACCGCCAAGACGGTGCGCGACATGATGCGCGCGGTCGCCCAGAACGGCAAGGGCCTGCAGAAGGGCACCGCTCCCTCGGCGGCGGTCGAGGGCTACCAGATCTCCGGGAAAACCGGCACCGGCCAGCAGGTCGACCCGCGGACGAAGGCCTACAGCGACCACCTGTACAACATCACCTTCGCCGGCATCCTGCCCGCCGACCACCCGCGGTTCGTCGTCGGGATCCGGCTGGACGCGCCGGACACGACGCTGCCCGTCGGTCACTCCGCCGCGCCGCTGTTCCACACCATCGCGTCGTACCTGACGCAGCGGTACCAGATTCCGTTGTCGGACGGCCCCTCGCCGGAAGTCCCGCTCATCATCACGCCGTAGGCCCGCTCATCACCCCGTAGGCACTGTCCGTTAGAGCCCCCTCACCCCGGTGAGGGGGCTCTGGCGCGTGAGCGTCCACATCGGCCTGCGTCGCCGGGGAAACCCTTGCGGGGCAACGACGTCCAGATCGCCGTTTAGCACATGTGCCCGGCTGGCACGCAATCGCCGTACCGCGTGCGGGTGCCCGAACCGGCCGCCGGTAGCCTCTTGGCCGTGTCCGTGTCCTCGTCCAGTTCCCAGGTGCCGGAAAGCCCGGTTAAAGCGGTCCCCGCGCCGCCCCGCCCGGCGCGCATCGACCCGGTCCCGCTGGCGACGCTGCTCGCCAGGGCGGACGCCCGCCTCATCGCCGGCTCGCCCGACGCGGCCGAGCTCACCGTCACCGGCACCACGCTGCGCGCGCAGCACGTGCTGCCCGGTGACCTCTTCGCCGCCCTCCCGGGCGCCCGCGCCCACGGTGCCGACTTCAGCGACCAGGCCGTCGCGGCCGGGGCCGTCGCCGTGCTCACCGACGCCGAAGGCGCCGAACGGCCCGCCCTGCGCGACGCCGGCGTGCCAATCCTCGTGCTCCCGGACCCGCGGGCGGCACTGGGCGAGATCGCCGCCTGGATCTACGGCGAGCCCTCGCTGAGGCTGGCCGTCCTCGGCGTCACCGGCACCTCCGGCAAGACCACGACGTCCTACCTGGTCGACGCCGGCCTGCAGGCCGCCGGGCTGACCACCGGCCTGATCGGCACGGTGGAGACCCGGATCGCCGGCGAACGCCTGGTCAGCGGGTTCACCACGCCGGAGGCGCCGGACCTGCAGGCGCTGCTCGCGGTGATGCTGGAGCGCGGCGTCACGCACGTGCCGATGGAGGTCTCCAGCCACGCCCTCGCGCTGGGCCGGGTCAACGGCACCCGGTTCGCCGTCGGCGCCTTCACCAACCTCTCCCAGGACCACCTGGACTTCCACAAGGACATGCAGGAGTACTTCGCCGCGAAGTCCCTGCTGTTCGACGGCCGCTCGACCACCGAGGTCGTCGTGGTGGACAGCGCGTGGGGCCAGGCCCTGCTCACGCCGCAGACGATCACCGTGACCACCGATCCGGGCACCGACGCCGGGTGGAAGGCCACCGACCTCGAAGCCACCCCGCAGGGGGAGCAGACGTTCACCCTGCACGGCCCGGACGGCCTCCGCGCCCCGGCCCGGATCCCGCTGCCCGGCGAGTTCAACGTCGCCAACGCCGTGCTGGCCGCGGCCATCCTGGGCACGGCCGGGGTGAGCCTGGAGCACATCGTCGCCGGGCTCGCCCGGGTGCAGGTGCCGGGCCGGATGGAGCGCGTCTACGTCGGCCAGGAGTTCACCGCCGTCGTCGACTACGCCCACAAACCGGCCGCGGTTGCCCAGGGCCTCGACGCACTGCGGGCGCGCACCGAGGGGCGGATCATCACCGTGCTCGGCTGCGGCGGCGACCGCGACACCGCCAAGCGGCCGATGATGGGCGAGGCCGCGGCCCGCCGCAGCGAGGTCCTGATCGTCACCGACGACAACCCGCGCTCCGAGGACCCGGCGGCGATCCGCGCCGCCATGCTCGCCGGTGCCCGCGCGGTCGGGCCCGCCGAGGGCGGCGAGGTCGTCGAGATCGGCGACCGCCGCGAGGCCATCGCGCACGCCGTCTCGCTCGCCGGTCCGGGCGACATCGTCTTCCTCGCCGGCAAGGGCCACGAATCCGGCCAGGAAGCCGGCGGCGTCGTGCACCCGTTCTCCGACCGCGACGAGCTGGCCGCGGCCATCCGCAACAAACTCGAGGTGAGTGTGTGATCGTGCTCAGCCTGGCCGAGATCGCCGACGTCGTCGGCGGCCGGCTGCACCGCGCCGATCCGGGCGCGCAGGTGACCGGCACCGTGGAGTTCGACACCCGGAAGCTCACGCCCGGCGGCCTGTTCGTCGCCTTGCCGGGGGAGAAGGTCGACGGCCACGACTTCGCCGCGCAGGCCGTCGAGACCGGCGCGGTGGCCGTGCTGGCCGCCCGCGAGGTCGACGCGCCCGCGATCGTCGTCCCGCCGCTCGCCGCGGGCGAGGCCCACGAGCGGTCGGTCGCGCTGACCGGCGACAAGGACGGCTCCGGCGCCGCGGTGCTGGCCGCGCTGGCCAAGCTCGCCCGGCACGTCGTGCAGCGCCTCGCCGAGGGCGGGCTGACCGTCGTCGGCGTCACCGGCTCCTCCGGCAAGACCTCCACCAAGGACGTCATCGCGCAGCTGCTGGAGCCGCTCGGCCCGACGATCGCGCCGCCCGGGTCGTTCAACAACGAGCTCGGCCACCCCTGGACGGCGCTGCGGGCCGACGCGGCGACCCGGCACCTCGTGCTGGAACTGTCGGCACGCGGGCCCGGGCACATCGCCCACCTCGCCGAGATCGCGCCGCCGAAGATCGGCGTGGTGCTCAACGTCGGCAGCGCGCACGTCGGCGAGTTCGGCTCGCGCGAAGGCATCGCGAAGACCAAGGGCGAGCTCGTCGAGGCACTGCCCGAGGACGGCGTCGCGGTGCTCAACCTCGACGACCCGCTGGTCGCGGCCATGGCGAGCCGGACGAAGGCCAAGGTGGTGTTCGTCGGCGAGACCCCGTCCGCCCAGGTACGGGCCGCGGACATCACGCTCGACGACGAGGCCCGCGCCTCCTTCCGGCTGATCACCCCGGCCGGCGAGGCCGACGTCAAGCTGCCCCTGCACGGCGAGCACCACGTCGGCAACGCCTTGTCGGCGGCGGCGGTCGCGCTGGAGCTGGGCGCGACGCCGGACGAGATCGCCACGAGGCTCTCGGCTCTCGAACGGCGCTCCGCACGCCGCATGGAGGTCGTCACCCGGCCCGACGGCGTGACGATCCTCAACGACTCCTTCAACGCCAACCCCGAGTCGATGCGGGCCGGCCTGAAGGCCCTCGCGGCGATGACCCGGGAGACCGGCCGCCGCTCCTGGGCCGTGCTCGGCGTGATGGCCGAGCTCGGCGCGGACTCGGTCAACGCCCACGACGAGATCGGCAGGCTCGTCGTCCGGCTCAACATCGCCAAGCTCGTCGTCATCGGACCCGAGGCGGCGGCCATGCACCAGGGTGCGTTCCAGGAAGGCTCCTGGGGCGAGGAATCCACTTTGGTACCCGACGTCGAGGCCGCGATCGCCCTGCTGCATGATCAGCTCCGCCCCGGGGACGTGGTGCTGGTGAAGGCCTCCAAGGCCGCCGGCCTCTGGCGGGTCGCCGAAGCTCTGCTCGAACCCCGGGAAACCGACAACTCCGAGAATCGCTCGAACGGTGGTGACGCGTGATCAGCATCCTGATCGCGGCCGCGGCGGGCCTGCTGATCTCCATCCTGCTCACGCCCTACCTGATCCGGGTCTTCTCCCGGCAGGGCTTCGGCCAGGAGATCCGCGAGGAAGGCCCCCAGGGACACAAGTCCAAGCGCGGTACCCCGACCATGGGCGGTGTCGCGATCATCATCGCGATGGTCGTCGGGTACTTCGCCGCGCACCTGATCAACTGGATGTTCAACTCCCGCAGCGGCGCGCCGACGGCCTCCGGGCTGCTCGTGCTGATGCTCGCGGTGGGCCTGGGGATCGTCGGGTTCCTCGACGACTTCATCAAGATCCGCAAGCAGCGGAACCTGGGGCTGAACAAGACCGCGAAGCTGGTCGGGCAGCTCGTGGTCACCATCGCCTTCGCGGTGCTGGCGCTGAACTTCCCGAACGAGCACGGCATCACGCCGGCGTCGGAGAGCCTCTCCTACGTCCGTGACCTCGCGCTGATCACCTTCCCGTCGGTGATCTTCGTGATCTTCTGCTACGTCGTGATCTCCGGCTGGTCGAACGCGGTCAACTTCACCGACGGCCTCGACGGCCTGGCCGGTGGCGCGGCGGCGATGGTGCTGGCCACCTACGTGGTCATCTCCTTCTGGCAGGAGCGGCTTTCCTGCGCCAACGCCCCGGCCGCGGCCTGCTACGACGTCCGCGACCCGCTGGACCTGGCCGTGGTCGCCGCCGCGGCGACCGGCGCCTGCGTCGGGTTCCTCTGGTGGAACGCGGCCCCGGCGAAGATCTTCATGGGCGACACCGGTTCGCTGGCCCTCGGCGGCCTGGTCGCCGGCCTGTCCATGACGACCCGCACCGAGCTGCTCGCCATCGTCATCGGCGGCCTGTTCATGGTCGAGATGATCTCGGTGGTCGCGCAGATCGCGGTGTTCCGGACGACCCGGCGCCGGCTGTTCCGGATGGCGCCGTTCCACCACCACTTCGAGCTCGCCGGCTGGGCCGAAACCACGGTGATCATCCGGTTCTGGCTGCTGTCGGCGGTCTGCTGCATGTTCGGGCTCGGCCTGTTCTACAGCGAGCAGCTCGGTCTCGGAGGCTGACTTTGGACGTCGCCGGTCGTCACGTTCTCGTCGCCGGGGCCGGGGTCACCGGCAAGTCGGTGGTCCCGGTGCTGGTCGAGCTGGGTGCGCGCGTCACCGTCACCGACGGCAACGCCGAGCGCCTGGCCGAGCTCGAAGGCCTGGGCGCCGAGCTGGTGCCCGGCCTGACCGAGCCACCCCCGGACGTCGTCCTGGTCGTCACCAGCCCGGGCTGGCGGCCGACGTCGCCGCTGCTCGTGGCCGCGGCCGAGGCGGGCGTCGAGGTCATCGGCGACGTCGAGCTGGCCTGGCGGGTCGGGCAGCTGCGCGAACACCCGCCGTGCTGGCTCGTGGTGACCGGCACCAACGGCAAGACGACCACCGCCGGCATGCTGGAGTCGATCCTCAAGTCGGCCGGGGCGAACGCCGTGGCCTGCGGGAACATCGGCTACGCGGCGCTCGACGCGGTCCGCGCGGGTTACGACGTGCTGGCCGTGGAGCTGTCGAGCTTCCAGCTGCACTGGTCCTCGACGCTGGCCCCGGATGCCGCCGTGGTGCTGAACCTGGCCGAAGACCACATCGACTGGCACGGCTCGATGGACGAGTACGCGGCCGCGAAGGGCCGGGTCTACACCCGCGCCAAGGTGGCCGTGCACAACGCCGACGACGACTGGTCCACCCGGATCGCCGGCGAGCACGCGCCCGAGAGCGCCCGCCGCGTCGGCTTCCAGCTCGACACCCCGCGCGCCGGCGAATTCGGTGTGGTCGAGGACCTGCTGGTCGACCGCGCCTTCGTCGCCGACCCGGCGAACAGCGCCGAGGAGCTCGCCACGCTGTCGGACGTGCGCCCGGCGGGCCCGCACAACGTCGCGAACGCGCTGGCCGCGGCCGCGCTGGCCCGTGCACACGGCGTCTCGCCGGAGGCCGTGCTGAAGGGCCTGCGGGAGTACCAGCCGGCCCCGCACCGGGCCGTCGAGGTCGCCGAGGTGGCCGGTGTCCGGTACGTCAACGACTCGAAGGCGACCAACCCGCACGCGGCCGCCGGATCCCTGCGCGCCCACGAGAGCATCGTCTGGATCGCCGGCGGCCAGCTCAAGGGCGCCTCGGTCGACGAGCTGGTGAGCAGCATCGCGGGCCGCCTGCGCGGAGTCGTGCTCCTCGGCGTCGATTCACCCGTGATCGCCGCCGCGGTTGCGCGACACGCGCCGGATGTCCCGGTGAACAGCCTCCGTCCGGGTGACGATGAACCCATGACTGCGGCGGTGAGTGCGGCCAGCGCGATGGCCCGACCCGGTGACGTGGTGCTGCTGGCACCCGCCGCGGCGTCGTTGGACATGTTCTCGAGCTACGGCGAGCGCGGCGACGCGTTCGCCGCGGCCGTGCGTGTCCTCCGCGACGACGCAGCGGGGGAGCCGAGTGCCGACAGCTGAGTCCAAGCCCGCACCGCCGCCGAAGCGGCCGCGCCGCGAGCGCAAGGAGAGCGGCTTCGTCGCCTTCCGGACCGCGCTGACCGCGTGGCTCTCGCGGCCGCTGGCGTCGTTCCACCTCGTGCTCGCCCTCACCGGTGTGCTCACCGTCATCGGCATCGTCATGGTGCTCTCGGCGTCGTCGGTCGCTTCGTACAACCCGAAGACCGGCAGCGGCGTGTACTCGCTGTTCGTCAAGCACCTGGTGTTCGTCGCGCTCGGCTCGGTCGTGTTCTGGCTGGGCCTGCGGGTCAAGCTGGAGCGGATCCGGCGGATGTCGGCCACCGCGACGGTGATCTGCCTCGCCCTGCTGCTGCTCGTGCTCACCCCGCTCGGCTCGGAGGTCAACGGCTCGCAGGGCTGGTTCAAGATCGGCGAGTTCACCTTCCAGCCGGTCGAAGCCGCGAAGGTCGCGCTGGCCTTCTGGGGCGCCCACATCCTGGTGATCAAGTACAACGTGATCCACCAGTGGCGGCACCTGCTGGTGCCGGTGGTGCCGATCGCGCTGCTGATGTTCGCCCTGGTCATGCTGCAGCCCGACCTCGGCGGCACGGTCACCCTCGCCGTGGTGCTGCTGGCCCTGCTGTGGTTCGCCGGCGCCCCGAAACGGCTGTTCGGCGTCATCCTCGCCGGCGGCCTGGCCGGCGTGCTGGTGCTCGCCGTCATCGCGCCCTACCGGCTCGACCGGGTCATGTCGTTCCTCTCGCCGGACGCCGACACCAGCGCCGAGGGCTTCCAGGCCAACCAGGCCAAGCTGGCGCTCGCCGACGGCGGCGTCCTCGGCAAGGGCCTCGGGCAGGGCGCGGCCAGCTGGAACTACCTGCCGAACGTGCAGAACGACTTCATCTTCGCGCTGATCGGCGAGGAGCTCGGGCTGATCGGCTGCATCGTCGTGCTCGCCCTCTTCGGCGGCGTCGCCGTCGTCGGGCTGCGGATCGCCACCCGCAACATCGACCCGTGGATCCGGATCGTCTCCGGCACGCTGACGGTGTTCCTGGTCGCCCAGGCCGGCATCAACATCGGCTACGTCGTCGGCCTGCTGCCGGTCACCGGCGTCACGCTGCCGCTGATCTCCTACGGCGGCACTTCCCTGGTGATCACCATGCTCATCATGGGCGTGCTCGCGAACGCCGCCCGGCACGAACCGGAGGCGGTGGCCGCGCTGCGCACACAGGGGCCGGGTAAATTCGGGCGTCTGCTGCGGCTGCCCGCGCCCGACCCGTACCGCCCGCCCGCCACGCGCAAGGCGGCGGGACGCAGTGGGGCGAAGGCGGCCAGGCCGGCGCCCCGTGCGGCCCGGCCCGCCCCGGCTCAGGAACGACGCAGGTCGGTCCGCGAACCGGTGCGCCGCAGCGCGGCACGGACGAGCACGGCCCGCACGAGCACGTCTCGCGGCGGGGCCGCGCGGACAACAGCGAGCCGTGGTACCCGGAGTACCGCGAACCGGAGAGGTCATTGGTGAGTAACCCCGTCAAGGGAGCCGAGCGAGCCGCCGCGGGCAAGGGGCCCGTGGTCGTGGTCGCCGGAGGTGGCACCGCAGGACACATCGAACCCGCCCTCGCCCTGGCCGACGCCGTCATGCGGCTGCGCCCGGACGCGAAGGTCGTCGCGCTCGGCACCGAGCGCGGCCTGGAGAACAAGCTCGTCCCGGCCCGCGGCTACCCCCTGGAGCTGATCCCGCCGGTGCCGCTGCCGCGCAAGCCGACGCCGGAGCTGATCAAGCTGCCGCTGAAGGTCCGCGACTCGGTGCGCAAGACGCGGGAGGTGCTGGACCGGGTCGGCGCGGACGTCGTCGTCGGGTTCGGTGGCTACGTCGCCCTGCCCGCCTACCTCGCCGCGCGCGGGCGTGTCCCGATCGTCGTGCACGAGGCCAACAAGTCGGCCGGCCTGGCGAACAAGGTCGGCGCGCGGTTCGCCGCGCGGGTCGCCGTCGCGGTCCCGGGCACCCCGCTGCCGAAGGCCGAGGTCGTCGGGATCCCGCTGCGGCGGTCGATCACCACCCTGGACCGGCCCGCCCTGCGGGCCGAGGCGCGCGCACACTTCGGCCTGGACCCGGACGCGCCGACGCTGCTGGTGTTCGGCGGTTCGCAGGGCGCGCAGTCGATCAACGCCGCCGTGTCCGGCGCGGCGAAGGACCTCGCGGACGCCGGTATCGGCGTCCTGCACGCGCACGGGCCGAAGAACACGCTGGTCGTCCAGGAGTTCCCGGGCAAGCCGGCCTACGTGCCGGTGCCGTACCTGGAGCGGATGGACCTGGCCTACGCCGCGGCCGACGTCGCGATCTGCCGCTCGGGCGCGATGACCGTGGCCGAGGTGACCTCGGTCGGGCTGCCTGCGGTGTTCGTCCCGCTGCCGATCGGCAACGGCGAGCAGGCCACCAACGCGCGTCCGGCGGTCGACGCCGGGGCGGCGCTGATGGTCGCCGACGCCGACCTCAGCGCGGCCAAGGTCGCCGAACTCGTCGTCCCGCTGGTCACCGACGCCGACCGCGTGGCGAAGATGGGGGCGGCGGCGGTCGGCATGGGCCACCGCGAGGCGGACGAAACCCTCGCCCGGATCGTTCTGGAGGCTGCCGGTGCGTGAGTCGGTACAGCTTGAGTTGCCCGAAGAACTGCGCCGGGCGCACCTGATCGGGATCGGCGGGGCCGGCATGTCCGGCATCGCCCGGATCCTGCTCGCCCGCGGGGCGTTCGTGTCGGGCTCGGACGCCAAGGAGTCGCGCGCGCTGCTGTCGCTGCGCGCCCAGGGTGCCGAGCTGTTCGTCGGGCAGGCCGCGGCGAACCTCGCGGCGCTGTCCGAACCGCCGTCCGCCGTGGTCGTCTCGACGGCGATCAAGGAGACCAACCCCGAGCTGGCCGCGGCGCGCGCGGCGGGCATCCCGGTGCTGCACCGGGCGCAGGCGCTGGCCGGGCTGATGGAAGGCCACCGCGTCGCGTGCATCGCGGGCACGCACGGCAAGACGTCGACGACGTCGATGCTGACCGTGGCGCTGCAGCACTGCCGGCTCGACCCGTCGTTCGCCATCGGCGGCGACCTCAACGAGTCCGGGGCCAACGCCCACCACGGCGAGGGCGGCGTGTTCGTCGCCGAGGCGGACGAGAGCGACGGCTCGTTCCTGACCTACTCGCCGTCGGTGGCGGTCGTGACGAACGTCGAGCCGGACCACCTCGACCACCACGGCACGGCCGAGGCCTACACGAAGGTGTTCACCGAGTTCGTGAGCCGGATCGTGCCGGGCGGGCTGCTCATCGTCTGCGCCGACGACGCCGCGGCGGACGAGCTGGGCAGGCAGGCCGGGGACCTGGGCGTCCGGGTGCGCCGCTACGGCCGCACGGCCACCGGCCCGGGCGACGCGCGCGTCCTGGACTACGTCCCGGCGCCGGACGGCGGTGTCGTGCGGCTCGCGCTGGACGGTGCCGAGGTTTCGGTGCGCGTCGCCGTGCCGGGCGAGCACATGGCGCTGAACGCGATCGCGGCCCTGCTGGCCGGGATCGAGCTGGGCGCGCCGGTGCCGGGCCTGGTGGATGGGCTCGCGGCGTTCGGCGGGGTGCGGCGGCGGTTCGAGTTCAAGGGCCGGGCCGGCGACGTCCGCGTCTACGACGACTACGCCCACCACCCGACCGAGGTGGCCGCGCAGCTGCGCGCGGTGCGGACGGCGGCCGGGACCGGGCGGGTGATCGTGGTGTTCCAGCCGCACCTGTACTCGCGGACCAAGACGTTCTCGGTGGAGTTCGCCGAGGCGCTGTCGCTGGCCGACGAGGTCGTCGTGCTGGACGTCTACGGCGCGCGCGAGGAGCCCGAGCCGGGCGTCACCGGCGCGCTGATCGCGGACCGGGTGACCGCGGCGGTGCACTACGAGCCGGCGTTCGACGTCGCCGCGCCGCTGGCGGCCGGGCTGGCCAAGCCGGGCGACCTCGTGGTGACCATGGGCGCCGGGGACGTGACGCAGCTGGGCACGGAGATCCTCGCCGAGCTGGACAAGCGCTGAGGCCATGAGTCCGACCAGGGAACGCCGCCGTCCGTCCGCGGAAGAGGACGTCCCGGATCGCGCCACCCTGGCCCGGCAACGGCGGGGGCGGCGCTCCGAGGAGGAGCGCCGCCGGACCCGTGCCGCGCGGCCGAAGCCGAGTGCCCGCACCCGGCCCCGCCGGCCCACCCGGCAGGTGGAGATCCGCCGCCGGTGGGTCGCGCTGCTGTCCGTGCTCACCGTGGTGGCGCTGGTGTACCTGCTGTTCTTCAGCTCGATGCTCGGCGTGCGGGACGTCTCGGTCAGCGGTTCCCGCACGGTGCCCGCCGACCAGATCCGCACGGTGGCGGCGGTGCCGGCGGACAAGCCGATGCTGCGGCTGAGCACCGGCGAGATCCGCGACCGGGTGGCGGCGATGCCGGGCATCGCGACGGTCGAGGTGTCGCGCTCGTGGCCGAACACGGTCGAGATCACGGTGACCGAGCGGACGGCGATCGCGTTCTTCGACAGCGGCCCGGGTGGCGACGGCGTCCACCTGGTCGACGGCGGCGGCGTGGTGTTCAAGACGGTCGCGGCGCGGCCGGCGGGCCTGCCGGAGCTCAAGCTGCCGAAGGTGTCGGCCGACGACCCGGTGACGCGCGCGGTGACGGCGGTGCTCGGGGTGATCCCGGAGCAGCTCCTCAAGCAGGTCACGACGGCGACGGCGAAGACGCCGGCGAGCGTGGAGTTCACGCTGGCCAACGGCAAGATCGTCCGCTGGGGCACCGCGGAGCAGACCGACCGCAAGGCCAAGGTCCTGGCCGCACTGCTCACCCAGGACGGCAAGGTCTACGACGTCGCGGCGCCGGAACTGCCGACCATCACCTCCTGACCGGACCGGTCGGCTCGCGTACCCAGAGGGTCGGCTCGGGTATCCAGAGGGTCGGTTCACGCGCCGACGCTCCAGGTACGCCGGCCGACCCTTCGGGTACGCCAACCGACCGTCCAGGTACGCCGGCCGGCTCCTCCGGTACACAAACCACGTGCGCTCCGGCTCTCGTATGCCGTACGATCTCGTACGGCATACGAGAATGAGGAGGACGCATGACGATCCTGGTGACGGGTGCCACCGGCAGTGTCGGCCGGCTGGTGGTCGACGAACTGCTGGCGGCGGGCGTGCCCGTGCGGGCGTTGACCGTCGATCCGGAACGCGCGAAGCTGCCGGCGGAGGCCGAGGTGGTCGTCGGGTCGCTGGCGAGGCCGTCGACGTTGCCGGTGGCGCTCAAGGGTGTCTCGGCGGTGTACCTGGCGCCGATGGCGCGGACCGTCCGGCGGTTCTGCGAGCTGGCTTCGGAAGCCGGCGTGGCGCGGGTCGTCGCGTTGTCGGGCAGCAGCGTCGGAGACGAGCACGAGGGCTCCAGCGGCCACGAGTACGCCGCCGTCGAGGCCGCCGTCCGGGAGGCCGGGTTCGCCTGGACCTTCCTGCAGCCCGGCGCGTTCATGAACAACACGCTCGACTGGGCGCCCATGGTGCGGGCGGGCGAGGTGGCGATGGCTCATGGCGACGCGACGCAGACCCCCATCGACCTCGGTGACATCGCGGCCGTGGCCGCCCGGGTGCTGACGACCGAAGGGCACGTCGGCGCCACGTATGTCCTCAGTGGACCGGAGGCGATCAGCCTGCGCGGGCAGGTCGAAACCCTGGCATCCGTGCTGGGGAAGGAGATCCGCTTCCGCGAGCTGACCCCGGCGGAGCAGCGCGCGCAGTGGATCGGTTACGGCGTACCGGAAGAAGCCGCCGGCTGGCTGCTGGAGGGCTTCGAGCAAACCCTGCGGCACCCGCAGGTGCCGACCGGCGTCGTCGAGGAACTGCTCGGCAGGCCGGGAACGACGTACGCGGAATGGGTGGCGGCGAACCGGGCGGTCTTCGCATAAGGAGTATTGCTTCCGCGGGCCGGGTGGCGATACGTTGCGTGGCAGTGTCGATGCGAACCGCATATCCTTGGGGTTGACGATGGTCAAGGCACGCTGCGCGGCGGTTCTCGCGGCGCTCATCCTGGCAACGCCGCTCACCCTCGCACCGCCGGCCGCCGGCGCGGCACCGAACGCGGTCGTCGTCTGGGACGCCAACGCGCAGACAGCCATCTGGGACATCGCGCACCAGGCCCCGCCGCAGGTCGCCGGCCGCGGGTTCGCGATGGTCAGCGGCGCGGTCTACGACGCGGTGAACGCGATCGAAGGCACCCCGTACGAGCCCTACCTCGTCGCCCCGCGGACCACGGGCCGGGAGTCGGCGGACGCCGCCGTCGGCACGGCCGCCCACCGCGTGCTGGACGCGATTTTCCCGGAACAGCGGGAAAGGCTGCGTGTCCAGTACGACGAATGGCTCGCCGGCCTCCCGGACGGACCGGCGAAGCGCGGCGGCATCCGGGTCGGCGCGCAGGCGGCCGCGGCGATGATCACCGCCCGCCGGCACGACGGTGCCTTCGACCCGCGGCCCTGGACCGTCGGCACCGAGCCGGGCCGGTACCGGCCCACCCCGCCGGCGTTCGAGAACACCGGCGCGTGGGTCGGTTTCCTGAAGCCGTTCGCCGTTCCGGACGCGACGATGTTCCGGACGCCGGGACCGCCGTCGCTCACGAGCCGCGCGTACACCCGTGATTTCGACGAGGTCAAGCGGCTCGGCTCGGCGACGAGCACCGTCCGCACCGCCGACCAGACCGAGGCGGCGCTCTGGTGGCACGACCGGCGTTCCGTCAGCTGGGGGATGAAGCGCGACCTCGCCGTCACCCAGCGGCTCGGCCTGCTGGAAACCGCGCGCTTCTACGCCTTGGCGGACTTCACCGGCACGGACGGCGCGATCGCCTGCGCGAACGACAAGGAGTTCTGGCACTTCTGGCGGCCGGTCACCGCCATCCGGCTCGCCGGCACCGACGGAAACCCCGCCACCGAGCCGGATCCCGGCTGGACGCCGCTGGTGGTCACCCCGCCGAACCCCGACTACCCGTCCGGTCACACCTGCCGCACCGCCGCGCAGATGACGGCATACGCGCACTTCTTCGGCCGGGACAAGGTGTCCTTCAGCGCGTACAGCGTCGACAGCGGCACCACGCGGCACTTCGGCAGCTTCTCGCAGGCGACCGCCGAAGTGGTCGGAGCCCGCATCTGGGCGGGCATCCACTTCCGCTCCGCGGACGTCGACGGCACCCGGCTCGGCACGGGCGTGGGCGACTACATCACGAGGCACCACCTCCAGCCGCGCCGGTGAACCGGGCGGCGAGCCTGCCGAACCCGTCGGAGCCGTGCCCGGCGTCGATGGCTCGCTGCACTTCGGCGCGGGCGGCGGACAGCACGCCGTTGTCGAGGTTCTTCGCCCGGATGGCGCTGAGGACGTGGTCCATCGTGGCCGCGGTGGCTTCGAGCGTGCCGGCGTCGCCGGGGTAGTGGCCGGCCGCGACTTGCCCGGCGAGGAGGTCGATCAGGTCCGGGAAGAAGCCGAGCAGCGCCTTCGCGTGTCCGGCGATGTCGGCGGCATCGATGTGCTCGGCCTCGGCGAGGGCGAACATGTGGACGACGCCGCTCATCGAAGTCCAGAGCATGTCCTGCAGCGACGCGTCGAACGCGGCCGCCCGGCCGGGGTCTTCGCCGAGGTGGGTCGTGTTCTCGCCGAGCGCGGCGAGGGTGCCGCGGTGCTTTTCGTAGGCGTCGGCCGGGCCGCTGTAGAACAGCGTGGCTTCCGGGCCGCCGATGGCGGCGGTCGTCGCGACGATCACGCCGTCGAGGTAGCCGATTTCGTGCGCCGCGGCCCAGGAGGCCAGCTCACGGGCTTGTGCGGGTGAGCCGCCGGTGGTGTTCACCAGGGTGCGGCCGTTGAGTGCTCCGGGGTCGAGGATCGCTTGTGCCGCGGCGTAGTCCCGCACGCAAACGACGACGAGCGGGCTGGCCGCGATCGCTTCGGCGGCTGTCCCGGCAACGGTGGCGTCGAGGCCGTTTTCCTTGCCGGGAGTGCGGTTCCACACGGTGGTGGGGTGGCCGGCGGCGATGAACGCGGCGGCGAGGGCGCGTCCCATGGGGCCGAGTCCGAGGACGGTCACAGAGGTCATGGCGGTTAAGCTAAAGCTTGACGCCGACGGCAGAGTCAAGTCCGGGAGTGCGCATGCGGATCGGGGAGCTCGCGCGGCGGGCGGGCGTCAGCGAACGCGCGCTGCGGTACTACGAGGCACAGGGCTTGCTGACGCCGGAACGGCGGCCGAGCGGCTACCGCGTGTACGGCGAGGCCGATGTGGCGGCGGTGCGGCGGATCAGGATCCTGCTCGCGGCCGGGTTGAACACCGCGCAGATCCGGGAAATCCTGCCGTGCATCATCGACGAGGACGGCTGGTTGACGCCGGACTGCCCGGAGCTGGTCGACGCTCTGCGGCAGCAGCGAAGCCGGCTCGACGAGGCGATCGGCGAGCTGGAGACCACCCGAGCCAACCTCGACACGATCATCGGTGCCGGGAACGGGAAGTCCTAGCCGCGCGTGCGGGTCATCCCGGCCAGGCCGAGCAGCGGGAGCACGCCGGCGAACACGACGACCGCCGTCCAGCCGCCCAGGTGGTAGGCGATCGAGCCGGCCTGGGAGCCGATCGCGCCGCCGATGAAGAACGTGCCCAGGTAGACGCTGTTGATGCGGGCGCGGGCGGAGGGGTCGAGCTGGTAGATCGTGTGCTGGCCGACCACCAGCGTCGTCTGCACGGCCGTGTCGACGGCGATCGCGGCGATCGCCAGCAGGATGACGCTGTGCGCGCCGAACCCGGCGAGCGCGAAGGCGGCGGCGCAGAGCACGAAGGCGCCCGCGGTGAGCCGCCGGCCGTGGCCGTGGTCCGACCACCGCCCGGCCAGGGGCGCCACCGCGGCGCCTGCCGCGCCCGCCAGCGCGAAGAGGCCCACGCCGAGCTGGGAATAGTTGAACGGCGGTGCGGTGAGGACGAACGCGATGGTCGTCCAGAACGCGCTGAACGCGCCGAACATCGCCGACTGGTAGAGCGCGCGGTGCCGCAGGGGAGGGTGTTTCCGCGCCATGGCGAAGGTCGAGCGGAGCAGTTCGCCGTAGCGGATGTCGGTCTTGGGTGCGCGGCGCGGCAGGATGAACCGCAGCACCAGGGCGAGTGCGGCCATCGCGCCGGCCGAGATCAGGAACACGACGCGCCAGCTCGTCACCTCGGCGAGCAGGCTGGCGACGACCCGCGAGAGCAGGATCCCGAAGAGCAGCCCGCTGACGACCCGCCCGACGATCCGGCCGCGGATGTGGTCGGGGGCGAGGTCGGCCGCGAACGGGATGAGGATCTGCACGACCACCGACGCCGCCCCGACGGCGAGCGAAGCGATGAGCAGCACGGCGAACCCGGGTGCGACGCCGGTGACGACCAGCCCGGCGGAGGCGAGGGCGAGCAGCGTCGCGACGAGGCCGCGGTTCTCGAGCCGGTCGCCGAGCGGGACGAGCAGCAGCATCCCGGCGGCGTACCCGAGCTGGGTGGCGGTGACGACCCCGCCGGCGGCGGCCTCCCCGACCCCGAAGGTCTGCCGCAGCTCGGCGAGCAGCGGCTGGGCGTAGTAGAGGTTGGCGACGGTCAGTCCACAGGAGACGGCCAATAGCAGCACGAGCCAGCCGGGCGGGGCCTTCTGCTCGGTCTCGGTCATGCGCGCCCCCGTGGTGGAACCGGTTTGATCGGTTCCCGACGGTACCAGTCAAACCGGTTCCGGCGTAGGGTGATCCGGATGACGGACAGATTCCGCGCGGGAGCGGGCCGCCCGTGCCTCGACTTCATCAGGACGCTCCGGTACCGGGGAACGCCGTCGGAGACGGAGGAGCTGCCGGACGCGCCGGCGTGGGGGGCGTGGATCGACCGGTTCGGCCCGTTCGCCACCCCGGTCCGGCCGGAGTCGGCCGGCGAAGCCCGTGCGGTCCGCGAGGCGATCCACGAGCTGCTGACGGGTCCGGTGCGGGCCGCGACGCGGCAGCGGCTGAACCGGGTCGCGGCGCTGCCGGTGCCGTCGCCGGCGTTGACGCCGTCGGGCGAACTGCGCTGGCAGGCCGCGGAGCCCGCCTCGGCCATGCTGGCCTTGCTGGCCCGGGACGCGCTGGAGCTGGTGACGTCGCCTGAGTTCGCACGGGTCCGGCGCTGTGCCGGGGCCCGCTGCGGGGCGTTGTTCCTGGACACGTCCCGGCCGGGGACGCGGCGGTGGTGCTCGATGGGGGTGTGCGGGAACCAGGCGAAGAAGTCGGCTTATCGAGCCAAGGCCACGACCGGAGACTAGCCCGCGCTCGATCCGGGCCCGCGGGGTAGCCCTGGGTGAAGATCAGGTAGATCACCGCGAGGACGCCGGCCCGGACCAGCCGCTGGGCCGGCGCGGGTTCGGCGACCAGGAAGGCATTCGCCGTGTCCTCCAGCTCGGGCGGTTCTGCGGCGTCGAAGAGGATGACGAACAGCCGGAGTGATGAGTTCTCGCGCCGGTGGCCGTCATACCTGCGAAGGGCCACGACGAAGCGGAGGATGACGTGATGAGTACGGACACGCAGCCGGCGGAGCCGGCGTTTTCGGGACTGGCGGAGCGGCACCGGCGGGAGCTGCACGTGCACTGCTACCGGATGCTCGGCTCGTTCGAGGACGCCGAGGACACCGTGCAGGAGACGTTCCTGCGGGCCTGGCGGCGGCGCGAGACCTTCGCGGGGCGCTCGACGTTCCGGGCGTGGCTGTACGGGATCGCCACCAACGCCTGCCTGGACCTGCTGGCCAAGTGCCGCCCGCAGCCGGCGACCGGCGGCGAGGTGCGGTGGCTGCAGCCCTACCCGGACCAGCTGCTCGACGAGCTGCCCGCGGGCGGCGCGGACGAGCCGGAGACCGCCGCCGTGGCACGCGAGACGATCGAACTGGCGTACCTGGTCGCCGTCCAGCACCTGGCGCCGCGGCCGCGGGCGGTGCTCATCCTGCGGGACGTGCTCGGCTGGCCCGCGAAGGAGGTCGCCGAGCTGCTGGGGGACTCGGTCAATTCCGTGAACAGCGCGCTGCAGCGGGCCCGCGCCGGGATGCGGGAGCACCTGCCCGCCGAGCGGCAGGACTGGACCGGCGGCGAGGAGGACACGGGGACGCGTGCGCTGGTGCGCCGCTTCACCGAGGCCAGCGTGGCCGTCGACATCGAGCGGATCGCCGCCTTGCTGCGGGACGACGTCCGCTGCTCGATGCCACCCACCCCCGGCCTGTACATCGGCCGCGACGCGGTGGTGAAGGACTGGATCGAGGACGGGTTCGAGAACATGACGGGCCTGCGTGGCGTCCCCACGTTCGTGAACCGGCAGCCCGCGGTGGCTTTCTACCTGTGGCAGGAGGCGGCGGGGGCGTACCTGCCGCTGACCCTCGACGTCCTGCGCGTCACCGGCGGGGCGATCACGGAGATCACGACGTTCCACGCCGACCGGTTCCCGCGGCTCGGGGTGCCGGACCGCCTGCCGGCGGACGGCGCGGCGTAGCGGCCAGGCGTTCCGGGTGTCGACAGCGCAGCTTAAGATTCCTGCCTAAGATCAGTCTTCGTGATGACGGAGCTGCCGCTGGACCAGGTGAGGACGCTGCTCGCCGTTGTCGATGCGGGCACCTTCGATGCCGCCGCGGCCGTGCTGCACGTGACGCCGTCCGCGGTGAGCCAGCGGGTGAAGGCACTCGAACAGCGGACCGGCAGTGTGCTGGTGACCCGCACGAAACCGGTGCGGGTCACCGATTCCGGGCAGGTGGTGGTCCGGTTCGCGCGGCGGCTCGCGGCCCTCGAGCGGGACGCGCGAGCCGAGCTGGGCATGCGCGGTGAGCCCCTCCGGGTGCCGATCGCGGTCAACGCCGACTCCCTGTCCACCTGGTTCCTGCCCGCGCTCGCCGGGGTGGCCGCCGATCCGCCGATCTGCTTCGAACTGCACCGCGAGGACCAGGAACACACCACCACGTTGCTGCGGGAGGGCCGGGTGATGGCGGCCGTGACGTCTTCGTCCGCGCCGGTGCAGGGCTGCTCCGTGCGCCCGCTCGGCCACCTGCGCTACCTGCCGCTGGCCGGCCCCGCCTTCGTGGCGCGGTGGGTGACCGGCGCGCTGCGGGACGACCTGTCCACGGCGCCCGTCGTGGTGTTCGACGACCACGACGACCTGCAGGACGCGTTCGTGCGGCTGCTCGGCGGGGCCGGGGCGAGCGCGCTGCGGCACTACGTTCCGGCGTCGGAGATGGTCGTCGCCGCCGTGGAAGCCGGGCTCGGGTGGGGCATGGTGCCGGAGGTGCAGGCGGCACCCGGGCTGCGGGCCGGCACGCTGGTGCCGCTCGTGCGGGACCGTCCGGTGGACGTGCCGCTCTACTGGCAGCAGTGGAAACTGGACCTGCCCGCACTGTCCACAGTGGCCGAAGCGGTCGCGGCCGCGGCGGCGTCCTCGTTGCGCCGCCCCGGTTTCTGAGGGGTCAGTGCGGGCTTCCGGTCTCGGTGACCAGCCGCCGCCAGGAGCCTGTCAACCGGACGGGACAGCTGCCCCCGGCGACGCCCGGGGGCAGCAGAGTGGCGGTCAGCTGCAGCAGCCTTCCGGCTTGGCCGCCGCGAACGTCGCCGAGTCGGCCTTCACCGTGTAGACCTCCCATGGCTCCTTGCCGGGGCCGTGCACCCACACCTTGTCCTGCACCGCGTAGCAGCAGGTGGTGTCGTCCTCGGTCAGCGTCTCGAGGCCTTCGCCGGTCAGCCGCCTGGTCGCCGCGTTGACCTGGTCCGTCGACTCGACCTCGACGCCGAGGTGGTCCAGCACCGTCTCCTGGCCCGGCTCGCCCTCCAGCAGCACCAGCTTCAGTGCGGGCTCCTCGAGCGCGAAGTTCGCATAGCCCGGCCGGAGCTTCGCCGGCTCCGTCCCGAACAGCTTCGAGTAGAAGCCGATCGAGCCCGCCAGGTCGCCGACCCGCAACGCCAGCTGTACGCGTGACATCCCGTCCTCCTTGAATAGACAATCATCGAAACAGACGAGGCTCAGCTTGCTCGCTGCTTAGAAGACTGTCAAGATAGACGTGTGCCGAAACAGCTGCCGATCACCGCGATGGACGCCTGCTGCTCCCCGCTGGCCCGCGAACCGTTGACCGAAGGTCAGGCCGGCGAGCTGGCCAAGCTGTTCAAGGCGATGGCCGACCCGGTCCGGCTGCGGCTGCTGTCGCTGATCGCCTCCCACCCCGGCGGTGAGGCGTGCGTCTGCGACCTGACCGGCGCCTTCGAGCTGACCGGCCCGACCATCTCCCACCACCTCAAGGTGCTGCGCGAGTCCGGCCTGATCACCGGGGAGCGGCGGGGCACCTGGGTCTACTACCGCGTGCACCCCGAAGTGCTGGCGCGGTTGTCGGCGGTGCTCACGACCACGGTCACCGCCTGACGACGGGCGACGCGCACGGAGACGGTTGCCGGTGCGGCGAAGCTGACCGTGCGCCCCATCGCCGTCTTCAAACAGTGGCCAGCGCGGCCCGGACCGCCCGCTCGACCAGGATCGGCACGAAGGCGTGGATGCGGGCGCCGTCGAACCGGGCGCGTTCGCGGTCGACCAGTGCGTGCAGCCGGGTGCGGGTGACGTTCCGGTAGTCCTGGCCCAGGCGATCCTCGAGCTGGGCGAGGTGGATGTCGAGCTGTTCGGAAGCCATGGTGTCCAACGTGCTCATCGCTCACCTTCCGGTCGGCCGTGGTAAGGGGAACGTGCCCCGTGAGACGTCCGGCAGGTGAACGCGAAGTGAACAGACGGGGGGCGCTCACCTGCCACGCTTCGCCGGGAACCTGAGCGGCCTGACCGGGAATCGTGATCCGGCTCGGGTAGCCGTGGTCACGGCATCAGCCGGGGAACTCGGCGGCCCAGCGGTGCGCGGTCGCGCAGACCTCGGCTTCGGTGCCCCGGAGGTGCTCGACGACCTCGCCGCCGGCCCAGAGCATGAGGGCGACCGTGCCGGGCCGGATCGGGGTCAGGCCGATGAGCCGCCGGTGCCCGTTGTGCTCGAGGACCCGCTCGGCGGTGAGCCATTGACCGGTCGTGCCGGTGCGCGTGACCGTCCAAGCCGGATCCGCGGCGAGCTCGGCCACCGACCGGGGAACGAGGGGTTCAGGCTGTTCGTGGTGCACGCACCTCAGCCTCGCACGCGGCGCCGCCCCGGGCGCGCCGCCACCGCGCTCGGCGCGGAAGATCGGGGGGCGGCTCTCGTCGGGGCGCACCGCTCAGATGAGGCCCCGGTCGCGGGCGTAGACGGCCGCCTGGGTGCGGTCGCGCAGGCCGAGGCGGCCGAGGATGCGGGAGACGTGGTTCTTCACCGTGCCTTCGCTGAGGAACAGCCTCGACGCGATCTCCCGGTTCGTCGCCCCGGTCGCGACCAGGCGCAGCACCTCCGTCTCCCGGCTGGTCAGGGCATCCGGGGCCGCCGGGTGCGCCGACAGCGCCGCGGCGACGTGCCGGGCCGCCGTGCGGTCGAGCTGGGTGACGCCGGCGTGGGCGAGCCGGACCGATTCGGCCAGCTCCGCCGCCGGGAGGTCCTTCAGGAGGTAGCCGGCCGCGCCCGCACGCAGGGCCTGCACGACGTACTCCTCGTCGTCGAACGTCGTCAGCATCACCACGCGGCAGTCCGGGGCGCGGCGGCGCAGCACGGCGACCGCGTCGACGCCGTCCATCTCCGGCATCCGGACGTCCATCAGCACCACGTCCGGGCCGAGGTCCAGGGTCCGCTCGATCGCCTCCCGGCCGGTGGCCGCCGTGCCGACCACCGAGATCCCCGGCTGGATGGCCAGCAGGGACGCGATGCCTTCGCGGACCAGCCGCTGGTCGTCGACCACGAGCACCCGCACGCTCACGGCACGGTCACCGTGACCCTGGTGCCCGCACCCGGCGCGCTGTCCACCGCCACCGTGCCGCCCACCAGCGCGGCGCGTTCCCGCAGGCCGAGCAGGCCGAACCCGGACCGGGGCGCGCCGGTGTCGAAGCCGCGGCCGTTGTCGGTGACGACCAGGCGGGTGGTGGCGCCGAAGGTCACCGAAACCCGCACCTGACCGGCCCGGCCGTGCCGGCGTGCGTTCGTGACCGCCTCCTGCGCGGCCCGGTGGAGCGTGGTGACCGTCGCGTGGCCGAGATCGGGTTCCGCGCCGTGCACCTCGAGCGCCACGCCCAGCTCGGTCAGCGCGTCGACCAGGGAACGCCCGCCGGCCCGCAGCGTGCCGACCGAGGTCCGGACGTCGTCCAGCGCGTGTCCCACCGAGCGGCGGGCGTCGGCGAGCGCCTGGCCGGCGACGTCCGGGTCCCGGCCGGCGAACGCGGCCACCTTTTCCAGCTGGATGGAGACGGCGGTCAGGTGGTGGCCGAGGCTGTCGTGGATGTCGCGGGCCAGCCGGTTGCGTTCGGCCGCGGCGGAAAGCTCCGCGACCCGCGCCGCGGCCCGCCGTTCCCGGACCGTGACGTCGGCCATCGCGAGGGCCAGCACCAGTCCCGTGGTGAACATGAGCACGTCGGACACGTAGGTGCTGTCCCGGTACCAGCCGGGCACCCACACCGCGAACCCGCCGACGAGCAACGCCAGGCAAAGCCCGCCGAGCACGAGCCCGGCCGGACGCCCGAACGTCAGGTACGCGGCGAACGGCACCAGCACGAACAGCACCCGCGACAGCCCCGATTCGTCGAGCGCGGCGACGGCGAAGAACAGCACCAGCCGGGCGACCAGGAACGCCACCGGCAGGCGGGCCACCCGCCGCTCGAGCGCTTCCAGCGCGAACAACGCGCCGATCCCGGCGACGAAGCCGGCGAGCCGCGCCCCGTTCGCCGGGCCGAGGCCGGCGAGCACGTAGTACAGCCCGGCCAGCAGCACGATCCCGTACACGGCACCGGAAACCCACGGCACGATCCGCGTCACCATCACCCGAGCCTACGGCCGTTCGACGGCAACAGACCGAACTTCGGCCGAACGGCACGTGCCGGGTGGCCACGCGGGCGCCTGCCGTCCGGCACTTCCGGCGGGCCGCTCGCGGTTCCTACCGTTCACGGAAACCCTTACTCCCCAAGGAGACTCTCCATGCTGACCCGACTGGGCGCCTGGTGCGGTGTGCTCGCCGGCCTCGCCATCGCCGTGCCCGGCCTGATCGAGGCGTTCACCGGCGAAAGCGCGCCGACGAGCTTCGTGCTGGGCCTTTCCCCCGCGTTGGCCGTTCCGCTGCTCACCGTGCTCCACCTGCGGCACGCCACCGCGGCCGGCCCGTTCGGCGCGGTGGCCTACACGGTGAACGCCGTCGGGCTCGGCCTGTTCGGCGGCGCGGCGTTCACGCTGAACCTGGCGCTGTTCTTCCTCGACGACGCGGTGGTCGCGGAACTGCTGCGGGGCCCGACCATGGTGGCCCTGCTGGGCAGCGCGCTGGTCTTCGCCGCCGGCGCGGTGTTGTTCGGGGTGGCCATGCTGCGCGCCGGGATCCACGCCCGCATCCCGGCGGTGGCCTACCTCGTCGCGTTCCCCGTGCTGGCGGTTGCGGCGCGGCTGCCGGACACCCCGGTGACCAGCCTCGTGCACGTCGTGGCCGGCGGATCGCTCGTGTGGCTGTCCTTCGGTGCCGTCCAGCGCGGGGACGGCCGGATTCCCGGTGAGCCACGCCCGGTCACCGCGGGATCCCCCGGGACCGTCCGAAACCGAGCTCCTGGGTGCCGTGCCGGGCGAAGACGGGGATGACGGCCGGTGGGCAGCTCCCAGTACGTGGTGTGCGCGACCGCGTCGGTGAGCGACGTGTTCGCCGCGGGCCGCCCCGCCGGCGAGGATCGGCGGCGGACCGGGAAGTGTCGTAGGGGGCGTCAATCACAGACTTCGTAGCCGATATCCGCCACGCAGGCGGCCAGCACCGAGCCATCGGGTCCGCTGAACACGAGCTGAACCATTGCGGCGCCGCCAGGAACATCGGCGGGTACGGTGATGTGTTGTTCGGACACTCCACATTGGAGACTGGTGCTTTGCTGGCCCAGTACCCGGGCGCCGGAGGTCATTGTCGCGGCGTACACCCGTCGACAGCTGCCGGGCAGGGCACGGAGCAGGCCATCGACTCGAACAGACCCGTGACGCCCCCTTTTCCTCGCGCCTGACTGATCCGGCGCCTCGTCGAAGAGTTGCACCACTCCGGGTTTCCCGTTGCCACATCGAGAGTCGTTCACTCGTTCGGGGCAGCCCTGCGGGCGGCTACTCGCTCCGCGGCCCGGGCCGGCTGATTTCCAGGGCCCGGTAGAGCTCCCGCGGCGGCGGCAGGCCGGGAAGCGGGCCGGTGTTGCCGGCGGCGCACGCCTGCAGCAGGTAGCCGACGAGCCGGTCGGCCGCCGCGGCCAGCGCCGGGGTGCCGGCGCGCGTCACCCCGCCCGTCGCCAGCATGATCAACGGCAGGTCGTGCGGGGAGAAGTCCGGGCGCAGGCCGCCGGCCTCCTTGGCCCGGCGCACCAGGCGGATGAACTCGCGCAGCCCGCGCTGGCGCTCCGATTCGAGGACCTCGACGCCCGGGAACATCGTCGTCAGCACCTGGCCGAACCCGCGGTCGCGCCCCGGGATGCGGCAGACGTATTCGATGAAGCCGCAGAACGCCCGCCACGGGTCCGGGTCGGCGGCCGCGGCGGCCGCGGTGTCCGCGTAGGCGGTCATCGAGGCGCCGAAGACGGCCGCGATCAGGTCTTCGCGCGCCGGGAAGTTGCGCGCCAGGGTCGCGATGCCGACGCCGGCCCGCCGGGCCACCTCGCTCATCGGCACGTCGATGCCGGCCTCGCCGAACACCTCGACCGCGGCGTCCAGCAGGCGCCGGCGGTTGCGCGCCGCGTCCGCGCGGGGCCGCCGGGGGCCGGGTGGCATGGCTCACTCACCTCGATCTGGAAAGGGTCTTCCGGATAGCGTACCGTAGCGAAAACGGAAGACCCCTTCCAGATTTCACGAAAGCAGGAGATGCCATGCAGGCACCCGCCCGGAAGGGCGTCGAGATCGGCGTGGCGACCCTGGCCGACCGGCAGCCGCGGACCGTGGACGGCCGGGAGGTGACGGAAGCCGCGCGCCTGGCGCAAATCGTGGAACTGGGGGTGCAGGCGGAGGCGGAAGGTCTCGACGTCTTCGGCGTCGGCGAGCACCACAGCGGCGACTTCGCCGTGTCGTCGCCCGTTCCCGTGCTCACCGCCGTCGCCGCGCGGACCTCCCGGATCCGGCTGACCAGCGGCGTGACCGTGCTCAGCGTGCACGACCCGGTCCGGGTGCACCAGGACTTCGCGACGCTCGACCTGCTCAGCGCCGGACGCGCGGAGATCACCGCCGGGCGGAGCGCCTACCCGGAACCCTTCGCGTTGTTCGGCGTGGACATCGAGCGGTACGACGAGGTCTTCGCCGAGAAGCTGGAGTTGCTGCTGCGGCTGCGCGACGAACCCGTGCTGTCCTGGCGCGGCCGCCACCGGCCGCCGCTGGACCGGGCGGCCGTGGTGCCCCGGAGCGAGTCCCTGCCGATCTGGATCGGCGCGGGCGGCTCGCCGTCGAGCGTGGCGAGAGCCGGCGCGCTCGGGCTTCCCCTGATCCTCGGCTACCTGGGCGGAAATCCCGGTCACCTGCGGCAGCTCGCCGACCTCTACCGCGCCGCGGGGCAGCAGGCCGGTCACGCCGACCGGCTCCGCTTCGGCGTCGCCGTCCACTACTTCGGTGCGGCCTCGGCGGAAGAGGCGGCCTCGACCTACCGCCACTACCACGACTTCCTGCGGCCCAAGCGACCCGGCGGGGGCGGCTACCCCGTGTCGCGGCAGGACTTCACCGACGGCACCGGACCGGACGGGCCGCTGATGATCGGCACGTCCGAGCACGTGACGGCCAAGCTCGTGCGCCTGCACGACGTCGTCGGCTACGACCGCGTGCAGCTCCTCGCCGACTGGGGCGGCCTGCCGCCCGGCCGCGTGCGCGAGTCCGTGCACCGGCTGGGCAGCGAGATCGCCCCCGCCGTCCGCGCCGCCATCGACCGCACCCGGAAGGAACCGGCATGAACCTCGAACCCCTGTCCCCGGCCAACGCGACCGTCGTGCTCGTCGACCACGCCGTCGGCTTCGCGAACCTCCTGCGCTCACACGACCTGCGCGAGCACGTGAACAACGTGGTCGGCCTGGCCAAGACCGCGAAGCTCTACGGCGCCGGCCTGGTCGTCACCAACGGCGAGCCGGCCAAGCCGTCCGGGCCGCTCTACCCCGAGCTGCTCGCCGCGCTCGGCGACCAGCCGGTCATCGAGCGCGCGACCGCCTTCGACTCCTTCCTCGACCCCGCCTTCCGGGCCGCCGTCGAGGCGACCGGCCGCCGCCGGCTGCTGATCGGCGGGATCGCCACCGACGGGTGCGTCCTGCAGACGGCCCTGGGTGCCCTGCGCGCCGGCTACGAGACGTACGTGGTGGCCGACGCCACCGCGAGCACCAGCAAGGAAGCCCACGACACGGCGATCCAGCGCATGGTGCTGTCCGGCGTCGTCCCGGTCACCTGGTGGTCGATCGCCGCGGAGTTCCAGCTGGACCCGCGCTTCGCGGACTCACCGATCCGCACGCAGCTGATGACCGAGTTCCAGCCGGCGATGACCATGGGCGGCCGCACCTTCTTCGCCGGCGTCGCCCAAGGCCGCCGCACCGCCGGCTCGGCACCGGAGGACGGCCCCGGCCGCTGATCGGCGGGGACCGAAGCACCAATCCCGGCAGGAGAGCAGTTGCCGAGGACTGGGATTTGCGGCATTCCACAGCATCGTGGTCCGGCCGAGAGCGAACGGGCGTGTTTTCGAACGGCTACCCGGAACGGACGAATCGGAGTATTCTCGCCGGCACCGCGGCTGCCGGCCGGGGAAACGATCTTCGGCGCCGTGGTCGTCTGGGGGACGGAACCATGGCCAACGAACGTCGGGAATCCTTCACGCGCGAAGGTGTCGAGACGATGAAATGGGGACTGGTCCGATCCGCGATCAACCGCGAGCTCTGGGACCTGACCCTCGGAAAGAATCCACTGTGCTGCCACAGCGGGAATGCGGACTCCGGTTATCGCGTCTCGTTCGAGCACGACGAGACGTTCCACGACCGGGAGAACGAGCCGGGGTACGAGCCGCGGCCGTGGATGAACCACTACCACTTCCCGCCGGTTCCCCGCACCCGGGACGAGCCGAAGTACCGGCTCGGGTGGCAGGAGGACCACCAGGGCAACCGCATTGCCGAGTTCGACGTGTGGGACGGGCCGGAGAACTCCGGAGCGGCCGAGTTCGGTGGGCTCTACGGCAAGTGGAAGCGGCGGGTGGACAAGGTTTTCACCGGCTGGGGCGAGCCCGATCGCATCCCGTACGAGAAGGACTTCTGGGAAGCCGCGACCCGGTTGCGCGACGCGATCAAGCCATTGGGGATCGTCAACGTTCCGGGCGAATCCTACTATCTGGCGTGCCGCAGTCTCGGTCTTCTCACGCGCGATCCGGGGGCGCAGGGCACCACCCCGCCCGCCCGGATGTGGGCGCCGCAGATCAACGGGCCGATCGACCGGTTCGTCATTCCACTGCAGGGAACCCTGCTGAACCTCCACGTCCTCGGCGAAATGCTGGCCGCCCAGCTCGAAGGGCTGGGGAACATGTGGCAGAGCACGCGGATCAGCGTGATGGAAATCGGCAGGCACGCCACGCGCAGAATGGATTTCACCGGAGACGGTGACACCACTCCGGCTCTCATCAAAAGCGCCGGCTGGGTCATCGGCGCCATGGGGCTGATTCCGATGGCGACGGCGGCGAGCATCGGCCTGGCGGCCACCGGCCTCATCCTGGCCGGCGCGGATGCGCTCATCGACGACGTCAAGAGCAGGGCCAAGGACGTGTTCGACATCCCGGCCGCGATCGACGGGGCCACCGCGGAAGAGATCATCCGGTCGGTGGAGGACACGCTGGACAGCGGCCAGGACCGTGACCTCGAGACGCAGCTCCAGCTCGACGAAAGCGACAGCGCCGAGACACTCGACGTCGCGCACAAGCACATCGTGGAAGACCACGCCGTCTACAACGCCGAAGCGAACATCTACACGACCTGCTTCACGATGGATCTGAGCGACGTCCGGGCGGACTCCCACCCGGAAACCGCCGGGGACGTCGACATCAGCGTCGAGTACGAGCGCCTGCGCGACGCGGGGAAGATGTTCGCGGACGAACTGGGGGAGGAACTGCGCGCCGCCTCCCGCGGAGTGGGCGACGTCTATTCCTCGGGTGCGACGTGGGACCGCCCGGAGCTGAGCGGAGGCAGGACGATCGGTTTCGGCCCGACCGGCTCGTGGCCGAACTGGAGCGTGGTCCGCGACGATCTGGCCGGCATCCTCGACGCGACCGCGAACCAGGTGGTGGAGGTCGGCGAGTACCTGATCGCCGCCGCGAACTACCTGGAGCGGCAGGACGCCTCGGCGAAAGAGGCGATGGAGCAGGCCGGCCGGGAGCTCGACAACGCGGTCAACCGGGCGGGGTGACGACCGGCGCGGAAGCCGTGCGGGTCGGGCAGCGGGGAGGTCGGGCGGTCACGGCCGGCCGGCGCCCTCCGCCGCGCGGAGAATGCCGGCGGCGATCGCCGGAATGTCCGCCGGCTCGCTGGTGTCGACCTCCACCAGCGGGCCGACGCCCAGCGGGAGCGCCGGTTCACCCCACAGTTCGGCCTCGTCGCGTTCCAGGTCGAGGTGGGCCGGGTGCCGGCCGGCGGCGCGCGCGTAGTAGCGCGACCGGGCGATCTCCACCGGCACGACGCAGCGCACCTCCACGATCCTCCCCGGCAACGCGGTCACGTGCGGTCTGGTGTAGCCGAACCAGGTGCTGTCCAGCACCGCACCCGGACAGCGACGCGCGACCCGCAGCGCGGCCAGCACCGCGGCCCGGCCCAGCCGCCGTGATTCGCCGACTGTGCCGGGCATCCCGAGTTCTTCGGCCAGTGCCTGCTTGATCTCGTCCTTCGCCAGCACCGGCAACCCCAGCCGCGGACCGAGTGCGGCCGCCAGCGTGCTCTTGCCCGATCCGGGCCGGCCGCCGACCAACACGAACAACGCGTCCACCGGCCCTGTGGTCTGGCTCAGCCGCGTGCGTTCGGATCGATCGCCTCGCCGATCGGGCCCGTGGCGCCGAGGGCGTCCATTCCCTGCGCGGTCGCCGAGTCGGCGATGTTCTGCCCGGACTCGGTCACATTGGCGGCGGATTCCGCGACCTGATCGGTGGTTTCGCCGATCGGCAGGTCGACGCCGGTCAGGTCGCTGACCTTCTCGCTCGCGCCGCCCAGCAGTTCGGAGGCCTTGTCCTTGATCATGTCGAACAGGCTCATCAGGTGCCCTTTCCCATCGGTTCGAGCAACCCCGCGTGATCAGCCCGTAGCGGAGCGCGGCAACACCCTCACCGTACAGGACAAAGCGGACCTTTCGGCCGCCGAGGGCAGCGAGTCCGACGCGCGCTTGACGGCACTGCTCTGACTGCGTAGACATGTCAGCGTAGTCACACGGCTCACCAGGCACGCAGCCCGGTGCGCGAGGACCGGGAGAAGCCATGACGCGATCGGGCCGGAGCGGGGGCACGTCCGCACCCAGCAGCAAGGACGTGGCGCTGGCCGCCGGCGTCTCGCAGAAGACCGTCTCCCGGGTCTTCAACAACGAGCAGTACGTCTCCGCCGACGTCCGCCGCCGGGTGCTCGCGGCCGCGGAAGAGATCGGTTACCGGCCCAACAACGCCGCCCGGGCGCTCGCGTCCGGGCGCACCCGCTCGATCGGGATCGTCACGCTCGGCACCGCGCTCTACGGACCCGCGTCCCTGCTCGCCGGCATCGAGCGGGCGGTGCGGAACTCCGGCTACGCGCTGCGCGTGGTCAGCACGCTGGAGGGCGATCCGTCCGGGGTCGCCGGCGCCGTCGAGTCGCTGCTCGAACAGGGCGTGGACGGGATCGTCGTTTCCGAGCCCATCGACGAAGGCCCGCTTTCCCTGCGGGTGGACGTCCCGGTGCTGGTGTTCGGTTCCGCGCCGGTGCCGGCTGCTCCCCGGATCATCACCGCGGGGGTGATCTCGGAAGCGCTCGCCCGGCTCGCCACGGACCACCTGCTCGACCTCGGGCACGAGACCGTCCACCACATCGCGGGCCCGCGGCCGTGGTACGCGGCACGCGACCGCACCGAGGGCTGGCGCAAGGCGTTGCGGGCGCGTGGCGCGCCTGCGCCCCCGGTCGTCGACGGCGACTGGTCGGCCCGGTCCGGGTACGCCGCCGGGCGGGTGCTGGCCGACGACGACGTCACCGCGGTGTTCGCGGCCAACGACGACATGGCCATCGGGCTCATCCGCGCGCTGCTCGACGCGGGCAAGCGGGTTCCCGAGGACGTCAGCGTCGTCGGCTACGACGACACGCCCATCTCCGCTTACGTGACCCCGCCGCTGACCACCGTGCGGCAGCCCTTCGACGCGATGGCTTCCACCGGGCTGCGGCTTCTCGTGCACGCCATCGAACAGCCGCAGGCGGGCGCCCTCGATCCCGGGGAACCGCCGCTCGAACTCGTCGTCCGCGCCTCGACCGCCCCGCCGCGGTCCCGGACGGCGCTGGGTGCCGCCGGCGCTGTCAAGCAGTGATCCCGACCCTTCCCGGAGGTGCTCCCATGGCGGTCCTGCCCGCCCGCGTCCTGTTCGGTGCCGCCTACTACCACGAGTACCAGCCTTACGAGCGGCTCAAGACCGACCTCGACCTGATGGCCGAGGCGAAGTTCACCGTGATCCGCGTCGGCGAATCGGTCTGGTCCACCTGGGAGCCCGAGAACGGCCGCTTCGACCTCGGCTGGCTGCAGCCGGTCCTCGACGGTGCCCACGAGCGCGGGATCTCCGTGGTCCTCGGGACGCCGACGTACGCCGTGCCGCCGTGGCTGGCCCGGCAGTACCCGGAGATCGCCGGCGAACGGGCCACCGGGCAGCGCATCGGCTGGGGTGCCCGCCAGGAGGTCGACTTCACGCACCCGGCGTTCCGGTTCCACGCCGAGCGGGTGATCCGCCGGATCCTCGCCCGCTACGCGAGTCACCCCGCCGTCATCGGCTTCCAGGTGGACAACGAGCCGGGGGCCGAGCTGCTGCACAACCACGGCGTCTTCCAGCGGTTCACCGACCACCTGCGCGCGAAGTACGGCGACGTCGAGACGCTCAACCGCGAGTGGGGCCTGGTCTACTGGTCGCACCGGCTCTCGACGTGGGCCGACCTGTGGACCCCGGACGGCAACGCCCAGCCGCAGTACGACGTCGCCTGGCGGGAGTTCCAGGCCCGCCAGACCACGGAGTTCATCGCCTGGCAGGCGGACATCGCCCGCCAGTACGCGCGGCCCGGGCAGTTCGTCACCACGTGCCTCTCCTACCCGCGGCCGGCGGTCGAGGACGACGAGCTCACCGACGGCCTCGACATCGCCTCGGGCAACCCGTACTACGTCATGCAGGACAGCCTCACGCTGCCGGACCCGACCCCGGCGGGCCACGAGCAGCAGTGGAAGACCGAGGGCGTCTGGTCGCTGTACCAGAGCGCGGACCGGATGTTCTCCTCGCGCCAGGCCCCGTTCCTGGTCACGGAGACGAACGCCATGCACATCGGCCCGCCGTGGGACAACCGGCCCGCGTTCGACGGCCAGTGGCGCCAGGCCGCCTGGGCGCTCGTCTCGCGCGGGGCCCGGATGATCGAGTACTGGCACTGGCACACGCTGCACTTCGGCGCCGAGACGTACTGGGGCGGCGTTCTGCCGCACAGCGGGCAGCCCGGCCGCACCTACGGCGAACTCGCCCGCCTCGGCGAGGAGTTCGAGCTCGCCGGGGCCGCGGTCGCCGGGCTCGAGCCGGACGCGGACATCACGATGGTGTACTCGACACCGAGCAAGTGGCTCATGCAGAAGTACCCCGCACTGTCCACACCGGACGGTGGCCCGGACGCTGCCTCCTACCACCGGTTCTTCGACCCGTTCTACCGGGGCGCCTTCGACGCGGGCCGCCAGGTCCGGATCGTCCACATCAGACAGCTGCACGACGGGCGCGGCGAGCGCGAAGGCGTTCCGCCGGAGGAAGCCGCGCGCCGCCACCCCGTCCTGGTCGTGCCGGCGCTGTACCTCGCCGGCGACAGCACCCTGGACTGGCTCGCCGAGTACGCCCGCGCGGGCGGCCACCTCGTGCTCGGTCCCCGCACCGGCTACGCCGACCACGAGGCCCGGGCGCGGCACGAACCGGCTCCCGGACGGCTCGTCGACGTCGCCGGCGTCCGGTACGACGAGTTCGGCAACCTCACCGCCGACGTCCCGCTCAGGCAGGTCCCGGGCAGCCCGCTCGAGCTGCCGCCGGGCGCGTCGGCGACGCGCTGGGTCGACGGGCTGACGGTCCTCGACGCCAAGGTGCTCGCCGAGTACGACCACCCGCACTTCGGCCGCTGGCCGGCGGTCACGACCCGGACGGCGGGGGACGGCCGGGTCACCTGCGTCGGCACGGTCCCCGACGCCGCGTCCGGCCGGGCGCTGGCCCGCTGGCTGGTGCCGCTGCCGGCGCACGCGTGGCCGAACCTGCCCGGGTCCGTGACCGCGTCCACCGGAACCGCGCCGGACGGCCGCCGGGTGCACGTGATCCACAACTGGAGCTGGCACTCCACGGGCGTGACCGCGCCCGCGCCGCTGTCCGACCTGCTCGACGGCACCAGCGTGCCGACGGGGATGGCACTGAGCCTCGGCCCGTGGGACGTCCGCGTCTTCGTCGAACGACCCCCCGCGAAGAAGTAGCAAAGTCGCCTGGCGGCCTGCCGGGCCTGAGCACCACATCAGCCCCACTAGCCCCACCAGCCCCAAAAAACGTCACTTTCCCTATGAAAGATGAGTCTTTGGACCGGCGGCTGGCGCGCAGACGAGTGGTGGGTCAACGGGGGTGTTCGAGCGGGGTGACCGATTCTCGTTCCAGTGCCTTGAACGTCGCGCGGTAGCGCTGCACCGTGTCCGGTTCGGAGACGAAGATGAGGTTGTCCTGGTGTCGCAACGCGACGGTGAAGACCTTGCCGCCGGTCTCGTAGATGGTGAAGGGCGCACTGGTTTTCGCGACGCCGACGCGCGAAGGGACGATCCCGACCGTCAGGCCGGGAAGGCCGGCGGCGGCCCGGAGGGCGTGCAGCTGCGCGTCGATCGCCGGATCCAAGGCCCCGGCACCCAGGAGCACGGTGCGGTCGCCGGTCCGGCCTGCGTCGAGCTGCCGGACGTGGTGCTCGAAGATGGCCAGATCGATGTCGTCGGGCGTCCGCAGCAGCTTCGGGATTTCGTGCGGTGCCCACTCGAAGGTGCGGATCGCGAGTTCTTCCAAGGCTCGCTGGTGACCGACCGAGTCCACGTCGAGGGTTTCGATCGAGATCGGGGCGTCGAGCTGGCGTCGAAGCCGCATGACGCGGTGGTATTCGGCCGGGCCGACCCGGAGGTACCCGAGGATGTGCGCCACGTCTTCGATCGCCGGTGCCCGTTTGCCCGTCTCCCAGAGCGACAAGGTCTGGGCGGAGATCCCCAGCTTGTGCGCCAACCTGCGCAGGCCGAGTCCATCCGAGGTCCGGGCGTCACGCAGGGAGGCACTCAGGGCGAGCAGGGCGGGAAGACAGGGACTTGCCTTGGTCATGCGCATTCTCGTTCCGGGTTGCGGGGCGCCGGGATGATTCCGGCGTCGGTGTCGTCGGCGTGGGATCGGAGCAGGTCGAGCAGTTCGTCGAGCTCGTCGGCGGCTTTGTGCTGTTCGGCCGCCGTCGCGGTGTTGTCCCGGAGCTGGGCGACGAGCAGGAAGAGGCGCCCTTGCGCGGCTTCGAGGACATCGACGAGTCTCTGCGTGTCACGGGTCAAGGTCGCTCCCGAGGTGGCGGCAGGGCTGTCCGCGTGGCGGAGCCGGCGCAGGCCGAGGAGAACCCGGCAGAGGCGGACGTACTCCGGGTGCTCCGCGAACCGCAGATCGTTCTCGTCAGGCCACATCTTCGGGCCAGCCCAGAACTTGGGACAGGACGACGTCGAGTGTTCCGTCGACCGGTCCTCGCAGCGGACGTGTTCCGGGTTTTCCCCAGTCTCCCGACGCGAACCGAGCGCCCAGCGCCCGCGCCGGGTGCTTGAGCACTTCGATGACGACAACGTCGTCGTGCGTGCTGGTCGTCCAGCGGCCGACCAGCACCTCGGGCTCGGCCGAACCGGCGGGGGTGCCGCGCCATTCCCAGCCGCGGCGGCGCGACTCGCCGATGGCTTCGGCGGCTCGCTCCCACACGAGGGAGGCCGCGTCCCACTTGTCGGGGCCGTTCATCGTGGATTCCGGCGTTTCGCAGGTGCGGTGGCCATCGCGATTCTCCGCGGTCGAGCTCGATTGACGGATGGTGGGCACCCGGCCGGTGCGCTGGGTCGGGGCGAGCGCACCGGCCGGGCTGATCAGGGGGCGGCCTTCGCCGTCAAGAGCCGGGACGGCTCCGCGGCCCGCGGCCGGTCATCTCCGGTCTCCGGGGAGGTCGCGGGTCAACATCGTCTGGGCGTGGCTGACCAGTTCGGCCATCGCCTGCCGGGGCAGCAGCGCAGGGGGGCCGTCGGCGCCGACCCGGACGGCACGCATGAGCCCGTCGGTCGTGTCGACGAGACCGAGTGTGACCTGAGTCGCCGAGCCGGCCGGGGTGCGTGCGGGGACGATCAGCGGTGCTCCGTGCCAGCGGTGTCCTCGCATGTTCGCCTCCCCGTTACGCTGTCAACGCCATGACCAGCGCGCTGACAGTGCTACCGAATGTTGGTAGCAAGTGTCAGCGCTGGTAGCGTGACTGCGCAATGACCTGATCGGGTGAGCTCTGCGGTCGGCTCCACCTGCACTAGCATGTGCTGCATGGCTGGTAGCACCGCGAGGCGCCGATGAACCTCGGCGACGCGCTGAAAGAGGCGCGGGAGTCGCGTGGAGTTTCGCTGCGGAAGCTGGCCGTGCTCATCGGTCGCAAGGAGTCGGATTCCGGGCTGATCTCGCGCTGGGAAACCGGCGAGCGCAACCCCAAGCCGGACGACGTGGCATCGATCGTCGAAGCACTCGGTATCGGAGACGACGCCGGCGCCGAGTTGATGGCGATGGTGGCCAATGCAGAGCAGGGCGGCCGCTGGCATGCCGTGACGGTGGTAGAGCGGCGGCAGCAGGTGAACGCGCTGCTGGCCGCAGAGCGGACGGCGACGACCGTCACGCACGTGGCTCCGCTGCTGATCCCCGGCGTTCTCCAGACCAGTGCGGTAATCCGCGCCATCATGGTCGACGCGGAAGTGCCCGTCGACGAGATCGATGAACGCGTGGCGATCCGGATCGGCCGACGCGATCTCATCACTCGCAAGTCGCCGGCAACCCTTGATGTGCTGCTTGGCGAGGCGGCGATCAGGCATGTCATCGGCGGCCGCGACGTCTGGGTCGAGCAGCTGACGTACCTCTCGGAGATGATCGAGCTGCCCAACGTCAAGGTGCGGATCATCCCGTTCGAAGCCGGATGGACGCCTGTTCTGACTGGATCGTTCATCTTGTTCGACTCCGATCAAGCGCCGTCGATGATCAATCTCGAGCTGCATCGCGGCGGGCTGATGCTTTACGCCGAGGAAGACATCGTGGCGCACCGGCAGAAGGCCGAGTCTGCGCGCAGCAAGGCGATGAGCGAGGAGAAGAGCCTCGAGCTCATCGCGAAGGTGAAGAACGAGTTGATGGAGGCGAAGAAATGACGAATTCGACCGGCTGGTTCAAATCGAGCTGGAGCTCCGAAACAGCGGACTGCGTTGAGGTTCGTCTCGGTGGCGAAGTCGGGGTGCGTGACTCGAAGGCGCCGTCCGACGGCCGGCTTTCGGTTGCCCCGGCGGCTTGGAGCGCATTGCTGGTGCGCCTCACGACGGCCGACGGCCGCCCCTCGTAGCCAGGCGCCTCAAAGTGAAGACCGAGCTGTTGGAGGCGAAGAATTGACGAACTCGACCGATTGGTTCAAGTCGAGCTGGAGCACCGAAACGCAGGACTGCGTTGAGGTGCGTCTGGGTGACGACATCGGGGTGCGTGACTCGAAGGCGCCCTCCGACGGGCAGCTTTCCGTCGACCAGGCTGCTTGGGGCGCGTTCCTGTCGCGCCTCACGACGGTCTGACCGGACGGCCCTTTGCCGCACCCGGCTTGCCGAGCCGACGAGCTCTCCCGTCGGCTCGGCACGGACAGCTACCCCGGCGCTTCACCAAGATCGATGCCCTCCAGCCATTGCCGCACCTGGACAGCCGACTCATCGTCGCCGGCGTCCTGGTACGCGGCCACGGCTTCACCGTAAGCACGGACAGCCTCGCCGGACCGCCGCACTTCCTGCAGTGCGTTCGCGAGGTTGCTCCACGCCCGGCCTTCGCTGTGGCGGTCGCCCAGTTGCCGGAAGATGTCGCGGGCCTGCCGGTGGGCGGTGATGGCCTCGTCGAACCGCCGCACTCTCTGCAGTGCGTTCGCGAGGTTGCCCCACGCCTGAGCTTCGCCGTGACGGTCACCCAGCTGCCGGGAAAGGTCCCGGGCCTGGTTGTGGGCGTCGATGGCGTCGTCGAACCGCCGGACTTGCTGCAGTGCGTTGCCGAGGTTGTTCGACGCGGTGCCTTCGCCGTGGCGGTCGCCCAGTTCCCGGGAGATCGTGAGGTTGTTCTGGTGGGCGTCGATGGCGTCGTCGAACCGCTGGACCTCGCACAGTGCGATTCCGAGGTTGTTCCACGCGGTGCCTTCACCGTGGCGGTCGCCCAGCTGCCGGTAGATGTCGCGGGCCTGCTGGTGGGCGTCGATGGCCTCGTCGAAGCGCCGGACCTCCCGCAGTGCGTTCCCCAGGTTGTTCCACGCCGTGCCTTCGCCGCGGTGGTCGCCCACCTCCCGGTAGATGTCGCGGGCTTGCCGGTGGGCGTCGATGGCCTCGTCGAACCGTCGTACATCCCACAGAGCGAGCCCGAGGTTGTTCCACGCCTCGCCTTCGTTGCCGCGGTCGCCCAGCTCGCGGAAAATGTCGCCGGCCTGCCGGTGGGCGGCGAGGGCGTCGTCGAACCGCCGCACTTCCCCCAGTGCGTTGCCGAGGTTGTTCCACGCCGTGCCTTCGCTGTGGCGGTCGCCCAGTTCCCGGCAGATCGTGAGGTCGTTCTGGTGGGCGGCGATGGCCTCGTCGAACCGCCGGACCGCGTTCAGCGCGTTGCCGAGGTTGTTCCACGACCGGGCTTCCCCGTGGCGGTCGCCCAGCTCCCGGAAGAGGTCCCCGGCCTGGCGGTGGGCGGTGATGGCCTCGTCGAACCGCCGGACCTCCTTCAGCGCGCTCCCGAGATCGATCCAGGCGGCGGCCTGGAGGCGGGGGTCGGCGAGGGTGCCGGCGGCGGTGCCGGCGTGGGTGGCGACGGTGACCCCGTCGTCGAGGAACCACCGCCATTCCAGATACCGCCGCAAATGCGCGGCAAGGCTGGTGGTGTGGTGGAGGTGGCCGGTGTGGTGGGCGTGGGCGACGGCGGCGGTCAGGTTGGCGTGTTCGGCGTCGAACCAGGCCAAGGCGTCCCGCCGGCCGGCGAACCGGTGCGGAACGGGCCGGCCGGGCAGCGCCCGGAGGTGGGCGTCGGCGGCGCGGGCGTTGCCGGAGTAGCAGTCCAGCAGGCGGACCGTCGCCGGACCCTCGGCATCGGGAGTGAGGTGGCGTCGGGCGTAGAGGGCCAGCAAGTCGTGCAGCCGCCACCGGCCGGCGGGAGTGTGCTGCAGCAGCGACGCCGCGCGCAAGGCCCGCAGCTGCGTCGCGGCCACCACGCTGCTGGTGCCGGCCAGCGCGGCGGCGGTCTCGGTGGACAGGTCCGGTCCCGGGTTCACCGTCAGCAACGCCAGCAGTGCCGCCGCCTCCGGTGCGCGGGCCGCCAGGCGGTGGTAGGAGAAGTCGATGACCGCAGCGACGTCCCGGTCCCCGTAGGCCATCGCGTGCAGGCGGGTATCGGCGTCGCCGAGCTGGCCGGCCAGCTCGGCGACGGTGAGGGCGGGTTCGTCGGTCAGGATCGCCGCGACGATCCGCACCGCCAAGGGCAGCCGCCCGCACAACCCCACCAGCCGCAGTACGGCGTCCGGTTCCGCGTCCGCACGCGGGTCCTGCGGGTCACCGGCGCGCAGCAACCGGCCCAGCAAGCCGGCGGCCCCGGGTTCGCCGAGGACGTCGAGGAAGATCCGCCGCGCGTCCGGCAGGTCCAGGACGTCGCGGGTGGTGACCAGCGCCCGGTGCTCCGGCCGGCGGGGCAGCAGGTCCTGGATCTGGCCGGGGTGGGCGGCGTTGTCCAGCACGAGCAGCACCCGCGCACCGGCCGCGGCGAGCCGGTCGAGGACCCGGTGGTAGACACCGGCCTGTTCGCCCGGGGTGGCGGGGATCTGCCCGGCGGGCAGGCCGAGCTCGCGCAGCAGCGAGGCATACACCTGCTGCGGCTGCACCGGCGCCCGGCCGGGAACGTAACCGCGCAGGTCCAGCAGCAGCACGCCACCGGGAAACCAGCCACGCCCGGCGGCCAGCAGCGCGGTGTGCACCGCCAAGGCCGTCTTGCCGATCCCGCCCATCCCCGCCACCGCCGACACCACCACGGCGCGGCCTGCCGCGGCCGGCACGGTGGTGGCCGGGGCGAGCAGGTCCAGCAGCTGGTTCGTCTCCGTTTCGCGGCCCACGACCAGGCCGGCGACCCGGCCCGGACGCAGCACCTCCACCACCGCCGCCGGGCCCGGCTCGGCCGCGGCGGCGATCATGGTGAGGTGGGCGACGGCACCGATCGAGGTGCCACCGGGTCCGGCGTGGCTGTGCCCGACGACGGAGGCAGGCGGGCCCGCGGCCGCGGAGCAGTCTGACGCCGGGGCGGGTGGCGTCAGACCCGGCCCGGCGGCCGAGGGTCCGGCGCCACCACCTTGGTCACACTGCCCACCGCACCGAACGCGTCACCCGGGCCGGTGGTCGTCGCCGTGCCGGTGATGACGGTTCCGCCGTGGGTGGCCACCGCGCCACTGCGGCGTCCGGCTTCGACCACGGCCGCCGCCAGCGCCGCGGCGAACCGGGCGTCGTCTCGCTGGGCGGCGGTGACGGCCAGCTCGACCCGGGTGCGGGTCAGCTCCGACACCTCGCCGGACGCGGCGACCTCCGCCTCCAGCGTCGCCACCGCCGAGTCGGTCCCGACCTTGCCCAGCACCAGCTCCAGCACCTTGACCCTGGCCTTCGCCGCGACCGCGTCGACCACCTCGTCCGTGACACCGTCGAGCGTCCTGCCCGCCCGGCGTGCCTTGCCCGCCGCCCACGCGATCAACGCACCCAGCACGATCTCGAACCCCACCGGGCAGCTCCCCTCACCGAACGCACCCGGCCGGGTGCACGACCTACAGTCGCTGCCGCACCTCCGAATGCAACACCCCCGGGCGACGGCGACTGCCAACCTGCCGGATCTCACGCCGGAGCTCGTCGCACGCCAGTGCCCATGACCAGCCCGGTTTACTGGCGCAGCACCTGACGGTTGGGCGGGCCGGCGGCTCCGGCAGTGGTGAGCCCCGCACCCGCCCAACCGCACCGGCCAGGCGATCCCTATCGGGCTACGGGAGAACCTTGAACGTGTAGGTCGCGTCGGCCGAAACCGTCGCGCCGGTGGCGGCCAGGACCCCGCTGACCCGGAACGTCACCGTGTAGGTGCCGGCCGAGCCGAACGCCCAGTTCGCGTGGACGTGTGCACCGGTGGCCAGTGGTTTCGCGTCGGGGAGGCCGTCGCCGCTGTTGAACAGCACGGTCGGCGTGCCCAGCGACTGGGTGTAGACGCCGACCCGCCCGCCGGAGACGCTCTGCAGGCTCAGGGTGAGCGAGTTGCCCTGGAAGACGCCGGAGGCGACGTCGGTGCTGTTCCAGCCGGGCCACAGCAGGTTCGCGTTCTGGGTTTGGGGGAGGATCCAGACGGTCGATCCCGGGGTGCCGAGAAAGCCGTACGCGGAGTTCGACGGCACCGTCGTCTTGGCGGCGGCGAGGACGTCGAGTTCGACGGTCGACGGGTCGCGTCTGACACCGCCCGACGTTCCGTCGAGCAGCTGGACCGACAGCGCGCCGGAGGTGTAGTCGACGTCGAGGACGTCGACGTGCCCGGTGGTCAGGACCGTGGTGGCGGCGTCGGCGGGGACCGTCGTCCCGAGGGCCAGTGCCGCGCCGAGGGTGGCGGTGGCGAGTGAGCGTGCTACGAGACGCATGATCGTCCTTTCGGTGCTTGCGGATTCGGGGTTCACTCGACGCAGAAGGTCAGCACGGCCGGCGGGGACGACACGGCGGTGCCGTCGGTCAGCTTCGCGGTCGCGCGGAAGGTGAGCTTGTAGACACCGGGCTTGGTGAATCCCCAGCTGGCGTGTTCGTGCAGCCCGACGGACTGGGTCAGCGCGTCGGGCAGGCCGTCGCCGCTGTTGAGCAGAACCGTTGCCGCGCCGAAGGAATCGGTGGTGAACACGCTGACCTTCCCCGGGCCGGAGACGCCGGTCAGGCGGAGCGTCACCGCGTCGGACCGGAACACGCCGGTGGTGAGTTCCTCGGTGCTGATGCCCGGCCACAGCAGGTCGGGGTCCTGGGTCTGCGGCAGGACCGAGACCGGGGCCCCGGCGGCACCGAGGAACCGGTAGGACGGGTCGGCGGGCACCGTGGTGCGGGCACCGGCCAGGGCCTTGAGCACCACCTCCGACGGTTCGTACTCCTGCGAGGGCTCGACCGATTCGTCGTGGACGATCAGCGCGAGGGCGCCGTCTTCGTATTCGACGTCGATCGCGTCGACGTGTCCCTTGTCCAGCACGACGGCCGGCGTGGCTGACGTGGCCAGTGCCGGGGTGGTGCCGGTCAGGAGCGCCGCGGTCGCGGTCGCGACCGCGAGCAGGGTGAGACGTACGCGCATGCGGATTCCTTGATGGAAGAGGGCAAACAGCCTGGACAGGCAGTAACGGTAATGATATTCATTATCGAGTGCAATGGCCGATTCGCGGCCTGCTGCCGACTTGGGGACGAGTTCAGATGCTGAGATGCAAGAGACCGATGCGCCTGCTGCTGGCCTGTTGCCTGCTGGCGCTGCCGGTGCCGCTGCTGGCCGGCCCGGCCGCGGCCGACACCGGCCCGGCGCCCGCGCCGAAGTCGCGGACGGTGCTCAACGAGGTACACACCGACACTCTCGACATCCAGTACCGGGACGGCCGTCTCGAGCTGCAGACGCGCGTCGGCAGCGACCCCCACCAGTTCTTCTCGCCGCAGGACGTCCTGTTCCAGCTGCGGGACAACGACGCTTCCCGGACCGTCGTCCCGGCGGTCCCGGAGTACGCCTTCCTCGGCGCGGCCGGGGCGCGGGTGTGGATCGCGCCGCAGGTGCAGGACTTCTCGTTGTTGTTCGCCGGCTGGGACACCGAAAGCCTGAGTCCCGGGGTGTTCGCCGGGGACGCGGTGGACATCCGGCTTGCCGGGGTCGACGGGCCCGGGGCCGTGGAGGTGTTCCAGACCGACTCCTTCGGCCTGCCCCTGCGCGTGTTCAGCTCCACCGACCCCGCCCACCAGGTGCTGCACCAGGCGGTCGGCAGCCACGTGCACGCCAACTGGGGGTTCACCGCGCTCGGCCGGTACCGGCTGACCTTCGAGGTCACCGCCACCGACACCACCGGACACCTCGTGCGCAGCGGACCGGTGACCTACACCTGGTTCGTCGGTGGCAGCCAGGCCGGTGACGTTCCCGCGGTGCCGACCGCGACCGCCCTCGCGGTGTCTCCGGTGGCCGCCGGCCCGGTCACCCTGACCGGCACCGTCACCCCCGCCGCCGCCGGAGCGATCGAATTCGCCGACGGCGACCGGGTTCTCGGCCACGCCGCGGTCGCCGACGGCCGCGCCTCCCTGGTCACCGCGCTCGGCGCGGGCGCCCATTCGCTGACCGCGCGGTTCGTCCCCGCCTACGTCACCGATTTCACCGGCAGCACCTCCGCGCCGGCGACGGTCGTCGTCTCCGGTGACGGGCAGCCGACCGTGACGTCGGCCTCCGCCCCGCCGACGACGTCGAATTCGCCCGCGCCACCCGGTACCTCGTCCGCGACGTCGCACACCGGTACCCCGGCACCGTCCGCGCCGAGCAGCAAGACCTGCGTCCCGGCCGGGCCGGCGACCGCCACCGCGGGCACCGTGCTGGCCGACGGTCACGTCGACTACGCGGTCCGGGTGCTGGACGGAAAACTGGTCTCCCAGGTCAAGGACGGCACCGTCGCGGCGGTCACCACGTGGCGGGCCCCGTCGAGCGTGGTCCTGCACGTCGTCGACAAGGCCGCGACGACCGTGCCCGCCGGCGACCGGTTCGCCTTCCTCGGCAAGCCGGGCGACCGGATCTGGCAGATCCCGCAGACCCAGCAGGCCGGGGTGCTGTGGCTGGGCTGGAACACCGAATCGGTCACCGCCGCGCAGGTGCGCGGCGACATCACCTGGTCACTGGACACAGTGGACGGTCCCGGTTCGCTGGCGGTGTTCGAGTTCGATCCGTTCGGCAGCCCGGTCATCCTGTTCGACAGCGGCAACGGCGGCCCCGACACCACGCCGGTGCGGCTGGGCACCCACGCCCACGGCAACTGGACCTTCACCAAGCCGGGGATCTACCACGCCACCTTCACCCACAGCGCCACCCTCACCTCGGGCGCGAAGGTGAGCGACAAGCAGGTGGTCACCTTCGCCGTCGGCCCGGTCGACCCGAAACAGGCGCTGCCCGTCACGACTTCCACTCCGCCACCAGGCACCTGCGCCTCCGACGTTCCGGCGAATCGCGCGAACGGCGGCCGTGGCGGTTCGCTGGCGTCCACCGGGTTTTCCGCAGCGGCCCCGGTCACCGCCGGTGCGCTGGCGGTCCTCGCCGGCGTGTTGTGCCTGATCGTCGTCCGCCGTCGCCGGTCCGCCGTGGCGGGTGACCGGTGAGCCGCGGGACGCGCACCGGGATCGCCCTCGTCGCGGCCACGGCGGTGCTGGCGGCGTGCTCACCGGGCCAGGCTGCCGGGACCGGCGCGCTGCGGGTGGTGACCACCACCGAGATCCTCGCCGACCTGGCGCACGAGGTCGGCGGCGACCGGGTGTCGGTCGATTCGATCGTGCCCTCGGGTGGGGACCCGCATTCCTACGAACCGACCCCGCGGGACGCGGCGAAGGTCGCCGAAGCCGACGTCACGTTCACCAACCACCTGCTGCTCGAGGAACACGCGCTGATCAAGACGATCGACGCCAACGCCCGGCCCGGCACGCCCAACGTGTCGCTGGCCGAGGCGGCGGAAACCTACGGCGCGTCGGTGATCCCGCTCGTCGAGGACATCGGGCTGGACGTGGCGTGGCTCGGGCTGGCCGTCCGCGGCGACGGCAAGGCCCGCGGCGCCACCCGCGCTTCCGACGTCCGGCTGTCGGCGGCGAAACTCGACGGACCCGGCACCGTCGCGGTCTACCTCACCGAAGCGCTCGGGCAGCCGGAGGTGTACTTCAACTCCGCCGACGGGCTCGACGGTGCCGACACCACGACCCTGCCGCCCGCGGCGCACACGCACCTGAACTGGGCGTTCAGCAAGCCCGGCGTGTACCGGCTCACGCTGTCCGCGCAGCTGGCCACCGGATCCGCCGCCGCGGCCGACGTCGGTTCGGGCACGTTCACCTTCGCCGTCGGCGTCGACCCGCACACGGTGCCCGGCCGGCCGGTGATCATCGGGACGGGGCACACGGACCTCGCCGTCGACCTCGACCGCGGCCAGGTGTACGCCTACACCGACGCCGGAACCGGGCAGCAGCACGCCGTCGCCGCCGACCAGGTCGTGATCGACGTGCCCAACCGGGCCCTGGAAACCGTGCCCGGCGATCCACGGTTCGCGTTCCTCGGCGCGCCCGGGACCTCGATCCACCAGCTCCCGCAGGCCGTGCTCGGCAAGCACGTCCACGGCGAGATCGACCCCCACCTGTGGGAAGACGTCCGCAACGCCAAGGCCTACGTCCAGCTGATCCGGGACACGCTCAAGCAACGCGACCCCGCCGGGGCCGCGACCTACGACGACAACGCCCGCGCCTACGTCGCCCGGCTCGACGAACTCGACACCTACGTGCGTGACCAGATCGCCCGGATCCCGGCCGACCGGCGGCAGCTGATCACCACCCACGACGCGTTCGGCTACCTGGCGAAGGCCTACGCCATGACCGTCGCCGGGTTCGTGGTGCCCAACCCCGCCCAAGAGCCCAGCGCCGACCAGGTCCGCAAGCTCACCGAAACGATCCGCAACCTGAAGGTGCCCGCGGTGTTCGCCGAACCCAACCTCAAGCAGCGGGCGACCGTGCTGACCCAGATCGCCGGCGACCTGAACGTGCGGGTCTGCCAGCTCTATGGCGACTCGTTCGACGCGACCACCCGCAACTACCTCGCGATGATGCGGCACAACGCCGACGAACTGCACCGGTGCCTGGGAGCCGCGGCATGACACTCCGCCCCGTCGCCGCCGCCGTCCTGGCGGCCGCACTCCTCACCGCCGGTCCCGCACCGGCGGTCGCCGCCGACGGCGTCACCGTCATCGCCGACGGCCACGTCGACATGGGCCCGCGGATCGTCGACGGCGCCTGGAAGATCCAGATCCGCGACGATTCCGCCACCCCGGTCGCCTGGCGGCCCGTGCCGCAGGTCGTGCTGCAAGCCGTCGGCGCGTCGTCGATGACCGTGCCACCCGGACCCGAGTTCGCCTTCCTCGGCCGCAGCGGCGCACCGGTGTGGCTGCTGCCGCAGGTGCAACGCCCCGGCGTGCTGTGGCCGGGGTGGAACACGCAGGACCCCTCGATCGCTCCGGTGATCGGCCGGGAAGTCACCTGGGTACTGCACGGTGTCCACGGCCCCGGGCAGTTCACCCTGTTCCTCAACGGGAACTTCGGCACCCCCGAGATCGTCTTCGACAGCACCAGACCCTTCCCCCAGGAAACCGGGATCGAAGCCAACTCGCACGTCCACGGCAACTGGGCCTTCTCCGCCCCGGGCAGCTACGCCCTCGACATCGACATGCACACCACCGCACCCGACGGCAAAACCCTGAGCGACCGGCAGACGCTGCGGGTGTTCGTCGGCGACGGCGACGCCGCCCAGGCCTACATCGCCCCCGCCACGCCATCGCCCAGCGCCACAGCTTCGTCCGCGTCGGCTCAGGTCGCTCAGCCCGCGGAACCGGACCGGACCGGCCTGCTCCTGGGGAGCGCGGCCGGCGTCGTCCTCGTCCTGGGCGGCGTGCTGTGGTGGCGGCGTTCCCGCCGCCGGACCGGAGGAGATTCGTGACCGCCCTCGACATCCGCGGCCTGACCATCCGGCTCGCCGGCCGCGAAGTCGTGTCCAATGTGGACTTCCGGCTGACCGGCGGGGAACTCGCGGGGCTCATCGGCCCCAACGGCGCGGGCAAGACCACCCTGCTGCGCTCGGTGCTCGGGCTCCTGCCCGCCACCGCCGGAACCATCGACGTCGACGGCACGATCGGCTACGTCCCGCAACGCCACGAGTTCGCCTGGGACTTCCCCATCTCGGTGGAGAAGGCCGTCCTCACCGGCCGGACCTCGGCCATCGGGTTCCTGCGCCGCCCGGGACGCACCGACCGCGACGCCGTCGCCGAAGCCCTGCACCGGGTCGCCATGACCGACCTGGCCCGCCGCCCCATCGGCGAGTTGTCCGGCGGCCAGCGCCAGCGCGTCCTCGTCGCCCGGGCGCTGGCGCTGCGGCCCCGGCTGCTGCTGCTCGACGAACCCTTCACCGGCCTCGACGTCCCGACCCAGGAACTGCTCACCGGCCTGTTGCGCAGCCTGCGCGAGGAAGCCACGGCCGTGCTCATGACCACCCACGACCTGCCCGCGGCCGCGAACCTGTGCGACCGGCTCTGCCTGCTCAACCGGACCGTCATCGCCGACGGGCCACCCGAGGCGCTGCGCGACCCCGGCCTGTGGCTGCGCGCGTTCGGCGTCACCAGCTCCGAACAGCTCATCCACTCCCTGGGGATCACCCGATGACCGGCTACCTGACCGCTCCCTGGGAGCACCTGTTCATGCAACGCGCGTTCCTCGTCGCCATCCTGTCCGGCGTCGTGTGCGGCGTGATCGGCAGCCACGTCGTGCTGCGCGGCATGGCCTTCATCGGCGACGCCGTCGCGCACTCGGTGTTCCCCGGCGTCGCCCTCGCGTTCGTCTTCCAGGTCAACCTCGCCCTCGGCGGCGCGATCGCCGGACTGGTGACCGCGCTGAGCGTCGCGGTGTTCGCCCAGAACAAACGCCTCAAGGAGGACACCGTCATCGGGGTCTTCTTCGCCGCCGCGTTCGGGCTGGGCATCGTCATCCTCAGCGGCGCACCCGGCTACAGCGGTTCCCTCGAATCCTTCCTGTTCGGGCAGATCCTCGGCATCAGCGACGGCGACACCCGCACCGTCGCGGTCACCACCGTCGTCCTGCTCGCCGTGGCCGCGTTGCTGCACAAGGAACTCGTCACCGTCAGCCTCGACCGGGAAACCGCCCGCGCCGCCGGCCTGCCGGTGTTCGCGCTCGACCTCGCCCTCTACGCCATGGTCACCATCGCCATCGTCGTCTCCCTGCAGGCCGTCGGCAACATCCTCGTCCTCGCCCTGCTGATCACGCCCGCCGCCTGCGCCCGGCTGCTCACCGACCGGCTCGGGACGATGATGCTGCTCGCCCCGGCCATCGGGGCGCTGGCCTGCGTCATCGGGCTGTACCTGTCCTACTGGCTCAACCTCGCCGCCGGCGGCCTCATCGTCCTGGTCGCCACCGCCGTCTTCCTGGCCTGCTGGCTGTTGGCCCCCCGCCACGGCCTGCTCGGCAAGCTCCGCGCCACCCGCCGGAGCCACCACGACCAGACGGTGGCGGATGTCCGGGAGGCGAGCGCAGGATGACCGCCGCACCGGCGGTGGCCGTACTGCGCTGAGCAGCCCGTCAATCCCCGGACGGCTGTGCGCGGCTTGACCGGTACGCATCGGCCATGGCGTGGAAGGACCGTTTGGGGGCGAGGCTGCCGTCGGGCATCAGCTTGCAGACCCCGTAGGAGGCGACGTCGAGGTCGAAGCGCGGATCGGGGTGGTGCGGGTATTCGTAGCCGGCGAAGGTGAACCAGAAGGCGGTGTCCACCCCTTCTTCGTCGAACACCGCGAGCATCTCGCGCAGGTACCGGGCCTGCTCCTCCTCGTCGCGGACGTAATCCCCGGCGACGCGGGGCGGATCGGCGTCGTGGTCGACGACGCCCAGCCAGCCCATGCCGCCGCGTTCGGCGGCGCCCCGGTAGGTGCAGCAGCCGAACTCGGTCGCCGCGAGCGGTTTTCCGTGCCGGAAGTATTCCCGCAGGCCCTGGCGGAAGGCGTCCCCGGGATCGCCGTAGGCATCGGCGCTCACGATGTCGAAGGGCGTCCAGTCGATCTGTTCCCAGGTTCCGGAGGCGTAGGTGATCTTGCCGCGGAACCGGGTGCGCACCGTCGCCGCGATGCCGGCCAGCAACGGGTCCAGCTTCGCGCTCACCTCGGCGACCTCGGCCAAGGCGCCGGGCACGCCGCCCACCAGGGCATCGATCCTCGCGAGGCTGTCGTGGCCGGGGAAGAAACCGGGGGCGAACAGGCTCAGCTCGCAGCCGGTGACGAACACCGCCGCCCCCACCTCCTCGGCGAGGTCCGCGCAGTCGGTGAAGTACGGCACCAGTTCTGCCGCGGGAAGTTCGCAGGGGAACGGGGAGAACCAGACTTCCAGCCCGGCGTCGGCGGCGTGCCGGGCCGCGACGGCCAGCCGCTCGGGGTCACCGCCGGTGATCCGCACCGCGTCGCAGTGCAGGTCTTCGGCGATGACGCGGATCTCCCGTCGTACCGCCTCGGCGTCGAAGACGGGCCGGGAACACCGGCCACCCGGGGTGAAGCCGGTGTCGTACGTGATGCCTCGAGCCCTCATCGGATACCCCCATTGGTGGATGGACGACTGTCTCTGCCGGCCCGGACATTAGGCAGGGGACAAAATGCCGGTCAACGAGGCCGGTCCCGGATTGGCCTGTTTATCCAGGTCATACCGGCGACGATCATTGCAATGGCGCTGCGGGCTAATGCACGCGAACGGCAGCTTGTTGCAAGGATTGACGAGCGGCACGCATACTGGCCGCCACCACCGAAACTCAGGAGCCGGCCGGATGCCAGGACGCAGGCTGACCGCCGCCGACCGGCACCGGATCGCCGAGGGGCTGGCGCAGGACCTGGATTACGCCGAGATCGCCCGCGGCCTCGGCCGTCCCGCTTCGACGGTGAGCCGCGAGGTCGCGCGCAACGGCGGGCCGGGCCGCTACCGCGCGGACCTGGCGCAGCTGGCGACCACCCACCGCGCCCGGCGCCGGCCACGCCCGCCCGCGGCGCGGGAACTCGGCGAGCACGCCGGGCCCGATCCCGGCGCGACGGCCGCGTTCGTCACCGATCTCACCGCCGCTCTCGTCGAGACCGGCATGCCGCGCACGGCCGCCGGCGTGCTGGCCTGCCTGTTCACCTCCGAGACCGGCAGCCACACGGCCGTCGAGCTGGCGCGGCGCCTGCGGGTCAGCGCGGCGACCACCTCGCACGCGGTCGCTCTGCTGCACCAGCACGGACTGATCCGCCGCGGCCGCGACAGCCACAGCCGGCGCCACCGCTACTTCCTCGACGAGACCGCCGGCGTCCGCTCCGCGGTGGCCGGTGTCCGCGCCAACCAGCGACTCGCCACCACCGTGCTGCGCGGAGCCGGCGTCTTCGGCGCCGACACCGCGGTCGGAACCCGGCTGGCCACCGCCGGCCAATTCCTCGAACAACTCGGCAACGACATCCTCCGCGCCGTGGAAAAACGCGCACGCTTGGTTTCCGCCGCCGGAACCAAGCGCCCGCGGACGCCCCGCACAACGACCAGGCGATGAATCCCGCGGGGGTCACCCGAGGTCGCTGTCCCAGGTCAGCATTCCCTCGTCGCCGGTGGCTGCCTCGCCCGTGGCGAGACGATCGGCGACGTCGGTGAGCATGTGCGTCACGCTGGACCACTCGACGGCGTAGGCGCCTTCGCTGGCGTACCAGTGCATCAGGCAGCCGTACCGCTCACCAGGCCGGGTGTCGACACACAGGGGTCCGCCGTCGATGGAGCGGCAGACGGGGACCAGCGCGGTGCAGTACGGGAAGACGGGTACGCCGGCGGGCATGCGGTGCCGGTCGTCGGCGGTGCAGCAGCGGTCATCGGGATAGTTCTGCTGCCGGAGGTACTCTTCCCGCACTCGCGGCACCGCCAGCGGCACGAAGTGGTGCGGGATCACCGCCCCGGCCCGGTAATCGCGCTCGTCGTCGATGCCGTCCATGGCCGCCCACCACCCGAGGAGGTCGTGGGGCAGGTCGGCGGGAAGCACGCTCAGCGCTCGCCGCACTTCCGCGCCCGGTGACGGCGGCCTGATCACTCGTGCCGTCGCCGGCGCCGAGTCCTGGAGCAGAGTGACGATCCGCTGCCACGTCCGTGCCACCGGCTCTGTCATCCGGATCCCCTTTCCCGGTTCGTCAGCTCGTCACGGGTACCGTCGGGTACACCCTGGCATCCACCGATCGGTTGATGGGCGGCTTTCCCGGATGAGGTGCGTGGTCGTCCGAATCCTCGATTCGGGGCGTCGCGCGCCGCAGCAGGCTGAGGCCATGACACTGACAAGCACCGCGGTGGGACCGGTCACCACCCGAGAACGTGCGCTCGCGCCGGACCTGGGCCGCGGGGTGATGCTGGCCCTGATCGCGCTGGCGAACTGCGCGGTGTACCTCTACGGCCGCCGGTACGGCGTGCGTCAGCACATCGTCGAGGACGGCCTGCTCGACCGGGTTGTCAGCGTGCTGGTCGTGACCTTGGTCGACATGCGCGCATACCCGATGTTCGCGGCCCTGTTCGCCTATGGCGTCGTGTACGTGTACCGGCGGCAGCGGGCGGCCGGGGCGGACGACCGGGAAGCCGCGCGGCTCCTGCGGCGGCGCAGCCGCTGGCTGATCGTGTTCGGGGCGGTGCACGTGGTGCTGTTGTTCCCCGCCGACATCCTGGTGACCTACGGGATCGCCGGGTTCCTGCTGGTGCGGTGGCAGCGGACAGCGGACCGCAAGCTGCTCACCGCCGCGGCACTGTGGCTGATCGTCGTGGCACTGATGCAGGTGGCCTCCGCCCTGGCGCCCTCGAACGGCGGGCGTTCCTACTTCCTCTCCTTCGAGACGGCGGACCCGTTCGTGGCACTCGCCCTGCGGCCGGCCGAATGGCTGCTGACGCCGTTCGGCATCATCGGCGTGGGCAGCGCCATCCTGGTCGGCACCTGGGCGGGCCGGCGTGGGGTGCTCACCGACCCGGCCGCGCACCGAACCCTGCTGCTGCGCACCGCCGTTGCCGGGCTGACGGCGGCCGTGGCGGGTGGGTTGCCGTTGGGCTTGGCGGTGGGCGGTGTGTGGGAGCCGACGTCGGTGCTCACGCTGTGGGGTGTCTCGGCGTTGCACGCGGTGACCGGGGTCGCCGGAGGTCTCGGGTACGCGGCGCTCATCGGCTTGGTCGCGATCCGTGTGGGTGAACGTCGGGGGCCGGTGGTGCGGGCGCTCGTCGCGACCGGCCAGTATTCGCTCAGCTGTTACCTGTTCCAGTCCGTGGTGTTCGTGGCGTTGCTGATGCCGTACACCCTGGGGCTGGGCGCGACGCTCGGGACCGCCGAGGCCGCCGTCGTCGCACTGGGCACGTGGCTGGTTTCGGTGCTGCTCGCCGCCTTGCTGCGACGCACGGGCAGGCGCGGTCCCGCGGAGGCGCTGTTGCGCCGCCTGACTTATCGACGGCCAACGGACAAGATGGCGGCATGACGTCGGTGGCGGAACAGCAGGACCTGGCTCGGGAGCAGCGGTGGAACCAGGCGTGGGCGTGGGCTCCGCTGGGCCTGCTGCTCCTGGTCAGCGTGGTGTGGGTGGCCACCGGCACGCGGGGCTGGCCGGAGCGGGCGGTCACCCTGGGCATCGCCGCCGGTCTCGCGGGGTGGCACTGGTGGTTCGTGGTGGCGCACCCGCAGTGGTGGGACCGCTGGGTGTGGCCGATGGCCGGGTACTTCGCCGGGCTGCTCGCGTTCACTTCCGTCCTGGTGTTGCGCGGCGACGCGTTCCAACTGTTCGTCCCCATGTGCTACGCGCTCGCGTTCTTCACGCTGTCGGGGTGGCGGGCGTACGTCGGTGTGGTGGCGGCGAACATCCCGTGGCTGGTGCTCCCCGCGACGAACCCGCGCCAGTTGCTGCTCAACCTCGCCCTGAGCACGGCCCTGGCCGTGCTGGTCGGCGCCATGATCAGGGCACTGGGGCGGGAGACGGTCCGGCGCCGGGAGACCAACGCCGAACTGGTCGCCGTGGCCGCCGAGAACGCCCGGCTGCACAGCCTCCTGGTCGAGCGGGCCAGGGCCGCCGGAGCCGACGGGGAACGCGCGCGGCTGGCCCGGGAGATCCACGACACGGTCGCCCAGGGGCTGACCGGGATCGTCACCCAGCTGGAGGCGATCGACGAGCGCGCCGTCCCGCCCGGTCCGGTGCGTTCCCGGCTGGAGATCGCCGGCGGTCTGGCGCGCACCAGCCTGGTGGAGGTCCGCCGCTCGATCGAGGCGCTGCGCCCCGGCCCCCTTCAGGACGCCCGCCTGGGTGACGCCGTGCGGCAGGCCGTGGCGACGTGGCGAGAGCAGTACGGCGTCGCGGCCACCTTCACCGTGACCGGAACACCCCAGCCGCTGCACTCGGAAGTCGAGGTGACCGTCCTGCGCGCCGCCCAGGAGACTCTGTCCAATGTGGGCAGACACGCCAAGGCGCAACGCGTGGACGTCACACTCTCCTACATGGAAGACGTGATCATCTTGGACGTGTGCGACGACGGGACCGGGTTCTCGCCGAGACAGGCCGGCGGCTTCGGGCTCACGGCGTTGCGGGAGCGGGTGCGCGCATTGGCCGGTGGCGTCGGCATCGAGTGCGCGCCAGGTGGCGGGACGGCGGTCAGCGTCACCGTGCCGGTGATCGGGGTGGACCGGTGACACCGCTGCGGCTGGTGGTCGTCGACGACCACCCGGTGGTGCGCGACGGACTCCGCGGGATGCTCAGCACCCAGCCCGACCTGGTGGTCGTCGGCGAAGCCGCCTCCGGGACCGAGGCACTGACCGTGGTCGCCGCCGCCCGCCCGGACGTGGTGCTGACCGACCTGCGGATGCCCGACCCCAGCGGCGGCACCCTGATCCGGCTGCTCATCGAGCGGGTCCCGACCACCCGGGTCCTGGTGCTCACCACCCACGACACCGACTCCGACGTACTCCCCGCCATCGAGGCGGGCGCCATCGGCTACCTGCTCAAGGACGCACCCCGCGAGGAACTGTTCCGCGCCGTACGCGCCGCCGCCCGCGGCCAGACCGTCCTCGCCCCCTCCGTCGCCACCCTCCTGCTCACCCGCATCCGGCCACCACACCCGCTCACCGAAGGCCGGCTCAGCGCCCGCGAACGCGAGGTCCTGACCCTCGTCGCCGAGGGCAAGACCAACCGCGAGACCGCCGCCCGGCTCTACATCAGCGAAGCCACCGTCAAAACGCACCTCCTGCACATCTACGCCAAGCTGGAGGTCACCGACCGCGCGTCCGCCGTCGCAGCCGGCTACCGGCGCGGCATCCTCGGCAGGTGACCGCCGGGCCCCGGGCCGACCGCGTCGTCGCTCGGACCAATCGAGCCGTCGGCGTGTTGCGGCGGTCTGTCCATAGTGGACATGTTCGCCTGGCCCGCTGCCACAGAGGTTGACGGCGGTCCGGGCCCGGGGGCACACTGTTCGCGTTAACATCGCAAAGGGGCGACCATGACCGCGAAGAAAGCGCTTTCCCGGATCCTCGGTGTGCTGGTGGCCGCGGTGCTGCCCCTGGTGCCCGCCACGCCCGCGGAAGCGGCCGTGTCCGTGGTCAAGATCGCCGACACCCAGCTCGACGCGAAGGCGTTGTACTTCGTCTCCTACGACGGGGTGGTGAACAACAACTCCTTCCAGCAGAGCGGCATCTTCAGCTACGCGGGCTACCAGTACGCGGCGTGGTACACCGCGGACCGCAGCGCCGTGCTCGCGCGGCGCGCCGGCGCCGGGGCGTGGCAGACCGTCGTGCTGCCGCACAAGCTGACCGTGAACGACTCGCACAACGTCATTTCGATGGGGGTCTCACCGGAGGACGGCCGGCTGCACGTGGCCATGGACACCCACGGGAACCAGGTCTACTACGTCCAGTCGGTGGCCGGGCTGCTGTCTTCGCCCGCTTCGCACGCCTGGACGTCGTCGGTGTTCGGTGCGGTGCAGCGCACGTTGAACGGCGTCGACCTCGGCGCGATCACCTACCCGCAGTTCGTCGTCACGCCGGAGCGGAAGCTGCAGCTGTCCTACCGCACCGGCGGCTCCGGCAACGGCGTCAACGAGCTGGCGGAGTACAGCGCGGGCAGCTGGCGCAAGCTCGGGAAGTGGTCGTCGGCGACCGGCTCGTGGAAGTCCGGCAACGGCGTGACCAGCACGACGCGCAACATGTACCTGCACGGCATCACCTACGGCCCGGGCGGGCGGCTGCACGCCGCGTTCACCTGGCGCGAAGGCAATTCCCGGGTCCTGTGCAACTCCGGCGGGCTGGCCAACCACGACACCGGCTACGTCTACAGCGACGACCGCGGCCGGACCTGGCGGAACAACACCGGCACGGTGGTGGCGACCACCGGCAGCTCGCCGGTGGCGGTGGGTTCGCCGGGTACGGTCGTCGACCCGCTCGGCGTCGACCACGGGCTGATGAACCAGGAGAGCCAGGCCGTCGACGCCGCGGGACAGCCGCACGTCGTGATCAGCTACGTGCCCGGCCGGTTCACCCAGTGCGTCACGAACTACTCCGCGCAGCGCAAGCAGTACGGCCGGACGTTCTTCCTCAGCCGCGCCGCCGACGGCAGCTGGACCAAGCGCGAAGTGCCGGTCGCCCCCGAGTCCACCCAGCGCACGAAGCTGGTCTTCGACCGCGGCGACAACGCCTACCTCGTCATGCCGTACGGGCGGATCGTCGCGGCGACCAAGGCGAGCGGCTGGACCGACTGGAAGACCGTCCACAGCCCGGACCTGCGTGCCTTCGGCGAGGTCGACGTCGACGACTCGCGCCTGGCCGCCGAAGGCGTGATCTCCGTGATGTACCAGCAAGCTTCCACCGGAACGACGCCGTCACCGATCCGGGTCGCCGACTTCCGCCTCGGCTGAAATCAATCGAGGTCGCCCGGCTCGTCGCCACCGCCCTGCGCGACCAGGGTGCCGTGCCGTCGGCCGCCTTCCGGCAGCTGACCGCGACCGTCCCCACCAGCGCGATCGTCTGGCCGGCGACCGCGCCCTACTGAGACCGCCGCGGTACCGCGGCTGCGGTACCGCCGATGACCGCGGGAGGCTGACGCCACGGAAGGCCCGGACGGGAAGGCTGGTCGACGACCGTCCTCCTTCCCCGAAAGGCTGTTCACCGTGAGCTCTCTCGCACGTTGGTGCTTCCGAAGGCGGGGTGTCGTCCTCGCCGGCTGGGTGGGCGGCCTCGTCGCACTGGCCCTGCTGGTGTTCGGCGCGGGTGCGGCGTTCACCGACTCCGCGGACCTGCCGGACAGCGAGTCGGCCACCGCGTACCACCTGCTCGGCGAAGCCGGCGGGCAAGCCTCGGCGAACGTCGTCCGCGGCACGATCGTCTGGCACGCCGGCGAGGTCGGTTCCGGCCCGGTGCGCGAGCGGGTTACCGCGGTGCTCGGCGACATCGCGGCGATGCCCGGGGTGAAGCAGGTCGTCAGTCCGTACACCGCGGCGGGCGCGACCCAGCTCAACCCGGGCGCCGGCACCGCGTATGCGAGTGTCGTCCTCGACAAGGCCGCCGCCACCGAGCCCGTCGTGCAGGCCGCCGAACGGCTGCGGGCGCCCGGGCTCGACGTCGAGGTCGGCGGGCAGGCGTTCACGGAGAAGCCCGCCGGGTCGAACGGCACCGAGGCGATCGGCATCCTCGCCGCCCTGGTCCTGCTGCTGCTGTTGTTCCGGTCCCTGTGGGCGGCGGTCCTGCCGATCGTCACCGGCCTGGCCGGCGTGGGTGCGTCGCTGCTGGTCGTGATGCTGGCGTCCCACGTGGTCGACCTCGCGGCGACGAGCCTCACCATGGGCGCGCTCATCGGTCTCGGCGTGGGCATCGACTACGCGCTGTTCATCGTGAACCGCCACCGCAAGGCGCTGCGAGCCGGGGCGAGCGTGCCGGACGCGCTGGCGCAGGCCGCGGACACGTCCGGACGTGCGGTGGTGTTCGCCGGGGTGACCGTGATGATCGCGCTGCTCGGCATGTTCGTCGTCGGCCTCGGCCTGCTCACCGGCATGGCGCAGGCTGCCGCGGTCACGGTCCTCTTCACGGTCGCGGCCGCCCTCACGCTCCTGCCCGCCTCGCTGGGGTTCCTGGGTTACCGGGTGCTGTCGCGGAAGGACCGCGCCGCGATCGCCGGTGGCCGGTTCCCGCTGCTCCCGCGGGAAGACGGCAAGACCACGACGGCGGGCCGCTGGGCGGACCTGGTGCAGCGCTTCCCGGTGGCCGCCGGTGGGGCCGCGCTCGTCGTGACGGTCCTGCTGGCCTCGCCCGTGCTGGGCATGCGGGTGGGCAACGCGGACGCGAGCAGCGACCCGGCCGGAACGCCCACCCGCGCTTACCACGACCTGATGGCCGGCGCTTTCGGTGACGGCTTCGACGCTTCCCTGCTGCTGGTCGCGAGCACGCCCGACGCAGCTTCGTCCCAGGCGTTCACCACTCTCGCGCACCGGCTGGAGTCCCTCCCCGGCGTCGCGCACGTCGTGTCCGCCCCGGCACGGGCCGGGCAGCAGGTCGCCTCGGCAACCGTGATCCCGGCGACCACGGCTCAGGCGGAGCAAACCGCCGACCTCGTCGAGACCTTGCGCGACGACGTCATCCCGGCCGCGGAGGCGGGCACCGGGTTGCAGGTCTACGTGGGTGGCCAGACCGCGAGCAGCATCGACGTCGCCGACGCGCTGATGAGCAAGCTGCCGCTCTACCTGGGGCTCATCGCCCTGCTCGGCTTCCTGCTGCTGGCCGTGGCGTTCCGCAGTGTCCTGGTGCCGCTGGTGGGCGCGCTGAGCAACATCGCCACGATCGCGGTCGGGCTCGGCGCGGTCACCGCGATCTTCCAGAACGGCTGGGGCCTGGCGCTGCTGGGGGTCGGCTCCGGGGCACCGGTGATGTACCTGGTGCCGGTGCTGGTGGTCGGGGTGATGTTCGGGTTGTCGATGGACTACCAGGTGTTCCTGGTCAGCCGCATGCACGAGGAGTGGACTCACACCCGCGACAGCAGGCGTGCCGTCCGGGCGGGGGTGGCCGAAACGGGCCAGGTGATCTCGGTCGCGGCGACGATCATGCTGTGCGTGTTCGCGTCGTTCGGGTTCAGCGGGGAGCGGATCGTGGCGATGATCGGCATCGGCTTGGCGATCGCCGTTCTGGTCGATGCGTTCGTGGTCCGGCTGACGCTGATCCCCGCCGTGATGACGCTGCTCGGCCGGGCGAACTGGTCGTATCCGCGGTGGGCGGAGCGGATCACGCCGCGGCTGTCGGTCGAAGGCCCCGAGCGGGTGCGGGACGAGCACGAGATGATGGCCGGATGACGATCCGCGTCCTGCTCGCCGACGACCAGGCCCTGCTCAGGGCGACCTTCCGCCTCCTCGTCGATGCCACCGAGGACATGGAGGTGGTCGCGGAGGCCGCCGACGGGCAGGACGCGGTCACGAAGGCGCGCGAGGCGCAGGCGGACGTCGTCGTGATGGACGTCCGCATGCCCGGGGTGGACGGTATCGAGGCCACCCGGCGGATCACCGCGGACGAGGACCTGGCCGGGGTGAAGATCCTGGTCCTCACCACGTTCGAGACCGACGAGTTCGTGGTGGCCGCGCTGCGGGCCGGCGCGAGCGGCTTCCTCGGGAAGGGCGTCGAGCCGGAGGCACTGCTGCAGGCGATCCGCACGGTGGCGGCGGGGGGAGTCGCTGCTGTCGCCGTCGGCGACCACGGCGTTGATCGGCCGGTTCCTGGCCCAGCCGGAAGCGCGGCCGGTCGAAGCGCGGGCGGAGCTGGGTGAACTGACCGCGCGCGAACGGGAGATCACGGCGCTGGCCGGGGCCGGGTTGTCCAATGTGGAGATCGCCGCCAGGCTGTTCATCAGCGCCGCGACGGCGAAGACGCACGTCAACCGCGCGATGATGAAGACCGGTGCCCGTGACCGCGCCCAGCTGGTCGTGTTCGCCTATGAGACCGGGCTCGTCGCCCCACGGGCGTCGCGGTGACCTCCTCCGGTCCGGGAACGGAGGACGCCGCGCCGCGACGGCGGTTCGTCGTGCTGCCCGCGGTGATCGTGCTGCTGGTCGGGGTGTTCCAGCTGGCCGATCGGGACAGCGCGGCCTGGGTCGCCCCGCACGGCTGGCAGGTTGTGGTCACCGGCACGGCGAGTGCCGCCCTCCTCTGGCGCCACCGGTACCCGGTGCCGGTCGCATGGGTGACCGCGGTGCTCGGTGGCGTGCTGCCGGTGATCCCACCGCACACCGTCGTGGTCGACACGGCGTGCATCATCGCGCTCTACACGGTGGCCAGGCGGACCGACCGCCGGACGGCGTGGACCATGGCCGCGGTCGCGACGGCGCTGCTCACCGTCAGCTCCGTGGCCTGGCTGCCGGATCACCTGGCCAACATCCGCACCGTGCTGCCGGCCAACTACATCGCGATCGCCGTCGCCGTCGGCGACTCCGTGCGCGCCAACCGCGCGCTTCTGCGCCAGGCCGAGGAACGGGCCCGCGAAGCGGAACGAAGCGGGGAGGAGGAGGCACGCCGCCGGGTGCGCGACGAGCGCGTCCGCATCGCCCGTGATCTGCACGACGTCGTCGCCCACCACATCACCCTGGTCAACGCCCAGGCCGGGGTCGCCCACCACCTGCTGGACCGGCAACCGGACAAGGCCCGGCAGGCACTGGCCGGCATCAAGGACACCAGCCGTGCGGCCCTCGACGAGCTGCGCGCCACGGTGGGCCTGCTGCGCCAGGACGACGACCCACCCGAATCCCTCCGGCCCACGCCGGGATTCGCCGACGTCGGGGCGTTGGTGGAATCCTTCCGGACTGCCGGGTTCGACGTCCGCCTCAGCTCCCACGGCGCCACCCGGCCCCTCGCCGGCGCCGCCGACCTCGCGGCGTACCGGATCGTCCAGGAAGCACTGACGAACGCTGGCAAGCACGGCACCGAGCGTGGCGCGCACGTGGATCTCACCTACACAGCCGACGTTCTCCGGCTGACGGTGACCAACTCCGCGTCACCCGGCCATCGCGGACCCGGCACCGGGCACGGGCTCATCGGCATGCGCGAACGCGCCGGCAGCGCCGGTGGCTCCTGCACGGCCGGGCCGCGTGCCGACGGGCAGTTCGAGGTGCGCGCGGTGCTGCCACTGCGCGCTCGGGTCTAGTACCGCGAACGCGGTACGGCCGGATACCGCTCGGTGCCGACGTTTTCCGGGTCCGGGCCGACCAGCATGGACTCGTGATCGACAGCCGAAGCGACGCACACCCGTCCACGAAACGCCGGGCTACGGCGAACACGCTGATCCGCTGCGCGGCGGCGGTGGCCGTCGTGGTGGCGGCGGCGGTTTTCGTCCGCACCGCCGGCACCGCCGATTTCGGCGCGGTTCTCGGGACCGCCGAGCCGGTCTGGGTTTTCGCCGCGGTGACGGTTTTCCTCGTGCCGTTGCTGGGCAACGTGCTGGCCCTGCGGGCCGTCGCGCCGGTGCGCCTGCCGTGGGGACTGACGACGGCCGCGCAGCTGGCGGGAACGTTCGGCAACCTCGTCGCGCCGGGGAACCTCGGTGGCATGGCGACCAACGCCCGGTTCCTGCACCGGCGCGGGGTGGCGACCACCGGCGCGGCGGGTGCGGTCGGGGCGGTGCAGGCCGCCGCGGTGGTCGTGACGGTGGCACTGGCGCTGCCGGGGCTGATCGCCTCGGGGCGGCTCGCGGCCGCGGGTTCGGTGGTTTCCGGCCCGGTGGTGCCGATCGCCGCGCTCGTGCTGCTCGCCGCCGGGACGGCGCTGCGGTGCACGACGGCCGGCCGTCGGTGGACAGGCCGGATGCGTCCGGTCGCCGCCGCCACGCTCGAGGCGTTCCGGCTCGCCCTCGCCGCCCCAGGGCGAGCCGGTCTCGCCGTGGCCGGGAACCTGCTGGTGACCTTGGGCTCGACCGCGGCCCTCGCCGCGGCTGTCCGGGCTTTCGGCGCCACGGTTCCGTTCGGCGATCTCCTCCTCGTCGTGGCCGGCAGCGCGTTCGCCGGCCTGGTGCCCCTGCCCGGTGGAGCGGGCGGGGCCGAGGTGATCCTGGCGGCCCAGCTGACCGCGGTGGGGCTCCAGCCCCCGGTCGCCCTCGCGGCGGCCGTGCTCCACCGCGTGGTCACGTTCTGGTCCCGGGTCCCGGTGGGCTGGTTCGCCTTCGCGTGGCTGCGGCGGGCCGGCCACCTCTGAGCCGAGACGCGGCACGCCGGAAGAGGCCACCCGGTCGCGAGCAGGGCAGTGGCGGCTGGGTTCCGCGCCACGGGGAGGGTGCCGAAGCCCGCCGGCCGGAGGGGTTCGCGGTGCGGGTGCGGTTCGGCCCGCTGCGGGTGAGCGCCAAGCTCGGCGACCCGGCCGCCTCCGACGCGGCACGCCCCCAGACGCAGTCGCCTGCCATCCGGCGGTGTCAGGTGACTGTCAAGACGTCTCTTGCTTCTTGCGTCGGGTGTCCGCCCAGCCCGTCAGCACCAGGCCCACCAGGGCGATGACGCAATGACCGGCCAGCCAGGCGGCGAAGCCACCCGGCAGCCAGCTCAGCAGTCCCGCCCGGTCGTGGTCGATCGCCAGCCGGATGACTCCCTGGCCGCCCAGTACCAGAACCACCATGCCCAGGACCTGTAGCGCCACGTACTTGTTCATCGCCGTTCCCCTTCGCTCGTTTGGTGCGATCGCATCATAACCAGTTTTGGTGCGATCGCACCAGCGCGTGCTAGACATGACGCATGGCTCGTCCCGCAGACCATGAGCAACGCCGCCGCCAGATCGCCGAGGCGGTGTGGCGGCTGGCTGCGCGCCACGGCTTGGAAAGCGTCACCCTGCGTCAGGTCGCCACCGAGGCCGGCGTCTCGATGAGGCTGGTGCAGTACTACTTCGGGAGCCGCAGTGGCCTGCTGCTCTCCGCGCTGGAGCTGCTCAACGCGGATGCCGAGCGGATCGGCCAGCAACGCATCGCCGCCCTCGGTGCCGACCCCGGACCGCGCGCCCTGCTGCGAGGGGTGCTGCTGGAACTGCTTCCCCTGGACGAACAGCGGCGGCTCCGGCACGTGGTGTACGCGGCCTATTTCGTCCGCTTCCTGACCGACCCGGACCTGACCGGCGTGGCCGCCGCCGCGCCCCCGGCCTTGGAAGAGCTGGCCGCCGCGCTGATCGACGAAGGAAAGCGCCGCGGCGACGTCGCCCCGGTCGTCGACAGCCGCGCCGAGGCCGAACTCCTGCTGGCCGCGGCATCCGGCCTCCAGGGCGGTGTCCTGCTGACCCAGCTCAGCCCGGAGCGGGCGGTGGCACTGATCGACCACCAGCTCGACCGGGTCTTCACCGGCGAGGAGAAGCCGGCGCGGCCGGCAACGGAGGCGTCCCCGGACCGATCACCCTGACGACCCCGCGCCGTGCCCGGAGCTTCAGGGGGAGACTCCGTCGAGCTGGAACGTCTGCACCTGGCCCGCCGCGAAGGGCGCTCGCAGCGTCTTGCCGTCGAGGCGGACGTCGGTGCGCTGGACGTACCGGTCGCTGCCGCTGCTCGTCGAGGTGGACCAGCGGGTGATCAGGCCGGTGGGCAGGGTGGTGAACCGGGACAGGTCGAAGGTGATCGGCTGGGCCGACGTGGCGGTGTTGACCGCGACCAGGACCAGCCGGCGGGCCGAAGGATCGTAGGCGACCGCCGCGTTCCCGGTCGACGCGTCGAGGATCCGCATGCCCGGCCGGATGTGGCGGGTGAACTGGGCCAGCACGTACAGCTTGTTCTGCACGGCGCCGGCCTGCAGGGTGTCCGGGTCGTAGCTGATCAGCGCCCACGCCGGGGTCGGGTCCATCACCTGCCAGTAGCACCAGGCCGTCGGGTGCAGCCACCGCATGTCCAGGCAGAGGTTGCTCGCCATCGACAGCCCGGTGACCTCCCGGTCGCCGTACTCGGAGTTCCACAGGACCTTGCCCGCCGCTCGCGCGTCGGCGTAGACGAGGTCGCGGCGGCCGCCGGAGCCCTGGTAGCCGTGGACGTTGATCTGGTCCACGAGGGACTTCGTGGTGGTGTCGAAGGAGTTCCACGTGCTGTGGGCCAGGTCGTAGCTGGTCTCGTCCGAGGCCGCGATGCGCGTCCCGGACAGGCCGCGGCGGTCCAGTTCCTCCCGCAGGTACCGCAGGATGGTCCGCTGGGAGGCCGCGCCGACGTGGCAGCCCTCCTGCTTCCCGGTTGCCGACCAGTAGGCCGAGGAGGGTTCGTTGAAGGGTTCGACCGTGCGGAACGTGACGCCGAACCGGTCGCGGAACTGCCGGGCGACCTCGGCGAGGTGGATACCGTGGTCGCGGTGGTGCTGGGACTTCAGGTTGTCGTTGGCTGCGTTGGCCGCGCCGGATGGGTTGTGGTTGGCGCACATCCACCACACCGGCGAGTTGGCGAACAGCTCGGTCGTGGCGCCCCGCGCGGCCGCCTTGACCACCGCCGCTCGCTGCTTGGCGTCCGCGGTCCACTTCCACGCCGACGAGGCCGGGTCGCTGCTGCGCCAGTCCTGCCAGTAGGCCTCGATCTGCTTGAATCGGGGGATGTTCGGCGAGACGGCCATGGACTGGCCCTCGACGGAGTTCCAGCTGCACGCGCCGAGGTTGTAGCGGGCGATGGTCATCCCGAGGCCGGGAAGCGTTTTGCCGTTGTAGGTGACGGTCTTGGTGGTGAACCACAGGTCGGCGAAGTCGTCGCGGTCGCCGAACACGTTGGCCCACCAGGCGAGCGAGGTGCCCCAGCCCTCCCACGTCCCGTAGCCGGTGCGGGGGTCGACGGTGATGGTCTGGTCCGCGTGCGCGACGCCCGCGCCCACCGCCGCCGCCGCGACCGCGGCCGCCGTTCCGGACAGCATCGTCCTGCGTGTGATCATGGGTTTCTCCTGTGGTAGCTCAGCCCCAGCGTTGCAGGAGCCGGTCGTACTCGGCCTGGGTGACCGGCAGGACGGTGCCGTGGCGCGGCCGGCCGGGCATGGTGTAGCCGGAGACGGGGGACCATTGCCGGGCGTTCAGGTCGGTGGTCGTGAACGGGACGTAGCCCCGGCCGCCGTACTCGTCGATGAACAGGTACCAGCGCTCTTCGGTGTTCGATTTGAAGACCAGCGGCCCTTCACCTTGGCTGATCGCGTTCTTCCCGAGGCAGTCGGCGACGAACGAGTAGCTGCGGTTGAGGACCGTCGCCGACTTCTCCGCGAGGACGAACTTGCCACAGGCGGACTGCGAGGCGCTCCGCTCGTCCTTGGTGAAGCGGTAGTAGGTGCCGTTGTGCCTGATGAGCGTCGAGTCGATCGTCGAGTAGCCCTTGTCGACCCAGACCTGCGCGGGGCTGAACGTCCGGAAGTCGGACGTCGTGGCGTACATCATCCGGTTGTAGGTGGTGCCGGTGTGGTTCGGGTCGCCGGCGGAGTACAGCTTCGACGCCCAGAACACCACGTACCGGCCGAGTCCTTCGTCGTAGTACGCCTCCGGGGCCCACGTGTTGCCGGCCGTGTCCGGTGAGACGCGTGCCAGGCGCGGCGCGCTCCAGTTCACCAGGTCGGCCGACTCCCGGACCACGATGGACTTGCTGCCCGTCCGCTGGACCTGGTCCCAGTTGCCGTTGCCGTACATCCGCAGGTCGGTGGCGATCTGGTAGAACCGGTCGCCCTGGGGTGACCGGATGACGAACGGGTCGCGCACGCCGCGGGTTCCCACGGTCGAGGTCAGCACCGGCTTGCCGCCGTTGAGCTGCCGCCACCGGGTCGGGTCGTTGCCTTGGCTGAGCGCGAAGTAAACCTGTTCGCCGGTGGCGGAGCCCTCACCGGTGAAGTAGGTGAACAGGTAGCCGGCGTACGTCGGGGCCGATGCCGCGCCGGCCGGCGGTCCGGCGGTCAGCGCGGCGAGCAGTGCGCCGACCAGAGCGATTACGGCGCGGCGTCGGCGCGGACGTCGCGATGGGACCGGAACGTGGGAAGGCTGTGTCATCGAAACCGTCCAATGTGGTTGCGAAGGGGCTGCCGGGCATCGCCGGTGTGGTGGGCCACCGGGGCGTGGGTGGCCCACCACCGGCGGGTCAGCCCAGCTGGGCTTCCCACTTGATCTTGGTGCCGGACGCGTCGGCCGCGAGGCGGTCCCGTGCGGCGGTGTCGCCGTACATGGTCCAGCGGGCCCAGTCGACCACGGTCCTGGGGAAGCGCTGGTCGCTCCAGAAGCTGGTGTGGCTGCCGCCGACGAAGGTGAGGAACGCCTTGGGCCACTTGATCTCGTTGTAGGCCTGGCGGGCCGAGGAGTAGGCGCAGGTGGTGTCCTTGTCGCCGTGGACGAACAGGACCTTGGCGTTGACCGAGGCGGCGGGGTTGCCCATGTCCACACAGGACTGAGGGTTGGCGGAGACGATCCGGCTGTCGGGCCAGGAGGTCAGCAGACCGTGGGTGACCATGCCGCCCAGGGAGTGGCCCGAGACGCCGACGCCGATGGTGGTGTTGATGTGCCCGGCCAGCGGACCACTCGCGTTGAGGGCGAGGGTGTTGGTGAGGATCTGGGAGACGTCCTTGGAGGTGTTGCCGTTGTTGACGTCGCCGAAGTTGTGGTTGAAGTGCGGGGCGGGGACGACGAAGCCCGCGGCGGCGAGGGCGCGGATGATGAACAGGGAGTTCTGCGGGCTGCTGCCGAAGCCGTGGGTGAAGTTGTAGACGGGGAAGACCCCGCCGGCTGCCGGGGCGTTGGTGACCGGGTTGCCGCCGGCGGTGCCGGTGGCGGGGTAGTAGACGTAGGTGGTGCACGGGCGGCTGCCGCGTTTCCAGTCGTAGCGGCGCACGCCGACCGCGAACGGGGTGGCCGGCGCCGAGCCCAGTGGGCCGAGGGCGGCCAGCGCCGGTCCTGCGCCGAGCAGGGCCAGGCCCGCGCCCGCCGCGCCGACGGCGGTCATGCTGAGGAACGTCCGTCGTTGCATGGTCATGACGACTCCTTGGTGTGGGGATGGCTAGCCGGCGACGGCGACCGCGTCGACGACCAGGATTCCGCTGCGTACGTTGATCTGAACGGTGTGCCTGCCATACGTGAGCCCGCGAAGGCCGAAGGTCTGGTAGAACTCGGCCGATGCTGTCGTGCGGGCCGCGCTGTCGGTGACGCGTCCGTCGACGGTCGTCTCGAGCACGGCCGAACCGTCGTTGGGGCCGGTGATGTCGAGTCCGGTTCCCGTGAAGGTGTAGCTCAGCGTCGAGCCGGATCCCTGACTGGTGGACAGCGTCCGCTGGTAGTTGTACATGCTCTTGCCGCTTTCGTGCGCCCACTGTCCGCCGTAGCCGAGCTTGGTGGCGGGCGAGGCGCTCAGGTCGGTCATCTCCAGGTTGTCGAGCAGTTCGGTGTAGTACGGCGTGAAGCCGTCGAGGGTCCGGACCCGGAGGTTGTCGAACCTGGTGTGGTAGTAGCCGCTGCCGATCTCGATGCGGCCGGAGAGCCGGGGAGCCGGATCGGTGTACCTGGCGAGCGTGACGCCGTCCAACGAGGCGGTCAGCTCACCGCCGGCCGCCTTGAGGGCGAGCCTGTGCCAGGCGTGGTAGGTGGTGTCGAAGCCTGGGATCTGGACGCCGCCGGCGCCACTGACCACGTTGCCGCCGGCCGCCACCTTGTTGTCCACGATCAGCTGCCAGCCGCCGTCGAAGGTGAACTTCAGCTTGTAGGGCGCGCCGACGTCGCCGTGCTGCTGCCGGACCCCGAGGACCGCGTAGTTCGCGCCGTCCTGGAGACCGTCGTTCTCGAACGAGACGTCGATGGCGGCCTCGTAGTTCAGCCACCGGCCGTCGCCGATCCGGGTGACCGGATCGCCGCCGCTCCAGGCGCCGCCGAGCCCGTTGACCGACTTGTCGAGCTGCTGGCGGAGGACGTAGTTCCTCGACCCCTCCGGGCGATGGGCTTCGAAGGCGCCGTTGCGATCGCTGGTGTAGAGCGGTATTGCGCTCTTGGATCCGCCGCGGGAGGCGACGAAGTCCTCGCTTCCCACGATGGCACCGCCGGCCCCGAGCACCGGAGTTCGCTTGCCGGTGTAGTCGAAGCCGTCCGCGTACAAGGTGTCGTCCTGGGGGTTGGCACCCGAACCGGACGCGTCGGTGTCCAGCACGGTCCGCGCACCCTCCACCGGCAGCGGCGCCCGGTACGCCGGGTTCGTGTGCCGGGCCAGTGTCGTCACGGTGACCACCGAATAGGGCTTGACCGTGACGGTGTACCCGCCGTCGGAGCCGGCGGTGACGTGGCCGAGGTACTTCAGGTAGTTCGCGTTGAAGGCCTGACCACGATCGGCCGCCCGCGTCTCCCACTTTTCCAGGGCCGGCGTCCCGGTGCAGGCCATGTTGACGGTGCTGATGCGGTAGGTCTGCGGGTACTCGCTGTCGTTCATGAAGACCGTCGAGAAGTTCCGCTTGTCCGGAGCGGCCAGCGTCAGGTAGCTGGGGGTGCCGTTGCGCCCGTTGACGGGGTTCGTGCCCGCCGCCCCGGTCTGGCTCGCCTGGGGGACGGCCCGCCAGACGCCCGTGGTGTTGCCGGGGTTCTCCCAGCCGGTCTTCGCGAACCAGCTGAAGTGCCGCAAGATGTCGATGCCCACGTCGTAGTGGAGCCAGCCCGACCACGGGTCACGCGCGCTGACGAGTTCCTTGAAGCCGTACTGCCCGCCCTCGTAGAAGGAACCGACGGCCGGCTGGTAGATGAAGTTCGTCCGGTTGGAGCTGGTGAACCCCTTGACGATGGTGTTGCCCATTTCCAGCGCGCTGTTCTTCCCGCCGATGCCGGTGCCCGCGACGGTCGGGTCCTTCGTGTTGTTGTTGGGCCGGAAGGCCGAATTGCCGAAGGTGGCCTGCGCCTCGCTGTTCCAGACTTCCTTGTCGAACTCCTGCGCCAGTCGCTTGAAGTTTCCCGCGCTGTCGTCGTCCGGGTTGTAGTGGTACCCGGCCACCGCGACGGCGTCGCGCAGCGCGGCGTCGTTCACCATCGTCCCGCCGAAGCTGCCCAGCCCGGCCTCGTCCGAGATCACCACCTGGATGCGGTTGTACCGGGCTCGTTCGGCGGCGTTGGCGAAGCCGGCCGCGTCCGTCCTGACCAGACTGGCGTACCGCTTGCTCCAGGCCAGGTCGGCGGTGTGTTCGTTGAGCCCGGGGTTGACGTAGTCGACCATGAACCCGTAGGTGCGGTACGCCTCGAGGATCGTTTTCTTGTACCAGGTGTAGACCTTGTCGTTGTCGGTCACCCACGCGGGCGCGTTCCAGCGCAGCAGGCTCACCTTGAGGGCGGGGTTCACCTTCTTCGCGTCGGCCGCCAGCTGGAACCCCTGGTCTCGCTTGACGTTCGGCTTCTCGCTTTCCGTCCGCATGGTGGCCGGATCCGGCCCGGTGGAATTGTTCCGGTCGTTGCCCATCTCGACCTTCACGTTCGTCAGCACCGGGCTCGGTCCGCCGAACAGGGTCCGGAGGAGCTCGGTGTACTTGGCCGGATGCTGGGCCTTGTAGTCCATCAGCAGCTCGCTCGTGCTGTTCGCGCTGAGCATGCCGAACCCCTTGAACGTGAGACCGTTGACGTTCCCGGCCTTGATGTCGTTCCCGTCGAGCACGATCCCCGTGGCCGCCTCGGCCGCGCTCACCGGCGTGGTGATCAGCGGCCCGGCGAGGACGGCCGCCACGAAGAGCGCCGGCGCGCACAGCACGGCGCGGGGGAGGCGGACGTGAGCCGGCGAGACTCGGGTGGTTCCGCGGTCCGGCGGAGGCGAAGCGGGTCGGCGGGGCAAGTCGGGTCTCCGATCGGTGTGGGTGCCGGTACCCGCCGGTCACCACGATCCGGTGGAGCACGGCTGGTCGGCGAGGTGGCCGGGTGGGCGCCTTGCCGTTCGGCTCGACGTCGCGCGGGAGCGCCGGACCGGGCCGGCCGGCCGGGCGCCGGAACGGTGGCCGGGTGGGCATGGCAGCGCTTCTAGGAAAGCGCTTTCATTCGCCGAGCACAAGAGGTATCTCCCCGGTGTCCCGATTCGACACGGCCATGGTCGAACCTGTCGACGAGCCGGCTCGGTGCCGGCGGTGCCGTCGCCGGTCGGCTGCTGGTTCGAGTGATTCGATCGCCGGTCGTCGACCCGGCTTCAGCGGCCGCACGCCGCCGAAGCCTTCGTTCGTGACCGTTTCTGATCGAATTTTACGTAAGTGGTTGACTCCCACTGCGGCGTGGGCCGAAGGTGACAGACAGCACTGCGACGGAGGAAGCGATGAGGCTTCGGGATCGCCGGCCTGGCCCCGGCGGACGTTCGTGCCCGCCACTGTCCGGGCGCCACGTGAGCGGTGATCGCCACCGCCGGGCTGGTCGCGCCGGCGCCCGGCACCGCCGGCGCGGCGACGCGCAATCCGGTGATCCCCGGGTACTACGCCGACCCGTGCGTGATGCACTTCGGTGACCGGCAGGATGGCGGCCCATACCTGCACTTCGGCAACGGAACCTGCTTCGTCGTCCGGCTCGGGCCGTTCACCAAGGCCGCCGGGAACCCCGTGCTCAAGCGGAATCCGTCGGCGCGCATCCTCGCCACCGGCAGCCGCTGCGTCTTCCAGTGGCCCGGGACGACGAGTGGTACATCGCTACCCCCGGTTCCCGGCATCACTTGTGAAGCTTGACCGGCCGGCAATGCGCCTCCAATAGCCCGCCGCATTCCCGTGCCGGACGAACATCTGGTTCGGGAATGCGGCCTCCACTCCTGGCTTTTGCGCGTCGGCGGCTCTCTTGGTGGAGTGCTGTCTGCTAGTTCGGGCTGAGCGAATGATCGTGTGATCGTGTGATCGGTTCGCTCCCTGTATTTGACGACCGAAGTGTCGTCGCTGCCTGTGCACGTTCACAGATGACGACGTTGGCAGTCTTGAAAAAACTTCACCGATGCGGTTTCATCTTTGTTAGTGCTGTTGGTGGTGGGTTGTGAGCGTGCACAATCGTGCTCGTTCCTGCGCCTCGTCACGTCGTCGATCAAAGGAGATCGAAAGCGCTTTCTCAGTTGATCGGCAGCGTGCCGAGAAAATCTCGGCCGACCCACCCGAAGCTCGCTGGTCGTAGAGCGGGCGCCCACTATTCGCGTACGGCGAACCGACAGGAGAATCCGTGTCTCTCAAACGTCACGCCATCGTTCTGGCCGGAATGGCGGTCGTCGCCCTGGTCCCCGCCCCGTCGGCGCTGGCGGCGCCGTCGGCGTTGCCACCGCAGTGTTCGGGGACGGCGCCGATCAAGTGCCACTTCGCGGTCTCGCCGGGCAACTACGACGTCACGGTGGGGCTCGGCAGTACCGCGAAGGCGGCGAACACGTCGATGTCGGTGGAAGCGCGCAGGCAGGTGCTGAACGCGGTTTCGACGAGCGCGGGCCAGGTCGTCCCCACCACCGTCACGGTCAACGTCCGCAACCCGGAGGGACAGCCCACCGGTCAGGGCGGCAACGGTACGCCGGGACTGGACATCACCTTCGCCGGCAGCGCGCCGGCGATCACCTCGTTGACGGTGACCGCCGCCGCACCGCTGGTGGCGTACCTGGCGGGGGACTCGACGGTGTGCGACCAGATGCTCGCGCCCTGGACGGGCTGGGGGCAGGAGTTGCCGGCGAGTGTCCGCAACGGTGCCGTGGTCGCGAACTACTCGGACTCGGGGGAAAGCTCGGGGAGCTTCTTGTCCAACAGTGCGTTGTTCCCCCGGATGAAGCCGTTGATCAAGAGCAAGGATCTGGTGTTCATCCAGTTCGGGCACAACGACAAGCAAACGACGGCGACGGCGTTCCGGGACAACCTGACCAAGCTGGTCAACGGGGTGCGGGAGCGTGGCGGGGTGCCGGTGCTGGTGACGCCGCCGGTGCGGCGGCAGTTCAGCGGGAGCAAGCTGACCTCGACCGCGTTGCACGTCAACGGCAAGGGTGTCGACCTGCCCGCGGTGATGCGGGCGCTGGGAAGCAGCGCGAACGTGCCGGTGATCGACCTGACGGCCAAGAGCAAGGCCCTGGTGGAATCCCTCGGTCCGTCCGCGTCGCAGCGCCTCTTCCTCACCGAGGCCACCGACGGCGTCAAGGACAACACCCACTTCTCGGTGTATGGCGCGACCCAGATGGCGAACCTGGTCGTGCAGGGCATCCGCGAGAAGAACCTTCCCCTCGTCGCCTACCTCCGCTGAACCGGAATACTGGAGTGAACGGATGAAACCCGTTGTCATGGGTCGTACCCTCGTGTTTTCGGCGGCTGCGGTCGCCGCTGTCGCGGTCGCCGGCACGCCGGTGGCCGCCGCCGCTCCCGCGGCCGCCACCACCTACTACGTCGCGCCGTCGGGCAGCGACGGCGCCGCCGGGACGCAGGCCGCGCCGTGGGCGTCGATCGCGCACGCCCAGGCCGTCGCCAAGCCGGGCGACACGGTCTACTTCCGGGGCGGCACCTACGCGTACTCCCGCGCGAACAAGAGCTGCGCGAGCCAGACCGACCGGGTGGACGCGATCACCCTGAACAAGAGCGGGAGCTCGGGCAACCCGATCCGGTACTGGGCGTACCCGGGGGAGAAGCCCGTGTTCGACTTCTCCCGGATGAAGGACGACTGCCGGATCAAGGGCTTCGACGTCACCGGCGGCTGGATCCACCTCAAGGGCCTGGAAGTCAAGGGCGTGCCCCAGAACAACAACCGCAACCACGAGTCGTGGGGTGTCTGGGTCTCGGGCAGCAACAACACCTTCGAGCTGATCGACACCCACCACCACATGGGGGCCGGTTTGTTCATCCAGAACGGCGGCGGCAACCTCGTCCTCAACTCCGACTCGCACGACAACTACGACCTGCGCACCTCCAACGGTGCGGGGGAAAGCGGCGACGGGTTTGGTGCGCACATCTCAGCCGGCAACCCGGGCAACGTGTTCCGTGGCTGCCGCGCGTGGTGGAACTCCGACGACGGGTTCGACCTGATCAGCGCCTACTCGCCGGTGACCATCGAGAACTCCTGGGCGTGGCGCAACGGGTACGTGCCGGGGACCACCACGAGCGCGGGCAACGGAAACGGCATCAAGGCGGGCGGCTACGGCGGCAACTACGATTCCCGAGCCGTCAAGCACACCGTCCGCAACTCGGTGGCGTTCCTCAACAAGGCGGCGGGCTTCTACGCCAACCACCACCCCCTCGCCAACGACTACTTCAACAACACCGGCTACGGCAACCACCCCGACTTCAACATGCTCGGCGTCACCACCGGCGGCGCGGCCGTCGGCCGGGGCAACCTGCGCAACAACATCGCCTACACGGGCACCCTCACGTCCAACATGAACGGCACGAACGCCGCGAACAACTCCTGGAACCTCGGCGTCACCCTCTCGGACGCGCAGTTCCAGAGCGTGTCGACAGCCGGCTGGGAGTCGGCTCGCCAAGCCGACGGCAGCCTGCCCGTGCGGCCCAACCTGCGGCTCGCCGCGAACAGCAGCCTGATCGACAAGGGCGCCGATGTCGGCCTGCCCTACCACGGGAAGGCGCCCGACCTCGGCGCCTTCGAATACTGAACCGGGAACTCCGGGAGCGCGGAAGGCCGGATGAATCGCCAAGAGGCCGTCCAAACGAAGGATACGAAATGGTGATAAAAGTTTCCAAGAAAATGATCGTCTCGGCCCTGTTGCCACTGGTGCTGGCGCTGACCCCGGTCGGCGGCTCCGCCACGGCCACCGCGGCGGCTCCGGCGCCGCAGGTGACCGCGGCGGCCACGATCCAGAACGACGTGTTCTGGAAGGACACCGCCGGGAACCCGATCTATTCCCAGGGCGGGGGTGTGCTGAAGGTCGGCGGCACCTACTACTGGTACGGGGCCAAGTACAACGGCGCGGTCACCTACTACAACAATCCCGCCGCCGGGAAGAACAGCAACACTTCCTTGAGCGCGATCACGATCTATTCGTCCACCGATCTGGCGAACTGGAAGTTCGAAGGCAACGCGATGACCGCCGCGGACCTCGGGGGAGCGGGCTGGGTCGGCCGGATCGGGGTCGCGCGCAACCCCAACACCGGCAAGTACGTGCTGATCTCCCAGCTCAACAGTGAGCTGGTGTTCGGTACGAGCAGCACGCCGAACGGCCGCTTCACCCGGGCGGCCACGCAGTCGAACATCACAGGTGTCACCACCGGCATGTCCGGTGACCAGTCGGTCTTCGTCGACGACGACGGGAAGGCGTACCTGGCCTTCAGCAACAAGAGCGGCCGTTCGCACCTGTACGTCGCGGCCCTGCGGCCGTCGGACTACCTGCACGTCGAACCCGCCGCGAACATCTACAACAGCTCCGCGGGTGGCCGTGAAGGCAACATCATGTTCAAGTACAACGGGACCTACTACTTCTGTTCCTCCGATCTGCACGGCTGGAACGCGTCCCACACGTACTGCAACACGTCGAAGAAGGTCTCGAGCGGGTACGGCCCGGAGTTCGTGATGCAGGGCACGGGCGCCGACTTCTCGCACGTGACGCAGACCGGCCTGGCCTTCACGGTGACCGGCTCGCAGGGTTCGTTCGTGATGTTCGGCGGTGACCGCTGGAGCGACTTCGCGGGCAACGGCATCGGGTACAACCAATGGCTGCCGGTGACGTTCAACGGCACGACGCCGGTGTTCCACTCGCTGAGCCAGTGGAACGTCGACGCGGCCGCGGGCACGTGGTCGGTCGGGGCGGGCAACAACTACGTGCTGAACCCGAGTGCCGAGGCCGACCGGGTGGCGCAGAACAACCTCGCCGGCTGGACCATCTCCGGCGGCAATGTCAACAGCAACAAGCAGGGCGGGCACACCGGGCGCTGGGCGTTCGCGCAGAGCTCGTCGTCGGCGTACAACGCCTCGCGGTACCAGAACATCTCGCTGCCGAACGGGACGTACACGCTGTCGGCGTGGGTCAAGAGCAGCGGCGGCCAGAAGAAGGCGACCATCTTCGCGAAGAACTTCGGCGGGAGTGAGCTGAGCTCGTCGATCAACCGGTCGATCGGCAGCTGGACGAAGGTGACGATCTCCGGCATCACGGTGACCAACGGGTCGATCCAGGTGGGCGTGTTCTCCGACGCGAACGCGGGCAACTGGGTGAACGTCGACGACTTCAGCCTGGTGCAGGGCTAGCCGGGTGCTCACCCCGCCGCCGTTCCGTCGGCGGGGTGAGCCGGGAACCGATGTTCGGCGCGTCCATCTGCTGACTGGAGCCGTAAAGTTGTGGTGACCAGCCGGCAGATGGGGGGCCCATGACGGAGACAACGCCGCAGCGGCGTCCGCGGCACCGGCGTCCGCCGACCATTCACGACGTGGCCGCGCACGCCGGTGTCTCGCGCGGCACCGTCTCGCGGGTGCTGCAAGGCGGGCACAACGTCAGCCCGGCGTCGCAGGAGGCGGTCAACGCGGCCATCCGCAAGCTGGGGTACGTGGTGAACCGGGCGGCGCGGAGCCTGGTCACCCAGCGCGCGGGCTCGGTCGCGTTCCTGCTGTCGGAAACGCAGGACCGGTTCTTCGCGGACCCCAACTTCACCACCCTGCTGCGCGGCTGCACCGAGGCGCTGGCGGTGCACGACATCCCGCTCGTGCTCATCACGGCGGGCACCGAGGCCGAACGCCGTCGGATCACGCCCTTCCTGCTGGGGCACCACGTCGACGGCGTGCTGCTGATCTCCTCGCACCGCGGCAGCCCGATGGTCGAGCACCTGCGGCGGGCCGAGCTGCCGTTCGTCTGCTGCGGCCAGCCGCTCGGCCAGCGCGGCCGGGTCTCCTACGTGGCGGCCGACGACCGTGAGGGCGCCAAGGACATGGTGCGCCACCTGCTCGGGTCCGGCCGGCGGCGGATCGCGACCATCGCGGGTCCGCAGGACTCGCCCGGCGGGGTGGAGCGGCTGGCCGGCTACCGCGAGGTGCTGGCCGAGCACGGCATCGCGCCCGACGAGCGGCTGGTCGAGGTCGGGGACTACAGCTGGGCGAGCGGGGAAGCGGGCATGCAGCGGCTGCTCGCCAGGGTTCCGGACCTCGACGCGGTGTTCGTCGCCTCGGACCTGATGGCCGACGGCGCGTTGACCGCGCTCGAGCGGACGGGCCGCCACGTGCCCGCCGACGTCGCCGTCGGCGGGTTCGACGACTCCCCGGTCGCCTCCGCGACCCGCCCGCCGCTGACCACGATGCGGCAGCCGTGGGACCGCATCAGCGAGACGATGGTGCGCCGGCTGCTGGCCCAGATCGACGGGGAAGGGCCGGCCACGGTGATCCTGCCGACCGAGCTGGTCGTCCGCGAATCGGCCTGAACCCGCGGGCCCGCGGTCCTGATCTTGCCCGGCTGTGCACGTTCACGGGAAATTGTCGAACAGTCTTGAAAATTTCCCACCGGTGCGGTTCCATGCATTTACGCCTACCGTGTGTAGCAGATTGTGCCTTCACCGCATCCCGTCCCCGGATTGTCGCGTCGTCGATCAAGGGAGATCGAATGACCGTGTACCGCACCGGCCGCACCGTGAAGGCCGCCGTGTTCCTCGCGGCGGTCACCCTTTCCGCGGTGCTCCCCGCACCCGCCGCTTCGGCGGCGAACACGCTCACCGTGCTGGGCGCGGACGTCTCGACCGCCCAACGCGCGCTCGATTCCGGCGCGAAGTACTCCGACGCGAACGGCATCGCGGGAGACCCGCTCGACATCCTCAAGGGTGCCGGCGTGAACTACGTACGCCTGCGCGTCTGGAACAACCCGCGCAGCGGCTACAACAACAAGGCCAAGGTCCTGCAGTACGCGCAGACGGTGAAGGCCAAGGGGCTCAAGCTGCTGGTCGACTTCCACTACTCCGACACGTGGGCCGACCCCGGGACGCAGACCAAGCCCGCCGCCTGGGCTTCGCACGGTATCGGCGCGCTCCAGACCGACGTCTACAACTACACCTACGACGTCTGTTCCGCGCTCAAGGCCCAGGGCACGGCACCCGACAGCGTGCAGATCGGCAACGAGATCAACACCGGCATGCTGTGGAACGACGGCAAAGTCGTGAACAGCAACTTCACGAACCTCGGTCTGCTGCTCAAGGCGGGCTACAACGCCACCAAGGCCTGCAACAGCGCCACCCAGGTGATCATCCACACGGCGCTGGTGGAAAGCGGTGCCCGCTGGTTCTACGACGGCATCCGGGCTAAGGGCGTCCAGTGGGACATCACCGGCCTGTCCTACTACTGCTACTGGCACGGCACGATGGCGAACATGGCCGGTGTGGTGTCCGACATGCGGTCCCGCTACGGGAAGCCGGTCGTCCTCGCCGAAACCGCATACCCCTACACCACGGCGAACCACGACGGCACGCCGAACGTCATCTCGGCCTCGCAGCCGTGTTCGGGGTACCCGGCCACCCCGGCCGGGCAGGCGGCGAACTTCACCGCGGTGCAGAACACCGCCCGCACCGCCGGCGCGATCGGCGTCTTCTACTGGGAACCCACCTGGTACGCGGTGACCGGCAACGGCTGGGACCCGGCCGACATCGCCCATTCCGGCAACGGCTGGGAGAACCAGGCCGTCTTCGACCGCACCGGCCGGCTCAACCCGCACGTCCGGTGGAACTCCTGATCGGACCCGCCGGCCACCACGGAGGCCGCGGTGGCACGACGGGGAAGTAAGCGCTTTCTTGGCTGAAACAGTCCACTGCGGACAGAATCGGGAGAAGCCATGAAGATCGGCACGAGATCGCGGGCCATGACGCTCGCGATGGCGCTCGTGGCCGCGGTGACCACGATGGTGCACCCGGCCGAGGCCGCCACGGGTGACGGCTCGCCGTCCGACTCGAACATCCGGTACTTCGGCCGGTGGGACACCCGTTCGACGGGGGCGTACGTGTCCGAGTGGGCCGGTGCGTACGTGGTGGTCGGTTTCACGGGCACCACGGTGAAGCTGCGTCAACGCCGGAGCATCGACCTGTTCACCAGCATCGACGGCGGTCCGTGGGTGTCGCGCACGAACGTCAGCGGGACGGTGGACCTGACTCCGTCCCGGCTGCCGCCGGGCACGCACACGCTGCGGGTGTCCTACCGGCCGGTTGCCGGCTCGTACCACGGCGACGCGGTGTTCCAGGGCGTGGTGCTGGATTCCGGAGCCAGGACCGTGGTACCGGGCGTGCCGTCGCGGATCATCGAGTTCATCGGGGACTCGATCACGGTGGGCCAGCGATCCTCCCAGCAGGCACTGACCGCCTACGGCTGGCTGACCGGGGAGAAGCTGGGGGCCGGGCACACCCAGATCGCGGTCGGCGGTGCCTGCCTGTACCCGGCCCCGGACGGGTGCATCGGCATGCAGGACCGGTTCTTGAAGACCGGCCTGGACGCCGCCGGGCCGGACTGGAACTTCGCCCGCTACCAGGCCGGTGACGTGGTGATCAACCTCGGCACCAACGACCGGTCGCACGGTGTCTCCGGCCCGCAGTTCCAGAGCGCCTACACCACCCTGCTGCAGCGGATCCGCGCGAAGTACCCGCAAGCGAACATCTACGCGATGGAGACGTTCCACCGGCGGTACGTCACCGAGACGACGGCCGCGGTGACCGCCCGGAACAACGCCGGTGACAGCAAGGTGCGGTTCATCAACACCGAAGGCTGGATCACCCCGGCCACCGACACCGCGGACGGCACCCATCCCAACGACGCCGGGCACCGGAAGATCGCGGCCCGGCTCGCCGCGGCCATCGGGTGAGCCTCCGACGCCGTCATTCATGCGGAAGGGAGTTGTCCATGCGTACTACGTTCCCCTTCAGCCGGTGGCTGGCCGCGGCCGCCGGAAGCCTGTTGATGATCGCGCCGGTGTCCGTGGTGCCCGGCACCACCGGCGCTGCCGCCGCGGCCACGAGCACGGTCGCGGCGGCCAACCGGTACCGGACGGTCACGGACTTCGACGCCGGCTGGCTGTTCAACTACGGTGACGCCAGTGGTGCCGGCGGGGCGTCCTACAACGACGGCGGCTGGCGCAAGCTGAACGTGCCGCACGACTGGAGCATCGAGGGGCGCACCCCGCCGGCGAACCCGTTTTCGCAGTCGGCGGCGAGCACCGGCCGCGGCGGCTACCTGCCGTCCGGGATCGGCTGGTACCGCAAGCACTTCTCACTGGCCGGGGTGCCGTCCGGGCGCAAGGTGTTCCTCGAGTTCGACGGCGTGATGGCCAACGCGAGCGTGTACGTCAACGGCACCCTCATCGGCACCCACCCGTACGGGTACACCAGCTTCCGCTACGACATCACGGCCGCGGCGAAGCTCGGCGGCGACAACGTGGTCGCGGTCAAGACGGACACGACGTCGCAGCCGGCGTCGCGCTACTACACCGGCGCCGGGATCTACCGGGACGTCCGGCTGATCGCGACCGATCCGGTGCACGTCGCCCAGTGGGCGACCCGCGTGACGACGCCGGGCAACAACACCGTGCACGCGGAGACCACGGTGGTCAACGAAGGCAGCTCGGCGGCGAGCGTCAGCGTCCAAGGTGTGCTCAGCGACCCGGGTGGCGCTGCGCTGCCCGCGGTCACGACGGCGACGAAGACCATCGCCGCCGGCGCGTCGGCCACCTTCGCCTACGACGTACCGGTGAGCAACCCGAAGCTGTGGGACCTGGCGAGCCCGAACCTGTACTCGCTGGCCACCACCGTCCTGGTCGGCGGGACAGCGGTGGACGACGACGTCACGTCGGTCGGGATCCGCACCCTGACGTTCAACGCCTCGACCGGCATGAGCCTCAACGGCAAGAACGTCAAGTTCCAGGGTGTGGCACTGCACCAGGACTTCCACGGGCTCGGGATGGCCGCGCCGCAGCGGGCCGTGCAGCGGCGGCTCGCGCAGCTGAAGGCGCTCGGGGTGAACGCCATCCGCACCGCGCACGACCCGCCGAGCCCGGCGTTGCTCGAGCTGACCGACCGGATGGGGTTCCTGGTCCTGGACGAGTTCTTCGACGTCTGGACCCAGCACAAGTACACCGACGTGGGTGACTACGCGACGTACTTCAACCGGACGGCGGCCGCGCCGACCGGCGCCCCGGCGGTGCCCGGTGCGACTGGGTCGGTGCCGTGGTACCAGGTGGACGCGACCAGCGTGGTCATGCGTGACCGCAACCACCCGAGCGTGGCGATGTGGAGCACGGGCAACGAGATCCGGGACCCGATCGCGACCCGGACACCGCTGCTGACCCGGATGGTCTCGATCGCGCACAGCCTGGACCCGGGCCGTCCGGTGACGCAGGCTCTGTTCCGGCCTCGTGACAGTGGTGACGTCACCGGGGCCACCCGGACCCTCGTGGACGTCTTCGGCGGCAACTACCGGGCCGACGAGGTGATCGCGGCCGCGAAGACGTCTCCCGCGCGGCCCGGGCTGTTCACCGAGATGGGCACCGACACCTCGGCGTGGACGACGGTGAAGAACAACCCGATGATCACCGGCCTGTTCCTCTGGACCGGTGCGGCCTACCTGGGCGAGGCGGACGGGCTGTGGCCGCGGGTCGAGGCGGACTTCGGCCTGCTGGACGGGGTGGGGACGGTCCGGCCGATCGGGTACTCGTGGCAGCGCACGTGGGGTGCGCCCACGACGTCGCCGCCGGCGACCGGGACCACGGCGAGCCGTGTGCTGCTGTCGCCGGATCACAGCACGGTGTCGTCCGATGTGGACGACGTCTCGTACGTGAAGGCGACCGTGGCCGATGCTTCCGGCCGGGTGGTGACCGGCTCGTCGGCCCCGATCACGTTCAGCGTCAGCGGACCGGGCGTGCTCGTCGCGGTCGACAGCGGGAGCCCGGTGCAGGAGACCTTCCGCGGGAGCGTGCGCAAGGCCTACCAGGGCGTCGCGTTCGGCCTGGTCCGGGCGACCGGGCCGGGGACCATCACGGTGACCGCGAGCTCGGCCGGGCTGACGCTCGGCACGACCACGCTGACCGGCACGACGGCACCGTTCGTGCCGTGTTCCGGCAGCTGCAACTGAAACGCGGCCTGGCGTTGCCCGTTCCCGCGCAACGCCAGGCCTCTCACCTTGGGAGTGTGCACATGAATCGCCGAGCCGGCCGGAAGCTGCGATCGGGAAAGGGAACGAAGGCGATCTGGCCGGCCGTGGCCGCCGTGGTGCTCGCCTGCGTCAGCTTCGCGCCACCCGCTCAGGCGGCCGACGTGCCGCCGAATCCGCTCGACAGGCCGGGCTGGACCCTCGACCGGCACGACGAGTTCAACGGCCGTCTCGACCCGAACCTGTGGATAACCAACTACCTCGAATCGCGAACGCCGGAATGGCGGTCCAGGGCGCGGTACGGGTTTCGGAACGACGCGCTCGTCCTGCGGATCGACAACGACCAGCCGACCTACTACGCCGGCGAACCGATGAAGGTTTCCAGTATCCAGACGGGCCAGCGCACCGGTCTGCACAAAACCTCTCCCCTGGACCACTCGATCCCGGCGGTCTGGAAGTACGCGCCCAAGTACGGCTACTTCGAGATCCGTGGCAAGACGTCCGCGAGAAGCGGGCTCCATGCCGCGTTCTGGACGGTGGGAAAGCAGGACGCGTCGAACCAGAACGCCGAAATAGACATCATGGAACACCCTGGGCGCACGCCGCGGAACTTCAATTTCAGCCTGCACAAATGGTCGGACCCGAATGTTCCGGAAGTCAACAACTCGATCTCGGTCGGATTCGACCTGGCGAACGGAATGCACATCTACGCCCTGGAGTGGACGCCTGCTCAGATCAAGCTCTATGTCGACAATGTGCTCAAGAAGACCATAAACGCTTCTCCTGCCTACGCTTCGGCTTTCCTGCTCGGTATCTACGAGAACGCGGGGTGGACGGGATCCGTGGATCCCGCGGACCCGAGACCGAAAGAGTTCGTGGTGGACTACTTCCGCGCCTACCGCAAGAGCTGAGGGAGTACGTCCGCCACTACGACAACATCGCCCCGACGGCGATCCCGGAATGCCCATGGAGGCACCATGCCCGCCACTCGTTCACGGTTCATCGCAGCTTTCCTGTTCGTGGCAACGCTTCTCGTCACGCCGGCCGCCGCCGCGGCCGCGTACCCGAATCCCGGGCGCGTCACCGGTGACATCGGCGTGCACGACCCGAGCGTGGTCAAACGCCCGGACGGCAGCTACCTGGTGGCGCACACCGGGGACAACATCGCACTGAAGACGTCCACCGACCGCATCGCGTTCCGCAACGCCGGTTCCGCCTTCCCGAACGGCGCACCCTGGACCACCACCTACACCGGCGGTGGACGCAATCTGTGGGCCCCGGACATCTCCTACCGCAACGGCCAGTACTACCTGTACTACTCGGCCTCTACGTTCAAGTCCAACCGGTCGGCGATCTTCCTGGCCACCAGCCCCTCCGGCAACTCCGGCACCTGGACCCACCGCGGTCTCGTCGTCGAATCCCGCAGCACGGACAACTTCAACGCCATCGACCCGAACCTGGTCGTCGACGACCAGGGCCGGTGGTGGCTGGACTTCGGCTCGTTCTGGTCGGGCATCAAGCTGATCCAGCTGGATCCCGCGACGGGCCTGCGCCTGGGCAGCGGTATGACCGCCATCTCCGGGCGCGGCGGAGGTCCGATCGAGGCGCCCGTCATCGTCAAGCGCGGCCAGTACTACTACCAGTACGTCTCGTTCGACTTCTGCTGCCGCGGCGCGGCGAGCACCTACCGCGTGATGGTCGGCCGCTCCGCGAGCATCACCGGCCCCTACAGCGACCGCAACGGCGTGCCGATGACCTCCGGCGGCGGCACCGAAATCCTCGCCGGCCACGGCAGCATCCACGGACCCGGCCACCAGGCCGTGCTCTCCGACAACGACGGCGACCTGCTCGTCTACCACTACTACGCCGACAACGGCGCGGCCCGCCTCGGCATCAACCGCCTGACCTACGACTCGGCCGGCTGGCCGCAAGTCGGCTGAGGGCCGCCGAACCTGCTCGACCGGCACGCCACTGATCGATACCCTTTGTCCAAACGGTCAAACGAACAGCCGATGGACGAAGGTCGAGATGCGGGAGTCGGGGGAAGACCGGCGGCGGCGGATCCTGGCCGTGGTGGAGGCGCGCGGCCAGACGCGGGTCACCGAGCTCGCCGCGGAGCTGGCGGTCTCGGTGATCACCGTGCGCCGGGACGTCGAGGAACTGGCCAGGGCCGGCCGGTTGAGGCGGGGCCACGGCGTCGTCCGTTCGCTGGTCCCCCGGCGGCAGGAGACGGCACCCGCACCGGCCGGCGGTGGCCCGGTCGCCCTCGTCGTTCCCGAACGCCACGCCTACCTCACCGAGGTCCTGCACGGTGCCCGTGCCGCGCTGGAGGAGGCCGACGTGCGCGTCGTGCTGCACCCGGCGCCGCAGGTCCCCGGCGCCGAGCGGACGATCGTCGAGCGGCTCCTCGACGACGACGACGCCCGGGGCGTGCTCATCGCGCCGCGCTGGCGCAGCGTGGTCACCGAGGAGGCGGACGACGGCTGGCTGGCCGCCGCCGCGGTTCCCGTCGTCCTGATGGAACGGCGGCCGCGGCCGGGGAGTGCGCTGCACGCCAGGGATTCGGTCTGCACCGACCACTGGTACGGCGTCCACCTCGCCGTGACGCACCTGCTCGCGCTGGGCCACCGCCGGATCGTCCTGGCCGCGCGTGACGACAGCCCGACCGCGCGATCGCTGCGCGCGGCGTTCACCGGCATCTGCACCGGGCAACCCGAAATCGAGGACTGGACCGTGGTGCTCAGCGCGCCGGGCGCGGTAGCCGGCCAGGAGCCGGTGCGAGACCTCGAGCCACTCGCCGACGTGCTGCGCGAGCACGCCGCGACGGGGGTGATCATGCACGGCGACGTCGACGCCCTCATGCTCGTCCAGCAGCTGGCGGAGGCGGGGATCACGGTGCCCGGCGGCTGTTCGGTGGTGGCCTACGACGACGTCGTGGCGGCGCTGGGCAGCACACCGCTCACGGCGATAGCGCCGCCGAAGGCCGAAGTCGGCAGGCTGGCCGCGGGACTGCTGCTGGAGCGGCTGCGCGAACCGGCCGCCCGCCCGCCGCGGCGGATCGCCGTCCTGCCGGAACTGAAGGTGCGGGGGTCGACCCGACCCCTGATCGATTGACCGTGTTGTCCGGGACTATTGACCGGAATTCGTTCAAGCGCCCAAACTGCGTGGAGTTCGCGACCGCAGGAGGCATCGATGCCCGTCCGACCCAGCCGCCGGACTGTTCTCGCCGCGGGTCTCGCGTGGCCGCTGGCGTCGGCGTGCTCGGTGGCCGGCGGGGGAATGCCGGGGGGCGCCACCCGGATCACGTTCTGGTCGGCGTTGCGGGGCAGCCAGCAGGTCGTCGACGCGTTCAACCGCTCGCAGAGCCGGATCCACGTCGTGTTCCAGCAGATCCCCTCCGGCGATCAGGGCGGGTACGCGAAGCTGAGCAACGCGGTCCGCGCGGGCAACGCGCCGGATGTCGCCACCATCGAATACCCGCAGGTGCCGGGGTTCGCCATCGACGGGGTGGCCCGGGACATCACCGACCTCGTCTCCGACCGCCTGCGGGCCAGGCTCTTCCCGCAGGCGTTGCGCCTGACGACGTTCGCTGGGCGGGTGTTCACCGTGCCGCTGGACGTCGAGCCGATGGTGCTGCACTACCGCACGGATCTGTTCACCCAGTACGGTTCCGGGCCGCCGCGTACGTGGGACGAGTTCACGGCGGTGGCCCGCAAGGTCCGCGATGACCGCCAACGGCTGGTGGCCTTCCCGACCGACGGCGCGACCCAGTTCGCCGCGCTCGCCTGGCAGGCCGGCGCCCAGTGGTTCGACACCGCCGGCGGCGCTTGGAACGTCTCGCTCGCCGACGCCGCGACCCGCCGGGTCGCCGGCTATTGGCAGGACCTGATCGACGAAGGTCTCGTGTTCGCGAACGGTGTGCAGGGCAGGCAAGGGGACGCGCAGATCGGCCAGGGGCTCGTGCTGGCCCGGCTCAGCGGCGCCTGGGACGCGGGAGCGCAGATGAAGGCCCGGCCGGGCCAGAAGGGCAAGTGGGCGATCGCACCGTTGCCCCAGTGGGATCCCGCGCACCCGGCGGTCGGGACGCACGGCGGTTCGACGTTCGCCGTCACGCGCGACAGCGCGCACCCGGAAGCCGCGATGGAGTTCATCGAATGGCAGGTGTCGCACCCCGACGCGTTGCGCGCCCGGCTTTCCAGCGGCACCAGCAGCCAGTACCCGGCCGTGCCGGACCTGGTCGAGGTCGGGCGGAAGGCGTTCGATCGCCGCTACTACGGCGGCCAGGACATCTACCGGCTGTTCGAGACCGAGGCTGCGAAGATCCGCGACGGCTGGACGTGGGGCCCGCGGATGAGCGCGACGCAACGGGTCCTGCAGGACGGCTTCGCGCGGGCGAGTGCCGGGCAGGGCACCCTGCTCGACGCCGTCCGCGACGCGCAGCGCGCCACCATGCCGGACCTGGTCGCCCTGGGGCTGGCGACGACCGAGCACAGCAGCTGAGGAGACTCATGACGACGACACTCGCGCGTCCGGAAAGCGCTTCCAGAACGCCGGCACCGCGCGTCCGGAAAAGGCACTCGCAGGGCGCGGCCTGCGCCGTGCTGATGGCCCCGTTCTTCGCGCTGCTGGTGGTGGTCTTCTTGGTCCCGGCCGGGACAGCGCTGTGGCTGAGCTTCTTCGGTGCCGACGAACCGGGTCTCGGGTTCGGCCCGGAACACACGGTCTTCGTCGGCCTGCGCAGCTACGCCGCGGTCCTGTCGGACCCGACGTTCCTCAATGGACTCTGGGTCGTCGCACTGTATTGCCTGCTGTACCTGCCGGTGCTGGTGATCGCGTCCCTCGGGCTCGCTTTGCTGCTCGACTCCGGCGTCGCGCGGCTGCGCGGGTCGGCGAGGCTCGCGTTGTTCCTGCCGCACGCGGTGCCCGGGATCATCGCCGCGATCATCTGGCTCTACCTCTACATCCCCGGCCTCAGCCCGGTGGTTGACCTGTTCGGCAAGGCCGGGATCACGGTGGACTTCCTCGGTGTCCACGCGGTCATCCCGTCGATGGTGAACATCGCGCTGTGGAGCAACCTCGGCTACAACGTCGTCGTCTTCTACGCCGCCCTGCAGGCCGTGCCGCGCGAAGTGATCGAAGCGGCGGTGGTCGACGGCGCCGGCGGCGTCCGGACCGCGCTGCGGATCAAGACCCCGCTGATCCGCGCGTCGATCGTGATGGTCTTCCTGTTCTCGCTGATCTGGTCGCTGCAGCTGTTCACCGAGCCGATGCTGCTGTCGCAGGCCACGCCGATGATCACCGCGCGGTTCTCGCCGAGCATGTACATCTACGACGCCGCGTTCACCCGCAACAACTACGGTCTCGCCGCGGCCGCGTCGGTGATCCTGCTGGCGTGCACGATCGCGTTGTCCTACGGCGTGACGCGCTGGACCAACCGCACCCGGGAGGCCGCACTGTGAACCCACCGAAGTTTCTCGGCCGTGCGGCCGTCAACACCGTCGTGGCGATCTCCGTGTTGTACACCCTGCTCCCGGCGCTGTGGCTGGTGCTGGCCGCGGCGAAGGACCGGGATGCGCTCTTCGGTAGCGACATCCTTTCCCTGCAAGGGTTCTCGCCGATCAAGAACCTGCAGGACCTGTTCGCCATGGACAAGGGGATCTACGGCCGCTGGTACCTCAACAGCCTGCTCTACGCCGTCGGCGGCGCCGCGGTCGGCGCGCTGGTCAGCATCGCCTGCGGCTACGCGTTCGACAAGTACGTCTTCCGGCACAAGGAGAAGCTGTTCGGGCTGGTGCTCGCCGCGGTGATGGTGCCACAGACCGTGCTCGCGCTCCCGCTGTACCTGCTGGCGTCGGGCACCGGTGTCGTCGACACGGTGTGGGCGGTGTTCATCCCGGTGCTGTTCAACCCCTTCGGCGTCTACCTCGGCCGCGTGTTCAGCCAAGGCTACGTGCCCGGTGAGATCCTGGAGGCGGCGCGGATCGACGGCGCGGGGGAGCTGGCGACCTACTTCCGGGTCTCGCTGCGGATGCTCGGCCCCGGCGTCGTCACCGTGTTCCTGTTCCAGCTCACCGCCATCTGGAACAACTTCTTCCTGCCCATGGTGATGCTCTCGACCCAGAAGCTCTACCCGGTCAGCCTCGGCCTCTACAGCTGGAACAGCGCGGCCACGACGTCGCCCGAGTACTACCCGGTGGTGATCATGGGCTCACTGCTGGCCGTCCTGCCACTGGTGCTCGCGTTCGCGCTGCTGCAACGGTTCTGGCGGTCCGGGCTCACCGCAGGGGCGGTCAAGTGAGCCGTCCCCGGGCCGCGCTCGCGATGGCGCCCCGGGTCGCGGCGGCGGTGCTCGACGACGGCGCGATGACGGCGTTGCGCCGCGTCACCGACCTTGCGGACGGGGTGCTCGACGACTTCGCGAGTCCAGCCGCCCACGCCGTCCTGCGCGACGTCGAGTTGCTGGTCACCGGCTGGGGCTGCCCGGCGCTGGACACGGCCGTGCTCGCCGCCGCGCCCCGGCTGCGGGCGGTCGTGCACACCGCCGGCTCGGTCCGCGGTCACGTCACCGAAGCGTGCTGGGAGCGGGGGATCGCGGTGACGTCCGCCGCGGCGGCGAACGCGGTACCGGTGGCCGAGTACACCGTGGCGATGATCCTGCTCTCCGGCAAACGGGTGCTGGAACGCGCCCGCGGCCACCGCGCGGCGCGCCGCGCCGACGACGGGCTGGGCGTGCCGCCGCACCTGGGCAACTACGGCCGGACCGTCGGGATCCTGTCGGCGTCGATGATCGGGCGCCGGGTACTCGGGCTGCTGCGCCCGCACGACCTGCGGCTGCTGGTGCACGACCCCCACGTGTCCGGCGAGGAGATCACCGGCCTCGGGGCGGAGGCGGTGAGCCTGGCCGAGCTGTTCGCCCGCAGCGACGTCGTCAGCCTGCACACCCCGCTGCTGCCCGAAACCCGCGGGCTGGTCGGACGCGAGCTGATCGCTTCGATGCGGCCGGACGCGGTCCTGATCAACACCGCGCGCGGGGCGGTGCTCGACCAGGACGCGCTGGCCGAGGCCACCGGGGCGGGGCGGATCCGGGCGATCCTCGACGTCACCGACCCGGAGGTGCTGCCGCCGGGCCATCCGCTGTGGGACGACGGGAACGTGCTGATCACCCCGCACCTGGCCGGCTCGCAGGGCAACGAGCTGCGGCGGCTGGCCGAACTGGCCGTCGCGGAGGTCACCCGCTGGGCGGCGGGGCAGGCGTTCGCCCACCCCGTCCACCGCGAACGCCTGGGGATGATCGCGTGAAGCTGCCCGCTGAGGACCGCGCGCTGAGCCCGCACACCGGGTACACGCGGGACCACTGGGTCGCGGTGGCGGACAGCCTGCTGGCGGCGGCCTGGCGGTGGGCGACCCCGGGCGGCGCCCGGCTCGACCTGCCGGGACCGCCCTCGGGCAGCGGAGTCCGCTCGGACGGGCTGGAAGGGTTCGCGCGGACCTTCCTCGCCGCGGCCTTCCGGGTCGCGGGTGACGCGGGGAAGGACCCGCACGACTGGCTCGAGCGGTACGCCGGGGGACTTGAAGCGGGCACCCGCACGCCGGGGCGTGACGACGCCGAGTCGTGGCCGGTGATCCGCGACCACCACGTCGCCGGTCAGCCGATGGTCGAATCCGCGTCCGTCGCGCTCGGCCTGCGGCTGACCCGGCCCTGGCTGTGGGACCACCTCGCACCCGGCGTGCAGGACCGGATCGAGGAGTGGTTGCACGGCGCGCTGCGGCACGTCCCGGCGCCGAACAACTGGTACCTGTTCCCCTTCACCGTGGCGGGGTTCCTCGCCTCGGTGGGACGCGCCGACGCCGAGACCGCGCGGGCCCGCGACCGGGCGCTCGAGCTGCTGGAGAGCTGGTACCGCGGGGACGGCTGGTACGCCGACGGCGACGGCCGCGCCTTCGACCACTACAACGGCTGGGCGTTGCACCTGTACCCGGTGCTGGACGCCCACCTCGCCGGCGAACCCGCCCACTTCGGCGCCCGGCTGAGCGAGCACCTGGACAGCTTCGGGCTGTGGTTCGGCGGCGATGGCGCCCCACTCCACTTCGGACGGTCGCTGACCTACCGCTTCGCCGCCGCGTCCGCGGTCGGCCTCGGCGCGGTCACCGGGAACACCCCGCTGCGGCCGGGCGTGTCCCGCCGGCTGCTCAGCGGGGCGCTGCGCTACTTCCTCGACCGCGGCGCCGTCGACGAGCGCGGGCTGCTGAGCCTCGGCTGGCACGGGCCACACGCACCGACGGTGCAGCGCTACTCCGGACCGGGCTCGCCCTACTGGGCGTCGAAGGCGTTCGTGTGCCTGCTCGCACCGCCGGAGCATCCACTGTGGACCGCCACCGAGGAGCTCGCCCCGACCGAGACCGCCGACACGGTGCTCGCCCTGCCGCGGCCGGGCCTGCTGCTGCAGTCGACCCGCGACGACGGCGTCGTCCGGCTGCACAACCACGGCAGCGACCACCTCCGGCCGCACGAGAGTGAAGCGGCCGCGGAGGAAGACCCGCACTACGGCCGGTTCGCCTACTCCACCCGGACCGGGCCCACCACGCGGGACAACCCGGCGGACAACCACTTCGCCGTCGTCGTCGCCGGCGTGCGCAGTGTCCGCCGCCGGATCCACCCCCTCGGCACGGGACAGGCCGGCGAGTGGGGCTGGGCGGCGTCCTGGCACCGCCCGGTGTTCGGGCGCGGCCCGGCGACGGTGCCCGGGCTGCGCGTCGAGAGCGTCACCGTGGCTCGCGGGCGGCACGAACTGCGGGTCCACCGCGTGCTCGGCGCCCCGCCCGGCGCGCGCGTCGAACAGACGGGCTGGGCCACCGCGCCCGGTGAGTCCGTGCTCCGGCCCCTGGCCGGCTGGACGGGACAGGACGAGGCTCGCGCCCCGCACGGCACCGCCTTCACCCCGTGGGTGTCGCTCCCGCGGCTCACCGGTGACGTTCACGGCACGACGGTCTTCGTCGCGTTGGCCGTGCTGGGCACCGAGACGGACGACCTGGTCGCCTCGGCCACCGCGGACGGAGCAGAGCTCCGCTGGCCGGACGGGTTCACGGCGTGGATCCGGTTCGGCCCGCTGCGGGTGAGCGCCGGGCCGGCGGACCGGTAAAGCTGCCGCTCTGGGACTACCGCCGGTCGGTGCTTTCACGGGCCGTCAGACGGTTTCGAAGTTGGCCATCATGCCCATGTCCTCGTGCTCGGCGTTGTGGCAGTGGAACATGTAGCGGCCGCGGTAGCCGTCGAACCGGGCGATCACCTCCACCGCCTCGCCGGGGCGCAGGTCGACGGTGTCCTTGCGGCCGGCGTCGTACTGTCCGGGTTCGCGGCCACCGCGGGAGAGCACGTGGAAGTGCACCAGGTGCAGGTGGATCGGATGGTGCAGATCCGTCACGAACCGCCAGATCTCCACGTCGCCGAGCCGCGGCCGGGCGTCGATCCGGGCCGGCGCGTAGGGCAGGCCGCCGATCGTCCAGCCGTGCCGGTCACCGAGACGCCCGCCGCGGAAGGAGAACTCCCTGGTCACGGTCGCCTGTGCGCGGTCGAGGGGGTCGGTGTCGCCGAGCCGGTCCGGGATGTGGCTGTCGTCGGTGTCGCGCCGGACGACGCGGAACCGCATCACCCGGGCGGTCGAGCCGGTGCCGAGCCGGTTGACCAGGGTGACCTCGGTGCCGACCGGGTAGGCGCCGAAGTCGACGACCAGGTCGTAGCGTTCGGCCGGGGCGATCGGCAGGTGCTCGTGCCCGCGCGGCGCGTCGAGCAGGCCCTGGTCGGAGCCGATCTGGGTGAAAGCCCGGCCACCGGGCGGCGGCGGGTCGAGCGCGAGGTCGTAACGGCGGGCGTTGGACGCGTTGAGCACCCGCAGCCGGTGCCTGGTCGCGGACACCTCGGCCACCGGCCAGGGCGCGCCGTTCACCAGCAGCACATCGCCGAGCACACCCTCGATGTAGGGCTCCTCGACGCCGGGCACGGCGGTCAGCGTCCGGTCGAGGGACGGGTAGTGCAGCGAACCGTCCGCGGCGAACGCCCGGTCGGTGATCATCAACGGCAGTTCCCGCTCCCCGCGTGGCAGCGGCAACGCGTCCTCCTCCTCGTCCCGGATCAGGTGGAACCCGGCCAGACCGCGGTAGACGGCCGGTCCGGTGAAGTCCATCCGGTGATCGTGGTACCAGAGCGTGGCCGCCTTCTGCCGCAACGGATACACGTACTCGCGCTCGCCCTGGGTGAGCACCGCGTCCGGGTCGTGCATGCCGGTGTGCCCGCCGCGCGCGTGCGCCGGGTGCGTGCCCCCGGCAGGCAGCACGAGGTCGGTGGGGTACCCGTCGGACTCCGGCGGGGTGCGGCCACCGTGGAGGTGGACGACGGTCGGTACCGGAAGTTCGTTGCGGTGCCGGACGATCGCCGTCCGGCCGCTGCGGGACTCGATGGTCGGCCCGGGGAAAGTGCCCTGGTAGCCCCAGATCGGCGTCCTCACCCCAGGGAGGATCTCCACCGTGGCCTGCCGCTGGACGATCTCGTACCGATCGAAGTCCGCGTTCCGCGCCACCGGGGCCAACACGGCCGGGATCGGCAGCGGGACCCGGAACGGCGCGGGCAGCGGTACCTCGCTGGTGAGCAGTTCCCCGGTAGCCGCGGCACGCCCGAGCAGCCGCGGCCCGGCGAGGCCGGCCGCGGCCAGCGCGCCTGCCCCGCCGGTCAGGCCGAGGAACCGGCGCCGGGACAGTCCGCTCATCGCTGTTCTCCCGGCTCGCTCCCGGCCGTCCGCCAGATCCCGGCCAGTGTGATCGCCGCGCACGTGGCGAGCACCACGCCCAGCGGGACATGCAGATCCAGCGCACCGGAAACGCCGGCGAAGTACTGCCCGGACTCGCCCAGGAACAGCAGCAGGCTCGCCCAGAACGGCCACCGCATGCCACCGCGCCACCAGAGCAGCGCCGACGCCACCAGCTGCGCCAGCCCGAGACCAGGTCCGCGCCGAATGCGTGCAACGCCAGCATGTCGTAGTCGCCGATCAGGTAGCGGCCGGCGAGCACCGGCTGGGCGAAGACCGCGACGGTGTGCACCGTGACGAACCCACGCAGCACCCTCAACGCCGCCCGCCCCCGCAGCCGCGGAGCCTGGCTCCGAGCCTCGGTCGTCGGCTCGATCGCGCCGGTCATCGTGCGCCCTTCCCTGGTGTGACTGAAAGTGTGATGCCGGTGCGGCCGGCGGTCATGGTGCCGGTGTGCCGGCTTCGGGTGGTTCGAAGAAGTCGTGCGGTGAGGGCGGGGGCAGGGTGGTCGGCGACGGGCGCAGGCCGTCGACCAGCAGGGCGAGGTAGCGCCTGCGGTCATCGCCGTGCGGATCGCCGGGGTGCACCGTGGCCAGGCTCATGAAGGTGATCGCGTTCAGGTCGCGAGGCAGCAGTTCCGGTCGCACCACGCCGGCGTCGATGGCGCGGCGGAGCACGGGTTCGATGGCGAGCAGGAAGCGGTGCGTGCTGTCGTTCGCGAACGCCTCGAACTCGTGGGCGAGTGAGATGATGGCCTGTCGCCGGGCGAGCAATTCGGTGACGGCCTCGAGCACTCCGACCAGGTCCTGCCACGGATCGTCGGTGTGCACCGCGGTGATGGGCTCGAGTTCGGCGGCGAGGACGTGGTCGAAGACGGCTTTGACGAGCTGGCCGCGCGTGCGGAAGCGGCGGTAGACCGTCATCACGCTCACGTCCGCGCGCGCGGCGATCTCCTCGAGCGTCACCTGTGGCCCGATCTCCTCGAACGCCAGGACCGCGGCGCCGACGATCCGCTCGTGGTTGCGGGCAGCGTCGGCTCTCACCAGGTCACCCGCAGCGAGTTCACTCCGTATACGGCGCTGAAGACCCGGAAGTCGGGCTGTTCGTCCGCGAGGGCGAGGCCGGGAAAGCGCCGTAGCAGGGCCGCGAGAGCGATACGCATCTCCATGCGTGCCAGTGGCGCCCCGAGACAGTGGTGCACACCGTGGCCGAAGGCGACGTGTTTGGGCGCGCCCCGGGTGATGTCGAGAGCGTCGGGATTCCCGATGAAGCCACCGTCGCGGTTGGCGGCGGGAAGCGAAAGGACCACCAGCGACCCCGCGGGGATGACGTGGCCGGCGATCTCCACGTCGGTCGTGGTCGTGCGTGGCGGCAGCGAGTGCACCACGGACAGCCAGCGCAGCAGCTCCTCGACGGCGGGCTCGATCCGGGCGGGATCCTCGCGGAGCATGGCGAGCTGGCCCGGGTGCCGCAGCAGGGCCAAGGTGCCCAGACCGAGCATGTTCGAGGTCGTCTCGTGCCCGGCGAGCAGCAGCAGGCCCGCTACGCCGACGAGTTCGTCGGTGCTCAAATCGTCGCCGTGCTCGCGCACCAGCATGCCCAGCATGTCCTCGCCAGGGTTTGTCCGCGCGCGGACGACCAGGCTCTCCATGTAGCCGCGGTTCTCCCGCATCGCCGCGGCCTGCTCCGCCATCGGCAACGAGATGTCCAGCAGGCGAACGGAGCGTTCCTGGAACCCGGCGCGGTCGGCGTACGGCACGCCCAGCAACTCGCAGATCACCAGCGACGGCACCGGCAACGCGAAGTGCGGCACCAGATCGGCCGGCTTGCCGGCACGCTCCAGATCGTCCAGCGCCGCCTCGACGATCTCCACGACCCGCGGCTCGAGCCGGCGCATCCGGCGGATCGTGAACTCCGGGGTGAGCATCCGCCGCAACCGGGTGTGATCCGGCGGGTCGAACGTGAGCAGGAACCCGGCCCGCATCTTCTCCTGCTCGTCCTCACTCATGTCACCGGCGGCGGCGAACGGTGTCATGGCATTGCTGAACCGGGCCGAATCCGACAGCACCTCGCGAACATCGTCGTGGCGGAGGACCAGGTACGCGGGCTGCCCGAACGGCGTCACCACCCGCACGACACCCTCCTCATCCCGCGCCCGGGCCAGCTCCCCGACCGGACCGAACCCGTCCCGCCGCATCTCCAGCGGCAACTCCGGCGCCTCCGCCACCACCCGTCTCCTCCCATGATCGTCTCGTTGTCCCCAACGTACCAGATAAGTGAAAGTCGACTAACAGTTAGGGGAGGAGCGTCGGACGCGCCACGACACGAACGGTGGTGATCGGTTCCTAGCCGGCTGGGTGGAGTGTGAGCACGGTGTGCAGGCCGAGCAGGGTGAGTTTCTGCTGGGCCTGCCGTGAGGTGATGATCCGCAGCGTGCCGCCCTGGGTCGTGTGGTGGTGGGCCAGGGTCACCAGCGGCACGACGGCTTCGAGGGCAGGTAGGTCACAGCCGGGCCCGGCGTCACGGGGTCAGCAGCGAGGACGGAAAGGCCGGAAAGGGTGATGTCGTCATGCCCGAGCGGAACACCGGTTGCACCGGGTCGACGCCGTGGTCGATGGACTTGCGGGGCACGACGGCCCCGGCTCTGGTGGAGGTCCGGCGGTGGGCGTCCCGCACCCTGACCGACGTCGGCGACGCGCACCTGGGCGATGTGCTGTTCCTGCCGGACACCGTGGCCGGCTCGCCTCCGTCACCTCCCGGCCGTCCGCAGCAGCGTCGGGGTTCCGGTGATCTCGTCGGTTTCGACACGGGTGCCGTCCAGGCGCTCTACTGGGCTCGGTGCCGGGAGGCGGGCTGTGCCTTCGTGGGTCCAGCAGATCCGGAACCCCTCGCCGTTCCGCTCGAAATCGCACTGCCAGAGGTTCTCCGGCAAACCGGCCTGTGCCCCCTTCCGGCACGACGTGATCCGGGCGCCGGCCAGCCACTGGCCGAGCCGTTCGACGTACGCCGCCGCTTTCGTGGGTGGGCCGCCGACCGGTTGCAGGACTATCGGCACGCGGGCGCTGCCCCAGCTGTAGAAGTACATCCGCTGGTAGCGGGCGTACAGACCGGTCAGGTAGAACCGGGCCGCGTGGTCGGCCGCGACCTCCGGGTCGACCGGTGGCTGGTACGGGGTCTCGAAGTCGGTTCCGGTGCTCCACAGGTTGGCGTGCCCGCCTGCCCGGTGGAAGATCTGCTCGAGCTCGTCGACCGTGGCGAGCATGGTCTCCGGCGGGTCGGCCGCGTGCCGGGCGTGCAGTTTGACCGCCGCCGCGTCGCAGCTCTCGTACCCTCCCAGTTCGCCGAAGCGTTCGAGGATCCGGCGGGGGGCGGGCTCGGCGAGCTGCCCCATCGACGGGCACACGACCGTGGCTTCCGGGTCCCCCGCTTTGATGATCCGGCTCGCCCGCCGGGTCATTTCCACCAGCCGCTCGACCGGGCCGGTGAAGAACTTCGGATGGTTGGCCATGTCCCACAGTTCGTAGGCCTCGATGCGACCGCGGTAGCGCTCGACCACCTTCCCGACGAAGCGGTCCCAGTCCGCCAAGTCGTCGGGGGGCGCGGCCTTCGAACCGTCCGGATAGGCCGTCGGCGGCCCGCTCGGACTGGCCCAGCGCGGAGTTCCGCCGAAGACGAACAGCACCGGGAAGCCCGCCTTGCGCGCTCCTTCGACCAGCCCGTCGAGGGTCGACCACTCGAACCGCTCCCGTGCCGGCTCGATGTTCTGCCACCGCGTCCGCGAATCCCACAACCGGACCGAGCCGACGCCGAACGTCGGCATCATGCCGGTCGCACTGTTCACCGTCACCCCGAACAGTTCCCGCGCGACCGGCTCCGGCCGGAGGGTCCACATCGGAGCCACGATGTGCCTCGCCGGCGGTGGTGGCTCGGCGTTCACCGTGGGCAACGCGCTCGCGCCGACCAGCGTGACCAGGGCCAGCGTGGCGACCAGCAGTGACCACCGCCGTTTCCGCGCCGGGCGGGCGGGGACCGGCGCCGGGCCGGGAACCGGCTCGGGAGCGAACGGCGCGGACGTGGCCGCCTTGTCGCGTGCCACGTCCGCGCGTTCCCACAACCGGTAGAGCTTCGACAGTTCGCCGCGATCGGCGCCGCAGACGGTCGCGATGCGTTCCAGCGGCCCGAAGGCGGCCGGGAGGCTGCTGCCCCGGCAGTAGCGGTGCACCGTCGAGCGGCTCAGATGGGTCTTGACGCCGATCCGTTCGTAGCTGTAGCCGCTACGGCGTTTCAGCTCTTCGAGCAGCTCCGCCAGGGCTCGGGCATCTTCTTCCCCCACCGTGCCTCCCCGTCCGCCCCGATGATTTCACGAGGCGGAAGGGGCGAAGATCAGAGGTGCTCGTCGAACACCTCCGTGCAGCTGCTCTTGCCGTCCTTGATGAAGTACTTGTCGACGACGAGCCTGGTCGCCGTCCAGTGCGTGTCGTCTCCCGGCGCCTTGTCGAAGTACGCCTTCTCCCCTTCGGGCAGGCGTGCTCCGACCAGTCGGTGTCCTGCTTGCCGCCGGACCCGAACCAGGTGAGCCGCGCCTGAACGCAGTAACCGTCGGACGCGGTGTCCTCCGCGTCTCCCAAGGTTCCGGAAGCACCGCGGACCGGACCATCCCTTTTCCGCCGGGGGAAAACATCGGCCGCGCCCGAAGAACCGACGATGCTCCCGGCTGTCCCAGGCACCCGCGTTCCTGCTGGTCAGCGCCGTGATCTCGTCTCAGCGTCCCGGATCCGGCGGGACTGCTTGCCCCGGATCGGCCGGGCACGTTTGGGTTGCGCCGGGGAGCTGGCTGCCGTCCGGAGGGGGACGCGACGTGACTTTGCGCATGGTTTTCGACCGCGACGATCTGCTGCGGGTGCGGGTGGCGGCCGCACCGGATCCGATGTGGGAACTGGTGCTGAGCCTGCACCGGCTGCGAGAGAACCCGGTTTCCGCGCGCCACGCGGCGTGGGGGTACCGAGCCGGGTTCGCCGCGCGTCCCGAAGCCCGGGTGCTGACGACCTTGTTCACGCTGGTCCCGTCGCGGGGCGGCTTCCCGGACTTCCTCACCCCGCCGGGCCGGGCCACCGAGGTCGAAAGCCGCTGCGAGGAGATCGCCTGTACTCCGCGCACCCGGTTGCTGACCGATCTGAAGAAGGTGTTCACCACGACCGCGCCGGACTGGGTGCGCAGGCTCGCGGCAGGCGATCGGGAGCAGCTCCACACGGTCGTCGGTGCCCTCCGTGCCGCCTACGACCTGCTGATCTCCCCGTGCTGGCACCACGTGCGCGACACCGTCGGCGCCGACCGGGCGGCCCGGGTCGGCGTGCTGGGCAGGGACGGGGTGGGAGCGCTGCTGAAGGGCATCCCGGGCGTCCGCCGCTGGGACGGCGAACTGCTCGAGGTCGCGTACCCGGCCTCGCGAACCGTGCGGCTCGCGGGAAGAGGACTGACCCTCGTGCCGAGCTACTTCTGCGCGGGCAGGCCGGTGACGCTCATCGACCCGGAGCTGCCCCCGGTCCTGATCTACCCCGCGCAGGACACCGTCGCCCGGCCGGGCGACGGATCACCGGGGCTGGTCGCGCTGCTCGGCCGGACCCGAGCCGAAAGCCTCGGCGCGCTCCGGGTTCCCCACACGACCAGCAAGCTGGCCGCGTGCCTCGGCACCTCGATCGGCACGGCCAGCAAGCAAGCGGCCGTGCTGCGGGCGGCCGGGCTCGTCACCAGCGAGCGGCAGGGCAGCGCGATCGTGCACCGGCTCACCCGCCTCGGCGGGGCCCTGCTTTCCGCCGAATCCGACCACGAAGGAAGCCTGGCATGAAATCAGTGCTCGCGGTGGCCGCCCTTCTCCTGGGCACGAGCGCACCGGCCGTCGCGGCGGCCGCGGACTTCACCGTGCTGCAGATGAACCTCTGCCGCAGCGGCGCCGCCGGCTGCTTCGACCAGGGCGGGACGAACCCGATGGCGAAGGCGGCGAGCACGATCGTCGCGGCGAACCCGGCTGTCGTGACCTTGAACGAGGTCTGCTCCGCCGAGACGACGAAGCTGGCCGACGACGTGAAGGCGCAGTCGGGCCGGGTGTACACCCTGGTCCGGCAAGCGGTCGGGAAGCAGCAGGACGGGCGAACCGAACCGCTTCCGTGCACCGGCGGCCGAGGCGAATACAGCATCGCGGTGCTGGCCAGGCAGGACGTCGGCGGACTGCAAGCGCGTGAAGGCGGCTACTACACGGCGCAGGACGGCGGGCGCGAACAGCGGGCCTACCTGTGCGCGAGGTTCGGCACGGTCAACGCCTGCACCACCCACTTGTCCACGAAGCGGCCCGCGGTCGAACAGCAGTGCGGGGAACTGAAGGCACTGCTGACGAAGTACGGACCCGCAACCGTGTTCGGCGGGGACCTCAACCTGCGGTACCCGGGCGACCCGAGTGCGCAGGCCTGTGTCCCGGCCGGCTCGTTCCGCAAGGGCGACGGCAGCGTCCAGCACGTCATCGCCGGTGGCGCCTTCGAGTTCGCGAGTTCCGGCCGGACGTCGATCCCGGGCACGGATCACCCGGCCTGGCGGGTCACCTTGACCCGGTGACCGCACCGCCTGCCGGCGGGCCCGGGCGTCTCGCCGGACTCCGGTGCGCACGGCCCTTGAGGTGAACCGATCGTGGTCAGGGGCAGGGTGCGCGGGTCCGGCTGCCGCAGGAGAGCCGTGCCCAGACTGTCTTGCCGTCGGCGTCCGGGTTGTCGTGGACGCTCCAGGTGTCGGCGAGCTGGTGGATCAGGGACATGCCGTACCCGGAGGCGTTGCGGGGGTCCGATCCCGAGGCGGGAGGGACTGGATGCGCGGGTGAGAGGTCGTCGACTTCGACGACGACGCGGCACGGCGTGGTCAGCGCGGTGATGCGGGCGCGGACCGGTCCGCCGCCGTGGACGTAGGCGTTGGCGGCCAGTTCGTCGATCACCAGCAGCACGTCGCTGAGGTGCTCGGCGCCGAGGTGGGGCAGGGCCCGCGCCGCCCATCGGCGGATCCGGGCCAGGGCGGCGGGATCGGTGCCGCGCAGGTCGATGATCCAGGGCGCGGCACCGCCGACGTGGTCACCGCGCACCGGGCGGGTTCTCCGTGACCGTGCTCATCGATCCGGCGCATCCCGCGAGCCACCGCACGAGCGGCTCGCCCGCCGTGGCGCCTTTGCCGGCGGTCATTGCCGGAAGTGGACGCGGATGGTGGTCTCGCCGGTGCCGGTGTGGAGGCGGACCAGATCGGCCATGTGGTTGACCAGCAGCAAGCCGCGGTTGCGGTGTTCCTCCGGTGCGATCGGGTGCCGGCCGGCCAGCGGGTCGGTCAAGGTGCCGCGGTCGCGGACCTGGCACACGAGGTGCCCGTCGGCTGTCCAGATCCGCAGCGTGCCGGTGCCGCCGCCGTGGTCGATGCTGTTGGTGACCAGCTCGGTGACGACCAGCTCCACGTCGGCGGCCTGGTCCGGTGACAAGCCTGCCTGGTGGGCGTGGGTGCGGGCGAGGTGCCGGGCCTGGGCGAGATTGGTGGCGTCGACGACGAGGTCGGTGGCGTCGGCGGGTTCGGGCAGCGGCTGGTTGTAGCCGGCGATGATCGCTTCGGGGTCGTACGCGGTGCTGGAGTGCCGGCCGGTGTCGTCGATGAGCAGCGGGTGGGTGACTTCGGCGTCGGCCAGTACGGCCGGTGTCAGGTTCTGGGTGTCGTACGGGCAGAGGATGGTGACGTCCCGGCCGGTGAAGGCCAGGTTGATCAGGGCTTCGTGCTGGACGCAGGCGGGGTATTCGTGGGCGCTGCGGCTCGGCCAGATGGGTTCGCCGATGATGCGGACGTGCCGGTCGGGGTGGGTGTCGGCGAAGGCGCGCAGCACGCCGGGGATGATCCGGCCCGGGTTGCGTCCGGCGATGCCCATGTCCATCAGGGTGACCTGGTCGGCGTCGGCGCCGAGTTCGGCGCGCAGCAGGGCGAGGTTGGCTTCGGGGACCGACACGGCGACCGGTTCGCCCGCGGCGAGTCCGGACCGGATGAACGGGACGGTGCCGGCGAGGTACTCGTCGGCGTCCCGGTAGAAGAGGGCCGGATGGACGAACGGCTCGTGACCGCGTGTCTCGACGGGCGTGCTCATGACAGTTCCAGTTCTTCGATCACGATGTTCATCGGCTCTGCCGGGTACAGCAGGGTCAGCATCCGGCGCAGGATCGCCGGTGGGCGGCTGAGGGTGAGCGGTGCCGGGCCGGGCCGGTGACGTGCGGCCTCGACCAGCATGGCCGTGCCACGGGCATCGATGAACGCCAGCCGGGACAACTCCAGCAGGGCGGGCGCCGCGTTGGCCGTCGCCGACTCCAGAGCACGCTGCCAGATGTCGCGGGTGCTCAGGTCGACGTCGCCGATGACCTGCACCCCACGCCGTCCTGGGAGCTGGAGCAGCTGCAACTGGCTGCGATGGGAATCAGTCACGCCCGCAGTTTACGGCGGGGTGGCCGGCAACAGCAGCCGAACGTGAGATGCGGTGCCTTCCTTCCCGCCGCGGTCGCGCTTGCGGCGCGGTAGGCGGGCGTGCCGGTCGAACGTGCGGTCAGGCCGGACCAGCCGCCGCCGCGAGCAGCCGGGCGAGCTCGGCCGGCCTGGTGTGGGTGGGCCAGTGGCCGGAGTCGATGTCGACGAGGTCGAGGTGCTCGACCTGCGCGAGTTCGGGGAGGTCGCCGGCGCTGATCCACTCCTTGACCTGCGCGGGGGTGAACTCGGGGCACACGACCACGACCGGCACGTCGAAGCGTCGGTTGTCGGTCAGCCGCACGGTGCCGGTGGCCACGCCCTGCGGAACGGGGATCGCGGCGGCGGCGAAGGCGCGCCTGGCCTGCTCGTCGAGGTCGACCGAGTCGGGCCCTTCGAACGGGTCCCAGCCGGGGAACGGCATGACGCCGTCCCGCAGCTCGAAGAAGTCGGCGTAAGGCCTCCCGTCGGCAGCCGGGAAGCCGCCGATGAGGACCACCTTGGAGATCTTGTCCGGCCGCGCGTCCGCGGCCAGCCAGGCCAGGGTGGCCGCGGCCGAGTGCCCGACCACCACGGGCCTGCCGGAGGCTGCGTCCACGGCGGCGAGCACGGCCGCCACCTGGTCGTCGAGGGTGGCGGAGGTGGACCCGTCACCCTGGCCGGGCAGGTTCAGCGGCACGGGGCGATGGCCGCGCGATCGGAGCGCGGCCGCTACGCCGGCCCAGGCGGATCCGTCGAGCCACAGCCCGGCGATGAGCAGGATGTCCATGATCAGCTCTCTTTCTCCCGTGCGGTGGGGTATCACGCTAGAACCAATTCCGGACAATCTGCTTCCGGCTCGTGGTGCGATCGCCTAGCCTGCCCGGGTGCCGAGTGATCTCAGCCCCACCGCCCGGGCACTGCGCGCCCTGGAGATCCTCCAGGCGCGCCCCGGTGCGACGGCCGGCCAGCTCGCCGAAAAACTGGGTGTCACGGAGCGCGCCGCCCGCCGCTACGTCGGGATCCTCCGGGAGGCAGGCATCCAGGTGGAGTCGGCCCGGGGCCCGCACGGCGGGTACCGGCTCCGGCGCGGAACGAGGCTGCCGCCGATCGTGTTCACCCAGGCCGAGGCGTTGGGCCTGGTCATGGCGGTGCTCGACGGCCAGCCGGCCGCCACCGAGGCCGACGACCCGGTCGGCGCTGCCCTCGGCAAGGTCGTCCAGGCGCTGCCCGAGAACGTCGGCCGGCAGGCAGCCGTCCTGCGCGAGCACGCCAAGGCCGCACCCGACCGGCACTCGGCCCGCCCGGATCCCGCCACCACCAGCGCACTCGTCGCCGCCGTCGCGGCCAGGCGCCGGGTGCTGATCACCTACCGCAGCGAGACCGGCAACGAGTGGGAGGCCGAGGTGGACCCGTGGGCGGTCGTGGTTCGCCACGGGCGCTGGTACTTGCTGTGCCATTCCCATCGCTCGAACGCGATCCGCACCTACCGGGTCGACCGGGTTCGCGCGGCCGGGCAGACCGCGCACGAGTTCGAGCCGCCCGAGGACCTCGACCCGGTCGCGGCGCTGGAGGAGAACCTGGGCACGGGATGGGCGTTCCCCACCCGCGTCGTGTTCGACGCCCCGCTGACCGAGGTGGCGCCCTGGATCCGGCCGCCCATGGGACGGCTTCAACCGTCGGAGGACGGATGCGTGCTCGTCGGCAGCACCAGCAATCCGGCGATGTACGCGCAGGAGTGGTTGGCGACCGTGCCGTTCGCCTTCCGTGTCCAGGGCGGAGACGAGCTGCGTGCGGCGGTCGCGGCGGTCGCGACGCGCTTCGCCGCAGCGTTGGTGCCGCAGGACGGATAGCGGCACGGCAGGATGCGGACAGGCGCCGTCGCGGCCGGGACCGGCTGCCACCCATGGTGCATGCGCTGCAAACTCCCCGCCCTCGCCGTGGTTTTCCTGTGCGTGACCGGGTGTGGCAGTGCCTCGGTGGCCCAGGCGCCGCCCGCGACCACTACCGCGGTCTCGCCCACGCCCACGCTCACGCCGACAACGACGGCTACGCCCACGCCACCGCACCGGCCCGGCCGGCCAACCTGAGACGGGCTTTCGTGGTCTGGATGGTGATCGGCGTGCTGACGGCTCCGGCGATCATCGGCATCATCATCGTGCCGACGGCCTTCAACCTCCGCAAGGGCTTCCCCGGCTCCTTCGCGCCGGGGCTCCGATCGCCGTCATCCGTGGTCACGCCTGGCGATCGACGAGTGTTTCGATGCCGTCGAGGACCCGCTCGAGCCCGAACCGGAAGTCGTAGTCGAGGCCGTCGAACTCCTCGTCGTCGTCGAACGTGCCCGCGTCGACCACCGCGTGCAACGCGGGGAATTCCGCGCGCGTGGTCAGCTTCTTGATCAACTCGCCGTACTGCGGCATGACGCGCGCCGTCGTCGGGTCTCCCGACTCGAACGCCGCCGTGATGTCGCTGCTGAGCATGGCGAAGCTGCGGGTGAAGCTGGTGACGAGCAGGACGGCCGACAGCTTGTCCTGCTCCGCCAGTCCGGTGCCGCCGAGCGTCTGCAGCCCCCACTCGACGAACCGCAGCTGGTTGGGCATGATCGGCGCGCCGGTGATCGGGATGCGCAGAACCCACGGGAACCGGCGGTAGGCGGCGAGCTCGATCTCGGCCCACCGCTCGAGCCGCGCGCGCCAGGTGCCTTCGGTGGGCTGGGCGATGTCGAGCCGGCCGAACGCGCCGTCGATCATGAGTGCGAGCAGCTCGTCCTTGGCGGCGACGTAGCGGTAGAGCGACATGGCCGAGGCGCCGAGCTCTCTCGCGACCCGGCCCATGGAGACCCCGCCGATGCCCTCGGCGTCGGCGACGTCGATCGCCGCCTCGACGATCTGTTCGAGCGACAACCCGCGCTTGGGGCCCTTGGCCGGCCGGTCGCGCACGCCCCAGACCATCTCGAAGCTCGCCGGGAGCCCGGTCTCCGTGTCTTCGCCGCTCATCATCCCGACCTCGTCTCAGGGACATCCCTGATTCACTGTTTACGTCTTACGCAGTAGAGTTTATCTTGTACGCAATAAGCCCGCCGTCCGCGAACTCCCAGGGGGAACCATGCCCGGCGAACCAGCGATCGAGGCTACCGGCCTCACGAAGTCCTACGGATCGGTGCCGGTGCTCACCGGTATCGACCTGCGCGTGCCGCCGGGCAGCGTGTTCTCGCTCCTCGGCCCGAACGGCGCCGGCAAGACCACGACCGTGCGCATCCTGACCACTTTGACCAGCCCCGACGCCGGCTCGGCCCGGGTCGCGGGCCACGATGTCGTGCGTGACCGCGGGCTGGTGCGCCGCAGCATCAGTCTCACCGGCCAGGACACCGCGCTCGACGAGCTGCAGACCGGTGCGGAGAACCTGGTGATGATGGGCAGGTTGGGCGGCCTTTCCCGGCGTTCGGCCACCCTCCGGGCCGCCGAACTGCTGGAGCGGTTCGACCTCGGCGAGGCGGGTGCGCGCCGCATCGGCACCTACTCCGGTGGTATGCGCAGGCGCCTCGACCTGGCCGCGAGCCTGATCGTGCGGCCGGCGGTGCTCTTCCTCGACGAGCCGACCACCGGCCTCGACCCGCGCAGCCGGGCGGCGATGTGGACGGTGATCACCGACCTCGCCCGCTCCGGCGTGACGGTCTTCCTCACGACGCAGTACCTGGAGGAGGCCGACAAACTGGCCGACCGGATCGCGCTCGTCGACGGCGGCCGGATCGTCGCGGAGGGCACCACGACACAGCTCAAGCAACAGGTGTCGGGCCACCGGCTCGACCTGACGCTCACCGACCGGGCCGCGTTCGACGCGCTCGCTGCCCACCTGCGCGACCGGGCGGTGCTGCGCGACCCCGCCCGGCTCTCGCTGTCGGTCGCCACCGACGGCACCGCCGGCCACATCCGCGCGCTGCTCGACACGCTCGATCCGGCTCGTACCGCGGTGACGCGGTTCGCCGTGCACTCCGCGACCCTCGACGACGTGTTCCTGGCGTTGACCGGGCACGCGACCACCACCCACGACAAGGAGCGAGCCGGTGTCTGATACTTCCTTCGCCGCTCGTCCCGCGTCGCCGCTGGGCGACCTCGGCGTGATGGTCCGCCGCGCGACCACGTTGACGATCCGCAACGGTGACGCGCTGATCACGTCGCTCGCCCTGCCGATCATGCTGATGCTGCTGTTCGTCTACCTGTTCGGTGGCGCGATCCAGACCGGCACCGCGTACGTGACGTATGTCGTGCCCGGCGTGATCATGCTGTGCGCGTCGTTCGGAGCCTCGCTCACCGCGGTGGCCGTCACGAACGACATGACCAACGGGATCATGGACCGGTTCCGGTCGATGGACGTGCGTGGCGCGTCCGTGCTCGGCGGGCACGTCGCCGCGAGCACCGTGCGCAACCTGGTGTCGACCGTGCTGGTGCTCGGGGTCGCGTTCCTGATCGGCTTCCGGCCATCGGCGTCCTTCGTGGACTGGCTGGCGGCCGCCGGTCTGCTGGTGGCCGCGATCCTGGCGTTGTCGTGGGCGTCCGCGGCGGTCGGCCTGCTGGCGAAGACCCCGGAGGCGGCGAGCGGGTTCACGTTCTTCGTGATGTTCCTGCCGTACCCGAGCAGCGCGTTCGTGCCGGTGGAAACGATGCCGGCGTGGATCCACGGGTTCGCGGACAACCAGCCGTTCACGCCGCTGATCGAGGCACTGCGCGGCTTCCTGCTCGGCACCCCGGTCGGCACCAGCGCATGGGTCGCGCTTGCGTGGTGCGCCGGCCTCCTCGCGCTGTCGGTCGCGGCGACGGGCCGCCTGTTCAAACGCCGGACGGCATGAGGCGAAGCTGCCGGGGCAGGGGCCGCCGGGTGGGCGGCAGGAACCGGACAGGCCCCGCTGCTACCGGGGGAACGGCTGCTACCAATGGTGCATGCGCCGAAACCGCACCGCTCTCGCCGTGCTTTCCCTTGTCCTGACCGGGTGCGGCGACGGGACGCAGCGACTACGCCGCCTGTGCCGACGGAACGTGCGAAGTACTCGTGAGCGGCCCGGTGGACATTCCGCTGACCGGCCAAGGCGGCCTGCGCCGGATCTCCATCTCGGCAGTGACCGCGGAGGGGATCGGCTTCGCCACCGACGGCGGCGGCACCGGCAACCTGACACCCGGTTGTGTCACGACCCTCTACGAAAACGGCAGCGGGTCCCGCTGCAGCAGTGGTGAACCGGAGAAGCCCGGCCGGTGGACGGGGTGCTCGCCGTGCAGGTCGCCGATCTGCGGGCCGGCACCGCAGTCCTCCGGCTCGTGTCGGGGAAGGCCGGCCCGCCGCCCGCCAACAGAGCCAGCAGCTGGAAGCCCGGAATGAACGCTACAAAAAACAAGAGAAAGAATTCCTCGCCGAGGGCAAGGACCTCTTCGGGAACACGATCCCGGCTGGAATCAGTGCCCGTAACCTCCGGCAGAACTCCCGGTACTCGCCGTTCACCCCTGATGGGCGGTTGACCAAATCAGCTGTCAGGGACGCGTTCCCCGTCCGGGAAGGCAACGTGCTCGGCACTCCTCACCTGCGGGAGGTGTTCGCGCGGTCGGGTGGGATTTCGCCGTGGGACAAGTACTCGACGCGGACTACGACCAGGACTACAAGGTCGTCATGAACCGGAGGATCCAGGATTAGCGGGCCCCGGCTCCTCGCCACAGCACTGCTCGACCTGGCGCCGGCGTCTACGCCGGTGTGTCGTTGACGCGGTCGAGCGCGTCCGGGTTGTCGGGGTCGTCGAACCAGTGGCCGTTCTCGCCGAGGTAGCGGAACCGGACGGCGACTCCGGCGGCGACCTCGACGGTGGCGGAGCGGCGTCCGGTCGTGCGGGGATGGAGGTGATGCCGGCCGGGAGTCCAGTTGTTGAACGAGCCCACCACGCTGACCCGGCCGGGCGGTTCGTCGGCAGGCAAGCTGAAGATGATGCGTTTCGCGCCGTTTCCGTCACGGCCCTGGCAAATCTTGATCACTCGGCGGTAGCCTCTCGGTGTGTCCATGGGAGACCGGGCGCTCGGCGCTGAGCGCGTCCATGATGCCATTCACGCGTCCCGAATCGCGCCCTTGTCGACGCGGTGATCACCCGATTGATAATCCGTGGTACCAGCGGTCACCGACCCCTCGGCGAGTCCGCTGTCGATCTCGGTAAACGTGTTCTCGGCACCCTCCGGAGCCGTAATCCTCGGCGCGAGACCAGCCGATCGTGTGGTTTCGGCAGAAGTTGGGTACCAACGCCGCATGGCTGTCAGAGCGCCCGACCGAAACCCGTCCGCCGAGACGTCTGCTGTCCCGTCCCCGCACCGGTCGAACGACTACGCCCACTGCCTCCCGCTGTTCGCCGAACAGAGCCGGCTGGCCGATGAGGACTTCCGGCGCAGTGAACTCCGACGGCAGCTGATCACCGAGCACCTGCCGCTGGCCGAAAACATCGCGCGGCGCTTCAGCGGCCGCGGCGAGCCCTTCGACGACCTGCTGCAGATCGCGCGGACCGGCCTGATCCACGCCGTGGACCGCTACGATCCCGAGCGGGGTGCCGACTTCCTCTCGTTCGCCGTGCCGACCATCATGGGCGAAGTTCGCCGCTACTTCCGCGACACCGGCTGGTCGATGCGGGTGCCCCGCGCCTTGAAGGAGCTGAAGCTGAAGCTCGGGCAGGCCGGCGACACCCTGGCCCACGATCTCGGGCGCGCGCCCACTCCGAGCGAACTCGCCACCCACCTGGACATGGACGTCGAACTCGTCCGCGAGGGGCTGCTCGCCGCACAGGCCTACCGCGCGACCTCGATCGACGCCCCCGCCCGCGGCGCCGAAGGCACGGCCACGATCGCCGACCGGCTCGTCGTCGACGACTCCGGGTTCGCCAGTTTCGACAACCGCATCGCGCTGCAGGCCGCGATGGCCAAGGTGCCGCCCCGCGAGCGGGCCATCATCAAGATGCGGTTCTTCGACGACCTCTCCCAAAGCCAGATCGCCGAACGGATCGGGGTGTCCCAGATGCAGATTTCCCGGCTGCTGGCCAGGACCCTCGAACAGCTCCGCGGGCACATCACCGCCGAGTGATCCGATCCGCTGATCGGCGGAAGATCACGTTCGCCGGCACTCCGTCACGTGGAGCCGGGCATGGCGCCGTACCGGAAGGCGACCGCGGGTCGCGCCGGGTGAGCTGCGTCACCGCAGTTGCCGGGAACTGGAGGTGGCCGGTGCCCGACTGTTGCTGGCGAGGCAGGCGAAAGGAGCTCGATGTCCGTCGACCAGAGCGAAGAGCACCCGGCCGAGGCGCCGGCGCAGCCCCGGGTCACCTGGGCCGCGGTGCGCCCGTTGTTGGTACGCCTGCATTTCTACGCCGGGGTGTTCGTCGGCCCCTTCCTCCTCGTCGCCGCCGTGACCGGGCTGGCCTACGTCTGGACCCCGCAGCTCGAGCAGGCGGCCCACGACCGCGAACTGCACGTCCCGGCCGCGCCGGGCTTCGTCTCGCTGGACCAGCAGACCGCGATCGCGAAGGCCGCGGTCCCGGACGGAACCGTCACGGGCGTCCGCCCGGGGCCGGCGCCGACCGACACGACCCAGGTCATCTTCGACCGGCCCGGCCTCGAACCCAGCTACCACCACACCGTGTTCGTCGATCCGCACACCGGCGAGATCCGCGGACAGCTGGAGACCTACGGCTCGAGCCAGGCGATGCCGGTGCGCGGGTGGATCGACACCCTGCACGGCAACCTGCAGCTCGGCGATTTCGGCCGCTTGTACAGCGAACTCGCGGCGAGCTGGTTGTGGGTGGTCGTGCTGGCCGGGATCGCGCTGTGGATCGGCGGCCGGAAGCGGCAAGCGTCGCGCAGTGCGCGTGGCCGGCTGCTGTCGTGGCATCGCACGACCGGCCTGGTGATCGCGGCGGGACTGCTGTTCCTGTCCGCGACCGGGCTCACGTGGTCCGAGCACGCGGGCGCGAGCGTCGGTGAGCTGCGGGCGGAGCTGGACTGGACGACGCCGTCGGTGTCGTCCGCGTTGCCGGCCGCGGCACCTCAGGGCGACGTCGGGCTCGACGCGGTCCGGGCGGCGACGTTGCAGGCCGGTCTGCCGGGCCCGGTGGAGATCCGCCCGCCCGCCGAGCCCGGCAAGGCCTACGTGGTGGCGCAGGTCGGCCGGAGCTGGCCGACGAAGGCGGACTCGATGGCCGTCGACCCGGCCACGGCGCAGATCACCGACACGCTCCGGTTCGCCGACTACTCCCTGGCGGCGAAGCTGAGCCGGTGGGGCATCGACGCGCACATGGGCCTGTTGTTCGGCCTCGCCAACCAGATCGTGCTCACCGCGCTGGCGGTCGCGCTGGTGTGCGTGATCGTCTGGGGCTACCGGATGTGGTGGCTGCGCCGGCCGACCCGCGGCGAAGGCCGTGTCGGACGGCCACCCGCGCGTGGAGCGTGGCGGCGGGTTCCCGGCCGGGTGCTCGCTCCGGTCCTGGTGGTCACGGCCGTGGTGGGCTACTACCTGCCGGTGTTCGGGTTGTCTCTGCTGGCCTTCCTGGTCGTGGACCTGATCGTCGGCGTCCGTCGGCAGGAGGTCCAGGCGTGATCGAGGCGACCGGGTTGCGCTGGATCCTCACGGCCGTGTTCGCGGCGGCCGGCGCGTTCTGCCTCTACCGCTGTGTCCGGCGGGGACCGGTGACCAGCCGGATCGCCGACGTGCTGCACGCGGTGATGTGCGCGGCGATGGCCGCCATGGCCTGGCCGGCGACGATGAGCGTCGCCCGGGTGCCGCAGCTGGTGCTGTTCGGACTCGCCGCGGGGTGGTTCGCCGTCGTCGCGGTGCGGGGTGGCGCGGTGCACGACGGGCACGAGGGCCGGTGGCAGTCCGGCTACCACGCCGTGATGATGGCCGCGATGGCGTGGATGGTGTTCGCCATGCCCCGAGCCATGGTGGGCGGCTCGGGGACGACGGACGTGTCCGGGCACCACGGCGGTTCCGCGGCCATGACGTCGACGGCCGGCAGCGCGCCGGTCGACGTGCTGATCGTCGCACTGGTGCTCGCGGCGGTGTTCTGCCTGGCCGGGATCGCGTTCCTGGCCAGGGCGATCGACGGCGCGCGCGTCGCCCGGCCGTCCGTGCGGACGACCGGGTGGGGTGCCGACGGCCTGATGGGCCTCGGCACCACCCTGATGCTGCTGGCGATGCTGTGAGCTCAGGCCGTCGTGAGGAGCTGGTCGAGCACGCCGGTCTTGATGTCGGCGACCAGGACTTCCAGCTGCTCGACGCTCATTTCGATCTTCTGACCGAAGTCGTCGGTGATGACGATCCGGCGCTCCGCCGGAGCGTCCTCGGCCACGTACAGCTCGGGACAGCCGCAGTTGCACTGCCCGCAGAACGTCGCGACGTGACGCAAGGAGGGGTTCGCGGTCATGGTTGTTCTCCTCGGCTCGTGAGGGCACTTCGGTCACTGCCACCGGCCCAGTAGTCGGACGCGGGTCCGGGCTGGTTCCCGCGTCCCTCGAAATGGTGACGGCGGCCCGCGTGCAGGGCCGGGGGACGGGCGTGCGTGTTCTCGGCCGCGGTCACGCGCTGTCGCTGCGGTTCCCGTCCTGGGAGCTGCTGTGTCTCGTGCTGGCGACACCGGTCGTGTTCTGGGCGGCGGCGCCGTTCCACCGGACGGCGTGGCGCAACCTGCGGCACGGATCGTCCAGTATGGACAGTCTGGTTTCGCTCGGGGTGTTCGCCGGCTACGGCTGGTCGGCGTGCCGCTCATCGCGGGTGCAGCGATGTCGCTGTCCTCCGTGCTGGTCGTCTCCAACAGCCTGCGACTGCGCGGCTTCGCCAGTATCGATCCCGCCGTCGGCGAGGAAGCCGATCCCGGGCGCTGACCCGGTTGCCGTGGTGGATCAGGCTGCGCGGCGGCTCGCCGGGAGGTGCGGGAACCGGCGCCGCCGGCCGCGTTCGCCTCGGACCGGGGCCGGGCCGGGCAGCTGGACGTCGTCGTGGGTGGTGGTTTCTCCGCGTGCGCCCGTACTCGGCACGGGTGTCCGGCGGTGCCGGCGCCGGACGGCGTACAGCAGCCCGACCCCGGCCACGACCAGCCCGTGCGAGAGCACCCGGGCCACGGTCACCCGGCCGTCGGCGAGGTCGATGCCCGACGTCACGCCGAGGACCACGACGAAGCCGGTCAGCGCCGGCAGCAGCCCGGCGGCGGTCGCGGGCCGCACCGCCGCCCACAGCAGGCCGAGCCCGACCGCGAGGTTCCAGGCCGCGCTCTCGTTGCCCAGGTGCACGGCCACGGTCACCATGCCGCCGTGCCCGGCGTGGCCCAAGCCGGTGCCCAGCAGCTCGGCGAGCCCGAGCCCGCACTGGACGAGCGCGACCAGCGCGAGGGCGATCCGCAGTCCCCGGCGCTGCCCCGACGGCGGTGCCGGGACCTCGGTGAGGATGCGCTCGGTCAGGTCCGGCACCGCGGGTGCTTCGCGCACCATCATCAGGCGCCGGAGCCGAACCACGTGGTCCTGCCAGGCCTGGCAGTCCGGGCAGCCGGTCAGGTGCCGATCGACGACCGGATCCGGCAGCGGACCCGTTTCACCGTCGATCCTCGCCGAGAGCGCTTCACGGAAGTCGGAGCAGTTCACCCCTACATAGTCGCGCGGTTGCCGGGCCGGGTTCCCGGCGGTGTGGGTTACGGTGCCGTCTGCCCGGCCGGCACCGTGCGCTCACGCGTCGCCGCGCCCGCGATCAGCGCGGCAACGCGATCCGAAATGGTCCACACCGGACATCGACGGGGCCGGATGGTCAGCCGACGGCCGGATACCCGGGCCGGGCACCGGCCATCGCCGTCAGGAGGTCCTCCCGCGCGCGGGAGACCCGGGAGCGGATCGTGCCGACCGGACAGCCGCAGACCTGCGCGGCATCCACATAGGACAGTCCGAGCGTCTGGGTGAGCACGAACGCGTCGCGCCGGTCCGGTTCGAGGGCGCGGACCAGCTGGTCGAGGACGACCTGCTCGTCGATCCGCTCCGCACCGGCGGGCTCGGCCCGTTCGGCCGCGGCTTCCCAGTCGGTCACCGAGGCCCGTCGCGGGCGGACCTGCAGGGCACGGATGTGGTCGGCGACCGTGCGCCGGGCGATCGACAGCAACCAGGTCCGGGCCGACGAGTCGCCCTTGAACTTCGGCAGGCTGCGCAGCGCCCGCAGGTAGGTCTCCTGGCTCAGGTCGTCCGCGGACTGCGGGTCGCTGAGCCCGGCGACGAACCGCCAGACGTGGGGCTGGGTGGCACGGAGGAACCGCTCGAGGGCAGCGCGATCACCGCGGCCGGCGAGCAGCGCCCATCGGGTGATCTCGGCATCGTCCGCGCGTTCGGGGCTCACACTCGCTACTACGTCGCTCACGCCGATCCGGTTGAAAACGATCTTGGAAAGCCGGCGGGAACCAGCCGGGCCGCGCAGCCGACCTTGTCACCGCAAGGCCACTGCTTCGGCACGACACGGCCCCAGGCCGGGAAGGTGGACGACGATGACCCAGACGACCTACGCGGTGACCGGGATGACCTGCGGGCACTGCGCCAGTTCGGTCCGCGAGGAGCTCGGCGAGCTGCCCGGCGTCCGCCAGGTCGAGGTCGACCTCGGCACCGGCAACGTCCTGGTCACCAGCGAGACCGCCCTCGAATTCGGCCGGGTCGAGCAGGCGATCCGGGTCGCCGGCTACCAGCTCGTCCGATGACCACCGGAGGTCGTCATGCCGGCTCCACGCAGGGTCACCGCGTTCGCGGCGGTGCTGGGACTGGTGTTCGGCCTGGCGTGGCTGGTCGGCAGCTTCGCCGGCCCGACCCCGTCACCGCCCCGATCCGGGCCGTCGATCCCGGCCGGCTCGACGGCCGGGATGCGGTAGCCGCGCCGGCCGGTCCGGGGATCGAGCTGGCGATCGGCGGCATGACCTGCGGGTCGTGCGCGGCCCGCATCGAGCGCAAGCTCAACCGGCTCGACGGGGTCGAGGCCAGCGTCAACTACGCGACGGAGAAGGCGCTGGTGCACGTGCCGGCGACGATGACCGTCGACGACGTCATCGGCGCCATCGAGGCGGCCGGCTACACCGCCGCGCCACCCGCCCCGCTCGAGCCCGAAGAAAGCGTTTCCGCGTCGCCGCCGGCCGATGCCCTGCGCCGCCGCCTGCAGCTGTCGGCGCTGCTCGGGGCACCGGTGATCCTGCTGGCGATGGTGCCGGTGCTGCAGTTCCCCGCCTGGCAGTGGGTCTCCCTCGCCCTGGCCACCCCGGTGGTGGCTTGGGGTGCGTGGCCGCTGCACCGCGCTGCCTGGACCAACCTCCGCCACGCCACCGCAACCATGGACACCCTGGTTTCGATGGGCGTGGCCGCGGCCTACCTCTGGTCGCTCTACGCCCTGTTCCTCGGCGGGGCCGGCGTCATCGGCGTCCGGCACGAATTCGAGCTCACCCTCTACGCCGACCACGACGTCGACGGCATCTACTTCGAGGTCGCCACCGGCGTCACGCTCTTCATCCTGGCCGGCCGGTACTTCGAGTCCCGGTCCCGCCGCCGCGCCGGCGCGGCGTTGCGGGCACTGCTCGACCTCGGCGCCAAGTCCGTCGCCGTCCTGCGCGACGGCCGCGAAGAGCGCGTCCCGATCGAGCGGCTGCGGGTCGGCGAGGAGTTCGTGGTCCGGCCGGGCGAGAAGATCGCCACCGACGGCGTGGTCGTCGACGGCACTTCCGCGGTCGACCTCAGCCTGGTCACCGGGGAAGCCGTCCCGGTCGAGGTCGCCGCCGGCGCCGAGGTCGTCGGCGCGACCGTCAGCATGAGCGGACGGCTCGTCGTGCGGGCGGCCCGCGTCGGCGCCGAGACGCGGCTCGCCCGCATCGCCGCCATGGTCGAACGCGCCCAGAGCGGCAAGGCCGACGTCCAGCGGCTCGCCGACCGGGTGTCCGCCGTGTTCGTGCCCATCGTGATCGGCCTTTCGCTGGCGACCCTGCTGTTCTGGCTCGTCACCGGGGCCGGGACCGGGGTGGCGTTCACCGCCGCGGTGGCCGTGCTGATCATCGCCTGCCCGTGCGCGCTCGGCCTGGCCACGCCCACCGCCCTGCTCGTCGGCACCGGCCGCGGCGCCCAGCTCGGCGTGCTGGTCAAGGGACCGGAGATGCTCGAGTCGACGCGGCGCGTCGACACCGTCGTGCTCGACAAGACCGGCACCGTGACCACCGGGAAAATGACCCTCGCCGGGGTCAAGACCGTCGACGGCGTCCCGGCCGGCCTGGCGCTGCAGCTGGCGGGCGCTCTGGAGAGTGCGTCCGAACACCCGATCGCCGCCGCGGTCACCGACGCGGCGGTCCGCCGGTTCGGCGAAGTCGGGCAGGTCCGCGAATTCCGGGCCGTCGCCGGGTACGGCGTGCTCGGCCGGGTCGACGGCCACCGCGTCGTCGTCGGCCGCCCCGAACTCCTGCACCGGCTCTCGGTCGCGGTCCCGCCGACCCTCCTCAAGGTCAAGCAGCAGGCCGAACGGGCCGGCAACACCGCGGTGCTCCTCGCCTGGGACGGGTACGCCCACGCCGTCCTCGTGGTCGCCGACACCGTCAAGCCGACCTCGGCACCCGCCGTGTTCCAGCTGCGCCGGCTCGGTCTCACCCCGGTTCTGCTCACCGGGGACAACGAAGCCGTCGCCCAGGCGATCGCGCGGGAAGCCGGGATCACCGAGGTGATCGCCGGCGTCTCACCGGAACAGAAGGTCGAGGTGATCGCCGATCTGAAGGCGCAAGGCCGGGTGGTCGCGATGATCGGGGACGGCGTCAACGATGCCGCCGCCCTCGCCACCGCCGATCTCGGCCTGGCCATCGGCACCGGCACCGACGCGGCCATCGAAGCCGCGGACCTCACCCTGGTCCGCGGGGACCTGATGGCCGCCGTCGACGCGATCCGGCTCTCCCGCCGGACCTTGTCGACGATCAAGGCCAACCTGTTCTGGGCGCTGGCCTACAACGTGGCCGCGTTGCCGCTGGCGGCCGCCGGCCTGCTCAACCCGATGATCGCGGGCGCCGCCATGGCCGCGTCCAGCTGCCTCGTCGTCTCCAACAGCCTGCGGCTGACCCGCTTCCGCGGCACCACCGCACAACCGCTCCAGCTCGAACCACGCCCGTGACACCGGCGGCGGGCGCGGCTGTTCGCCGCCGCAAGCCACGGTCAGTGCCATTTCAGCTGCTGCACAGGCAAGTGACCGTCCTGCGGGCCGGCCGCCACGCTGACCGAAGGTCGATCGGGCGCCGACAGCACGCCTCCGACCGTTGCCACGCGTGCAGCGGATGTCGCTGCGGCACGGGTGAGCTGGACCGGTGGCTGACGCTCCGGTCTATTCGCGGCTCATCCAGGTGGCTATGTCGACTTCGTTGCCTTCGGCGTCGGCGAGGGTCGGGGGCGTTCCGGTCGCTCACGAGGCGCCCCGCCGGCGGCGATGGCCGCCGCGACCCGTGCCTCGGCCTGGTCGTGCGGTACGGCGATGTCGACGTGGATCCGGTTGCGTTGCGGACGCGGAGCATCCATCTGCGGTGCTCGTCGCGCTGTGTTGGCCGACGAGCCGCTCAAGGAACGCAGCGACCGGTTTGAGCCGTGCGACCAGCCGGATCCACCCGATCGGCGCAACTAGCCGATCTTCGGGATTCGTGCATGTCTTCTCGTGCCCTGATGCCGCCTCCTGGGAGATGAGTCAGGTGCTGCCCCCTTCCTAGCATCCCTGTGACGGCAGCGGGTACTAGCGGCGAGAGGCAGGTTGCGGTGGTCAACGTCGCGGTCATCAACTACGGGCAGCTCAACGACTACGCGGCCATGCTGCCCGAGCACGTCAGCGGCCTCTACGTCTTCAGCCACAACCCCCTCGACGCCACCGCCGGGTTCGCGCACTACGAACACGTGCCCGACTGCGAGTTCGTCCCCTACGCCGAACTCCGGCTGCGGGAACTCGCCCGCGATCACCTCTTCGACTACGTCGTCACGGACAACGAGTACGACCTCGAACGCGTGGCCCGGCTTCGCGCCCACCTCGGGGTGCCCGGGCAAACCCCGGACAGTGCACTGTCCTTTCGCGACAAGGTCGTCATGAAGGAAGTGGCGGGCAAGCGGGTCCGCACGCCACGCTTCGCCGGGCTCGGCACCTTTGCCGACCTGCTCGACTTCGTCGACGATGTCGGCTATCCGGTTGTGGTCAAGCCGCGGAAGCAGGGGGGCTCCCGGGACATCACCGTGCTGCGGGACGCCGGCGAGCTGACCACGTTCAGCCGCCGCCACTGGCGGGACGATCTGATGGCCGAGGAGTTCGTCGACGGGGAGGTCCACCACGTCGACGCCGTGCTCGCCGATGGCTTCCGGTTCGTCTCCTGCTCGCGGTACCTGCGCAGCTGCCTGAGCGTTTTTTCCGGGCAGAACAACGGATCGCTGCAGCTGCACCCGGAGGATCCGGTCGCGGTCGAGCTGACCGCCTTCCTCGACGAGTGCCTCGCCGCCTTCGACACGCCCGCCGTGTCCGCCTACCACCTCGAGGTCTTCCGCACCGCGCGCGGGGAGCTGCTGCTGTGCGAGATCGCGTCGCGGGTGGGAGGGGCCCGGATCCCCGCGCTCACCCGCGCCACCTACGGCCTCGACCTGCTGCCCACCTGGCTGCGGCTGTCCACCGGGTTGCCGGTGGCCGACCCGCCCCGGGGGGCACCCGACCGGCTGCACGGCGCCGTCGCGATCGTCCCCCCGGGCCGCGCGGTGCGCGCCCCCGGACGGCCGCCCTTCGCCTGGGTCACCGAGTACGAGGTCAACACCGCCCTCGCCGCCGGGGCCGTCGCGCAGAACAGCACCTCCCACCTCTGCTGGGCCATGGTCGAAGGCCGGGACACCGCCGAGGTCGAGGCCCGGCTGTGGGAAACCGAGGCGTGGCTGACGGCGAACCTCGTGGCGGACACGCCGTGACAGCGTGGCGCGAAACGTCCCCGGACGGGCGGGCCCTGCTGGTCACGGTGCTGCTGACCGGGCTCACCACGTTCATGTTCCTGCCGCTGCTGGTGGTCGAGCTCACCGGCCGCGGCGTGGCGGCGGCCGAGGCCGGGTTCCTCGTCGGCCTGCTCGCCTTCTCCAGTCAGGCCTTCTCGCTGCTCACCGGGTTCCTGGTCGACCGGCTGGGCACGCGGGCCGTGCTGGCTGCCGGGTTCGCGCTGCGCATCGCCGGGTACGTCCTGCTCGGTCTCGGCGGCGCCGGCCTGGTCGCCGGCGTGGTGGCCGTCGGGGTCGGCGGCTCGCTGCTCGGCCTGGCCATCAAGACCCGGCTGGTCGCCGAAGAGGGCCCCGGGCCGCGGCCGATGCTGGCGCTGCGCTCGACATTCGTCAACATCGGCGTCGTCGCCGGGCCCGCGCTCGGTGCGGCCGTCTACCCGCTCGGGTTCCGGTACATCCTGGGTGCCTGCGTCCTGTCCCACCTCGCGCTCGGTATCCGGCTGCTCGCCCGCGCGGGACGCCCGGCCGCGAGGCCCCGCCCGGCCGTCGCGGCCGCCGAGCCGCCGGAAGACCGGTGGGGCCGGGCGCACTGGCTCACGCTGCTCGCGCTCGGCGTGGCCTACTGGGCGATCTACAGCCAGCTCAACGTCGTCGTGCCGATCGCGGCACTGGCCATGACCGGCAGCACGGCGGCGATCGCGGTCGTCTTCACGGTCAACGGCGTCCTCGTCGTGCTCTGCCAGTACGCGCTGCTGCGCCACGTCTTCGCCCGCGCCGCGAACCGCACCCTGCTCGCCCTCGGCTTCCTCTTCTTCGCCTGCGCCTACGCGGTCTTGCTGGCCCAGGCGGGGTGGCTCTCCTTGCTGGTCTTCGCGCTTCCGGTCACCGTCGCCGAAATGCTCATCGGGCCCAGTCTCGACGAGCAGGCCATCCGCGCGAGCTCGGTGCGCCGCACCGGGATCGCCCTCGGCGCGATGAGCGCGGCCGGGGCCGTCGGCAGCCTCGCCGGCGCCAGCCTCGGCGGCGTTCTTGTGCAGTTGCTCAGCGGCGACGGCGTCTGGCTCGTGCTGATCAGCGTGTCCGTCGCCGCGGCCGCCACCAGCCTCCTCCTGCCGAAGGCGCGGGTCCGACATGCCTGAAACGGTCGTCCTGCTCAACCCCCGTGACCTGGTCGTCGACGCCGCGCGCCGGCTCGGGCTGGCGGTGGTCGTCGTCCTCGCCCCCGGCGGAGCCGACCCCGGTCCCGTGCCGGGCCTGCTCCTGCGCAGCCCGTGGACCACCGATCCCGGCGGGCTGGTGGCCCGCCTGCGTGAACTGGACCTGCCCGGGCCGGTCGCCTGCTTCGGGTTCGGCGAGGCCGGCTGCTCGGCGGCGGCCGTGGTCAACGAGCGGATGGGCTGGCCGGGCGCCCGGCCGGGCACGCTGGAGACGTTCCGGGACAAGGCGAAGCTGCGCGCCGCGGTCGGCGACCGGGCCGGTGTCCCGGTCGCGCACGGGGTCGGCGACACCCTAGCCGAGCTCGGCCGGGCGATCACGCACATCGGGTTCCCCTGCATCGTCAAGCCGGCCGACGGCACCGGCAGCGCGGGCGTGACCCGGCTGGACGGCCCGGCCGACGCCGCCGCGTGGCTCGCCGGACCGGAGCTCGACCGCCCGCACCTGGTCGAGGAGTTTCTGCGGGGCACCGAATACAGCGTCGAGGCGATGAGCTCGCCCCGGGGCCACCGGATCCTCGCCGTCACCGAGAAGGCGACGACCGGTGCCCCGCACTTCGTCGAGACGGGCCACACCCTGCCGGTGGACCTCGGTGCCGGGCCGGCCGCGGCCGTCGCGGACCTCGTCGCCGCGACGCTCGACGCCGCGGGGTACCACTACGGCGTCTCGCACACCGAGGTGATGCTGACCGACGCCGGTCCCCGGCTGATCGAGTCGCACGGCCGCCCGGGCGGCGACCGGATCAGCGACATGCTCCGCCTCGCGCTGGGGGAGGACGTCTTCGAGCAGACGATGGCGATCGTCTTCGACCGGCCGATGACGACCGACGGCCCGGCCCGGCGCCGGGTCGCCGGGATCCGCTACATCACGTTCCCCGGCGACACGCCGGTGCCCGAAGTCGACGTCGCGGCGGTCGCGGCGCTGCCCGGGATCGTGGAAGCCCACCTGTCGGCCACGCCCGGCGCCCGGCCGCCGGCGGTTCGCCAGTCGCGGGACCGGCACGGGTTCGTGATCGCCGCCGGCGACACCCGCGAAGAACTCGAAACCCACCTCGCTCGCGCTGTCGCGGCGTTCACCCGCGGGTCGTGAAACCCGCCACCCGAAAGGACCGGCTCGTGCCCTACAAGATCCTCGTCCTGGTCTCCGAAGTCGCGAAGTTCCGGCTGGACAACCACTCCATCATCCCGAGCGCGTTGCACCGCGAGGGGCACGACGTCCACATCGGCGACATCGACACCCTGTCGATCCACGATTCGGTCGTCGTCTGCGACCGGGTCCGGCTGACCGAGGAGTACCTGACCGGGCACGACTTCCCGGCGCTGTCGGAAAGCTACGCCTCGGCCGAGGACTTCGACCTCGTGTGGGTGCTCGCCGGCACCAATCCCGAAGTGCAGGCGGACAGCTTCCAGCTGCTGTGGGTGCTGAACCAGCGGGTGCCGTTCGTCAACGAGGCCGCCGCGCTGTTCTACCTCAACTCCAAGACGACGCTCGGATCCGTCGTGCCGCGGGAAAACCTGCCCGCGTCCTACGTCTCGAACGACTTCGACTTCCTGACCGGGCTGGTCGAGTCGGACGCCGGGCGCACCTGGGTGCTCAAGCCCACCAACGAGGGCTGCGGCGCCGACGTCTACTTCCTGTCGAAGACCGAGCGCAACCGGGCCGCGCTGCTGCAGTCGGCCACCGGCAACGCCGTGCCGCGGTACGAGATGTACAGCCGCGAGATCATCGGGTTGGCCAAGCGGTACGCCGCGGTGCAGGAGTACATCCCCAACGTGCGGGAGAACGAGAAGCGCGTGATCATCGCGGGCGACGTCCCGGTGTGCGGCTTCCGCCGGTTCCACTTCGAGCACGACGACCGCGCCAACGTCACCCTCGGCACCAAGTTCGAGGGCCTGACCCTGACGCCGGAGGAGGACGGCTTCGTGCGCCGGCTCGGCAAGCGGCTGATGGAGCACGGCGTCTTCTACTCGGGCATCGACTTGGCCTACCCGTACGTGATGGAGTTCAACCTGGTGAATCCGGGCGGGCTGAACTACTCGTTCCGCGCCACCGGCGTCGACCAGTCCTCGGAGGCGGTCACCACGGTGCTCAACGCGCTGCGCGCGCAGGGCCGCCTGCCCTGACGGCCAGGCGCCGCCCGGCACCGTTGCCGGGCGGCCGCCCGGTCACGCGGCCCGGGGTACCTGGCGCCATTCGGGCAGGTCGTCCTGGACCTGGAACGGCCGCCGGGCCCAGTCCATCGTGGCCCACGGACCGGCGAGTTCGGCGAGCGAGCCGACCCGCACCGGCCGGTAACCGGGGTCGGGGGCGTCCGCGGCCTCCACCGGGTAGACGAGTTCGACGTACCGGTGGCCGGGGTCGGCGGCGAGGAAGACCACCGGTCCGCCGCCCGGCTCGGTCTCGCGCACGTACCGCGCCACCTGCCACCCGGCGCCGCCGGACAGCCCGGCGAAGACGCCGGTGGTGGCCAGCAGGTGCCGGCAGCCGGCCGCCGCGACGTCGAAGTCCAGCCAGTGCACGGTGTCGTAGATCCGGTAGTCGATGTTCGCGAACCGGATCCCGCTGCCGATGCCGGCGATGATGAACGAGTCCATCGGCGCCGACTCCGCCCCGAACGACCGGCTGCCGAACGGCTGGATCCCGGCGACCCGCACGTCCGGGGAGGCTTCCCGCAGGTAGCGGCCCATTCCGCTGGTGGACGCCCCGGTGCCGACCCCGCCGACCAGGGTCAGCCCGTCGACGCCCAGCTCCTCGACGACGGTGCGGGCGATCCCGCGGTAGCCGAGGTAGTGGACGTCGTCGTGGTACTGCTGCATCCAGTAGGCGTCCGGGTTCGCCTCCAGGTACTTGTGCACCAGCCGGACGCGGATCTCCTGATCGTGCTTGAGGCTCGCCGACGAGGGCACCTGCTGGAAGGTGGCCCCGAGGTAGGTCAGCTGGGTCCGGATGCCGGCGTCGACCGAAATCGACGCGAAGATGTGGCACTTGAGCCCGAATTCGCGGCAGACCAGCGCCAGCGCGTGCCCGTAGATGCCGCTGGAGCTGTCGACGAGCGTCTGACCGGGGCGGACGACCCCGCGGTCCAGCAGGTCCTGGACGGCCGCGCGGACCGATGTCACCTTCATGACCTCGAACCGCAGGACGTAGATTCCTTCGCCGAGATCGATGAGGTCGGGATCGGCGAGCTTCTCCGAAAAAGACCGGTACACGTGCAGCCCTTCCGTTGACGGCTCCGGACGGCGGTGCCGGACCCGGTGTCTGAGTGCGCGGGCCCCACCGTAGGACGGAAAAGGCGCGAGTCTCCCATTCCGTGACAGAATCGTCAATGCAGGAGAAAGCCTTTCTTCTGCACAATCGAAGTTGTTCTCCGGGATTGCGGGAAGTGCATCGCTCACCCCGGGTCGTGAAAACCACATGGGCGCCGGGTGACGAGGTGCACGTGATCGTCCGGGTGAAGGTCAGGCGGTGCCCCCACCCCGGCGAGGGGTGAGGGCGCCGATCCGGCTGGGTGAACCTGCGTCAGGCGGTCAGCGCTGCAGTGTCAGCACGCCCGGCCGCCAGGGCAGGTGGTTGTAGTCGGTGCCGTCGGAGCTGGGGTTCCTTCCCTGGTAGAGGAGCTGCAGGTGGCAGGGGTCGATGGTCTTGGTCTGGTCGGGGTTGGTGCGGACCAGGTCGCCGTGGCTGATGTCGTTGGTCCAGGTGGCGCCGCTGTTGGCCTTGCCGGCGAAGGGGTTGCTCTCGGTGGCGGCCTGCGGGGTCCACGTACCGCCGAGGCTGGTGGCGGTGAACGAGCGGAAGAAGCGGCCGTTCGCGCCCATCGCCTCGACGATCATGAGGTACTGGTTCTGGTCCTTGACCTTGTAGACCTCAACGGCTTCGAAGAGGTTGGCCGTCGTGTCGCTCATGATCGTCGTGTAGCCGGAGCCGAAACTGCCCGGGAAGTTCCCGATCGGCATGCTCGCGCGGTAGATCTTGCCGTTGTCCCCGGCGAAGAACAGGTACATGTTCGTGCCATCACCGATGAGGGTCTGGTCCAGGGGGGCTCCGCCGGGGATGGTGCCGGTGAACAGCTCCTGCGGCGCGGACCAGCCGTTGGGGTTGGTGGGGTCGCTCGAGGTGCGGTAGGAGAACGTCGGCCCGCCCCATTGGTAGGCGAGCACCCAGATGTTCTTCGGGGCGAAGTAGAACAGCGTCGGCGCGACGGTGCCGATGTTCATCGCGGTCTGGCCGGCCGAGGCCATGTCGGACCAGTTCGTGAAGGGAGCGAACGCCATCGAGCCGTACGACCCGGACGTGTCGGTCGTCGACCCGTAGACGAGGTGCTTGCCGTTGTGGACGACGCTGCTGAAGTCCTTGAGCGCGAGCCACCCCGACTTCGGTTCGGCCAGCGGGCCCGTCGAGGACCAGCGGTACGTCGACGGAAGGGAGCACGAACCGGTGTCACCCAGCCGGACGAGCTGCCACTGCTGGTTGGCGCCCTGCCAGTCGCCGTACTGGACGACCGCCGCGCCGTCCGCGGTCGACGCGCCCGTCACCTCTACCGCTTTGCCGCTGTTGCGGTTGAGCAGCCTGACGTAGCCGCCGTCGGAGTCGGTGAGGCTGAATTGCTGGTTGGTTCCGTTCAGGTCCGTCCACTGCTGGACTTTCCCGCCGTCGGCGGTCGACCAGTTGTCGACGTCGAGGACCTTGCCGGAGTTCTTCGACTTCAGCCGGTAGTAGCCGTTGCCAGAGTCCACGAACTGCCATTGCTGGTTGGCGCCGTCGTGGCGGGACCACTGGTGGATCACCGCTCCGTCGGCGGTGGAAACGCCGGAAACGTCCAGTGCCTTGCCGCTGTTGCGGTTGACCAGCACGTACCACGCATTCGTGTCGACGGTCGCCGCCGACGCCGCACTGGGATTGAGCGCGATCGCCGTGGCGGCCGCGAGGACGGTCGTGAGCAGGGCGATCAGTGCGCGCCCCCCGCGGCTGCGCCGGAAGCGACCCGTGCGGTGGGGTGCCGCTCGGAGTGGCACGCCCGGTGGGGCTTGGTCCGTGGAACTCATGTGCTTCTCCTTCGTCGTCAGCGCCGCCCGAGGTCCGATACGCGGAACAGGGAGGCCGGATCCCCGGAGCTCCCGGTTCAGGCGGCGTGCTTGTGCCCGTACCCGGTGCGGACTGAATGACTGTTAGCGTTAACATTCTTGTTCGCAGAAATCTCAGCGTCAAACAGGGCGTTGAAAATGGAAAATACCGCCGCTTGACGCAGGCTGCCGGATCGCTCGCGAACTTTCGGGAGGCAACTGCCACAGGCGATCGAGGAGAATTGCGCTCGACGCCGATCGTGCATTTGCGTGACCTCCACGACGCCATACTGACGCTCAGACATTCAGGCTGTTCACCTGGAGTTTCGAGTCAATGTAACCAGTCCTGCCGTCGCAGTCAACGGGGATCGCCGGGTTCGCGCCCAGGATCAACTGCCGATGGATCGCTCGGCCAAACGTTCCGGCCTGTGACGTTGTCGAATAGCATTCGACACTCGTCCTTCGGAACTATGTGCCGACCTCACGGCGATGGGAATTCACGTCTGAATGCGGGCACGGCGGGCCCGCCCAGGTGCACGGCACGAGCCGGGCCGCCACCCGGAAGTCGGTTGCGGACCAGGTGGATCGCGCGACGCGGTCGCGGACCGGGATCCGGGAATGGCTGAGCACCCTGGAGCCGCTCCCGCCGGGGCTCGCGTTCGCGGCGTTCGACACCCGGATCGACAAGCCGCGCGTCTTCACCGGCGCCGCCTCGCTCGGCGCGGTCAAACGGCTGGGCCGGCTCGTCCCGGGGGATGTCGTGGAGCTGGCCGCGGGGGACCGCGTCCCGGCCGACGCCCGGCTCACGGAAGTCCGCTCGGCGGAGATCGACGAGTCGGCGCCGACCGGTGAATCGGTGCCGGTGCGCAAATCCACCGACGCCGTCGCCGAGGCGGCCGTGGCCGCCGACCGGACCGGTTGGGCGGCATCCAGCACCTGGTGGCCGCCGCGGAGGTGATCGCCACGCCGCTGACCCGCAAGCCGGCCCGGTTTTCGCGGCAGCTGAGCGTCTTCGACAACCTGAACAACGGGGCCGCAATCCGGAAGACGTCGTGGGTCCTGCCGGTCGGCACCATGGGAACACGCACGGCGAAGGTATGAGGAACGCATAGGAACGGCAGTGAGTCGCACACGATGGTGGGCCACGCCGAAGCAGCCTCGCCGCCGGGCGCGGTCCGGTAACCGATCGAGGAAAGGAAGTACGCACATGCTGGAGATTTTCGAGTCTTTCGAGAACGAGAACGAGCTCGCCATCCTGGCGAACAACAACGTCGCCCCGGAAATCGAGTTCAGCTGGGACGAGGACTGATCGCTCGATGATCGGATTGGCCCTCGGGGTGCGTCCTTAGCACACCCCGGGGGCCAACCGGCACGTCCAGGGTATCGCGCGCAGCGTGTGGAGGAAAGCAGATGTCACCCGAGTGGATCGCCGGGCACGTACGCGTCGTCGCCGAGGGCCCGGACAGCTGCCTGCTGGTGCCGCCGAGCCGGACCGTTCTTCGCGTCCGCGTCGCGGCCGAGCGGATGCGGGACTGGCTCGCGCTCCTGGACGGCACCCGCACCCGGGAAGAGCTGCTGGCCGCGGCACCCTGCCCCGGTGAGTTCGCCGAGGTCTGGGCCGGGCTGACCCGCGACGGCTGCGTCCAGCCGGTCGCCGACACCCGCGACCGGTCCTGGTACCGGCTCCTCCCGCAGGCCCTGCGCACGCAGCGGCTGCGCGACTACCAGTTCCTCTGGCTCGGTCCGGACGGCCCGGTGACGGCGCTGGCCGAGGCCTGGCAGGCCGCGGGCCTGCGCACTCAAGCCCGCGCGTGTACCCAGGACGGCCTGCTGGCCGCCGCCGAACGGGCGCTCGGCGAATGCGGGCCGCGCCTGGTCGTCTGCCCGGTGTTCAGCCACGCGCCGTCGAAAACCGTGATCGCGCTGGACGACGAACTCGAGCGGCTCGAGGCGCTGCGGCTGGTCGTCCGGCTGCTCGACCACAAGGTCTTCGCCGGGCCGGTGGTCAAACCCGGCGTCGGCGCGACGATGTCGGACGTCTACCGCCGCCGTGAAGCCGCCGCGGCGTCCCCGGCGTTGTTCCAGGCCGAGCACCGGGATCCGCCACCGCCCGAGCCGGACGCGCTGCGCCCCGCGGAACTGCGCTGGGCCGCCGCGACGCTGGCCGCCCAGGCCGAGCGCTGGCTCGCCGGGGCCGCGCGCGCCGAGATCCAGTCGGCCGAGCTGGTGCTGGACTGCGCGCACCTGAGCGTCGAGCACCACGGCATCCTGGCCCTGCCCGACCAGGGCGAACGTCGTCGCGCGGCCCGCCGCACCGACGCGTGGCACCTGCGCGATCCCGAGGCCGGGGTGATCCGGTCGGTCAAGGTGCAGCCGACGCCGGCGCACTTCCCGCGGTCGCTGCACATCGCGGTGGCCCGCGCGGCCGACATGCGCCGGGTGATGGACTTCCCCAACGACCTGACCGCGTTCGGTTCCAGCTGGGAAAGCGCCGCGGCCGCCGAAGGCCCGGCGATCGGCGAGCTGATCGAGCGGTACTGCGCGAACTGGGTGTCGCCGCGGACGCCGATGATCTCGGCGAGCTACACCGAACTGACGCGCCGCGGGCTGGCCGCGGTGGCGCCGGACAGCCTCGTCGGGTACTCCGCGGACCAGCACGCGGAGCGCGGCTTCCCCTTCGCGCCACTGGACGACGACACGACCGTGGCGTGGGTCCCGGGCCGGGGACTGGTGAGCGGCGCCGAGCGGTGGGTCCCGGCGTGCTGGGTGTACGTGGCGTGGAACTCCTTCCGCCCGGACGGCGAACAGCGGCACCTCTACCCGAACCTCTCCGGCATCGCGGGCGGCCGGACCTGGGCGGAAGCCGTCGCGAACGGCCTGTGCGAGACGATCGAGCGCGACGCGTCCATGGTCTGGTGGGCGAACACGCCGCTGCTTCCGCAGGTCCCGCTCGCGGACTTCGCGCCGGAACTCGCGGCCGAGCTCGGCGACCGGTTCCGGGCGGCGATCATCCCGATCTCCGGCCGGTACGGTCTGGCCACCGCTGCCGCCTGCGTGCGGGACGTGCGGTCGGACTTCCTGGCCATCGGCTTCGCGACCCGGCCCGGCTTCGCCGAAGCGGGCCGGAAAGCGCTGGCCGAGGGCATCGGTCTGCAGTGGACCGGGCTGACGATGGCCGGGGCCCGGCCGGGCAGCGCGCAGGCGAACGTTCTTTCCTCGCAACGGAACCTCAAGCCGTTCCGCGCGGACTCGCGGTACCTGGACTCGTACCGGGCCGACTTCCGCGACGTCAAGGACCTGGCCTGCCAGCTGCAGATCTACCTGGACCCGCGGGCGGCCGCGCACGTCTCGCCGTGGACGTTCGACGTCCCCGCCGGTCCCCGCCCGGCCGAACCGGCGGGGGCACCGGAGTCCGCGGACGCCCTGATCGGGCGGGTCGCCGTCGAACTGCGGGCGGAGTTCGGCGAAGAACCGATCGCCGTCGACCTCACCACACCGGACATCGCCGAGGCCGGGTTCTCGGCGGTGCGCGTGCTCAGCCCCGGCCTGGTGCCGAACTTCCCGGCGGCCTTCCCCCAGTGGGGCCGCGGCCGGGTGAGCCGCGCCGCCGTCACGCTCGGCTGGCGTGAGACGCCGTTGCCGGAGCCGGAGCTGAACCGCTTTCCGCTGGCCCACTACTGAAGGAGGCCGGATGTTCGCCCGCTGGACGCAGCTCGACCTCACCCGGATCCCGCGGGGCCGGTCCGTGCTCGCCTCGGTCACCATCGACTCGGTCGCCAGCGGCGCCCTGGTGCCGTTCGTGCCGCTGTACTTCGTCTTCCGGGCCGGGCTTTCCCAGCCCACGGTCGGCGTGCTGATGACGCTGGCCGCGGTCCTCGCCCTGCCGGCCGGCACCCTGGCGAGCCGGTTCGTCGGGCGGTTCGGCTCGTCACGCTGCCTCGTGGTCATCAACTACGCGCGGGCGGCCGCCGCGGTCGGGGCCCTGTTCGCGACCAGCCGGGTGCTCGCCCTGCTCGTCCTGCTGCTGTCGACGGCGGGGGACAACGCCTTCTGGGCCGGCAATTCGACCTTCGTCGCCGACATCACCGGGGACCAGCGGCGCCGGTGGTACGCGCTGGAAGGCAGCATCCGCAACGCCGCCATGGGGTTCGGTGCCCTGGTCGGCGGAATTTCCGTCGGGTTCGCCGGCAACGGCGGACTGACCGTGTTCATGGCGCTGAACGCCGTGTCGTTCGTGGTCGCGGCCGTGTTGCTGCGCGGGGTGCGCACCACGCCGCGGGTCACCGACACCGAGCGCCCGGCCCGCGCGTTGGCCGTCTACGCGGACGTGAAGTTCAGTGTCTTCCTGATCGCCTCGGTGCTGCTGGTGGTGCCGCTGCTGGCGATGCCGTCCGTGCTCACGCTGTCCCTGGTCCAAAGAGGACAATGGGGGGCGGGGCTCGCCGGGGCGCTGATCGCGCTCAACGTCGTCATCCTCGTGCTGCTGCTGCCGGTGGTGTCGCGGAAGGTGGAGCGGTACCAGCACCGGACGGTCATGGTCGCGGCGGCGCTGTCGATCGCGGCCGGTGCCGCCGTGCTCGGCGTCGGATTCCTGCTGCCGTCCGGGGGGACGGCGGTGTGCGCGGTGTTCGGCATGGTCGGGCTGACCGCCGGCGAACTGCTGAGCACGTCGGTGATGAACGACTTCGTGGCCCGGATCGCGCCGGCCGCCCGGCTGGCCCAGTACATGGCGGCCTACCAGCTCGGCTGGGCCGCCGCCGGGCTGCTCTGGCCGGTGGTGATGCTGTCGCTGACCGCACGGGGCGGGACGGTGGTGTGGCTGGTGACGGCGGCGTGCGGGGCGCTGGCCGCCGGGGCGTGCACCATGGTCCGCCCGGCGCCCGTCCTCGTGGCGGCCGCGGTCCGATGATCCTCGTCGAGCGGCAGCCGGGCCGCGCCCTCCAGACGGTCTGCCTCACCTTCGGCCGTGGTCAGCGCGACGAGCCGCTGCCGGGCCTGGCCCACCTGGTGGAGCACGTGTTCCACTGCCGGGGGGAGGCCGGGTCGGGCCGGTTCTTCTCCTCGCTGCGCACGGCCGGGGCGATCTGCAACGCCTACACCGGGGCGGACTACGTCCAGTTCTGGGTGAGCGTGCCCCCGGCCGGGCTCGGCCGCTGGGCGCGGATCGCGCGGCGGCAGCTCGCCGATCCGGTGCACGCGCCGGCCGCGGTGCGGCGCGAACTCGACGTGATCGCGCAGGAGGTGGCGATCAAGGTGCTGCGGCACCCGCAGCGCGGGTTCAGCGTGCAGTACAACCGGGCGGCGCTGTTCGACGACGAGGCCAACGCGCACTGCGGCTTCGTCGACAACCCGGCGCTCCGGGACCTGACGCCCGGTGACCTGGACGGGGCGTTCCGGTTCTTCCTCGACCCGGCGGTCGCCCAGGTCGCGAGCGTCGGGCCGCTCGAGCCGGCCGAGGTGGGGGAGCGGCTTTCGCCGTTGCTCGACGTGCTCGATGGGAGTGCCGTGCCCGACGCGCCGCGGCCGCACGAGCTGAGCGGGCCGCGGGTGGTCCGGATCGAACGGGCCGAGGACTCGCCGCACGCCCGCGCGGTGTGCTTCCCGGTGGTCCGCACCGGGCGGTGGCTGACCGACCTCGCCGTGGCCCAGGTCGTCGCCGCCCTGCTGGGGCAGGGTGGCGGGCGGTCGCTGGCCGGCCGCCGCGCGCCCGCGGGGACGAGCGTGACGGCGCGGGCCGGGATCAGCGGCGACCCGAACGAGGACCGGTCGCCGACATGCCTGACCGTCGAGGCGACGGGGGAGACGGAGTGGCTGCCGGACGCGCTGGCCCAGGCGCTCGGGGTGCTGGCCGGCGGGCTCGATCCGGCGGTGGTGGCGGATGCCGCGCGGTGGGTGCGCACCGGGGCGCTCAAGCGGTTCGACCGGCCGGTGCCCCGCACGCGCGCGGCCACCTGGCTGCGGATGTTCGCCGGCGCTTCCGTCGGGCACTACCTCGATGCGTTGTCCGAAGTGGACAGTGAAGGTGTGGCGAAAGCCGCGGTGGAACTGGCCGCGCACGGTGGGCGGGAGATCGTGCTGTGACCGCCGTCCTGGACGGCCTGCCCGTGCGGATCGCGGCCGGCGGGACGGCGCGGACGCCCGCCGACGTGTACCGGTCCGGGATCGCGTCCGGGCTGGCGCACGTGCGGTGGACGCTGGCCGCGACCGGCGCGTCCGCGAAGGTCGCCGAGGCGTGGAAGCGGGCGGTCGTCGCGCGTCCGGAGTGGCGGGGCATCGCGGCGAGCACCGGCGCCGGGGTGGGCACGAAGGTGCTCGCCGGGGCCCCGGCGTTGTCGTTCACCGTGACCGAAGACCGGCTCGGCGAGCTGCTCGGTTTTCTCGACGGCACGGCCCTGACCTGGGCGGATCTGGATGTCGCCGACGTCGGACGCGCGCCGGACCCGCGCCTCGCCGCTCGCCGGCTCGCCGCGGGCGAAGACCCGGTCGTCCGGACGGACGGGCCGCTCAAGACGCACCTCACCGTCCTTGCCGACCTCGACGGAACTCCCGAGCCCGGCCCGATCCGCGAACCGCCGGCGAACCCCGCGGAGCCGGGCCGCGGCGGCGGAACGCACCGGGCCGGAAGCGGACGGCAGACCTGGTGCGCCGTGTGCTGGGACCTGCCGCCGGTGGACGCCGCACAGGCCGCGGCGGCGGAGTTGTTCCTGTTCGGCGTGGCCGGAGCACCGTTCGCGCCGCTGTACCAGGTGCTTCGGGACGACCTCGGGATCAGCTACGGCCTGCGCACCAGCGTCCAGCGCCGTCCGGGCGCGGCGCGGGCGTGGCTCGAACTGGGGTTCCCCACCGCGCGCGAGGCCGAGGTGCGCGCGGCGACCGAGCGGGTGCTCGGGCACCCCGACGTCCGGCGGTGGATGGAGAACGCGCGGAACGTGCTGCTGTCGTCGGTGCTCGCCGCGCTCGATTTCGGGAGCGGGCAGGCGGATGCGCTGGCGTTCGGGCACGTCGTCGGTGATCCGGCATACTCGTGGAAGGTCGCGGGGCACCTGGCCGACCGGCGGCCGGACCGCGTCCCGGGCACGCTGCGCACGCTCGGGACCGCGAACATCGGCAGCTATCAGGCGTGAGGAGAAGAACCGTGCGAATCCGAGCGGCCGTCGAGGACGACCTCACCGCCATCGCCGAAGTCGGGCACCGCACCTGGCCGCCCACCTACGAACCGTTGGCGGGCAAGGAATACGTCGCCGACGGGCTCGCGCGGTGGTGGTCCGGCGAGCTCCTCCGCCAGGCGCTGGAGCGCACGTTCGTCGCGGAGGACGCCACCGGCGAGATCGTCGGCATGACCAGCTTCGGGCCGGTCGAGGACGTGCTGGTCGTGTGGAAGCTCTACGTCGTCCCGGAAGCGCAGGGGTCCGGCGCCGGAACCGCGTTGCTGCGCAAGGTGATCGACACCGCGGACGAACAGCACCGGGCGGTGCGGCTCGCGTACATCGCGGGGAACGACCGGGCGGCGAAGTTCTACGCCCACCACGGATTCTCGTTCCTGAGGCTGGAGAGCCACGCGAACGGCGGCCCGGATTCGGTGTGGCTGGAACGTGCCGTATCCGGCCGGTGACGGCGGTCACGCATTTCGAAGGGCACGGTTCGGCCGTCAAGAACGCGCAGGGCGAGATCGAAGGAAGGGTGTTTACACGGCCTCGGTCAGGCGCGTGGTTCGTCCTCGAGCGCGCCGACCTCTCCGGGGTCTTCCGGCGCGGGCATGTGCCGGATGCTGTCGCTGCCCTTGTGGTCGTGAGCGCGGTCGTACCGGGAATCCAGCACCCGCCCCAGCTTGTGCGCCGCTCCGGTGTACGCGTCGTCCACGGTCGTCGCGTGGTGCGTGACGGCGACCGGTTGTTTCCCGCCGGGCCGCGCCTCGATCACGCACTTCTTGTCGTCCGGCTTGCCGCCGTCCTCGCTGAGGTGCACCTCCACCCGGGTCAACCAGCCGCCGAACCGGGAGAGGCTGTTCTCCAGGTCGGTCGTCACGTAGGTGGCCAGGCCTTCGCCACCGTGGATGTTGTGGTCCGTGTTGACCTGGATCTGCACGAGCGACCTCCAAAGCGGAACGGCGATGATCTCCGTCAGTACCCACCGGGGCGGCGGGCTCAAACCCGCACCTGGCAGAGGGGCCGCGACTGCCGCAGGAGCTCCGTACCTGATCGGTGTTCATCGGGTTGAGCAGTTCCTGCCCGTCGCGGAAGAACTCGAACAGCGTCGGGTGATCCATCATCTGCGGAGTGAAGTCGGCGCGGATTCCGAGAACGACGACCACGCCCGGGCCGATGATTTTTGTGAGTTCGTCGATCCAGACGTCACGGTCCGCCGGATCGACCACGGTGAACAGCTCCTCGGCCTGCTCGACGACCACCAGCGACGGTCGCCCACCCCGGTCCTCGATGTGGACAGGCCCATGGCTTGGAGTGGTCACCAGCACCTGCCAAACGCCCTCGAGGGCGGGCAGCAGCCCGGCGCGAAGCAGTGACGACTTGCCTACGCCGGAGGTGCCGACCAGCACTACCGCGCCCCCCCACAGCCGCTCGTGCCTCGACCTGGGCGGCCAACCGGGCGATGGCTTCATCGCGGCCGAAGAACCACTCGGTGTCGTCCCGTTCAAACCGGGCCAGGCCGCGATAGGGCGACGGGGAGGTCGTTCTGCCGGTGCAGCGCGTCACCCGTTCCAGGGCCGCCAGCCACTCGGCCACCTCATCCGGGTCGTCGACGCCACACACGGCCAGGATGTCGGTGAGGATCGAGGCTTCGTTCAGCTGGGGCAGGTGCTTACCGCTGAAGTAGCCGCCCACGGTGCTGTGTGGTTTACCGGTCTTACGGGCGATCTGCCGCACGGTCAGTCCTGTCTTCTTCAGGGCCACCAATGCCTGCGTGAACTCCTCCCTGGTGCACAGATCGCCGAGATCCACCTCGCCTCGCTCGCTCACGATCCCCTCCTCGCCTGGGGTGGCGGCCTCCGCTGGGTGCTTCCCGGAGCAGCCCCGCCGAGTGCGGCGGGCAAACACGGCCGGCCTCTACTGCATTCTGGAGGTGACGACTGGCCGCCAGCATCACTCGAATGGTGGCAACGCCTACGCCGATAGCGCTCCGGGCGACGAAACCGCTGGTGTACGGCCTGTACGAGGCTTGTCCGGAGTTGTCCGACCCTCGCCCAACGGCTTCCGCAACCCCCGCTCAGCCCGGTCTGCTTGGGGACCCGACGCGGCCCGTCGATCACGACGAGACGCAATGGACAAGGAGGACCGGATGACACAACAAGCCACTACCACGGCCAACCACGGAAAGGAGCGCAGAGGGAGGGTGTGGAGACTGCTGCGCAACGCGGTGGCCGCGGTCGCTATCGCTGCCGCGCTCGCCACCGGCACCGCTGTGGCGACGCCCGGCACGGCCGAGGCCGCGGTCGCCAGCTGCGGCGACGCCCTTGCAGTTGCGAGCTGCGTACTACGCCCTGGCCTACGGGCACATCTGGATCGCCCGGCAGTACGCCAACTGGGGCTGGTGCTCCGGATTCCGCCTGAGCATCTACCCATGGGAGAGCCAAGGCTACTTCGGCTACGCCTGCAACTGGGACAAGCACGCCGGCTCCATACGAACGATGCTCCACTGAACGCGCCTACCTCCGCTCCTCCCCACCAACGAACCTCAAGATCATCTTGGCGACTTCGTGCCGCATGTAGAACCAGGCCGTGTCGCCGCTACGACGCCGTTCGAAGGGAGCTTTCCGCCGAGCAATTTCTGAGCGGACCCCAAGAAGCCGGACAGCTGTTGCGCGGTCGCGCCGATTAGCGTCTCGACCCCCGACTGCACGCGTTCCCATCTCACCAGCTGGCCGCCACTTGGAGTGTCCAGAGGGTGGCGGTGAAGGTTGGGCCCCAGCTGGTGGTGGTGTCGAGGTCGCAGTGGGCGCGGAGGCCGTGGTGCCGAGGGGGAGTCCGCGGTCGATGCCGAGGCCGATGAGTTCGACGGGGGTGCAGGGTGTGCCGGGGGTGTCGGGGTTTGGCGGTGGGTGCGGTAGCCGTAGCTCTCGTCGGCATGGTCGGCACGTCGATCTGTTCGATGATGGGGTCGGCACCGGATTCAGGCCGTAGGGCGTCAGGAAGCCGTCGGTCTCACGGTACCGACAAGGCTGTCGTTCGCCCCGAAAAGGTCTTGTCCGACGTCACCCGAAATCACCCAACGGCCCAGAAAGCGATCTCTTGACCAGCGGGTTCGGAGTTCGAGTCCCTGATGGCGCACCCCCACTGCCCAGGTTGAAGATCTCTTCGACCTGGGTTCTGTGTTATCTGGAATCATTGCTTCAGTTTCATCACCGGGATGGGATCTCGTCTCCCGGATCCGCCGGATCGAGGTGGGGCCGACCGGGCGCTGCCACATTCCGGCAAGGAACCCGTGGTCCCGAAGACAACTGAGGAGAGACGCCCTCGGCCGGAAACCGGGTAGCCGTTGGTGCCGGCCCAGGCGCGAATTTGCCGGCTGTGTTCACGGCCGGTCGAGGTGGCCGTGGTCGACTGTCCCACCACGACGCGGACCTTGCGTCCGCCGACCCGGTGGCGAATACCTCAAGATCAGGTATCGGACGACATCCCGCGATGACGGATGGGCACCGGACTGGGCCCTGAGGAGGCGTACAGCTTCACGGCCTGGAGGAGCTCGTCGTTCTCGCTCGGCGTGCCGATCGATACCCGGACGGCGCCATCGATCAGGCTGCTCCGGTCTCGCAGCTTGATACCCTGCTCTGCCATGGCGGCACACAGACGCCGCGGGTCCTCGGTACGCAGCAGGAGGAAATTGGCGTCCGAGGGGAAAACTTCGATCACCGCTGGTGACTGCGACAAGGCCTCGCGTACGCGATCCCGCTCGGCCACGATGCGGGCGATGTTCCGGTGTCCGTAGGCGATGCCGGCCGGCGAGATCGCCGCACCGATGGCGCGGATGGCCGTGACGGTGAGCGGGTACGGGGGCATGATGCGGCGCAGCACCCCGATCAGCTCGGGGTGGCCCAGCGTGATGCCGCAGCGCTCACCGGCGAGGCTGTACTCCTTCGACAGCGAACGAACGACGACGAGGTTGGGCTGGCCGGCGATCTCTCGAGCCAGGGACGGCTGACCCGAGTAGTCGACGTACAGCTCGTCCACCACCACCATCGCCCGTCCTCGTAGCTCTGCCGCGAGACGCAGGACAGACGCCCGTTCCATCACGTTGCTCGTCGGGTTGTTGGGCGAGCAGACGAAGACGAGCTTGATCCCCGGGTCGGCGTCGCAGGCGGCCAGCACGGCATCGACATCGAGCTGGAACGAGCCGGGGTTGAGGGGCACCCGACACACCCGGGCGCCCTGGATCTCGGCAGCGGTCTCGTACATGACGAAAGTCGGCGGCGTGATGAGGATGGCGTCCCTGCCTGCCGCGCAGAACCCACGGACCAGCAGGTCGATGGATTCGTCAGCCCCCCGAGACAGGAAGATCTGCTCGATCGGAAGTCGGTGGATGTCGGCGAACCGGCCCAGGAGCGACGCCGGTTGTGGGTCCGGGTACCGGTTCAGGCCCTCCTGCTCGGGGCCGCCGGGAAAGGGCGGATAAGGGTTCTCGTTGGCGTCAAGGCAGATCCGGGCGGACTGGTCGCCCTCGACACGCGCCGACGTGTAGGGCCGCATCGCGTAGATCTCCGGCCGCACGAGCGCGACGATGTCCTCCACGATCCATCCCCTCCGCCGCGGCCCGGTCCCCGGCAATGCACGGCACAGTACCGGAGGGGGCGCGGGGAATCAGCGGTGCGCGTCATCGGGCGCCTTCCAGGCGTACGCCTTCGCCTGGATGCCGAACAGCTCCGCGTACAGCCCGCCGTGTGCGATCAGCTCGGTGTGGCTGCCGGCCTCGGCCACGCGGCCCTCTGAGAGCACCACGATGAGATCGGCCATCCGGACCGTGGAAAAACGGTGCGAAACGAAGACGGTGACCGCGCCCGACTCCTCGCCGACCCGGCGTGCGTTCTCCGCATACCGCTCGAAGAGCACGTGCTCCGCCTGCGGGTCGAGCGCCGAGGCCGGCTCATCGAGGATGAGCAGTAGCGGCCCGGTTCGCATCATGGCCCGGCTCACCGCGAGCTTCTGCCACTGACCGCCGGACAACTCCACACCCCGGGTCCAGGACTTGCCCAGCTGAGTGGCGAGTCCTTCATCCAATCGGGCCACGACATCCTCGGCGCGGGCGCGCTCGATCGCCGCACGGACCGCGGTCGCGTCGTCCCGGCGCGGCAGGTCACCGACACCGACCACCTGCCCGGCGGGCAGTTCGAACCGGACGAAGTCCTGGAACGTCGTGGCCAGCCCGGCCCGCCAGTCCGCGGCCGGGAATGTCCTGACGTCGACACCGTCCAGCAGGATCCGCCCCGTCGTGGGCCGGTAGAAGCCACAGAGCAGGTTGATGAGGGTGGACTTGCCCGCGCCGTTCTCCCCGACGATCGCCACCGTTGACCCGGCCCGCAGATGCAGGTCGACACCGTGGAGCACCGGTTGCGTGGTACCGGGATAGGCGAACGACACGCCTTCCAGTTCGACGCCGGAGCGGATCCGATCGGGCACCGCCGCCGTGGCCGCCTCGGCCTGCCCCGCGGTGACCGTCTGCCGCAGCCACCGCAGGCGCGTCATGCCCTGGGCCATCCGCTGCAGCTTGCGGAACAGCTCCAGCGCCGCGGTGACCTGCTGATTCACCTGGACCGCCAGGACGATGACCAGGACCACGTCGCCTACGCCCGCGTGCCCGGCGACCGCCTCGCGCAGGACCAGCAGGACCGCACCGACATACGCGACGCCGAAGACGAGCTGCCCACCCGCCTCGACCAGGGCGGCCCGCCGCTCGGCCCGCCACAACACGGCCTCGACCTCGTGCCAAAGCGTCGTGTGCCGGCGCCGAAGTTCGCCCTGCAGGCGGAACAGGCGCACCTCCTTGGCCGGTCGCGCGCCGGTAGCCAACCCGAAGAGGTGGCTCGCCTGGCGGGTCGTGGCCGCCGACTCCTCCTTGGCACGGTTGACGGTCCGCTGGGCTCGCTGGCTCGCCAGCACCGGCGGCAGCGCGGCCAGCGGCAGCAGGAGCAGCCACGGATCGAGGAAGACCAGCAGCAGAGCGGTGATGACGACCGAAGTCACCAGGGACACCAGCGACATCAGGCCCAGCATGCCGTCGTGAAACTCCGCCATGCCCTTCTTCAACAGCTCCAGCTTGTCGGCGTACTCGGCGTTCTCGTACTGCTCGATGCCAGGTGCGGTGTTGGCCAGTTCGATCAGCTCCGTCTCGAGCGAGATCGCCGCCATCTCGGTGGCCTCCGCGTACGGCACGTACGCGAAATGCTGCAGGATGAGAGCGCCGATGAGACCGCAGATGATGAAGGCGGCAGCGGCGGTGACGCCGGAGATATCCCCGGCGAGCGTCTTGTTCACGCCGTGCTTGAGGGCGAGCGCCAGCAGCGGCCACGATGCGCCACCGAGTGCCATCAGCAGGATGGACACGGCCATCTTGCGGCGGCTGACCCGCCACACGATCGCCAGCATGCTGCGGATGCTCGTCAACGCCGTCATGCCGGCACCTCTGCGTCGCTGTCGGCATCTTCGTCGGTGAAGCGCCGAGCCTGCAGGTCGAACAGATGCGCGTAGGTGCCGCCCGCGGCCATCAGCGCCGCGTGTGAGCCGTCCTCGATGATCTGCCCGCCGGACAGCACGATGATCCGATCGGCGCGCCGCACGGTCGCGAACCGATGCGAAATGAGCAGCGTGGTGACTCCGCGGGTCAACCCGGCGAACTCGTCGAAGAACGCGGCCTCGGTGCGTACGTCCAGCGCTGCCGTCGGCTCGTCCAGGACGAGAACCCGCGCACCGGCGGCCACCGCGTACAGCGCCCGGGCGATGGCCAGCCGCTGCCACTGCCCTCCCGAGAGCTGCCCGCCATCGGTGTGCCGGCGGCTCAGCCGCGTGTCCAGGCCATTCGGCAGCCGTTGGAGCACGTCGAGCACACCGGCCGCCATCGCGGCCTGTCGCAGCGCATCCGAGGTGGGCGGCTCTTCGACCGCGCCGAAGGCGATGTTGTCCCCGGCCGTCAGCTCGTACCGGTTGAAGTCCTGGAAGATCACGGCGAGCTGGCGACGCCACTGGTCGATCGGTAGATCGCGGATGTCTCCGCCGTCCACGAGTACCGCGCCGCCGGCCGGGTCGTACAGCCGGGCCAGCAGCTTGACCAGGGTGGTCTTGCCGGCACCGTTGAGTCCGACGATCGCCGTGCACTCGCCGGCCCGCAATGTGAGGTCCAGTCCTTCGAAGACCGGCGATGTCCCGCCGGGATAGGCGAACGACACCCCGGCGAAACTGATGTCCCGCGCCGGCAGGCCCCTGATGTCCGGCAGTGCCGCCGAAGCATCCCCGTGCGCCGGCGACTCGGCCGCCTCCAGGTCGCGCACCTGCCGCTCGAAGACGTCCATCGCCCGCGCCGCCAGCATGCCGAACTGGGTGGCCGTGTCCGCTTCATGGTAGAACTCGCCCAGCAGTACGGCCGACACCATGGCCTGCAGGGTGAGCGCCAGCGCGAACAGGGACAGCTCGCCGGCCGCCGCGGTACGCAGGACAGCCGCCAGCACGGCGAAGCCGATCACCAGGCCCGCGACCGTGAACCAGACGAAGTTGCCGACGCTGACCCGGCGGCGCTCGCGCCAAACCGGGCGCAATGCCTCGACCGCGGCCGACCGGTAACGCTCCTTGACCCAGTCCGCCAAGCCGAACACCCGCAGTTCCTTGGCGCTCTCCGCGCCTATCCCCAGAACCCGGAAATACTCGGCCTCACGGCGATAGCGCGTCCGATGAGGCCAAAGCCTCGTGTATATCCGGACACCACCACGCTGACCGAAGCGGAACGCCATCGTGACCAAACCGGTGGAGGCTGCAGCCCACCACGCGTACGTCACGCCGATGACACCGAGGAACCCGAGCAGCCGCGAATAGCGCAACACCAGGGCCAGCGTTCCGACGGCAGCGTCGCCGGGCGTGCGGTTGCCCTTCTCCAGCCCCTCGGCCGCCTGCTCGAGCTGGGACAGCGAAGCCTGGTCCTCCAGCGGGGTGATCGAGGCGGTCCGCAGGGACGCCGCCATCAACCGGTCGTGAAAGCGCCCGTCCACCCGGTGCTTCAGCCGTTGCCCGAGCGACACCGAGAGCGGGGTCAACAGCTGCTGCAGCAGGAAGGCCGCGCCGGCCACGACAAAGGCGATCACCAGTTCACGCCAGGCCGTCGAGCCGAGACCGCCGGCCACCGCACCGGGTGCCCGGCCGATCACCGCGCTGGTGGCCACGACGAATCCGACCGGCAGCAACCCGACGCCGACATTGAGTACTGTCAACATCGCGGTCGATCGGACCGGAACGCCGCGCAGCTGCGCGAGGAGAAACAGTCGTGGTTCCACGGCCTCGGCCCAATACCGCGTCATGCGCGCCCGCATCAGCGGCTTCCCTCCGGCAATGAGCCCAGCAGCGCCTCGGCCACGTCGGCGGCGCACAGATCCTCACGCAAGGCGCGTGACAGCAACGGAGCCAAGGCCGCCAGGAAACGACGGACGCGTTCACCCGGCAGAACCGCCGTATCCGCCAGCAGGAACACTTCGCAGTGCGGTCCACGCTGCGCCAGGCCGAGGCAGAACGTCATGTCGCTGTAGGTCAGACCCCGTACTAGGAACGGCTCGCCGGTGGTGCCGCCGGTGGCACCCGGCTCCCACTCGCGGCCCAGCCGGGCGTCGTTGAAGTACCACGACAGATCGGGCCGGTCGGCACCAGTGGCCTCGTCCCGCAGTGCCGCCAGCGCGACCGGGTCGCAGCGGCCGTTGAAGTAGGCCTCCGTCGCGTTCCGGTACGTCGCTCTGATCAACTCGGACAGCGGCCTGCCGTCGCCGCCGTGGTGCACGACGAGTGCGTCCTGCACGGCGGAACCCGCGTTCAGGCGCTCGCGTGGGGTGAAGCGGTTGCCCGAAATCAGCAACAGCCCGACAGTGTCCTGCTGTTGCAGTGCCGTGGTCCCGATCGCCGCCAGCGTCAGCATCACGGTGGACGTCGAGGTGCGGGTCCGGCGAGCGAGCTCGGCCGCGTGGACCGCCACTTCGGACGACCACAGTGCCCAGCGCTGCCACGGCGGATCCGCCCGCGGTACCTGCGGCGTCGCGGTCATCGGCGGCAGCTCGGCGAGTCGCTCCCGCCAGTACGCGAGTGCTTGCCCGCTGCGGCGCTGTCCGCCTGGAGACCGTTGCTCGGCCACCTCGTCGACGGGCTGCAGCGGGTCCGGAAGCACGACGGAGTCACCACGGATCCAGCAGGCCAGGCTCTCGGTGAGCCGCTCTACGCTCCACCCGTCGAAGGCCAGGTGGGAGACGACGACGGCGATCGAGCGGATGCGGGCCTCGGCGCTGATCAGGCAGACGCGCACCGGCCAGTGGACGGCGTGGTCGAACGGTTCCGCGGCGAGCTGCGCGGCGCGCTCCCGCGCCCTTCCGTCGACCTCGCCGAGCTCCGCGTCGAGCACCTCGACATGGAGCATTCCGCTCGCCGCGACCCGCTGCAGCGGTTCGTCCCCGGCCGCGACGAACCTGGTCCGAACCGGCTCGTAGGTTTCGGCGAGACGACGGATCGCGGCCAAGCAGGTGCCGAGGTCGGCGCCGGGTACACCGAGGTCGACGAACCGGGTGATGTTGAGACCCGCGAATGCCGCCCCGTACTGCAGCATCGGCCGCCACATGTGCATCTGTCCCCAGGTCAGCGGAGCCGACCGGCCCGCACCGTCGAACGGCACCGCGACCCGGCGGACCCGGCCGGTCCCATCGGGGACGAAGAGCTCCTCCGCCGCCGGGATGTCCTCCTCGACGTCCGGCTCGGAGGTCCCGGCGGTGAGGGACGCCGGCTCGGTCGTCGTGTCCGACCGGCGTGCGAGTGCGGCCAGGGCCTGCGGTGTACCGTGCTCGAAGAACTCGCCGATGGAGACGTCGATTCCGGCGTCCTGCACCAGTGACATCGCCTGGACCACGCTCATGGAGTCGCCGCCGAGGTCGCGGAAGTCGTCGTCCGCGCCCACTCGCTCGAGGTGTAAAACGTCGGCGAAGATGTCGCAGACGGCCTTCTCGCCCGGTGTGGCCGGCTCCCGGAACACGCCCGCCGTGTCCGGCCGGATGCCACGGCTCCCGGCCAGCCGGGCGTAGTCGATCTTACCGTTCGGGGTGAGGGGGAACTCCCGGGTCACCACGTAATGCGAGGGCACCCACGGCTCCGGCAGCTCCGCCAGCAGACGCTCGCGGACGACCCCGACCGACGGCTGCGAGCCCGGCACAGCCCGCAGCAGGGCAGTCAGCCGTGGCACCTCCTGGCTGTCGGGGATCACCGACACAACGGCCTCGGCCACTCCCGGGCAGCGCAGGACCGCCTCCTCCACCGTGGGCAGGGCGATGCGGTGCCCACGGATCTTCACCTGCCGGTCGGAGCGTCCGAGCACCTCGACCACGCCGTCCGGCGTCATCCGGGCCAGATCACCGGTGTACAGGAGACGTTCGCCGGGCCGGCCCCACGGATGCGGCCGCCAGCGCCGGGCGGTGAGCGCCGGGTTGCCGTGGTAGCCGCGGCCCACGACCGCACCGGCCAAACACAGCTCGCCGACCTCGCCGTAGGGCAGCCGGCGGCCATCCGCGCCGACCACATGGACCTCCGCGTTGTGGATGGGACGACCCACCGGCAGGCGCTCACCGAGCGGCTCGTCGCCCCGGATCCAGTACCAGGTGGCCCCGCAGGTCTCACTCATGCCGTAGTGGTTGGCGTAGCGGGAACCGGGGCTCTCGGCCATCCATCCGGTCAGCGCCGGTGTACGCACCAACGGCTCGCTGCCGATCATGTAAAGCCGAGCCAGGCCCGCCACGTCGCCGATGGCTGTCAGCGCGCGTACGTGCGAAGGCGTGAGCTTCAAGAACCCGCACCCTCGCCGGCGCGCCTGGTCGCGCAGCTCATCGAAGGCGACCGGCTCCGGCGCGACGTCCAGCTCCCACCCGGCAACCAGAGCGGTGAACAGAGTCATCACCGAGCCGACGAAGTACAACGGCGCGTGCAGCAGCGCGCGCTCGCCCGGCTCCAGCGCGAACTCCTCGGCGCACCAACGGACGTAATTCACCAGCTGGCGGTGGGTCCCCAAGACTCCCTTCGGTGGTCCGCTCGTGCCGGACGTGTACGCCACATAGGCAAGGTTTTCCCCAGCCACGGCCGGAAGGCCGGGCGTCTCGTTCTCCTCGTCGTCGCCCATCATCGTGACGACGCCCTCGTAGCCGGCGAGCGTCGCCCGGCCGGCGTCGTCCGTGAGCACCGGCGGGTCGCCCGCGTCGCGCAGTATCGTGCGCAACCGCGACACCGGGTCGGTGGTGGGCAGCGGAAGGTAGGGCGAGCCGGACCTGAGCACGCCGACGATCGCCACGACGGCGTCGCCGGATCTGGGCAGCAGGACAGCGATCGGCCGCTCCGGACCGGCGCCGAGGGCAACCAGTCGGGATGCGAGCCGTCGGGTCCTGCCTGCCAGCTGGGCCCGGGTCACGGTCGTACCGGCAAACCGGACGGCGATCTCGTCGGGAAAGCACTCGTTGCGACGATCGATCAAGTCCGAGATGCCGACGTCCGGGACCGGCACGGCGTGGCCGCGGGCTCCGGACTCCTCCGGTACGACGCCGGGCGGACCTTCCTCGTGCAGGTGCCACGGCCGCGAGCCCGGTTCCCGCACCGACCGCGGACGCATGTCCGTCCAGCTACGCCCGATGTGATCGAGGCACTCGTCCTCGCTACCGGTCGTGCCCATCGGCGTCCACCCGGCGGGCGGCGGCGTTTCCACCGGCCAGACGGAAAACTCCTGCTCGTCGTTACGCACCACGACGAACTTTCCGGTCGCCGGCCGGTCAACGTCCTGCATCAGGATTTCCTTCGAGTTGTCGGGTCGTCTCGCTGCGCGCCGGGACAGTGGAGGTCACCACCAGACGGAGAAGAACCGCAGCGGCTCGTCGCCGGTGTTCTCCACCTGATGCGGCACCTTGCTCGGCATGAAGACCATGTCGCCCGCAGCCACCTCCGTCCGGACCTGCTCGGAGATGAGCCGTCCGCGGCCCGAGCGGACCATCCAGATCTCCTCCACCTCGTGGACGTCGAGGTCGCTCACCGCTCCGGGCGGCACCTCCCAGCGCGAGGAGCTGAACGGCACCTTTCGCACTTCGCTGCCCGGCAGCATCGCCATCTCGACGGACATGCCACCGGGAGAACGCTCGGCGTCAGCGAAACCGACCGGCACCGGATGGTCGCCGTCCGGCTCGATCCGCGACGGGGTCGCCACGACCTCCGGCAGTGTGACGGCAGCCGGCGCCGGACCGAACCGGGAGGTGGACTGCTCCCGCTCGGTGTTGTAGACCTGCCGTCCATGGATCGAGTTGATGATGCGGGCGCTGCGCCATGCCGCGAGACTGAGATTGGGATCGGCGATCCCGTGACTGTGCTCGGCCGCGTTCTGCACGTAGATCGACAGCCCTTCCGGACCGGACCAGTCCAGCCGGTAGTCCCGGCCGATCCGCAGCTGGTCGCCGTCCCGGGACGGCTGCGGGTCGAGCTCGGCCAGATAGGCCGGCATCCCGCCCCGATACCCCGTGCAGAACACGACCACGTCCGCCGGCACCTCGAAATGGCCCGTGCCGTCCAGCTCCTTGACCAGCGCGACGAATCGGTCGCCGTCCGGGCGCAGCGCCTCGACGTGACAAGCGGGGCGCAGGTGATGCCGCACCTTGCCCGGGCGGGTCAGGTCGAGGTAGTAGAGCCTGCGGTAGATGTCGCGCAGCGTCGACTCGGAGATGCCGTCACTCGCCAGCCGGTGTTTCTTCAGCAGCGATTCCCGGCTCTCGCGTGGCAGCGCGTAGAAATGGTCGACGTAACCGGGGAAGAACCATTCGTTGGTGAACGGCGAGTCGTCGAGCGGCTGGAACCCGCTGCGCTTGGACAGCCAGGTCAGCGACGTGGGCAAGCCGTCGGCTCCGGCGAGAAGATAGTCGACCACCTCGGCGCCGCTCTGCCCGCCGCCGACGACCAGCACGTCCTTGCCGCCGATGTCCAGGGTGCCGGACAGGAGCCGGCTGCTGTGTAGCACCCGCCGGCCGGACAGTCTTGCCGCGACCGGCGGCAGATAGGGCTGCTTGCCGGTGCCGAGCACGAGGGTCGACGCGTACGCCGACAACTCCTCGCCGCCGGATTTCCGCACGGTCACCCGGAATCGGTCGCCCGCCAGCTCGACGCGCTCGACGGCGTGTCCCCATCGAACTCCGGGCAGACTTTCGGCGGACCACCGGTAGTACTTCTCGAACTCCTCGCGATAGGCGCCGGTGCCGGCGCAGGCGATCAGGAATCGGTGCAGCCTGCCCTGCTCGGTCAGGTAGTTGAGAAAGGTGAAGCGGTTCGTCGGATCGACCGGGGTCACCAGATCCTTCAGGAAGGACGCCTGGAGCTGCCCCTCCGGCACCATCATCCCGGCGTGCCACTGGAAAAAGGGTGCCGCCTCCACGAAGCACACCCGCTTGCCGTCCAGCGGCTCGTGCAGCGCGCCGAAGCTCAGGTTCGCCGGCCCAAGGCCGATACCGAGGACATCGGTATCGATGACCTCGTCAGTCGGTCGCGCCACGAGTTACCATCTCCTCCGTCTGGTAGCCATCGGCTTGCAGCGCCTTGCCCACGTGGTCCAGCGCGACGACGGCCGACCGGTCCATCGGCAGTGCGTCGCGATCCGCCCACGGGACCTCGTGCACGTGGCCCGGACGATCCAGCGCCGTCCAGATCCGCTGCGCCGTGGCCGGCGCGATCGGGCTGAGACAGAGTGCGAAGACGGCTGCGGCCTCGAGCTCCAGCCCCACCGCCTCGGCGAGCCCGTCCGCACCGGCGCGGGACGTGTCGTGCGCGGCGCCGTACTCCGCTGCCTCGCGGACCACCAAGTCGAGCAGGTCGACAGCGCGGCGGGTGGAGAACTCCGCAGCGCCGAGTGCCTGATCCACCTCGTCGGCGAGACGGTGGATCCGCGATCGGAATCGGCGCTGGCCGGCGGTGAGCCCGGCCCGCCGTGGCGGGACTCCGGCCGTCGTCGCGGCGCGGCGGGTCAGCTCGTCCCACCACTGTGTCCACCGCGGCAGCAGGAGCTGCCGGATGTGCAGGTCGAAACGGGGCCAGGTGAAGTTCGCCTCCGACACCGCGGGCCCCTCGGCGGCGAGGTACAGCCGCAGCAGGTCCGCGGGCACCTCGTCGAGCACCTCTGACAGCCAGATGGCATGCCGGCGGCTGGTGGAGAACTTCAGCCCGTCGAGCTGGTAGAACTCGTTGGTGACGAACGCCGCCGGCGGCGTGACGGCGGCATCGAAGGCGGTCATCAGCGCCGGGAAGAAGGCGGCGTAGAAGAACGCGTTGTCGAACCCGGAGAACTGGACGACGTGGCCGGAGCGGCGCCAGACATCCGGGCCGGCCGCCAGATATCCGGCGGCCATCTCGGCCCACACGTAGATCCGCTGCTCGGCGAACCCGGGAACGGCCGCGCGGATGCCCCAGTCACCCGGATAGGTCACCGCGAGCTCCGGCAGTCCGGTGCGGGCCGCGTCCTGGCACAGCCGGACCACGTGCGGGCTCATCGCTGTCTCGGCCCAGTACGCGGTAAGCATGTCCCGGTGCGGCTCGAGGGGGAACACCAGCTGGCGGACCGACCGGATCTCGCCTCGTGCGGCGCACACGGTGCAGGCCGGATCGGTGAGATCCGCGCACTGGTTGGGCCGGCCGCAACCCTCGCAGCCGTTGCCTCCGGTAGCGACCCCGCAGTGCGGGCACCCCCCGGAGACGTACGCCTCGTAGCACCACCGCTCGCACCCGGCGCAGAACGGCAAAGCCCGCTCGCGCGCGACGATCTGCCCGCGCTCGTGCAGCACGCGGACGAACTCCTGGACGAACGTCGTGTACTCGGCCGACGCCCTCGGCCGCACCATCACGTCGATCGATATGCCGGAGCGGTCCAGCGCCGCCTCTATGCGCGCCCCGAAGTGGTCGGCGATCTGGTCCGCGGTGCGTCCCTCGCGGATGCCCTGCAGGGCCGTATATGTCTGATGGTCGTCAAGACCGCACAGATAGCGGGCCGACCCGTCCTTGCGCCGTTGGTGGCGGGCGAAGATGTCGGCGGCCAGGTACGGCCCGGACAGGTGGCCGAGGTGTAGGTCGCCGTTCGGGGTCGGTGGCGGGGCGATCGCGAGCCATGACGCGGACGCCGTCATCTCCGCTGCCTCGTTCACAACGACTCCGGGAAGATCTTCTGCCGCCACTCGGGGCTCACCTCGAGTTCCCGGCAGAAGCCGTCGATCGAGGCGCGGTAGCTCGCGACGACCGCCGCGGCCTCGGCAACGGAGAGCTCGTCGTCGCGGAGCTGGCTGATCCGGCGCGGCTGATAGCTGTATTCGCTGCCCTGTCCGTGGATGCCCGGGACGACGTACTCGGCCGGCTCGGCCGGAAAATGAATCTTGGCATCGGCGGAGTTGAGGTCGCCCGAGGTGCCCCAGCCGGTCAGCATGCGCTCGTCGAACAGCTCGCCGACGCCGATGCGATCGAACATCCAGCGGACGGTCTCGGCGGGAGCGCGGCTCGCCTCATACGGGAAATGGGTGGTGGCCACCCCCTCGCGCCGGGCGAAGGCCCGCATGCGGTCGTAGTTCATGGTGCTGAGCAGGAAGTTCTCGATGACGCGGATGCGGCCGATCTTCTCGTGCCACTTGCCCATCCACGAGTCCAGCGAAGCCCGCGGTTCACGGTCGAGGACCAGCAGGTGCAGCCGATCCGCCGGCCACCCTGCCGCCATCAGGCATTGAATCGGGTTGAAAAGCGCTTCGTAGGGGATGTACGGCCCGGCCATCTCCTTGGCGAAGAGGATTCGTTCCTGCGGGCCGAATCGCCACGGCGTTCCTTCCCCGCCGACCAGCCGGAATCGCGCGATCGTCTTGACCGGCTGGTAGTAGGCGGCGGCACCGGCGATGCCGAAGAGGTTCGTCATGGCGGTCGAGCCGACCCGGCAGCGACCCCAGCCGACGACCAGCAGCGGGAAGTCGCTCACGTGCTCGAACCCGGCGCGCAGGACGCCGGACACCGCATCGGACAGCTCACGGATCGTAGTCTCCGCACGCTGGTAGCGACCGTCGGGCGGGAGTGTGATGTCGGCGAGGCCGGGAGCGTCCGCCGCGGCGGCCTCGCGAATTGACTCGAAAAGCGCGTTCAAGGACTGTCCTTCCAGACTGGTACCCGGCTCCGGCCGGCGAGAAATCGTCGATGTCATGCAGCGGTGAGACAGCCGACCACCCGCGTGGCGATTCCGGGCGCAAGGCGCACGCCCGAGCCGGAACCAGCGCCGGCGAACAGCAGGGTGCTGTCCGGGTCGAGTGCCAGCACGGCCGGAAGGCGCTGCGGCTGGTAGACGTCGGTCCCCGCCCGGCCGCCACCGCACGTCGCGGCGAACGCGGGGCCGATGCGACGGGCCAGCGCGGCTCGCCCCACCGCCTGATCGGCTGGAGCGGGGACCGGATCGCCGCTGCCCGGAGGCTGGCTCCAACGGTCGAGGTAGAAGCTCGCGATTGTGTAGCCCAGCCGTGGTTCGGGTAACAGGAAGACGTCGTCGTCCAGGAAGTAGACCGCCCGGTCGTCCGCCTTCGGAGCGTTGTAGGCGTGCATGGCCGCCACCCGCTTGCGCCTGCCCGGCGCGTCGAGCGCCGACGGCGCGGGAAGGTCCAGTACCGGCAGCATCCACGGCCCGACCGAGAGGATCACGCGGGCGGCGGCGGTCGTCCCGGCATCGTGTTCGACGACCCACCCTTGTTCCCGGCGACGAACGACCTGGGCCGAGGCGGCGACGAAGCGCACGTTCGGCGACGCCGTGGCGAGCTGGCCGGCGAGCTCGCCGGCGCGTACCCGGAACGCTCCGTCGAGCCGGATGATCTCCTGGCCGGCGAGATCGCATTCGGGATAGCGGTGCGCGAACCAGTCCAGGTCGTCGGCGGTCGGCTCGTGTGCTGCCCCGCCGGTCATCATGGCGAGGAGGTCGTTGCGCGCGGTGGTGCGTAGCACGACCAGGAACCGCAGGTCGCGGATCGTGTCGTCGGCGACCCACGATCGGTAGGCCGAGAAGGCGGGCAGGCCGTCGCGGACGAGAGAGCGTATTTCGGTCGTGGCACCGAACGGCACATAGAGGCCGGCCGAGGAGGCCGTCGTTCCCGAACCGATCCCGCGGGGATCGAGCAGGTGTATGTCCCATCCGGGATGGCGGCCGGCGGCCTGATGGGCCACGCTCGCGCCGATGATGCCACCACCGATGACAAGGCAGTCTATCACGGTTTTCGGCAATGGACGGCGCACATGAATTGACAGCGCGTCACAGAGGACGCGCCGGTGAGAGCGTTCACGAAACTTTCCCCCTCGTGGCCGAATAACGCCGAAACTTGTTCTTGAGTCGCTGTTATCGAAACGCCAGCAATAACATGATCGAATCCATACCAGCACCCACGCCGACGCGAGCGACTTGCTTCCCCGTCGTCCAGCATGGACGCGGACCAAACACCTTGTCAACCAGCTCGGCCAAGAAGACGCACATTCTCCGATTAATCCGCACGGCCGCCGAAAGTTACTTCGACCGCACATCGTTTGGATTGCACGATTTCCGCATCGACACCGCCTGGACTCTACGATCCACCTCCCGGATCGGGGATATTCCGCCGGATCGACGGGGTGTCCAGTCCGCCCCGGGTCCAATGAGGACAGAGGCTTCCCTGCTCTGCGACGCTCCGGCAACATCGCTATTCGACGCTCCTCGTGGGTAAGCTGCCTCCGGAATCGACTTGGGGGAAGGCGGTTGTGGTCATGTTCGACGACACGGTACGTGGTTCGGCAGCAGCGGCCGGGGTGCCGGCCCCTTCGGGCATGACAGTGTGGCTGACCGGTCTGCCGAGTGCGGGAAAGTCGACCATCGCTCGCGGCGTGGCCGAGCGGTTGCGGGCGCGCGGACGCCGGGTCGAAGTCCTCGACGGCGACGAGCTCCGCCGGGGTCTCACCCGGGACTTGGGGTTCAGCAGAGCCGATCGCACGGAGAACGTGCGGCGGATCGGATTCGTCGCAAGGTTGTTGTCCCGCAACGGCGTGACCGTGCTGGTGCCGGTGATCGCACCGTACGCCACCAGTCGGCTCGATGTCCGGTCCCACCACGCCGAAGATGGCATCGCCTTCGCCGAAGTGTATGTCGCGACTCCTCTCGGTGTGTGCGCCGACCGTGACGTCAAAGGCTTGTACGCCGAACAACGAGCCGGGCGCTTGACCGGGCTGACCGGCATCGACGACCCGTACGAGCCGCCGGTCAGTCCGGAACTGGCACTACCGGCACACACTCAGTCGGTTGCCGAGTCGGTCGAAGCACTGCACGCCTTCGTAACGGCCCGGCTAGCCGCAGCATGAGCACTGTTATCGTTGCGCCGTATGGACTTTCGATCGTGACGCGCGTCGCCTCCCCACAGGGGTTGCCAAGGTCGAGCCGATCGTCGTAAGCTGCTGAGAGCGCTCCCAGACACTGGTACGAGTGTCGCGACGCGCGCGGTATCGGATGGCCCACTGGGGAGGGGGCGCCACACTGATTGAGCACGACAAGTCACACCACGAAGGCCGAACGGGCAACGATCCACTTCTCACCGTGACTGCCTGATTCCTTCACGCGCACTGGCGAAACTGTCGAATGCACATTCACGCGAGGCAGCATCAGCCGTCGTAGAACGAGCGGCTTCGTGTCGTCCACCGAGCTTCCGGGCACTGCTGCGCCCGACGCCACGGTTGGCAGTGCGGAGATGTGCCGTGTCCGCCTGGCCGTGCCGACCGACCGGGAGTGCACCGCGACGCCCGAGCGCGACCTCGTGGCCGAACTGACGCCCCCGCCGGGACTCGGACAGCCACTTCCGGACCTGGCACGGGAGAAAGGCCTCCCCATTCCCTCGCGGAACTGCTGCCCCTGGGCCAAACCCACGCGTGCGGCTGTGACTGTCGAGGACGGGCTGGCACCCCTCCCGCGGGACGGCACATTCACCGACGCCGCCCGATCGTTCCGATACGAGCGCATATCCCAGGTGATCGTCGACGAAACCTGCGAACCCCCGAGCACCCGCCGGCCGACGGTGCCACCACTCGGGTTCCCATTTCTGTCACCCTTTTGAAATACTGGCCGACACGCGACCTGTGGCTTTTCCGCCCTTTCGAGAAGAACTACACATCTGTCATTCTTCGGTCCGCCATGATCAGCAGCTCCGACCTTGCCACCCGCAAGCGCCTCGGGTACAGTCGAGAACGGGACGGTATTGCCTGACAGGCAACCAGGGGGATTGATGTCACCGGACATTGCGACCGGAACTCTGCACGCTCTCTTCGAAGCCCGCGTCCGTGACACGCCGGACGCGATTGCATTGCACTATCTGGACCGACGGATCAAATACGGTGACCTGAATCGTCGTGCCAACCGGCTGGCCCACTATTTACGGCTCAAGTGCCGCGTCGGACCGGACGACCGAGTCGCGATTCTCGTCCGCGACCCGCCCAGCGTGGTCGTCGCGATTATCGCGACCCTCAAGGCGGGCGGCGGCTATGTTCCCCTTGATCCCGACAACCCCCCGCAGGTCACCCAGCAGATCCTCGACGACGCGCGGCCCACGACGCTGCTGCTGGAATCGTCCTGCGCCGCGGGTGCCGCGCTGTTCGCCGGGGAACTGTTCGTCATGGACGTCCAGGACGCCGACCTCGACACCCCCGGCACCGACCCGGAGCCCGCCGCACGGGACGCGGACCTCGCCTACGTCATCTACACCTCCGGCACCACGGGCAGACCCAAAGGTGTCGCGGTGGAACATCGGGCCATTCTCAACACGATTCGCTGGCGCACCGCCTACTACAGGTTCTCCGGGAGCGACTTGACCTTGGCGATTCCCCGGCCATCCTTCGACAGCGCCGTGGAAGACCTCTTCTGCGCACTGTCCGCCGGGGCTGGGCTGCTGTTGCCGGAACGGGAGCGTGTCACCGATCGCCGGTATCTGGGTGAGCTGATCGAAAAACAGGCGGTCACCCACTTCCTGATCACCCCCGCGCTGCACAAGCGACTGCTCGGGGGAATCGGTGACGACACCGCGCTGCGTTCCGTGACGATCGCCGGTGAAGCGTTCTCGCAGGATCTCGTCGATTATCATTACCGGCGATTGCCCGGGGTCGCGTTGTACAACGAGTACGGCCCGTCCGAAAACGCCGTCTGCTCGACCGTTCATTCACTTCGCGCCGGAGAAGCGGCGGTGCTGCTCGGCAAACCGATCGACAACACCTTCGCGTTCGTGCGGAAGGAAGATGGTTCTGTCGCCCGGATTGGCGAAATCGGTGAACTGTATCTCGGCGGCGCCGGGCTCGCCCGCGGCTACGTGGGTGATCCGGCGCTGACCGCGGCCCGGTTTCTCACTGCGCCTGATCCGGACGGTGTGCCGCGCCGGGTTTATCGTTCGGGTGATCTCGTGCGTGTCCACGCGGACGGCGGCCTGCAGTTCGTAGGCCGCACCGACCGCCAGGTGAAGATCCGGGGCAAGCGAGTCGAGCTCGACCACGTCGCGCAGGCGCTGGCCCGCGACCCGTCCGTCGACGACGTCCATGTGCTGCTGCGGAGCGACCCGCCGCAGCTGCTCGCGTTCGTGACCGGATCCGTGCCGGATGTTGCACGGCTGCGGGAAAACGCGAGGGAAACCTTGCCGTCCCACATGGTCCCGCATGCCGTTGTCGAGGTGGCCGAGATTCCCTTGACCGGCAACGGCAAAGTGGACGAACAGGCCCTGAACGCGGCTTACGAGCGGCTCTCCGGCGGATCGGAGCCGGTCACGATGTCCGCTGCCGAACGGTCCCTGCTCAAGATCTGGCACGACCTGCTCCCGCGCGCGGCGATCGGTCTCGACGAAGACTTCTTCGTCCTCGGTGGCGACTCGCTCACCGTCATGGACCTGGTGGCCGAGGTCGAGGACGCGCTCGGCGTCCGGATGGACAACGCCGATGCCTACACACACCGCACGATCCGAACCTTCGCCCGGCTCGCCGAGTGCCGGAGGGCAGCAACCTTGGAGACGCGATGACCAGCGGAGTGACGCTTTTCCCCGACGTGGACCACGACGTGGTGATCGCCGGTGGCGGGCTGGCCGGGCTGTGCCTGGCCAAACAGCTGAAGGACGCCATCCCCGGCCTGTCCGTGCTCGTCTGCGAACGGACCACACGCCCCTTGCCGAAAGCGGCGTTCAAGGTCGGCGAGTCGACCGTCGAGATCGGTGCCTACTACCTGTCGCACGTCGTGGGCCTGCACGATCACCTGGAAGGCGACCACCTCGAAAAGCTCGGGCTCCGGTACTTCTACGGCGGCAAGGACAAAGTCGCCGACGAGGCCGAGTTCGGCGTGCGGCGCTTCCTCCCGGCGAAGTCCTACCAGCTCGACCGCGGCGCCCTCGAACAGCACCTGCGGGCAGTGGCGGCCGAGGAGGGGGCCACGGTGCTCGAGGGCGTCCGGGTCCTCGACATCGGGCTCGGCGGTGAGGATGGGCACGTCGTGAGCTACCAGGCCGAAGACGGCGGCGAAGCCCGCGAGGTCCGGTGCCGGTGGGTGGTCGACGCCACCGGGCGGCGGCGGATCATCCAGCGCCGGCTCGACCTGACGAAGCGGTTTCCCCGAGCGCACAACGCGGTGTGGTTCCGGCTCGACGGCCGCCTCGACATCGATACGAGCGTCGCCCCGGACGAGACGGTGTGGCACGAACGCGTGAACGACCCCCGCTGGAACTCGACCAACCACTTCATGTTCGAAGGCGGCTGGGTCTGGGTCATCCCGCTGGCGCCGAACCAGACCAGCGTCGGCATCGTCACCGCCGCCCACCTGCACGAAATCACCACCATGAACCGGCTCGAGAAGGCGATGGACTTCGTTTCGGCGCGGGTTCCCGAGCTGGACGCGGCGATGCGTGCCATGCCAGTGCTCGATTTCCACGTGCTGAAGGACTACAGCCACTCTTCGGCGCAGGTCTTCTCGGAGCGCCGCTGGGCGTGCGTCGGCGAAGCCGGGGTTTTCGCGGACCCGTACTACTCGGTCGGCTCGAACCTCATCGCCTACGCCAACGGTTTCGTCACCAAGATGATCTCCGATGACTTGGCGGGCGAGTTCGGCGCGGAGTTCGTCCGGCACGCCAACCGGTGGTTCCTTTCGCTGAGCGAGGGACTCACCAACAACATCCAGGTCTCCTACCCATTCCACCACAACCCGGTGCTTATGGCGCTGAAAACGGTGTGGGACTACTACGTAGGCTGGTCGTTTTCCGATCCGCAGTACTACGAGCAGACCTTCCTGAGCATCCCCGCCAGCTCTGTGATCAGCGGCCTCGGCGGGCGGGCGGTCGCCACTCAGGCCGTGATCATGCAGCTGCTGCTCGACTGGTCGGGCCGCTATCGCGGCACGTACTCCTTCGACTACATCGACTACTACCGTGACGTGCCCACGCTCGCGCGGCTGTTCGAGCAGAACCTCCCCGAAAGCGCACCGCGCCCGTTCACGTCCGTGCTGGGGAGCATCCGTACCGGGCTCGACCGCATCGAAGAACTCGCGCTGGTCATCTTCTTCCTCGCGGTGGAGGACGTCCTCCCCGAGCACCTCGAGGAACTGCGCTCGCGCGGCTGGCTGAACGTTTCCGCGCTCAGCCTCGATCCGCAGCGCTGGGAAAGCGATGGACTGTACGAACCGAAAACCCAGCCCCGCACCCAGGAACTGCAGCTGCTGGAAAAGGAGATGCGGGGGTTGTTCCGGGTCTCGGCGAAGCTGGAAGTATGATTCACGCCTGTTCCCCGCTGTGCCGAAGATCCGGAGGACCACGCTTGACGGCGATCACCATGACCGAACGGCTGCGGTCGGAGTACCCCGGCTTCACGGTGTGCTGGGCCCGGCTCACCGGCTGCGACAATCGGCCGCCGAACGAGGTCGCGAGCAGTCTCGTCGACCGGTTTCCGGAGGTCGTCCTCGGCAACGCCGACGCCCTGCTTGCGGCCACCGCGCCGATGAACCGGTTCTTCAAAACGCTCGACAACAGGGCGCGTTACCACATCCGGTCGCTCGTCAAGGCGACGATCAACGGGCGGGCCTACCGCGGGATCAATCCCGCGGTGGATCTGCTCTATACCGCCGAACTGGAAACCGGGACGCTGATGTCGATGCACGACGCAGCCCGGCTGCGAGGTGACCTCACCATCGACGTCAACGCGGCGAACCGGACGATCGAAGCGTTCTCCGGCGACGGCGTCGATGTGGCACGCAGCGACATCGTGATCCACGACGAATCCGTCGTGGTGGCCGCGGTGGCGGTGGGAATTTCGCGTGCGGCGTCCGTCGGGACCTCGAGCACGGACATCCTGGTGTTCGCCTACGGCTGTCCGGACGACCCGCCCGGACAGGTTCGCGACGCCGTCGACCTCGCGTGCGAGCGGATGCAGAAAGCCCTCGCGGCGTCAGTGTCCGAGCGCGGCGCGCTCACCGCCTGACGCCGTCACCGATCGGGATCCCCCGCCGTCAAAGTGTCTCGCCCTGGCTCCTCGGCCGCGGACTCCTGATGAGCCAACCCGGTCAGGAGCCCGATCACGACGACCGCGATTCCCACCCACACCAAGGGTTCTGGGACGTGATCGGCGAACACGATGCCGGACAGTGCGGCGGCGACCGGGGAAACCCCGGTGAGGAGCCCGGCCCGGGCGGCGCCGAGGACGGCCACGGCGGAATACCAGCAGACGAAGGTCACCGCCGTCACCATGACCGCGAGGAAGCCGATCGCCGCCCAGTTCGCCGCGGTGAGCCTGCCGATCGCGCCCGCGCCTTCGACCATCGGAGCCGCCAGTGCCAGCATCACCGCGGCCAGCCACACCGAATGCACCGAAACACCCCAGGCTCCCTGACGAGCCAGAACGGGCATCGCCAAAAGCGTGAATCCGGCTTCACACGCCAACGCGATGACAGCCCACACGGTGCCCAGCACGTCGGTCTTGCCGAGACCCACGACGAGCAGGCTGCCCACGGTGACCACCCCGGCCGCCATCACCAGCCTTCGGTGCGGGGATTTCCGTTCCAGCAACGGGCCAAGGATACCGATCACGATGGGAACACAAGCGACCGCGACCGCAATGACGGCCGGTTCGGCGTGCGCGACCCCTTGCACCACAGCGATGTTGAACAATGCGAGACCGATCCCGGCGACACCCAGCAACCAGCACCATTCCGCGCCACGCGGGCTCTGGATCCGGACCCCGAACACCTTCGCCAACCCGAGCACCACCGGAACCGCGGCGGCGTACCGCACGGCCTGGGTGGTGAGCAGCGGCGCCTCGGTGAGGGTCCGGGACACGGCGACACTGCCGCCGACCAGAACCATCGCGACCGCCCCGAGCGCGATCCCCAGTCTCTTCGAACCACCTGTCCTCCGTCGCATTGTTGCGATTCAATCATGGCACTGCTCTAATGAACAAGGGATGCGCGGTATCCAGAATTCCGCACCACAGCGAAGATCGTCGCGAATTGGGCGGTTCGACGGGGAGGGCTTCGCCGGACATGGGTGTTTCGCTGCGCCTGCTCTCGCAGGCCGAATCGGGACGGGACAAACGAACCGACCTCGTCTGTTTCGCGCACGCCGGCGCGGGATCAACGCAATTCGCTTTGTGGCCGCGACAGCTGCCCGATGGTCTGATCCTGAGCGCACACGTCCCTCCGGGCCGCGAAGAACGCGCGAAGGATCCGATGCGCGTCACCGTCGAGGAACTGGTCGCGGAGGTGCTCCCGGAAATCGCCGTGCTGGCTGGTCCGGTCGTTCTGGTCGGGCACAGTTTCGGCGCAATGCTCGCCTACGAGCTGGCGCACGTTCTCGTTTCCGTCGGCCGCCCGCCGGCACGGCTCGTCGTTCTCGCGGCAGCGCCGCCGGGCCGGATCCCGGCGCCCCGCCTCACCGGCGATGACGACCTCGCGGCCCTGTGGGTGCGCCTCGGCGCCGACCCGGCCCCGCTGGCCAGACCGTCGTTTCGGAAGCTCGTCTTCCCACCGCTGCGCGCCGATCTCACCGCACACATCGCCTACCGGCCACCCGAGCGCGAGCCACTGACCTTGCCGCTGACCGTCGTCATCGGCGAGAGCGACCCCACGGTGACACGCGAGGACGCGCTCGCGTGGCAGCCGCTGGCCACTGGTGGCTGCGACATCGTGACCGTCCCGGGCGGGCATTTCTTCCCGCGGGAGTCGGTGGAAGCCACGGTCAGTGCGGTGACGGACGCGCTCAGCCGCTGACAACTCCGGATCGGGCCGCCGCCGGGGGCCCGCACCCTGGCTCTCGGTCACGGCCCGCCCGCGGCGGTGTTCTCCAGCGGTGGCCGGGCGGCTGCGGAGCGCCGTTCCAGAAGGTTCAGCGCCGGTGCCGCCATCACGGTCGTGATCAGGGCCATCAGTACCATGACGGTGAAGACGGTCGAGGTGATGACACCCAGCTGCAAACCTGTCGTCAGGATGACGATCTCGGTGATGCCGCGGGTGTTCATCAGGACGCCGATCTTCAGCGAGTCACCCCAGTCCTCACCGGCGAGACGGGCCGCCACCGCCGAGCCGCCGAGTTTGCCTGCCACGGCGACCCCTGTCACCGCGAGCACGAGGAACAGCCCGGCCATGGTCAGCTGGTCGACGCGGGTCGACAGGCCTACGACCGCGAAGAAGATCGGGAGCAGCAGGGTCGTGACGACCACGCTGATCCGGTCGCTGAGCCATTCCTGCCAAGCGGGCCGGCGCGGCATGACCAGCCCGGCGAGGAAGCTCCCGATGATGGCGTGCACCCCGATCTCCTCCGCGATCCAGGCGCTGAGCAGCGTCACCACGATCACCGCCCACACCGGCGGGTCACCCTGGCTCCGCAACAGGGGGCGGACGACCAGCAGCATCCCGGCGACGAACGCCAGGGTGAGCCCGAGGGTGACCAGCGCGGTCGCCGGTCCGGAAGCGCCGACGACCGCGACCACGATCGCCACCAGGATCCATGCCGTGACGTCGTTGATCGCCGCGCAGACGAGGCTGATCACCCCGGTCCGCTCGCGGGCCCGCCCCGACTCGACGAGCAGCCTCGCCAGCACGGGGAACGCGGTCACGGCCATCGCCGCGCCGAAGAACAGGTAGAACGCGAGCGGTTTCGTCCCGCCGCCGAACTCCGGATAAATGAGAACCGCGAACCCCACGGCGAGCAGGAGCGGCACCACGATGGAGCCCTGCGCCACGATCGCCACCGTGCGGCCGCTGCCACGCAGCGCGCGGACGTCCATCTCCAGCCCGATCAGGAACATGAACAGCACCAGCCCGAACTGGGCGACCGTGCGCAGCCCACCCACCACCCCGTCCGGGAAGAGGTACTGTTCGACCCCGGGCAGCACCAGGCCGAGCACGCTGGGCCCGAGCAGGATGCCCGCCACGATCTCGCCCATCACGCGAGGCTGGCCGATCCGGCCGAACAACCAGCCGACCGCGCGCACACTGATGATGACGATCCCGACCGCGAGCAGCAGCCGGACATTGAGTTCCGCGGCGCTCACGGCCGGCTCCCGTCGCTGCAGCCGTGGCGAAGGTTTCTCCCCCTCGTACGAGGAAGTCTCATGACCATCGGGATCCCCCCAGATCCGTGCGTTCGTCGCGGTTGCCGACAGCGCGACCGCCGGTCGCGGTGAGCAGATACACCGAATGCGGGTGGCGCCAATCCTTGCGCGGTCACGCCACCGGTCGTCGAAGTCGTCGAAATCCGATTTCGCGCGCGCCAGGCGGACTCCATATAATTGTCAGGAGCAGCCTGGACACACTGGTGAATCGCCTATTCAAATCCCCTGAAAGATTTACAACCCACGCACCGGCCGCCCCTGACCGTCGCGCTCATCTCTTCAGCGTAGACGCGTCGGCCCGAGGGCGTCAACGGGCACACAAGGGACTCCGGGCAGTTGCCCTGATCGGAGTACGGCCCATTGCGAAAGTCCACGCCGGCAGGGTCAGTTCGCCGTGGAATTCGAAGCGGGGTGCGCACCGAAACGACGTGCGGTCGATTTGACCGAGCGGCCGACAGTTCTCGTTGAAATCCATAAGGGCCACGGTCGTTTCGAGATCGTTTGTGATCTGACCTGATCGGGTCGGTGTGTCGGCGAGGGCGGTGGTCTACGAGGTTGCCGACCGCAGCGTCGAGATCGCACCGGCGCAGCCCCGTCCCACTGGTCGCCGGGCACGAGCCGTGGCGTGGTTTACTGCCCGTGCGGCCGTCGCATGGTGGGGGAGATCCGGCACGGCCGGGCCTACTACCTGTGCCGGCCGAGCAACAACAACCGCGGACGGCCCGACAACTACCTGGGCCACCCCAAGACCCTCTACCTGCGCGAAGACGTACTCCTCGACGCCGTCACGGCGTTCTTCGCCGACCGCGTCTTCGGCCCGGAACGCCGAGCGATCCTCGACGCTCAGCTGGCCGGCATGGACACCCGGGAGGCCGACGAGCACGAGGCCCAGCGCGCTCAACTGCAGAAGGCCTTGGACGGCCTTGCCAAGAAGCAGGAGTCGGTCCTCGAGCAAGCGATGAACGGAGACCCCGACGACGCGTTCACCAAGGCACTGAGGGGGCGGTACAACGACCTCGAAACCCAACGAGCCGATCTGGCCGCCAAGCTTGCGGCCGTTGACGCGTCGATCGGAGCCGAGCCGGACACGCCGAGCATTGAAGCCCGCTCGATCCTCGACGCGCTGCCGTACCTGGCGGTGAACCTGGCAAAGGCACCCGAGGAGCTCCTGAGGACCCTCTTCGAGGTGGTCCAGCTCAGCGTCCAGGTCCACGACGAGGGCGAGCATGCGACAATGACGATCACCCTGCCCGCCGACCAGGTCGGCGAGGTGGCGAGCACAGCAGAGAGGATTGGCGACCAGATGAACCCGCAAGGAACGCCCGAGGGGCGTGCCGGTGGGGTTCTGGATCGTGCCCCCGGTGAGATTCCGGCGGCAATCACACCAATCGTCCTGCCCGAGGGGCTGCTGATCCGGGTCGACGTGCTGCTGGTGATGGAGCGTCGGCCGCGGGGTAGTGCGCAGTGAGCGGGGTTGCGCGTTCGGCTCTCCGGCAGAGCGTCACACGCTAGATGTTGCGGGTTATGACGTTGGTGACGCGGGCGAGGGCCTGAGACAAGGGACGGGTCTTTCAGCGGCAGGATGAGAAGTGCGACCCACTCGTCCACCGAACAGAAAGACTCGTCCGTGTCCCACCCTAACGCCCCGCTGTCTGTCGAAGGCCGCCGCCGGCTCGTCGCGCGTTGCCAGACCCACCCGATCGCCCACGTCGCCGCCGAGATGGGCATCTCCCGCCAATGCGCATCCAAATGGGTCAACCGCCGGCGCCGCCACGGCGAGGCCGGCCTGCTCGACCAGCCCAGCGTCCCGCGCCACCAGCCACCGCGAAACGGCAAGGTGCAGAAACCGCTGTAACCCTCAACCTGCACCAGCCCGCCGTTCGCCGGCCTGTTCGGTGAGAGCACAAACCCCGGCCAGCGCAGCCCGCGCATCGGCGACGACATCGGCCCGAGCGGAGTGGGCATGCACCCGCTAGGAGAGCGGACGAAGAGAGTGTCTCCAACGGCCCGTTCAACGCGGCGCAGAAACTCGGAGAGGGCAGGTTGCGAGAAGTAGAGGGTGCGAGCACCACGGGTGAGACTACGCGCATCGGCAACGACCACGAGCGCGCGCAAGTGGGGCAGTTCAAGCTCCACGGCCTTCACTGTAGGCGGAATGATCAGCGGAAGCAGCCGACGTGAGTCGGTCCCGGGGCAGGTGATCTGGGTCAGCGCCTCGGCAAGAGAGCGCTGCGGCGTGGTGACGAGGACGCTGAGCCTGTCGAACAGCCGAGCCGACCATCAGCTGGGCCACTGCGCCGGGTCGCGTTGACGAGATCCGGTCTCGCTCGCCGGACACCTTCCCGGTGGGTGCCGCTCCCGCAGTGCGGCACCCACCGGCCGGCCGAGCCGAGGCACGCCAAGGTCCTCGTCGGCCGGGATGTCGGCTCGCGACCGCCACCCTGGGCCGTCATGGCAAGGGCGTCGGCCGGGTGGCCAAGGCGACGCTGACTTCGCGACCATGTCCTCAGGGCGCCTTCAGGTCTCCGGCGGACACTCGGATTAGCCGGATGCCTGTGATCTCGGTCAGCTGGTCGTACAGTTTGGGAAGAACCGCATTCGCCGCCCGAAGCGACTTCTCGTCCAGGACGTCCTTGCACAACCGATCGAACCAGTCTTGAACCAAGCTCACCTTGGCCTCCGATGCCGTCTTCAGGTACTTCTCCAGCTCGGCGATGTGATCGTGCCGGCGGTTCAAGATAACGCGCGGTCGCTCGGTCGCACTTGTTTCGAATCGTCGCCTCACGAGACCGACGTCGCGCGCAACGCGCTTTTTCCCCGGTAGCTGCAGAGTCAGCGACGCTCCGAACACAGTTCCTTCCGCCAGGGCGTAGTCGGCGCGCAACAACCGCCAGAATTTTCCCTCGCGAATCTCCGGCAGCACGGCCTGGAAGTCTTCATACAGTTGCGCCGCTTCGTCGACGAGCCGCAGCCGGGTGTCATGCGGCCACGCCTGTTCCAGCAACGAAAGCTCGTGCTTGCTACCCACCACGATCCACTGTGACAGGTCGGTTGCGCGGACGAACGCCGGGAACGCGGCGTGCGCGCTCAATGACTCGACGATCGCGACGGCGCACTCCTCCGGTGCGATTTCGTTCAGCATGATGTAGCGAATCTTGCCGTCCGCGCCGGATACCTGCACAGGGCAGTAGTTCCGATACGCCGACGCCGCGGCCTCGAGAACCTCCTGATTCGGATGAAATTCCGTCACTGCGCCTCGGTGCCAGTAGTTGTGAGAACGACTGCCGACCAGAAGGTCCGACAGGGCCGCGTACACCGCGTTGTGCTGGTCTCGGGCGGTGATGCATGACGCTCGCACAGCCTGTGCCAGGTCAGGGAGGATCTGGGACACTTCACGGTGCACCAGCTGCTCGAGATTCCGTTGAAGATCCTCGTCGAGGTCGAGAGCGTTACGAGATGCTGTCACCGGCGCGTTGTCTCGTCCGAAGTCGACAGTGATGTAACACCCGGACAGGTGCAGGTCGCGCTCGTACTGGCGGTTTTGGTTGTGCGGATTGTCTCCCGGCTCGTCAGGGCTGATGTGCCGGTGATGCTTGACTCGCACCCCGTCGACGCAGTATGTGATGGCAGTGTTCCCCATCTCGCTGTATTGAGGTTGATCGGAGTAGCGGTCCTTGCGCTTGTGGGGCTTGGGATGGTGCAGGATCTCGATCTTGAAACCGACGCGGTACGGCCCCAGTTCCTGCATCCCCGATCGCGCGATGGGTACCCTCCCCTTGCAGTGCTCCTTGTATCGGGTGAGGCTGGAGTACTCCGCGAGTGATGCCGGCAGCCCGAGGTCTGGTGTCACCGTGACACTAGGGGGTAGGTAAGCGAAGAAATCCGACATTGCCTCGCGGAATTCGGCCGCCGTCAGCCTGTCGGACAACGAGATCCGGATTTCCGTCCCGACCGGGCACTGGGTGAAGTCGGTGTAGAACGGGCGGTCGGGTCCGGAGAACTGGACGGCGATGCCGTACGCCGGACGGGCGTCCACGGTTCGGGTCTGCACCTCGACCAACGAGGCGACGCTGAACACGGACGCGAACCCGATCCCGAATCGTCCGAAGAACGTGCTTGCCTCATCCGTTCCTTTTTCCGCCAGGGAGTCCCGCCAACCTGACCGGCCCAGCACCGCCAGCTGAGTGGGTATCTGCTGGTAGGTCATGCCCACGCCGTTGTCCCTGACCGTCACGTGCTGAGGCCCGTTGAGCTCCACTTCGACCCTCGGCACGTAGGTGCTGGCCCTGTGGGAGCCGAGTTCCGTGGCGTCGACTGCGTTCTGGATCAGCTCGCGCAACCACACGTGTTTGCGATCGCCGTACAGCGCACGCCCCATCAGCAGCCGGGTGATCGGCCGTGGATCCACACGGACCTCGTGCACCTGGAGGGTACGGGCACCCCAGCCCGGGGTGTGCAGTTCGAAGTGGGTGGTGGGAGCGATCAGGTGGGACCTCCGCCACAGGTCCTCCAGGTCGGCGAGGTATCGACGGACCATGTGTTGCGCCTCCGCAGCGAGGTGGAAACCGCTTCGTTCGGTCACCGCCAGGTCGATGTGCACCCGGCCGTCGTCCGCGGCGGCGCGGAGGTTGACGATGTTCCTGTTCCGCTTGCTTCCGGGGGGCAGTTCGGTGCCCATCAGGCCGGGCATGTCGAGCAGCTGAGTGAGCCGGGCGAATGCCCAGAGGAGGCTGAAGCACCGGGCGACGGGCGAGTTCTGCACGCTCGTCGCCCGCTTGAGCCGCTCCGGCTCGGTCAAGCTGACCGACTCGACGAGGCGCCGGGTCACCTCGAAGTCGGCGATCTGGCTGCTTGTAGCTACTTCGGCGAGCAGATCCATATCGCGCTTGGTCTGCGCGGCGCACCGGAACTCCGCGCTGGCGTCCGCAGGGTTGCCGGTGTTGTGGATAATCGACAATTCCGCCAGCACGTACGCCAGCCCGAGCTGGTCAACATCGCCGTACGCCGTCAGCGGCGCGTTCGCATCGACGAGCTCGACGACCTGGCTGAACATGTCCAAGGTGTGCCGGGTGTCGGAGTCGCATTCGAAGCGCCCGGCAAGAGTCGCGCGAAGCTTGTCCACGACGGGCGCCATGCTTGCCAGGCTGGACGCTCCCGGCGATCTGCGGTCGCTTTCCGCGACGACGGCGTGACGGAGCGCCTCGACCTCTACTCCCGGCATCCACATCCAGGCGTCCTGGGCGAATTCCTTCTCTTCTACGTGAACCCGAACGAAATGCGAGGGTGGGACCGTGGTGCGCCCGGCGACGACCACGTCGGTGTACAGGTCGTGCGACAGTACCGCGAGCAGGTGTGCTTCGGGCACGTTCGCCAGAGCTTGCCGGGCACGGTCAGAGTCGATCAAACGGCTGACCTCGACCACTGCCTTCCCGACGAATCCGAGAGGCCCCGGGCATACTGGACCGTGCGTGATCGCCAGCCGCAGCCTCAATCGGGAATCCAGCGGCCGGACGCAGTTGCGCCGGTACAGTTCCGTTGCGAGCCCGCTGATGAACGCGTCCAGGACCCGATGTTCTGGTTCGGACGCCGGGATCAGCGCCAGCTCCTCGTCGCCTCGTGACTGCTTGATCCAGGCATCGCGGTTTAGGCCGGCAGCCCGCGCTGCAGTGTCGAGGACGTCGCTCAGGTCCTCTTGAACTTGGGACTGTTTGACGTCATTGCCCTTGCCGTATCCCTGGACATCGACCGAGAGGCACAGCCGGCGTGTGAAATCTTCTTGCATGCGCGGCAGCCTGGCAGGTATCGGGGAGCGAAAACCGGTGCGATTCCCGGTTTCCCGTCATCACTTCAAGCCGGATCCTCGTACTGCCGCAGCAGCTCGACGTCGGTGATCACGATGCGGCGATAACTGTTTTCGATCAAGGCATGATCCCGCAGGCGACGCATGGCCTGCCGAACGGTCTCCTCGCTCGCGCCGATGAGCTGGCCCCACTCCCGCTGTGACAACTGGATCCCCACCGCGCGTCCCTGTCCGGTGGCGTGGCCGAACCGATCGGCAACATCGGCGATCATGCGCGCCAGCCGAACGAGCACCGGGTACTGCGTGAACTCATGCCGACAGCGATTGGCCCAGTTGAGCCGGCTGGCAAGCATGACCATCAATTCACGTTGGGCCTCAGGCCACTCGGCGAGGAATTGATCAAAACTGCCGCGTGTGAACTTCCGAACCGCGGTCGCGGTGCACGTCGTCACGGTCGCTGTGCGGGGCGCGCCGCAGATGGAGGCGAGTTCCCCGATGACATCTCCGCTGGTTCGAAGGCCCAGCAAGCTTTCGTCGCCAGCTTCGGAGGTGACGACGACCTTCACGCAGGCACGGGGGCTTGATCGGGCGTTTTCCAACAGGAGCACATCCGTGTCCCAGTCGCCTTGGCGAAGCAGCGTTATGCCCGCAGGGTACTCGGTCCAACCACCGCGGGACGACAATGCCGACTGGGCCGGGAGACTCAAGCGGTTCATGAACGTGCCGTCCGCCCACTGTGTCATCCCGGAATCGTAGCTTCACCGGCGTGCTGGTATGACGTGCGGAATCGGCAGGGGCAGCGGTCGGCCACTGAGAAACCGGTCTGGCGCCTTGTCGGTGATGGTCCCACTATTCGCACATGTTGTCTCGTAGTGGGTGCGCTGTTCGGTGATCAACGTGATCCTGTGGGAATGTCCTGTGCACAATGGCCTCGGTAAGCCGCACCCGCGCCGGCACCGTCTTCAACAGAACCTCTGCCAAAGATGTCGGCAACCGGCCGGCGCCGATTACACCTACGACGCCGTCGGCCAGTTCACCCGACGCCTTGGCGCGCGGGCACCACTTCAGTTACGACTTGTCGCTGGTCGCGAACATCTGCTCGGCGCCGAGCTGGAAGCCGCAGGCTGAATGCAGGTACGGCACTGCCTGACGCACGGCTTGGCCAGTGGCGCGGCGCCCGAAGTCTGGCCGGCCCCGTCGCGGCAAGGCAAGCCGCATGCGTCGACAGTTCTGCGGCCGAGACAGAATGGAAAGCACTCGGTGAACCTCTACGGTGCGATCAGCTGCGCTCGCGTCTACCTCGCCGGGGCACAGCACATGGCCGATTCGGTCGCAACCGAGCTGAACCAGCGACTGACTTGGAAAGACGTCCCCCGAGTTCCGCTGCTCGCCAACCCTGCGTAGGACGGGCGGCGCACCCTCGGAGGCCGACGGCAGCTCGTTGCTCGGGTCGATCGCGTCGAGGGCGGGTTCGCCTGAGCGGCTTGAAGCGAGCGGCACGCGGGCCCCTGCCTCAACGGCGTGGCCGGTAGAGCCAAGCACGCCCGGAGAACCCCTTTTCCGGCATGGAGACCGCGGCTTCGACGAAGTCCTGCCCCGTCACGCCGCCGTAGCCGTGCCGGCCCACGTCCTGGTAGACGGTGTCCGAGACGATGATGGCGCAGTCGAGTTCGGGATGCTGCGTCAGCATCGAACGCAAGGGCGGTGAGTCGAGGAGCCGGTGGATCGCGATCGTTGACCAGCCAACCCAGCCGTTGACGCTGGGTTGGACGAGACCACGGTCGATCGCGACCCGGATGCGCAAGCGGGCGTCGTCTTCGAGTGCGTCGTTCGCCGCCCGGGTGGCGCGCACGAGGCCGTCGAGCAGCCGGGGGAGCACCACTGATTCGTCGAGTCCGGGAGGCAGCACCGCGTACTGGCCGTCCCCCGAACTGTCGGTGACCACGAGTGACTCGGCTATGCCGGAGTGGGCTCGTGCCGACCTGAGCAACTCCACGAACCGCTGCTGCACCCGGGCTGATTCAACGGTGGGTATCCGGCTGTAGGAAGCGATGTCCGCCGCGACGCACAGCCGTACCGACGCCCGGGAAACTGCTGCCACCGGAGGAGTCGGGCTGGGAACCGGTGCTTCCGGATCGGCGGGCAGCGAAACCGGGAACGTCCACGGCCTGTCGGTGCGGCCGTGCTCGACCCGGTTCCGGAACGAGAACGCCGTCCGTGGTTGACGGAACGAGGCATCCACTCGGAGGGTCAGTTCCGCATCGCGTGCGCGGGCGGTCGCCGGGACGACCAGTTCGAGCAACAGGGGGCCGGACGGCAGGTGTCCGCGGTCGAAACCGCCGATGTACCAGCTGAAGGTGGAGCCACCGATCCCCGAGACCGTCGTGATCCCGGAAGGACCACTGAGATCGGCGACGGTCGCCGTCGTCAGGGTGCCGCGGACGAACACGACCGCCAACCGCCGGCGGTCCGACCGCGGTTCGAAGGTCAACGAGACCGTCAACGCGATCGTGTGGTCGGGCCGCGTCGTGACACTGACCGGCCAGCAAACGGCTGCGGATAGGGCAGGGGACGTGCTCGGGCCGGTGGTGAGCGTCCGCCGCTCTGGCGCCACCTCGCTCATCGGAGCGGGGGGAGGTCGTGCCGGGTCCGGTCGTCCCCGATGAGGTATGCCGCGTGCGGGGCGATCAAGGCGGCGCCGGCGCGGCCGTGCTCGATGTCGGACGAACTCGCCTCGATGATGGTCGGCACGGCCGGATCGGCACTCAGCTGGAGCAGGGTGCGGTGCAGCACCAACGCCGGGCGGCTCGCCAGGACGAGGCCGTGGAACTCGAGGTGACGCAGCTGTTTGAAGGACTCGCCGGGAACGGGTGCCGGCCCCTCGACCACGGTGCGCAACGGCGTGAACCCGAGCTCGCCGACGTGGTCGGCGAGCTCGGGAAAGCCGACCAGGTCCAGCTCTTCCGTCAATTCTCTTCGCAGGCACTCCACGGCGTCTTCGCGGTAGACACCAGCGGCGAACCACCGGGAGAACTCCGGAACCGCCCGCGCCGGCAACCGGCCCCGCAGGTCCGCGGACATCCCCGAGTCGCGCGCTACCCAGCGTTCCGGCCGGAAGTCCCACGTCTCCAGCAGGTCCGCGGCGGGGGCGAAGTACTTGAACGCGCCGCCGGGCGGCGTGAAGGCACCCGGCCTGGATTCCGAGCTGAACAGCACGTAGCGGTCGTCGTCGCTGATCCGCACCAGCGCTGCGCAGGAGATCCGGACGGTGCTCGAGCCTCGCCGTGCGGCCACCGGCCGCCGGTGCCGGATCAAGCGTGTGGCCGGTTCACGTCGTCGCACGGGGGTTCTCCTTCCGGGGCGCCGGACTCGGTGTTCGAAGACAGCTGTGCCACGGCGGCGCGCAGAACCTCCGAGATCGGGCGGTCGACCGTGCCCGCGTTCGAACTCAGGGTCAGTGCGGTGTCGCCTGCCGCCGCGGCCAGTTCCCGCAGATGGGGCACAGCGGTGCGCATCCCTGCCGTGACGACGGCCCGAGCCCAGCTGTCGATCTCGCGAGGCGGTGTTTCCTGCTGCGGCCGGGAGGCCAAGAGGGCCGCCCGCGCCGGGGCGCTCAAGTCGTCGGGACCGGCCTTGCCGGAATCCAGGACGTCCCAGCTGGCCAGAGCTTCGATGCCGAGCACGACGTCGGTTTCGTCGCCGCAGAGGAGGCGGTCGAGGTCGGCCAAGCCGCCTCGGCACCGCGCCAGCGCCAGCTTCCACGGCCAGTGGTGACGTTCGGGTATCTCCCGCGCGGCGAACGACCGCGTGGCGGTCCACGCGAGCCGGACTCCCCGTTCGCGATCGGCGCGGAAGAGGGCGACCACCAACGCGGACATTCCCTCGAGCGGGGGCGGCCCAGGAGCGGCGAGGACAGCCGAGAAGAGCCCTTCGGCGTCGTCGACATTCGTTTCGTCCACGACCGCGGCGGCGATCAACAAGTGGTGATTTTCCGCACTTCCCCAGTCCACCGCCCACCAGACGTCGCTCGACCGGCCGGGCGCGTCCCGGAGCAGCCGGTGCGCGGCCTCGGCCGCTTCCGCCGTCGAGCCGTGACCGATCTGGGCGAGCCATGCGTCGGGGGCCGGAACGGCGGTGCCCGGCACGTGGGGATCGAGCAGTGTTGCGACACCGGAGACGTCGAACGCGAACCGGTGCCGGAGCAGGATCTCCTTCGCCGAAGGGTGGGGCGCGATCGTTTCCAGGAGATCGAGGCGTTCGTGCCGAAGGTGCCGGGCGTGGCCGACGTCGGTCGCGGCGCCGAGTTCCTCGACCACCGCGTCAAGCCGGTGCTCCACAGCGTCGTGGTAGGCGGCGCGTTCCGGCTCCGGAAGCGCGACTCCGAGCTCACGCAGGGCTTCCGCGGCGTGGCGGACCACTTCCCACGAGTCCGGTTCGGATAGCTGCGCGGCGATGTGGAGTTCCAGGCCCCGCAGCCGGAACCGGCTGACGGCACGCAACGCCGCCACTCGCAAAGCCGGGTCGGCAGGGCCCGCCAGAACTGCGAGGGCCGAGTCGGTCAGTGCTGCCCGTGCCGACCGGTGCTCGAAGCCAGGGCGGGCCCGGTCGGTCAGCCGTTCGAGCGTGGCCAGTGCCGTCGCTCGTGCGTCGGACCGGGCTGCGCGATCGCGCACGACTTCGGCCAGCGCTTCGGGGTCGCCGAATGCCTGAAGCCCTTCGGGCCGCAGCTCGGCACGAAGGAGCTCCTGCTGGGTCCGGACGAAATGCGCGACCAGCTCCGCCGGCGCGTGGTGCGCGGCGCGGAGCAGCTCACCGGCCCGGACCGGTTCGCCGGAGAGCTTGCCGATGATGCGGCGGACGATTTCCGGGCTCGTAGTCGGCAGGCTGGCGAACAGGCACAGCGCGTGGTGCCAATTCGGCCGGGCGGCTTTCGAGACCTGTTCCGCTCCGGTACGAGACCGCAGGGCGTAGGCGGCGAGGAAGTCCCGATCGGACCGATCAGCGAGCCGTGACCCCGAATCGCCGTCACGTCTGAAAAAGTTCATCGCGGCGTGACACGCATCCGGTTCGACGACACCACCATCGAGCAGACCAGCCGCAATCCGGGCGGCGGCAGCGAACCCGTCGTCACCGAGTTCCTTCCGGAGGCGCCGCTCGTGCAGGGAGTGCGGCCGGGCCGGGAGCGCACCCGACCGGATGTGACCGAGCAGCATCGCCAGCGACCGCGGCTGGCGGAGGTCGAGCGGTGTCCACACCGGATCGTCCAGCAGCGAGTGCAGCAGCACCGGAACCGCCTCGGGAGGTGCGTGCTGGTAGAGGAAAGCGCCGATCGCGGCCTCGTCGAAATCCTTGAGCCGCAGCTCTGGGAACGGCAAGCCGTGGTCTTCCCGGCCGGCGACCACGATCGAGAGGTGGGGATGAGCCGTGTGAATTCGCTGAAGCTCCGCCACCGCTGCCGGGCGGTCGGGTGCGTCGTCGAGATCGTCGACGAGCAGCAGCACGGCCGCAGTGGACAGCGTCTCTGTGGTCAGCAAGGGAGAGCCGACGTGCCCGGCGGTGAGCAGGACGGGGATGCGGCGGCCGCTGACCGCCGTCCGATGCGCGATCTCCCGCAGGAGACTGGTCTTGCCCGAGCCGCGCCCACCGGTCAGCACAGAAACGGTCGTCCGCAGCACGGCATCGACGGCATTTCGCGTTGTGCCCGGTGTGCTTGTGTCCTCGACGAGCAGGTCGATAAAGGTCTCGTGGTCACGCCGGTGCCCGGCCAAGACCTGGTCGCGGTAACCCGTGCTGAGTGCGCTGACGATCCTAGGCCGCAGGCCGGCCACCGCCCGTTCGCGGTCGACCGGAGACCAATGGGCGAACGGAGACGGTTCGGTCAGCCACTCCGTCGCGACCGCGGCCGCGGCCACCACGGCCCGGATCTTCGCGGGGCTCTGCACCGCGCCGCTCCACTTGAGCGTGCGATGACCCGCGAGGAGGAGGTGGGAACGGTGGTCGTGCACCCATTCCGGACCGGCGTCGTCGTGCGGGTAGCAGGCGTGCGCCCGCGCCCTGATCCTGAACAGGACCTCGAACTCGGTCGTCCCGGCCCCCGTGAGCAGGCCCAGGCCGAGGTTGCAGGCTTCGTCCGTAGTGGCGCCGCGTTGGAGCAGATTGCTCGCCACAGCCAAGGCTCGCTGCACCTTGAGGAGGTGCGGGAGAGCCGCGTCGGCGAAGACGTCCCGCAGGAAGGAGATCTCCAGCCACGCGTAGTCGGCTTGTTGCGGCGCCTCGCCCGTCGTGTGGGCGTAGTCGATGAAGCACGGGTGGTCGCCCACCACGACCACGTTGCCGACGTTCAAGTCGCCGTGAGCGGCGGAATACACGCGGTCGACGGTGTTCTCGGTGAGCACCTGAGGGAGAGCCGCGAACGGGTCGGCGAACACGTCGTCACCGACGTGCCACCTGCCACCGGTGACCTCGTCCGGACACACGGAGTCCGTGACCAGCCGGCGTCGTTCGGCACCGCGGGTGGTGAGCACGGTCCCGCGGACGACGCTGGTTCGTCCGAGCTCTCCGCGGTAGCCGATCTTGATGTCCTGGCCCCCGAGGAACGCGCCGTCCGCTGCGAGCCCGCGCACCTCGACCCGGTCACCCGGCTGCAGATCGGTGTCGAGTCCGCCCAGCGTCCGCCGGAGCACGACGTCGTCGGGGTGCCAGGGTGCGGCACCGTCGTCGAGGTCCAGGGTGAGACTCGGACCGAGCCCAGGATTGAGGGAACGCAGTGAACGGATGCCGGGATGCAACTTGTGGGTTCGGTGCAGGGCTGCGGCGGCGCCGCGCAGGGTCCGGTCGAGAACGGTCAGGGCGGCCGGGAGCCGGGTGGCGTCCGCGTGTGCCGCCGCGACGAGTTCGCCGAGTGTCAGGACCGCATCCCCCGGTTGGCCCGTGTACTCGGAGGCCTCTCCGTAGACGAGCGCACCGAGCTCGTCCGGGCTCGTGCCCGTGACGACGTCCGAAGTGGCCGCGATGACCGGCGCGAACAAACCACTGACGAGCGTCTTGACATGACTCTGGTAAGCCTGCCACTCCCGGTGGAGATCGCCCGTCCGGTCGATCTTGACGACACATCGTGTCCGGTGTCGTGCCTCGTGCCGGTCCGCGAGCAGCACGGTGCCGCCACTGCGGCCCCCTCCCAGCGCGCGGACGACCTCGACGTGATCGGTGGTGGCGGGCCAGCTCCCGGCGCCGCTGTCGGGGATGCGTCGCACCAGCCACCGGATTTCGGGGGACCCGGGTGATTCGGGGCCGAAGGTGACCTCGACACTGTGGTTCAGCATCGGTACGCACCAGCTTCACGGGCGGAGGGACGACGGTGGACGGAAGTTGCACGTGGTCGACGCTCTGCGCCCGGTACGCCGAGATCAGGGGTGACGCACACGCTTACGACCTCGGCAGCCGGTGGCGGCGGCTGGTCGACGCCACCCGTGCGGGGACCGCGACGCTGCTCGAGTGGGACGCGCTGCTGGACGAGATCGAAACGCGTGCCGACGAGGAGCTCAACTTCATCAGCAAGGGCAACGAGCGGGCGCGGCGTCTTATCGCACTGCGCGCTTCCGCGGGGGACTTCGGGTGCCCGGCCGATCTGTGCGACCGGCACGCGCCGGAGGAGCGTGCCGACCGCGCCCCGGTGTGCCCGTTGCTCGAGAAGCCCATGGTCCCGGGCCGTGGACGGCCCGGTCACCTGGCGGCCCGGTAGGAGGGGTGGTCCCGGTCCGCGCCCACCGCGAGGTGCAGCGGAACCGGGAACGACGTGCGGTGGTCCCATGACACCGGGTGCTCGCACAGCCGTGCGGTGATCGCGGCGAGCTCGGCGGGCTCCCAGCCGCCGGCTCGCACGACGAGGATCTCCGTGGCGGTGTAGGCGTGCCAGGAGGCGCGTAGTTCCTTCTTCCGCTCAGCGGGCAGCGTCCACCGGGTGAAGTTCATGCTCGGCCGGCCCGCCAGGGAGTCGAGCTTGCGGGATAGCCGGGGGAACAGCCATAGCGGCTGTGCCGATTCGGTCAGCCGGTAGAGCTTGGGCTTGCGGCCGGGCGAACCCGGGGTGTCCGGGTCCGCCGGGCGGCGGCCGCCGAGCCGGTCGACCGGTCGCCCGATTTCGGCGATGTCGTCGTTCAACCGGACGAGGGCAACGTCGTGGCCGTCCTGGACGAGGCGGTCTCCGGGAAGGGCGCCGTCGCCGAGCGACTGGTCCCGCAGGCCGGGCCAGATCGATCGCGTCGCGACAGTGTCGACGAACAGGACGACCGGAATGCCCACGCGGTCCCCCGTGACCAGCTTGCGGAGCATTTCGTCGACGTGGGCCCGCGTGCGGGCGGCCTTCTCTTCGGACCGCCCCAGGTACGGGTCGCCGATCGAGCCACCGTGGAAGTCGGTGATGCCCCGCGCCGCGGTACGCCAGTCCTGTGTCGTCGTGCTGGCCATCAGCGTCGACCACGATCCCTCGGGGCACGCGTGGACGGCGACCAAGGTGAGCACCAAAGGCACCTCGCCGTCAGCGGTCTGCTGGCGACGTGCGTGGATGCCGACCAGCAGCGCTTCCCTGCCGAGCAGGTTCTCGTCCGCGCCCGGCGGCCGGGCCAGGTGCCGTCCGGTGGCCCCGGCGATCCGGAAGAGATCGCGGAGGGCGCTGCGGGCTGCGTGCGCCTTCGCCTCGACCTTCGCCTCCCGCTGCTTCTTGGTCCGCGGTTGACGGACGCCGGCGGGGTCGGTCGCCAAGAACTGCGACGGGATACCGTGCTGGGCGAGCAGCCTTCGCAGGTATGGCTTCTTGTCGTCGTCTTGCTTGATGTCGACCTCGGGGTGGTATTCGGTCTCGACCCACGCGACCACGAGCTGGTCGTCCGCGGGTTCCCAGTCCATCGTGCTCTCCAGCAGCGCGGCCCGGCCGCCCGGCCCGTGCCGGAGAAGGTCGGGGCAATGCCTGATCAGCACGTCCACGCCCTCGATGACGGGTACGGCCGGGCCACCCTCGACCGGGGAAACGTCGGTATCGGCCAACGCACGGAGTTCGCCGAGCATCCGCTGGTGGGCGTCGGTCGTCGCGTACAGGCAGGTGATGAGCACGCGCTGGAAACCGGTCGAGGACACGTCGACGTCCGGTAGTCCGCTCTTCGACGGCCGTTGGGGGACGGAGATCTCTTTGGCCTGCCGGTAGGTCAGCGTCCGCAGCTGCGGAAGGCAGTTCGTGACGTGGGCGTGGAGCCGCGCCATGTAGCGCGGTCCCGGGCCGCTGCCGACATCGTGGCGCTGGAACTCGCGGGTGCTCGGCCGCGCCGCACCCGGTTCCGGCGGCAGTTCGGTACCGACCTCGATGCCGCTCGTCTGGCACGCCTCGAGAACCTTCACGATCGGTGGATCGAGGTAGGTCACCCACTCGTCCTCGGTGCGGCGGTGCCGGACCGGGAGACGCAGGATCGGCTTGTCGTCGCCTCGGTACAGCCAGGTGTTCTTCGTGAAGGCCCAGTCCGTCGTGAAGCGGGAAATGTGCGCGTCGAACGTCACGATCAAGTCCTCGACGCCGCCGCGGGTGGTCAGTTTCGCGCTGATGCGGCCCATGGCGAAGATCCCGGGACGACTGCCGGCGAGCAGATCGGCCCGATCCCACGCGAGGAGGCAGCCGTCCGTGTCGATCATCAGCCGCTGGCTCCTGTTGCCCGCCAGGGCCAGCGGGCGCTCCGCGAGTCTCCGCATCAGCTGCCAGGTCGCGATCCGGAACACCCAGCCGGGTGCGAGCGGGACCGCGCCCGGCCGGTATTGCACGTGCTCGGCGAGCAGGCGCGCTTTCTCGGGCGGCGGAAGCCGGTCGGCCAGCTCGGCGTCGGCGGCGCCGCTCCGGACCTGCCGCTCCCACGCCCGGACCGCCGGCTTGAAGCGGTGGTCCAGCGCCTTGTCGGTGATGAGCAGCATCCGGTTGCCTCGAGCGCGTTCGTCCTCCCCGAGTTCCCATTCACCGAAGAGGCACACGCGCTGCCCGGTGGCCGCCGTGAGCGCGGTGGCGAGCGCGGAGTACGGCTGCCGGTGGGTTCCGCGCCGGGGCAGCTGATCCCAGATCCGCTGGAACTCTTCCGACAGGGGATAGGCGGTGACCGAGCCGAGCAGGTCAACGACATCTTCCCGCGGGAGCCGGAACGCGAGTGTCGTCAACATGGTTTCTCCGGGGTGTTCGCGTTCTTGTCGGCGTAGTCGAAAAAGGCCTGCAGGGTCGTGCCGTAGAGCGATTCCATCCTGGCCAGCACACCGGTCGTGCGCCACTCCTGCCTGAGCTCCTGCACGAGGGCGGCGAAATTGGGCCCGCGAGACGGGTTCAGGAACGCTCCGTCGACGAGGTGCAGTCGTGTGTCGGTACCGCCGCGACGTGCGCGTCCCACGAGCTGAATCGCGCCGTTCAAGATTTCGGCGACGACACCGAGCTGCGCCGGCCGCGGCTGGCTGCTGAAGTAGGGCTTGCTCCGCACGATCTCGTCGAAGTAGGTCCCCGCCTCAGTCCTGCGCCGCTCCAGCACCTCCAGCGGGTCAGCGGCGTCGCCCGGGACCTTCCGCAGGGCCGTCGACTGGATGTGGGCGACGAGCTCTTCGGGCTCGTCGATCAAGGGGATCGGCCGGACGAGCAGCCACACCGACCCCAGCGCCGAGCGGTCGCCGGCGCCGATGATGTTCACCCCGCGCTGCACCCGCGCGAGCGGAGCGATGAGGATGTTGCAGGGATGCCGGGGCAGCTCGTCCAGTTTGTCCGCGGGGAGTTCCCGCCAGCCGTCTTCGTGGGCGTGCACCTCCGCGGGCGTCCGCTCGCTCTTGTCCGGCCTGGTGGCGAGGCAGATCCTCGGGGGTTCGACCCCCGCCGCCACGAGACCTTCGGCGATGAGCTGCCCCGAGGCGTACGACGTCGTCGCGAGCAGGACCCGGGCGCGGTCCTTGTCGTTTTTCTTCAGCTGGGCCAGCTCGTCGCGCAGGTGCTCCTTCCAGAGGAGCGTCGCAAGCTCCCGCGTCGCCGCGTCCCGCTCGGCGCCGCTGAGCCCGGAAATCCGGATGGCGCCGCCGACTTCGGCCGGGACGACTTCCACCGAGTCCGTGTCATCCCGCACCCACCACCGCGGTTCCACGTGGACGTGGTGGTGCGGTGCCAGCGGGAAGAACGCGGTGGCGGACAGCCCGAGCACGACGCGCCGGGTGCCGGCGTGGGCCAGCGCGGTCGTGCCGCCCAACTGGGCGACGTAGACGTGCGGATCACCGCCGAAAGCAGCAGCTCGCAGCCACGCGTCGTCACTGTTGTCGGCGTCGACGTGCTCGGTGAACGCGAAGACCAGCCGCCCCAGCGGACCGGTCGGGGTGAACCGCCAGCGCCCGTACGTGCCCAGCGCGTCGGCGATCACCTGCACGGATTCGATGCCGGCGTCCACGAGCTGAGGGCTGTTGTTCATCAGCCGGTGCAGGTAGACGCGGATCCGCTCGAGGATGGCCCGGCGCACGAGGCGGTCGACCACCTTCGCGCGCTCCTTGCTGCCGGGGACCACCGCGCGCTCTTCGGCTGTCTTCTCATCGGACTCTTCTTCCTCGTCCGCCGGCCGAGGGCCGAGGAGACGGTCGAGCTCGGCGCGCACGGAGGCGACGGTGCCCGCGCCCAACCCGGCCGTGGTCAGCAGTTCGAGCAGCGGCCGCATCGCGGGGAAGAAGCCGGGTTCCCCGGCGTGGGGGTGGCAGTCCCGCCCGGGGAACAGGGACTGGAACACGACGACCTGCTCGGGTGCGACGTCCTCGTCGGTCATGCCGAACAGGCGCGCGGTCAGCCACGCGTCCCACCGGCGGGGCACTGTCCACCGGCGATGCACGCCCGGCGCGGGTTCGCCGATCCGGCCGTAGGCCAGGTGGCTGACGTAGTTCTCCGACAGGTAGCGGATCGCGTGGTAGGAGTCCCGCACGCTCGCGTCGACCTGGGCCCGGACGCGGCCGAACGCCGCCCCGAACTCGTTGTCGAGCCGGCGCAGCTGGGTGTCGATGTTTCCGGCCTCGTCGAGCACGAGTCCCCGGCCGGCCTGCGAAATCGTGCCGCGCTGAAACTCGTCGACCTCGTCGATGACCACGACGTGACTGCGCCGCATGACCAGCTCTTCCACCGACATCCGGTCGGTGACGCCCAGGCCGTCGTCGACCGGGAACTGGAGGACGCCCAGATGTAGGTTCGCGTGCGAGGTCACGATGACGTCGGCCGAGAGCGCCGCTCGTACCAGCCGGTAACGACCGCAGGTCGTCCGGAACGGGCACGCGACGGTCCGGTCCCCGTCACCGCGTTTGCGCGGCTGCTGCAGCGAGGTGCAGGGTTCCTTGCCCGGCGTCCAGGTGTCGACCGCCTCGTCGGTGGAGGCCGCGGCGGCGAGGGCGCAGCCGTAGCCGAACTGCCGCCAGACCCACTCGGCCGGCGGCCCGGTCACCATGCGGGCCACGTCCATCATGGACCTGGGCGAAATCAGGGGCGTCACGGTTCTGCCCGGCCGGATCGCGGTGAAGGCCGTTTCGATGGTGTGGGCGTACTTCGCCACTTCCGCGTTGTTGGGCAGGACGTAGGTGACGACGACCTCGTTCTCGACGGCCCAGCAAGCGAAGCTTTCGATCAGCACGACCGACTTCCCGAACCCGGTGTAGGCGATCAGCTCGTTCAGCTCACCCGCTTCGAGGACCAGCTTCGTCCCGGTCTCGTCGAAGGTTCCGGGGCGGCCTCGGATCTTGTCGATGAACCTTCGGACCGACTTGGTGCGGTGCTCCGTCCCGAACCGCTCGTCGAGCGTGACGGCGATGTCTTCGAGCTCGTCGAGCGGAACTTCGATCCGTTCTCGGTCGGCGGCGGTGGTCACCACCGCCGGGTGGCTCGCGTCGGGAAGGTGGTGCTGCCGGATCTCGTAGCGGGCGTCGACGATTTCGTCGTGCCCGCCCTCGCGGGGGACGCGCAGGATGGAGCGGTGCCCGCCGGGCTCGGCCACGGGGACGCACCGGGGACGCTTCTGCTCCAGGCCGTCCAGGACCGCCAGGCAGTCGTCGGTGAACCGCAGGGGCGCCATGCCGAGCTCGACCAGGAGCAGCCCGGAGGTTTCGTAGTCGTCGGCACGACGGCAGCCCGGGAGTTCGCCGGCGTCTAGCAGTTCGTCGAGGACTTTCCTCGCGACCTTCGCGTCGGCGAGCCGGTTGTGCCGCATGCGCATCAGCCGGCCGAAGCGCAGCCGCTCGGCGGACGGCAGGACGCGCCACCGGTCCCAGGCCTCCAAATGACCGTCGAGCACGAAACCCACGTGGTCGGCGCGGACGAGGTCACAGCCCGGCGCGGGGGAGTCGACCGGGAAGTACGCGGTGGCCAGGCCGAGTGCGGCTCGCACCGCGAAGAGGACCTTCGAATCGTCCTTCACCGCGCCTCCCCGGCCGCCCGGCGGGCCAGCTTGACGGCGTCCTTTTCCGAGAGCGCGGCGAACCCGGCCTGCCTGAGCGGGTCGATCTGGTGGGAATGCGTGTCGGGGAGCAGGAGCATCGCTTTGGCCCCGTCTTCCCGCAGCCGCCTGATGAGCTGCTTCAGGGAAGCGCATTCCTTAACGTCGTAGTGGTAGTCGCCCGTGACGACGTGGAGGTCGTAGGTGTCGAAGCCCGGCCAGAGGTGTACCTCCGAGTACCTGCGGAGCCGTTTCGCCAGCCGGAGTTCGGTCACGCCCGGGACGACGACGGACCGCCACACCCCGGCGTCGACGCACTCCACCCCGGCCGCCGATCGCGCGGCCGGTCCCCGGTGCCCGGCGTTCAGGACGAGCCGGGGCCGTCGCGCCGTTTCGTCCAGGCCGAAGCGTGCTCGATGCAGGCGGTACGGGCAGCGGACCTCGGGTGGATCGACGACCATCGGGTACTTGCACACCGGGCAAGGCCACCAGTACTCGCGCCCGTCACGACCGGTGTGCTTCTGGTGAGCTGCCAGCGGCCCGCATCGGCCGGCGGGCCGGGCGCCGGCCTGGAGGCGCTCGTCGGGAAGCAGCTCGGGCAGGCCGGTCGGATTCTCGATGATGAACTGGCGGGAGTTGACGTAGACCTTCTGGGAACCGTCTTCGATCAGGGCGCGGAACACCTCCCGGCTGACGCGGTCGGACCGCATCCTGGTCCACGACGGCAGCCAGTCGCCGGTGCCGGCACCGGTGCGGTCGAGTGGACAGGCGTACTCGGCCGCGAGATCGTGTGCGGCGTCGGTCAGCTCGTCGCCGTCGAGCAGCTCGATCTCCCCGACCCCGGTGTCGTCCGACGAGAGCATGAGCCCGCGCAACGGCCGGCCGAGGGCCTCGACGAGGTCCAGCGGACCCGTCGGCGACTTCCCCGGGCCGTGCGCCTCCATGATGACACCGGTCATCCGGCAGATCTCGGTCATCGCCTCCCCGCCGTGCTCGTCCCGGGTGGACCACGCGTAAGCGGCTCGCACCGCCGCGGCGATCACCCGTTCCTCGCGGACCGGCACGGTGTCGTCTTCGTTCACTCCTCGTCCTTCTTCGCGTCGGGACACCACAGCGCCACTTCGCACGTTTGGCAGGCATCTCCGGGCTGCGCGGCCATCGTCAGGTCCGCGTGCCACGGCGCCGCGAGTTCGTGGACCACCTCACGGGCGCGGGCGACGAGCCAGTCCTGGTCCGGTGAGAACCTGTCGACCAAGGGGCCCGCCGGAGTCAGCCGTTCGAGTTCGATGCGTGAAGTCGGGCCGAACACACCTTCTGCGGCCAGCACCAAGGCCAGTGCGACCTGCGGGTATCGGTCCAGCAGGTCGCCCTCGTGGATCTGCCCGGTCGACTTGGTCTCCCGGACGACGACGGTGTCTCCCTCGGTGTAGAGGGCGTCCACGGAGGCGTACACCACAACGTCGGCCTCGGGGTCGTACACGACCACGTCCTGTTCGGACCGGATCGTGTCGGCTCCGCTCATCGTCCGGACCGGGCACCACAGCGAGTGGTCGCCGATCATCTGTTCGCCGAGCAGCGCCGCTCGGCCGGTGACCCCCCACGCCGGCCACCACGACGGTCCGGGCGGGACGTCCCCCGGACGGCACGGACGCGGTGGCTTCCGGTCGTGCTGGTGTTCGAGCCAACGGTGCACGGCCTTGCCGCGCCGGGCATCGAGGCCGTACTCCCGATCCTCCGGGTAAGGCAACCGGAGGTCGCGCAGGTGTGCCTGCGCAGGGCACGTCCGATACCGGCGTCCGGTGGTGACGCTCCAGCTCCGGGCCGGTTTGGACTTATCGTGGATGCCGAGCAGGCCGGGCCGCCGCACCAGTTCTGGGCAGTCGGAGCGCAGCGGGCAGCGGACGCAGTCCCGGCCCGGCCGGTAGCCCGTTCCTTCGGTCACGTCTCGCAGGACTTGGCGCGATACCTCCCCGTAGAGGTGGCGGACCCTGGTCGCGGTTTCGTCGAAGACCACGGCCCATGAGCCATCGGAGAGTCCGATCTCGACTATGCGGACGCGGTCCACCGCGGCCGCTGCCGGGCTCACGACCAGCGGGGCGCTCCACGGGCCGATTACCGTGTGACCCGCCACGAGCACGAACGCGATGGCGGCCAGTTCCGGAAGCTGAGGTGGCGGCACCTCTCGCCGGTCGGGATCGACCGAGTGGGTACGCAGCAACCGGATCTCACGGACGTCGCCGTCCTCGCTCTCGTACCACCGGCCGGAGGCCCGGATCTCGAACACGTCGTCGTCGGGTCCCGGCCGGATCGGGTACTGGACGGCCCACTCGCGAGAACGCGGGTGCAGACGCCGCCCCGACGCGTGAGCCAGCGCCTCGTCGGCGCGCAGGTAGCCGAGCACCGCGTGCTCGGCCCACCGGAGGAGGCCGGCGTGGCACCGGGAACCGGAGGGGGAAGCGCGGTGGCGGCGGTGTGCCTCGGGGACGCTCATCCCTTCGAAGACGATGAGGTCGAGTACATCGCGGACGGCCTGGTCAGCGAAGGTTTCGAGCCCCCTCTTCTTGATCGGCTCGTCCGGGCGTGTCCGGGAGCCGGGCCGGCACTTCACGGCAAGACTTCGTGGACACGCTTTGTCGGCCTTCGCGATGTAGCGGGGGCTGAGCCGCAGGATCGACCGCTGGGTCGGCGACACTCAGCCGGCCTTCCGCGGCTTCGCCGCTATCCTCGCTGCTCGTCCAGCGGGATCGGAGGTGGTGAGCTGGTGGGGCACGGGCGAGGTTCCTTCCGCGGGCTGTTCGTCGGCGTCAACACGTATCTGTCGGACGGGATCACTCATCTGCGTACTGCCCGTTGGGACGCCGAGACGCTTCACGCGTTGTTTTCGGACAGCTTTCCCGACGAAGACTTCACTCTTGTGGTTGACGAGAGTGCGACGCGAGAACGGCTGATCACCGAACTCGGAAGGCTGCGCGCACTCGGCGCCCCCGAGGACACCGTGATCATCGTGTTTTCGGGCCACGGATCCACGACGCACGACTTGCTCACCCATGACGCCGATCCGGCCGACCTCCCGGGAACGGCCGTGCCGTTGACCGTCCTCTTCGAGCACCTGCACGCGCTGGCGGCCCGGCGAGTCGTGGTGGTGCTCGACTGCTGTTTTTCAGGCGGCGCCGGCGCCAAAGTCGTGGCGTCGGCGGCCGTGAACCCCGGAGCGACGCCCGAGCTGCCATGGTCTGGTGTGGCCGGTCGCCTGGTGCTGACCGCGTGCGCCGCCGACCAAGCCGCCTACGAAGATCGCGCCGGCGGGCACGGCCTGCTGACTCGCCAGCTGGTCCTAGCCTTGACCGGCCGGGCCGAGGTCACGGCCCGGAACGAGGTGCCCGTCGGCGAGCTCCTCGAGGTCGTCCGGCGTCAAGTGGCGGGGCGCGCCGAAGTCCTCGGGCTCGAGCAGATCCCCGCCGTTCATGGCACGGCCACCGCGGACATGGTCTGGCCTCGTCTGCTGCCGGGCCCGCGGTATGCCGCGTTGGCGGCCCCGGACGACCGGGAACCGGTGACCGCCGACGTCGGCGGACTCCGGCCGTACGGCATCCCGGACGTCGTGCTGGCCGGATGGCGCCGGCGGATCGGGGAGCTTAACTCCCTGCAGCGCGAAGCAATCAACCGGGCTCACGTCCTCCAAGGCCGGAGCGTCGTGATCGTGGCGCCGACGGCGGCCGGCAAGACGATGGTCGGTGAGATGGCGGCTGTGCGTGCCGCGTCCGCGCGGGGACGCGCGGTGTTCCTGGTGCCGACCCGGGCACTGGTCAACGAGCTGTACAGCCGGTTCGAAGCCGAATACGGGGCGGCCGGGATGACGGTCGTCCGTGCCACGGGCGAACTCGCGTCCGACATCCCGGCGATCGTCCGGGGCCGGTACAGCCTCGGCGTGCTCACCTACGAGACCTACGCGGGCCTGGTCCGGTCCCACCCGGAGCTGCTCGACCAGATCGGAACGCTCGTCGTCGACGAAGTGCAGAACATCGCCGACGACCAGCGCGGACCCGCGCTGGAACTGCTGCTCGCCTCGGTGCTGACGATGCCGGAGCCCCGCAGGCCGCAGATCGTGGCCTTGTCGACCGGTCTCGGTGACGATCACAGCCACTTGGACACGTGGCTGGAGGCCACTCCGCTGAGGTGGACCGAGCGGCCGGTTCCCCTCGTCGAAGGCATCCTTCGCCCGGACGGCGCTTTCCGCGGCCGCACGGACACGGGGGAGGAGGTACGGAAACAGCTGGTGGTGCGGCCGAAGTACGACCCGGGCTTCGACGCGACCACGGCCGTGATCCGGGAGGAGATCGACCACGGAGGACGGGTGATCGTGTTCGTCGGCACGCGCAGTGCCGCGGTTTCCGAAGCCCGGCGGCTGGGGGAGGTGCTCGGCCTGCCACCCGCCACGTCACAGGTGATCCTGCCGCGAGGGGACGACACCCGCCTTAAGGCGAAGCTGGTGGAGTGCCTCGGGCGGGGCGTCGCGTTCCACACTGCCGATCTCGGAACCCGGACGAAGAAGGCGCTGGAAGACGCCTTCCGCTCCGGTGGGGACATCAAGCTCCTCGTCTCCACGGCCACCCTGGCCCAAGGCGTCAACCTGCCCGCCGACCTGGTGGTGATCCGCGACATCGGGAACCGGACCCCCGGTGCCGCGCGGACGGTCGCGGCCTACAAGAACATGGCGGGACGAGCGGGCCGGGCGGGCCCGGGCCGAGCGGTCGTCCCGGTCACCACGGCGGAAGAAGCGGACGTCCTGGACACCTACGTCGCCGGAACGCCCGAGCGAGCCGTGTCGGCGCTGCTGCGGCACGAACCCGACCTCCCGACGTTGGTCCTCCAGATCGTCGCCGCGCTGCACCGCCGCAACCACCGTGTCCGGACGGGCGACGTCCACGGATTCCTGAACCGCGGTTTCGCGAGTCACCAGGGCCGGCTGGGCGGAACGCCGGTGACCTGGAACCGCAGGTCCCTCTGGGACGCTGCCGAGCACCTGGCCGAGCAGGGCCTGCTGGACATTCACGACGACCTCCTCGCACCCACGCCGCTCGGCGAGGTAGTGAGCACCGGCACGGTGAGCGTCACCTCCGCGGTCCGGCTGATCCGCCTCCTGCGCGCGATCGGCCCGGACGACCTCACGGACGAGGTCCTCCTGGTCCTCGCCCAGTGCACGGAGGAGCTCGACGCGATCGATGTCGAATGGACCGTCTCGTGGCGGAACCTGGTCCCTCACTTCGCCGGCCGGGCCTTGCCCAACGTTATCGTCGGGGCCGTGGTCAACGCGCCGAACAAGGTCGACCGGACGGCACGGGCGCTGATCTGCCTCACCTGGACGAAGTTGATCTCGATGGATCAGCTCGAACGCCTTCTGCTGGGCACGGCGAACCGCCGGAAGCCGATCATCCCGGTCGCGTCGGTGCTGGGGCGGACCCGCGACGTCATCGACACCATCGTCGAGCTCGCGGGCGAAGTGCACCCGATGGCTCGGCAAGGTGACCTGGCTCAGCTGCCGCTCCAGCTCGACCACGGAGTGCCGTCGGCGTACGCGGACTTGGCTGCGCGAGCCGGTGACGCGCTGGATCGGTGGGACTACCAGTGCCTGTGGCGGTACGAACTCCGTCACCCGCAGGCGATCGCGGAAACCGACCCGGCGACTCTGGCCTCGATCTTGGGTGATGATCACCGCAAGGCGCGCGCAGTGCTCCGGCTCGTCGCGGAGATGGTCGAGGCCCAGCGGGCCTTCGACAGGTTGGCGAGCAGCTGACCCCGCCGGACTGCCGTACTGGCCGGGTGCAGGTTCATCTGTTCGGCCGGGCAGCGAGTCGGGCCCAGTTGCCGGTGGCGAGTCCGCCGAGGCAAAGGACGCAGCGGCCGGAACCAGCGTTGGCTCGATGGCCGAGCGCTGCACTTCGATCCCGGTGCGGGCTTGGATCGAACAGGCAGGCGTTACCGGACTTCGCGGCACATCCACGACGTCCAGTATGGGGCCGGCATCGCCAGCCCGGCCATCAGGCCACGGCGCTCCTCGTACGCTCCAGCAGGAGTGACTTAGAGCAGATCGAAGAGGAAGGTTCGTTGCGACGGACCGATTCGAACTCACACGGCTTGACCTGGACAAACGCGTCCACCGAGTCGCTGCTTCGACTAGGAGTATGGCGCTGACCTGCGAAATCTCCGTGCCCCCGGTGAGATTCCGGCGGCAATCACACCAATCGTCCTGCCCGACGGGCTGCTGATCCGGGTCGACGTCCGGCTGGTGATGGAGCGTCGGCCGCGGGGTGCGCGGTGAGCGGCATGGGCAGGTTCGAGTCTTCGGCAGGGCATCACACCGACGGCCCTGCGTCTGACCAGGGGTTCTCCACCGGAATGCTGGTCATCGAGGGCGGCTTCCAGCTCGCCAACCCGAGTGGCGATGCCTGATGGCCATTGCAGACCGGAGTCGATCGTCCGATACTTCCACTATCGTCCGGGCAGTCTCAGTGATCATGGGTACCGTCGTTGGGCTCACGTTCCTGTTCGGCTTCGGCAACGTCCTCAGCCTCGCCCTCCAGCTGGGAGTGCCAGCCTGGGTGGCGCCGCTCGTCGCGCCCGCAGTTGACCTCTCGATTCTCGGTCTGCTGCTCAGCACCAGGCACTTGGCCCTCACTGGCGCTTCGCCAGCTGTGCTCCGTCCGGCCCGCCGGCTGCTGATCTTTGCCAGCATAGTTACGCTGGCGCTGAACGTGGCGGAGCCGCTCGTGGCGGGGGAGTACGGGAAGGCGGCGTTCGACGCTGTTGGTCCGCTGCTGTTGATCGGTTGGGCCGAGGTCGGGGCCGGCTTGCTGCAGGCGATCGGGGAAGCCGGTCAGAAGCAGGCAGCCCTCGACTTCGCCGATGTAGAGCAGGCTGAGGAACGAGCTCAGGAGAAGTCGAACGGTCGCTCGGCGTGCAGCCAAGTGCAACCTGCTGCGCCGCAGGACGGTCGGCGGGTGCCGGCCGAACGCGCGTTTGATGCGCTCCTGGACCAAGCCCGACGAGAGAACGCCGCTCATCGTGCAGCTCATCAGAAGCCGATATCGGCCGATACTCTGCGTGTTCGCCTGCGCGTTGGTGCCGCTCGAGCGCGACAACTCGTCAAGATCGTCCGTGCGGAGGACCAGGCGGAAGTTCCATGTAATGCGGTCGGCGGAAAACCCGCGCGTGACGCACAGAGTCGTCCAACAGCTCTGGTCGCCTGACCGCCGGCAAAGACGGCTGCCATATAGCCGTCCGTATAGCTATTGCGGAGGTTGTGCTCACTGTTGAGCGGCCGATCGCGGACGCGCGGCCGGATTGGCTCCAGAGGAGTTGCTCGAGCATGTGTGCTCTTGCGACGCGACTACTTGTCTGGGCCGGGAGAGACCGGGCGCTCGATGGATCGCTCAGACGACAACTGTCTCAGGTCATCCTCCTTTGCTCTGCACAACAATGACCGTGATCAAGATGGCGATGATGGTGATGCCGACGGCGCCGGTGATCAGTCCAGCGCGGAAGCGGTCTGTGACGTGCTGGATTACCGTTCCGCCATAGTCATCGTGGCTCGTGTTGTACGCGGAGCTGTTGAGGTCCGCCACGACCTGTGACAACTGTTGGGACGCGCTCACGACCTCGCCGGCGGCCTGCTGGACGTCATACGATGACCAATTATCGAAAATCGATGAGAAGTCCGTTGCCGCTGACTGGAGCGATCCTGCGGTGTCGGCTGCGTCAGCGAGCCGCGACGCGGCCGAGCTGAGCATTACAGCGCTGTCGCTCAGGTTGCCCAGTTGTCCCGCGGCGGAGCTCAGCATTGCCGCCGAGTCTGGCAGGTGCCGCAGGGCTGTGGCCGAGTCTGCCAGCAGTGCCACAGCATCCAGATCGAGGTAGGGCCGGTCGAACGTCTCTGCGAGGAGTTTCCGCAGTGTCGCAGCGGTGCTCTTGCTGACCTCGGCAACCTCGTCGATGGCGTCGAGGATCTCGTCCTTGGTCTCGGCGACGACCGAGACCAGCATGTCGTTCAGGTCGTCCTTGCCCAGTACGTCAAGTCCTGCGAGTCGGTCGTAGGAACTACCCTCTCTTTCCCGTTTCCAGCCTAGCAGTAGGGCGACGGGGTACTTGTGCTCTTTGATCTTGTCGTCCACTGGGCCGTGGTGGGCCTGGCAGAGTAGGAGTAGATTGCCGAAGCTGTTCAGCTTCGATATCGGAATGGTCGGGTCGAAGCGTGCGCTGCCCGGATTCAGACCGTTGATGTGTGCGATCTGAATATTGATGCTCGGGTCGTCGTCGACCATGCGTAGCACGCGCTGCGGGCACTTGGGTGCATAGCAGCGGCCTCTGCTCAGCATGAATAGAGCTTCTTTGACGCCAGCCTTGTAGTAACGCTCGCGGCGGCTCACTGCGACACCGTCTCGGCGATGGCCGCTGTGTTGGCGATGGATCGAGACGGGCATCCAGATGGTCGGTAACTGGGGACGGTCATGTGCGTGCTCCTCCCACTTGCCGCTATACGGAGCACCATAGCGAGGGGCACCGACAAACCCGGCCATGCATGAGCCCGATCGTCGAGTCGCCGGTCGCCGTAGCTGAAGGCGAGCCTACAGTGGTGGTGTTTTCGCCAACGTCGTCGAGCATGCTGATCAGATCGACCCGGCCGATGAACGTGTCGAGCCACTCGGCCCGCCTGCGAGTTTGCGGCATGCCGTACGGCTCGCCGGATAGCTTGCCGGTCGTGACGGGGTAGTCCTCGTGCCGGAAGGCCCCGGCCATGCGCTGACAGACGGGCAGGAGCGCGGGAACCTGCTCGAAGGCGAGTTACTCGTAGGGGCGGTCGTTGACGTCGTTCCCGCTGGTGATCCAGGAGGCAGACCTACGTCGGCCGCAGCGTGTTGGCACGTGGCCAATAGTGACGGTTATGATTGGTGCAACGCCACAGATCGAGGTGTCGACTCGCATGGGGGCAATCTGGGTCGTCTATGGCCTCGCTGCAGTCGGCGAAAACCTACCTTCCTCCAGGTGGTAATCGACCGGATTCGAACTAGGTGGAGTCATCGCACGGTAAGTGCGGTACGTGAGTCGAGACGATCGACTTTTCGAACAACTGCACGGATAGAATTTACCGGCGCGTTCCTCAGTCCGGTGGATGACCCGACGCGACAGAGTAGCATTGGGTAGCTTTAGGGGTCCCGGCACGGTCGATCGTTGCTGGTGGCGTGTGCTAGGCCGATCTCTCCTGTGCGATTTGCTCCGGCGGTATCGAAACCTGATGAAAAATAGGACCGCGCTACGTGAGTATGTGGGAAATTTCTCCCCTTGGTTGTATCGATTGAGGTGAAGGGCGGTGCGCTGTGTAACAAGCGCCGCGATCGCGTCGACCTTCTGTCCATGCCTTCGACTTCACCCAATGTGCCAAGCGGGCCTTCGCAGATAAGGCTGCTGCACGACGCCGTGATCGTCGTGCCCGGTATCATGGGCAGCACGCTGAAAGACCTCGCCACGGGTAAGACCCTGTGGGGCGTCGGCGAACTCTTCAAGTACAGCGTCGGGATGCATTCCGACCGGCTGCGGGCTTTGGCGGTGACCGACCGGGAGCGTTCGGGGCAGTGCGTGCGGATCGAGGCGACCGGCGTGCTGAACGTCGCCGACTGGCTCCCGGGGCTCGGCGGTGCGCAGCCCTACAGCGAGATCATCCGGCGCCTGCGGAAAAATGCGGTCCACAAGAACGCTGTTATGGCATTTCCGTACGATTGGCGGCTCTCCGTCACCCATAACGGAGCCCTCCTTCGGACTGCGGCCCAGCGTCACCTGCGGACCTGGCGTGACCACGCCGCCCACCGGAGATACCTCCAGAGCCATCCCGAGGCAGGACCCGCAAGGCTGCTTTTCATCGCTCATTCGATGGGCGGGCTTCTCGTTCGCGAACTCATGCGCTACGGGGACATCGCGCGCGAGATCAGAGCAGTGCTGACTGCGGGGACGCCATTCCAAGGGTCGGTGAAAGCCGCGATCATGCTCAACTCTGGCGAGGGTGCGCCGGTACCGATCAAGCCTCCGCTGCTGCGCGAGGTCGCCGCGACGATGCCGGGGCTGTACGACTTGCTCCCCTCGTATCGCGCGCTGGACGACGGTCGCGACATGCGAAGGCCGGGCGTGCAGGATTTCGTGGCACTGGGCGGGCGCGAGGACCTGGCGCGGACGTCGTTCGAATGGCGGCAAGGAATAAGTGGATCACCTCTGCCGAAGCACAGCATGGTTGTGGGCTTCGGGCACAGAACCTTGCAGAGCTACCGCATGACAGCGGCTGGTGCGGTGGGTCAGGAATTCATGTATACACGCGACAGCGGTGATCGTGTGCTCGTCGGATCAGACGGCGTTCCCCGGCGCGAAGACCGCCAGGGAGACGGCACGGTGTACCGGTTCGCCGCGCATCTGCGGGATTCCGAAGCGGCACTAATCTCGGTCCGGCAAGAGCACAGCGCCCTCATCCGCAGTAGTACGGTCGGCGACTTGGCGATCGGCATGCTGAGCGGCCTGAGCCATCCGGACGAACTCGGCGTCATGCTGGGCGACGGACAGCTAGGTCTCGACGTTCCGGAATGGGCCGAACCAGGCAAGCCATTTCCCATCGGGGTAACGCAATGGGACGGAAAGTCCGCTCCCACCTGCATCATCCGGGAAGTCACCGGTAGCGGCGCAGTCCACCACCTTGAGCTCCGCCCTGCGGAGGGCCGGTTGACGACGAACTACACACTTCACCAGACCGGGCTATACGAGATCGAAGTCACCGGTGGCCGGGAACCGGTGTTCCGGCTCATCCTGGTCGTGGCACCGGAGCAATGAGTGGTGTGTGATGGCAAACTTCGACGTCCACGTGATCCCCGTCGGACCGGTGAAAGACTTTCCCGAAGCGGATACCGCGAGTGAAGCCAAGCTCGCCGCTGCCACGCTGGCACGAATGGGCGGTCGGCCCGTCGAACCCGTGGAGAATCCCGAGCTGATTGGTTCCCTCGCCGAAGCGGACGACGCGCTGGCGCGGTGGTCGACCAAGCGCGACGGAGCGGGCAGGTCCTCGGCCGTGTTGTGGTTCGGCCACGGCCAGACTCGTCCTGTCGGCGCCGTCCTTCACGTGCCGCGGACCGGGCTGGACGTCGGAAATGCTTTCATCACGCCGGAAATGGTCGGCCACCACATCTACGACGAACAGACCCACCGCCGCCGGATAGACGACGAACTCTGGGCCATCGTCGTGATCGAGGCGTGTAACGGGAAGAACTTCGCCGAGGACGTCGCGAACCTGTTCTCGGGCAGCCGGAAGCCTTCGGGGCACGCGTTACTGCTCATCGGCTCGGGGCAGATCGACGGCCCAGGCTATCTGGGCAATTTCCGGCGGGCGCTCGAGCAGTATCTGGGCGATCTGACGCACCAAGACCAGGTCTTCACCTTCCGAGATATCCAGGACAACGTGTGCAAGGACTCCGACGTCTTCTCCGCACGGGTCCTTGGCGACGCCAGTGCCGAGTTCCGGCTGGCGCTGCCCGACAATCTCCAGGGCGCAGGTGCGATGACCGTCGCCGATCGGCAGCTATTGAAGGCGGGAGAGGTTGCAGTGCCCGCGCCGGTCGGCGAGGCCGTCCCCGGGGCCGGTCAGCTCGAGACGACAACACGGTTCGCCGGCCGGGCGGCCGATCTCCGGGAGATCGCTGAGTGGGCCTCGAACTCCGGCACGCCACCGGTGTTCGTCGTCACCGGCCCGCCGGGCGCCGGCAAGTCCGCTCTGCTCGCCGAACTGGTGAGGCGCGGTGCCTCCGCCGGGGTGCCTGGCATCGCCGCAGTCCTGCCGCTGACCGGAAGCACGCCGGCTGATGTGGTGGATCGGCTTGCGACTGAGCTGGCCGTACCGGATCGGACTGTCCGTGCCCTCGATGCCGTGCGCGCCCACCTCGAAGCCGGCGTCGGCGGGCTGATCGTTGCGGACGCGCTGGACGAGGCCCGGGATCCGGTCCAGGTGGCATCGGTGCTCCGCGAGCTCACCGACGTGCCGGGCGTCCGGCTGCTCATCGGCACCCGGCCGACGCCGCCGGGCGCCGCCGGCATCGACCTGCTCGAAGTGCTCGGGTCGCGTACCGAGCATGCACAGGTGTGGCAGCTGACACCCGATGCCGGCGCGGCTCGCGAGTACACGGAGGAGAGCGTCCGCCGCTTGGTACGGAACGCGGCGGGCGGGGACGACTGGCGCGAGCGAGTCGTTCGGATCGTGGCCGATGCTGTCGAGGCGCACGTGAAGCGCGGGGACTGGCAGTTCCTTCACGCAACCCTGGTGGTCCGGGAACTCGAAGGTAGAGTCACCCTGCTCACTGACGGCGAAGCCCTGCAGCAGCTTCTCCGAGGAGATCGGACCGGCCTGTTCGGCGCGGCGGTGGCGCGGATCACCGAGGGTATGCCGGCGGCGAAAGCATTCCTGCGGGCGCTCACCCACGGACATGGGCGTGGCCTGCCGAGGGCGGAGGGCATCTGGGAGCGGGCCGCAGCTGGCGTCGCCGGTGACCGAGTACCCACGGTGGCCGGTGACCTGGCGCGGTTCCTCCATCGCGCCGCCGCTTATGTCCTCTTGGACGGCGAGGATAAGCGGAGTGTCTACCGTCTGGCCCACCGCAGCCTCGCCGAGCAGCTGCTCGAGAGCGGTGACGCCGAGCAGGAGCGGCTCGGCATCCTCACGGCGTTGCTCGACCTCGCCGCCGGGCAGGCTAGCCGCGGCGAACGGCTCAGCCCTCACTTGCGGGCACGGCTCGCCGAGTACGCGGCGGACTGCGGGAGCCGTGGCTGGGCGGCCCTCGCAGCGCACCCCGCGGTTCTGGACCGGCTGCCGATGCCGTCATTGAGTGCGCTAGCCCTCAGCCCGCGTCCGGAGGCCGGTGCCGCCCCCCTCGACCTGCCGATCGAGGTGCTCGGCTCGATCACCTCAGCGCACCTGATCGAGCTGTCCGAACCGGACGACCGTCCCGGGCTCCGCCAGCTGGGTGGCCTGCGGGCGACCGGCCGCCTGCACCCGGCCGGGCCGGAAGCGGCGTGGCAGGTCCAGCAGGGACAGGTGCGCCGCGTGCCGCCGCACCTGCAGTTGGAAGGTGTCGACGGCGCGGTATCCGCCGTCGCCTCGAACGCCTCGGCGAGCTGGCTGGCGACGGGTTCCCTCGACGGTACGATCCTGGTGTGGCAGCCGTGGCGGCGCCACCGGCCGAGCACACTGGTGCGGGAGTGTGCCCATGCGGTGACTGCGATCGCGGCGCACGGCCGGGCCTCCGGACCGGACCACCCTTCGGTCCTCGCTGCCGCCCACGAGAACCGCACAGTCCAGTTGTGGGACTTCACGCAGGAGCGGCCCACTCCGCACACGGAAACCGCTCGCGAGGTCATCAAGGCGATGGTCGCGCTGGACCATGCACCAGGGTGCTTCGCGATCGCGGGCGAAGCCGGGTACTTGGCACTCCTGGACTCCGCTGGAATCCGGCCGCATGTCACGGAACCCCCGTCGCACAGCGACGTAATCGGGATCGCCGCGGTCACTGGGCACGACGGCGAGCAGTTCGTGGTGACCGCGCAGCAGTCGGGGCACTTGGTCCTGTGGTCAGTCGCGGGAGCGGCGCCGTCGCGCAGGTCCTTCGTCATGACACGCGGCGAGCCGGTCGGATTGACCGCTGCCACCTCCGGCGGCAGGACGACGCTGGTGGTGACCGCCGCGGACGGGGCGGTCGAATACTGGGAAATCGACGACGGTGACCGACTCGTGCCCGAAGTCTCCGGTCGGCGGGACGACCGGCCACAGAACCTCGAGTACGGCGCGGTGCCGACTTTGCTCGAGCTGTCCGGGCGGCTCGTTCCCGTCTTCGGTTGCCCGGAGGGCACGCTGATGGTGCCCCGCCCCGACGGACGGTTTGAGCCGGTTCCGGTGGGCACCCGGGCAGTCCGGGCAATCGGCGTCCTGCGCGGACCTCACACGGGGCCGGTGCTCGCTGTGATCGTCGAGCGCGACGCGCGCGTCCACTTCTGGGATCCGTCCGTCGCGATCGGACACGACGGCGACGATGGAACGCCCCTGGACTTGGACGCCGTATGGCAGCAGGTCTTGGCCGACGCCGAGCTGCCGGCGCACCCCATTGCGATTGAAGACATACCGGAGGACTTCAGGGAAATCGCCGGAGGAAAACACAGCCGGATGGTGTCTGCGGTGACGCTTGACCACGCACCCGGCGACCCGATCGTCCGGGCGCTCGCCACCGCGGGCCGCGACGGCAAGGTGATGCTTTGGCAGCCGGCCTCCGGCGGGCAGTGGACACGGGTTCGCGTGATCCAGCTCGGCTCGCCGTGCCGTGACCTCGTGGCGCTGGCGGGACGACGGCTGGCAGTCCGCACCGATGACGGCGTTCTCGTGCTGAAGCTGGGAAAGCCGCGGAGACCAGGCGAAACGGAGAACGGCGATGAGTGACGACCACGAGCTCCACGACCTGATCGACGAGCTGTTCACCGGCAAGAATCCCGCACACGGCAGCTACACCCTGGTCCGGCCACCGGAGGTGGTGATCGAGGACCGGCTGGTCAACCTGGTGCTGCGGAAGGCCGAAGACAAGACGGAAATCCGGAACGCGACCCTGTTCCTCGGCCTCCAGCCGCCCGGTGGTGAACTCTGGGAACACGAGGTACGCAGCCTGCTGCGGCTGCAGACGTTGGGACACCCCGCGCTCCCCGACATCGAGGACGGTAAGTTCGATCGCGGACGCGGTGTCGCGTACATCATGACCAGGTTCGAGGGCACCCCGCTGGCCGGCGAATGGCGGGACGTGCTGGCCGGTTGGGCGCCGAAGCAGCCGGTGGTGGCGTTCGAGCAGTTCAGCTTGCTGACGGACGCGCTGTGCCAGCTGCACGGCACGCGCATCATGCACCGCAACCTCGGTTTGGGCGCGATCCGTGTCAGGACAGTGCCGGGAAACCCGAGCAAGACGACTTTCTCACTCGCGCGGTTCGAGGTCAGCGCACTGCTCAGCAACCTGTTGCACGCCGTGTTCGGCGAGGCCGGCCGGTCCGAGTACGAGCGCCTGGTGCAGGTGCTGTTCCTCACCCCGCCCGAGTCCGTGACCACCGCGCACCACCTGGTGTATCTGCCGCCCGAGCGGCACGCCGCCATCTTCGACGACGTCGCCTTCCGGCGGCTCGACTACGGCAGCACGGATGTCTTCGGACTTGGCGTGCTCGGCTGGGAGTTGTTCGTCGGCCCGGTCGTCAACAAGCTCCCAGCCCAGTGCGAGGCGGTCGAGCGGGCAACCCGAGCGGACCTCCCCGCGGCTCTATCGGACCTGCATACGGCGATGCGGCGAGAGCTCGACGGCTCGCCAACTCTTCCTCGGCCGTTGCGTCAGACATTGCTGAAGATGCTCGAGCCTTCGCCGGCCGCACGGTACACCTCCTTCGAGGCGTCAGGCGAGCTGCAGCGCCACTGGAGCAAGATCTGCGTGATCCTAGCCGGGGAGACGGCCGAGACGACCCCGAAACTCCTCGCCTTTATGCCGGATGACTGCATTGTCACGGTCCACAAGGTCCGCGGCTGGACCGATCACTCGCCGGGCACCGCGGAGGGCCGTGCCGAACTGCAGGTTTTCCTGGAAACCGAACTGCGCGAGGCGGAACTCGTGTGCCGCCACGGTGGCGCTGCCAGCTTCATCAAGGGAACCAAGAAAGACGTCGTGGCGCTACGCGAAGCGAAGTGGGTGCTGATCGGTGAGCAGGCCGTCTGGTTCTGCAGCTTCCATTACGACGAGTCCGCGTCGGGCAAATACCGGACGACGCATGACGATACGCTGGTGATTAGGTACATGACCGACAAGCGGCTCGCCGCGGAGGTTCTGGGCATTCGCCCCCGGCGCCGAATCGGGAAGGTCGATCTCGTCCCTTTCCGGAAGGGTGAACCCCTCGACGACTACCGCCGGGGCCGTCCGTCGTGGAACGAGCTGTTCGAAACGGTCGCTACGGAGCGGTCGGCCGAGGAGGAGAAGGCCGACGCGCTGCTTCGCGAAGCGAGATTCACCTTGCAATACCGGGGATTGATGCACAGGGCTCGTCAGTATCCCTTCGACCGGCGTGTGCGCGACGACGGAGCGATCGTGCTCGTGCATAACAAGGAGGTGGACCGCGCGCTGCAGCACCAAGATCCGCTTTACACTGCGTACGCCTCCGTCGCGGGCGGACGGCTTAGACAGTCACTGGGCGCCTTCGCCGAGCAACTGCTGGCGGAATCGGACACTCCGGTGCTGACCCTGGGAGAGGACCGGCCTCATCCGTACTTCGGCGGCGATTCGAGTCAAGTCGTCGTGGTGGCGGCCCTCGACGACGATGCCATCGTCGTACGGCCGCTGCAGGGGAGGGCATCCGTGCGGGAAAAAGGGTGGTTGCGGGCCGACGCGGACGTCGGCACCGAAGTGCAGCTTCGCAGGGAGATTCGCGGGGTGGAGTCCCTGCGGCTGCGGCCGGGGCTTGCCAAGGTGTTGAAGTCGCCTTCGTCGATCGAGCTGCGCAGCCGGCAGGAGCAGGTGCTGAACATCCCGCTCGCGCCAGGCACGAAGTCGTTGGTGGGTCGGGCGGACGGCATCATCGCGGACATGCTCCGGATGCATCCCTTCTACGCGGTGCAAGGCCCACCCGGAACCGGGAAGAGCACGGTCGTGTCCCGCGCGCTGCGCCAGTACCTGACAACCGAGCACGGCGCGAGAGTGTTGGTGAGCGCACAGTCGAACGACGCGCTCAACCAACTGGCAGTGAAGGTGGTTGATCTGCTCAAGCCGGTCCTGGCCAATCAGTCCATCCTGGCGCTACGGGAACTGGCCCGAACCAAGGACCCGGAAAGCCTCCCAGCCGAGCTGCGATCGCTGACTGCCGAAGGCATCGCCGAGGATCTGGCCAATCGCATTGAGCAGAGGGTCGCCGCCGGCTTCGAAGGTGCTGTCGGCAAAACAGAAGCCGACCTCATGCAGCGGTGGGCGGATGTTGCCCGGGCGAACCTGGTCGAGTTGACCGAGCGTGTGCGCTCGAGCGCCGATGTCGTGTTCGCGACGTGCTCGGTCGCGGGTGCGCTGGCGGACGAGCTCGAGGACGTTTCGGACGTGTTTGACTGGGTGATCGTGGAAGAAGCGGCGAAGGCTTGGCCCACTGAGATCATCATGCCGCTCGTTCGGGGTGTGCGCTGGACGCTCGTCGGTGATCACCGGCAACTGGGGCCGCACCGGGCCCAGGACATGAGCAGCTTCCTGAATGAGCTCGCTGATCACGAGCATGAACAGGTCGAAATGCACTACGAGGCTCGGGATGACTACGAGAGGTTCGTCAGGTTGTTCGAAGGGTTCTTCGAACAACCTGGGAAAGACGCTGCTGGCATTGGGAAACCGCCGGTCGATTCGCTCGACACGCAGTTCCGGATGCATCCCAGCATCGCTGCGCCGTTCGCGCGCGCGTTCTACGGGGGCATCAAGTCCGGCCCCGGTACCGATCGGGCGCACGGTCGGACGAGCCCGCCGTACTTGACGGACGCACCTCTGGTGTGGCTCGACACTTCTCTTCACGACGACTGCCGCGACGAAGGCGCTTGGTACAACCTCGGTGAGGTGGCGCTGGTGCAGAACCTGGTGGCGGAGCTGAAGCTCGACCGGGACACGGATCCGGGCAAGCTGGTCGTGCTCACACCGTACCGGCAGCAGGTCGGCAAGTTGGACCAGAGCTTCCTGCGTGACAGGGTGCACACCGTCCACTCGTTCCAGGGTGGAGAGGCGGACGTCGGAATCATCTCTCTCGTGCGCAGTGCCGAGCGTGGCGGCGATGTCCGGGAGAACATCGGCCACACGGCGACTCCCGAAGTGATCAACGTGATGCTGTCGCGAGCGCAGCGTCTCATGGTCGTCGTGGGGAACCTGCTCCATTTCGAACGCCACGGAGGGCCCGACTGGGCGAGCGTGATCGCCACGTTCCGCGATGTCGGCCGAATCGTCGACGTCACGACGGGGGAGGTCATCGTATGACTCGGACCGTGCTCATCGCGATTCCTTGCCGGCTGATCACGCTGAACGTGGTGCTCGGTACCGAGGAGAGCGCATCGACGCTCGAGGATCTCGTGCTCCAGGCCGTCGCGGGCGGACGGGCGACAGTGCGGCAGCTGGCCGAACTCTTTTCGTTGCCCAGCAGGCTGATGCTCGACGTGGTTCACGGACTGTGGAGCCGTGGATTTCTGGCTGTCGACTTCACGACGAACGCGCTGGAGACCACACCGACCGGAGCGGCGGTACGCACCTTCGCCGAAGGTAGGTCGGCTTCGGCGAAGGTGGAGAAGGAGAAGTTCATCTTCGACCCGGTGACCGAAACGATCATGCCGCACCGCCGCGGCATGGAGCGCGTGCCCTTCGGCGCACTCTCCATGCCGATGACTCGCGGAGTGGACGAGAGTGACATCCCGCAGGTCACGTTGCTGCGGGCTGTTGGCGAGGCCGTGGGCGCCGAGCGTAGGAACGGCATGCGCCGCAAAGTTTTGGAGGTTTCGTTCGCGAACCCGTTGCTGAGCCCGCCCGAAGCGGTGCAGTGGAAGAGCGTCGAAGCGGTGCTGCAGCGGGATCCTGCGACGAACCAGATCACAGTGGTCCCGGTGACTATGCCGACCGGGTGGAACCAGAGGGCGCTGGAACGGTTCCAGTCCCGGGTGCGGGAACTGGTCCGGGACCGGCCGGACAACCGGTTCGTCGAGCAACTGCTGAACCAGGAGGCTCCGGTAGCGGCGCCCCCGGCGGACCTGCGGGCGGACCTGGTCCAGCTGGCCAAGCTGGCCGAAGATCTCAGCTCTATCGAGCCTGGCCGACTCGAGGACCGGGACAAGCGGCTGAGGGGCAAGGTCAAGAGTGTGCTCAGCTACCTCGACGAAGCCGAGCGGGGAAGATGTTCCGTGGAGTGTGTCAGGCCCGGCGCCGGCGTCGACTGGGTGCTGACCTACTTGCTGGAGCAGGCGGAGCACCAGGTGGTGCTTGCCGTGCCCAGGATTTCCCACGGGGCGCTGAACAAGGTACTGCCCCAGCTGGAGAGTGTCGCGGCGACCGGTCGCACGCTCGTGTTCCTGTGGGGTGATCACCAGTCAGCCGTTCTCGAGGGCAAGATCAAGACGGCGCTTCTCGACCTCAAGTCGAGGTTTCCGGACACTGTGCTGCTCGAGACCCGCAGCGGTCGGTGTATGGCCTCGGCGATCGTCTGCGACGACAAGTACATGTTCGTCGGATCGCGCAGCGTGCTGTCCGACGACAGCGGGGCGGGTGTGCTGGTCGGCCCCGTTGCCGGAGCCACTGAAGGCCCCGAATGCGTGCTGGATGTCCTGCAATGGGTCAGAAAGGTTTATCCCGACTGGGAGAACGCGCGGCGCATCGCGGTGCGGCCGGCCGACTTCGGGACCGGCCGGGAGGTGCCGGCGGTCGCAGAATCTCGTCGGTGGCGGCGGCTGACGGTGCCTGAGCTTGCGACCGATTGGCGGGAGGACGAGATCGCGTACCGCACGGCGTGGTCCGCCGACTGGGGCCGGGTGCTGCGCGAGCTAGTCTTGTCCGCGGAGGACGTGTACCGGGGGGCCCCGGTGGTGCGAACGGTGTGCGACGGCTCGTATGTCGACCTGGTAAGCCGGACCATCGCTGGCGCGGCCGAGCGGTTAGCGATCATCGACGACGGCGCCCAGGCCGAGGCCTGCGGGCCCGAGGTGGCCCAGGCTGTGCTGGACATGGTGGACCGCGACCTCGTCGTCCACGTGCAGCATCCGCCGTTCCGGGACAATGGCCGGCCCGCCGGAAAATACGCGGAGGTGCTCGAGCGGGTCGCCGCCCGGCAGACCCTGCGCACCAGCAGAGGGAAATCCCGTGCCGTGCTGCGTGACCACGAGCTCGTCCTGGGCAGCCATGGGCCGGTGGGCAGCAGGGCGGCCCGGCCGACGCACGGGCGGCCGGTCGCCGCTCTCGGCCTGCACGTCATCAGTACAAGCTTCACCGCGGAGTTCGGCGCGCAAATGGGAATTCCGGACTGGTTCGGCCGGCCGGACACACCTGGGGAGCTGCCGGGCTACCTGCCACCGCTCGTGTCGCTCAGCTCCGCTCGCGTGGACGACGATCCGTGGACGGTGCTCGACGATCGGGAGGCGGCCGGTGCTCCCGACGACCGATTGTGCCGGGAAGCAGCGGTGCTGCTGTCCCGGACCACCGGGAGAGCGGACCAGCGGGCCAAGTGGAGCCGGCGCGTGCTCTACGACGCGTGGGACAGACGTGCCTTCATGGAGGCCAGCCTGCTGGCTCCCGTGCTCGGCGAACCGACATTGCCGGCGGAGCTGGCCTCGGTGGTGGTAGCACTCGAGCACGGACCACTCGGCGAGGAGCTCTACTACCTGGCCGCCGAGCTCGCCGACTCCCCGCCGGCGAGCCGTCTTGGCGTCCTCATCGGTGTCATCGTCGAGTTACTGCTGTACGGCGGCGAAAGCGGGCGGTACGTGTACGAGGAGTTCACGGAAGCGGACAGTGAATACCTGACGGGCGTGCCAGTGACGTGGTGCCGGCTGGTGGAAGAAGCAGCAAAGTGCTTCGCCGGCACCGGCGCACCCCTGCCGTTGCAGGACATCGACGGCTGGGCGCGGAAGCAGGCGAGGTCCGCCGACGTCCGGCACAGCCGGCAGAAGCTGCGCGGCGACGTCGAGGATTTCGAACGAGGTGAGCAGCACTTCAACTTCGTGGCAGGTCAGAAGCTGCACCGCGCGATGTTCCTGCCGAACGAGGCTATGGCGGATGTGCTGCACATTGCCCGGAACGACGTCGACGATGCCGAGCGGGCCCGCATCACGAACCGGCTGCCGGGCGACGCGCGCAGCTACATCGACCAGCTGGCCAAGCGCCTGCAGATCCTCCCGATCGCTTGGAGCAACCACCTGGCGTACGCCAAGAAGGTGGATCGCTTCGTCGCCGAGGCTGGCCGGCTGGTCCGGATACCAGACGAAGTGCACGAACGACCGGCGCTGGCTCCGGAACAACGGGCCTTCGCTCGCTTCCTGGAACGGGAATGGCGCCGGCTGAAATCCGAAGCCCAGGACGTCGGCGAGCCCGTCTGCCACGCCGCGAACGCACTGCTGCACAGACTCGGCTCGATGCCGATAATCGGAAAGGACAGCTGATGGGCGACGGCGCAGACTTCGAACTGCTGAGAACGTGGCCGGGCAGGCTGCGGTTCCCGGATGTGCTCATCGCGCTGACGAGCCGACTGGAGCCCGGGGCGCCGGACCCCAGCACGCTGGCCGGAGCGGTGTTGTCGACGCTCGGCGGGCTGCCCGAGGAGGCGGTGTTCGACGATCTGCTGACCCGAGGTGAGTTCGCCGCGGCGGAGTACCTCCTGGCTGCGTGGTCGGACATTTCGGACCGCCGGCCGGCCGATCTGGAGCACAGACTCGAGTCGGCGCGAGAAAATCGCGCGGCGGTGCTGGACCGGCGGGTCCGCGAGCTGCTCCGGCGGGCCGAGGCTGCCGGTGTGACGTTCACACCGCCGGATCCCGCCGTTCTGGCCGAGCAGAACCGATGTCGCGTCGTGGCCGCCGAAGCGGTGCTGGCTCCGCTGGAGTCCGACTTCGCCGAGCGGGTCGAGGCCCGTTCCGCAGAATTGGAGAACCGGATCGTGGAGCAGGAACAGTCGGCGGGCACAGACGCCGCGCGGTTCGCTTCGGAGCAGATGCGGACCCTGGTGCGGGCGGGCGAACTGGTCGCTGTGCAGGCCCGGCTCGACCGGGAACCCCCCGGAGCGCCGATTCCGGAGGCGGCACTGCCGTTGCCACGGTGGACCAACCGGTGGACGCCGGCTGAGATGCTCGGTTGGCACCTGACTCCCACGTGGAGCAGGCCGCCTGAGCTCGCCGCCTGGCGGCCGTCCGGCGTCGGCGCTATGGCCGTGCTCAAGGCGTTCAGTCGGCTGGGTATGCACCATTCGCCGGAAGCTGCGGCGGACTTCGCGACGGCGCTCGCGGCTTTTCTCGGTGTGCCGGAGCCGAAGGTGGTGGCCAACCGGGCCGAGGGCGGCTACCTGACGGTTCTTCACGGCCTGTTCCTCGGCGAGCAGCTCGCACGTCTACATCCGAACGGCAAGGTCGATCTTTACGTCAGTAGTCCCGGGACCATTGCCGTGCCGGCCGAGATGGCGTCCATGCCGCCGCACGTCGCCGTCGGACCGGATCTCGCCACTGCCGCGTATACCGATCGGCAGTCCACGGCCGTGCTGTCCCTGGCCGATTTGCTCAGGCTGGTCGTGCTGCCGTCCGACCGGGCGGCCGGACTGCTCGGCGTGATCGCTCCGCAGTGGCCGGTCGACGCGCTGATCGGCGAGGATCCTGCGGCGCTGGACCGGGTCCTCGGCACGGACGCCGCGACCCGGTGGCTGACCCTGCGATGGATCACACATCTGTCCCTGCGCGGCGCCGCTGATATGGCGTTCTCGATTGAACAATGCACCGGAATGGATCCCGATCTCCTGCGGGTCGTGCTGCGGTACGCACAGGACACGAGCCGTGACCTGCCGGGAACACCGGAACTACGCTGGTGCGACGACGAAGTGCTGCGGCAGGCGCTGCGCGACGACCTGCTCGCCCGCTGTGGCGCGCCGGAAAATCGAGCGGCCTGGTGGGCCGCGCTGGCCACCTGCGACGCGGAAGAGGGACTTGTGGCGGTCGAGGATGCCCTTGACTACGCCGAAGTGTGCGCGACGTGGGACGGCGCGCGCAGCGTGGTCGAGAACGGCTTGAAAACGTTGACAGGAAAAGGGTTGCTGACCGTCGAGGACGCGGGCACGCTCCGCGTGCCGCTCAGTGGTGCGGCTCGGTCGCTCCGGCCGGAGGCCGAAGGCCGGCTGACCACACTTCTCGAGCACATGAAGAGGCGAGCGCCCAGCCGGGTTATCCCCGAGGGTGAGCGGGATTGGACCCCCTGGCACCGCAACCGGTTCATCGTCACAGCGGCGTATGCGTCATACCTCGCCGCAGAAGCCGCGGGCGCCGGACCGGAGCAGCTCGCCGCACTCGCGGAGACGGCGAGAACTCAGCTCGCGGACGGTTCGTTCGTCGGCCTTCGCCCGGCCACGACAAGCTTGAGCGAGGTGCTGGCAGCGCTAGCCGTGGACTGGACCGACCAGTACCCGGAGATCCACCTGGACCTCCGCTGTCCGCCGCAGGTGTGGGTGCCGGTTCCGGAGCCCGTGGTGCGCGCTGTCCTGTACGAGGTGCTGGACAACGCCGCGGAAGCCATGCCGGGCGACTACAGCTGGATCGTCCAGATCGCGGTGCAGGTGGAAAGCCCGGAGATCGTCGTCGACGTGCGGGACAACGGACCCGGCCTGCCTGCCGAAGCTCACGGCCGGCGGATCTTCGGCAGGGAGTGGAGCACGCGTGGACCAGGCCGTGGTGCCGGGTTGCACCGGTCACGCCAGCTCCTGCGAACGTTATCCGACCTGCCGATCGAGCCCGAGATCGAGGTTCTGGAAACGGGACATCCGACACTCACAGGAGCGGCGCTCCGGCTCGTGCTTCCCGAAGAGGCAGTCTAAGGAAGTCTTGACTCGATTCTGTGACGGCGCGGGCAGTTGAGGACGGTTGCCGTGACGCGGCATCCTGGACCGGGAGAACACCGGTCATCAAAGTGCAGGTTCGAGTCCCGTCGGGGGCACCACGCAAACCATCATCTCCCTGATCGGCCTCGACTGACCGGCACGCTGGTCATCGAGGGCACGTACGACCTCTCTTCGATGCGCGGGAGGTCATGATGGGCTCCTCGGACGGCGTGACCAGGTTCGTGACCACGGTGATGGGCATCGTCATCGGGCTGACCTTCCTCTTCGGTTTCGGGAACGTCTTAGACCGCATCTCATTTGGTTGTGTTGGTGGGTGGGCGATATCGTTGATCAGCGATGACCGATGTGGAGAAGTGGTGCCCGGAGCCGTTGTGGCTGCTGGCGTACCCGCTGTTGCCTGATGCGCCGCAACGCCACCAGGGCGGAGGTCGGCGCCGGCTCGACGACCGTGCGGTGCTGGCCGCGATCCTGTACGTGCTGCAGACCGGTTGTGCCTGGTCAGCGCTGCCGGCCTCGTTCGGGGTCAGTGCCGCGACCGCGCATCGCCGATTCACCGAGTGGGTCGAGGCGGAGGTGTTCGCCCGGCTGCACCAGATGATGCTGGACTTGCTCGGTTCCGCCGGAGCGATCGACTGGTCACGAGCGTCGGTGGACGCCATGCAGGTCAGGGCGGTAAAAGGGGGGATCTGACCGGCCCCAGCCCGGTTGACCGGGGCAAGCCGGGCTCGAAGATCCACGCGATGAGCGAGCGTGGTGGCCTGCCGTTGGCGGTGGTCATCTCCGCGGCCAACCGCAACGACCACCTGACGTTCGAGGCGGTGGTCGATGCGGTCGCGCCGGTCGCCGGGCCGGACGGCCGCGGCGCCGGCCCCGCAAGCTGCACGCGGACAAGGGCTACGACTACCCGGCGTGCTGGAAGGTGCTGCGTACGCGGGGAATCGTTGCCCGGATCGCCCGTCGGGGTATCGAGTCGGCCAAGCGGCTGGGACGTTATCGATACGTCATCGAGCGGACCTTGGAGTGGGTTTCCCGGTTCCGTCGGCTGGCACGTCGCTACGAGCGCAAGGCTGCCCACTTCCTGGGCTTCACCCAGCTGGCCTGCGCAATGATCTGCTACCGCCGGGCGATCAAGCTGGATCTTCTAGCCCACAACAACCCCAAATGAGATGTGGTCTTAGCTTCTCTGAACTTGATCTTGATTGGCGGTGCCGGGCGGTCGGTGTCGGTCAGCGGGCCGTGGTGAGCGTGGGGATGCCGAGCTCGACGGTGTTGCGGCGGGTGGTTGTCGTGTTGAGCTGGGTGAGT
>NZ_JAJPWT010000014.1:0-257778 GCF_046548975.1 Amycolatopsis sp. lyj-346
GCTACGAGCGCAAGGCTGCCCACTTCCTGGGCTTCACCCAGCTGGCCTGCGCAATGATCTGCTACCGCCGGGCGATCAAGCTGGATCTTCTAGCCCACAACAACCCCAAATGAGATGTGGTCTAAGCAGCTACAGCTGCACCCTTTCGTGTGATGAACGCGTGTTCGATGACCGGTAGTTTGGAGGTATGACCAGCAGCGCAGTGCTCTCCTCCTCTTCTGATGCGGTGGCTTTGGCCGATCGCATCGGTGAGTTGGTGGCGTGTATGCGGTCTGCCGAAGCCGAACTCGGGGCTGTGCTGGTGGAGATTGAGCAGCGTGGGGTGATGGAGCTGTTCGGCTACCGCTCCGCGGCCCGGTTGCTGGAGCAGCTGGCCGATATCCCCAAGTCCGCCGCTGAACGGATCGTAAAACGGGCCCGCCTGGTGAACCCGGGCCGCACCCTCGACGGCAGCCCGATTCCCGCCTTGGCACCCGCCACCGGCATGGCTGCTTTGGCTGGGCGGTTGAGCAACCCGATGATCGATGTCATCACCGATGTCCTCACCCAGGTTCCGCCCGAGCACCACGAGAGCGCCGAGGCCGATCTGTTGACTTTCGCCGCCGGGGCCGGGCACAAGCAGGTCGCCGCGCTCGGGGCTCGCATCCTCGCCCACCTCAACCCGGACGGCGCCGAACCCGCCGTCGCCGACCCGGTTATCCCGCCGCGGGAGCTGTTCCTGCGGCGCCGACGGTCCGGCACTTGGGAGTTGAACGCCAGATTCGATGACGAGACCGGCACCCGCGCCAGCGCCCTCCTGGATGCCCTGGCCGAACGCCGCACCAGCGACGACGACCCCGACCACCGCACCCACCCCCAGCGCTACGGCGACGCCTTCTCCGACGCCATCGACCTCGCCCTCAACTCCCCAGAGCTGCCAATGCAGGCCGGAGAACGAGCCCACGTCATGGTCGCGGTGTCTCTCGAGGACCTGAAGTCAGGTGTGGGTGCGGCAACTCTTGGGGATACTGGGGAGATGTCGGCCGCCGAAGCTCGCGTGCACGCCTGCGACGCGATGGTCATCCCGGCCGTCTTGGGTGAGAAGAGCGAACCTCTCAACCTGGGTCGGCTCCGGCGGTTGATTTCCGCTGGGCTCCGCCGGGCCCTGTTCTTGCGGGACCGTGGCTGTGCGTTCCCTGGCTGCCATCGGCCACCCCGGCACTGCCAAGGCCACCACATCCGCCACTGGGCCGACGGCGGCCCCACCGATCTCGGCAATCTGGTGCTGATGTGTGCTCACCACCACCGGTTGCTGCACCGATCGGGATGGGAAGTCCGGATCGCCGCCGACGGCTTGCCCGAGTTCCTTCCACCGGTGTTTATCGACAGGCGCCGAAAACCCAGACGCAACAACCTCCACCAACCACTCCCCTTCGCAGCCTGAACACGGGAAAGGCCCGCAGCCACACGGCTACGGGCCCACACCCACGCGCTTAGAAGTCAGTTCAGATGAGTCGGCGTGCCGTCTTTGCCTGGACTGCAGGGTTTACACAATCCTGGTATGGGTTAGGAGGTTCTGACCGATCCGCTGTGGGAGCGGCTCGAGCCGCTGCTTCCGATGCATCCACGGCGTTTCCGCTACCCGGGTCGCTGGACCTGTCGGCCGTGCTGGTCGACTCGACACACCTGCGTGCCCTCAAAGGGAGACCACACCGGGCCCCGCCCGGTCGACCGCCGCAAACCCGGCTCCAAGCATCACCTGATCACCGACGCCCACGGCACCCCACTCGCCGTCACGCTGACCGGCGGCCATCGCAACGACGTCACCCAGCTGATCCCGCTGATCGACGCCATCCCGCCGATCCGCGGTGTGGTCGGCAAGCCGCGCCGCCGACCTCACCGGCTCTACGCCGACCGTGGCTACGACCACGACAAGTACCGCCGCCTGGTCCGCGCCCGCGGCATCACCCCGCTCGCCGCGGTGTCGAGCACGCTTCGGGCCTCGGAACGATCCGCTGGCCCGTGGAACGCACCTTCGCCTGGCTCAAAACCTTCCGTCTGCGCATCCGCACCGAACGGCGAGCCGACGTGCATGGCACGAGACCGGCGTCTGGCAGCAACTGCACGAGCCCTTGAGGCCACACCGGCGCGCCGAGGGTGCGGCCGGGGGTGGCTGACCGCAGCAGCCGGCCCGCACACCTGGGCCGGTGGTGCGGGCGATCGTGGGGCAGCGGCTGGCTCGGTCCGGACCGCAGCCGGCTCGGGCTGCCGGCCTAACGCAACTGCCGCCAGGCTTCGCGGCGACGGCGCTGGGCCTGCGGGTCGGCGACCGGCGCCGCCGACAGGAGCCGTTGCGTGTACGGGTGGGCCGGGGCGGTCAGGACTTCCTTGGCCGGGCCCTGCTCGACCACGTGGCCGCGGTGCATCACCGCGACGCGGTCGGCGAGCTGCTCGATCACCGCCAGGTCGTGGCTGATGAACAGGCACGCGAAGCCGAACTCGTGCCGCAGGTCGCGCAGCAGGTCGAGGATCCGGGCCTGGATCGTCACGTCCAGCGCGCTCGTCGGCTCGTCGGCCACCAGCAGGTCCGGGCGCAGGGCCAGGGCCCGGGCGATGCACGCCCGCTGGCGCTGGCCGCCCGAGAGCTCGTGCGGGTAGCGCGCGGCCAGCGACGGCGACAGCTGGACGGCTTCGAGCAGGCCCGCGACCCGGGTGTCCACTTCGGACCCGCGAGCCGCCCGGTGCAGCCGTAGCGGGGTCGCGACGCTCTCCCCCACCGTCGTGCGTGGGTTCAGCGAGGACAGCGGGTCCTGGAACACCACGCCGACCCGGCGCCTCAGCGCCTTCGCCGCCCGGCCGCGCACCCGCGTGATGTCCGCGTCCCCGACGTGCACGGATCCCGCCGTGGGCGCGATCAGGCCGGTGACCGCCCGCGCCACCGTGCTCTTGCCCGAACCGGACTCCCCGACCAGGCCGAGGACCTCCCCCGGCGCCACGTGCAGGCTCACCCCCGACGCGGCGTGCACGGCCAGCGCGCGGAACCGGCCGCGGTAGGTGACCGACAGGTCCGTCACCTGCAGCAGCGGTGCTTCGGCGGGGACGTCCGGGACCGACGCCACCGCCGGGTGCTCCCCCGCGGCGACGTGGCCGGGTCCGACCGGGACGTCCGCGGTCAGCGCGCGCTCGAGCCCGGTCGTCGCCGCGCTGCTGAGCGAGACGACCGAGCCGAGCAGCTGCCGCGTGTACTCCTCCGCCGGCGCGGTGAAGATCGTCTCGACCGCACCCTGCTCGACCACGCGGCCGTCGTGCATCACGACCACGCGATCGGCGAGGTCGGCGACCACGCCCATGTCGTGCGTGATCAGCAGGATCGCCGTGCCCAGCCGCGCACGGAGGTCCCGCAGCAGCTCGAGGATCTCCGCCTGCACGGTGACGTCGAGCGCGGTGGTCGGCTCGTCGGCGATGAGCAGCTTCGGCTCGTTCGCCACCGCCATCGCGATGACGACCCGCTGCAGCTGCCCGCCGGACAGCTCGTGCGGGTAGGCCCGGAACCGCTCGCGCGGGTCCGGCAGCCCGACCAGGCCGAACAGCTCGATCGCCCGCTCCCGCGCCGCGGCCGCGGTCAGGTCCCGGTGCGTCCGGATCGCCTCGACGAGCTGGTCGCCGATGGTGAACACCGGGTTCAGCGCGCTCATCGGCTCCTGGAACACCATGCCGACCTCGCCGCCACGCACCGCGCGCAGCTCGGCCGGGGTCATCGCGTAGAGGTCCCGCCCGGCCAGCTCCGCGCGGCCCGTCACGCGGGCCGTGGGCGGGAGCAGGCCGAGCAGGGACATCGCGGTGACCGTCTTGCCCGAGCCGGACTCCCCGACCACGGCGACGACCTCGCCCGCGCGGACTTCGTAGCCGACCCCCCGGACGGCTTCGACGTCCCCGAACGAGACCGCGACGTCGTGCAGCCGCAGGAGCCCGGCCGGCGTCACTGCAGGATCCCGAACTTGCGGTAGTCGACGTAGGCCGGGAAGCGCCCGATCTGCACGTCACCGACCTGCGACCCGTGCAGGAACGAGTTGCGGGTGTAGATCAGCGGTACCACCGGCGAGTCGGCGAGGATCTTCTTGTCCAGCGCCGCCCACTTCCTGCCGGCCTCGGCCGGGTCCACGGTGGCCTGCGCCTCGGTGATGAGCTTGTCGACCTCGGGGTTGCTGTAGCGGGACTCGTTGACACCGCCGTTGCCGATCTCGGTGGACTGGAACAGCGGCTGGATGTTCGCGTTGGCCGACGGGATGTCCGGCTGCCACGAGGTCAGCGTCAGGTCGTAGTCCGAGAGGCCCTTGGTGTCCACTTCGGACGTGTAGGTGTCCTCGTCGAGCGGCTTGATCGTGACCTTGATGTCCGCCCTGGCCAGCGAAGCCTGGATCGCCGCGGCCTTCTCCGGGTAGCCGTTCTCGTTGTGGGTGGCCAGCACGAGACCGTCGAGCCCGTTCGGGAAGCCCGCCTCGGCCAGCAGCTGCTTGGCCTTCGCCACGTCGCCGGACGGCGGCGCCGGGTACAGGTCGTACTGCTCGCGGCCCTGCAGGCCCGGGGTGATCAGCGTGGTGGCGACGTCGCCGGCCAGCTGGGCGCTGCCCGCGCTGGCGACCTGGTAGGCGGCCTTGTCGACGGCGTACTGGAAAGCCTGGCGCACCTTCGGGTTGGTCAGGTTCCCGCGCTGGGTGTTCAGCGAAAGGTAGGCCAGCGCCCCGGATTCGGACGTCACCAGCCGGGACTTCGCCGACGCGCTGCCCTGGATCTGGGCCAGCTGCGCGGGCGAGGCGAACGACGTGCCGAAGGCGTTGCGGTCGGTGCCGGTGTCGTCGATCAGGCGTTTGGAGATGACGCTGGTGTCCTGGCCGAGCTGGAACTCGACGGTGTCCGGGTTGGCCAGCCGCGTCTTGTCCTCGTCGCGGCTCCAGTTCGGGTTGCGCACCAGCTTCGCCGACTTGCCGCGCTCGTAGCTCTGCAGCTGGTACGGGCCGGACGCGACCGGGTGGTCACCGTAGTTGGCCTCGGCGCCCTTGCCCTTCGGCACCGGCGAGAACGCCGGGGTGCTGGCGACCCAGTTGAAGTCGCCGTAGGCGCGGGCGAGGTGGAAGACGATGGTCTTCGCGTCCGGCGTCTGGATCGTGTCGAGTTCCTTGCCCTCGAACGGGCCCTTGTACGCCAGGCCCGGCGAGAGCAGGTCCTTGTGGTAGGCCAGGCCACCGGAGAACGCGGGGGCGAACGACCGCTCGAGGCCCCACTTGACGTCTTCGCTCCTGATCGGCGTGCCGTCGGCGTACTTCAGGCCGTCCTTCAGGGTGAACGTCCACGTCTTGCCGCCGTCGCCGGGCCGCCCGGTGTCGGTGGCCAGATCGGGCACGATCGTGGTGTCCTTGCCCGGCGCGACGTCCCACGACGTCAGCCGCCGGTGGATCAGCCCGAGCGTGGTGACGACCAGGCTCGAGCTCTTCGCCGGGTCCCACGTGATCGAGGGCGCGTCGTTGAGCAGGACGAGGTTCCCGCCCGGCTTGACGGTGCCGCCCTGCCCGGCCGGTGTGTCGTTGGCGCCGCACGCCGTCAGCAGCGTGACGGCGGCCGTCACCCCGGCGGCGAATCGCAGCCAGTGTCCCCGTTTCATCGTGTCCCCTTCAGACAAGGCGGGCTCGCGGATCGAGCACGCCGTAGCAGAGATCGACCAGGAAGTTCAGGACCGTGACCAGCAGGGCCGAGAACAACGTCACGCCGAGCAGCACCGGCAGGTTGAGCGACGCGATGGCGTCGACGAGCAGGCGCCCGACCCCGGCCATGCCGAAGATCCGCTCGGTGATCACGGTCCCGGCCAGCAGGCCGCCGAGGTCGACGCCGAACACCGTCACCACCGGCAGCAGGACGTTGCGCAGCGCGTGCCGTCCCACGACCTTGCGCTCGGTCAGGCCCTTGGCGCGCGCGGTGCGGATGTAGTCCTCGCCGAGGGTTTCCAGCATCTGGCCGCGGGTCAGCCGCGCGTAGATCGCCGCGTGCAGGAAGGCCAGGACGAACCACGGCAGCACGAGGTGCCAGGCCCACTGCGCGGGGTCTTCGGTCAGCGGCACGTACCCGGACTTCGGCACGACGTCGAGGGCGAAGGCGAAGATCGTGATGCCGATCATCCCGGCCAGGTAGGCGGGCATGGACACGCCGGCCATGGCGGCGGCCATGGTGATCCGGTCCACGGCGGTCCCGCGGCGCAGCGCGGACAGCACGCCGAGCCCGACCCCGAGGACGATCCAGATCACCGCGGCGCCCAGCGCGACGGAGAAGCTGACCTCGATCCGGCCGCCGATCTCGGTGAGCACGTCGACGTTGTTCTGGAAGTCGTAGCCGAAGCAGGGGGCGGCGCAGTGGATGGCCGCGGCGCCCGTGCCGAACGTGCGGCCGCCGACGATCCCGCCGAGGAAGTCGAAGAACTGCCGGTACCAGGGGACGTCGTAGCCCATGAACTCCCGCGCCACCTGGAGACCTTCGGGGGTGCACGGGCGGCCGCAGGCCATCCGGGCCGGGTCGGCGGGCAGGACGTAGAACACGACGAACGTCACGAAGGCGACGACGAACAGGACCAGGAGCATCCCGGCGAACCGGGTGGCGACGAAGCGGGCGGTGCGCATCAGGCCGCACCTGCCGAACGCGGGTCGAGCGCGTCGCGGATCGCGTCGCCGACGACGTTGAAGGCCAGCGTGACCAGGAACAGCAGGAGCCCGGGGAAGACCAGGTACATCGGGTCGGTTTCGAAGAAGTCGATGGCGGTGCTGATCGTGCGTCCCCAGCTCGGCGTCGGCGGCAGGACCCCGACCCCGAGGAACGACAGCGCGGCTTCGCTGCCGATCATCGACGGGATGGACAGGCTGGCGACGACGATGATCGGCGCCCACAGGTTGGGCAGCAGCTCCTTGGTGAAGACGTGCCACGGGCCACCGCCGACGACCTTGGCCGCGGCGACGAAGTCGCGCTTGGCGAGCGTCAGGGCCTGCGCCCGGACGATCCGGGCCACGCGCGGCCAGCCGAAGAGCCCGAGGACGACGATCAGCGTGACCTGCCGCGGGAAGTCGACCGGCAGGACGGCGCCGAGGGCGATCATGAAGATCAGGTAGGGGAAGCCGAGGATGACGTCGGCGGTCCAGGTCACCAGGCGGTCCCACCAGCCGCCGAGGTAGCCGGCGCTGACGCCGATCACGACCCCGAGCGCGGTGGCGAGCACGGTGGCCCCGAGCCCGACGAGCAGCGAGGTCCGCGCTCCCTGGGCGACGAGCGCGAAGAGGTCGACGCCGGTGAGCGGCTCGACCCCGAACCAGTGCGCGCCGCTCACCCCGCCCAGCGTCCCGGCCGGGAGCCCGGTCGGGCCGAGCGTGGCGATGTCCGGGACGAGGCTTTGCCCTTCGACGAGGACGAAGAGATCGGCCCCGGCGGCGAGCAGCACGATGAGGACGATCAGGACGGCGCAGACGAACGTCCACCGCCCGGACCGGACGGCACGCCAGACCGCGGCGGGCAGGGAGCGCGCCGCAAGCGGCGGCAGGGCAGGGGCGGACACAGCACCTCAAGGGTCAGCCGATCGAGTGACGATCAGGGACCTTATGCAGTGGACCCGGTGATCGATCCACCGTCTCACGATGTGGAACGATACTTCCCGGCGGTGTCCGTTTGGTGGAATTCCGCTCCGTGGACTTTTGCTACAGCGACCCGGCCAGCTGCCAGGTGCGCACCCGGTCCCGCGCCGAGCGCATGCCGGACTGGATCAGGACGACCTCCGTCGCGCCCGCGTCGAAGTACCGGCGCAAGCCCGCCTCGACCGTGCGCTCGTCGCCGATCAGCGCGAGATCGGCCGCGTGGGTCGCGCCCTCCGCGTCGAGGATGCGGCGGTAGGACGGGATGTCGCCGTAGTAGCCCAGGTGGACCGCGGCGATCTGCCGGACCGCGTCCGCGTCGTCGGTCACCACCGCCGGGACGGCCGCGATCACCCGCGGTCCGGGACGCCCCGCGTCGGCCGCGGCCTTGGCGAGCGTGGGCACGACGTGCTCGGCGAGCGCGCGCGGGCCCGCCAGGAACGGGAGGGTGCCGTCGGCGAGTTCGCCGGCCAGCCGCAGGGCCTGCTTGCCCATCGCGGCGACGACGATCGGGACGTCGCCACCCCCGGGCACCGCCGTGGGCAGCGGCGGGCAGGCGGTGAGGGTCTCGCCGTCGAACACCGGGCGGCGGCCGTCGAAGACGTCGCGCAGCACGGTCAGTGATTCGCGCAGGGACGTGATGGGCGGCGGGTATTCGAAGCCGAACGCCGGTTCCAGCAGGCTTTGCACGCCGAAGCCCAGCCCCAGGGTGAACCGCCCGCCGGTGGCGGCCTGCGCGGTCTGCGCCTGGGCGGCGAGGTGGAGCGGGTGCCGCGGGTAGAGCGGCACGACGGCGGTCCCGACGGCGATTTCGGGCACCTCGCGCCCGGCGAGCGCGGCGAGCGTGAGGGCGTCGTGGTCGAAGAGCTGCGAGAACCAGACCGACCGCAGGCCGGCGGCCGCGGCCTCGCGGGTCTGGTCGAGCATTGCCTCGACGCTGTTGGCGACCCCGGACAGGTCCCCGGCGGGCAGAGCGGCACCGATGGTCATGACGTTCCTCCGGTTGGTGACGAATCGAGCTTCCTTCGGGCCAGGCCGGCACCGGCCCCGCCGGTCCCGAAGCCGGAACTCGCGTGATCAGAGCCGGAACTCACGTGATCCGGCCCGGAACTCGCGTGATCAGAGCCGGTACGGCTGCAATCACGCGAGTTCCGGCCTCAATCACGCGAGTTCCGGGGAACCGGCCCGGTCGGCGGGTGAAGCCGAAGCCGGAATCAGGCTTCTTCCGGGTACTCCGACTCGCGCCGCCACGAGATCGGCCTCGGGCGGGGCAAGCGGCGGTGGCCCGCGCGGCCGGTCGAGCGGGGTGTGGCGTCGGGCTGGGCGCGGTCGGCCGCCAGGTCGAACTGGTTGCGGCCCACCGCGATCCGCGGTGACGCCGTGCGGTTGCCGGTCTCCGGCAGCCGGGACACCGGGGTGAGCGGGACCGGCCGGCCGGCCACGGCCGTCCGGGCGCGGTCGACCCCGGCGAGGACCTGGCGGACCAGTTCGTCCCAGCTCACCCCGCCGGCCTGCTCGCCCGCCGTGAGCGCGCGGGTGATGCGGCCGGCCGCGTCGGCGAACCGGCTTTCGCGGACCGCGAGCTCGCCCAGTGACCGTTCGAGCGCCGCCTCGGCCCGGCGGTCGCCCGCCGCCACCACCGCGCGCAACGCCGTTTCGCCGCTTTGCCGCCAGTCCGCGTACCGGCCGCGTGCGCCCGCCAGCTCGGCCACCGCCAGCGCGAGTTCCGCGCAGTACCCCGGCTCCCCCGCGTCCGCGGCGTGGCGTACCGCGGCGAGCAGGCCGGCGGACTCGCGGTCGTACCACGTACCCGGGTCGCCGAGGTCGGCTGCCACCGACGTCCGCGGCACGCCGCCGGCCGCGGCATCCCGGACTTGGTCCGTCAGGTGCAGCCACGCGCCGAAGAGCCGCCGGGACGCCGCCGCACGCGCCGGGAGTGGTTGCGCCGCCAGGAGTTCGAGCGCGAGCAGCCGGGTCAGCGACGGCAGCCGGTAGCGGGTGCCGGCAACGTCGACGAGCCGGGCGTCGACCAGCGACTCCAGCGCGTCGGCGGCTTCGGCCGGGCCGAGGTCCGCCAGCGCCGTCGCCGCCCAGCCCGCCCAGCTGCCCGCGGGGAGCAAGGCCAGCCGCGCGAACAGATCCCGGGCCGGAGCGGACAGGTCCGCCAGGCCCCGCCCGACCGCCGCCCGGACGCCCGCGCCGAGCCTGCCGATCCGGTCGCCCCCGGCCCGCAGCCGCGCCACCTCCTGGGCCAGCGTGCGGCCCGGGCGCGCCGCGACGTGCGTGGCGGCCGCCGTCACGGCCAGCGGCAGGCCGCCGCACAGCTCGACCAGCTCGACCGCGTCGGACAGCTCGGCGGTCACCCGGTCCTCGCCGACGAGCGCGGACAGCAGCTCTACCCCCTCCGCGCCGTCCAGCACGTCGAGCTCGGCCACCGCCACGCCGGGCAGCGACGGCACGCGAGCGTGGGTGGTGACGAGCAGCCGGCAGCCGCGGGCGTCCGAGACGAACGGCGTGACGCGCGCCAGGCTCGTGGCGTCCTCCAGCACGGTCAGGACCCGGCGCCCGGCGAGCACGCTGCGGTACAGCGCGGCACGGCCGTCCAGGTCCTCGGGGACCTCCGCCGCGGACACGCCGAGTGCGTGCAGGAACCGCGCCAGTACTTCGGCGGCGTCCTCCTCGCCGAGCCGTGCGTAGAGCACTCCGCCGGGGAACGACGGCGCGGCGCGGTGGGCGGCTTCCGCGGCCACGGCGGACTTGCCCGCCCCGCCACGTCCGGTGAGGACGGTGACCACCGCGGCGCCGGGACCGTCGTCGGTGAGGCCGCGCCGCAGTCCCGCCAGCAGCCGCTCGTGCCCGGTGAAGTACGGCAGGCGCGCGGGCAGCATCCGCGGGACCGCGCGGCCGCTCGCGGGTGCCTCGCTCGAACCGGCGAGGATGTCCTGGTGCAGTTCGCGCAGCGCGGCGCCGGGCTCCAGGCCCAGTTCGTCGACGAAGCGGCGGCGCACGGCCCGGTAGGCGGCGAGGGCCTCGACCCGGCGGCCGCACCGGTGCAGCGCGGTCATCAGCTGCAGCACGAACCGCTCGCGCAGCGGGTGCTCCTCGGTCAGCACCGCGATCTCGCCGACGACCTCGCGGTGCAGCCCCAGCTCGAGCTCGGCGTCGAGGCAGTCCTCGAGCACCTCCACCCGCCGCTGCGCGATGCGGACCTGGTGGGCCCGCACGACGCCGCTGTCGATCCCGGTCAGCGGCTCGCCGCGCCACAGCGCCAGCGCCCCGCGGAACGCGGCACGCGCCTCCTCCGGCCGCCGCGCGGCCCGCCCGCGCGCCACCAGCGACTCGAACTCGTGCAGGTCCAGCTCCCCGGGCGCGAGGTCGAGGCAGTAGCCGCTGCCCCGGGCCCGGATCCGTTCCCCCAGCCCGGCTTTCGCCAGCGCCCGGCGCAGGGCCGACACGCAGGTCTGGACCTGTGCCCGGGCCGTCGCGGGCGGTTCGGCGCCCCACAGCGCGTCGAGCAGCACCTCCAGCGGCACCACGCGGTTGCCGTTGAGCAGCAGCAGCGAAAGCACGACCTGCTGGCGGCGGGCGGTCACCACGACCGGCTCGAGGCCGCGGACCTGCAACAGGCCGAGCACGCGGAAACCGGGGCCGGGCATCGGATCGGGCACGGGATCGGACAAGGGATCGGGAACGGCTCGGAGCACGGCGGCTCCGGGTGTCGGCACGGTGGTCTGCACGGTGTTCCTCCGGGGTCAGACGAGGACTTCGGGCGGCGCCGGGTGCCCGAGGAAGGCGGTGGGGCTGGCGGTCAGGCCGTACGCGCCGGCCTGAAAGATCGCGATCAGGTCGCCGATCGCCGCACCGGGCAGGGAAACCCGGTCGCCGAGGAGGTCGAGCGGGGTGCACAGGCAGCCGACCACCGTCACCGTCTCCTCCGGACCGCCGGGTGCGGACGCCAGCGCCAGCGGGTAGTTGCGGCGGATGGCCTGGCCGAAGTTGCCGGACGCGGCCAGCTGGTGGTGCAGGCCGCCGTCGACGACCAGGAACGTCGTGCCGCGCGAGACCTTCCGGTCGACCACGCGGGTGAGGTACACCCCGGCCTCCCCGACGAGGTAGCGGCCGAGCTCGATCACCACGCGCGCCTCGGGCAGCGCGGGCCGCAGCGAGACGTCCAGGAGCTTCGCCAGGTTCTCGCCGACTTCGTCGAGGTCCAGTGCCGTGTCGCGGGCGGTGTAGGGGATGCCGAAGCCGCCGCCCAGGTTCACCGACCGCACCGGGCCGGGCGCCGCCTCCGCGAGCTGCAGCACCAGGTCGACCGTGGCCCGCTGCGCCTCGCACAGGCTTTCCGCGCGCAGGTTCTGGGAGCCGGCGAAGACGTGGAAGCCCTGGAAGTCGAGTCCCGCGGCGCCGACCTCGGCCAGCACGGCGGGCACGCGCTCGGCGTCGATGCCGAACTGCTGCGGGCCACCGCCCAGGCGCATGCCGGACCCGCGCACGGCGAAGTCCGGGTTCACCCGCAACGCCACGCGCGGGGTGAGGCCGAGGCGGTCGCCGGCCTCCCGCACGCGGGTCAGCTCGGTGGTGGACTCCAGCTCGACCGTGACACCGGCGGCGACCGCGCGGGCCAGCTCGGCCGCGGTCTTGCCCGGCCCGGCGAAGCTGATCCGCTCCGGCGGCACCGTCGTGTCGAGCGCCTGCCGCAGTTCGCCGGCGGAGGCGACGTCGAGCCCGTCGACCAGGCCGCCGAGGTGGTGCAGCAGCGCGGGCATGGGGTTGGCCTTGACCGCGTAGCTCAGCTCTACGTCGCCGGGCAGCGCGGCCCGCACCCGTTCGACGCGGGCGGTGACGAGCGAGCGGTCGTAGGCGAAGAAGGGGGTGGTGCCGACCCGCGCCGCGAGCCGGTCCACGGGCACGCCGCCCACGGTGAGCACACCGCCGGCCCGGCCGAACGGCGCCGCCGCGGCTTCCGTCGTGTTCGCCATCGCGTTCCTTTTCTTCGAGCACGGGAATGAATACCGGAAACGACGCCGCGAACAGTTCCGCGGCGGCACGGGACCACTGAAGCAAGCACCCACCCACCCGGACATGGGTAGTCCTCACCCAGATTCGGGGGCAAGGTGGGGACCGCGGCACCCAGGTGTACCTGCTGTGTCCGCGCGGTCACTCCGGTGGCACCATCCACACTGGACTGGACAGTCATTTCCGCAGGTCAGGGCAATTGACCACACCGTTCGGCGCAGTCACCCACCCCCACTGCTCCAGGCGGGTGGCACGCTCCGGTGGCAGCTTCCTGCCGTCGTCTGCCTGCCACCGGCGGCACCGGAAACACCCCTTGACGAACGGGGTGCGCACCACGCACGATCGGAATCCACCGGCGCCACCCGGAAATTCCCGGGAACCGGTGCAATTCGGACAGCACCACGCATTCCCCGATTTCCGGATCCCTTCCGACGATGGGTGAACTATGTCTTCCCTGCCTGCTCCCGGTGAGCCGATCGCGGTGGTCGGCATGTCCTGCCGGCTGCCCGGCGCCCCGTCTCCGGCGCGGCTGCGCCGGCTGCTGGCCGAGGGCCGCGAGGCCGTCGGCGCGGTCCCGCCGGGCCGGTGGACGGACGGCGACAGCTCGGGGCGCGGCGGCTTCGTGTCCGATGTGGACGGATTCGACGCGCCCTTCTTCGGCGTCTCCCCGCGCGAGGCCGCGGCGATGGACCCGCAGCAGCGGCTGGCGCTGGAGCTGGCGTGGGAAGCGTGCGAAGACGCCCGGATCGCGCCCGGCACGCTGCGCGGCAGCGGCACCGCCGTCGTGGTCGGCGCGATCGCGGGCGACTACGCGCTGCTGCACGACCGCCTCGGCGCCGGACCGCACACGCTCACCGGCACCCACCGCAGCCTCATCGCCAACCGCGTCTCCTACGTGCTCGGGCTGCGGGGCCCGAGCCTGACCGTCGATTCGGGCCAGTCGTCGTCGCTGGTGGCGGTGCACCTGGCGGCCGAGCAGCTGCGCCGCGGCACCGCGGCCGTCGCACTCGCCGGCGGCGTGAACCTCAACCTGCTCGCCGCGGGTACCGAGATCGTGGACCGCTTCGGCGCGCTGTCCCCGCAGGGGCGCTGCCACACCTTCGACAGCCGCGCCGACGGGTACGTCCGCGGCGAAGGCGGCGGTCTCGTGGTCCTCAAGCCGCTGAGCGCCGCGCTCACCGACCGCGACCGCGTCCACGCGGTCCTGCTGGGCGGGGCGGTGAACAACGACGGCGGCGGCGCGGGCCTCACCGTGCCGCGGGCGGAAGCCCAGACCGAGGTGATCCGGCTGGCGTGCGCCGACGCGGGCGTCACGCCGGCCGACGTCCAGTACGTCGAGCTGCACGGCACCGGCACGCCGGTCGGCGACCCGATCGAGGCCGAAGCTCTCGGGGCCGCCTTCGCCGGGGACCGCCCGGAGCCGCTGCCGGTCGGTTCGGTGAAGACCGTCGTCGGCCACCTCGAAGGCGCCGCCGGGATCGCCGGGCTGCTGAAGGTGCTGGTGTGCCTGAAGGACCGCCGCCTCACCCCGAGCCTCAACTTCGCGACGCCGAACCCGGCCATCCCGTTCGGGACGCTCAACCTCGAAGTGGTCGGTGCGGCCCGGGACTGGCCGCGTCCGCAGGACCGGCTGGTCGCCGGCGTCAGCTCGTTCGGCGTCGGCGGCACCAACTGCCACCTCGTCGTGGCCGAGGCCCCGGTGACCGCGGCGCCCGAGGACGTCATCGTCGAGGGCGCGCCACTGGTGCTGTCCGCCCGTTCGGCCGCCGCGCTCCGCGGTCAGGCCCGCGCGCTCGCCGGCCACCTCGCCGGCCACCCGGAGCTCGCCCACCGTGACGTCGCCCGGTCGCTGCTGCGCACCCGGGACGTCTTCGAGCACCGCGCGGTCGTGTTCGACGACCTCGCGTCGCTGGCCGGCGGCACTCCCTCGGAGCACGTCGTGACCGGGCGAACCGTCGACGGTGCCGACGTGCTCGTGTTCCCCGGCCAGGGTTCGCAGTGGCCGGCGATGGCCCGCGCGCTGCTGCGCGACTCCCCCGTGTTCGCCCGCCGGCTGGCGGACTGCTCGGCCGCGCTCGCGGAATTCCTGGGCTGCGACCTCATCGACGACCTGCGCGCCGGGACCGCCGACCTCGACCGCGTCGACGTGGTCCAGCCCGCGCTCTGGGCCGTCATGGTGTCGCTGGCGGAAGTCTGGCGAGAGGCCGGGCTCACGCCGTCGATCGTGGCCGGGCACTCGCAGGGCGAGATCGCCGCCGCCACCGCGATCGGCGCGCTGTCGCTGTCCGACGGGGCCCGCGTGGTCGCCTTGCGGAGCCGCGCGATCGCCGGGATGCCGCGCGGCGGCGGGATGATGTCGGTCGGCGCGCCCGAAGACACCGTCCGGCCGCTGCTGCCCGCCGGGGTCTCGGTCGCCGCGGTGAACGGTACCCGGTCCGTGGTGCTGTCCGGGCCGTCCGAAGCACTGACGCGGCTGCACACCACCCTCACCGGCGACGGCTGCCGCGCGAAGATCCTGCCGGTCGGCTACGCGTCGCACTCGGCGGCGGTCGACCCGCTGCGGGAGGAGATCCTGCGGCTCCTCGAGCCGGTACGGCCACTGTCTGCTCCGGTCACTTTCGTCTCCGCGCTGACCGGCGAGCCGTTCGACACCGCGGGCCTCGACGCCGGGTACTGGTTCGAGAGCCTGCGGCGCCCGGTCCGGTTCGCCGACGCGACCGCCGGGGCGCTGGCCGCCGGCGGCGCACGGTTCGTCGAGTGCAGCCCGCACCCGGTGCTGCTCGGCAGCATCGAGGAGACCGCCGAAGCACACGACCGGACCGTGGCCACCGTCGGCACGCTCCGGCGTGACGACGGCGGCGGCGACCGGCTGCGGCGCAGCTTCGCCGAAGCGTTCGTCGCGGGCGCGGCGGTGCGGTGGGAGGTGCCGGGCGAGCGCCTGGTCGACCTGCCGACGTACGCCTTCCAACGGACCCGGCACTGGCTCGGCGAAGAGGCCGCCGCCGCACCGGTCGCCGTCGACCCCACGCAGGTGGCCGACCTGGTGCTCGCCACCGCCGCGGCCGTCCTGGGCCACGCCGACGCGAACGGCATCGACCCCGCGTGCACCTTCAAGGACCTGGGCTTCGACTCGGTGAGCGTGGTGGAGCTGCGCACCCGGCTGCAGGCCGCCACCGGGCGCAAACTGCCGACCACGCTGCTGTTCGACTTCCCGACACCCGGCCACCTCGTCGCGCACCTGCGCACCGGCGACGCCGTCGAGACCGCGGAGATCGAGCGGCCGCGGCACGACGACCCGATCGCGATCGTCGCCATGGGCTGCCGCTTCCCCGGCGGCATCACCTCCCCCGCCGAGCTGTGGGACCTGGTCGACGCCGGCGGCGAGGCCGTCACCGAGCTCCCCGCGAACCGCGGCTGGGACCTCGACACGCTCCTCGGCGACGCGGCCGGGCCCGGCTCGTGCGCCACCCGCTTCGGCGGCTTCCTCCACGACGCCGACCGGTTCGACCCCGCGTTCTTCGGCCTCAGCCCCCGCGAGGCCCTGGCCATGGACCCGCAGCAGCGGGTGCTCCTGGAAATCAGCCACGAGGCGATCGAGCGCGCCGGGCTCGAGCCGGACACACTGGCCGGGACCGACACCGGCGTGTTCGTCGGCGCGATGGCCATGGACTACGGCCCGCGGCTGCACGAGCCGACCGGGCTCGTCGACGGCCACCGCCTCACCGGCACCTCGCCGAGCGTCGCGTCGGGCCGGATCGCCTACACCTACGGGCTGCGCGGGCCCGCGCTCACCGTCGACACGGCGTGCTCGTCGTCGCTGGTGGCGATCCAGCTGGCCGCCGACGCGCTGCACCGCGGCGACTGCTCGCTCGCCCTCGCCGGCGGCGTCACCGTGATGGCCGCCCCCGGCAACCTCGTCGACTTCACCCGCCAGAACGGCCTTTCCGCCGACGGTCGCGCGAAGGCGTTCTCCGCGGACGCCGACGGCACCGCCTTCGCCGAAGGCGCGGGCATGCTCGTGCTGGAACGCCTGTCCGACGCCCGGCGGAACGGTCACCCGGTGCTGGCACTGCTGCGTGGCGGCGCAACCGGGTCCGACGGCGCCAGCAACGGCCTCACGGCTCCCAACGGCCAGGCCCAGCAGCAGGTCATCCGCCGCGCGCTCGGGGCCGCGGGACTGTCTGCACGGGACGTCGACGTGGTCGAGGCCCACGGCACCGGCACCGCGCTGGGCGACCCGATCGAGGCGCACGCCCTGCTGGCCACCTACGGGCAGGACCGCGAAACGCCGCTGTGGCTCGGCTCCCTCAAGTCCAACATCGGGCACACCCAGGCCGCGGCCGGGGTCGCCGGCGTGATCAAGATGGTCGAGGCACTGCGGCACGACACGATCCCGCGCACCCTGCACGCCGACGAGCCGAGCCCGCACGTGGACTGGGCGAGCGGCCGGGTCGAGGTGCTGTCGGCGGCCCGGCCGTGGCCCGGCCTCGGCCGTCCCCGCCGCGCCGCCGTGTCGAGCTTCGGCATCAGCGGGACCAACGCGCACGTGGTGCTGGAAGCCGTACCCGCCGAAAAGCCGGCACCGGCGACCGCCGGGCCGCTGGTGTGGGCCCTGCACGCCCACTCCGGCGCCGCCCTGCGCAGCCAGGCCGCTCGGCTGCGGGCCTACGCCGAAACCGCGGCCGACGACGATTTCGCCGCCACCGCCGCGGTGCTCGCCCGCCGCCGTCCCGGGACCTGCCGCGCGGTCGTCGTCGCCGACGACCGGGCCGAGCTGGTGGCGGCCCTCGCCGCCCTCGCCGAGGACGCCCCGCACCCCGCGCTCGTGACCGGCACGGCGGCCGGCGAGGCCACGCCGGTGTTCGTCTTCCCCGGCCAGGGCGCGCAGTGGCCGGGGATGGCCGCCGAGCTGCTCGCCGCGGACGCGGGCTTCGCGCGGCTGCTCACCGACGCCGCCGAGGCACTGCGCCCGCACACGGGCTGGTCGGTGCTCGACGTGCTCACCGGCGCCGAAGGCGCGCCGGACCTGGAGGGGACCGAGGTCGTGCAGCCGGTGCTGTTCGCCGTCATGGTCGCCCTCGCCGGACTGTGGCAGGCCGCCGGGGTCACCCCGGCCGCGGTGGTCGGCCACTCCCAGGGCGAGCTGGCCGCGGCCGTCGTGGCCGGGGCGCTCCCGCTCGCCGACGCCGCCCGGATCATCGCCGTGCGCAGCAGGCTCCTCACCGCCGAACTGGACGGCACCGGCGGCATCCTCGCCGTCGGCCTGCCCGTGGCGCAGGTCCGGGAGCGCCTGGAACCGTGGGCCGGTCGCCTGTGGCCCGCCGTGGACAACGGCCCGGCCGGCACCGTGGTCGGCGGCGAGCTGGCCGCGATCGAGGAGTTCGCGGCCGCCTGCGCGGACGTCCAGATCCGGCGCACCCCGGTGGCGTACGCGGCGCACACCCCGCACGTCGAGGCGGTCCGCGACGCGCTGCTCGCCGCGATCGGCGAGCCGGCGCCCGCCGACACCGCGACCACGATCTGCTCCTCCTGCACCGGCGGCTTCCTGCCGGGCTCGGAGCTGACCGCGGGCTACTGGTACCGCAACCTGGCCGAGCCGGTCCGCTTCGACGCCGCCGTGCGTGCCTTCGCCGGCTACCGGCGGCCGCTGTTCGTCGAGGTCAGCCCGCACCCCATCCTCGCGGGGGCGGTGCAGGAGATCCTGGCCGACGCGGGCATCGACGGCACCGCGGTGGGCACGCTGCGCCGCGGGGAAGGCGGACACCGGCGGTTCCTGCTTTCGCTCGCCGCCGCGCACGTGCGGGGCGCCGCCGTGGACTGGCCGCGGCTGCTCGGCCCGGTCACCCGCCACCCGGACGTGCCGACCTCCGCGTTCGACCGGCAGCGCTATTGGCTCACCGACGGCTCCGCCGGCCTGCTCGGCACCCCCACGCCGGTCGCCGACGGCGACGGCCTGGTGGCCACCGGACGGCTCTCGCTCACCTCGCTGCCGTGGCTGGCCGGGCACGCCGTCCGCGGCACGGTCCTGTTCCCGGGCACCGGGTTCGCCGAGCTGGCCCTGGAAGCGGCGGCCGCCGCCGGGTGCCCGGGCGTCGAGGACCTGACGCTCGAAGCGCCGCTGGCCCTGCCCACCTCGGGTTCCGTCGAGGTCCAGGCCGGCCTCGGCGCCGCGGACGAGACCGGGCGCCGCCCGTTGACCGTCCACACGCGACTCGGCGCCGGGCCGTGGACCCGGCACGCGACCGGCACGGTGAGCCCGGAGCACCTGCCCGCCACTCCCCTGCCGGTCTGGCCGCCCGTCGGGGCGGAGCCCGTCGACCTCGAAGGCGCCTACGCGCGGCTCGCCGAACGCGGCTACGAATACGGGCCGTCGTTCCAGGGGCTCACCGCGTTGTGGCGCGACGGCGACGACCGGTACGTCGAGGTGGACCTGCCCGTCGAGGGCGAGTACACCGCCCATCCCGCGGTGCTCGACGCGGTGCTGCACGCGCTCGTCCTCGAGGGCACCGAGCTGCTGCTCCCGTTCTCCTTCGGCGGCCTGCGGGTCACCTCGCCGCTGCCGGGTTCGGTGCGGGCCCGGCTGTCCGGCTCGGCGGCCACCGGCGTCGAAGTCACCCTCTACGACACCGCCGGCACCCCGCTCGGCGGGGTGGAGTCGCTGCTGCTGCGGCCCGCCGCCCGGACGACCGCGGCCGCCGAGCTGTACCGCGTGGAATGGCCGCCGGCCCCGGTCGGTGACGGCACGGACCGCGAGTGGACGGTGATCGGCACGGAGCTGCCGGAGGTCGTCCCGCCCGTCGTGCTCACCACCGCCCGCGAGCTGCCCGCCGTGCTGGACCTCCTGCAGCGCTGGCTGCTCGACGAGCGCTGCGACGGCTCGAAGCTGGTGTTCCTGCAGGACCCGGGCTCGCCCGAAGGCGCGCCGGTGTGGGGCCTGGTGCGGTCGGCGATCGCCGAGCACCCCGGCCGCTTCGCCCTGGCCGGCGCCCGGCCCGGCGCACCCCTCGCCGCGGCGCTCGACGCCGGTGAGCCGCAGTTCGCCGTGCGCGACGGCGTGGTGCTCGTGCCCCGGCTGGCGCGGTGCGCGGCCGAACCCTCCACTGTGGACTTCGGCGGTGGCACGGTCCTGGTGACCGGCGGCACCGGCGGGCTCGGCGCGCTGGTCGCCGAACGGCTGGTGACCACGCACGGCGTGCGTGACCTGCTGCTCGTCTCGCGGCGCGGCGGCGCCGTCCCGGCCCGGCTGGCCGGGCTCGACGCCCGCGTCCGGGTGGTGGCGGCCGACGTCGCCGACCGCGCCGCGCTCCGGACGGTGCTGGCGGGCGAGACCCTCACCGGGGTGGTCCACGCCGCCGGCCTCCTCGACGACTCGACCATCACCGGGCTCACGCGGGCGCACCTCGACACCGTCCTGCGGCCCAAGCGCGATGCCGCCTGGCTGCTGCACGAGCTCACCGAAGACCAGCCGCTCGCCGCGTTCGTGCTGTTCTCCTCGATCGCCGGCGTGCTCGGCAACCGCGGCCAGGCGAACTACGCCGCCGCGAACGCTTCCCTCGACGCGCTGGCCGGGTACCGGGCGGCACGCGGGCTGCCGGGCGTGTCGATCGCGTGGGGCCTGTGGGACACGGCCACCGGCATGACCGCCGCGATGACCGCCGCGGACCGCGCGCGGCTGACCGGCGTCCGCCCGCTCACCGAGGCGCAGGGGCTGGCCGCGTTCGACGCCGCCCTCGGGATGTCCGGCACGGTGGTGGCCTCCGGGTGGGACACCGCGGCCCTGCGGGCGGCCGGCGAAATCCCCGCCGTCCTGCGGAGTCTCGTTCCTTCGCGGCGGGCCGTCGCCGTCTCGGCCGGCCTGGCGCCCGCGACCGGCCTGGCGGGGCAGCTCGCGGGGCTGGACCGGGAGGCCGCGGCCGCGACGGTGACCGGCTTCGTCCGCACCGAGGTGGCCACGGCGCTCGGGCACCGGTCGCCCGCGTCGGTCGAGGTGGCGAAGCCGTTCAGCGAGCTGGGGATCGACTCGCTGACGTCGGTGGAGCTGCGCAACCGCATCGGGGCCGGCACCGGGCTGCGGCTGCCCGCGTCGCTGCTGTTCAACCACCCGACCGTGGAGCTGCTGGCCGCGCACCTGCTCGGCGAGCTGCTTCCGCCGCCGCCGGACCCGGCGCAGCGGCTGCGTGAGGCCCTCGGCGAAGTCCTGCCCGGCGCGGGCGCCGACGAGCGCGCGCAGCTGGCGGAGGTGCTGCGGGAGGCGCTGGCCGGGCTCGGCGCGGAGCCCGCGCTCGGCCTCGCCTCCGACGACGAGCTCTTCGCCTTCATCGACAAGCTGTGATCTTTTGCGAACGGATAGGGGTTCGGTTATGACCGGCGAAGAGAAGCTTCGCGACTACCTGAAGCGAGCGACGACCGAGCTCGCGGGCGCGCGCCGCCGGCTGGCCGAGTACGAGGCCCGTGAGAGCGAGCCCATCGCCGTGATCGGCATGTCCTGCCGGTTCCCCGGCGCCCCGGACGTCGAAGCGTACTGGCGGCTGCTTCGCGAAGGACGCGCGGCCGAAGTCGGCGACGTGCCCGCCGGCCGGTTCGACCACGCGCCCGGCACCGGCCGCCGCGGCGCCTTTCTGTCCGAAGTGGACGGTTGGGACGCCGGGTTCTTCGGCTACGCCCCGCAGGAGGCGCTGCGGATGGACCCGCAGCAGCGGCTGCTGATGGAGCTGGCGTGGGAGGCGATGGACGACGCGGGCACCCCGGCCCCGCGGCTCGCGGGCAGCCGCACCGGCGTGCTCCTCGGCTTCTCCGACGCCTTCCAGTACGGCCAGGTGGAGGCGGAGCGCGAAGGCACCGGCGTGTACGCCGACCCGTACATGGGCCAGGGCAGCCTCGCCAGTGTCGTCGCGGGACGGCTGGCGTACCACTTCGACCTGCGCGGGCCGGCGTTCTCGCTGGACACGGCGTGTTCGTCGACGCTGGTCGCGGTGCACCTCGCGGCCCGCGCGCTGCGGGCGGGCGAGTGCGACTACGCACTGGCCGGCGGCGGCTTCCTGGCGTTGCACCCGTTCCTGTACGTCTACAGCAGCCGCAACGCCCTGCTGTCGCCGACCGACCGCTGCCACACGTTCGACACGAGCGCGGACGGCTACATGATGGGCGAGGGCGGCGGGATGGTGGTGCTGGCCCGGCTGTCCGACGCCCTGCGCGACGGCCACCGCATCCGCGCGGTGATCCGGGGTTCGGCGGTGAACCAGGACGGCCGCAGCAACGGCTTGACCGCACCCAACCGCGGCGCCCAGGTCGAGGTGATCCGCCGGGCACTGGCCGACGCGAGTGCCTCCCCGGACGACGTGGACTTCCTGGAAGCGCACGGTTCGGGCACCCCGCTGGGCGACGAGATCGAGCTGGGTGCGCTGGGCGACGTGTTCGGCGGCCGTCCCGCCGGCCGCCCGCTGACGGTCGGGGCGGTGAAGACCAACATCGGCCACACCCACACCGCGGCGGGGATCGCCGGGCTGATCAAGACGGTCCTGGTGCTGGAGAACGGCGAAGTGCCGGCGAACCTGCACATGACCGACCCGGCGGAGCAGGTGCTGGCGAACGAGACGGTGCGGCCGTCCACCGCGCCGGCCCCGCTGCCGGACCGCGGGCGCCCGGCGGTGGCGGGGGTCAGCTCGTTCGGCTGGTCGGGCACGAACGCCCACCTGGTCCTCGAAGCCGCACCCCCGGCCGCGCCCCACCCGGCGGCGGCATCGCAGGTCGCCGAGCTGATCCCGGTCTCGGCCGCATCGGCCACCGCACTGGCCACCCACCTGACCCGCCTGGCCCAGCCCCTCACCCCAGCCACCCGAGTCGACCCCCCAATCACGCAAGCCGACCCTCCAAGCACGCGAGTCGACCCTCCAAGCACGCAAGCCGACCCTCCAAGCACGCGAGTCGACCCCTCAAGCACGCGAGTCGACCCTCCAGGCACGCAGGTCGACCTTCCAAGGACGCAAGCCGACCCTCCAGGCACGCGAGTCGACCCGGCAAGCACGCAAGATGCCCCGGCAAGCACGAGTGATGCCCCGGCCGCGCACGTGACCCTGGCCGATCTCGCCCACACCCTGCGCGAAGGCCGCGCGCACCTGGACCACCGCCGGGCGGTCGTCGCCACCAGCGTCGAGGATGCCGCCCGGCAGCTGGCCGCCGCGGCCAAGTCTCCCGGTGTCCACCGCAAGCCCGGCGCCCCGAAGGTCGCCTTCCTCCTGCCCGGTGTCGGGGACCAGTACCGCGGGCTCGCCCGGGAGCTCTACCGCGACGAGCCCGTCTTCGCGCGGGCCGTCGACGAATGCTGCGCCATCGCCGCCGAGCGCTGCGGGGTCGACCTGCGGGCCGCCTTCTTCGCCGACCCCGACCCCGACCCCGAACCACCAGCCACCGCAACGGCGTTCCTCGGCGCCGGGGCCGCCGATGAGCTGCTCGACCGCGCCGAGGTCGCGCACCCCCTGCTCTTCACCGTCGAGTACGCGCTCGCGCAGCTGCTCGCCGACCGGGGTGTCCGGCCCGGCCTGCTCGTCGGCTACAGCCTCGGCGAGTACGTCGCCGCCTGTCTCGCCGGGGTCTTCAGCCTGGCCGACGCGCTGTACGTCGTCACCGGGCGGGCCCGGCTCATCGGGCGGGCACCGGCCGGGCGGATGCTCGCCGTCGCCGCGTCCGCGAGCCGGATCGCCGAGGCGCTCAGCCCGATGCGCGTCGACGTCGCCGCGCTGAACGGCCCGCAGATGACCGTCCTCAGTGGAGCGCCGGAAGACGTCGAAGCCGCGGCCGCGCAGCTGAAGGAAGCCGGGCTGGCCGCACGGACCCTGCGCTCGGCCCACCCGTTCCACTCGACCCTGCTGGAGCCCGCCCGCGACGAGCTGGCCGAGCTGGTCGCCTCCGTGCCCCGGCAGGCACCGAAAGTGCCCATCGTCTCGAACGCGACCGGCACCGTGCTCACCGACGCCGAAGCCGTCGACCCGCGGTACTGGGCGGGCCACCTGTGCCGCCCGGTGCGGTTCGCCGACGGCGTCGGGCACTGCGCCGGCGAGGACGTCGACGCCTACGTCGAGATCGGCCCTGGCCAGACGCTCGGCGGCCTGGTCCGCCAGAACCTCACCGGCCCGGCTCGCCCGGCCGTGCTCGGCACCCTCCCCGCCCCCTGGCCCGTCGAGAACCGCCCCGCCGAAGGCACCGCGCTGCTGGACACCCTCGCCCGGCTGTGGGAACTGGGCGTCGCCGTCGACTTCACCACGCTGCGGCAGGGCGGCCGGATCGTTTCCCTGCCCACCTACCCCTTCCAGCGCACGAAGTTCTGGCCGGCGGCGACGCGGGAAGCCCCCGAACCGGTCGAAGCGGCCGGCCGGCTCTACACCCCGGTCTGGCGCCTCGACCCCACCCGGCCCACGGTCACTCCGCACGGTTCGCTGATCACGACGAACAGCGAACTCGCCACGCTGGCCGCGAACGCGGGGATGACCGTCGGCACCGACCCGGCCACCCTGCCCCAGCCCCTGCACGTCGTGCACGACGGCGGCTTCGACGACCTCCTCCGGACCGTCCAGGCCCTGGACGGCCACGACGTCCGGCTGCTGACCGTCACCACCGGCGCGGCCGAGATCACCGGCGGCGACCTCACCGACCCGGACGCCGCCCTCGTGCACGGGCTCGGCCGCGGCGTCCGCGCCGAGTACCCGGGCCTGCGGTGGCGGGGCGTCGACGTCGAACCCGGCACCCCGGCCACGCACCTGCTCGACGAGCTGGCCCGCCCGTGGCCCGAGGACCCCGCCGCGGAACCGGTGCTCGCGGGCCGGCGCGGCGGCCGCCGTCGCCTCCAGGAGTACTCCGAGATCACCCTCGGCGACGTCCCGCCGGACTGGGGCGGCACGCACGTGATCACCGGCGGCACCCGCGGGCTCGGCCTGATCGTGGCGAAGCACCTCGCCCGCCACGGCGCCCGCAAGCTCGCCCTGATCAGCCGCACCGGCGACGCGGACCAGAGCGACCTCGCGGACCTCGAGGCCGAGGCGGAGGTGCTCCTGCTCGCCGCCGACACGGGCATTCCCGAGCAGCTGGCCGCCGCACTGGCCGAAGCCAAGACGCGCTTCGGCGAGCTCGACTCGATCGTGCACGCCGCCGGCCTGCCGGGCGGCGGGCTGGCCCAGCGCCGGACCGCCGGGGACATGCGCCGGACCATCGCCCCGAAGGTGCAGGCGGTCGGCCCGCTCCTGGCCGCCCGGCCCCGGCGCCTGGTCCTGTTCTCCTCGATCGTCACGGTCGTCGGCGGCATCGGCGAAGCCGACTACTGCGCGGCCAACAGCGTCCTCGACGCCCACGGCGCCGCACTGTCCACAGCGGACACCCAGGTGGTGACCGTCGCGTGGGGTCACTGGCAGCACGACGCCTGGGCCGACGCGGCCACCGGCGAGGCCCGCCTCGCCTACCGCCGCCGTTACGGCTTCACCGCCGAAGCCGGCTGTGCCGTCCTCGACAAGCTCGCCGGCCACGGCGTCCGCGGCACCGTCGTGGCGCTGCGCCAGGACCTGACGGCGGCCCGCCGCGAGCTGGCCGCGCTCAACGACCTCGGCGGGCTCCTGGAGGCAACCCCGGCGCCGGCCACGCGGTACCCGCGGCCGCCGTTGCGCACCGAGTACGCCGCCCCGCGCGGCGAGCTCGAGGCGGACATCGCCGGCGTCTGGGGCGAGTTCCTGGGCATCGACGCCGTCGGCGTGCACGACCCGTTCTTCGACCTCGGCGGCAACTCGCTGGTCGGCATGGCCATGGTGGCGGCGCTGGAGAAGCGCCTCGGCCTGCCGATCGCCCCCGCCGTCCTCTTCGGCCACCCCACCGTGGCCGCGTTCGCCGCCGCACTGACCGACACCGACTCCCCCGCCCCGCGGGCGGCGACCACCGGCTCGGCGCGCGGCCAGCGCCGCCGCGCGGGCACCCGCCTGGCCGGCACCCGGAAATGAGGACACCGTGACCGACACCAGCAGCGAGCTCTCCCCCACGGACATCGCCGTGGTCGGGATGGCCGGCCGCTTCCCGGGCGCCGACGACGTCAGCGCCCTCTGGGAAACCGTGCGCGCCGGCCGCTCCGGCATCACCCGCTTCACCGACGAGGAACTCCTGGCCGCGGGCGTGCCCGCCGACCGGCTCGGCGACCCGGCCTACGTCAAGGCGGGAGCCGTCGTGCGCGGCGTCGAGGACTTCGACGCGGGCTTCTTCGGGATCAACCCGAAGGAAGCCCAGATCCTCGACCCGCAGCACCGGCTCTTCCTGGAGCACAGCCAGCACGCGCTGGAGGACGCGGCCTGCGACCCGGCGCGGTTCGACGGCGCGATCGGGGTGTTCGCGGGCTGCGCGTGGAGCACCTACCTGACCCACAACCTGACGCCGGCCGACGCGGCTCGCGAAATGGGCGAGATCGCCATCGCCCTCGGCAACGACAAGGACACCCTGGCCACCCGGGTTTCGCACACACTGGGCCTGTCCGGCCCCGCGTTCAGCGTGCAGAGCGCGTGCTCGACGTCGCTGGTCGCGGTGTGCGTCGCGGCGAGCAGCCTGGCGAACTTCGAATGCGACGTCGCGCTGGCCGGCGGCGTGTCGATCGGGGTGCCGCACCGCGTCGGCTACCTCTACCAGCAGGGCGGGATCGCCCCGCCGGACGGCGAATGCCGGGCGTTCGACGCCGCGGGACTGGGCGCCCCGCTCGGCGGCGGCGTCGGCGTGGTCGCGCTGCGCCGGTTGGAGGACGCGCTCGCCGACGGCGACCGGGTGTACGCGGTGCTGCGCGGCTGGGCGGTCAACAACGACGCCGGCCGCAAGGTCGGCTTCACCGCGCCCGGTGTCGAGGGCCAGGCCACGGTGATCGCCGAGGCGCTCGCCGCGGCCGGGCTGGCGCCCGCGGACATCGGGTACGTCGAGGCGCACGGCACGGGCACCGCGCTCGGCGACGCCGCCGAGATCGCCGCGCTGCAGCAGGTCTTCGCGGGCCGGTCGCTGCGGATCGGCTCGGTGAAGACCAACGTCGGGCACCTCGACCGCGCGGCCGGCGTGACGAACCTGATCAAGGCCGCCCTCGCGCTGCACCACGAGGAGATCCCGCCGACGCGCAACCTCGGCACGCCCAACCCGCAGCTCACCGCGGGCGGCGCCGAGCTGACCGTGGTCACCGAGCGCACGCCGTGGCCGCGCACGGACACCCCGCGCCGCGCCGGGGTCAGCGCGTTCGGCATCGGCGGCACGAACGCCCACGTCGTGCTGGAGGAGGCGCCGCTGCCGGTGCCCGCCGCGACGCCGGCCGGGCCGGAGCTGCTGGTCTGGTCGGCCCGCTCGGCCGCGGCCGCCGACGCGGCCACCGCGAACCTGGCCGCCCACCTGAAGAGCTCCGGCGACGCGCTCGCCGACGTCGCCCACACTCTCCAAAGTGGACGCACGACGTTCGGGCACCGGCGGATGCTGGTCGCCGGTTCCGCCGAAGAGGCGGCCCGGCTGCTGGCCGAGGGCGGGGTGTCGGCGTCGAGCGGCGCCGGCACCGGCCGCCGCGTCGGGTTCCTCATCGCGGGCACCGGCGAGCAGTACCCGGGCCTGGCCGCCGAGCTGTACGCGTCGGCGCCGGTGTTCCGGGCCGAGCTGGACCGCTGCCGCGCGCTCCTGGCCCCGTCCGTTCTGGACGGGATGCTCGGCGAGCGGGAAGGCTCCGGCGGGTTGGCCGCCTTGCTGGGCCGCGCGGGTGGCGGCGAGCGCGCGGGCGACCGCACCGGCGTGCTGCACCCGGCGCTGTTCGCCGTCGAGTACGCGCTGGCGCAGCTCGTGCGCTCGTGGGGTGTCGAGCCTTCGGTGCTGGCCGGTTACAGCCTCGGCGAGTACGTCGCCGCGTGCCTGGCGGGAGTGCTCTCGCTCGAGGACGCCCTCGCGCTGGTGACGCACCGCGCGGAGCTGATGGCCGCGCTGCCCGGCGGCGCGATGGCGGCCGTGCCGCTGTCCGAGGACGAGGTGCGTGCCCGGATCGCGGGAACGGACCTCGACATCGCCGCGCTGAACGGGCCGCGGCTGACCGTCGTGTCCGGCACCGCCGAGGCGGTCGACGCGCTGCGGGTGTCGCTGGCCGCCGAGGACGTGCCGTGCCGGCCACTGGCCACCACGCACGCCTTCCACTCCCGGCAGCTCACGCCGGTGCGCGACGCGCTGACCGCATGGGTCACCGCGAACGTCACGCTCTCCGCGCCCGCCATCCCCTACGTCTCCAACGTGACCGGCGAGCTGGTCACCGACGCGCAGGCGACCGACCCGGCCTACTGGGCCGAGCACATGTGCGCCCCGGTCCGGTTCGACGACGCGCTGGCCACGCTGCTGGCCGACGAGGACACGGTGCTGCTGGAGCTGGGCCCGGGCCGGTCGCTGGGCGCGATGGTGCGCGGGCACCGGGCGTGCGCGCCGAAGCGCTGGTCGTCGGTGATCCCGACGCTGCCCGGCGCCGACGACCCGGCCCCGGCCACCACGGCGCTGGCGGAGGCGGCCGGGCGGCTGTGGCTGGCCGGGGTCGACCTCGACTGGACCGGCGTCCGCGGCGGCCGCGAAGCCCGCCGGGTCGGCCTGCCCGGGTACCCGTTCCAGCGCGAGCGCTACTGGATCGACGCGCCCGGCACCGTCACCCCGGAAGTCCCCCGGCTCACCGCCGAACCCGACGGGCACGTGCAGCTGCTGACGCCGTCGTGGCGGCCGCAGCCCGCACCCTCCGACGGCACGACGGGCCGCGTCGCGATCCTGCCGGATTCCGGAGGTGTCGCTGTTGCCTTGACTGCGCTGCTCGGCGAGGTGGTGGTCACGCCGGCCGAGGCCGACACGGTGGTCGACCTGTCGGTGCTCGACCTCGACGACGACGTGGCCGCCGTGCACGCGGTGTCCCGCACCCTCGCGACGTCGGCGGGCGACGGCTCACGCGCGGTCCGCGTACTCCTCGCCACCCGCGCGGGGCAGGCCGCCGGATCCGGGCGGGTGCGCCCGGCGCAGGCAGCCGTGGCCGTGCTGCCGGTCGTCGCGAACCAGGAGTACCTGAACCTCGACGCGGGCACCGTCGACCTCGACGCGGCCCACGGCCCCGCCGAAGCCGCGGCCGTGCTCGCCGCCGAGCTGCGCTCCCCCGGCAGCCCGCTGGTCGCCTACCGCGGCGACGACCGGCTCGTCCCCGATTACCGCCCCGCCGCACCGGCGGGCGCACCGGCGATCCGCCAGGGCGGCAGCTACCTCATCACCGGCGGCCTCGGCGGCGTGGGACTCACCGTCGCCGAGCACCTCGTCACCCGCGGCGCGCGCCGGCTCGTCCTGGCCGGCCGCAGCGGGGGCACCGACGCGGCCGTGGCCCGGCTGCGTGCGCTGGGCGCCGACGTGCACACCCCTCGCGTGGACGTCGGCGACCCGGCCGCGGTGCGCGCACTGCTCGCCGAAGGCCGCTACGACGGCATCGTCCACGCCGCCGCGGATTCCGACCCGGCCGGCTTCCGTCCGCTGTCCGAAGTGGACGAGGCCGGGATCGCCCGGCACTTCGCCGCCAAGGTCGGCGGGGCCCGGGTGCTGGCCGCGGCCCTGGCCGAGCTGCCGGCCACCGACCGTCCGGAGTGGACACTGCTGTTCTCGTCCACCTCGGCGCTGCTCGGCGGCGTCACCTTCGGCAGCTACGCCGCCGCCAACGCGGCCTTGCTGGCCGAGGCCCACGGCCGTCCCGGCTGGCTCGCCGCCGCGTGGGACACCTGGCCGGGCACCCTCGAACGGCTCGACGCCCGGCTCGGCGCGTCCATGGCCGCACACGCCATGAGCCGCACGCAGGCCCTGACGGCGTTCGACCAGCTCACCGCGCACGCCGGCCCGGCCGTGATCGTCGCCGCCGGCGGCCTCGGCGAGCGGCTTCCCGGCACCGCAAAGCCCGCGAAAACGACGACCGCCGACCGCTTCCCGCGGCCCGACCTGCCCCAGCCCTACACCCCGCCGATGACCGCCACCGAACGCGGCCTCGCCGAGGTCTGGTCGGCCGTGCTGGGGGTGGAGCCGGTCGGCACCCGGGACAACTTCTTCGACCTCAACGGCAACTCGCTGCTCGCCCTGCAGATGCTCGCGCTGGTCAAGGAGCGCTTCGGCGTCGCCATCCCCACCGTCACCCTGTTCGAGCTGCCGACCGTCCAGGCGCTCGCCGCCACCCTCGCCGAGCAGGCTCCCGCGCAGGCCGTGGCCCCGGCCGCACCGGTCGTCGCCGCGGATCCGGACGACGACGAGCTGGGCCGGCACATCGCCATCGTCGGCATGGCCGGGCGGTTCCCCGGCGCGGGCACGGTGGACGAGTTCTGGCGCAACCTGTGCGACGGCGTCGAGTCGATCACCTTCTTCGGCCCCGACGAGCTCATCGCCGCCGGCGTCGACCCGGCGCAGGTCCGCGACCCGGCCTACGTGCCGGCCCGGCCGGTGCTCGACGACGTCACCGGCTTCGACGCCGCGTTCTTCGGCCTCAGCCCGCGCATGGCGGCGCTGACCGACCCGCAGCAGCGGCTGTTCCTGGAAGTCTGCTGGGAAGCGCTGGAGCAGTCCGGGTACGCGCGGCCCGGCGAGCGCGGCCGGGTCGGCGTCTTCGGCGGCTGCAACCTCTCGACCTACCTGCTCGGCATCGCCGGGCAGTTCACCTCCGACGCCGACGCCAGCATCTACGAGCTGGTGATGGGCAACGACAAGGACGCGCTCACCACCACCGTGTCCTACCTGTTCGACCTGCGCGGCCCGAGCATGGCGGTGCAGACGTTCTGCTCGACGTCACTGGTCGCGGTGCACACCGCGATGCGCAGCATCCGCGCCGGTGACTGCGAAATGGCCCTGGCGGGCGGTGTCTCGGTCCGCGTGCCCGACCGGATCGGGCACCTGCACTCCCCCGGCGGCCAGGAATCGCCGGACGGGCACGTGCGCACCTTCGACGCCCAGGCGCACGGCAGCATGTTCGGCGACGGCGCCACCGTCGTGGTGCTCAAGAAGCTCGGTGCGGCCCTGCGCGACGGCGACCACATCTGGTCGGTGATCCGCGGTTCGGCGATGAACAACGACGGCGCCCTCAAGGTCGGCTACACCGCACCGAGCGTCGGCGGGCAGTCCCGGGTGATCGCCGACGCGATGGCCGACGCGCGGGTCGCGGCCGAAGACGTCGGCTACGTCGAAGCCCACGGCACCGCGACCGAGCTGGGCGACCCGATCGAGGTCGCCGCGCTGACCCGCGCGTTCGGGGACACCGCCGAGAAGCAGTACTGCGCGCTGGGTTCGGTGAAGCCGAACGTCGGGCACCTCGACCGGGCCGCGGGCACGGCCGGGCTGATCAAGGCGTCACTGGTCGTCCGCGAGGGCCTGATCCCGCCGACGCTGCACTACACCGCGCCGAACCCGGAGATCGACTTCGAGCACAGCCCGTTCCGGGTCGCCGCCGAGCTCGCGCCGTGGCACACCGCCACCGGCCGCCCGCGGATCGCCGGGCTCAACTCGCTGGGCATGGGAGGCACCAACGTGCACGTCGTCGTCGAACAGCCGCCCGACCGGCCCGCCGCGCTTCCCGGCGACCCGGACACCGAGCGCCGCTACCAGGTGCTGCCGGTGTCGGCCCGCACCGCCGAGGCCGCCGACACCGCCGCCCGGCGGCTCGGCGAGCACCTCGCCGGCACCCCGGACGCGCGGCTGGCCGACGTCGCGTTCACGCTCCAGGAGGGCCGCAAGACCTTCGAACACCGGCGTGCCGTCGTGGCGTCCGATGTGGACGGTGCAGCCGCGGCACTGGCCGGCGCCCCCGCCGCCCGCGTCGAGCCGGTGCAGGACCGGCCGGTGGCGTTCCTCTTCGCCGGCGTCGGCGAGCAGTACCCCGGCCTGGCCGGCGAGCTGTACCGCCGCGAGCCGGTGTTCCGCGCGCACCTCGACGAGTGCCTGACGCACCTCGACGTCGACGGCGATCTCGTCACCGGGGCCCGCGGCGGCGGACCGAGCCTGGCCGCGCTGCTGGGCCGCGCCGACGGCGAAGACCCCCGCGCCGAGCGGCTGCAGCGCACCGAACTCGCGCAGCCGCTGCTGTTCGCCGTGGACTACGCGCTGGCCCGGACGCTCATGGACTGGGGGCTGCGGCCCGCCGCGATGCTCGGCTACAGCCTCGGCGAGTACGTCGCCGCCTGCCTGGCCGGGGTGCTCTCGCTCGAGGACGCCTTGGCGCTGGTCGCCAAGCGCGCGGAGCTGATCGCCGCACTGCCGGGTGGGGCGATGGCCGCGGTGCCGCTGTCCGCCGCCGAGCTGGAGGCGCGGTTCGGTCTCGCCGCGCGGGAGCTGGACGTCGCCGCGGTGAACGGGCCGGAGCTCGTCGTGGTGGCCGGGGCACCGGCCGCCGTGGAGCGGCTGGCCGAGGACCTGCGGGCCGCCGACGTCCCGTGCCGTCCGCTGCGCACCAGCCACGCCTTCCACTCGCGGATGCTGGCGCCGGCCGCGGCCGGGCTGACCGCGTGGATCGCCGCGAACGTCACGCTCAACGCACCCGAGCTGCCCTACCTGTCCAACGTGACCGGCCAACCCGCGACCGCCGAACTGGTCACCGACCCCGGGTACTGGGCCCGGCACATGAGCGAGACCGTGTGGTTCGCCGACGCCGCGACCGCGCTGCTGGCCGACGAGCACCTGGCCGTCGTCGAGATCGGCCCCGGCCCGTCGCTCGGCGCGCTGCTGCGCGGGCTGAGCCCGGCGAGCCGCTGGCCGCTGATCACCGCCACGCTGCCCGCCGCCGACGACCCGCGGCCGGCCGACGAGGTGCTCACCGACGGCCTCGCCCGGCTGTGGCTGCTCGGCGCCGACCTCGACTGGGCCGCCTACCACGGCCGCGGCACCGCGACGCCGGTCTACCGCGGCACCGCCCCGGGCCGCGTACCGCTGCCGACCTACCCGTTCCAGCGGCAGCGCTACTGGATCGAGGCGACCCCCGCCGCCGGGACCACCCGGGTGACGACGCCCGGCTCCGACGGTCCGCTGGAAGAGTTCGACCGCATCCCGCTGCTGCCGGAGGAGCAGTGGATCAACCTGCCCGTGTGGCGCCAGACCTCGGCCGCGCCCGCCGCGCCGCAGGTGGCGTCCTGGCTGGTGTTCGCCCGTCCCGGCCTGGCCGAGGACGTCCTCGACGGGATCCGCCGCACCGGCGACCCGGTGACCGTGGTCCGGCCGGGCGCGGGGTACCGGCCGGGCCCGGACGCCACCGTCCGCCCGGGCGATGTGGACGACCTGCTGAAACTGCTGCGCGACCTCAAGCGCGGCGGGACGAGGCTGGACCGCGTCGTCCACCTGTGGAACCTCGACGACGACGGCGACCCGCTGGCCCTCGGCCTGCACACGCTCGTCGCGCTGGCCCGCGCCGCCGGCGAGCTCGGGCTCGGCGGCTGGACGCTCGACCTCGCCGCCACCGGCACCCAGCGCGTCCTGCACGACGGCGAGCTCCGGCCCGACGCGGCCACGCTCACCGGCCCGAACCTGGTGATCCCGATGGAGTACCCGGGCGTGCGGACGCGGCTGATCGACGTCGACGCGGCCGCCGGTGCCGCCGCGGTGGTCGCCGAGCTCCACCGCCCCGCCCCCGGCCGCACGGTCGCGCTGCGCGGGTCACGGCGCTGGCTGCCCGGCTACGAAATCCTGGCGCCGCAGCCGATCGAGCAGGCTCGGTCGGTGCTGCGCGAGCACGGCGTCTACCTCATCACCGGCGGCCTCGGCGGGATCGGGCTGGCGATGGCTGAGCGGCTGGCCCGCGACAGCCACGCGAAACTGGTGCTGTTCGGCCGCCGCGGGCTGCCGCCGCGCGAGCGCTGGGCCGGGATCGCCGACGGCTCCGACGAGGTGCCCGGCACGATCCGCGACCGCGTCGCCCGGGTGCTGGCGATCGAGGCGCTCGGCGGCGAGGTCGCCGTCGTCGAAGGCGACGTCGCCGAAGAGGCCGACGTCCGGCGCGCGGTCGCCGTGGCCGTCAACGGGTTCGGGGCACTGCACGGCATCCTGCACACCGCGGGCGTGCCGGGCACCGGGCTGATGCAGTTCAAGGAACCCGGCGACGCCGACCAGGTCCTGGCGCCGAAGCTGCCCGGGTCACGGGCGCTCAGCGCGGCCACCGCCGGGCTCGACCTGGACTTCGTCGCGTTGTTCTCCTCGATCACGTCGGTCACCGGCGGCGGTCCGGGCCAGGTCGACTACTGCGCCGGCAACGCGTGGCTCGACGCCTACGCGGCTCACCACGGCGGCCGCACGGTGTCGATCTCGTGGGGCGAATGGACCTGGAACGCCTGGGACGACGGGCTTTCCGGGTACGAGGAGGACATCCAGACCTACTTCCGCGAGCACCGCGCCAAGTTCGGCATCGACTTCGAGCAGGGCTGGCGCACGCTGCTGCGTGCGCTGGCCTCGGGCGAACCGCACGTGGTCGTGTCCACTCAGGACCTTCCGGCGGTGACGGCCGTGGCGGCCCGGTTCAGCGTCGACGCGGTGACCTCGGCCGCGAACGGCGGCGCGTCGGCCGATCGCCACCCGCGGCCCGAGCTGGTCACGCCGTTCCAGGAACCGGAGGGCGACGCCGAACGTGCCGTGGCGCAGGCGTGGTGCGAAGCGCTGCGGCTGGACCGGGTCGGCGCTTCCGACAACTTCTTCGAACTCGGCGGCACGTCCCTGCTCGGCATCTCGCTGCTGACGACGCTGCGCAGGGCGTTCCCGGACGCGGAACTGCCGCCGCACATCATCCACGAGGCCCCCACCGTCACCGCGCTCGCGAAGATCGCCGCCGGCGGCCCGGAGCCCGCCGAACCCGCACCGGACAGCCACGCGCAGGGACAGCTGCGCCGCTCCGGCATCAAGGCCGCGGCCGCCCGACGGCGCCGGGCCTGAACCAGAAGTCCTTCCACAGAAAGGGAACAGTCATGGCAGTCACGGGAGTGGTGGGCGCCGGCGTGATGGGCATCGGCGTCGCACAGGACTTCGCCGCCGCCGGCCACGAGGTCGTGCTGGTCGACACCGACGAGCGGATCCTCGACGAAGCGCGGGCCGAGATCACGCGCAACTGCCGGCTCAGCCGGCTCATGGGCGGCCCCGCGCTCGACGCGGACGAGATCCTCGCCCGGATCACCACCGCGGTCGGCCTGGCCGCGCTGGACAAGACCGAGATCCTGGTCGAGAACGTCACCGAGAACTGGGACACCAAGGCCGCCGTGCACGCCGAGCTCGACGAGGTCTGCAGCCCGGACACGGTGATCATCGCCAACACCTCGGCCGTGCCGATCACCCGGATCGCGTCGGTCGGCAAGAACCCGGGCCGGGTCATCGGCGTGCACTTCATGAACCCGGTGCCGCAGAAGCCCGTCGTCGAGCTCATCCCCGGCTTCCACACCACGCCGGAGACGATCCTGCGCACCCGCGAGCTGCTCACCAGCATCGGCAAGCGCTGGGTCGACGTGAAGGACGCGTCGGGCTTCGTGTCCAACCGCGTGCTCATGCTGACGGTCAACGAAGCCGCCTACCTAGTGCACGAGGGCGTCGCCACGGCCGAGTCGGTCGACGAGGTGTTCCGCGGCTGCTTCGGCCACCCGATGGGCCCGCTGGAAACGGCCGACCTGATCGGCGTCGACACGATCCTCTACAGCGTCGAGGTGCTCTACGAGCACTACGCCGACTCCAAGTACCGCCCCTGCCCGCTGCTCAAGCAGATGACCGACGCCGGCCTGCACGGCCGCAAGAGCGGCCGCGGCTTCTACACCTACAGCTCCTGACCCCTTTCACCGACGCAGAAGGAGAACCTGCCATGTCCGAGACCACCGGCGACATCCTCGCCTTCATCACCGGCCGCTTCCCGCAGGCCGGGATCACCGCGACCGAGGACATCTTCTCGCTCGGCTACATCAACTCCCTGTTCGCCATGGAGCTGGTGATGCACCTGGAGAAGACGTTCGGCGTCACCATCCCCAACGAGGAGCTGCGGATCGACAACTTCCGCACCGCGGCGGCGATGACCGAGCTGGTCGGCCGCCTGCGCCCGGCCGCGACGGTGGGCTGAGCCGTGACGGAGGTACTGGCAGCGGTCCGCGCGCCCGGCCGCGAGGCCGCGCGGGCCTTCGTGGACGAGCACGTCGTGCCCTTCGCCGACGCCTGGGACCGGGCCGGGCGGATTCCCGAGGACCTGCTGGACAAGATCGCCGAAGCCGGGCTGTGGGCGCCGTTCCTGCCGCCCGCGCTCGGCGGCGCGGGCACCGACATGGTCACCCTCGGGGAGATCCACGAGGAGGCCGGCCGGGGCTGTTCGTCGGTCCGCAGCCTGCTGACCGTGCACACCATGCTCTCCTGGGCGCTGCTGCGCTTCGGCACCGAGGCGCAGCAGCGCCGGTGGGGGCCGGAGCTGGCGAGCGGGCGCGTGCTGGGCGCGTTCTGCCTGTCGGAGCCCGGCGCGGGCAGCGACACGGCCGCGATCACCACCACCGCCACCCCGGACGGCGACGGCTGGCGGCTCGACGGCCTCAAGAAGTGGACCACCAACGGGCAGCGCGCGGACCTGTTCCTCGTCTTCGCGAAGGGGCCGGCCAGCACGATCGCGCTGCTCGTGCCGCGCGCCGCGCCCGGCGTCACGGTCACCCCGATCGACGACATCCTCGGCACCCGGTCGTCGATGCTGGCCTCCGTCGCCTTCGACGGCGTCCGGCTCGGCGCCGACGCGCTGCTCGGGCCGAGCGGCTTCGCCTCCGGCATGGTCCTCACCGGCACGCTCGACCTCGGCCGCTACAGCGTGGCGGCCGGGTCGGTGGGCATCATCCAGGCGTGCGCCGACGCGTGCGCGGACTACACGACCCGGCGCACCGTCGGCGGCACCCCGCTCAGTGACCTTCCGCTGATCCAGGCGAAGCTGTCGGACATGGTCACCGACGTCCGCGCGGCCCGGCTGCTGCTGGCCGAGGCCGGCCGGCTCAAGGACCGGGGCGACTCGGCCACGATCATGGCCACCTGGGTGGCGAAGTACTTCGCCTCGACCGCGGCCGCGAAGCACGCGTCGGAGGCCGTGCAGGTGCACGGCGCCAACGGCTGCAGCGGGGACTACCCCGTCGCCCGGTTCTACCGGGATTCGAAGGTCATGGAGATCATCGAGGGCAGCACCGAAATCCAGCGGATGACCATCGCCGCCGAGGCCTACCGGAAGCAGGTACCGTGACCAGTCTCATCGAGCCGGCGGCCGTCCAGGCAGGCGCCAAGCCGGTCCAGGGCAAGATCAAGTGCGTGGTGTGGGACCTCGACAACACCGTCTGGGACGGGGTCCTGCTGGAAGACGCCGACGTCCGGCTGCGGCCGTGGGTCGTCGAGCACGTCAAGCGGCTCGACGAGATGGGCGTGCTCCACTCGGTCGCCAGCAAGAACGACCACGAGACCGCGCTGGCGAAGCTGCGCGAGTTCGGCCTGGACGAGTACTTCCTGTTCCCGCGCATCTCGTGGAACGCGAAGTCGGTGTCGATCGGCCAGATCGCTCAGAAGCTCAACCTCGGGCTCGACGCGTTCGCGTTCGTCGACGACCAGGAGTTCGAACGAGCCGAGGTTTCCTTCGCGCTGCCACAGGTGACCACTGTGGACGTCCTGGAGGCCGACGAGGTGCTGCGGCGCCCGGAGTTCGCGCCGCGGTTCGTCACCGACGAGTCGGCGCAGCGGCGCGGGATGTACTTCAGCCAGCTCGAGCGGGACGACGTCGAGGCGGACTTCGCCGGCACCGGCGAGGACTTCCTCGCCGGGCTGGGCCTGCGGTTCACCATCGCGCCGGCCCGGCGGGAGGACCTGCAGCGGGCGGAGGAGCTGACGGTCCGCACCAACCAGCTCAACTCGACCGGGCGGACGTATTCCTACGACGAGCTGGACGCCCTGCGCTCGTCTCCGGACCACGTGCTGCTCGTCGCGTCGCTGACCGACAAGTTCGGCTCCTACGGCAAGATCGGCCTGGCGCTGCTGGAGAAGGGTTCGCCGGACTGGCGGCTCAACATGATGCTGATGTCGTGCCGGGTGATGTCGCGTGGTGTCGGCACGGTGCTGCTGGGCCACGTGATGGGCCTGGCCCGCGCCGCGGGTGCGGGGCTGCGCGCGGACTTCGTCGAGACCGGCCGCAACCGGATGATGCAGATCACGTACGCGTTCAGCGGGTTCCGCGAGGTTTCGCGGGACGGCGCGCACGTGGTGCTCGCGGCGGACCTTTCCGCGGTCCAGGAGCCGCCGGCGTACGTGACGCTCGAGGTGGAGTCGTGACGACCGCGGTGGCGAGCCGCTGGCTGCCGTTCCCCGTGACCGCGGGGAACGTGCGGCTGTACTGCCTGCCGCACGCGGGCGGCTCGGCGTCGGCGTTCCGCTCGTGGATCGGCCGGCTGCCCGGGGTGACGGTGTGCCCGGTCCAGCCACCCGGCCGCGAGACGCGGCAGAAGGACACCCCGCACACGGCCATGCCCGCGCTCGTCGCGGACTTGGCGGACTTCGTGCTGTCGGCCGGCGATGCGCCTTACGCCGTCTACGGCCACAGCCTGGGGGCGCTGGTCGGGTTCGAGCTGGTGCGGGAGATCGCCCGCCGTGACGCGGTGCCGCCGGTCCACCTGCTGGTGTCGGGCTGCCCGGCCCCGCAGTGGCTGACCCCGGACGACCCGATCGTGGCGGGCATGGGCGACGCGGAGATCGTGGCCCTCCTGCGCACCCTCGGCGGAACGCCCGAGGTGTTCCTGAACGACCCCCGCGTACTGCGCCTCATCCTGCCACCGATCCGGGCGGACCTGACGGTGAAGAACACGTACGGGTACGTCGCCGGTCCGCCGCTGGAGGTTCCGGTGACGGCACTGGCGAGCACGGCCGACGTCCGCGCGAGCGTGGACTCGGTGCTGGCGTGGCGGGACCAGACGGTCCGGCCGTTCCGCGGGCACGTCCTGGAAGGCGGGCACTTCGCGGTCCTGGAGCAGGAGGACGTGACCCGCGCGCACCTGGCCGCCGCCCTCCGCCCCTGGTCCTGAGCGCCCCAATGTGGCCTTCGGTGCGTTGAACGCACCGAAGGCCGCCTTGGGTGCGTTGAACGCACCCAAGGCCACCTTGGGGCGCTGGGGACCGGGCCACCCCTGAACGTGGTGGGTCCGTCGCCAATACCCCTGGCGGCGGGCCCATCACCCATGTCGAAGGGCCCCTTCCCGGTCTGGGGAAGGGGCCCTTCGGTGTGGGCGGGGTCAGGAACGGAGCTCGGCGATGCGGGCGGCGAGCAGGCGCACGGTGGGCAGCTCGACGACCGCCGTGGCGGGCAGGTTCCAGTGCGCGGCGATGCGGACCGCGCCGGCCGAGCGGCCGCCCAGCTCGAAGAAGTTGTCGTCCGCGCCGATCTCCGGGTAGCCCAGTGCGGCGGCCCAGTGGGCCGCGACCTCCTGCTCCAGGCCCGGCTCCGGCTCGACGAACGGCGTGCCCAGTGCGGGACGCGGCCGGACCGGAGTCTCCTGCCGCACGGGTTCGCCGACCGGAACCGGCCGGGCGAGGGGAACTCCCGACAGCACGACCTCGGTCAGCTGGTCGGCGGCCGCCACCGCGGCGAGGACTTCCGGGGCAGGGTCCGAAGTGGACACCACGGTGGTCCACTGCCCGCGGCCGGCCAGCCGGGCGACCCGGGCCCGGGCGGCCAGCACCCGGCCCGCGGGTTCCGGCCGGACGAGGAGGATGCCCCGCCGCCCACCCAGATCCGGCACGTCGGCCTCCCCGCTCGGGCCCGGCACGCCGACACCGCTATGCACCACGACCTCCCCGAGAAGGCCCGGCACACCGACACCGCTATGCACCACGACCTCCCCCAGAAGGCCCGGCATGCCGGCGCCGCGGTGCACCACCGCCTCCGCGTGGTCCGCCGGGTCCCAGGGCTCGTGGTGCGGCCGCCAGGACTGGTCGCCTCGGACCGCCAGCGGCGTCTCGCCGTTCAGGATCGCCGCCAGTACCTGGTCGACCGACGCTCCCGCCCCCACGTCGACGTGCCGGGCCGTCAATGCCGTGAGTGCCGCCTGCGCCGGTGTGGTCAGGTCCGGCCCGAGCACGCCCACCGCGCCGGAGGTCAGGGTCACCATGCCGGGCCACTGCGCGGCCGCCACCTCGACGTCCCCGGGTGAACCACCCAGGGCGAAGCCGTGCACGACCGTGCGGGGGACCACCACGAGCGAACGCAGCAGCTCGGGCAGGTCACCCGGGCCCACGACGAAGTCACCGGTGTCCAGTGCGGCGAACCCGGGCCCCGGCCGCACGGTGATCACTTCGGAGCCGGCCAGGGTGATCCGTCCGGCCAGCTCCTCGCCGACGGGCTCGGCCGCGAACAGCAGCCACGGCCCCGCCGCCCGCACCCGGCGCTCCAAGCCGGCCGACGGCTGCGGATCGAGCCGCCACGAAGGGACGTGACCGGCCACCGGCGGCGTGGCCGCCGGATCGACCCAGAACCGCTTGCGCTGGAACGGGTACGGCGGCAGTTCGACCCGCCGGGCCGAGCCGCGGTGCAGGGCCGGCCAGTCCGGCGTGCAGCCCGCGAGCCACAGCCGGGCCAAAGTTTCGAGGACCCACGAATCAGCCGAACCGCCCTCGACGACGATCGTGTCCGTGGCGCTCTCGTCCAGGCGGATGCCCAGCCGGGTCAGCCCGGCCGCCAACGCCGACAGCGCGCCGTCGCGCGTAGGGGCGGGCGCGGGCACGTCGTCGCCGGCCAGCAGGCGGTGGGCGGCCGCGGCCGTCGACGCCCAGTCCGAGCCGCTGCCCGCGACCAGGCGGAACCGCGGGTCACGGCGGCGGGTTTCGCCGTCGATCCACCGGCCGGGGCCGGCCAGCGCCGCCACGGCGTCGGCGGAGTCCCGGCACACCACGGCCCGGCGCAGCGCGAAGTGGCCGCGCGAGACCTGGAGCGTGAAAGCGACGTCGGCGAGGTTCAGGTCCGGATGCGAGGCCAGGTGGGCGCGCAGCCGCGCAGTCACCTCGTCGAGCGCATGAGCGTCACCGGCGGAAAACGTCAGCAAGAACGGACCGCTCGACGGCCGGGGCTCCCGGGCAGGCGGCGCTTCGAGGACGACGTGCGCGTTCGTCCCGCCGACCCCGAACGAGCTGACGCCGGCGCGCCGCGGCGTGCCGTCCGCGGGCCAGGGAACGTCGGCGGGCAGCACGGTGAACCGGTCGCCGAGCGCAGGATTGGGCGTGCGGAACCCCGCGGTGCCCGGCAGGACGCCGTCACGCAGGTTCAGCGCCGCCCGGATGAGCGACGTGACGCCGGACGCGCGGTCGAGGTGCCCGATGCTCGGCTTGACCGAGCTGAGCACGCACGGCGCCGCGCGTCCGGGCCCGAACACCCGGTTCAGCGCGGCCAGCTCGATCGAGTCGCCCAGCGGCGTGCCGACGGCGTGGCATTCGACGTACCCGACCGTCTCGGGCTTCACCCCGGCCACGGCGAGTGCGGTGTCGACCACCGCGGCCTGCCCGGCGACGCCGGGAGCGGGGTACCCGGCCCGGTCGCGGCCGTCGTTGTTGACCGCGGAGCCGAGGATCACCGCGTGCACGACGTCGCCGTCGGCCAGGGCGTCTTCCAGGCGTTTCAGCGCGACGACGGCGGCGCCGGAGCCCATCACGGTGCCGTTCGCGGCGGCGTCGAGGGCCCGCACCCGGCCGTCGGGCGAGAGGATGTCGCCGTCGGCGTGAACGTGGCCGCCGGTCTGCGGCAGGGGCAGCGCGGCGCCCCCGGCCAGTGCCAGGTCGCACTCGTAGGTCAGCAGGCTCTGGCACGCCAGGTGCACCGCGACCAGCGAGGTCGAGCAGTACGTCTGCACGGTGATCGCCGGGCCGCGCAGGCCCAGCTTGTACGACACGAGCGAGGTGAGCGAGTCGCGCTCCACGCCCGCGGACAGCAGCGGCTTGCCACCCGGTTCCGCGGCGAGGCCGGGCAGGTTGCGGGTCAGGTAGTCGGGGAACGCGCAGCCGGCGAACAGCCCCACGGGCACGCCGGGATCGGCCGGCCGGTAGCCGGCCCGTTCCAGTGCTTCCCACGAACATTCGAGCAGCAGCCGGTGGTGTGGTTCCAGGGTCTCCGCCTCCCGCGGGGCGAGCCCGAAGGCGGCGGCGTCGAAGGTCTCGACGCCGCCGGCCACGGGCCCGCCGACGCGGACGTGGCCCGGGGTGGCCGGGTCCACGCCCGCGTCGGCGAGTTCGGCGTCGGTCAGTTCCCGCAGGCCGGGGATCCCGGCCGCGAGGTTGCGGCGCAGCTGCTCGACGTCGGCGGCGCCGGGGAAGCGCCCCGCCATCCCGACGAGCGCCACGGCCGATTCGGGTGCCGGTTCCGTCATGGCCGGTCCTTTCTCCGGGCGAGCCGCCGGGGTCAGAGCAAGTGGCTGCGGCCCCAGCCGTGGGCGAGCCGGTAGGTGGCGAACGCCCCGGTGACGAGGCCGATCCCGAGCACGATCAACGCCGGGTGCAGCATGGCCTCGGCGTTGCCCGCCACGGCCGAGCGGATCAGCGACAACCCCCAGTAGCCCGGGGAGAACGGCGCGAGTGCCTGCGCCCACGGCGGCATCAGCGACACCGGCAGCAGCGCACCGCCGAGCGAGCTGATGGTGATCGCGCCGAGGTCGACGGCGACGATCAGGTCGCCGCGGCTGCGGACCACAGTGGACAGTGCGGCGCCCATGGCCAGCAGCATGAAGCCCCACAGGCACATCGCGCCGAACACCAGGCCGGGCGACACCGGGAACGGCATGCCGACCACGAGCCAGCCGTACACGATGAGCACGCCCTGCTGGATCAGCAGCACGACGAACACCGGGACCGCCTTGCCGATCAGCAGTTCCGCGCGGGCGGCGCGGCTGGCGCGCAACCGGTCCCACGTGCGCCACTCGCGTTCGACGAAGATCGCGTTGCCCACGATGGCCATGGCGAACACCGAGAACATCACCAGCTGCCCGGTCACGGCCTCGGCGGCGCCGGCGCCCAGCGCCTTCACGTACAGCGGCTGGAACAGCACCATGAAGATCATCGGGGTGATCAGGTAGCTGATCAGCTGCGAGGGGTCGCGCAGGCGCAGGGTCGCGTTGTAGCGGACCAGGGCGCCGGCCCGGTAGAGGGAGTCAGTGCGCGTCGACATCGGTCACCGCCAGGGAGTGGTAGAGGTCGTCCAGGCTGGGGTTGCGCAGCTCGACGGACTCGACCGGCCGCGTCACCGTGGGCAGCAGCTCCAGCAGCGTGCCCGTCGGGTCGGTGGTCGAGACGCTCAGCTGCTCGTCGGCGGTGCGCACGCGGACCTCGCCCGGCAGGCCGGCGAGCAGCTCGTCCGCGCCGCCGCGCGCGATCACCCGGCCTTCGGCGGCCACCGCGATCGTGGCCTGCAGGTCGGTCAGTTCGGTCAGGTAGTGGGTGGTGTAGACCACTGCGGCTCCCTCGCCTGCTCGTTGCTTGACCACGTCGAGCAGCGCCTGACGGGTCTCGGGGTCGGCACCGGCGGTCGGCTCGTCGAGCAGCAGCAGCGCCGGCCGGTGCACCAGCGCGGTCGCGGCCTGCGCCCGCCGCTGCTGGCCACCCGAGAGCAGGCCGCAGGTGCGGTTCAGGAAGCCCTCGAGCCGCAACGCGGCCGTGAGGTCGTCGATCGCCGAACGCAGCGCGGCCCGGCGCAGGCCGGCCAGGCGGCCGTACAGCTCCAGGTGCTCGCGCACGGTCAGCGGGCGGTAGAGCGCGATGTGCTGCGGGGAGATGCCGATGCGGTCACGGGCGCGCGTCGGCGATTCGCCGTCGATGAGCACTGTTCCGCTGTCCGGGCGCAGCAGCCCGGACACCATCTCGACGAAGGTGGTCTTGCCGGCGCCGTTGTGGCCGACCAGCCCGACGATCTCGCCGGGGGCGACCTCGAGGCTGAAGCCGTCGAGGGCCTGCACTTCGTCGTAGCGTTTCCGGAGGTCGATTGCTTGCAACATGGGATCGCTCCTTGCGATTCGCGACAAGCGGACTGTCGCACGGGATCAGCGGGAACGGCGGGCTCCCGCGGTGGCAGGAAACTGCCGTCATTCGGGGACGGCGGACACCGCGCCCACCGTCTCGCGCAGCGCGACGCGGTCGAACTTGCCGTTGACCGACCGGGGCAGCTTCGGCAGCACCTCGATCCGCCGCGGCAGCATGTACGCGGGCAGTTCCTTCGCCAGCGCCCGGGAAACGGCCTCGGCGTCCGCCTCGGGCGCGACCGCCAGCACGATCCGGTGACCCAGCACCGGATCGGGCACGCCGAACGCGGCCGCCTCCCCCACCAGGCCCGTGGCGTAGGCGGCCTCTTCGACCTCGGCGGGGCTGACGCGGTAGCCGGAGGTCTTGATCATCTCGTCGGTCCGGCCGACGAAGTAGAGGAACCCGTCCTCGTCGCGGTAGACGGTGTCGCCCGACCACACGGCGATCTCCGGCCGCACCAGGCCCTCCGGCCCCGGCACCGGGCGGAAGCGCTCGGCCGTGCGTCCGGGGTCGTTCCAGTAGCCGAGCGCCACGAGCGCGCCGCGGTGCACCAGCTCGCCGTGCTCGCCGGGCAGGCAGGGCGAGCCGTCGGGGCGCAGCACGAGGACTTCGGCGTTCGGGATCGCCTTCCCGATCGAGCCGGGACGGCGGTCCGCCTCGGCCGGGTCGAGGTAGGTGGAGCGGAACGCCTCGGTGAGGCCGTACATCAGGAACGGCTGTGCCGCCGGGAAGAGCTCGCGCAGCCGCGTCAGCGTCGCGCGCGGCATGCGGCCGCCGGTGTTGGCGAAGTACCGCAGCCGCGCGGTCGCCTCGGCGGGCCACGCCTGGGTCACCAGCTGCAGCCACAGCGGCGGCACGCAGGTGAGCCCGGTGACGCCGTGGCGGGCGCACAGCCGGACGATCTCCTTGGGCAGCAGGTAGTTCACGAGGACCACGTGCGCGCCGGCGGCGAACGCGGTGGTGAGCTGGCTGAACCCCGCGTCGAAACTCAGCGGCAGCGCGGCGAGCACGACGTCGTCGCGCGTGTGGCCGAGGTATTCCGCGACGCTCGCGGCGCCGGCCAGCAGGTTGCGGTGGGACAGCACGACGCCCTTGGGACCGCCGGTGCTGCCGGAGGTGTACATGATGGCGGCCGGGTCGTGGTCGATCACCGCGCCGGCGCCGGGCACCGCGACCGGCGCGGCCGCGGTCAGCGCGTCCCACGCGGGCTCGCCGAACACCACGACCGGGGTCGGTCCGGGCACCGCCTCGCGGACCGTCGCCAGCCGTTCGGCGGTCGTGAGCACCACCTTGGGGGTGCAGTCGGCGGCCACGTGGGCGAGGTGCCGGCTCTTGAACAGCGGGTTCAGCGGCACCAGGACCGCGCCGGCGGCCGCGGCGGCGAACAACGCGACGACCGTCTCGAGCCGCTTCTCCGCATACACCGCCACCCGGTCGCCGCGGCGCACGCCGAGGCGGTGCAGGCCGTGGGCCACGCGCGCCACCTGGTCGGCGAGCTCGCCGTAGGTCAGCGTCCGGTCCTTGTGGGTCAGCGCCGGATCGCCGTCCGCGCCGCGGGCGAGCAGCCGGTCGAGCCGCACCGGCGCGGCTGCCTCAGACATCGGCGGGCTCCGGGACGACGAACTCCGCGACGGCGGTCCACAGGCTGCCCGCGGTGGCGAAGGTGTCCTCGGTGAGCAGCTCGTCGGGCAGCTCGAAGGCGAAGGTCTCCTCCAGGTCGGTGACGAGCTGCACGACGCCCATCGAGTCGAGCCCGAGCGCGGCGAGGTCGTCGTCCTCGGCGATCCGGTCCCCGAGCGCGTAGGGCAGGTGCGCGAGCAGGATCTCGAGGAACCTTGGCGGGATGGGGAGTGTGGGGTCAGGCATTTCGTCACCCTGTTTCGCGTTCGGCGGTCAACCGTGTCCTCCCGAGGACACCACCGGCCGGAATCACCGGGCTCTCACGCCGCTCTCGTCCCGCCACTGCCGGGTGAGAGCGGCGTGAGAGCGCCCCGAGAAGGCGGGCTGCGACGGTGATGACCGCAGCAGCCCGAAGGATCCGCGTTGGAGGCACGATGTCGACGGCCACTCTCCCGCCGCCCGGGGCGTTCTCCGTGCCCGAGCCCGACCCCGAAGCCGAGCTGTACCGCTACGCGGCGCGCTGCGGCCGGATCCCGTCCGTGGCCACCGCCGCGGCCCACCTCGGCCTGCCCGCCGACACCGTGCAGGCGGCGGCGGCGCGGCTGGTGGAGCTGCACCTGCTGCGGACCGACCCCGGCGGTGGCCTGGTGCCGCGGGAGCCGTCGGCCGCCGCGGAACTGGTCGTCACCCCGCTGGAACGCGCGATGTACGAACGCCGGGAGCAGGCCGACCGGCTGCGCGAGCGCATCGACGGCATCACCCGCGCCCCGGCCGGCGTCACCGGCCACGCGGGCGCACTCGACCGCCTGGAGGGCATCGCCGAGATCCGCGGCCTGGTCAAGCTGGCGGCCGAGGTCTGCCGCGACGAGCTGGTCGTGCTGCACACCGGCGAGGCGGCCGACGACCTGGTCGACGAGCTGCTGGACGCCTGCTACGCGGTACTGGGCGACGGCGTCGGCGTCCGGGTGGTGTGCCCGCACCGCAGCCGCGCGGGGTACGCGTCCCGCGCCCGGTTGACGCAGCTCGCCGGCCGCGGCGCCCGGATCCGCACGCTGAGCCGGGTACCGCAGGCGGCGGTGGTCTTCGACCGTTCGCTGGCGGTGACGGTCGACGCCGCCGAGCTGTCCGCCCGCCGGGTGCGCGACCAGGGCATGGTGCGGTTCCTGCTGGGCCTGTTCGACCAGCTGTGGGATGGCGCAACGCCGTTCGCGCCCGAGGACCAGGGCTACAGCGGCGAGATCGCCCACGACCTGCAGCAGACGATCGCCCGGCTGATGGCCCAGGGCCTGACCGACGAGGTCGTGGCCCGGCGGCTGGGCATGTCCGTCCGCACGTGCCGCCGGCACATCGCCGCGATGCTGCAGAACCTCGACGCGGTCTCGCGCTTCCAGGCCGGAGTCCAAGCGGCGTCCCGTTTCACCCTCGCCTGACCGCCCGCGCCGCATGCGCCCCAAGGTGGCCTTCGGTGCGTTCAACGCACCCAAGGCGGCCTTCGGTGCGTTCAACGCAACCAAGGCCACCTTGGGGCGCTCGGGTCGGGGCTCGCCGGTGCCGGGCGGGTGAACCGGCCGGTGGGCCAAATTCCGTACACGAGAAGGGGCCTTCCGCACACTGCGGAAGGCCCCTTCTCTCTGCCCGCCCTACCACCCGGCGGCCTCGGCCACGACGCCGTAGGTGCGCTGCAGATCGGTCATCCGGTAGACGCCGGCCTCCGGGATGCGGAGGCCGTACCGGTGCTCGATCCGGGCGAGCAGCTCGATCACGACCACCGAGGTGACCCCCAGATCGCCCGCGAACGACGCCGCGGTGGCCACCTCGCCGGCCGGGACCGAGAACAGGTCGGCGGCCAGGGCCGCCAGTTCGTCGAAGCGGGCCGGGACGACGGGCACCGCGGGCGTGGCCGCGCGGCGGAACGGGCGGGGCGGCCGGGCACAGCCCGCCGCCGCGACCGCGACCACCAGGTCGGCCTGGTGGCTCAACGTCACCACGATCTCCTCCAGGCCCGCCTCGTCCGCGATCTCCGCCGCGCCGCCGGCCAGCGTGACCAGCGGCGCTCCCCAGTCGTCGTTGGTCACCTCGATGTCACGCCAGCGCAGGCCCTGGCCGAAGCCACGGCCCAGCATCTTGCACGTGGCCTCCTTGACGGAAAACCGCCCGGCCAGCCGTTCCAGGGACCGTTCGGCACCCATCCGGGCGGCCTGCTCGAGCTCCACCGGGGTGAAGACCAGCGTCCGGTAGCGGTGGTGCGCCGCGACCTCCGCGAACCGCGGGATCGACATCAGGTCCACGCCGATTCTCATCCACTCCGCCCCCCGAGCAAAGTCGCCGTGGCCGCGGGCACCAGCCGCACCGCGGAGACGTCCAGGGCGAGCAGTGAAAGCCAGCCCTCGCGCAGCGGCCCGCGCGTGTGCAGCAGGACGCGTTCGCCGTCGGCGACCACGCCTTCGGCCAGCGCCGCGCAGAACGCCAGCCACGCGTCGCACGGGCCGCGGCCGGTGAACCGGTGGTCGCCCGCCAGCGCGGGTTTCCCTTCGCCGCAGCCGGAAACGGCCAGCGGGGCACCGGCACCGCGCCGCAGCCGGACGCCGACCGCGGCGAACCGCGGGTGGCCGCCCGCCGAGTCGGCGAACAGCGGCTCGTCGCAGACGACCGCCGTCGCTTCCGTCTCGACCGCCCACTCCAGCAGCCCGAAGACCGCCGTGCCGCCGAGCTCGTCGAGGTGTGTGAGGCCGACGTCCTCGCCCGCCCAGCCACTGCGCTGCACCAGCCCGGCCAGCGCGGCGACGTTCGGGTCGCGCAGCGGGCCCGACCGCACGAAGTACAGCGGCTGCGGCACGGCGGGCGGCCCCAGCGCGGCCAGCACCTGCGCCGTGACGTCGACGTCGTCGTCCTCGGGGATCCGGACCATCAAGCGGGACAACGGGATCCCGGCGGCGGCCAGCCGCTCCGGCGGCACCAGGTCGGCGGCACCGGGCAGCGCCGAGAGCGGCACGTACTCCTCGCGGCGGGCGGCGGCGAACGCGATCGTGTCGATCCCGAGGTCAGGCATCGGCGTCTCCCGCCTGGTACCCGCGCGCCACGTGGAGGCGGTGGATGTTGCTCGTGCCCTCCATGAACTCGAACGCGTGCACGTCCCGCGTCCACTTCTCCAGCAGCGGGTGCTCGATCAGGCCGGCCGGGCCGAGCGCGGCCGACGCCCAGTGCGCCGTGCTCACCGCCAGGCCGACCGCGCCGAGCTTGGCGGCGCTGGAGAGGTAGCCGCGCTCGGGGTCGCGGTCGATCCGCGCCGCCGCCTCGTACACCAGCTCCCGGCCCGCTTCGGCACGGGCGAGGGCGAGCTGGCCGCCGGGGGCGTTCTTGCGGTGCTCCAGCACGTACTCGACCATCGCCAGCGCGGTGCCCACGGCGGACGCCGCGATCCGCACCCGCATGTGGTTGAACGTCGTGATGGCGGCGAAGATCCCCCGCCGCGTCGCCGGCAGGTGGTCACCCAGCATCCGGCCGGCGGGGATGGCGACGTCCGAAAAGGACAGCCGGCTGATGTAGGCACCGCGGAGGCCGATCATGTCGAGCTTCTCGCCGTGCCAGCCGGGTGCCGGGACCTCGACCAGCGCCGCGCGGATCGACAGCGCGCCGCGGCCGGTGCGGCCGAACACCACGCCGACGCTGCCGCGGGCGGCGTTGCCGACGTAGCACTTGCCGCCGTCGAGCCGCCAGCCGTCGCCGTCGCGCTCGAACCGGGTCTCCATCGCGGTCGCGTCGTTGCCGCGGCCCTCCTCGGTCATCGCGAAGAACGACCAGCGGCGGCCGCCGTGCATCCGCGTGAAGAACCACTCCTGCTGCTCGGGGGTGCCGAGCAGCTCCACGAACACCCCGGCCAGGCCGGGTGACGGGCAGGCCAGGATCGCGCCGACGTCGCCGCGGGCCAGTTCGATCAGCCCGGCCACGTTCTCCAGGCACGAGCCGCGTTCCATCGCCCGCAGCAGCGGCGTCGACGGCAGCGACTCGCGGTACTGCGGTGGCGTGTCGGCCTGCCGCACCATCTCGAACACGGGTGAGCCGTAGTGCTCCTCCATCGCGTCCGGGTCGGTGTCGATGGCCAGGGCCCGCGACCGCAGGTCCACGGCCGCCTCCCGGCTCAGGTCGCGGACCGCGCGGACGCGCTCGCTCAGTTCGATCATGCCGGTTCTCCTTCCGGTTCCCGGTCCACCCAGGTGCCGGCCACCAGTGCCGAGACGTAGAGCGACCGCGCGGGTGAGGTGGCCAGGAAGCCCGAGGCGCCGAGGTGCTGGGCCACCCGCCAGCCCAGCTCGTCCAGCTCGCGGTGCACGTCGGCCACCGCGACCGGGTGCCGCTGCGAGCGCACCTGGGCGCGCAGCCGTTCCACCGCGGCCATCACGTCGCCGAGCGCGCCGACGACCAGCTGCTTGCGGATCAGGGGTTCGTCGCCCGACGTGCGGTGCGACAGGTGCTCGACGACGTGGTCGAGCACCGAGCGCAGCACTCCCAGCCGGACCGCGGCCAGGTGCCGGCCGAAGTCGGCCAGCTCGTGGGCGTCCCGCTCTTCGCGGGGACGGCCCGGGCAGGCGAGGAAGACGATGTCCTCCCGGTCGGCCAGGCTGTGCGTGCGCACTTCGGCGCCTTCGGGCACGGCGGCGGCGGGCACGGCCGCGTACCGGCCGGGGGCCAGCCGGTCGGCCGGGGTGGCGGGCAGGGCCCGCGCGAGGCCGGCCGCGAGGCCGTCACGGCGCGCGGTCCGCTCGCATTCGAGCAGGCTGGTGGTCACTTCTCCTCCACGACCTCGATGATCACCGACTGGAAGTAGGCGCCCTGGCCCACGGAGACCAGGGCGCAGCGCTGCCCGGGACGCAGCCGTCCGGCCGCGTCGGCGTGCTGCAGGGCGAGCAGGGAGTCGACCCCGAAGTTGTGCCCGCGCTCGGCGACCAGGTCCAGGGGGATCCGGTCGAACGGGAACCCGGACAGGCCGCTGAAGGTGCGCCAGAACATCCGGTTGGACAGGTCCGGCAGCACCCAGTCCACATCGGACAGGGTGAGCCCGGCGTTGCGGGCCGCGGCGCCGACGACGGCCACCGCCTGCTCGCAGCACACCTTGCCGAAGAGCGCGAACTCCTCCTTGGTCATCCGCAGGCTGCGGTGGAACCGCGTGTCACGGGCGCTCGCTCCACCGAGGTAGCGGTAGCGCGCCGGGCCACGGGACACCGTCAACGCCGCCGCGGTGTCGCCCGCGATGGTCGTGCCCGGGATGTAGCGGCCGCGGTCGCTCGCGCTGCCCTGGTCGCCGCCGAGCACGAGCACGCGGTCGTCCGGCCCGGCACCGGGCCGGGCGAGGTAGCGCCGGGCCAGTTCGACCGAGCGCAGCACCGACGTGCAGTTCACGTGCGACACCCCGAAGAACGGGACGCCCGGCAGGCCGAGCGCGTCGCGCAGCCGGTCCGGGAACGTGCCGCACAGGTCCAGCTCGGCGATGAGCAGCGTGTGGCCGTAGAGCACCAGGCTCGCCCGCCCGCCGCCGAGCGCGGCCCGCCCGGCCTCGGCCAGGTGGTCCGCCATCCGCTCGCCCGGCGCGAGCACCGGGCTGTCGCGCAGGCCGTAGATGCGGCCGAACATCCGCCGCTCCAGCGGTTTGGCGCCCGACCGCACGAGCACGTCGTCGACGGCCTCGACGCGGCCGGGCAGCCGCACGGCGACCCGGGACAGCCCCGTGTCCATCAGTTCTCCCTCCCGGGGACGAGCAGGCAGCTGCAGAAGGTGCCGCTCGCGGGTTCGAAATCGGCCAGCAGCACCGGTTCGGGCAGCGGCCACAAGCGGGCGAGGCCCGCCCACACGCCGGTGCACCACAGGTCCGGCACCGCTTCGACGCGGCCGGCGTACGGGGTGCCCGCGAGCCGCTTGGCGAGGCCCGCGCCGGCCAGCACCCGGACGCCCGGGTGCCGGTAGAGCACGTCCGCCAGCGCGAGGGTGGCGGTGTGCGGCCCGGTCCCGCCGAGCCGCACCTCGTCCAGTTCGGTCACGGCGACGTCGCCGGTCGCACCGGCCTGCAGCAGGACCGCGGCGTCGGGCCGGTGCGTGGCCGGGTGGCCGCTGTCCCACAGCACGGCGTTCTGGTCGAACACCAGCAGCGCCGCCGAGGTCGCCTCGCCGAGCCGGCACATGCCGTCCAGCAGGCGCAGTGCGGTGAACGCCGCACCCGGCCCCGGTCCGGCGACCGAGCACGGTTCCGGGTTGCCGGGCAGGCGGCCGGCGAGGTAGCAGCCGGCGACCTCCGAGTGGTACAGGTCGGGCGAGTGGTAGGCGAGCACCACCGCGTCCAGTGGCGGCAGCGGGCCGCCCGCGTCCGCCAGCAGCGCCTCGGTCATCTCGATGAACCCGTTGCCGGTGCGGGCCAGGAAGTCCTCCTGGTCGGCCGCGGCGCCGAAGGTCTCGACCATGAGCCGGGCCAGTTCCGGGCGCATCCCGAACACCGGCTTGGCGCGCTCGGTGAACACCCGGTGCGTGATGCCGGTCAGGTGCACCCCGGCCGGGCGCGGCGGGCCCGCGGCCCGCCCCGGGGGCGCAAGGGTCTGTGACATCCGGGGCTTCGCCCCGGGCCGGGGGCTCCGCCACCCGGACCCCCGAATGAGCTGCAGGGACATGGCTTAGACCGCCGCGGCGGACCTGGCGAAGGCCGACTCGATGTAGTCGGTCAGGCTGCCGACCGTGCGGAAGACCTCCGGGCCCAGCTCGTCCGGGTCGATCTCGAGACCGATGGTGTCCTCGAGGCTCATCAGCAGCTCGATGACGCTGGTGGAGTCGAGCGCCAGGTCCTCGAACAGGCGCAGCTCCGGCGTGACACCGCCGATCTCCTTGTTGAGCACGGCGGACAGGGCGATCTCCAGGTGGGCGACGATCTCGGTGCGGTTCATCTCGGCTCACTTCCCGTGGTTTCGGTGGTCGGGGGCTGGTGCAGGTGCTGCTTGCGCAGCAGGTCCGCGGGCTCGTCGCGGTCGCGGACCAGGAAGGCCGCACCTCCGCGCACGAGCACCTCGGCGGGGAACCCGTGGCTGAGGAACAACCCGGGCGAAGCCGACGGCCCGTAGGCGCCGGAGTTCAGGACGCCGACCAGGTCGCCGGCGCGCAGGTCGGGCAGTTTCACCTGCCTGAGCAGGGTGTCGTTGGGGGTGCACAGCGGGCCGGTGACGGTCCACGGGCCGGGCTCGACGGTGTCGTCGGTGTCCTCGCCGGCGGCGCGCGGGGTGAGCAGCACGGCCGGGAAGTTGCGCTTGACGAACGAGCCGATGCCGACGGCCGCCATGTGGTGGTGGGTGCCGCCGTCCGCGATCGCGAACCGCTCCCCCATGGATTCCTTGACGTAGCGGACGCCGAGCACGTAGACCCCGGCGCGCCCGGCCAGGAACCGGCCGGACTCCATGATCAGCCGCGTGGCCGGGTGCGCCCGGTGGAACGCCTCCAGCATCGGGTTGATCTCGGCGGCGACGTCGGCGGCTTCGAGGTCGTCCTCGCCCTCGAAGTAGGCCACGCCGAGGCCGCCGCCGATGTCGACGGCTTCCAGCCGGATGCCGGTCTCCGCGGCCACCCGCTCGGCCAGATCGAGGGCGTAGCGGGTGTTCTTGCCGATGACCTCGGCGTCGAGGATGCGCGTGCCCATGTAGACCTGGATGCCGGCCACGTCGGCGTGGCGGTACTCCGCGAGCCGCGGGCCGGCGGCGAGGACCTGGGCCTCGTCGATGCCGAACTGGCGGGGCTTGCCGCCCATGGTCAGCCGGGACCCGCTGATCGCGCAGGTCGGGTTGATCCGCAGCAGCACCCGCTGGCGCTTGCCGAGCTCGGCGCCGAGCCGTTCGATGTCGTCGAGCTCGGCGAAGGACTCGCAGACGATCGCGTAGACGTCCGTTTCCAGGCACGCCCGCAGTTCCTGCTCGCTCTTGCCGGGGCCGAGGAAGATGATGTCGCCGGGCCGCGCACCGGCCTTGAGCACGGTCTGGAGCTCCACGATGGACGAAACCTCGGCCCGCGCGCCGCCGCCGTGCAGGGCGGCGAAGACACTGATGTTCGGGTTGGCCTTGAGGGAGTAGAAGACCTCGATCGCCGGGTGCAGCACCGCGCGCAGGCCGGTGATCGTGGCGTGGAGGACATCGCCGTCGTAGACGTACAGCGGTGTGCCGAAGCGCTCGGCCAGGTCCTGGTAGTCGATGTCGGTCATGCCTCGTTCCCTGCCATTTCCGCGAGGCGGCGCTCGGCTTCGGTCCGGACGGCGAGGGCCTCCTCGGCCGAGTCCCCGACGCAGATCGCGTAGAGACGGCCGTGGAAGGAGCCCTCGCCGGTGGCCGCGGCGTTGAGCGTCGCGAAGTTGTTGACCAGCACGCCGGTGTCGCCGGCGCCGGTGAAGAACAGGTCGCCGAGTGCGCGTTCGACCTCGGCGAAGGTGTGTTCCCGCCGCAGTTTCAGCGAGAAGGTCGCCGCGATGGCGTGCCGGCCAGCGGGGATGAACTTCTCGGCGATCCGGCTCTGGTAGGTCGACATGTTGAACCGGGCGTTGATCTCCAGGCACGGGTAGAGCGTGCCGTCGGCGGAGAGCATCGCGTCGACGCCGACCATGCCGAAGAAGCCTTCGTCGTGCAGGGCGCGCCCGATCTTCTCGACGGCTTCGGCCAGCTCGCGCGCCGCGACGGGCGGCAGCTCCACCGGGAAGCGGTGGCCCTGGTGGACGCCGTTCTTCAGCACGGCGGCCTTGACCGTCTCGAAGCGGACGCCACCGGTGCGGGAGACGACGAACTGGTAGTTGAGGTCCTGGGCGTGCTCGATCCAGGACTCGACGACGAGGTTCGCCGGCGCGTCGGCACCGCGGCGCTCGATCAGGCGCAGCAGGCGGTTCGCGCCGCGCTCGTCCTCGACGACGACCATGCCGCGCCCGGACACACCGAGCGACTCCTTGACCACCACCCGGCCGCCGAGCGCCAGCTGCGCGGTGAGGGCGGCACGCAGCTCGCCGACCGTGTGCACCACCCGGCCGGGCACCTGGCGCAGGCCGAGCGCGTCGACGAGGCCGCGGCTGAACACCTTGCCGTTGACCGCCTTGCAGATCTGTGCGGTCGAGCCGGCCAGCGGCAGCCCGGACTCCTTCGCCAAGGCCTCTTCCGACGCCGAGATGCCCAGCGGCATCAGGTACGTGTTGCCGTCGGCCAGCTCCCGCAGCTTGCCCAGCAGCTCCGGCGAGTCGAGCGCGTCCTCGGTCACCATCGCGTCCGGGTCGTTGTGCTCGGCGATCAGCGTCGAGCCGTCGGCGGCGCCGATCCGCGCGAGGTAGGCGGCGAACGCCGGGTCCATGGGCGCCTTCAGCACCACCAGGTCGCCCTCGCCGGCGAGCAGCGCGCCCATCTCCTCCATGCGGTTGACCGTGGCCCCCGCGAACGAGATGCCGGCGCCGGGCAGTTTCGGCTCGCCGACCGCCCAGCTGCGTTCCACCTCGAAGTTGTTGACGAAGACGAACCGCGCCCCGGCGTCGCCGGTGAGGTCCTTTTTCAGCCGTGCCACGAAATTCATCCCTGGTTCCCTTCTCCGATCTCGACGACGGCCGCCGCGAAGGTCGCCCCGAGGCCGGCCGAAGCCAGCAGCACGAGGTCCCCCGGATCGACCCGCCCGTCCGCGCGCGCCGCCGCCAGGTTGATGAACGGGTCGGAGCTGTAGCAGTGGGCGTACTTCCCGACGTTGTCGAGGAAAACGCGGTCCCGCGGCACGCCGAGGGCGGCCGTGATGCGTTTCCAGGACAGCTTGTTGACGTTGTGCGGCAGGATGGCGGCGATGTCCGCGGCGGCGACCCTGGCGTCGTCGAGGGCGTCCTGCATGACTTGGGCGAGCGCGTCCGGGTAGACGTGCTTGTACTGCAGCTGCAGGGCTTCGTCGCAGTCGATGCCGCGGTAGAACTCGCCCAGCACGGTCAGCGCGCGCCCGAGGACGCGGTCGCCGCGCGGGTCCGGGCCGAGCAGCACCGCGGCGGCGCCGTCGCCCTGGATCGTCGTGTCGCGGATGAGGCGGGCTTCGTGCATCAGCACCTTGTCGCCGGTCAGCACGAGCACGCGGTCGCCCGGGGCCGCGGTCGCCAGCAGCGACCGAGCCACGTGCAGGGCGTGGATGCCGACCACGCAGTTGAGGTGCGACAGGCTGAACACGGTCGCGCGGGGCAGCCTCAGCCGCGTGCGGACCGCTTCCAGGAGGCCGGGTGTGGCGACGGCGACGTGCTGCATGGTGTGCGCGTGGACCAGGAACCGGATCGAATCGCGGTCGGTGCCGGACAGCACGCGCTCCCCCGCACCCACCAGCAGGTCGGCCAGGTCGAGGCCGTCCGCGACGGCGACGCGGTCGAGGCCCAGGAAGCGGGTGAAGAAGCGCAGCTGCGTCGCGTCGAGGCCGAGCGGGCCGGCCAGGTCGGCGACCGGCAGGCTCGTCTCCGGCACGAACGACGCCACCCGTTCCAGGCGGGGTGCTTCGAGCAAGGACATGGTTTCCTCCGATCTTCCGGACTGGCTCAGCCGCGGGCCGGCACGAGCTCGTGCGCGAGCGCGGACAGGGGGCGGGCGGTGGTGAACGGGACGAGCCCGGCGCTCCAGCCGCGTTCGTGCAGGGCGGCCACCACGCGGGGCAGGCGCAGCACGCGCCCGCCCGCGCCGGTGTAACTGCACGCCGGGTCGACGTCGCCGAGGCCGTTGACCTCGGCCACGACCTCGATGAGCACGCGTTCGGCGGGCGCAGGAGCCAGGCCGGCGGGGCCGGGGTCGATCCGCACGGTCCGCCGCGGCGGCGCCGGGGTGAAACCGATGAGCGCGGCGGCCTCGCTGACGCGCAGGTCGGTGCCGGGTTCGCGGTGGGCCTCGACGAGCCGGGCGTAGCCGCGCAGGAACCGTTCGACGGCGTCGGCGTCCATCACCGCGTCCAGTGCCTGCAGGGCCAGGGTGATGCCGTCGGCCCATTCGTACACGCGCAGGTAGCTGTCCGAGCCGGCGTGCGCCCAGTCGGCGGGGGCCGCGTTGACCACGTACCGGTCCCGCTTGGCCCGGCACGAGCGCGGCGCGTTGTCGAGGAAGTTCAGTTCCGCCACCACGCGCACCGGCATCCCGCGCCTCGCGCTCTCCTCGGCGACGAGCTCGTACACGCGGTCGTAGGGCACGTGCGCGTGCGCCATCGCCTGGCTCACGCGGGCGGCGGACTCCTTGACCACCGACGAGAACCGCGGATCGCCGCCGAGGTCGGCGAGCACCGGCGTCGGGTAGGACAGGCACGTGACGGCCCCGCCGAACCCGCTGGCGTCCCGCTGGCTGGTGTACATCCGGTGCGCGACCAGCGTTTCCCCGGTGTAGGCGGCGAGCGTGACGGCATAGGCGGCGAGGTGCACCGCCGAAGGCCACACGTGCTCGCGCGCCGCGATCGCCCGGGCGGCGGACAACAGCGCCGGCACGGTGTAGGAGGCGCTGTGCGCGGCCTCGGACGCCGTGCGGCGCGCGGCGAAGACGTCCGCGGGGAGCTGCCGGACGATTCCGCGCCAGTGGCTCAGGGCGGGCTCGACGTCGGTCTCGGTACGGCTCTCCTCGAAGCGCGCGAGGTCCACCGGCTGGTGCTCGACCGGGGCCAGCACGGCGGGCCGGCCTTCGGTGCGCGCGGCCAGCAGCTCGTCGAGTTCGGCGGCCAGGCGGTCAAGGGCGACGTCGTCGAAGGCCAGGTGGTTGAAGACCAGGTGCAGCCGCACCAGCCGGCCGCCGGTGGTGACCACGCAGGCCCGCATCGGCCAGTCGCGGGCCAGGTCGAACGGGGTGCGGGTGAGCCGCGCGACGACGTCCACGGGCGACGGCGTGCCGTCGTCCTCCGTGGTCGCCTCGGTCACCGGCTGCGGCGACGGCGGCTGCACCAGCTGGCGCGGCCAGGTGCGCCCGTCCGCCGCGGTGCCGGTCAGGTCGTAGACCGTGCGCAGCACTTCGTGGCGGCGCACCAGGTGCGTCAGTGCGGTGCGGACGGCCGCGACCGTGCAGCCCGCGGGTAGCGGGTAGCTGGTGCCGATGTGCGCCTCGTGCCGGGACGGCGCCGGCACCCGCAGGTACCGCAGCAGGTGGTGGTGCTGTCCCCAGCAGAGGTTCGCGCTCTTCGCCTCGGGCATCCGGGGCCTCCAACCGTGAATCGTCGTACGCCGATGGTGGGCGGCCGCGGCGGAAATGGTTAGCCCCCGGCGGTGGCACGTTCTCCGTGGCACGAACATGACACCGGCGGCGAAGGAGTTTCCCTTGACCCGCAACGGTTCGTCGGTGAATCTGGGTTGGCCCCACCGGAAACGCGTTCCGGATCTGCGGGGGAAATCCCACCAAAGGAATGAGGTAGCACCATGTCGAAGGAAGCTTCGAAGGTCGCCAGCAAGGTCGCGTCGAAGGTCGCCGCCAAGGAGGCCGCCAAGGAGGCGTCCAAGGAAGCCTCGAAGGTCGCCGCCAAGGAGGCGTGACGCCGCGGCGGGACGGCGGCGCACCGCACCGGACGCGCCGCCGTGCCGCCGGACCCGGCACTTTCGGCGTGAAAGTGCCGGTCTCGTGGCCACCGCGGGCACGGCACTTTCCCGTGAAAGTGCCGTTCCCGCGGCTTTACCCGCCATTTCCACCAGCCCGGGAGGGGCCATGACCTCGATCGCGCCCGCCGCACCGGCGGCGGACCTCGCGTTGCCGCGCTGGTCGGCCCGCGCCTGCGCGGCCGCCGACCGGGCGGACGTGCTCGCGCTGTTCGCCGACCCCGGCTTCTTCTTCCGCACCGACCGGCCCGACACGCGGCCGGAGTGCGAGATCGACCGGCTCCTCGGCGACGACACGCGCGTGCTCTGCGCCGACGGCGAGCCCGCCGGCCTGTACGCACTGGAGCACGAGGGCAGCGAGCACGGCTGTCACTACGTCCTGCACCTGCGCCTGCGCTCCGACGCTCCCCCGCACTGGTGGCGCGACGCCTACCACGAGATCGTGCGCGCGCTGCGGTGGCGGCACGAGCTGGTGCGGCTGTCGGTCCGCTTCCCCGAGTTCGACCCGGCCGGCCTCGCCTTCGCGCGCTCGGCCGGGCTCACCGAAGAAGGCACGCTCGCCGGCGTGACCACCTACGAAGGCCGTCGCCGCGGCACGGTCTTCTTCTCCCAGGTCTGGGCGGAGTCATGAAACTACGCGGCTACCGCGGCACCGACCGCGATCTGCTGACCGGGCCTTGGCTGCCCGGCGAGCTCCTGGGGCTGCCACTGGCGGACTGGCCGGCACTCGCCGACCCGACGGAGGTTCCCCCGCCCACCGGCCACGACGAGGAACTGTGCGTCACCGACGGCGCCTTCGTCCGCTACACGGCCATCGACTGGGTGCACCGGCGGGCCCGCGTCGAAATCGGCGTCCACCCCGGATCATCCGATGTGGACGAATTGCTGACCGCCGTCGTGGCGCACGGGTTCACCGGCCTCAACCTGCGGCGCCTGCACGGCTGGGTCACCCCGGCCGCCCGGCCCGGCTCGGCCGCGCTGGCCGCGGCCGGGTTCCGGCGCGAGGCGGTCGTCCCGGCCGCCACCTGGTTCGACGGCGCACCCGCCGCACGGGAGATCTGGGGGACGATCCGCCATGACTGACCTGAGGCCGCTTTCGCCTGCCGAGGCCGCGCGGGGACTGCGCCGCGCGGGTGACGCCGCGCGCGGGTTCCTCGGCACCGACCCGGTGACCCAGAACGACGCCCTGCTCGTGCGTGAGCTCACCCGCCGCGAGGCCCAGGTGTACGCCGCGGGCGGCGCGCTGGTCGGCTGCGTGCCGAACCGGGCGCAGCCGCGCCAGGCGTACGTCTCGAGCACGTCCGCCGGCCCCGAGCCGGTGCGCGCGCTGCTCGGCCACCTCGCCACCTACCAGCGCCGGACGTCGTTCGTCGCGCTGGTCCCCGCCGGCAGCACCGACGGCGCCGCCGCCTTTCTCGGGGCCGGGTTCGCCCGCAGCGGCGTGCTGCCCGGCCACCACTACGCCGGCCACGCGTTCCACGACGTGCTGGTCCTGGTGAAGGAGGAGCCATGCCGATCGTGACCGTCCGGCACTTCACCGATGAGGACGTCCCGCTGCGCACGGAACTGCTGCGCGAGGAGCGGTTCACGGCCAACCTCACCGACTTCGCCGTCGGCGCGGGGGACGACGGCCTGACGGCCCGCCAGCACCGCACCATCACCGAGGAGCAGCGCACCAAGCGGATCTTCACCGTGTGCGGCGCGCACGGCCGCGTCATGGGGTTCGCGTGGATCACCTCGATCGACTGGCGCGCGCAGCGCTGCGAGCTGTCCTTCGGCGTGCTGCCGCGCGACCGCGGGCTCGGCGCGTTCGCCGTCTACGCGGTGCACAAGTACCTGCGCGACGAGCTCAACATGCGCGTGATCGTCAACCAGGTCCTCACGCACAACACCATGTTCCTGTCGGCCGAAGCCCTCGAAGCCCAGCACCAGGTCCGGTGCGAACGGGACTCCTACACCGTCGGCGAATGGCGGACCGCGTGCTACTGGACACTGTCCGATGAGGACGTCCGAAAGCACCAGGCCTCCGCCGAAGGACGCCGGCGGGAGCTGGCCGAGCGGATCCGCGCGCGCATCGAGGCCCGGTCGTGACCGGGCGGGCCGGCTACCTGCGGACCCCGGCGATCTCCGGCGGCACCGTCTACTTCGCGTGCGAGGACGACCTGTGGTCCGTGTCGTCCGGCGGCGGCCGCGCGCACCGCCTGACCGCGGGCCCCGGCGAAGCGCGGCGGCCGCGGATTTCCCCGGACGGCACGGAAATCGCGTTCGTCGGCACCTACGACGGCCCCGCCGAGGTGTACGTCATGCCCGCCGAAGGCGGCCGCCCCCGGCGGCTGACCTACCAGGCCGGCCGCTGCGTCACCGTCGGCTGGCACCCGCAGTCCGGTGAGGTCCTCTACGCGACCGACGCCGAGCAGCCGTCCGGCTTCGGGGCCCGCCTGTTCTCGGTCGCGTCGGGCGGCGGTCCCGCGCGGCCGCTGCGGCTCGGCCCGGCCGACACGATCGCCTTCGGCGACGCACGCGTCGTCGTCGGCCGCAACACCGCGGATCCCGCGCGGTGGAAGCGCTACCGCGGCGGCGGCACCGGCGAACTGTGGTACGCCGAGCAGGAGGCCGGGCCGTTCACCCCGCTCGTCGCGCTGCCCGGGAACGTCGCCGACCCCTGCTGGGCCGGCGGCCGCGTCCACTTCATCAGCGACCACGAAGGCATCGGCAACGTCTACTCGTGCCTGCCCGACGGCACCGACCTGCGCTGCCACACCGACCACCACGACCACTACGCGCGCGGGCTCACCACCGACGGCACCCGGCTGGTCTACACCGCGGGCGCCCGGCTGCACCTGCTCGACGCCCACGGTGCCCGGCCGGTCGAGGTGGACCTGGGCGGCGCGGCGGCGCAGCGCGGGCGCCGGTTCGCCCCCGCGGGCGAGTACCTCGACGGCGCGCGGCTCAGCCCCGACGGCACCCGGCTCGCGGTGACCGCCCGCGGCAAGGCGTTCACCTTCGCGCACTGGTCGGGGCCGGTCCGCGGCCACGGCAGCGCCGACGGCGTGCGCTACCGGCTGCTGCGCTGGCTGGCCGGCGGGCGGCAGCTGGTCGCCGTGGCCGCCGACGAGAGCCCGGACGAGCGGATCGTGCTGATGGACGCCGAGGGCGGCGAGGACACTTCGGTGCTCGTGGCCGGCGGCGTCGGGCACATCACCGAGCTGACCGCCTCCCCCGCGTCCGGGCTCGTCGCCTTCGCGACCAGCCGCCAGCGCGTGTGGATCGTGGACACCGCCGACGTGCTGCCGCGGCCCCGGCTGCTCGACGCGAGCCGGCACGAGCGCATCGAGGACCTCGCCTGGTCGCCCGACGGCCGGTGGCTGGCCTACACGTTCCCGGAGTCGCCGCGGACGTCGTCGATCAAGCTCGCCGACACCGCGTCCGGGCGGACCCACCGGGTCACCGAGCCGGTCGTGCGGGACGCGCGCCCGGCGTTCGACCCGTCCGGGCGCTACCTCTACTTCCTCGGCCAGCGCGACCTCACGCCCGAGCTGGACCAGGTGCAGTTCGACGTCGGGTTCCCGTTCGGCTCGCGGCCGTACCTGGTCACCCTGCGGGCGGGCGACCCTTCGCCGTTCGAGACGACGGCCGCCGTGCCCGGCCAGGCGCCGCCCGCCCCGCGTGGCGACGGCCGGGTCGAGGTCGACCTCGACGGCATTTCCCGGCGCGTCGCGGCGTTCCCCGTGGCCGAAGGCCGGTACAGCGACATCGCGGCCCTGCCCGGCCGGGTGCTGCTGCTGTCGGTGCCGCTCGCGGCGCCCGACCCGGCGCACCCGGACTCCGGCGGCGACGGCACGGTCTCGCTGGTCGACCTCGGCACCGGCCGCGTCGCCGCCGGCTGCCTCGGCGCGGTCGACGAGCTGGACGTGCGGGGCGACGTCGTGCTGCACCGCACCGACAGCCGGTTGCGGGTGCTGCGCGCCGACGTCGTGGGCGACCCGCCCGACGGCGAAGAGCCGGGCCCCGCCACCGGCTGGGTCGACCTCGGGCGCGTGAAGGTCCCGTTCGACCCGTCCGCGGAGTGGCGGCAGATGTTCCGCGAGGCCTGGCGGCTGCAGCGCGAAGGGTACTGGGACGCGCGGATGTCCGGCCTCGACTGGGACGCGGTGTACGACCGGTACGCGCCGCTCGCGGAGCTGGTGTCCTGCCGCGCCGAGCTGTCGGACCTGATCTGGGAGTTGCACGGCGAGCTCGGCACCTCGCACGCGTTCGAGCGCGGCGGCGAGTACCGCGCCGGGCCGGACGAAGCGCAGGGCTTCCTCGGCGTCGACTGGGACACCCCGGCCGACGGCTCGCAGTGGCGGATCGCGCGGATCCTGCGTGGCGACGCGTGGAACCCGAAGGCGGGCTCACCGTGCGCCCGGCTCGGCGCCGACATCCGCGCGGGCGACGCCGTCGTCGCGGTCAACGGCCGCCGGGTCGGCCCGTCGGGTCCCGGCGAGCTCCTGATCGGGCAGGCCGGCCGGGAGGTGGAGCTGACCGTGCGGCGGGGCGGCGCGGCCGAGCACCGGGTGGTCGTCCGGGCGTGCGCCGGCGAGGCGCGGGCGCGGTACCTGGACTGGTCCGAGGGCAACCGCGCCTACGTGCGGGCGGTGTCGGGCGGGCGGCTGGGGTACCTGCACGTGCCCGACATGACACGCGCCGGGTACGCCGACTTCGTCCGCGGGTTCCTCACCGAGCTCGACCGCGACGGCCTGATCGTGGACGTCCGGTTCAACACCGGCGGCCACGTGTCGCCGCTGCTGCTCGACCGGCTCGCCCGCCGCCGCACCGGCACCGAGCACGGCCGGTGGAGCGGGACGGCGCCGTATCCCACGGAGTCCCCGCGCGGGCCGATGGCGACGCTGCTCAACGAGCACACCGGCTCCGACGGCGAGATCTTCGCCCACGTCTTCCGCGCGCTCGGCCTGGGCCCGCTGATCGGCAGGCGCAGCTGGGGTGGGGTGATCGCGACCTGGCCGCGGCACCGGCTCGTGGACGGCACGGTCACCACGCAACCGGAGTTCCGCTACCGGTTCGGCGACGCGGGTGGTTCGCTGGAGAACCACGGCGTGGAGCCGGACCTGGCGGTGGTCCCCGCCCCGGACCGGCTCCAGCCGGGCGAAGACGACCAGCTCGCCGCGGCCGTCGCGCACCTGCTGGCCGAGCTGGGCGAGGAGGCGGACGAGCTGCCCGCACCCCGGGCGGCGCTGCTGCTGCCGCAGGCGCCATGACCGGCGGGCACGGGCCGGGCGTGGAACACCGGCTGGGACGCCGCTTCGCGCAGGGTGGCGAGGCCGCCCGGGGCGGCGAGGCCGCCCGAGGCTGCGAGGTCGCCCAGGGTTGCGAGGCCACCCAGAGCGGCGAGGCCACCCGGGGTCGCGAAGCCACCCAGGTTGGCGAGGCCGCCCGGGGCCGCGAAGCCACCCTGGGTCGCGAAGCCACCCAGAGCGGCGAGGTCGCCCAGAGCGGCGAAGCCACCCAGGGGCGCGAAGCCACCCAGGGGCGCGAAGCCGCTCAAGGCCGCAAGGTCGCCCAGAGCGGCGAGGCCGCCCGGGGTTGCGAGGCCGCTCAAGGCCGCGAAGCCACCCAGAGCGGCGAGATCGCCCGGGGTTGCGAGGCCGCTCAAGGCCGCGAGGCCACCCAGAGCGGCGAGGCCGCCCAGAGTGGGGTCGAGCCGGTTCGCGTCGACGTCTGGCTGGTGCCGGTCCGTCCCCGGCCGGAGTGGCGGCGGCTGCTCACCGGTGCCGAACGGGCGCGCGCCGACCGGCTGGCCGACGGCCCGGCGGGCGAGGTGTTCACGGCTTCCCGTGCGCTGCAGCGCCTTTGGGGTGCTTCGGCCGTCGGCGTCCCCCCGTGGGAGGTGGCGATCGACCGCTCCTGCGAGCACTGCGGCGACCCCGGCCACGGCCGGCCGCGGGTGGCCGGTGCCCCGGCGTATTCGGTGTCCCACACCGGACGCTGGCTGCTGCTGGCGGTGGCGGAGACGGGGCGGATCGGAGCCGACATCGAAGACCCGGCCGCGGCGGCCGACCCGGCCGGGCTGGCGGGTGTGGTTTTGTCGGCTTCGGAGCACCGGGAGTTCTCGGCGGCGGACCCGGCCGACCGGGCCGCCCGGCTGCTGACCGCGTGGACCCGCAAGGAGGCGGCGATGAAACTGGCCGGGCTGGGCCTGGCCGCCGCTCCCGCGCGGGTGGACGTGCGGGGACCGCTCGCCCGTTCGGACGTACCCGGCTGGCCGCGGGAACCCGTGCACCTGCGCTCGCTCGCCGTGCCGGGTGGGCAGGTGGCCGCCCTCGCCACGACCGTGCCCGTGCGCGCGGTGCGCCGGCGTGACCTGGCCGAGCTCGACGCGCCGATGAAGGCGAGGCTGCCGTGACCGCGGTGGTGGGGCTGGTCGCGGGAACCCACCAGCGCACCCAGCCGGTCATGCGAAGCCGCGCACCCGCCGAACCCGCACCCGCCGGACCCACCCGGTCGGCCGCGCACCCGCGTTCCTGCCGCCGCAACCGTGCCGCGCGCGCCGGCCACCGCCCCTGACCTGGCCGGACTCGACGCGCCGATGACCGCGGGGAGGCCGTAGGCCGGGGCTGCCCTTCCCTACCCGGAGCAGGGGCCGCCAATCTGGGTAGCGAGTACCCATGTACGCGCAACTCCCCGAGTGCGAATCTCTTCGGCGTGAGCCAGACAGTAGAGCGCCCCGAGCAGGCCCCCCACGAGGCACCGGCCTGGTGGACCCCCGCTCGCCTCCCCGGCGAGGACGGCAGCGACCGGCCCGCCTGGGCGCTGCTCGCCGACGAGGTGCTCGCTTCGCTGCCGGTCGAAGGCGACTGGCCCGCTCCCGTCGCCGCGGACGGCGATCGCGTCTTCCGGCACGCCGTGCTTCCGTTCCTGGCCGCCACCCGCGAGCTGCTGCTCGAGCGCGAGCCCGCCGCGGAGCGCGTCTGGGCGGGGGTCGAGACCTGGCTCTGCGGGCAGCTCACCGCCCTCGCGGCCCGCACCTTCGTGCTGGAACTGCACTCGGCGAAGAAACACGGCCTGCTGCGCGGTGCCACCGGACGTGATCGCTTCGTCGACTTCCTGCGCCTGCTCGGCAGCCGCGGTCACCTCACCGAGGTGCTGGGCCGCCACCCCGTGCTGGCCCGGCTGCTCGCCCAGACCTGCCTGCGCACCGCCGACGCCGTCGCCGAGCTGCTCACGCGGTTCGCCGCGGACCGGGCCGCCCTGTGCGCCGGGCTGCTGGCCGGCAGCCCGGCCGAGCTGAGCGAGCTGACCCTCGGCGCGGGGGACGTGCACTCCGGCGGCCGCGCGGTGGCCGTGCTCGGCTTCGCCGACGGACGCCGGCTCGTCTACAAGCCGCGCCCGCTCGGGCTGCTCGCCCGCTGGGGCGATCTGCTGCGGTGGTTCGCGCAAGCGCGGCCCGGGCTCGCCCCGCGCCCGGTGGACGTGCTCGCCCGCGACGGCTACGGCTGGGCCGAGTACGTGCCCGCGCGGCCGTGCACTGACCACGCCGGCGTCGAGCTGTTCTACCGCCGCCAAGGCGCGCTGCTGGCCCTCCTCTACGCCCTCGACGCCACCGACATGCACTGCGAGAACCTGATCGCCTGCGGCGACCAGCCGATGCTGGTCGACGTCGAGACGCTGTTCCACCCCGCCTTCACCTCGTTGACCCGCAACGGGCCCGACCCGGCCGCCGCCGCGCTGCACCGCTCGGTGGCGCGCACCGCCCTGCTGCCCACGCTGATGCTCGGCGAGCACGGCGCGCTCGACGTGTCGGCGTTCGGCGGCGGCAACGGCGAGCAGAGCCCCGGGGAAGTGCCGCACTGGACCGGCGCCGGGACCGACGACATGCGCCTGGCCCGCGGCCCCCGCCCCTACGCCGGCGGCGCGAACCGCCCGGTGCTCGCCGGGGCCGAGGTCGACGCCGGGATGTACCGGCAGAGCCTGCTGAGCGGGTTCCGCGCCGCCTACGAGTCCCTGGTGGACCGCCGCGCCGAGCTGCTCGGTGACGCGCTGGCCGGGTTCGCCGGCGAGGAAATCCGCCTGGTCATGCGGCCGACGCAGGTCTACGCCACGCTGCTGACCGGCTCCACGCACCCGGCGCACCTCACCGCGGGCGCCGCCCGGCCCGCGGCGTTCGCCTCGCTCGCCGAGGACCAGGGGAAGGCCCACCTGCCCGCGCTCGTGCCGCACGAGATCACCGAGCTGTGCGACGGCGACGTGCCGGTGTTCACCGCCGCCGCGGGCTCGGTCGACGTCACCACCGGCACCGGCGCGGTGCTGCCCGGCCTGCTGGCCGTGAGCGGCCTCGACCAGGCCCGCGCGAAGATCGCGCAGCTGTGCGCGGAGGACCTGCGCGAGCAGGAGTGGTTCGTCGAGGCCACGCTCGCCACCCGCCGCCCGGAGGTCCGCCACGGCGCGGGTGCGCCGCTGCCCGGCGCGGTCGCCGCCGTCGTGCCCGACAGCCAGCACCTGCTCGCGCTGGCCTCCGCGATCGGCGACGACCTCGTCGCCCGCGCCGCCCACGACGACGTGCGGGCCAACTGGGTCGGCCTGGAACTCCTGGACGGACGGCACTGGCTGGTCCTGCCGATGGGCGCCGGCCTCGCCGAGGGCTACTGCGGCACCGCGCTGTTCCTGGCCCAGCTGGGCGCACTGACCGGCACCGCCCGGTACTCCGAGCTGGCCGCGAAGGCCGTGCGCACGCTGCCGGTGCTCGTCGAGGTCCTGGCCGAACACCCCGAACTGGCGCGCGAAGTCGGCTCCGGCGGGTTCTTCGGCCTCGGCGGGATCTGTTACGCACTGGCCCGGTTGGCCTCCCTTCTCGGCGACAGCACCCTCGCCGCCTGCCTGCCCGCGGCGATCTCCGCGACCGCCGCCGCCGACGCGGCCGCACCCGCGGGCGTCGGCGAAGGCACCGCGGGTGCCCTCGCGGCCATGCACGCCGTGCACGCGGAAAGCGGGCTGCCCGAAGCGGCCGCGCTGGCCGCCACCCTCTCCCGGCGGCTCGCCGTCGCCCCGCGTCCTGCCGCCCCCGGCTTCCTCTGGGGCGCGGCGGGTGCCGACTGGGCGCTCGGCCGGGGCGACCGGACCGTGACGGAACCGGTGACCGGCGACCTGGGCTGGTGCTCGGGCCTGGCCGGCCGGGTCCTCGCCGCGGCCGCCGCACCGGGACCCGCCGGGCCGTGGCCCGGCACCGCCGCCCGGGCGGCGGACGCGTTCTCGGCCGCGGTGGCCGCCCGGCCGCCGTCGACCGACCAATCGCTCTGCCACGGCGAACTCGGCACCCTGGAAGCACTCGTGGTGCTGGCCGGACAGGGCCACGAGCCGTCGGTCTCCGCGTTGCGGAGGGCGACCTCGCGCCTCGTGGGCGCCATCGAAGGACACGGGCTCCAGTGCGGTACTCCGCACGGAGTAGCGAGCCCAGGCCTGCTGACCGGAACCGGGGGTATCGGTTTCGGGTTGTTGCGGGTCGGTTTTGCCGAACAGGTTCCGTCGGTTCTCCTGCTCGAACCTTCGGACATCTCCGGGAAATAACCGCGAAACACACCTCATCACAGGAGTGAAGATGCGCAACGACACCAACACGGGCGAATTCGACGCGACCCCCGCCGGCTCGGAGCCGGACAGCCCGCTCGGCGACGCCACGCCTGGTGCCGGCAAGAAGATCGGTGTCCGCGCGGGAATTCTCGCCGGGCTGACCCTCGGCGTGGCCAGTGCCGCGGTGGTCACGATGGACATCAGCACGGTCGTGAGCAACCACACGCACGCGTAACGTGCCCACTGCGGCACCATGCGTGACTTCGAACGGAAAATATCCGTCCGAACAGCGGAATCTGCAGCGGGCGCGCACCGAAAACACGAGTCCGCTATCTAAGGTTGGCGCATGCGCACCCGTGCCCCTGCTCTCGTCGGCCGAGGAACGGAGATCGAAGAGATCGGGCGGGTGTTGCACGACGCTCGCCGCTCTTCGGGATCGGCCGTGTTCGTCACCGGCGAACCCGGCATCGGCAAGACCCGGCTCGCCGCCGAGGCGGTCGGCCACGCCCTGGACGCGGGATTGGTGGTGCTGCGGGGACGCGGCAGCACCACCGGACCCGCCGTGCCGTTCCGGGCCCTCACCGAAGCACTCCTCTCCCTCGCCCGCACCGGCGGCCGCGAGCTGGTCGAACAGCTCGGGCCGTACCGGTCGGTGCTGGGCAGGCTGATCCCGGACTGGGCCGCCGGCGCCGACACCGCGGGCGACTCCTCGCTGGTGATGCTCGCCGAGGCGACGCTGCGGCTCACCGGCCTGGCCGGCGCGGGCCGCGGCTGCCTCTTCGTCGTCGACGACCTCCAGGACGCCGACGTGGAAACCCTCGCCGTGGTGGAGTACCTGGCCGCCAACATCCGCACGCAGCCGGTGGTCGTGCTGGCCACGCTGCGCGCCGAACCCTCGCCCGCGCTGGAGGCCGCCCACGCCGCCGCCCGGCGCGGCGAGGGTTTCCTCATGCCCCTGGACAGCCTCGGGCCCGCCGAGGTGCGGGACGTGGTGGCGTCCTCGCTCGGCGCCGAGCCGGGGCAGGTGTCCGCCGACGTGGCCGAGCGCCTGTTCGCCGACAGCGCGGGCAACCCGCTGGTCGTCGAGGAACTGCTGCACAGCATGGTCGCGGCGGGTGAACTGGTGAACGGCGCGGCGGGCTGGCGGTTCACCGGCCACGGCCGCAGCGCCGTGCCCTCGACACTCGTCACGATCATCACCCGCCGCGCCGACCGCCTCGGCGAACGCGGCAAGCAGCTGCTCGCCATCGCCGCGGTGCTCGGCCGCCGGTTCCCCCTGTCGGTGGTGCAGCGGGTGAGCGAGCTCGACGACCACAGCCTGTTCGGCCACCTGCAGTCCGCCGTCGCCGCCCAGCTCCTCATCGCCGACGAGCGCGGCGAAGACTGGTACGCCTTCCGCCACCCGCTCACCGCCGAGGCACTGCTGACCCTGCTCAACCCGGCCGAACGCGTGGCTCTGTCGGCGAAGGCGGCCGACGCCGTGGTCCAGCTGCACCCCGACCTGCCGGGCGAGCTGTGCAGCCTGGCCGCCTCGCTGCGGCTGGGCGCCGGTGACCGCTGGGCCGCCGCCGACCTGTACCGCGAGGCCGCCCAGCGCGCGCTGGCCGGGGGCGCACCGGGGTCGGCGATCGCCGTGCTGGAGCACGCCGTGAACCTGCTCGGCGACGACGCCGATCGCGGCGGCGAACAGTCCTGCCGCTACCGGGATCTGCTGGAGCTGCTGCTGTTCGCGCTCGCGGAGGCGGGGCAGTTCGACCGGGCGGTGAAGGTCGCGCGCTCGCTGCGGCCCGCCGACGGCCGCGATCCCGCCCGCCAGATCCGCGTCCACGTCCGCCTGGCGTGGGCGGCGCAGGTCGCCGGCCGCTGGGCGGAGGGCTTCGAGCAGGTCGCCGCGGCCCGGGCGCTGCTGCCGGGGACGGAGCCGGGCGAAGAGTCCGTCGCGGTGGACGCCGTGGACGCGTACCTGTCGATGTCCGGCCCGGCCCCCGACCGGGTGCGCCGCAGCGAAGAACTGGGCCGCCGGGCGGTCGCCGGGGCCGAGCGGATCGGTTCGGCGTCGACGGCGTGCCAGGCGCTCTACGCGGTCGGGTTCGTGGTGCGCGAGCGGGACATGGCCGAGTCCGGCGAATGCTTCCGGCGGATGCTCGACAGCGCCGCCGAGCACCGGCTGACGAACTGGCGCAACTACGCGCTGGTCGGCCTCGGCGGCAACGCCTGGCTGACCGAAGCGGACCCGTCCGGGCTGGAAACGGCGCGGGCCGAGGCGCTGCGCACCGGCGGGATCAGCCTGGCCTACAACGCCGAAGCCGTGCTGGGCCTGCATTCCGTGCTGTGCGGCCGGTTCGCCGAGGCCGAGCAGCGGCTCGACGCGTGCTACGCGGAGGCGTCCCGGATCAAGTTGTACGCCGTCAGCCGGTACGTGCAGATGACGCGGGCGGTGCTGGCCGGGCACCGCGGCGACCGCCGGGCGATGGAGAGCGCGCTCGGCGACTTCCGGCGCGGCGGCGGCGACGCCGGCCCCGAGGCACCGCTCGCGCGCGGCCTGGCGCAGGTCTTCTGCTCGCTGCTGGAGGAGGACCGCGACACCGCCCGCGCCGAGCTGGACACCCTTGCCGCCGATCAGGCGCGGCAGCAGAGCACGTTCCACCTCGCCGGCACCCACGGCCTGAAGCTGCTGCTCGACGTCATCGCCGGGGACGCGGCCTGGGACGACCACCGCCGCATCGCCGCCGGGGCCGCCGGCGGGATGCGCTGGAACCGCCAGTTCGTGCTGCTGGCCGAGGCGGTGCTGCACGGCCGCGACGGCGCGCCCGAGGCCGCCGCCGCGGCGATGCGGCGCGCGGCGCAGGCGGCCGCGCCGTTCGGCGTGGCCCGCCCGCTGGGCTTGCGCCTGACCGCGGAACCCGCCGTCGACGACGGCTGGGGCGAGCCCGCCGAATGGCTGCGCGAAGCCGAGAGCCATTTCCACGGCGCGGACGTGATCCCGGTGGCCAGCGCGTGCCGCGCGCTGCTGCGCCGGGCCGGCGCGTCGGTGCAGCAGCGCCGGACCGGAACCGAGCGGGTGCCCGAGAGCCTGCGCGCGATCGGCGTCACCCTGCGCGAGTACGAGGTCTTCGAGCTGCTGGCGTTCCGGCTCAGCAACAAGGCACTGGCCGCGCGCCTGCACATCTCCCCGCGCACGGTGGAAAAGCACGTGGCGGCCCTGCTGATGAAGACCTCGGTCCGCGACCGAGCCGAGCTGGCCCGCTTCGCGGCCGAGCACTCGTCGGCCTCGGAGGTCTGACGGCCACGAGCGGACGATTCGGACGAACATGTCGGTGACGGGATGAACAACAAGACGATCTCGGTCAAGGTGTTCTGAGCCAGTGGCCGGCTGCATTTCGGTCATGGTGGCGGCCTCCTGTTCCGATCGCCTCCGACGCTACGGACGGCGGCTCTGCCCCGCATTGCGGAAATCCGCAAGTTCCGTTGCGGTTTTCCGCACCCTGGAATTGCGGATTTCCGCGATGCGGAGGACCGCCGACGCCGGACTCGATCGCCGCCGTCACAATGCGGTTGCGGTCGCCAGGGGACAGCACGCCGTTGGCCACCAGCTCCTGCGTCACCGCCTTCACGTGCTTCACGAACCGGTCGTGGGAGGCGTACTCCGCGTTCTCGGCGATGACGTCGTTGATCGTGCAGCCGTTGCCCGTGTCGGTGTTCCCGACCTGGCTGTCGATCCCGCCTATCACCACCGTCTCCCGGGTGTCCGAGAACGGGCAGGCGTCCGGTGGCGGCGGGGCCGCGACCACCGTGAACGTGCCCGCTACTTCGGCCGAGACGTTCCCGGCGACGTCCGTGGCCCGGGCCCGCACGGTGTGCGTCCCCAGCGCGGACACCACCACCGGCGCCGCGTACCGGGCCCACGCCGCAGCGTCCACTTTGTACTCGACGAAGTCCACACCGGACTCGGCGTCGGCCGCGGTCAGCGTCACGGTCGCCTGGCCGACGTAGTTCCAGCCGCCGTCCTGGTTGCCGCGTACCTGCAGCGACACGGCCGGCGCCGAGGTGTCCCCGCCGGCAACCACCGTGAACGCCACCGAGCCGGTCAGGGACGTGTTCCCGGCGACGTCGGAGGCGCGGAACTCCACCGTGTGCGCGCCCACCGCGGTAACGGGAACCGGTGCGGCGTAGGCAGTCCACGCGCCACCGTCCACCCGGTACTCGACCGAGGCGACCCCGGAACCCGCGTCCGAAGCCGTCACCGTGACCGTCGCCCTGCCGACGTAGCCGCCGTCGGCATCCTGCGTGCCGGCCACCGAAGCCGACACGGCCGGGGCGGTCGTGTCGCTCCGGACCACCGTGAAGTGGGCCATGCCCTCCGGCGACACGTTCCCCGCAACGTCGGTGGCCCGGTAGTGCAGCATGTGCGCGCCCTCCGCGGTCACCGCGACCGGAGCGGTGTAGGCCGTCCAGGCGCCGCCGTCGAGCCGGTACTCCACCGAAGCCACGCCGGAATCCGCGTCCGTGGCCGTGATCCGCGCCGTCGCGACGTCGAGGTAGCTGCCCGACGCATCCTGCGTGCCGGTGATCGCGGCACCGACCGCCGGCGCGGTGGTGTCCCCCGGCCGTGAGACGACCGTGAAGTGCGCCATCCCTTCGGCGGATTCGTTGCCGGCGACGTCGCGAGCCCGGTAGTGCAGCATGTGCGCGCCCACCGCGGACACCACCACCGGGGCCGCGTAAGCCGTCCACGTGCCGCCGTCGAGCTGGTATTCGACCGCGGCCACGCCGGATCCCGGGTCGGTCGCGGTCAGCGAAACCGTGGCGGACCCGAGGTAGCTGCCGGCCGGATCCTTGTCCCCCGTCACCGCCGCGCTCACGGTCGGCGGCGTCGTGTCGCCGGTGCCGTCGGAGACGGTGAACTCCCCCGCCATCGCCGTGTGGCCGGGAATGGTGCAGTAGTAACGGTACTTGCCCGGCGTCAGCGTCACGACGGCCTCGTGGCGGCCGTCCTGCGGGTCGAACGGGTTGGCCAGGATGTTCAGGTCGACGTCGTGGTTGTAGCCCGGCGTCGTCGTGTCGAACGTCAGGGTGTGCGTCATCCCGGTCGTGTTGCCGGTGGCTTCGCTGTTCTCGAAGACGATCCTGGTCTCGCCGGGCAGGGCGCCCGTCGGTGCGGACCCGTATTCGGTGGTGCTGTTGTTCCCGGTCCAGGTCAGCGTCTGGACCGGGGCCGCCGCCGCGGGCGTCGCCAGGCCGAGCACCGCCAGGAACACCGTCAGCAGCAGGGCGATCAGTCGTGGGGACATCGCGGGAGAACACCTTCCTGGGAAGGATGGGGGCCGGGCGAAACCCGGCCCCCATCGCGCTACAGCTGCCGCACCCGGATGTTGCGGAACTCGATCAGGTCGTTGTCGCTGTGGTTCTGCAGCCCGATGAACCCGCTGACGAACTGCCGCAGCTCCGTCGGCGGGTCACCCGCCCGCGACGACTGCTGCCCCGGCGTGTTGTCGAACTCGTTGATCACCACGCCGTTGCGGGTCATCGTGTAGTGCTGCCCGACGACCTTGATTTCGTACTCGTTCCACGTCCCCTTCGGCCGCGCCCCCGCCTGGTCGATCGGGCGCGGGTCGAAGTTGTAGACCGACCCGGTCTTCTGCGGTTCCCCGGTGTCGCCGTCGTAGAGCTGGATCTCGTGGCCGCAGTAGATGGCCACCCACGCCTGTGACGTCCGGGCCGAGCCGACCGTCCCGCAGCTGCCCGGCGGCCGCTGGTCCACGGGCGTCCGCGGATCCGGGAACCGCACGAACACGCCGCTGTTGGCGCGGCCGGGGTCCGGGGCGATGTCCTTGAACTGCAGTTTCACCGAGAAGTCACCGAACTGCCGCTGCGCGTACCACAGCATGCCCAGCCCGCCACCGGCCCGGATGGACCCGTCGGGCTGCAACGTGAACTGGCCGGACGGCGCTTGTGCCCACGCCCGCAGCGACTCCGCCGTGCCGTCGAACAGCGCGTCGTAGCCCGTCGTCCCCGGCTTCCCGATCGGCGACGCCGCGGCCGCCGCGTTCAGCTCGGCCACCTCGGCGTCGTTCAGGACCCCGAGACCGGACAGCGTTTCGGTGGCCTGCTCGACGTGGTTGACGAACGCCGCGTGCGTGCTCCACGTGCTTTCGTCGTCGAGGAAGTCGTCGACCGTGCAGCCGCCGCCGGCGTTGCGGTTGACCACCTTCGTGAGACTGTCGCCCAAGGTCACCACCGGGCTCGGGTCGGCCACCGCGCAGCCGACGTTCACCGAGGCCCGGGTCGTCACGGCTTCGCCGTCCGCATAGGTCACGGTCAGCTTGGCGGTGAAGATCCCGGTGCGCGGGTAGGTGTGCCGCGGGTCGGCCTGGGTGGACACCGAGCCGTCGCCGAACTCCCACCGGTAGGACACGCCGCCGGACTTCGACCCGGTGAACGCCGCCGTCAGCGCCTTGTTCTGCACCATGGTCGACGAGGCCGCCGGTGCGGGCGTCGGCGCGCCGCCGGTGTAGCTGATCTTCAGCAGCTTCTGGTTCGCGTCCAGGGAGAAGAAACCGTTGCCGTAGTCGAGCACGTACAGCGCGCCGTCCGGCCCGAACTTGGCGTCCATCCAGCTCTGCACCCGGGTGTCGCCCGCGCCGCCGGGGATGATCTGCCGGAACGTCTCGGCGAACACCGGCGGCTGGTGCGTCGGCACGCCCTCCGGGTCGACGGTCACCGCGACGCGGTTCTGCGCGTTGGCCTCGTCGCCGATGAACCACTTGTTGTCCCAGTACTCCGGCCACGCGACACCGCTGCCGGTGTTGACCAGCGAGCGGTGGTACGTCGGCCCGGACATGACGGCCTGGCCGCCGCCCCGCAGGTACGGCTGGGTGTAGGTGGCGTCCGCCGCGTTGTACGTCGGAATCGACGAGCCGGGCCGCTTCGGGAAGACCGGGCCGCCGCCGTCCGGCGAGTACCAGATCATGTTGTCCTTGATCGGCGGCAGCGTCACCAGGCCGGTGTTGCGCGGCGAGGTGTTCACCGGGTGGTCGCAGTCGTACCAGCCGGTCAGCTCCGCGGCGTTCGTGCTGCTGCGGTCGCGGTAGGGCTGCCGGTTGCCCATGCAGTACGGCCAGCCGTGGTTGCCCGCTTCGGTGATGATCGTCGCCGTCTCGTACTTCGCCGGCCCGAGCTCGGGGCTGGGCGACGGCGCGTCCGGCCCGACCCAGGCCGCGGTCATCCAGTTGTGCACCGGGTCGATCTGCAGCCGCGAGATGTTGCGGACGCCCATCACGTAGATCTCCGGGCGCGTCTTGTCCGACGGCCCGTTCGGGAACAGGTTGCCCGGCGGGATCGTGTACGTGCCGTTCGCCTCCGGGTGGATCCGCAGGATCTTGCCGCCGAAGTCGTTCGTGCTGCCCGCCGTGCGACGCGCGTCCTGGAACGAAAGGCCCTTGTAGTCGAGCGTCCAGTTGTTGCCCGAGTAGCCGTTCGAGCCACCCGAGGAGTTGTTGTCCCCGGACCCGATGTAGAGGTTGCCGTCCTTGTCGAACGCCATGCCGCCGCCGGCGTGGCAGCAGCTGTGGATCTGCACGTCCCAGGACAGCAGGTCCTTGCGGGTCGCCTGGTCGATGCTCTGGGCCGTGGCGTTGTAGGTGAACCGCGAGACCGTGCGCTTGCCGATCCGCTGGTCGCGATCGATCGACTCGTGCGGCATCCAGTAGGCGTACAGCCAGCCGTTTTCGGCGAACTTCGGGTCCAGCGCCAGCCCGAGCAGGCCCTCTTCGTTCTTGACGAGCTCGTCGCCGCTGCCGCGGTTGCCCATCACGCGCAACGTGGTGAGCAGCTTGACCTTCTTGGTGGCGGGGTCCCACTGGTGGACCGTGCCGCAGCCGAGGCCGACGTTCGGGTCGTCCCAGCTGACCACGGGCCCGGTCGGGCAGGCCGCCTTGCCGATGTAGAAGATCTTGCCGTCCGGGGCGATGGTCAGCCCGTGCGGCTCGCCGATCTGGTCGAGCTGCCCGGCCGCGTTCTTGCCGGTGAGCCGCTCGACCTTGTAGTTGGCGGCGATCCCGGCCTGGCAGTCCCCGCGGACCATCCCGGTGGTCCAGCGCAGCGCGCCGAGCAGGTGGTCGCGGAACTGCCCTTCGCCGTAGGACGCTTCGGTGCGGCCCATGCCGGTGTAGAAGGAGCGGCCGCCGTCGTAGTCGCGGCACCACGAGATCGGGTGGAACGCGCCGTGCGCGCCGACGCCCGGCTGGTAGCCCTTCTCCTCGACCTGCGCGACGGTGTGGACGGTGCCGATCGGGTTGGTCTCCCAGTTGAGCCAGCGATCGGTCCGCGTCCAGTTCTGCGGCAGCCCCTCGGTGGCCGGGTGGTGGGCGTCGAGGACGTCGACGACGGCCTGCTGCGGCGCCGGCTCGGGCGGCGGCGGGGTCGTCGAGGTGTCCTTGAACAGCTTGAGGTCCGCGAGCTGGATGATCGGCTCACCGGCGTTCGCGGTGATGTTCAGCCGGTAGTTCGGGTACCCGGTGGTGTTGGCGAAGGTGAACGTCCGGGTCTGGAACGGCTCGGTGAACGTCTCGTTCGCGCGCGTGTCCAGGTCGGTCCAGGTGGTGCCGTCCGCGGAACCCTGCAAGGTCCAGTTCTTCGGGTTCCGGCCCGGGAAGTCGTTCGCCGACACCAGCGCATAGCTGCTGACCGCGGCCGGGGTCGCCATCTTGTAGGCGACCCAGCCGGTCGTCGCGAACGTCAGCCACTTCGTGTTTTCGTTGTTGTCGGCCAGTTTCTCCTTGGTCTCGTTCGGCGGGTTCTCCCCGCTCGCGGTCACCGCCGCGACCGCTTCCGGCGTGGGCCGGGCACCGACCGGGCGGGCCCCGATCAGGCCGGTGAACCACTGCGACGAGTCCTGCGCGCGGGCGGCGTCGGAAATGCCCAGGAACCCGCCGCCGGCCTTCATGTACGCCTGCAGCGCGCCTTCCTGCTCCCGGCTGAGCGTCACGCCCTGCGCGGACAGGAACACCACCCCGCGGTAGCGGGCCAGGTTGGCGGTGCTGAACACCGAAGGATCCTGCGATGCCGTGACCGTGATGCCGTTGTCCGCGCCCAGCCGCGCGATCGCGTCGGACGCGCGGAGAACCGGATCCTTCTGGCCGGCCGCGGCGCCGTGGAAGACCAGCACGTTCACCGGCACGTTCACCGCGGCGGGTGCGGCCTGTGCCACGGGCATCGCCATCAGCGGGGCCCCGGCCGCGAAGACCGAACCGATGGCGAGCACGACCGCGGCACGTTTTCCGAACCAGCGTCTGTTCATAGCTCCCCTCCTGCATGCGTACGGGAATCCGGGTTCACGTCGTGCCCGGTGTGGCCGTGCTCCTTGAACCGGTCGATCGCGTCCTGCGCGCCGTCGGGCAGCCCGCCGTCGGCGTTGCGAACCAGGAAGAGGCCCACCATCCCGTCGTCGGAGTGGGTCTGGACGTGGCAGTGGTACATCCACGCCCCGGGCCCGGCGCCTTCGCCGGCGATCACCTGGAAGCCGAACGAGCTGCCGGGGTCGAGGTTCTTGTTGTCGAGGATGACAGCGTTGTCAGCGGCGCTGCCGAGCATCCCGGTGCGGGTGTCGGCCCAGCGGTGCCCGTGCAGGTGGAACGTGTGCGGCAGGCTGCCGTACCCGATGCAGATCCACTCGACGCGCTCGCCGAGACGGGCTTCGAAGATCGGTGTGTCGGGTGCCATCGCGTGGTTGATCATCATCTCGTTGAAGACGACGGTGTACTGCCTGCTCGGCAGCAGGTCGCCGCGCTTGCGGACGATCAGCCCGCCGTAGAGCCCGCGGGCGAGGCCGGCGGTGCCGTGGTCGGTGCCCATGGCGTGGTCGTGGTAGTGCCAGTACCCGGCGCTGCCGGGCATCCAGAACCCGCCGCCGGCGTCGTACCGGGTCCGCGTGCGCCAGGTGTAGGTGCGTGTTTCGCCCGGCTTGTTGAAGGACGCGTTGAGCGGCGCGCCGTCCGACGCGGTGTCGTAGGTGACGCCGTGCGGGTGGATCGAAAGGCGTTTGTCGGTCCGGTTGACCAGTTCGATCTCGAGGGTGTCACCCTCGTAGACCTCCAGCAGCGGCCCCGGGATCGTGGCCTTGCCCGGCTCCAGGCCGTAGCCGTAGAGGCCGCCGGGCAGGGCTTCGGCGTAGATGGTGATCTGACGGGTCAGGCCCGCGGCCGACGCCGTCCCGGCGAGCCCGGCGGCGGGCGCGAGCACGCCCGCCGCGGTCCCGGCCAGCATCGATCGACGTGACACTCGCATGTCGATTCCCCCGGGCTCTCAGAAACGCACGGTGCGGAGGTATTCGAAGCCGGCCTTCGCGGTGTTCAGCGGGTCGGCGGGCTGGTCGTGCTCGACGATGAATTCGCGGACGGTGTGGCAGGACGCGGCGAAGATGCGCCGGAAGTCGATCACCCCGGTGCCGGGGTCGGTCATCTGCCCGTCCGCCGTCATGTCCTTGACGTGGTACTGCGTCACGCGCGGGAAGTGCTGCCGGAACAACCCGACGGGATCGGCGCCGCCGGTCACCGCCCAGAACAGGTCGACCTCCAGGTGCACGGTCCGCTTGTCCGTCTTCGCGGTGAGGACGTCGTAGGGCCGCACGCCCCCGATCGGGGCGAACTCGTGGGCGTGGTTGTGGTAGCCGAGGGCGATCCCGGCCTTGCGGAAGGCGGCCGCGGCGGTGGTGAGCCGGCCCGCGAAGGCCTCCCACTCCGCGATGGTGGCGAACTGCGCGTACGGCACGTTGGCCAGGCTGTTCCCGAGGATCTTCGCGTCGGCGATGGTCCGGTTCAGGTCGCCGTCGATGCCGACGTGCGTCGAGGACGCCTTGAGGTGGCAGCGGTCGAGGATGGCGCGGAACTCGGTCGCGCTGCGGCCGTACGTCCCGGCCAGTTCGACCTTCCGGTAGCCGATGTCGGCCAGTGCCGACAGCGTGCCTTCCGGGTCGTTCTGCAGCAGCGACCGCAGGGAGTAGAGCTGGATGCTGATCCGGTCGAGCGGGATCCGGCGCCGGGCCGTGGCGGCGTCCGCGACGCCGGGGAGGGCGACCGTCGCGAGCGCGGCCGTGGCCACGCCCAAGATGGTCCGTCGGGAGTACTGCTCAGTTGCATGGCCGCACATGGAACTCCCTCATCTCTTGGTGCTGAAAGCCGCGTCGAAAGCCGCCGACGGCTGGTCGAACAGGTGCTCGCGCAGGTACTTCACCGCCTCCGCCGCGCCGCGGAGCCGGTCCATCCCGGCGTCCTCCCACTCCACCGAAATCGGGCCGGAGTAGCCGATCGAGTTGAGCGCCCGGAAGCAGTCCTCCCACGGGACGTCGCCGTGGCCGACGGACACGAAGTCCCAGCCACGCCGCGGATCGGCCCAGGCCAGGTGCGAGCCGAGCCGTCCGTTGCGGCCGTCGAAGCGCTTGCGGGTGTCCTTGCAGTCGACGTGGTAGATCCGGTCGGCGAAGTCGAGGATGAACCCGACCGGGTCCAGGTCCTGCCAGACGAAGTGCGACGGGTCCCAGTTCAGCCCGAACGCCGGCCGGTGGCCGACGGCTTCGAGGGCGCGCTTGGTCGTCCAGTAGTCGTAGGCGATTTCCGAGGGGTGGACCTCGTGCGCGAACCGGACGCCGACCTCGTCGAAGACGTCCAGGATCGGGTTCCACCGGCGCGCGAAGTCCGCGTAGCCGTCATCGATGTCATCACGCGGCACCGGCGGAAACATCGCGACGTACTTCCAGATCTTCGACCCGGTGAACCCGATCACCGTGTCCACGCCGAGCTTCGCCGCCGCCCGTGCGGTGTCGGCCATCTCGGCCGCCGCCCGCTGCCGGACGCCCTCGGGTTCGCCGTCGCCCCAGATCCGGGACGGCAGGATCGCCTGGTGCCGGTGGTCGATGGGGTCGTCGCAGACGGCCTGCCCGACGAGGTGGTTCGAGATCGCCCACACCTTGAGGCCGTGCTCGGCGAGCAGCCGCAGCCGCCCCGGCACGTAGTCCTCTTCGGACAGTGCGCGGTCGACCTCGAAGTGGTCGCCCGAGCAGGCGATCTCGAGCCCGTCGTAGCCCCACTCCGCGGCGAGCTTGCAGACCTCGGTGAACGGCAGATCCGCCCACTGGCCGGTGAACAAGGTAACCGGACGGCTCATGCGCGCACCTCGCTGACGCTCGGTGCGGCGTGAGCCGAACGCGCAGTGTTGAATGATTCGTTCGCAGGCTCTCTCATTGCTGTTCCTCCACCGATGTCCATTGCGCTTCCGCGGACGCGCTCTTTTCGACGGCGTCCAGCACCCGCTGGACGCGCAAGCCGTCGTCGAAGCCCGGCTCGGGGTCGGTGCCCGCGCCGATGGCTTCCAGGAGGTCGGCGACCTCGTGGGTGAACGTGTGCTCGTAGCCGAGGAGGTGCCCCGGCGGCCACCACGCGCCGACGTACGGGTGCTGCGGCTCGGTGACGAGGATCCGGCGGAACCCGGCCTCGGTGCCGGTGCCCTCGTACCACTGGAGTTCGTTCATCGACTCGAAGTCGAACGCCAGGCTCGCCTTCGACCCGTTGACCTCCAGCCGCATCGCGTTCTTGCGACCCAGCGCGAACCGGGTCGCCTCGAAGGTCGCCACCGCGCCCCCCGACAGCCGCGCCAGGAACAACGCGGTGTCGTCGACCGTCACCTCGTCCGTCCCGCCGCTTTCCGACGGCCGCTGCTTGACGAAGGTGTTCGTCAGCGCCGAGACGCCGGTGATCACGTCCCCGGTGACGAACTGGGCGGCGTCGACGATGTGCGCACCGAGGTCGCCGAGCGCGCCCGAACCGGCGGATTCCTTCCGGAGCCGCCAGGTCATCGGCGCTTCCGGGTCGGCCAGCCAGTCCTGCAGGTACACCGACCGCACGTGCCGGATCTCGCCGAGCGCCCCGCCCGCCACCAGTTTCCTGGCGTGGGCGAGCGCGGGCACCCGGCGGTAGTTGAACGCGACCATGGCCCGTACCCCGCGTTCACGGGCCCGCCGCGCCGCCTCGGCCATCGCCTCGGCCTCCGCCACCGAGTTGGCCAAGGGCTTCTCGCACAGCACGTGCTTCCCGGCCTCCAGCGCGGCGATCGCGATCTCCGCGTGGCTGTCGCCCGGCGTGCAGACGTCGACCAGGCCGACGTCGTCCCGGGCGACCAGCTTCCGCCAGTCGGTCTCGACGTCCTCCCAGCCGAACTTTTCCGCAGCCGCCTTGGCCCGGGTCTCGTCGCGGCCGCCGAGCACGGCCAGCCGCGGCACCAGCGGCGGGTCGAAGAACCGGTGGACGCTGCGCCAGGCGTGCGAATGCACCGCACCCATGAACGCGTGGCCCACCATGCCGATCCCGATCGTTTCCCGTCCCGGGCTCATACCCCTCCTTCTTCTTGCTGGAAAACCGGTCAGGAGTCGAAGCCGACGTCGAGGTAGTGGTCGACGTTCTCCTTGGTCACCACGGCCGAGTACGTGGTGATCTCGGCCGGGACGTCGTGCTCGGCCAGGTCGCCGATCCCCTTGGCCTGCCCGAGCAGCCGGGCGAGCGCGACCGCCGTGGAGGCCATCGACGGGCTGTAGAGCACGGTCGCCTTGATCGGCGCGGAGTCGGCCTTGATCAGGTTCATCATGTTCTTGGAACCGGCGCCGCCGACCATGATGAACTCCTTGCGGCCCGCGGTGTCGATCGCCGCGTTGACGCCGATGCCCTGGTCGTCGTCGTGGTTCCACAGTGCGTCCAGCTTGGGCGCCCCTTGGAGCAGGTTCGCGGTCTGCTGCTCCCCCGACTCCGACGTGAACTGCGCCGAGACGCGGGGGCCGACCTGGAACCCGGCCCGCCCGAGCGCGTCCTTGAAGCCCTTGCTGCGCTCCTGGGTCAGCGGCAGCGAGTCGATCCCGGCGACCTCGCCGATGACCGGGTTCGCGACGTTCTTCTTCTTGAGTTCCGCGGCGATGTAGTTGCCGGCGTTGACGCCCATCCGGTAGTTGTCGCCGCCGATCCACGTTCTGTACGCCAGCGGCGTGTCGAACACGCGGTCCAGGTTGATCACCGGGATGCCGGCGTCCATCGCCTGCTGGCCGACCGCGGTCAGCGCCTTGCCGTCGAAGGGCAGGATCACCAGCACGTCGACCTTGGCGTTGATCAGCGTCTCCACCTGGGAGATCTGCTGGTTGACGTCGTTGGTGCCCTCCGTGGCGGTGAACTTCACCTCGCTGAACTTCTGCGCCTGGGCCTTGGCGTTCTTGGTGATCGCCGCGATCCAGCCGTGGTCGGCGGCCGGTGCGGAGAAGCCGATGGTGATCGGCTTGCCCGGCTGGGCGTTGTTGCCCGCGTTGGCGACCGGCGCGTTCGACTCCTGGTTCGCCGGCGTGTTCCCCGTGCACCCGGCCAGCAGCGCGCCGGCGCCGACCGCGGCGCCGCCCAGCAGGAATCCCCGGCGGCCGAGGAAGGGTTGTTCGGTCATGGCGGCCTCCATCGGTGGTGAACTAACTACCGGTCCTGGCTTTCCTGGCCCGGAACTGCAAGAGCACGGCGAGCACGATGATCACGCCCTTGGCGATGTTCTGGACGTCGGTGTCCAGGTTGTTCAGCGTGAAGATGTTCGACAGCACCGTGAAGATCAGCACGCCGACGAGGGTGCCGATGAGCGAGCCGCGGCCGCCGGTCAGCAGCGTGCCGCCGATGACCACCGCCGCGATCGCGTCGAGCTCGTAGAACATGCCGTTGGTCGACGCACCCGCCGTGGTGCGCGCGACGACCATGAGCGCCGCGATCCCGCAGCAGAGCCCGGCCACGCCGTAGACCAGCGCAAGGTGCCGCTTGACGTTGATGCCGGCCAGCCGCGACGCTTCGGCGTTGCCGCCGACCGCGTACGTCCGGCGGCCGAAGGTGGTGCGGTTGAGCACGACCCAGCCGACTGCGAAAACCAGCGCGAACAGCCAGATCAGCGTCGGGATGCCGAGGAAGCCGCCCCGGAAGAAGGCCAGGAAGTCCTGGTCGGCGACGACCTGCGTGCGGCGGCCGCTGATCCGCTCGGCGAGCCCGCGTGCCGAGACGTACATCGCCAGGGTGGCGATGAACGGCACGACCTTGCCGTAGGCGACGAGCACGCCGTTGACCAGCCCGCAGCCGAGGCCGACCGCCAGTCCGCAGAGGACCATCACCCACGGGCCGTAGGACTGCGTCGCCAGCGTCGTCAGCCAGACGCCGGCCAGGCCCACCATCGAGCCGACCGACAGGTCGATGCCGCCGCTGATGATCACGAACGTCATCCCGACGCTGACCACGCCGATCGCCGCGGCCAGCCGCAGGATCGTCGAGATGTTGCTTTCGGTGAAGAACAGCTCGGGCCGGGTGACCTGGCCGACCAGGCACAGCACGACGAGCACGCCCACCAGGCCGAGCAGCCGCGGGTCGGCGGAGAAGGCGAACCGCCGCTTCCGTTCGGCGGGCAGCGCTTCCTGGGGTGGTACCTGGGTCTCGGTCATGCCGCGCTCCCCTCGAGAATCACGTCGAGCACCTCGGCCTCGGTCAGCCCGGCGGAGCGCCGGTCGGCGAGGACGCGGCCCTCGCGCAGCACCAGCACCCGGTCGGACAGCCCGAGCACCTCGGGGATCTCGCTGGACACCAGCACGATCGCCACGCCGGTCGCGGCCAGCTCGTCGATCAGCCGGTACAGCTCGGCGCGGGCCCCGACGTCGACGCCGCGCGTCGGCTCGTCGAGCAGCAGCACCCGGCACCCGCGGACCAGCCACCGCGCGAGCACGGCCTTCTGCTGGTTGCCGCCGGACAGCGTGCGGACGATCCGCCGCGGATCGGCGGGCCGCAGGTCGAGGCGCCGCAGGCTCGCGCCGGCGTCGTCGAGTTCCCTGGCGCGGTCGGTGAAGCCGAGCTTCGCGTACCGGCCGAGGCTGGCCAGCGTCACGTTGTGCACCACCGGCAGGTCGAGCAGCAGCCCCTGGCTCTTGCGTTCCTCCGGCGCGAGGCCGATGCCCGCCCTGACCGCCGCCTGCACGCCCGGGCCGAGCGGCTTTCCTTGCACCGTAACGGTTCCGCGGTCGGCCCGGCGGGCACCGAAGATCGTCTCCAGCAGCTCGCTGCGTCCGGACCCGACCAGGCCGGCGATGCCGACGACTTCGCCGGCGTGGACGGTGAAGCTCACGTCCTCGAACTCGCCGGCGCGGGAGAGGTGGGCGACTTCGAGCACGGAGGTGGGCTTGGCGTGGCCCTCGTGACGCGGGCCGAAGACCGTCTCCACCCTGCGCCCGGCCATCAGCGCGACCAGGTCGGCGGTCGGCGTGGTGCGGGCGTCCAGGCCGGTGCCGACGGTCCGGCCGTCCTTGAGCACGGTCACCCGGTGCCCGATGCGGCGCAGTTCCTCGAGCCGGTGCGAGATGTAGACGACCGCGACGCCGTCGGCGGTCAGCTCGCCGACGATGCGGAAGAGGTTGTCGACCTCCTCGCCGGCCAGCGCGGCGGTGGGCTCGTCCATCACCAGCAACCGGGCGTCGTGGGCGAGCGCGCGGGCCATCGACACCAGCTGCTGCGCGGCGGCGGAAAGCCTGCCGACCTCGGTCGACGGCCGGATGTCCGGGTGCCCCAGCCGCGCCATCAGGCGGGCGGCCTCGGCACGGGCCTGGGAGATCCGCGTGAACCCGAAGCGGGCGCGTTCGTGGCCGAGGAAGATGTTGTCCGCCACCGAAAGCCCGGGCACCAGGTCGAGCTCCTGGTACATGGTCGCGATGCCCAGGCGCAGGGCGTCGACCGGAGACCCGAGGTCGACGCGCTCGCCGGCCCAGGTGAGCTCTCCTTCGTCCGGCCGGTGCGCGCCGGAGAGGACCTTGATCAGCGTCGACTTCCCGGCACCGTTCTGGCCGAGCAGGCAGTGCACCTCGCCGGGTTCGACGTCGAGGTCGACGCCGTCGAGCGCACGCACTCCCGGGAAGTTCTTCACGATCCCGCGGACGGAAAGCAGGCTCATGCGCACACCTCGCTAGCGCTCGGTGCCGCCTGAGCCGGAAGCGCAGTGTTGAATGATTCGCTCGCAAGCTCGTTCATACCGTGGCCTCCTCGGCGAGCGTCGGGTTCGCGAACAGCCGCTCGGCCGCCAGGTGCGCGGCGCCCCGCAGCGGAGCCTGCAGGCCGAGCCCGGACGCCACGACCCGTGCCTGCCCGAGCGGCCGGGCGGCGAGCTCGACGCGGACCGGTTCGACGAGCCACTCGCCCAGTTCCGCGAAGTAGCCGCCGAGCACGACGACGTCCGGGTCGAGCACGTCGACCACGGTGGACAGCGCGATGCCGAGCGCGACGCCGAGTTCGTGGACCGCCGTCAGCGCACGCTGGTCGCCGCGCCGGACGCGGTCCTTGAGCAGGGCGACGCGGCCTTCGACGCCGGGGGCGGGATCGTGCAGCGGGTCGCCGGGGGCCGCGGCCGCGCGCAGGACGGCGGCCAGGTTCGCCTTCGTTTCCAGGCAGCCCGTCCGGCCGCAGGAACACCGCTCGCCGGAGGGATCGACGGCGATGTGCCCGACCTCGCCCGCGAAACCGCGGGCGCCACGCAGGATCGTGCCGCCGGAGACGAACCCGCCGCCGACGGCCGTCCCGCCGCCGCCGAGGTAGCACAGCTCGGTCCCGGTACCGGCGATCGATTCGGCGAGTGCACCGAGGTTGGCGTCGTTGTCGACGGCGATGGCCTCGACCGGGACGCCCAGGCGGGCCGCCATGAGGCCGGCGATTTCCGCGTCCCGCCAGCGCAGCGCCGGCGCGAACCGCAGCACGGCGGCGGCCGAGTCGACCAGCCCGGGGACGGAGATCGCGACCCCGACGGGTGGACCGGGCAGAACGGCACGGGCCAGGCGGGCGAGTTCGTCCATCCCGGCGGGCAGCCCGAGCGCGGCGACGTCGGCGGCCTCGGACCGCTCGGCCAGTACACGGCCGGACAGGTCGGTGACCTGCGCCGACAGCCGGTCGGCTTCGATGCCCAGAGCCAGCGCGTACGCGTCTTCGCCGTGCAGTTCGACCAGCCGGCTCGGCCGTCCGTTCCCCGGGCGGACCCCGGCGGGCCGGACCAGGCCGCGTTCGGCGAGTTCGGTGAGCAGGCCGGGCACCGCGGACTTCGTGATCCCGCAGCGGGCCGCCAGCTGCGTGCGCGAGAGCGGGCCGGTGCGCAGTGCCCGCAGGACCGCGGCCAGGCTCGCCGTACGCGGGCTCGCCGAGCCGGCTCGCCTCGGTTCGGTGACGGCCACGGTGCCCCCATCTTGCGCTGGCTGCTGAACGCACTTTGTCGCTCAGGCAGCGAAAGTAGGGTGACTCGCATCACTCGTCAAGGTGATACCCGTACGTAAAGGTGGGTTTTCACCCGGATAGACGTGCGAAACCGGACAGACTTTCGATCAGTCGATGCAAAAGTCTGTCCGGTTTCGACGTTACACTGTGGACGCGTTCAACAACGCTGCGTAATAATTGGGGTCAGCTGCTGAGCGTGAAAGCCCGGTCCGTGGCCGACCACGCGGCCCCGATCACACCCGCCGTCTCGCCCAGCTCGGACAGCACGATCGGCAGGTTCCCGGTGGCCAGCGGCAGCGAGCGCCGGTACACCGCACTGCGCACTTCGGCGAGCAGCTGGTGCCCGAGCTGGGCCACCCCGCCGCCGATCACCACCATGCCCGGGTTGATGAAGCAGACCAGCGAGGCGATGACCTGGCCGAGCCGCCGTCCGCCGTCGCGGATGAGGTTGACCGCACCGGAGTCGCCCGCCGCGGCGGCCCGGCCGACGTCGCGGGCGGTGACCGCCCCGCGTTCGGCCGCGGCCTCGGCCAGGTACGCCGAACGGCCACTGCGTGCCAGCGCCAGCCCGTCGCGGGCCAGCGCGGCCCCGCCGAAGTAGGCCTCCAGGCAGCCGACCTCGCCGCACGCGCAGGTCGGGCCGAATTCGTCGAGCCGGATGTGCCCGATGTCGCCCGCCGTTCCCGCGACCCCGCGGTAGACCTTGCCGCCGAGCACGATCCCGCAGCCGATCCCGGTGCCGATCTTGACGAACATCAGGTCGTCGGTCGAACGCGCGACCCCGGCGTGCCGTTCACCGAGGGCCATCGCGTTGACGTCGTTGTCCACCGCGACCGGGCAACCCCAGAGCCCGCCGAGGTGGTCGCGCACGTTGAACCGGTCCCAGCCGGGCATGATCGGTGGCGCGACCGCCATCCCCTGGGCGAAGCTGACCGGCCCGGGCAGCCCGACGCCGGCCGCGACCAGCCGGCCGGGTGCCTCGTCGCGGACCTTCGCCGCGAGTTCGGCGACCCGCCGCAGCACCGGGTGCGGCCCCTGCCGCACATCGCAGTCCTCGACGGTGTGCGCGAGCACCTCGCACGAGGCGTCGGTGACCGCGACGCCGACCGACGTCGCACCGACGTCCACCGCGAGCACCCGCAGTTCGCCGGCGAGCCGGACCAGCGTCGACCGCCGTCCGCCGCGGCTGGCCGACGGCCCCGCCGCTTCGACGAGCCCGACCTCGGCGAGCCGGGCCACCTCGGCGCCCACCCGGGCGCGCGGCAGCTCGAGCCGCTCCCCCAGCTCGACCCGCGACATCGGGCCGTCGTCCCGGAGCAGGGTGAGCAACCGGGTCTGGTGCCGGGTCTCGACCATCGACTGCTCCGGGGTGGTTACCGTGCTCATTCGCCTCAGCGTACTGGTGCTCCGCCGGACGACCGTGCACCCGGCTGTGGCGGATGAGGTGGGGGTGGGGGTCACCCGGACCGGTGCCATCGGCCGCGAACCCGTTCACCCGCCCCGGTTCCGGGGCAGCCTCCCGCCATCGGAAACCGGCTCTACGACAGGAGGATCGCCATGCGACGGATCACGGCCGCGCTGGGTGCGTTGGCGTTGACGACCGGAGTCCTCATCGGCACGACGGGCACCGCCTCGGCCCAGGCGGAAAGCGTGCCGGCGGAGAGGTGTGTGGGCAGTTCGCTGGCCATGTTCGCCACGACGGCCTTGTGCGTCGTCGAACGGAACTACCCGGTCATCACGAACCCGGCCACCTGACCCTGCGCCGCGGGCCGCCCGGGAAGCGCCGCCCCACCACCGTCCGCCGCGGAGCACCCGGGCACCCGGGCACCCGCCGATGGCCGTGCCCGCCACGGTCGGAGTGGTCACCGGCCTGGCGGGCCCTGCCCGCCTGCGGCGGCCCCGCTCCCGCCGGCAACAAGCGCCCCAAGGTGGCCTTCGGTGCGTTGAACGCACCCAATGTGGCCTTCGGTGCGCTCAACGCACCCAAGGTGGCCTTCGGTGCGCCCAACGCACCCAATGTGGCCTTGGGGCGCTGTGCCGGCGACCGCGCACCCGGCCCCGCAGAGGTGGGTGGCGGGTGGGTGCGGCATTCTGCGCGGGTGCCGATCACGACCGAGTTCTGGGCCACCACCGCCCAGGTCATTCCCGCGCTCCTGCTCGCCGTGGTGCTGGCGGAGCGGTCCGATCGGCCGAAGCCGGCGGAGCCGGCGGAACCGGCGTCCGAACCGCCGTCCGAACCGGCGCCGCCCAAGGCGCTGCGGGTGGTGTTCAGCCTGGCGATGCTCGTGTCGATCGCCTTGGGCGTGTCGGCCGAGTTCCTGGCGCTGGACGGCCTGCTCGGCGGGGGCAGCCGGGGGACGGCCCGGGTGGTGATCCTCGCGATCGGCGTGCTCGCGTTCTGGGTGGTCGCCGTCGGGGCGATGCGGCGAGGCGGGCGGTTCTTCCCGGCGGACGACGACGCGCTGGACCGCGTCTCCGCCGGTCGCGCCGTCGCCGTGACCACCGTTGCCGTGGGGCACTTCCTGTTCGCGTTCGCCGTGGCCGTCCTGCCGCTGGCGGCGGCGATCTGGCTGGCGATCCGGCTCTGAGACGCCTCGGCGCACCGGCACCGGTAAGTCCGTCAGGGTGAGCGCCGAGTGCTCGAACGACGGCGGCTCGTGCGCGGCCTGGCCGACCCCGACGACCTCGCGGCCTTCCTGTCGGCGACCGGCGAACCGGAGTGACCGGTGCCGGCGCGGTTCTTCCCGTGGTCAGTGCTGGGCGAACTGCCGGTTCGTCGGCTGGCTGACGCCGGGCTTGACCGGCAGCGGGTCGATGACCAGCCGCTCGCCGTGGATGTCGGTGACCGCGACCGCGCCGCCGCACCCGGCGCCGTTCTCCGACAGGAAGTAGTTGTAGTCGGTGCGCTGCAGCCGTTTCCAGCTGCCACCCGCACGGACTTCCAGCCGGGCCACCGGATTGCGGTGGTCGATCACCTGGATCCCGCACCAGTACTGGGACGAGCCGTCCTTGTAGCGCAGGGAAATCTTCTTCGCCGACGGCGGGCTCACCAGCTTCCAGGTGACCGGGATCTCGCCGAGGTTGCGCGCCCCGAGGCGGTCGAACGCCTTCGGGTTCAGGTCCAGCTGCCCGACCCGGCAGGGCGCCGGGCACAGGTTGGTGATCCGCACCGTCACGCTCGCGCCGTTGGCCGCCCGGACCAGCACGAAGGCCCCGCACGCCTGGGAGCCCTCGTAGTCGGCGACGTTCATCGCGGCGTTCAACGGGTCCGTGGTCGCGTCGTACCCGCACGCACCGGTGCCGTCGGTGTCGTAGAAGGTCGCCACGCCGGAGTGGGTCGCCCCCGGCTCGATCCGGCCGGCGAGCGGCGCCGCCGCCGACGTCGAAGACGTGACGCTGGAGGACGTGGCGGTCGTCGGCGTCGTCGGCGTCGTGGTCGGCGGCGGGGTCGACTCAGGCGGCGTGGTGACGGCGGCCGTCCCGATCGCGGGGGCAGCGTCCGATTTGTTCGCCGCTTCGGCCGGGACCGGACCGCCGGTCCGCGTCGCCACCAGGACGACGACCGTCGCGGCCACCACGAGCAACGCCACGATCGCCACGAGCACCGTGCGCCTGGGCACCGCACCTCCCGAACCGCCGGTAGTCCACATCAGACAGCACCCGAAGGTGCGCCGACGACGATCCGCCGGGCGGTGTGAACGCTAACACAACCGCGGCCGGCTCAGGAGACCGTCCACACCTGGTTCGCGGCCCCCGTCCCGCCGAGCTGGGCGACCGGCGCCCCGCTCGCGGTCGAAGACCCGGACACCCCGATCGCGTGACCGCTGTTGATGTTCTGCAGGACGTACTGACTGCCGGTGAGGCTGCCCACCAGGTCCGCGGCCCATTGCTGGTTCGCCCCGCCGGTGCAGGTCCACTGCTGCAGCTGGATCCCGCTCGCCGTGGACCCGTCCGGCACGTCGAGGCAGAGCCCGCTGTTCACGTTGACCACCGTGAAGACGTTGTCGGCGAGCTTCGTCAACCGCCATTGCTGGTTGGCGCCGCCGTGCGCGGGCCATTGGATGATCTTGCCGCCGGTCGCGGTGGACGCTCCCGAAGCGTCCATCACCTGCGAGCTCCCGGCGTTCCTCAGCACGTGGGTGCCGTCGCTGGGCAGCCCCGAATTCGCCGACCACGTCCCCGCTTCGGTGTCGAGGGTCCAGCTCGGGTACTGGCCGAGGTTGACCGTCGTGCCGCGGATGGTGAGCGGGAGCCAGATCAGCGGCGAATCGCCCATGGCGTTGAACGTCCAGCGGTCCCCCGCGTAGATGTGGGTGGTCGCCGAGCTGCCCTGGACCGTGATGATGTTCGCGGTCTGGCTGTTGTAGGTCTTGGTGCCCGGCGCCGCGAAATTGCGGAACGGCGACCAGGGTCCGGCGAGCGACGTCGCGGTTGCGTACACGTTGTCGTTGGTGGCCCACCCGGTCAGGTGCGAGGCCAGCAGGTAGTAGATCCCGGCGACCTTGATCACGGCCGGGGACTCGAGGTTCGGCAACGTGGCCACCGCGCTCGCCACCGACGTGTAGTCGTCGGACAGCCGGTAGATGCGGAGGCTTCGACTGGCGTTCTCGCTCAGCAGGTACGCGGTGCCGTCGGTGTCCTGGAACAGGCCGATGTCACGGCTCTGGTTGCCCAGCGGCTGGAAGCTGCCCCGGTAGCTGTACGGGCCGCAGGGCGTGGGGCTGGTCGCTACTCCGACCCGCTGGTCGGAGTAGCTCGTGTTGTCGATGTGCAGGTACATCACGTACATCCGGGTGGTGGCGTTGTAGATGACCTTGGGCCGTTCGACGATGCGGTTCGGGCCGAGGTCGCCACTGCCCTGTCTCGTCAGCGCCATCCCCTGGTGGGTCCAGTTCGCCAGGTCGGTCGAGGTGTAGCACGGGATGTTCTGGAACGCGGTGTTCGCCGTGGTCTGGCCGGTCTTGTCCTCGCCGAACCCGTACCAGGTGGGACCGACCTTGACGATGCCGAGGCCGTGCAGCTGCAGCGCGCGGCCGGCGGTGTCGGTGCGGGTGACGCCGAGGGTGAACGTGCTCGTCGCCGCGTGCGCGCGTTGCGCGGGCACCAGAACGCCGGCCAGGACGGCGAGCAGAACGACGAGCAGGGTGAGCGGCGCGCTCGCCGGTCGCCTCGGGATCTGGTGCGGTGAGCCGGACATCGGGGCTCCTCGGATTTCGTCGGCGGTCGCACGGCTCGCCGGGCGTCGAACCGGTTCGCCGATAGGGTTTCCGGAATGGTAGGAGCCGACCGAGAGCAGGTCAACAAGGTCAGGGTTCGGCCTGCGGAAACGTCGTGTAACACCGGAAAATTACACCGCCACCTAGGTCATCGAACCGGTTCGAGCCATGTCGATCACCGCTGGCGCTGATCGTGCGGTGAAGACTGGTCTCATCACCACCTCAAGCGTGGAGCCGCCCGGCGGTGAGGTTGCGGTAGACGGGGCTGGTGCGTCGCAGTTCGTCATGGGTGCCGGCGGCGGTGAGCCGTCCGTGGTGGAGCACCAGGATGTGGTCGGCCATGCGGACGGTCGAGAGGCGGTGCGCGATGATCAGCAGCGTGCATTCGGTGGTCAGTTGGTCGATCGCCCGCTGGAAGGCGGCTTCGTTGGTGGCGTCCAGGTTCGAGGTCGGTTCGTCGAGCAGGAGCAGGCTGGGCCGGGGCAGCAGGGCTCTGGCGATGGCGATGCGCTGACGTTGGCCGCCGGACAGCCGGGTGCCGTGTTCTCCGACCGGGCTGTCCAGGCCGTGGGGTAGCCGGTGCACCAGGTCGTCGAGGTTGGCCAGCTCCAGCACCCGGCGGATGTCGTCTTCGCCGGCGTCGGGTGCGGCGTAGGTGAGGTTGTCGCGCAGTGAGCCGTGCAGGACCGGCGCGTGTTGCTCCACCAGCCCGATGCGGCCGCGGGTTTCGGCGAGGGTCAGCTGGGTGCGGCAGTCGTACCCGTCGATCAGGATCGAGCCGCGCTCGGGGTCGTAGAACCGTTCGATGAGGGCGATCATGGTGGACTTGCCGGCCCCGGACAGACCGACGAGGGCGGTTCGGGTGTGCCGGGGCAGCTGGAAGGAGACGCCTTGGAGAACGGGACGTCGGTCGTAGCGAAACCACACGTCGCGGAACTCCAGGGCCGCGTCGGTCGCGGGTGGGGTGGCTTCGGCGGGCGGGCTGTCGTGGTGTTGTTCGATGGGCAGGGCCATGGCGTCGTTGATGCGCGGGAGTGCGCCTTGACCGCGTTGGACCGTGCCGGCGGCGCTGAAGAGGGCGGCCAGCGGAGAGATCAAGTAAGTCATGTAGAGCAGGAACCCGACCAGGTCGCCGAGGGGAATGCTGCCGTTGGCGACGCGGATGCCGCCGATGATGAACACCAGGATCAGTGCGCCGTTGACGGTCAGCTGGGTGATCGGGCTGATGACGGCGCTGAGCTTGGCCGCCCGCACACCTTGGGTGCAGGCGGCTCGGGCGCTGCCGCCGATGCGGGTGGCTTCGCGGTCTTCCGCGCGGCTGGCGCGGACCGTGCACGTCACGGTCATGGCGCGTTCCAGGTCGGCGATCATGGCGCCGACGTCGTCCTGCGCGTGTTCACTCGCGCTGCGGATGCCGCGGAGGACGGTGGTGACGAGCGTGGTGCCCACCGCGATGGTGATCACGACGAGGCTGAAGAGCATCCAGTCGAGCCAGATCAGGAACGCGATGGCGCCGCCGACGGCGAAACCGCCGGTCACCATGGTGACCAGGCCGTAGGTCACCACATCGCGCAGCAGGGTGGTGTCGGTGCCCGCCCGGGAAATCAGATCGCCGATCCGCTGTGCGCGGTGCGTCCGGAGGCGCAGCCGGAGCAGGCGGTTGATGAGCCCGAGCCGCAGGCCGAGCACGATGCCCTCACTGGTGCGCTCCAGCAGGTACCGGCCGAGGCCTTCGGTGGCCGCCTGCGCGACGAAGACGGCGACCAGCCCGCCCAGCAGCCGGCCCAGGTCGCGCCCGTCGGCCGCGGCGTTGATCATCGCCATGGCCAGGACCGGCTGGAGCAACCGCAGGCCCGTCCCGAGCAAGGACAGCAGAATCGCCGCCGTCACCGGCCGTCCGTGGCCACGCGCGGTACGCAGCAGGTCCCGAAGCCGTACTCGCGGCGGCGGATCCGGCGTGCCGGGATCCGTGGTGCTGCCGGCCCGCTCGCCGTGGTGGCGGAGGGTCGCGGTCATGTCGTGGTGGCCTTCGCCCGGAACAGTTCGGAGTCCTGGTGGACGACGAGGTCGCCGTCGGCGTGCATCCGCCGGGCATGGGCGAGGAACCGCTCGCGGAACTCGGTGGCACGTTCGGCGGGCAGCCGATTGCTCGCGGAGAGCGCCGACATCAGCCGGTTCCACAGCGCCTCGGGGTCACCGAACCGTCTCGGGTGTTCGACGAGCCGACGTTCGACGGCGCCGAACCCGGCCTCGGCGAGCAACGCGGGGACATCGATGGGCGGGCGCGGGGTGTATTCCCGTGGACCAAGCTCGTCGACCATGTCGCGGAACCAATACCAGCGTTGTTCGAGCGGGCATTTCACCGAGGCGGCGAACGTTCCGCCGGGGGCCAGCACGCGGTGGATCTCGGTCACCGCGGCCGCCGGATCGTCGAGGATGTCGAGGACCCAGCCGGCGAGCACCACATCGAAGGAGCCGTCGGGGAGGCCAAGCCGGGTGACGTCCATGCGGCGGACGGTGATCTCCGGCAGGTCCGTCTGCAGCTTGCGCAGCATGTTGGGGGCCATGTCGATGGCGGTGATCCGGCAGCCCTTGGTCAGTGCGGGGCGGGCGACCGCGCCGGTGCCGCTGCCGACGTCGAGCAGCCGCAGGCCCGGAGCCAGACCCGCGAAGTCCGCCAAAGCCCGGCCAAGGCCTTCGACGACGGGAAGGTTCTCCTCGTAGCTGTCGGCGTCCCGGTCGAACCATTCCCAGTCCTTCATCGGGATTCTCCAGGGGCGCCGGCTGTGTCCGCGGTCGGTTGTGGTTGCCCGCGAGTGGGAACCCGCTGCAGCACGGTGTAGCCGAGCAGGACGTCGGCGAAGTCGTTGAGCACCGAGCCGTGCAGCTGGGTCCAGGCATGGAACTCGTGCGTGGGCAGGGCCGCGGTCTTTCCCCTGGCCACGATCACCTGGGCCGGCGAGCCGATGGCGTTGAGGTAGGTCGCCAAGGCGAACGAACGGGGCAGGCACAGGCCGTTGGGCAGGAGAACGCGGGCGACCAGCTGCGCGAAGAAGATCTCCCGGCGGGCGAGGCGGATCGCGGTGCCGTGATCGACTGCGGTCAGCGCCGCGGCGCCAGGCCCGGGACACAGCCGCTGCAGGTACGGGTACGCGCGCGGCCAACCGTGTTTGCGGTACGTCCACAATGCCCTGGCGGTGCGGGCCATCGCATACCGGCGCAGCCGCCACGGCACCGGCGGCGGCTGGGTGGCCGGGTCCGGGTCGGTGAGGAAGAACTCCCAGTCCGGTGTGCTCATCGGGACTCCCGCCGGGTTGCCGTGGCCAGGAGGGCACGACGGCCGAGTTCGGCGGTGAGGCTGTCCAGCCCGGCCCGCAACGTCTCGTCGGTGGCCGCGAACCGGTCCCGGAGCCGCGCGATCACCTCGTCGGCGGTGTCGTGGCGCAACGCGACCTGAAGGATGCAGGTGGCCGTCACGTTGAGGCTCAAGTAGACACTCTGGCGGGTGTCGAGGATGACACCGGCCTCATCGGTGTCATCGAAGACGGCGTGCTCAGCCAGTTGCAGCAAGGACACCGCGTTCTCCTTTCCCGGTGCGGTAGGTCTTGTTCTCGTGGCTGCGCAGGAACAGCTCCGTCATCGCCGAGGCGATCAAGCTCTGGGTGTTGCGCCGCAGCAGTGCCGGCTCGGACAGCACCCTGGCCAGCCGATCGGGATCGACCACTCCCCTGCGCACCAGCTCCGAATCCGGACGGCCGATCAGGCGGGCGAACACCTCGGGGTGGTTGAGCGCGTACGTCTTGTGCGGTGACTGCAGGTACAGCCGTCCGCACTTGCGCCAGACCTCTCCGGGCACCCGGCCGGACAGCGCGAGCCGCAGCACCGGCTTGGTGATCAACGCACCCTGGTGGGGCAACAGCCGGTACGCCTGCGGCAGCCGCGCGGAAAGCCGCCGGAGGTTCCGGTCGCCCAGCGGGTTCGCCAGCACCGTTCCCCGGGGACGCCACGAGGTGAGGTCCATCGTGTGTTCCCTGGTGGCGTACTCGAAGTCGAACCGGTCATCGGGCACGGTCAACGGCGTCAGGAAGTCCGTCCGCGGCGTGGTGTCCCCACTGGGCGCGGGCAGCCGGTTCAGCGCGCCCGACGGGGTGATGCTTTTAAGCAGGCGGGAAAGCTCCCACCGCGAGCTCACCAGCCCTTGGCACACGGCGAGCTTCTCCGGCAGGCTCACGTCGTCTCGCAGCAGGTTGTACAGGCCGTAGCCGGTACCGGGGCCGAAGATCATGTCCCCCTCGCGGCCCCAGGTCATCAGCCTGATGCCGTCGGAGTGAGCGCGTTCGGCGAGTTGCTCCAGCCAACGGAAGGCGTAGGCGGTGAAGGGATGCGGCAACACCCACTCTTCGGACAGGTAGCCGTCCCCGGTATCCACCTCGACCGGCACGAACGGCACTCCGAGACGCGCACAGACGGATCGGGCATTGCCGGACTCGTCGGCGAGCGGATCATCGCCGGCGTAGTGGTAGGCGACCACGTCGGCGCCGAGGTCGGCCAACGCGCACAGCACCGAGGCGGAATCCACGCCGCCGCTGAGCATGATCCCCACCCGGCCACTGGCCGCGTACGGCCGGACCGCGTCCAGGATCAGCTCGTACGTCAGCTCGGCGTACTCGGCCAGCGAAGTGCGCCGAGGCACGTCCAACGGGATGACGGGGTCGAAATCGACCTTGCTGATCCCGTGCCGGTCGGCGATCACGACTTCGCCCGGACGCACCGGGGTCACGTTGCGGTAGATGAAGTGCTGGTCGCTGCGGCAACAGCGCCAGATGGCCGCCAGGTCGAACTCCTCGCACCCCTCGTCCAGCAGATCGGTCGGATCTGTCGACCACCGGAACGACGCACCGCTCCGCCGGTACATCAGCCCTTCGACGCTGCTCATGTTGCGGAACAGGTACACCCTTTCCGGCGTCACCAGTACACCGGCCAGATCTCCCGGCACCCGCCGCAAATCGGCGTAACGGCCATCCCGCAACGCGACGGCGATATCCCGCACCCACTCCGGTGAAACCGGCCCCGTCACCACGCCGGACAGGAGAAGGAATTCTTGGTCGCCCGGCTGCGCCGGCACCGTGTTCGCGGCCGGGTGCAACCATTGCACCGCCTGACCGCCGGTGGCCGGCGCCGGACGATTCCCGAACGGGACCGCCGCATAGCCGACCCGGGCCGGGCCGGCACCAAAGTCAACACGGCCATAACAGCCGAGGTAATCCGCGACAGCGACCGGAACACCATTCACCTGCGACCCCTGTTCCGTTCACGTCCTCGAAACGAGGATCGGTTGCGCCGGAAGCCTTCCTCCCCAGGGAACACCCGGGGAGGAAGGGGTGGACATCCTTAGATCAGCGCGTTCTGGTGGGGAGAGTCGGGCAGCAGGAGATCGCCGTGCGCAGTAAGCTCCTCAACCGCACCCAACTCCGTGATCGTCGGCTCTTCGAACGGCCGTTTCTCGTCCACGATGTATTCCTTCCCTGGGTTTTATCGTTCGATGCGCTCAAATAGCGCACCGGGTCGCCAATTCTAGGTAGCCCCCACCAGTGCGGCGACCGATAACAGAGTGAAGCAACAGCTGAACTGACGACATGAAAGAGTCGTTCAGGTCGTCGGATGTGGTGAATGGGTCATTCACCACACCGCCGCGCCGTCCATTCGGCGCACGTATCAGCCGGCTTCGTGCAGTTCGGCGTCCAGGATGGTCCGTTTGGCCACCACGTGGCCGCGGTGCATCTTGACAAGGAGGTCGACGGCGCCCACAGCCGCGGCTTTCCTGACGACCTCCGCTTTCAAGCAGAAGTACTACGTGGCCGACTCGGTCCAGCGCGTGCACAGCGCTCGTGGAACTCGGCGCGGACCCAGCCGGGGCGCAGTGCCGTCACTCCGCCGATCGTGTTTGTCCATCAACAGGAGGAAACACCGTTGGTGATTGGCTGTCCGGAAATATCGATGGCAGGCGAAGTTGTGCCATCGCGATTGACCCTTACGGACGGGAAAGATGGACGCTAAGGTCTCGCCGCGTGGTGCGATCCGGCTCCGCACCCCTGAAGTCCCTGTCTCCGACCGCCCCACGAGGACCTGATCGATGCCAGTGCACTTACCCGCTCACAGTCAGGCGGAACGCCTGCCGGGGGGTCGAGCCCTCTTCGTCCTGCCGGCCGCGATCGTCATCACCGGCGGAGTGTGGTGGTGGATGACAGCCGGCGTGTCCGCGGCGGACCGGACGTTCGTGGCCTGGTACGGCGGAGTGGCTGCCGCCGTGGTCTGTGCGGCGGTCACGCTCGCCGCGTACGGCACGCAGGCCGCCCGCCACTACCGGGGCCGGATCGCGGCGCTGGACGCGGAGGTCGCCCGCCTGGCCGACGACACGCTGCCCGCCGTGGTCCGGCGGGTGCGTGACGGGGCGTCGGCGGAGACCGCCCTCGCCGAACTGCCGAGCTCGACCGGCGACGCGCACCGGCGGCTGCTGGAGACGATCGCGCAGGAGATCAGCCGCGGTGAGCGGAGACGCGCGGCCACGACGGCGGCCTGCGCCAACGCCGCCGGGCGCGTCCAGGCACTGGCCACCAGCATGCTGGCCGACCTGCGGGAGATGGAAGGCCGCCACGACGAGAAGGTCCTCGGCGACCTGCTCGCCCTCGACCACAGCACCGCGCAGGCCGGCCGCCTGGCGGACAGCATCGCGGTGCTGACCGGAGCGCGGTCCGGCCGTCGCTGGACCAAGCCGATCGTGATGGAAAGCATCCTGCGCGGAGCGATGGGGCGCATCAGCGCCTACCAGCGCGTGCGGACGCACTCGACCAGCACCGTCGCGGTCGCCGGGTACGCCGCCGAAGGGGTCATGCACGCCCTGGCGGAACTGATGGACAACGCCACCAGCTTCTCCCCTCCGTCGGAGGACGTGCACGTGTACGTCGAGGAGGTGCACGCGGGTGTCGTCGTCACGATCGAAGACAGCGGTCTCGTCATGGGTCCCGCGGCACTCGAGCGGGCGGTGCGGGCGGTGTCCGCCGAGCCGCTGGACCTGACCACGCTGTCCGGTACCCGGCTGGGCCTGGCGGTGGTGGGGTGCCTGGCGCGCAAGCACGGGTTGACCGTGCACTTCCGGCCGTCCGCGCGGGGCGGCACCGGAGTGGTGGTCATGATCCCCCGGCTCCTGATCACCCAGCCCGAACCGGCAGCTCCGCCGGTCACGCCGAGCCCGGCGAAGGGGGACACGCCACCCGCCGTCGTGTCCACAGTGGAGAGTGCATCGTCCGGGCTGCCGCAGCGCCGTCGCGGGCAGACGCTGGCGGCCGCGCCCAAGCCGGTACCGCCGCCGGCGAGTCCCGCCCCGGCTCGCGCCGACGCCGGGGCGAAGTTCAAAGCGTTCCACGCGGCCGGCCGGGGAACCCGCCCTTCCGCTCCTTCGGAGGACAGCCGATGAACACCACGGAGCACGATCTCGACTGGCTGCTGGAGAACCTCCGGAGCAGGACGCCAGGCACCCGGCACGCCCTGGTGCTGTCCAAGGACGGCCTCAAGCTCTGCCACACCCGCGAGCTCACGATCGACCAGGCCGACCAGCTGGCCGCCATCGCCTCGGGCATCCAAAGCCTGGCGTACGGGACGTCCATCGAGTTCGGCGACGGTACCGGCGGTGTGCGCCAGTCGATGACGGAGTTCCACGGCGGGATGCTGTTCATCGTGGAAGCCGGCGCCGGCGCCCACCTCGCCGTGATCGCCGCCGACGACGCGGACGTGGGCCTCATCGGCCACAACATGAACGAGCTCGTCGAGCAGCTCGGCGAGTACCTGACCGCCCCGCCCCGTCCCCAGCAGCACACCGCGGCCGGGTGACATGACCCGGGAACACCTCCACCGCGAGGACCCGGACCGGTTGTACACCGTCACCGGCGGGCGCAGCCGCGCGGACGAGAGCGCGCTGGACCTGGTGACGCTGATCGTGAGCGAAGGCGATCCGGTCCCGGGCATGCAGTCCGAGCACGTCAAGATCCTGCGCCTGTGCCGCCACCCGACGGCGATGGTGGAGATCTCCTCGGAACTGGGCCTCCCGGTGAGCGTCGTGAAGATCCTCTTGTGCGACCTGCTCGACACCGGCCGGATCACCGCCCGCCACCCGTCCTCGGCTCCCGCCGACGCCGAGCTGCCCGATCTCGAAACCCTGAAGCAGGTACTCGTTGGACTGCAGAAGCTCTGACCAGGACGTCCGCACCCCGCTGCCGAGCACCGCCAGGGACGGGCTGAAGATCGTGATCGTCGGCGGGTTCGGGGTCGGCAAGACGACCATGGTCGGTTCGGTCAGCGAAATCCGGCCGCTGAGCACCGAGGAAACCATGACGCAGGCGGGCGTCGGGATCGACGACGGCGCCTCGCCCGGCAAGACCACCACCACGGTCGCGTTCGACTTCGGGCGGATCAGCCTGAACGAGCACCTGGTGCTGTACCTGTTCGGCGCACCGGGCCAGGAGCGGTTCTGGTTCCTCTGGGATCGCCTGTTCGCCGGGACGCTGGGCGCCGTCGTGCTGGTGGACACCCACCGGCTGGCCGACTCCTGGTACGCCATCGACCGCCTCGAACACCACGGGACGCCGTTCATCGTCGCCCGCAACAACTTCGGCGAACCGGAACACAGCCTGGACCAGGTGCGCCACGCGCTCGACCTGCCCGACGGCGTGCCGCTGATCGACTGCGACGCCCGGCGGCGCGACTCCAGCAAGGCCGTCCTACTTTCCCTCGTCCACCACCTCTTCGCCCTGTCCTCGGCACGGGAGACCACGCCATGAGCACCCTCCGATCCGCAGCCGCCACGCCGTTGTCCGGGCCGCGGTTCCAGCAGACGTCCGCGGATCTCTACACGGAGATGCGGCGCACGCACGGGCCGGTCGCCCCGGTCCTGCTCGACGGGGACGTGCCGGCGTGGCTGGTGCTGGGCTACCGCGAAGTGCAGTACGTCGTGAGCAATCCGGAGGTCTTCGGGCGCGACTCGCGGCGCTGGAACGCCTGGGACCGCGTCCCGCCCGACTGGCCGCTGCTCCCGCTGCTGGCCCACCAGCCCACGATGATGTTCGCCGAGGGCGCCGAACACCGGCGACGGGCCGAGGCGCTCGACGAGGCACTCGGCGCCGTCGACCAGTTGGAGCTGGGTGCGCGGGCCCAGCAGGTGGCCGATCAGCTCATCGACGCCTTCGCCGGCAGCGGTGAGGCCGACCTGATCACCCGGTACGCCGACGGGATACCGCTGCCCGTCGTCGCCCGGATGATCGGCGTGCCGGACGCGGAAACCGCCGACCTGGTGCGGGACGTCTACCGGACGCACGCCGCCGGCGAGGGCGCGAACGAGGCCTACGCGCGCGTCCGGGAAAAGGTGCGGCGCCTGGTCGGCTCCAAGCGGAGCCACCCCGGGCCGGACCTCACGTCGCGGCTGCTGACCCACCCGGCCGCGCTCGCCGACGAGGAGATCACCGAGGATCTGCTCCACCTGATGAACGCGGGCCAGCTGCCCACCGCCTACTGGATCGGCAACACCCTGCGGCTGATGCTCACCGACGACCGCTTCGCGATGACGCTGTCCGGCGGACGCCGGAGCGTCGGCCAGGCGCTGAACGAGGTGCTCTGGGAGGACACGCCGACCCAGAACTTCCCGGGCCGGTTCGCCGTGCACGACCTCCGGCTGGGCGGCAGGCAGATCCGCACGGGCGACCTGCTCATCCTCGGGCTCGCCGCGGCCAACCAGGACCCGCTCGTCCGGCCGGTCCCGCAGGCCTCGACCGGCAACCAGGCGTACCTGTCGTTCAGCCACGGCGAACACCGGTGCCCGTACGCCGCACAGGAGATCGCCAAGGTCATCGCCGAGGCGGCGATCGAGGTCCTGCTCGACCGGCTCCCGGACGTCGAACTGGCGGTGCCGGCCGGCACGCTGGCCTGGCGGCCGTCGCCGCTGTTCCGCGGCCTGGCGGCGCTGCCGGTGAAGTTCACGCCGGCCTGGTGATTCCCCCGGCTCGCGGATAGCCCGCGCGCCGGGACCGTGGGATTCTGGCGACTCACCAGGCGGGGAGCCGGAAATGGGCGGATTGCGGCGGTATCGCACAGTGGTGTCCGACAGCGCGTTGTGGGACCGCTTCCGCTTCCGCGCCGGGGACATCGTGCTCAGCACGCCACCGAAGTGCGGCACGACGTGGCTGCAGATGCTGTGCGCGCTGCTGGTCTTCGACACCACCGAACTTCCCCGGCCGCTCACCGAGCTCTCCCCGTGGCTGGACGCGACCACGTACGACACCGCGGCGATCCTGGCCGACCTCGAGAGCCGGTCACACCGGCGGTTCGTCAAGACGCACACCCCGCTCGACGGCCTGCCGTTCGAGGAAGGGGCGACCTACGTCTGCGTCGGGCGTGACCCGCGGGACGCCATGCTGTCGTTCGACCACGCGGTGGCCAACATCCACCCCGACGCCATCACCGCGGGCGGCCTCCAGGTCGTCGCGCCGCCCCCGGCCGATCCGCTCGAACGGTTCCGGCTGTGGGCGGACGCGGAACCCGCGCCCGAGTCGGCCTCGTTCGGCGTGAGCTTGGCGAACCTGGTCCACCACGTGCGGACGTTCTGGGACCGCCGCGACGAGCCGCAGGTGGCGCTGTTCCACTACGCGGACCTCAACGCGGACCTGCCCGGCCAGCTGCGACGCCTGGCGACCGCGCTCGCGATCGACACCACTCCGCAGCGGCTCGAGCAGCTCGCCGCCGCGGCGACGTTCGACCGCATGCGGAGCCGGGCCGACGAGCTGGCCCCCGGTGTCGACGCGAAGCTGTGGCGCAGCAACAAAGCGTTCTTCCGGTCGGGGACCAGCGGCCAGTGGCGCGAGCTGCTCGATTCCGCCGCCGTCGACCACTACCACCGGCGCGTGGCCGAGCTGGCCCCGCCCGACCTCGCTTCGTGGCTTCATGCGGGCTGGTCGAATCGCGCTGACGCTTGACGGCCGCTTTACCCACGACCGCTTTAGCCACGGCCGCTTTACCCACGGCACCGGGACTTCCGGGCAAACATCGATCTCCTCTCGTCATCACCCGACGGTGTGGTGTTAACTGACGCGGCAAACAGAGAGCGTTTCCCCCACTCGGCTGCGACGGCACAAAGCAGTACCGGTTCGCCCGCCTCGTCCCGGAAGGCCGTTTTCGATGCGAGTGTCCGCCCCGCTGTCGTCCGGTCAGCAGCGCCTCTGGACCGTTTCCCAGCTGGACGGGGCGGGAGCGGCCTACAACGAGACCATGGCGTTCACGCTGCGCGGGCCGCTGGACCGCGCGGCGCTGCAGCGGGCGTTCGACGCGCTCGCCGACCGGCACGAAGCGCTGCGGACCCGGATCGTCGTCGAAGACGGCAGGCCGGTGCAGGTGGTCGAACCACCCGGCCACGGGTTTCCGTGCGTCGTCACCGACCTCGCCGGGCGGCCGGGTGAAGCGGCCGATCTCCGGCGTGCCGAGGCGTTCGAGCCGTTCGATCTCGCGCGGGCGCCGCTGGCACGGGCACGGCTGCTGGCCGGGGCCGGGGTTGAGGCTGGGGCGCCGCCCCCCGATCTCCACGCTACCGGGGAGCACCGACAGTTTCGGGGCGACGACCGGGGCCGAGGCGGCGGCGAGGACCACGTTCTGCTGATCACCGTGCACCACGTCGTCTTCGACGGGTGGTCCCGCAGCCTGCTGCTGCGCGAACTCGGCGTCCTCTACGCCGCTCAGCTGAGCGGTGCGGAAGCCGATCTGGCGCCCGCTCGGCCGTACCGCGAACACGCCCTGGCGCAGCAGGACTGGCTGGCCGGCGCCGGTCCGGCGCCGCACGAGGCCTACTGGCGGGAGCGGCTCGACGGCGTGCCGCCGGTGCTGGAGCTGCCCGCCGACCGGCCGCGGCCGGCCCGGCAGGACTTCCGCGGCGCGCGGGTGCCCGTTTCGCTCGGGCCGGACCTCACCGCGAGGCTGAAGGCGGTGGCGCGCGAGCACGGCGGCACGCTCTACTCCACCATCCTGACCTGCTGGTCCCTGCTGCTATCCCGACTTTCCACGCAAACTGACATCGTTGTCGGCGTCCCCACGGCCAACCGCGGCGCCGCCGGCGAGTACCCCGGCACGCTCGGGTTCTTCGTCAACACCCTGGCCGTGCGTGCCGAGCTGTCCGGTTCCCGCACCGGAGCCGTCCTGCTCAAGGAGGTCCGCGCCGCCCTGCGGGGTGCGATCGAGCACGCCGAGCTGCCGTTCGAACGGGTCGTCGAGCTGGTGAACCCGCCGCGCAGCCCGGCGCACACCCCGCTGTTCCAGACGATGTTCGCCTGGGTGCCGACCCAGCACGACCTCCTGGAGCTGCCGGGCGTGACCGTCGAACCCCTCGACGTCGAGCACGCCCCCGCGAAGTTCGACCTCGCTCTCGGCCTCGCCGACGAGAACGGCGACGTGCTCGGGCACCTCGACTACGCCGTCGCCCTCTTCGACCACCCGACCGCCGAGCGGTACGCGCGCTACCTCGTCCGGCTGCTGGAGCAGCTGGCCACGCGGCCCGGCGCCGACATCGCGAGTTACGAGCTGCTCGACGACGCCGAACGCCACGAGATCCTCACCGCCTGGAGCACCGGTCCGCGGCCGCGACGGCGTCCCGGCGGGCTCGTCGACCGGTTCACCGGCCACGCCGACGCCACCCCGGACGGCCCCGCGCTCGTCTGCGACGGCCGGACGCGCACCTACGGCGAGCTGGACCGCCGCAGCACGAAACTGGCGAACGCCCTGCGGGCGCGCGGGGCGGGCCGCGGCCGGGTCGTCGGCGTCCTCAGTGGACGGTCGGCGGACCTGGTCACCGCCGTGCTGGCCGTGCTGAAGACCGGGGCCGCCTACCTCCCGCTCGACCCGGCCCAGCCGGCCGCCCGGCGGGCGGCGATGGTCGAGGACGCGGGCCCGGTGCTGGTCCTCGGCGACGACGCCGGCGACCTCGAAGCCGAAGGCGACGAGATCCGGCGACCGGTCACGACCGAGCCCGGCGACCCGGCCTACGTGATCTACACCTCCGGCTCGACCGGGCGCCCGAAGGGGGTCGCCGTCACCCACCACAGCGTCCTCGCCCTCTTCGACCAGTGGCTCGACCGCTTCGGGGCGACGCCCGGTGAAGCCACGTCGGCGTGGTCGAGCATCGGTTTCGACGCCTCGGTGCACGAACTACTGCTGCCCCTGACCACCGGTGCCGTGCTGCACGTCGTGCCCGAGGACGTCCGGCCCGACCCGGCCGCGCTGATGGCGTGGCTCCGGGAGCACCAAGTGGTCCAGGCCTTCCTGCCACCCGCGTACGTCCGGTGGATCGACGAAGACCCCGCCCGCGTCCACGGGCTCGCGCTGCGGCAGCTGCTGACCGGCGTCGAACCCCTGCCGGAGGCGGCGCTCGCCCGGCTCGCCGCCGCCTTGCCGGGCCTGCGGATCTGCTTCGGCTACGGGCCGACCGAAGCCACGCTCTACGCGACCGCGCACTTCGACCCGCGGCCACGGGACCGCCCGGCGCCGATCGGACGGCCGCTGCCCGGCTCGCGGCTGTACCTGCTGGACGAGCGGCTGCGTCCGGTGCCGCCGGGCGTCGTGGGCGAGGTCTTCCTGGCCGGCGACTGCCTGGCCCGCGGGTACCTGCACCGGCCGGGGCCGACCGCCGAGCGGTTCGTCGCGGACCCCTTCGTGCCCGGCGAACGCATGTACCGCACCGGAGACCTGGCCCGGTGGCTTCCCGACGGGGACGCCGAGTACGCCGGTCGTCGCGACGACCAGATCAAGCTGCGCGGGTTCCGCATCGAACCCGGCGAGGTCACGGCCGCGCTGCTGGCCGTGCCCGGCGTCCGGGAGGCCGCCGTGCTGGTGGACCGCGAAGGCGAACCGCGGCTCGTCGCCGGGGTCGCCGGCGGCAGCCGGACCCCGCACGAGTGGCGGGCCGCGCTGGCCGGCCGGCTGCCGGACTACATGATCCCGTCGGTGTTCGCCGAGTTCGACCGGCTCCCCTTGAGCCGCAGCGGCAAGCTCGACCGCGACGCCGTCCTGGCGCACGCCCGCACGAGCGCGCCCGGCAACCCGGTCAACACCGCCGCCCCGCGCGACCACGTCGAGCTGGCCCTGCTGCGGATCTGGCGTGACCTGCTGCTGCACCCCGCGATCGGCGTCTCGGACGGATTCTTCGACGTCGGCGGCACGTCGATCTCGGCGATCAAGCTGGCCCACGCCATCGGTGCGGAGTTCGGCCGCGAGCTGCCGATCCGGGACGTCATCCTGCACCCGACCATCGAGGCGCAGGCCGCGCTGCTGCGCGCGGACCACCCGTCCGGCGGCGGCAGCCTGATCGAACTCCGCCGCGGCGACGGGCAGGCCCGCGTCGTCTGCGTGCACCCGGCGGGCGGCACGGCGTTCTGCTACCTGCCGCTCAGCGCCGCCCTGCCCGAGGACGCCGGGGTTCTCGGGATCCAGTCCCCCGGGCTCAACGCCGGCGAAGAGCCACTGCCGAGCGTCGAAGCGATGGCCGAGGAGTACCTGCGGCTCGTCGACCCGCGGCCGTCGGAGACTCTCGTCCTCTGTGGACTGTCCTACGGCGGTCTGGTCGCCTACGAGATGGGCCGCCGGCTCGCCGGGCACCACCCGCGCGTCAGCGTGGTCCTGCTCGACACCACCGCCACCGACGACCCGGCCGCGCGGGCGGCGATCGAGCCGGTGCCCGCGGCCGAGTTCCGCGAAAAACTGGTCCGCTTCAACGGGATGTACCCCGGGATCGAGGACGCGCAGATCGAGCGCTACCACCGCACGTACAACCACAACCGGCTGACCGCGCGCGAGCACGACCCCGGTGAGACGGCGGCACGGGTGATCTTCGTGCAGGCCGTCGGCGAGGACACCGTTCCCGGCACCGCCGAGTTCTGGCGCCGCCGCGTCCGCGGCGAGTTCGAGGTCGTCCCCGCGGACTGCGGGCACTGGGACATGCTGGAGAGCGACGCGCTGCCGCTGGTCGCCAAGGTCATCACCCAAGAGATCAGCACGGCCGAGCTGGCGGCCCGATGACCTCGATCGCCCGCCGCGTCCACGACCGGGCCCTGCGGCACCCGGACGCCCTCGCCGTGTCCGACGGCGCCCGCCGCCTCACCTACGCCGAGCTGAACGCGGGAGCCGCCGCCGTCGCGGAATCGTTGCGCCGCCGGGGCATCCGCCCGGGTGACGCGGTCGCCGTCGGCCTGCCGCGCTCGGCGGAGCTGATCCAGGTCATGCTGGGCGTGCTGCGGCTCGGCGGCCAGGTCGTGCCGCTGGACCGGCAGAGCCCGCCCGCGCGCCGCGACGGCATCCTCGCCGACGCGGGCGCGGCCGCCGTCGTCCACGACGGGCTGCCGGGCCTGCCGCCGCTGTCCCCCGCCGAACTCCTGGCGCCGGCCGCGGAAGCCGGTGTGCCCGAAGCGCCCGGGCCGGCGTCGTTCCTCTTCTCGACCTCCGGCACGACCGGGCGGCCGAAGGGCGTCGAGGTCCGCGACGCCGGGGTCCTGCGGCTGGCCGAACCCGGCTGGCTCGACATCGGCACGCGGTTCGCCTGCCTGGCCAACCCCGCGTTCGACGCCATCAGCTTCGAGGTGTGGGTGCCGCTGCTGACCGGCGGCACGTGCGTGATCCTCGACGACGACACCGTCCGCGACCCGCAGGCGTTCGCCGACGCGCTGGTCCGGGAACGCATCGACACGATGTTCGTGACCGCGACGCTGTTCAACGCGGTCGCCGAGACCGTGCCGGGCAGTTTCGCCACCGTCCGCCGGGTCGTCATCGGCGGCGAGCAGCTCAACGCCCCGCTGATCCGCCGCTGGTACCGGGCCAACCCGGACTCGCCGACGCGGCTGCAGAACGGCTACGGCCCGACCGAAACGACGACGTTCGCGCTCAGCTACGCCATCCCCCGCGGCTTCGACGGCGATGTCGTGCCGATCGGCCGTCCGCTGCCCGGCACCGGCGCGGTCGCGGTGACACCGGACGAGCGCGTGGCCGCCGAAGGCGAGGTCGCCGAGCTGTACCTCTCCGGAGCGGGCGTCGCCCTCGGCTACCGCGGCCTGCCCGCGGAGACCGGGCGGCGGTTCGTCCGGCTGCCGTGGCTGGACGAGGGCCGCGCGCGGTTCTACCGCACCGGCGACCTGGTGCGCGTGCTGCCGGGCGGGCGGTATGCCTACGTCGGACGCACCGACCGGCAGGTCAAGGTCCGCGGGTTCCGGATCGAGCCGGGTGAGCTGGAGCAGCGGCTGCTCGCCCACCCAGAGGTCCGGCAGGTCCACGTGGCCGTGCGCCGCGCGGCCACCGCCGAGCTGCTCGCCTTCGTCGTGGCGGGTGAGCTGTCCTTCACCGCGTTCGAAGCGCACTTGGCCGAGACGGTGCCGGCCTACATGCGCCCGCACCACGTGTTCCGCGTCGGCGAGCTGCCCCGGAACGCGAACGGGAAGGTCGACGAAGCCGCGTTGCTGGCGGGCGGGTTCCCGCCGTGGCGGCCGGACACCGGTGGCGACGCGACGCCGTGGGAGCGCGAAGTCCTCGATGTCGTCACGGAGACCCTCGACGTCCCGGATCTTCATCCCGGCGACACGTGGCTGCGGTCCGGCGGCGACTCGCTCAAGGCGTTGCGGCTGCGGTTCGCCATCCGCGAGCGCTGGGGTGCGGACCTGGCGCCGTCGGTGGTGCAGCGCGGGACCTTCGCCGAGCTCGCCGCGGCGATCTTGGGGGCGGGGCGCGCGGCCTACCCGGAGCCGGGCGCACCGACCACCGCGGCCACCGCACCCGCCACCAGTGAGCAGCAGCGGCTTTGGCTGGTGCAGCAACGAAATCCCACATCCACGGCGTACCACGTGCCGCTCGCCTTCCGGCTCACCGGCGCCCCTGACCTCGAGGCCCTGCGCCGGGACGTGCGCGGCCTGGTGGCGCGGCACCCGGCGCTGCGCACCGCGTTCGAGGCCACGACCGACGGCCTGCGGCAGGTGACGAAACCGGCGTACGACCCGTGGACCGAGCCGTCCGGCGGCTTCTTCACCGCGCCCTTCGACCTCGCCTCGGGCCGGCTGCTGCGCGCGGCCTGGCGTCCCGATGGCACGTTCCTGCTGTGCCTGCACCACATCGCGGTCGACGGCTGGTCGCTCAACGTCCTCTTCCGCGAGCTGTCCGGCGCGGCACCACGACCGGACGCGCCCACACCACTCGACTTCGCCGCCTGGCAGGCCCGCTGGTTCGCCTCCCCCGGCTACCGCGCCCAGCTGACCGGGCGCTCCGACGACGCCGAGCCGCTCGCCGAAGCATCCCTGGCCGGGCGGCTGCACACGACTCGCCTCGACCGCGAGCGCGTCGACGAGTGGGCTGCCGAGCTGGGCCTGACGCGGTTCCAGCTGCTGCTCGGCGTGTTCGCGTGGAGTCTCTACGCGGTGACCGGACGGACCCGGCCGCGGATTGCCGCGCCGGTGGCGAACCGGCCGGTACGAGCCTTCGAAGACAGTGTCGGGATGTTCGCCAACACCGTGCGGGTCCCGCTTTCCGTGGACCCGGACGAGGATCTGGACACCCAGCTCCGGCGGCTCGGCGCAGCGTCGGGAGCGGCCCTGGACCAGCAGGACGTCGCCTTCGCCGATCTGGACCCCGGCTACGCGGCCTTCGACTACCTGTTCGTCCTGGAGAACACCGACTTCGGCGCACTGAGCCTGCCCGGCTGCTCGGTCAGTCCACAGTGGATCGAGGCGGCCGAGGCGAAGTGCGCGCTCACGCTGTCGGTCGTCGAACGCCCCGACGGCTTCGACTGCCTGTGGGAATACGGCGAAGGTCACTTCACCGAAGCCGAGGCGGCGGCGCTCGGCGAAGTCTTCGACCGCGCCTTGCACGGCGACGCCCGGACTCCGGGCCGCCACGACCACGGCCGTGGCGCCGACGCCGAGCTGACGTGGGAGACCGTGGCCGAAGGCTTCGCGCGTCAGGTCGCGCGGACGCCCGACGCCCCGGCGCTGACCGGCGACACGACGCTGACCTACGCCGAACTGGACGCGCACGCCGCCCGGCTCGCCGCCACCCTGCCCACGGACGCCACGGACATCGCGCTGTACTTCCGGCCGTCCGCCGAACACGTCGTCGCGCTGCTCGCCCTCGCGCGGCTGAACATCACCGCCGTGCCGCTGGATCCCGCGTACCCGCCGGAACTGCTGCACGCCATGCTCGAGCGGGTCCGGCCGCGCTGCGTGCTGCTCGCGCCGGGGGAACCGTTCGAGACCGACGTCGAGCGGCGGTACGTCACGCTCACCGGCGGGCCGGTGCCGGACGTGCCGGCCCGCCGCGCCGGACGGCCGCTCTACACGCTGTTCACCTCGGGCTCGACCGGCGTGCCGAAGGGCGTGCGCGTCCCGGACCGCACGCTGGCCAACCTGCTGCAGTGGCAGGACGCACCGCCGGCGGCAACGCAGCAGTTCTCGATGCTGTCGTTCGACGTGTCCTTCCAGGAGATCTTCACGACGCTGTGCGGCGGTGGCCGGCTGCACCTGATCCGCCCGGAGTGGCGGCACGACGTCCCGGCCCTGCTGGCGCAGCTGGACACCGCCGGCATCGAGCGGATCTTCCTGCCGTACGTCGCCCTGCAGCTGCTCGCCGAGCACGGCGTCCGGCTCGGCCGGTACCCGGCGCGGCTGCGGGACGTGGTCACCGCGGGCGAGCAGCTGGTGTGCACGCCGTCGATCCGCCGGTGGTTCGCCGGGCTGCCCGGCGCGCGCCTGCACAACCACTACGGGCCGACCGAAACGCACGTCGTCAGCGCGCTGACCCTCGACGGCGATCCCGCGGGCTGGCCCGACCGGCCCGCCATCGGCCGTCCGGTGGCGAACGCGGTCCTGCGGGTCGCCGACGCCGCGGGCGCGCCCCTGCCGCCGGGGCAGGCCGGCGAGCTGCTCATCGGCGGTCTTCCGGCGAACCGCTGCTACCTCGGCGAAGCGGCTTCGGAGAAGTTCGCCGAACTGCCGGAGCTGCACTACCGCACCGGCGACCTCGCGCACTTCGACCGCGCCGGGCTGCTGCACTTCGACGGCCGCGCCGACCGGCAGGTCAAGCTCAGCGGGCACCGCCTGGAACTCGGGCAGGTCGAGGCCGCGCTGCTGCGGCACCCGGACGTCGTCAACGCGGTCGTCGCGGTCGAGGACGGCAGGCTGACCGCGGTCCTGGAGTGCCGCCGGACGCCGCCGGCTGCCGAGCTGACGGATTTCCTGCGGCCGCTGCTGCCGCCGCACGCGCGGGTGGACCGCTTCCGCGTCGTCGGCGCCCTGCCGCGCACGCCGAGCGGGAAGCTGGACCGGGACGCCGCTTCCCGGGTGCCGGGGACGGACCTCCACCGGACGGCGGCCCGGCCGGCGGGCGAGCTCGCGGCGTTGTTCGAGGAGGTGACCGGTTCACCGATCGGTCCCGACGAGACGTTCTTCGCCGCCGGCGCCGGCTCGCTGGCGCTGATGCGGTTTCACCTGCGCTGCGCCGAAGCCGGGTACCGGTTCACCGTGGCGGACCTCTTCGAGCACGTCACCCTGCGGGACCTGACGCGGCACCTCGAGCGCGGCCCGGCCGCGGCCACCACGGCTGCCCGGCCCGCGGCCGGCGAGCCGGTGGCCGTCGTCGGCATGGCGGTGCGGCTGCCCGGCGCACGGGACCTGGCCGCGTTCTGGGACCTGGTCGTTTCGGGTCGCCGGGGCATCGAGGAGTTCCCGGCCGCCGAGGGCCTGGTCGGCGCGCGCAGCCTCCTGGCCGATCCACTGGCGTTCGACCCCGGGTACTTCGGGATCAGCCACCGCGACGCGGCGCTGATGGACCCGCAGCAGCGGCAGCTGCTGATGGCGTGCGTGGAGGCGTTGTCGCACGCCGGGCTCAGTTCGGGGGCCGGCGTGGGGCTGATCGCGGGCTGCGGCGAGAACACCTACTTCCAGCAGATGCTGCGCGAGGCCGACCCGGCGGCGCTGCCCGACGGCTTCCAGCTGGCCCTGCACCACGAGAAGGACTTCCTGGCGACGAAGGTGGCGTACCACCTCGACCTGACGGGCCCGGTGCTGACGACCCAGACGGCGTGTTCGAGTTCGCTGGTCGCGGTCCACCAGGCGGCGGCGATGCTGCGCGGCGGCGAGGCGGAGGTGATGCTGGCGGGCGGGGTGCTCGTCGACGTCACCCTGGCCGAGGGGTACCGGTACCGGCCGCAGCACATCTTTTCGGCGGACGGGCACTGCCGTCCGTTCAGCGACGACGCGGACGGCACGGTGGGCGGCAGCGGCGTCGGCGTGGTGGTGCTGAAGCCGCTTTCGGCAGCTCGTCGCGACGGCGACACGGTGTATTCGGTGATCACCGGCTCCGCACTGACGAACGACGGCGCGGTGAAGCAGGGCTACAGCGCACCGTCCCCGGCGGGCCAGCGCGCGGCCATCCGGACCGCACTGCGGCGGGCCGGCCGCTCGGGCGCCGACGTCGGCTACGTGGAGACGCACGGGACCGGAACCCGCCTCGGCGACCCGATCGAGGTCGCGGCCCTGCGCGAGGCGATGCCCGACGCGGCGGGCTGCGCGTTGTCGTCGGTGAAGAGCCAGCTCGGCCACCTGGGCGCGGCGGCCGGGGTGGTGGGCTTGATCCGCGCGACGCTGGCGGTGTTCCACGGCGTGCTCCCGCCGACGGTGGACTTCCGCGCGCCCAACCCGGCACTGGACCTGGGGCCGTTCCGGGTGCCGACGCGGGCGGAGCCGTGGCCGGCCGGACCGCGGGTGGCCGGGGTGAGCAGCTTCGGCATCGGCGGGACGAACGCCCACGTGGTCCTGGAGCCGGTCCGCCCGGTGCCACCCGCACGCCCGGACCCGGCGCGGTGCCTGGTGCTGTCGGCCCGCAGCGCAGCGGCCCTGCGGCTCGACGCGGCCCGCGTGGCGGCGTACCTGACGGCCCACCCGGCGTCCTATGTGGACGTACTCCGGCACCTGCAGTCAGGCCGCCCGCACGCCCGCTGGCGCATGGCGGCACCCTGCGAGGACGCGGCCGCAGCAGTCGAGTGGCTGCGCACGGCCGAGCCCCAGGAGGCCGAGCTTTCACGTGAAAGTGCCGCTTGGGGCGCCGAGCGGTCCGGCGCCGAGGTGGCTACTGCCTGGGTGGGCGGGGCTTTCGTTGACTGGGGCCCGTCCCCCGCCGCCGCACCGTGGGACTTTCCGCCGCCCGCTTTTGCCGTGCGGGACTTCGACTTCGCGCGGAAGGCCGCCGTCGTGCGGGTGCCCGAACGGGCGTGGCTGCACCAGCCCACCTGGGTCCGGCTCCGGCGGGCGGCAGCCTCCGGCCGCCGAGCCGATCGCGTGCTCGTCATCTCCGGGGAGGGTCCGCTGACCGCGCCCGCCCTCGACGCCGCCTACCCGCGCGTCGTGCGGGTGCACGCGGCCGGCCACTTCACCCGCCGGGGCCCCGACGCCTTCGAGGCCGACCCCGGCAACGCCGCCCACCTCCGGCAGGTCCTCGACGCCCTGCCGGACCGCGAAATCGACTGGCTCCACACCCTCCCCCTCGGCGTCACCGGCCCCGTCGGCGAGCCGTCGCTGAACCAGGCACGCCGGGCCTGCCTCGACACCCCGGCCGCCCTGCTCCGCGCCGGCCACGACCGTCTGCTCAGGACGTGGTGGGTCTCCGCCGGTGCCGTGCCCGCGAACACCGCCGTCACCCGCCCCGAAGCCGGGCTGCTCGCCGGGATCACCGCCGTCGGCCCGCAGGAAAGCGGGGTACCGGGCCACTGGGTCGACCTCCCCGGCCCGGCCCTCGACCCCCTCGCCGACCTGCTCACCGGGCCGGCCCCACCGGCACGCGTCGCGCTGCGCGCCGGTTTCTGGTGGACGCAGGACAGCGCCCCCGTCGAGGCCGGCGAGCCCGTCCCGGCGGACGGCACCCACCTCGTCCTGGGCGGCACCGGCGGCATCGGCACCGCGGTCGCCGAAGAGCTGCTGACCCGCACCGGCGGCCGCGTCGTCCTGCTCGCCCGCCGCCCCTTCCTGCCCGAGGCGCTCAAACCGTGGGCCGGCCGCGTCGACCTGCTCGCCGCCGACCTCACCACCGTCACCGCCGACGCGATCCCCGGGCCCCTCACCGGGATCGTGCACGCGGCCGGGGTCCCCGACGGCGGCCTGATCGTCACCCGCGGCGAAGGCACGCAATCCGTGAAGCTCGCCGGTGCCCTGCTCACGGAACAGCTCATCGAACGCGACCGGCCCGCCTTCGCCGTCTACTGCTCGTCGCTGTCCGCGCAGTTCGGCGGCACCGGTCAGCTCGACTACGCCGCCGCCAACGGGTTCCTCGACGCCCTCGCCCACCGCGACGGCCCGACCGCCCGGCTCGCCATCGGCTGGGACGTCTGGCGCGACAGCGGCATGGCCGTCACGGCGCTGGAGACCGACGCCCGGCACCAGGCGCACCTCGCCGTCGGCCTGAGCGACGACGAGGGCAGGCGCACCTTCGCCCGCGCGCTGGGGTCCGGGCTGCCGCAGCTGCTCGTCGCGACGACCGGCCTCGACGCCGCACGGGCGTTCCACGAGCGGGACACCACCCCGGCGGCCAAGCCGGCCGAAGCGGACCTGACCGAGGAAGTCCGCGCCCTGCTGGGGGTCGCCGAGCTCGACCCCGACGTCCCGCTCTACGACCTCGGCGCCGACTCCCTGACCCTGCTGGACGTCGTCGACTCGGTGAAACGCCTCTACGGCGTCGACCTCGACCTCGCCTGGCTCGGCCCGGAGGTCACGATGTCGGCGTTGCTGGCCCGGCTGGAGACCGCCGCCGACACCGGCGAAGTGGTCGTGCAGGTCTGGCGCGAAGGGACCGGCGACGACGTCGTGTGCCTCGTGCACCCGATCGGCGGGGACGTCCACGCCTACCGCCCGCTCGTCGAGGCGCTGGATCCGGCACTCGGCGTCTGCGTGATCGCCGACCCCGCGCTGAGCCGTCCGGAACCACCCGGGTGGTCCATAGCAGACCGGGCCCGGCGCTACCACACCGCGCTGCGAACGCAGTTCCCCGGCCGCACCTGGCAGCTGGCCGGGTGGTCGTTCGGCGCCTGGGTCGCGGCCGGCGTGGCCGCCGAGGCCGAGGCGGCCGGGCAGCCGGTGCGGGCACTGCACCTCATCGACCCGCCGCCGCCCGGGGCGAGCGCCGCGGACTACAGCGGCGCGCAGCTGGAGACCGTCTTCGAGCGCGAGCTGGGTGCCTCCGGCGGCACCGCGGGCGAGCACGCCCGGCGGCTCGCCCGCGCCTGCCGGGCCAACCTGCGCAGCATGGCCGGGCACGCGCTGCCCCGGCTGGCCGCGACGCCCAGCCACGTCTGGCTCGCCGCCGAACCCGAGCCCGGCCTGCCGGTGGCCGACCGCGCCGGCTGGCGCGCCCTGCTGCCCGAGCCCAGCCACTGGCACGAACTGCCGGCCACCCACTACGGCGTCGTGCGCACCCCGCACGTCGGCGCGGTGGCCGCGGCCATCGCACGGTGAGACCCACGGAGGAACGGAAACCATGGAGCAGTACGAACTCGACGCCGTCAAGCGGATCACGACGCGGCCGCCGCGCGGCTACCGGACCCTGGCGGTGCGGGGCCTGACGCCGGTGATCGGCGCCGAGGTCACCGGCCTCGACCTGACGCGGGAACTGACCGAGGACCAGCTCACCGAGCTGAAGACCGCGTTCCTGGACCACCACGTGCTGGTGTTCCGCGATCAGGACATCTCGGTGGAGGACCACAAGCGCCTCGCCGCGAGCTTCGGGGAGCTGCGCCCGGTCAACCCGCCGCCCGAGCACGGCGACCCGTACATCCTCGAAGTCGCGACCGCGCCGGAGTCGGCCACCGTGTTCGGCAACGGCTGGCACGCCGACGGCACCGCCGACGCCGAGCCGTCGCTGGGCTCGATGCTCCACATCACGCGGATGCCCGAACCGGGCAGCGGCGGTGACACGCTCTTCGCGAACATGCACCTCGCGTACGACATGCTGTCGCCGAAGCTGAAGGAACTGCTGGCCGGGCTGACCGCGATCCACGACGGCGCGCACGCCTTCCGCGGCCACAAGATCCCGGACGGGTACGAGCCGCCGGTCACCGAGCACCCGGTGGTCGTGCGGCACCCGGAAACCGACCGGCCGCTGCTGTACGTCAACCCGGCCTACACCTCGCGCATCCCGCAGCTGTCGGCCGACGAAAGCCAGGCGGTGCTCGACCTGCTGTTCTCGGTCGTGCCGAACCGGCCGATGCTCGCGTGCCGCGTGCGGTGGGAGCCGGACACGCTGGTGTTCTGGGACAACCGCTGCGTCCAGCACCACGCGACGTACGACTACTACCCGCACACCCGCTTCGGCCACCGCGTCGCGATCAACGGCGGCCCGCTCAAAGGCTGACAGGAGCACTGCACCATGCCCGAACCCGTGGTGGACGTCCGCGATCCGGCCGTCCTCGCCGACCCGATGCGCGGGTACGACCGCGTCCTCGCCGGGTCCCCGGTCTGCTGGGCCCGGCTGCCGGGCGGCGGGGAAGGCTGGCTGGTCACCGGCAGCGCCGAAGTCCGCGCCGTCCTGTCGGACCCCGCCGTGCGCAACGATCCCACCGGCCTGCCGGGGCCGGGCGCGCAGACGCAGGAGGCGGCGTTCCTGGCGCTGGGCACGCCGCCGGAGCACCTGCCCTACCTGCGGGCGAGCCTGCTGAGCCTCGACGGCGCCGAGCACACGCGGCTGCGGCGCAGCATCAGCCACGCGTTCGGCGCGTCGCGGATCGCCACGCTGCGCCCGCGGGTGCAGCAGATCGTCGACGAGCTGCTCGACGGTTTGGGCGAGAAGGCGAACCTGCTCGACGAGTACGCATACCCGCTGGCCATGGCGGTGGTGTGCGAACTGGTCGGGGTGCCCGAAGCGGACTGGGCGGACTGGTGGCATTGGGGCAAGGTGCTGGTCGACGGCGACCCGGCACGGATCACGCCGACGCTCGGCGAGATGTTCGCCTACTGCCACGCCCTGGTGGACCGCCGCCGCGCCGAACCCCGGGAAGACCTGCTCAGCGAGGTCGTCGCCCAGGACGACCTGACCGACGTCGACGCGGTGGCGCTGGTGGTGTTCCTGGTGCTCGCCGGGCACGAGACGATGGCGAACATGCTGGCCAACGCGGCGTTCGCGTTGATGCGCGACCCGGCGCAGCGGGAGCTGCTGCGCGCCGAGCCGCAGCTGTGGCCGGCGGCGGTGCGCGAGCTGGTCCGCACGGACGGCCCGGTCCAGCTGGCCAGGATCCGGTACGCGGCAACGGACCTGGTGGTCGGCGGGGTGCGGATCCGCGCGGGCGACGCGGTGCAGGCGGTCCTGGGCGCGGCCAACCGCGACCCGGCCCGGTTCGCGTGCCCGCACACGGCGAACGTGCGACGGCAGGCCGAGCACGGCGGCCGGGAGGGCAGCGTGGGATTCGGCTGGGGACCACACTTCTGCTTGGGCGTCGCGCTGGCGAAGCTGGAGGCGGAGGTCGCGCTGCGGACGTTGTTCGAGCGCTTCCCGGCGGTGGAGCCGGTGGGCGAGGCCGCGTGGGTGCCGTTGCCCCGGGCCCGGCACCGGGTCGCCTTGGAGGTGCGGCTGCGGTGAACACACCCGTCCCCGATGTCTCGGTCATCCTGCCCTGCGCCGGGCTGGGCACCCGGTTCGGAGCGCCGTACGCGAAGGAACTGCACTGCCTCGCCCCCGGGGTTACCGTGCTGGACCGCAGCCTGGAGGCCGTGGTGGAGCTGGTGAAGAGCGGGCTCAGCGTGCGCGTGGTCGTCGTGTTCGGCCCGCACAAGCTGGACACGGTGAAGTACCTGGCGCGCTACACCGGGACCTTCCAGCTGGTCTTCGTCTACCAGGACGACGTGGCCGAACCGGGCCTCGACGGGGCGATCCGGTGCGCCCTGCCGCTGACCCGGGGACCGGTGGCGCTCGTCCTCCCCGACATCGTCGTCAGCGATGGGGAAAGCCTGCTCTCCGCGCTGCGAGAAGCGGACGTCGTGGGCTGGAGCGTGGTGGCCGCCGAAGAGCGGGATCCCGGCGTGCTGCGGCAGATGGGCGCGCTGGTGGTGGCCGGCGGGGACGGCGGGGCCGGCGGGGCCGGCGGGGCCGGCGGGGACGGCGCTGTGACCGTCGAGGCCGCCGCGGAAAAGCCGGCCGACCCCGCGGGCTTCAACGCGCTCTGGGGCATGGTGGCGGTCGCCGAGGACCAGGCCCACCGGCTGCCGGACGTGGCGCGGCGGGACGCGGACAGCCCGCTGGCCGGCGCCCGCGCCGTGATGGTGGCGCAGATCGTCAACTACAACACCACCGAGGGATGAGCATGCTCGACGACGTGATGGCGGCGCTGGACACCGTCCTGCCCCGGCTCGCCGCGGTCACCGGCACGCCCGGCGTCGCCGTCGCGGTGGCGACGAGCGACGACCTCCGGACGGCCGCGACCGGGTTCGCGGACCTCGCCGCGCGCACGCCGATGACCGCCGAGACCGTCGCACCGGCGGGCTCGCTCACCAAACCCGTCACCGGCCTGGCGTTCCTGCAGCTCGTCGAGGCGGGCATGGCCGGGCTGGACACGCCGGTCGACCAGGTGCTGCCCGCGGGACTGCGCGGTCCCGGCGCGGCGCCCGCCACCACCGCCATGCTGGCCGCCCACCAGGGCGGCTACTCCGGCGACATCGTCACCGCGGTCGCGCCCGCGGCGCCGGCCGAGCCGATCCTCGACTACGTCCGGCGGCGGCACGAGACCGGCCGCGCCGTCGAATACGGCGGAGTGCGGCCGCTGGTGACGGCTCCGGGGTCCTACTCCTACTCCAGCTTCGGTGTCGGGGTGCTCGGCGGCGTGGTCGAGCACCTGACCGGCGAGCCGTACGGGGCCCGCGTCGGCCGGGAAGTGTTCGCGCCGGCCGGGATGGCGGGCACGAGCATCGACGACGGCACGGGGAACGCCGGTGGCGCCACCGGTTACGCCGCGTTCGGCGACTGGTGCCTGCCGAGCCCGCCCCTGCGGACCGCGGCCTACCCGGGCGTCGGGATGCGCACCAGCGCCGCGGATTTCGCCCGGCTGCTGCAATCCCTGCTGCGCACCGCGCGCGGTGCGCGCGGCCTGGTCGGGCCGGGTTCGCTCGCGGCGATGGTGACCCCGCGGGTGGCGCGCCCGAGCCCGCACGGCGTCCGCTCGTTCTCCGGCCTGACCCTCGAACTCGCCGATCCGGAGCTGGGCGAGGACTGGTGGTGGGGACACACCGCGGCCTTCCCGTGGGGCTTCTGGTGGGAAGCGCGGGTCTGGCCGCACCGCGACCTGGCCGCGGTGGCCGTGGGCAACCGGTGGGACATGGCCAGGTTCCACAACCCCGCGACCCGCAGCGCGCCGGGGCTGGCCGTGGAGTGGGCGGGCCGCTGGGCGGTGTCCGGCTCGCCGGCGAAGCTCCCGGACATGGACGGGCGGCCCCGGTGGACCGGTCCCCGGCCCACGCCGGAAAGCTCGCACTGGATGGGCGTCCTGGTGGGCGAACGGACCCACGGACTGCTCGGCGTGCCCGGCCCGCTGCCGGTCACGACGCTGACCGGGGGCGCACGTTTCCTCGGCGGCGGCGACGCGGACGGCTGGGACCCGGCCGCGTTCGAGCGTGGCGTGGAACAGGCACGCGCGGTGGCGCCGGACCCGGCCGCGCTCGGGGTGCTGGGCCGGGAGCTGGGCCCGGCCGCGGCGCTGTGGATGCTGGAGTGCGGGGCGTCGAGCGCCGACGTCACGATGCCGGTCGGCTTCTACGCCGGAGCATCGCGGTGACGGGAGTGCTGCTGTCGACGTACGGGACGCGGGGCGACGTCGAACCGCTGGTGGCCCTCGCGGTCGAACTCCAGGCCCTCGGCGCGGACGTGCGGATGTGCACCCCGCCGGACGAAGAGTTCACGGACCGGCTGGCCGGTCTCGGGATCGAGCCGGTGCCGGCCGGGCCACCGGTGCGGGCGCTGATGCGGGCGGCGGCTCCCCCGACGGCGGCGGAACTGACCCGGTACCGGACCGAGCTGCTCGAAACGCAGTTCGCCGTCCTCCCCGCGGCGGCCGAGGGGTGCGCCGCGGTGGTGGCCGCCGGCTTGGCCCAGGTCGCCGCGCGGTCGGTGGCCGAGGCCGCGGGCCTCCGCTACGTCTACGTGACCTATGCGGCGGTCAACCTGCCGTCGCCGCACCACGCGCCGCCTCCGCGGCCGGGCTGGCCGGAGCCGTCGGGAGTGGCCAACGAGACGCGGTGGGAGCAGGACGCCCAGCGGGTGAACGCGCAGTTCCGCGAGCCGCTCAACGCCCACCGGGCCGCGCTCGGCCTGCCGCCGGTGGCCAACGTGCGCGACCACGTCTACTCCCCGCGGCCGTGGCTGGCCGCGGACCCGGTGCTGGGGCCGTGGCCGGACACCCCCGGTCTCGAAGTGGTCCAGACCGGCGCGTGGACCCAGCCGGACGAGCGGCCGCTGCCGGCCGAGCTGACGGCGTTCCTGGCGGACGGCCCGCCGCCGGTCTACGTGGGTTTCGGCAGCATCGGCCCGGCGCCGGACATCGCCCGCTGGTCGGTCGAGGCGAGCCGCGCCCGCGGGCACCGGGTGCTCGTTTCCCGCGGCTGGGCCGGCCTGGCCGTGGACGACTGCTTCGCCATCGGCGACGTCAGCCACCAGCGCCTGTTCGGCCGGCTGGCCGCGGTGGTCCACCACGGCGGCGCGGGCACGACGCAGACCGCCGCCCGGGCGGGCGTGCCGCAGGTGGTGGTCCCCATCCGGGTGGCGGACAACCCGTACTGGGCCGGCCAGGTGGCCGCCCACGAGGTCGGCGCGGCCCTCGACGGCCCGACGGCGACGTACGAGGCTTTGACCGCGGCCTTCGAAACGGCACTGGCCCCGGAAACCCGGGCGCGCGCGAAGGCGCTGGCCGCGAAGATCCGCGCCGACGGGGCGAAGACGGCCGCCCGCCTGCTGCTCGACGAGCTCCGCTGAGCCCGGCCGGGTGCCGCCGATCGGGTGACATCCGGATCCGGGCCGCAACCGGTCCGGCGGGTCCGGAGTGGACGGTACGCCCTGCCACCGACGCCAGGAGGAACCGTGCCGAACCACCGACTGCCCACCCTCGCCGGAGCGATGCTGCTGGCCGCTTTCGGCACCGTCGCCGTGGCCCCGGCCGCGTCGGCGCACGACGCCTACGCCGAGGTGGTCAACTGCAGCTACCAGGGCGCGATCCGCTGCGGCTACGGAGGCGTGACCAACGGCCACACCCGGGTGTACGCCTGCGACACCTTCGGCGACAGCTACGGTTTCCGCACGGAGTGGCGGACCCGCAGCGGCGGCGGTGGCGGTGTGGACGACGCCAACGGCAGCAGCTCCGGCTGCAGCGCCAAGATCCCGGGCACCTCCGCCAACCCGGTGACCATTTTCCGCGTCTGCCAGAAGACACCCAACTGGCAGTGCTCGCCCTGGCAGAACGCCTGAACCCCGGCGGTCACCGGGCCAGGCGCCCGGGATCGCCCGACTCGGGACGGCGCGCGAGCCACGCTTCGGTGATGTGGTCGAACATCGCCTTGGCCGCGCCGTCCTGGTCACGGGCCGCGATCCGTTCGTAGACGCGGCGGTGGCCCTTGTTCGACTCCACGCAGAGAGCGCGCTCGATCCGGCCCACGTAGCGGGCGGTGTTGATGACCTGGCTCTCCAGCGCGCGCACCACACCGCGGGCGAGGCGGTTGCCCGAGACCTGCATGATCGTGTCGTGGAACGCGATGTCCCGCTCGCGGTAGGCGACGGGATCGCCGACCAGCTCGTCCATCGCGTCCACCAGCGCACCGAGCCGGCCGACGACGTCCGGGCCGGCGGTCCGGGCGGCGACCAGCGCCATGTCCGCTTCGAGCAGCCGGCGCGTCACCACCAGGTCGTCCAGGACGGCCGAAGTCTCGTCCTCCGCGATCACCGCGGCCAGCACGAGCTCGTCGAGCATGTTCCACATCGACGACGGGTTCACCACCGTGCCCGCGCCCTGGCGGACCTGGACCAGGCCCTTCGCCTGCAGCAGCTTCACCGCCTCGCGGACCACGGTCCGGCTCACCGAGAAGCTCTCGCACAGCACCGGTTCCGGGGGCAACGACGTGCCGGGTGCGTGCACCCCGCGCACCACGCGTTCCACCAGTTCGGCGGTGACCGCGCTTGCCAGGTTCGCCGGGCGGCGCACCCACTCGGGGGCGGCGGGCTGCCGGTCTGATGCCGTCATCGTTCCTCCGGTCACACTGCGCCGACCAACGTGCCGACCAACGTCGAACGCACGCATGAAGCTTACACAGCGCCAGCGTTGACGTCATACGTCATACGAGTTACGTTTTTGCGCACTGTGCCGGGCCACTCCCCGTCCGGCCACCGTCTGGAGAAGTGAGCAGCGATGAAGCAGCGCACACTATTCTCGGCCGCCCTGACCGTGGCACTGGCGTTGACCGCGGGCTGCGGCAGCGCCGCCGGCCCGGCCACCCCGTCCGGTGACGCGAGCGGCAAGCTCGTGGTCTGGGACTGGAAGTCCGGCGACGCCAAGGCCGCGGGGTACGTCGCGAAGGCCAAGGCCGAATTCGCCAAGCAGCACCCCGGCGTCACCGTCGAGTTCGTGGCCCAGCCCTACGACCAGTACTACACCCTGCTGGGCGCGGCGATCCAATCCGGCCGGGGGCCGGACGTCATGCTCTTCAACGGTGGCGGCCAGATCCGCGACCGGGTGGGCGACCTCGTGCCGCTGGACCCCTACGTCGCCGACGACCGGTCGCGCCTCAGCGGCTGGGACGCGTTCAGCCGCGACGGGAAGGTCTACGCCGAGCCGGTCACCCTCCAGGGACACCCCTTCTACTACGACAAGGCGCTGTACGAGCGGGCCGGGCTGAACCCGCAGGCGCCGCCCCGCACGTGGGACGAGTTCGTCCGCGGCTGCGGCACCATCTCCGCCAAGACCGGTGCGAAGTGCCTTGCCCTCGGCAACAAGGAAGGCGCCGGGATCCAGTTCTTCCTGTCGGCACTGGGTTCGGCGAGCCTGACGCCCCAGGAGTACACCGACTGGATCGACGGCAAGCGCAACTGGGCTTCGCCGGACGTCAAACGGATCTTCGAGCTCTGGAAGCAGGTCAACGACGCCGGGCTCAACACCGAAGGCCCCAACTCCACCGCGATGTTCAACGACGCGTTCGCGCTCTTCCAGTCCGGCAAGGCCGCGAACGTCATCGGCCTGATGTCCGACGTCGGGCACTGGAAGGACTTCGCCGAGTTCCTCGGCGCGGACAAGGTCGGCGTGATGACCGCGCCGCAGGTCAACCCGGCCGCCACCCCGAGCCTCCCCTACGACGGCGGCATCGGCTACGCGGTCGCGAAGGGGACGAAGGATCCCAAGCTCGCGGCGGACCTGGTCCGGTCGCTCAGCTCCACCGACGCCTTGAAGGCCTTCTACGCCGACGGTGGCGCGATCGCCGCCGACACGGCGATCGACGTCTCGGCGGGCGGACCGGCCGTCGCGACGATCGTCTCGGAGGTCAAGAACGGCAAGCCGGCGCTCCACGTCGCCCTCTCCTCGAAGACGCTCGATCTGATGGGGCGGCTTTCGCAGCAGCTGCTGAGCGGGTCGATCGGCGTCGACGAGGTGCTGCAGCAGCTGGCCGCGTCGGACCGGGGCTGATGGGCGTGACCGGGTACTCCCCCGCTCCGGTGGACCGGACCCCGGCCCGGCCCACCGGCGGACCCGCGCCGGCCCGGCGTGCCCCCCGCGGAACGCGGCTCGAGCGCTTTGCGCCGCTCGTCCTCGTCGCCCCGGCCGTGCTGATCGTGCTCCTGCTGCGGCTGTGGCCGCTGCTGCTCGGCGTCAACTTCTCCTTCACCGGGGACGGCGCCCGCAACGGCACGTCCGTCGGCTTCGACAACTACGTGACGCTGTTCGGCGATCCGCTGTTCCGCACCGCACTGCGCAACGTCGGGCTGCTCGTCCTCCTGCTGCCGATCGCCGTCGCCATCCCCGGCCTGCTCGCCACCTTCATCCACCTCAAGGTGCCGGGGCACCGGGTCTACCGCGGCGTCTACTTCTTCCCCGCCGTGCTGTCCCCGGTGATCGTCGGGGCGATCTTCAACCTGCTGCTGGCCTTCGACGGGCCGGTCAACGCCTTGCTGGGCCTGGCAGGCCTCGGCTCGGTGGACTGGCTCGGGAATCCCGACGTGGCGATCTTCGCCGTCGTCGGGGTGCACGTCTGGGCGACGTTCGGCATGGCGCTGGTCGTCTTCCTCGCCGGCTTCTCCACTTTGGACTCCTCGCTGCTGGACGCGGCCAAAGTGGACGGTGCGTCGCTGCTGCAGACCATCCGGCACGTGATCGTCCCCGGCTTGTCCCGCACCATCCAGTTCGTGTTCGTCACCACGATGATCGGGATGCTGACCTCGATGTTCGGCCTGCTGTACGTGATGACCGCCGGTGGCCCGGCCGGCTCCACCTACCTGCCCGAGTACTACGTCTGGTTCCAGCAGGGCCACCTGAACTCCCCCGCGCTCGCCTCCGCGGCGTCCACGGTGCTGTTCCTGATCATGCTCGTGGTCGGGCTGGCCCAGATCGGCATCCTGCGACGCGCCGGAAAGGAGGACTGATGTCCGGTTCCCGGCTCACGAAGTGGCTGGCCGCGATCCCCATGGCCGCGCTCGCCCTGGCGACGATCTACCCACTGGTGTTCACGGCGAACGTCGCCATGAAGGACCGCCGCGAATACACCCTCGACCGGTTCTCCCCCGCCGGTTCGCTCCACTGGGACAACCTCGCCCGAGCGTGGACGAGCGTCGGGATGTCGCGGTACTTCCTCAACTCGGTCGTCGTCGTGGTGTGCTCGGTCGTGGTGCTGCTGCTGCTCGGGTCGATGGCGGGCTTCGCGCTCGGCCGCCTGCGCTTCCGCGGGTCGTCGGCGGTCTACCTGGGCATCCTCGCCGCGTTGTTCGTGCCGTTCCAGGTGATCATGGTCCCGCTCGCGCGGATCATGGCGGACGCGGGACTCGTCGACACGTACCCGGGGCTGGTGCTCGCCTACGTGGCGCAGTTCCTGCCGTTCACGGTGTTCCTGATGACCAGCTTCTACTCGGCCGTACCACCGGAGATCGTCGACGCCGCCCGCGTCGACGGCAGCACCGTCTACGGCGTCTACTGGCGGATCATGCTGCCACTGGGTGCCCCGGCCCTGCTGTCGGTCGGGGTGCTCAACGCGCTGTTCTGCTGGAACGACGTCCTGATTTCGCTGCTGCTGATGCCGTCCGCGGAGCACCGCACGCTCATGGTCGGGGTGACCGCGCTGCGCGGGCAGTACTCCGCCGACATCCCCACGTTCGCCTCCGGCGTGCTGATCGCGGCGGTGCCGGTGCTGCTCGTCTACCTGTTCCTGCAACGCCAGATCGCCGACGGGGTCACCGCCGGGTCCACGAAGGGTTGACATGCGCATCACTGGCTTCCGGGCCCTCACGACCGTCCAGGACTGGGGCCGCCCGATCGGCGACGCCAACGGCGTCCACGCCGGCGGCGTCGTCCGGACGCCGATCGTCGTCGTCGAGACCGACGAAGGCGTCACCGGCGTCGGCCTCGGTTCACACGTGCAGGCGGAGACCGTCTTCGCCGCGATCGAAGGCGAAGACCCGCGCGGGGTGACCGCCCTCTACGACCGGATGCTGCGGCAGACGTTCAAGGCGGGGCACGCCGGCGCGGTGTTCGGCACCATCGGCGCGTTCGACACGGCGTTGTGGGACATCAAGGCGCAGCTGGCGGGCGAACCGCTCTGGCGGCTGCTCGGCGGGCGGGACCGCCGCGTGCCCGCCTACGCCTCGGGTCTCGACATCGCCTTGGACGACGGCGAGCTGGCCGCGCTGTACCGGACCTACGCCGGCCACGGGCTGCGCGCGGCGAAGCTCAAGGGCGGCTTGGACATCGACCGCGACCGGCGCCGCCTCGGGCTGGTCCGCGACGTCCTCGCCGAGGCCGGCGCCACCCGCCCGGGCCTGATGCTGGACGTCAACGAGAACTGGACGCGCAAGCAGGCCGTCCGGCACGTCGCCGAGCTCGAGCGGACCTTCGACCTGACCTGGATCGAGGAACCCGTGCGACGCTGGGACGTGGACGGCCACGCGGCCGTCGGCCGCGGTGTCCGCGCCTCGGTCGCCACCGGCGAGAACCTCACGGGCCTGGAGCAGCACCGGCCCCTGATCGCGGCCGGCGCGGTCGACGTCGTCCAGACGGCCGTGGGCTGGGGCATCACCCACTTCCTGCGGGTCGCCGCCTTCGCCCACGCCCACGACCTGCCGATCAGCCCGATCGGGACGACCCCGGTCGGGCTGGTGCACGCGGCGACCGCGGTGCCCAACCACCTGGTGACCGAGCTCCAGGACCTCCGGCCCCCGGTGGGCGTGTCCGTGGGCCACGAAATCGGCGACGGCGCCTTCATCCTCGGCGACTGCCCCGGCCTGGGCATCGTCCTCGACGAAGCGGCCATCGCGGCCGCCGGCCACCGCGTCCCCGACCCGTCGTCCGGCGGTTCGCACATCCGGCCGGACCGCGCCGGCTACCACCTGCTCCCGGCGGCCGGCAACGGCGACCGCGCGACGGTGGAGGCCTGAGGCCCCGTGAGCGGAAGGTCGACACGCGTGTCTGAAGGGTCGACACGCGTGATGGGCAGGCCGACACGGGGGTCGGCCGCCGTGTCGACCCTCGAATCACGTGTGTCGGCTCGGGAATCACGCGTGTCGGCCCTTCCGGGCCGCGCGGCTCAGCCGACCGGGAACTTCACGGCGGTGAGTTCCTCCGAAACCGCCCAGAGCCGCCGCTGGATCGCGACGTCGTAGGACTGCGGGGTGGACGTCACCACCTGCGGGCGCCCGCGGTAACCACCCGGGCCGGCGGGGCCGTAGTACTGGCCGCCGAGGGCGGCGGGGTCGGTGGCGGCACGCAGGATCGGCAGGGCGCCGCGCTCCGAGCTGTGGGTGAACAGCGGGGCCACCACGGGGAAGAACGCGCGGAGCGCCGCCGGGGAGTTGCGCATCAGCTCCGTGCGGGCCACGCCGGGGTGCGCCGCGATCGACGTCGTCGTGCCGTGTGCGGCGAGGCGGCGCTGCAGTTCGTAGGCGAACATCAGGTTGGCGAGCTTGGCCTGCCCGTAGGCCGCGACGCGGTCGTAGGAGTTTTCCCACTGCAGGTCGTCGAAGTGGATGCTCGCGCGGATGCGGTGGGCGAGGCTGGCGACCGTGACGACCCGGGAGCCCTCGACCGGCAGCAGCAGGTCCAGCAGCAGGCCGGTGAAGGCGAAGTGCCCGAGGTGGTTCGTGCCGAACTGCAGCTCGAACCCGTCCCGGGTGGTCTGGCGCGGCGGGTACATGACGCCGGCGTTGTTGATCAGCAGGTCGATCTTCGGCAGCGTGGCGCGCAGGTCGGCCGCGGCGGCCCGGACGGACTCCAGCGACGCCAGGTCCAGCTCCTGCACGGTGACGTCGGCGTGCGCGCCGAGCCGCGCGGCCGCCTGCTTGCCCTTCGCCACGTCGCGGACGGCGAGCACCACCGTCGCGCCGCGCTCGGCCAGCACCTTCGCCGTGTCGAACCCGAGGCCGGTGTTGGCGCCGGTGACCACGGCCACGCGGCCGTGCTGACTCGGGACTTCGCGTCCGGTCCAGTTCTCGCTCATGGCAGTCCTCCTGGGTTCACGGCCCGTTCGGACCGGTGGTCTGTTATGTCCCCGACATTAAGGAACCGTCGGTCTGTTGTCAAGAGACTGCCGGTCTCCAATCTCGCGCCCCGGGCGTTACGCTGGGCCCATGACGTTCCAGCGGGCGCGTAGCGCGGAGCAGCGGGAGGAGCGGCGCCGCACGATCCTCGACACGGCGCGGAAGATGCTCGACGAGATGCCGGTGGCCGAGGTCAGCCTCAACGAGCTCAGCCGCCGGGTCGGCCTGGCCAAGTCGAACGTCCTGCGCTACTTCGAATCCCGCGAGGCCGTGCTGCTGGAACTGCTGGACGGCGCGTTGCGGGAGTGGCTGGCCGAGGTGGACGGCGAAGTGGCCGCGGGCGTCGATCCGGACCGCCCGGCGCCGGCGCGGGCCGAGGCCTTCGCGGCGGTGGTCGCCGGCTCGCTGGCCCGGCGCACGGTGTTGTGCGACCTCATCGGCGCGCAGGCGGGCGTCCTCGAGCACAACGTGTCCACCGACCTCGTGGTGCGCTTCAAGCGATCCGCCCTCGGCGGGCTGGACACGATGGCCGACCTGCTCCGCCGTTCCGTACCCGAAGTGGGCGGCGAAGCGAGGCCGGTGTGCCTGCTGGCCATGGTCCTGGCCGGCGGGTTGTGGACCCACTGCCGCCCGTCCCCCAGCGCCGGCGCGGCGTACGAAGCGGACCCGGCGCTGGCCGTGCTCCGCCTGGAACTGGCCCCGGCCCTGGCGAACGGGCTGGCCCTGTTGATCGCGGGTGCCATGGCCCGCAACGGCTGAGCGACCGGGAAACACCGGGCCGGCGCGATCGGCCGTGTCGTCACAAATGCCGTGAAGGCCGCGCAACCGCGGGTGGTAGACCACGAACCACCCGCGCCGCACCGATTTCCACCCGGCGGCGCCCTGCCCGGCAAAGGAGTTCCGCCATGTTCGTGCGTCGCTGCCTCGGAGCGCTCGGCGCCCTCGCCGCCGCCGCCGTCGGCTCGGCCGTCGCCGTCCCCGCCGTCGCGGACGCCGCCGATTCCTGCACCGCCTACGGCAACCGGGCCGTCCTCGGCGGGTACGAGCAGAGCTTGACCTGCACCGGCAGCTCCTTCCGCGTGGTGACCGGCCTGGGCACGACCCTGACCGACGCCTTCGCCGAAGCCACCGCACTGGTGCAGGACCCGGCCATCGCCGCGCTGAAGTGCAGTTCCGTCAACGGCAGCAGCACCGTGCTGGGCGGTTTTGGCGTGACACTGCAGTGCAACACCCCCGCCGGCCTCACCTTCCGGCAGGGCCTGGGCACCACCCTCACCGACGCCGCCCGCGAAGCACACGCCCTCGCGCAGGTCTATGCGGCAACCGGGCAGCTGTGCTCCGACTACGCCTCGAACCCGGTCACCGGCGGGTTCAGCGTGGCGCTGCAGTGCCACGCGCCGTCCGGCCTCTACTACGTCACCGGGACGGGCACGAAGCTCACCGACGCCGCCGCGGCGGCCCGGGCGCTGATCCACGGCTGAGGCGTCACATCCGCTTGGCGAGATCGCCCGCGACCTCGATGGCGATCTCACGCGCCCGGACGGCGAGGGGGGACTCGGTGCGCCCGGCCGGCCAGTGCAGGGACAGCTCGCGGGTGGGCGACGGCTTCAGCGGGTGCAGGGCGAGCTGGTCGTCCGACCAGGCGTCCTGCCCGTGCAGGGCCAGCCACGGCAGCACCGCCCAGCCGATGCCCGCCCGGACCATCGACAGGATGGTTTCGTGGCCCGTCGTGCGGAACACGAACCGCGGCTGCGCGCCGGCGCGGGCGAGCGTCCGCTCCAGCCACCGCTGGTGGTGGGTGGGCGGCCAGGCCACCATCGGCACCCCGTCGAGCTGCTTCACCCGCACCGGGCCGGCCGGCACCGCGCCGGCGCCCGTCACCAGGAGGTAGGGCTCGTCGAGCAGGGTGACCCGCTCGACGTCGCCGTCCACCGGGCCGTCGTGGAACAGCAGGTCGAACTCCCCGATCCGCGGGTCCTCCGGCGTCACGTCGGCCAGCCTGATGTCGCAGCCGGGGTGCTCGTCCAGCAGCCGTCGGATGACGGACGGCAGGATCAGGTTCGACACGCTCTGGAAGGTGCCGATGTCGATGCGGCCGTGGCCCGCCCGGAACCGGTCGACGGCGTCGGTCAGGGTCTCCGCCTTCGCCAGCAGCTCGCGGCCGTGGGCCAGGACCACCTCGCCGAGCCGCGTGATCCGGACCGGTCTCGGCCCGCCGGGCCGGTCGAAGACCGGGCCGCCGACGGCCTTCTCCAGCGCGGCGATCTGCTGGCTCACCGAGGACTGGGTGTAGCCGAGCCGCGCCGCCGCTTGCCCGAACGTGCCTTCGTCGGCGATGGCGGCCATGGTCCTCAGGTGCCGCAGCTCGAAGTCGGCCATAACTTCCTAACATAGCTTCTGGCGATCGATTCGATCGGAATTCATCGCTTTTCGTGATGTCTTCGCGGATCTAGCGTGATTTCCATGACGACCACGAGCACGATCGAACCGGCAACCCGGCCGCGGCTGCCCCACCTCGTCTGGGCCCTCGCGGCCACGCACTTCGTCGGCCGGGCCGGCGGGGTGGTGCGGTCGTTCCTGGTGCTCTACCTGACGCAGGCGCAGCACCTCTCCCCGGCGACCGCGGGCACCGTGGTCGCGGCGGTCGGGCTGGGCGACGTCGGATCCCAGCTGCTCGGCGGCTGGCTGGGCGACCGGATCGGCAGGCGCAACACGATGCTGGCCGGGTTCGTGGGTGCCGCCGCGGCGCTCACCGCGCTCGGCTCGGCGGATTCGCTGGCCGGGATCTGGGTGGCCGCCGTCGCCGTCGGGCTGACGATCGAGCTGTTCCGCCCGGCCGGATCGGCCGCGGTGGCCGATCTTCCCCCGCAGCAGCGGATCCGCGCGTTCGGGCTGCTCTACTGGGCGGCCAACCTCGGCTTTTCGGTCGCCACCGTGGCCGCCGGGATCCTGGCCAAGCACGGGTACGGGCTCCTGTTCTGGGTGAACGTGCTCGCCTCGCTGGCCGCGGCGGTGCTCGTCTGGCGCCAGGTGCCGGAAACCCGGCCGGTGGCCTCGGCCCGGACGCGGCGGGCGTTGCTGCCCGTGGTGCTGCGCGACCGGCTGATGCTCGCGATGACGGCACTGCACGTCGGGTACTTCACGCTGTTCCTGCAGACGTTCACGACGTTGCCGCTGCTGATGGCGGCCGGCGGGCTCGGGCCCGCGACGTACGGCGCGGTGCTGGCGCTCAACGGGATCGCCGTCGTGGCCCTCCAGCCCGTGGCGGTCCGGCTGCTCGCCGGCCGGGCCGCGCACGCGGTGTCGGCCGCCTCGATGCTGCTGGTCGGGCTCGGCGCCGGGCTCGGCGCGGTGAGCCACGGCACCGCCGGTTTCGCCGGATCGGTGCTGATCTGGACGCTCGGCCAGATCGGGATCGCCGTCCGGTTCGGCGACACCTTCGCCGTTCTCGCCCCGGCCGAGCTGCGCGGCGGATACCTGGGCCTCGCCTCGGCCACCTGGAGCGTCGGCGCGGTGCTCGGCCCGCTGGCCGGGACCGCACTGCTCGAACTGGCCGGCCCGACCGTGCTCGGGGTGACCTGCGCGGCCGGCGGGCTCGCCCTGTTCGCCGCTCAGCGCGCACTCGGACCGGCCCTGCGCCGCCGCACCGCCGCACCCGAAGCGGGCACTTTCCCGTGAAAGTGCCCGCCACGGCGGCGGCGACGTCGGCTGGTCCTGGCACCTGGTCGCCGCCGAGCTGCGCTCCTCGAGAGCTACCGGTGACTCAGAAGCCGGGGAACACCCGGCGCAGCTCGTCGAGCGTGACGCCGCCCTCGACCGCGACGCCCTGGTCGTACGGCGCCTTGAGCCGGCCGCTGATCAGCCGGATGAACGCTTCCGCCGGTCCGGTGAACGTCGCGGACGGCGACTCGAGGTGGTCCACCACGGTGACCGCGTCGTCGATCACCAGCGCGGCGCCGGGGACCGCGACGGACACCGGCTTCGCGAGCTCGGCCGGCTTCGCGAGGAAGCTCAGCATGAACCCGACGGGCCCGGTCAGCAGGTCGACCAGCACGTCGGCCGAGCCGGCGTCCACGCGAGCGTCCGCGTCGAAGGCCACGCGCACGTCCCACGAGTGGTTGGCCACTTCGCTCAGCCGCATGCCCAGTGCGGTCACCAGCGGGACCGGCTCCGGCAGGAACCCGAGGTCGACGGTCAGCGAGGAACGCTGCCCGGGCGAGAGCGCCTCGACCGTTTCGAGCCAGCGGGCGTTGTGCTCCAGGAAGCCCTCGGCCTGCGCGCGCGGCGCGGAGGCGTCCCAGCGGGCCCAGATCGTCTGGTTCTCTTCGGCCGCCACGGTCTCGCCGGCGGCCCGCGCGATCGGCGCGCGGCCGATCTCGGCACCGCTGCCGAGGTGGGAAAGGGCCTGGGCGACGGTCCATTCCGCGGCGCCGCTGGGCGCGGCGAGCTGGTCGTCGGTGAGGCCGCGGACGAGGCCGGCGAGCGTGTCGTGCTCGGAACGGAGGGCGGTGATCGTGCGGTCCACGAGTTGACTCATGCCACGCACAACTCCCCCGGCGGCGCAGGTGTTCCGCGCTTGCTAGGTTGCCCCGGTGAGTCTCCTCGACGACGTGGCCGAACGCGACGGCTGGCGATGCTGGGTGTGCGACGAGCCGGTCGACCCGGACATGTCGGTGAACGACCCGCGGGGGCCGAGCGTCGACAGCCGGACCGCGGACCGGAAGGCCAAGATCGCGGAGCGGCTCGCCCACCGCGGCTGCAACACCCGCAAGGGCGCGGTCAAGGTGGTCATCGCCTGGCCGGACCGCCTGCACGTGGCCGACCCCGCGCCGCTCATCACCGTCGCCGGACGGCTGGAGCGCAAGGGCGGCCGCGAGCTGGTGGCCCGGTGCCCGACCGAGCAGGACGCCCGGGAAGCCGCGGATTGGCTGGTGGACCGGTTTTCCCGGCTGGTGCCGGGGCTGCCGGTGACCGCCGGCGTCGAAGCGGGTGGCGGCCAGTTCCTCGTCGTCCTGGCCACCGGACGCCGCTGACCCGAGCGGTGGACCCGGCGGCGGGCAGCGTGGTAGAAGTAGAACCTGTTTCACTTCTGACCGCCGGTACCGGGAGGTGCGCGGATGAGCGTCCCGACGGTGACCGAGCTGCTGCTGGCCCGCGCCGGCGACGAGCGTCCGGGACTGCGGTTCGAAGACGAAACGTGGTCGTGGGCGGAGCACGTCCGCACCTCCGCGCGCTGGGCGGCGGGCCTCCGTGAAACGTTGCGCGGGGACGAACCACCCCATGTCGGCGTCCTGGCCGACAACGTCCCGGCGTTCTCCGTGCTCCTGGGCGCCTGCGCGTTCGCCGGGGCGGTGCTGGTCGGGCTGAACCCCACCCGGCGCGGTGCCGCACTCGCGCGGGACATCCGGCTCGCCGACTGCCGGTTCGTGCTCACCGAACGGAAGTACCGGCCCCTGCTGGCGGGACTGGACCTCGGCGGGATCGCCGTGCGGGACCTGGACTCGTGGGCGCCGTCGAACGACCCGATCGATCCCGTTCCCGCGTCCGCGGACGACCTGCTGATGCTGATCTTCACCTCCGGCACCAGCGGCGACCCGAAGGCCGTGCGCTGCACCCACGGCAAGATCGCCTTCCCCGGCACGATGCTCGCCCAGCGCTTCGGTCTGTCCACAGCGGACACCGTCTACGTCACGATGCCGCTGTTCCACTCCAACGCCGTCATGGCCGGCTGGGCCGTCGGGCTCGCGGCCGGCGCGGCCATCGCCCTGCGCCGCCGGTTCTCCGCCTCCGGCTTCCTGCCCGACGTGCGGAAGTTCGGCGCCACCTACGCCAATTACGTGGGCAAGCCACTGTCCTATGTGGTCGCCACGCCGGCGCGGCCCGACGACGCGGACAACACCCTGCGCCTGGTCTACGGGAACGAAGGGGCGAGCGCCGACCTGACGGCGTTCGAGAAACGCTTCGGCTGCAAGGTCGTCGACGCGTTCGGCTCCACCGAGGGCGGCGTGGGGTTCGCCCGCACCGGCGACACACCACCCGGCTCACTGGGCCGTCCGGCCGGCGACGTGGCCATTCTGCACCCGGACACCGGCCGCCCGTGCCCGCCGGCCGAGTTCGACGACGGCGGCCACCTGGTCAACGCCGCGGAAGCCGTCGGCGAACTGGTCAACACCGCGGGTGCCGGCTGGTTCGCCGGCTACTACCGCGACCCCGACGCCGACGCCGAACGCCTGCGTGACGGCCGGTTCCACACCGGCGACCTCGCCTACGCCGACGCCGACGGCTTCTGCTACTTCGCCGGGCGGCTCGGCGACTGGCTCCGCGTCGACGGCGAAAACCTCGGCACCGCGCCGATCGAGCGCATCCTGCTGCGGCACCCCGCGATCACCGACGCCGCCGTCTACGCCGTGCCCGACCCGGTGACCGGCGACCAGGTGATGGCCGCGATCGTCACCGACGGCACCCCCCTGGATCCCGCCGGCTTCGGCCGGTTCCTCGCCGGGCAGCCCGACCTCGGGCCCAAGCAGGTGCCCCGGTACGTGCGCACGGTCCGGGAGCTCCCGCGGACGTCGACGTTCAAGGTCCTCAAGCGGCAGCTCTCCAGCGAGGGGTTGAACTGCGCCGATGTGGTCTGGGAGCGGGCGGGGAAGGACATCGCCTACACCACGGCGGGGTCACGCCTTCGCGCCACGAAGACGTGACCCCGGCGGCGGCTCAGCAGGGGCCGATGGAGGAAGCCTGGTCGTTCGGGTCCTTGCCGACGTAGCTCGAGGCCGTCCCGGCGCTCATCAGCGTGGCGTCGCGGCCGACGTAACCCTCGTGCCAGTACCAGCAGTACACCTGGCCGGTGTTGTTGACCCACGAGCTCAGCTGGTCGGACCAGGTTCCGTTGTTGTTGTTGTGCTTCGAGCTGCGGCACCCCGGGCAGGCGTGGTTGCGCAGGTCCGGGTAGGCCTCGCCGGCCGGGATGACCAGCACGGTGCCCCCGAAGTTCTTGTGTTCGTAGAGGCAGACCGAACCCGCCGGGCAGGACGCGAGCGCGGCGGCGGGCAACTCGGCCGTCGCCGCGGGCTGGGCCGTGGCGATACCGGTGATCGTCAGGAAGAAGGTGGCTCCGATGGCCGCGAGCGCGGCAAAACGGGATCGAAATCTCGGCATCTGCTCTGACTCCCTTTCCATGGGCGGCAATGCAGGCGAGCGTAGCCATCGCACCCCGGAAAATCGTTGTCACACCGCGCAAATCCGTCTCCCCTGCCGACCACCCCGTTGACACGAAGTGCAATCAGTCCCACGCACCGGCCAGCAGCCGGGCGACGGCCGCGGTGAGGATGCGGATGCCCTTCGTCGAAGCGGGGTCGATGCCGGTCACCTCCCGCACCCGCCGGAGGCGGTAGTCGAGGGTCCGGGGATGGATGTGCAGGGTGACGGCGGCCCGGAGCCGGTTCATGTCGTTGCGGTAGTAGCCGTCGAGCGTCTTCACCAGGTCCGGGCCGTTGGCGAGCTGCCGCGCCACGTCGCGGAGCCACCGGTCCACCTCGGGCACCCGCATGACGCCGAGCTCGACGAAAACGTCCCCGATCCCCGGCAGCGCCTCCGGAATCCGCTGCACCGGTGCGGCTTCGGCCACCCGGCAGGCCATGGCCACCGTCTCGGACAGCCGGCTCGCCGGGCCGGTCGCGACGCCGACGCGGCAGCGCGCCTCCACCGTCTCGGCGATGTCGCGCACCACGGGGAGCGTGTCGTCCGGCGGCGTGTCCCGCGCGGGACACGCGGGCAGGAGCACGAGGAGCTCGTCCGGCCGCCGCCAGGCGATCGGCACGGGGTGCAGTTTGAACACCGCCTCGACGAGGTCGTCGGTGACTTCGGCACGGCCCGGCGGCGGACCGGGAAACCGCAGCACCACCGCGGTGCAGTGCTCGTGCAGGCAGACACCGAGGTCACGGGCGAGGCCGGGAGCCGACAGATCGCCGGCCAGCAGGAGGTCGACGAGGTCGTGCAGCCGCTTGCGCACCGAGAACCGGAGCCGTTGCGCGGCCAGGTACCCGTCGAGGTAGCGGCCGCTCCCCCGGGCGCCCTGCTCGCCGAACCAGGCGGTGAACTGCAGCAGTTCGGCCAGGTCGTCCCCTTCGGCCACCTCGTTGATCTCGCGCAGCATCAGGGTGGCGTGCAAGGCGAGGACACGTTGCGCCGCCCCGGTGGAAAACCCGTCCTCGGCCCGTTTGCGGCCGATGTCGCCGATGAAGGACAGGTCTTCGTCGGAGAGCCGGCGGTTTTCGGAGACCAGTTCGACCGTGTGGCGGCGGAACCACACCGCGTAGTCCAGCGTCTCCGCCCGGGACCGCGGATCGCCGGCGCGGAGCCGGTATTCCGGGAGTTCGCGTTCGTAGGCTTCCAGCTCGGCACGCGCGTTGGCGTCGGCACGTTTCCCCAGTTCGGCCAGCAGGCTCCTCATCGATCCGTCCTCCCCGTCGAAGCGATCGGAGCGGTTCGATCGGGCTGAGCGACATCGGCTCAACGCGCACGATCCCCCGGGTCCCCTTGCCCGTGAATCGACCACCGCCCGGTCCCCGTTACCCGGCGACCTTCGGCGCGGCGCGCATTCCGATGTAGACGCAATCGGTGCCGTCGGTCAGGGTGGCGAACACGACGGGCAGCCAGTCGTCGCTGAACGCGCCGTCCGCGCGGCCGGCGAACACCGTGCCGGACACGGCGACCAGGTCCGACTCGATGGGCGGCGCGAGCCCGGCCATGCCGTCGACGAACGCGTACCGCAGACGGGCGACGCCGTCGCGCTCCGAAACGGTGATCTCCACGCCCTCTCGCCGGTAGACGCCGGCGCGGCGGCCGAGCGCGACCGGCAGCGGCTGCGCGGGCGGCCCGAACGGTTCCGGCATCCGGACGCCGGCGAGTTCGTGCAGCAGTTCCCGGAACAAGCCGGAGTACAGCCGGCGAGCGCCACCGCCGTTGGTCAGCAGCACGACGGCGACGCCGGCCTCCGGCACCACGCGGAGAAAGCCGTACTGGCCGATGGTGGCGCCGTCGTGACCGAAACCGGGGGTGACGTCCCAGTCGTAGAGCGTCCAGCCCAGTCCCCAGCCGTCGGAATCGACGGTCCACTTGTCGGGGCAGTCCGTCTCGCGGTGTTGCATCGCTTCGGTGGTTTCCCGGCGCAGCAGGCGGGTGCCGTCCGGGGCGGTCCCGCCGTCGAGGTGCAGGCGGGCGAGCCGCAGGACGTCGGCCGCGGTGGCGCACAGGACCCCGCCGTACGGGCCGGCCGAGCGCGGCAGCGGGTTCCAGGCCGGCGCCGGCTCGGGGTCGGCTCCCCCTTCGCCGAGGTGTCCCATCGCGGCCCGGAACCGCAGCACGTCTTCGGGCAACGTCACCGTGTGGGTGAGGCCCAGGGGTGCGCAGAGCCGCTCCCGGAGCGCGTCGTCCCAGGTCCGGCCGGTGAGCACCTCGACGATCCGGCCGAGCACGTTGTAGCCGACGCTGCTGTAGGAGATCGCCGTCCCGGGTGGGCAGTCGAGCGGGACGTCGCGGGCGGCTTCGACGTACGCGGCGAGGCAGTCGTCGCCGCGCCCGGTGTCGCGGGTGAAGTCGCAGGTGAGCCCGCTGGTGTGGGACAGCAGCTGCCGGGCGGTGATCGTCTTCGACGCGGCCGGGTCGGCGACGGTGAAGTCCGGCAGGACGTCGCGGACCGGGGCGTCGAGATCGAGCTTGCCTTCTTCGGCCAGCTGCATGACGAGCGTCGCGGTGTGGATCTTGGTGATGGAGCCGACCTGGAACACCGAGTCGGTCGTCACCGCCACTCCGGTGCCCCGGTGCAGCACCCCGGTGGCGAATTCGTGCACGTCGCCGCCGGTGAGCACGGCAAGGGCCGCCCCGGGGACGTGGTGAGTGGCGCGCAGTTCGTCGAAGCGGCGCTGCCAGTGGTCGTGGTCGAAGGTCATGGGTCGATCGCTCCTTGCGTACAGCGTTCCGGGTATGAGAACACTGTACGCAGATTGGTTTGGCGTGCGCAAGGGGCGCACGGCGTGCGCTACAGTGGCGTTCCGAGAGGAGGCTCGATGGCGGCCGAAGAACCCGTGGTGTCGGTGTGGACGCGCCCGCGGCGACGCAAGGAGCAACCCGCGCTGAGCCGCGCGCAGATCGTGGCGGCGGCGCTCGAACTGCTGGACGCGCAAGGGCTCGAGGCACTGAGCATGCGCACGCTAGGGGCGCGGCTGGACGCGGCCGCGACGTCGCTGTACCGCCACGTGGCCAACAAGGACGAGCTGCTGGAACTGGTCGTCGACGAGGTCTACGGCCAGATCGAGGTCCCGGACGTCTGGGGCGTCGACTGGCGGCGCGCGGTGACGACCTGCGCCGAAAGCGCGCGGGCGGCGCTGCTGCGGCACGCGTGGATCGCGTCGGTGCTCGGCCAGACCGGGCTGGCGTACCTGGGGCCGAACGTGATGCGCCTGAACGAGCGGATGCTGGCCCTGTTCGAGGCGGCCGGGTTTTCCCTGGCCGAGGCCGACGACGCGTTGAGCGCGGTGATGGCCTACGTGATCGGCACGGCGACCACGGAAGCGGCGTGGCTGACCACGGTCTCCCGCAGCGGCCACTCGGAGCAGGAGTGGCTCGACCGGCTGCGGCCGGCGTTGACGGAGGCGACGAAGCCGTACCAGCGGCTGCACGCACTCGCCACCGCCCAGGGCGACGACGCCGCGAAGACCCGCGGCGACAGCTTCCACTACGGACTGGACCGCCTGCTGGACGGGCTGGCCGCCCACCTCACCGGGCGGTGACACCGCCCGGCGGGCGGCATCCGCGAGGTCGCCCGCCAGTACCGTTCGCGGCGCCCGTCGTGCGGCGTCGACGGCCGGGCCGCTACTGCCGCGCGAGCGCCCACGGCATATGTTTTTCGGCAAGCGCCCGGCTGAACGGGCGCACCAGTTCCTGCAGTTCGGCGCAGGCCGGCTCGCCGATGTGGGCGTAGGGCGCCACGCTGTTCTCGTCGGTCGCCTTCTCGATGTCCGCTCGACGGGCCGCGCCCGCCGGTGTGAACGTCGGGTCGGCGTCACCGGTGAGCCAGTCACGCTCACGGAGGCCGGCGACGGCCCGGTTCCAGTCCTCTTCGGACCACGACCGGGAGGTGCGCAGGGTCTCGGCGGGGACGGCGCCGGAAGCAGCGTGGGTGACGAGGGCTTCGATGCCGCTCAGGCCCGCCGTCAGCAGGGCTGCGACGTGCGCGTCGCCGCGGTACTCCCGGAGCAGGGTCTGCGCGTGCCACAGAACCAGGTGCGGCTCGGTGGGCCACGACAAGGCCGCATGGGCGGCGAAGAGCGGGCGGCCGGCGACGTCGCCGGCGATCGTCTCGGCGGCCTCCCGCCCCAGCGCGGCGGCCCGGTGCAGCTCCGGCGAGCCGATCGCGTCGCCCAGTGCGCCCCGCAACGCCCGGTCGGCCGCGGCGTAACGCGCGGCCAGCACGGCACCCGGGTCGGTGGTGGACCAGGCGGCGGTGATCGACTCCCGGACGAGATCCGGGTTGAAGTTGTAGAAGGTCGCGACCACGACCGGCGCCGGAACCACGCCGAGCGCCGCGGATCTCGACGCGAAATAGCCGGCGCGACCGGTGAGACCGAGTTCCCCGTAGGCGGCAGCGGCTTCCGGGGCGAAGTAGATCATTCCGTGGTAGGGCTCGAGAAGTCGCCAGGTCCGGCGCGCCACTTCGATCACGCGGTCAACGTACCATCCGGTCGGTACGGAGCGGGTCTTTTGCGCCCGCGACGATCCGGCGCATCCCGCCCGTGCTCTAGGATCTCGCGGTGGCTTCGACGAATCCCCAGCGCGGCCAGGGCGCCGGGCTTTGGCCGATCAGGAGACACCTCGTCGCAGTGGTCTTGATCGGTCTCGGCGTGTTCGTGGTCGCGGCGGTGTTGTTGTGGCTGGCGGTGGGCCTGCCGGCGGCACCGAGCCCGGACACCAGGCTGAACATCATCAAACTCGCGTTGTCGGTGGTGGCGGGCGTCGGCGGGGTGGTGGCGCTGGTGGTCGCCTACCGCAAGCAACGGATCGGCGAGGTGGCCGAAACCCGCGAGCGCGTCAAGGTGCTGAACGAACGCTTCGCCGGCGCGTGCGCCCAAATCGGCCACGAAAAGCCGGCTGTCCGGCTCGCCGGGGTGTACGCCATGGCCAGCCTGGCCGACGAGTGGGTCGAGCAGCGCCAGGTGTGCATCGACGTGCTGTGCGCGTACCTGCGCATCCCGTATGAACCCGCGCTGGATTCGCCGTGGTACCACGATGAGGAATCCGAAGTGCGCCTCTCGATCACGAGCGTGATCAGCGATCACCTGCGCCCCGGCGCACCGGTCAGCTGGCAGGGCCACGAGTTCAACTTCCTCCGCGCGGTATTCCGTTCCGCGGATTTCGCGGACATCCGGGTAACGGGCGGCCGCCTCCTGTTCAGCTTGGCCCGCTTCCCCGGCGGCTGGACGTCGTTCGACGGAATGCACGTGAGCGGCGGCGAAGTCTGGTTCGGCGGCGCCGAGTTTTCCGGCAAGGCCAGGGTGACGTTCGACAAGGCCGAGTTCAGCGGCGGCCGCGTCCAGTTCGAAGGAGCCTCCTTCACCGGCGGCGAGGTATCCTTCCGCGGCGCCAGATTCACCGGCGGCGAAGTCGACCTTTCCCAGGCCGGCACCGACGACTACCTGGCACCACCGGTGTTCGACAAGTGGGACACCCCACCGGCAGGCCTCCTGTTGCCCGGCGCCTGAACGTCCGCTGCACCTGGCTCACCGCGGATACGGTGGTGCCTCAGGGGCCTCTGATCGAGCGCACGCATCCGGGCCGCGTTCGACCGGCCGGCGAATTCAGTCGCCGTCGAGGTGCAGTTCGTACGCCTCGTGCGCCGCACACTCCCGCGCAAGGCCGAGGACACGCTGCAGGAGATCGCTCACCTCGCGGTCACCGGACGCGGCGAGCTCGGCCGTCACCTCGGAAATGAACCGGGGCATGTCGGCGCGGGTCAAGATCAGCGTCTTGCACGGGTCCACGCGGCCGAGCATCGGCCGCCGGCTCGACGTGCACAGCCGGGCGAACCGGTCCCCCGGATCCAGGACGATCTCCACCGGGCGCACCTGGCGCCCCTTCGGGCTGGTGCCCCGCTGCCGCACCGTCATCAGCAACACGTCAACGCCCACGTCAGTCCTCAGCTCCGGTGGCGGGAAACCGCTGACCGCGCCGCCGGTCGAGGTCAGCCCAGGTGGTCAGGCCGTCGAGGTCGAGCACCGGCATCGTCGCCCCGTCCGGGGCCCAGGTGGCGAGAAACCCATCCTGTGCCGCGAAGTCGACCAACTCGACTCGTGCCCCGATGCTGTCGAGACGATGGTAGGTGAAGGACCGACCGTAGACACGTCAGAATGCGGTGCGGGTGTCGCTTCGTGGGTCTCCGCGCACGACGCGGTGTTCGTAGAGACTTGCCTTCGCCGTGCGGCGCCAGGGCCGTGCGAGCCGGACGGCCACGTCGATGTCGGCGTCCGGCGCGGCACGATCGAGCTCCGCGACGGCGAGGCCAGGACGCCCGTCGCCGTGACAGCGTCCGATCCACCGGCCGCCGGGTGCGACGATGCCTGCCGGAGCCGTCGCGCTGAACTGAGCCGGGACGGAGTAGCCGACCCAGTAGTTGTAGAGCGTCCCGTACGCCTGGGCCACGACCGATCTCGGCGCGTCATCGACCATCACCGATGCCAGCACGCAGTCGACGTCCAGGCGTTCGTACTCGGCGAACAGTTCGGGGAAGTTGACCTCGATGCAGAGCACGCAACCGAATCGGAAGCCGTCGACCTCGAACACCAGCGGCGCCACTCCCGGCGTGTACAGGTAGCTGATCTCGGTGTGCGACAGGTACCGCTTGTCATAGCGGCCGACCAGCTCACCTTGGTCGGAGACCACGTACAAGCTGTTGTGCGGACGGTTCGCCCCGGACAACCGGTGGATCGAGCCGAACACCGTCCAGATGCCGAGTTCACCCGCGAGATCCGCGACAGCCTCGGCCTCTTCTCGCATGACGTCCCAAGCGGCACGCGACCAATCCGCCTCGGTCAGCTCCTCCATGCCGCCGCTGGACACCGCGTACTTGCTGGGATACGTGATCGCGCCCTCCGGGAACTGCACGAGCCGGGCACCCGCGGCGCTCGCCTCCCGCATCAGAGCACGGATCTCGGCTCCGCTCGCACGAAGAGCGTCCCGATCCGCCGGATCCTCGGGCACCGTGCTCTGCGCGACCGCCAACCGCAGCTTCTGATTCATCCGGCCAGCTTGGCAGACCCGAACCGGGCCGTCCTGTGTTCGCATTCGGTGTAAGTCTCGCGGTCCATGCCGCCGGGGAGGTAGTCGGCACCGGAGAAACCGTTGCGGTATCGGGCCACGTACAGCGGGTCCTCGCCACCGTCGAGCATGCGGCGGCCAAGTCACCGATCATGCATCCGGCGGCGCCTCCGGGCTCGAACGGGCGGCACTGGTCGGATCGGTACGCCCGACGTACATTGCTCGCGCGCGTTCGCCGGTGTCATCCGGACGGATCCGCCGACCGGGGATGGGCGCCAAGCAGACGGACGGCACCCGTCGCGCGGGCACCGAGCCGGGACCCGGCGCGGGTCACGGCTCGGTGCCCCAGGCCAGGGCACCCGACTGGTAGGCGGTGGCGGTGGCGAGGTCGGCGAAGGACGCCGCCGCGCGGTAGCTGTGGTCGTTGGCCTGGTTGAACGGTGACCAGTCGGTCTTGGCGACCCGGACCTGGATCTCGCCGGTGCTCGCGCCCGCCGGGAGGGTGCCGTTGCCGAGGCTGATCTCGACGTACGCGTCGGCGCCCGGGCGCGGCGTACTCACCTTCACCACGCGCACGGTCACGGTGCCGCAGCCGAGCACCGCGTAGTCGCACCAGACCTGGTAGCCCGGGTTGGCCGCGTCACCGGTGAACCAATACCGCGCGGTGACGCTGTTCAGGGCAACGGGCGCGGTGCCCCGGTTGACGATCTGGAGGCCGGTGCGGATCTGGTTGCCGGTGGCGGCGCCGTCTCCGCGTTGCTGCACCGCGAGCGAGCCGGTGCCGGTGTTGCCGCCGGGGGTGGTGGTGACCGAGACCGGGCCGCCGGCCGGGGACTGGTTGCCGGCGGCGTCGCGGGCGCGGACCGAGAACGTATACGCCGTGCCGGGCGTGAGGCCGGTGATCTGGAAGCCGGTGCCCGTGGTGGTGCCCACCACCGCACCGGCCGCGTTCAGCACGTCGTACCCGGCGACGCCGACGTCGTCCGTGGCGGCGGTCCAGGTGAGGCTGACGCTCGTGCTGCCGGGCGTGGCGGTGATCCCGGTGGGTGCGGCAGGCGGGGTGGTGTCCCCTGTGGACTGTCCGGGTTGGCTGCCCCACAGCACCGCGGAGCCTTGCGCCAGCACCAGTTGCGGGTTGTTCACGGGTGCGGTTCCGCTGGGGGCCAGTCCGGTGTGCGACCAGTCGTTGGCGGGGTCCCAGGTGCCGGTGCTGCTGATCCGGAACTGCACCTCCTTCCGGTAGCGCGACTGACCGCCGGGCGCGACGCCGCCGGAGCACGGCACGTCGACGTAGTACACCGGGCCGGAGAACTGGCGCACGACCGGCGCGTCGCACTGGTTGTACGCGGAGGTCACCGAGATCTGGCCGGGCGTGGTGGCGCCGTCGAGGGTGAAGTAGTAGCGCAGCGAGCCGGTGAACGGGCGGGCCGGCCACGCCGACTTGTTGAGCACGTACGCCTTGACCTCGGTGAACGCACCGCCGTCGGGCTGGTTGAGCGCACCCTGCGCCAGGATCTCCGGGCCGTCCGGGGTTTCCTTGGGCGGGAAGTTCGCCAGTGGTGCGCCGCCGTACTCGCCGTACAGCCGGGCCAGTGCGCCGGTGAAGCCGGCGTTGTAGTCGAGCGCCACCTCGTTCATGGTGTAGTTGCTGCGGTCGTCGGTGTACGCGTCGTTGGCCGAGCTGGGACCGCCGACGAGCGCGCCGTACAGGACGTGCCGGTTCACGGCGGGTTCCACGATGCTGTCGGCCCAGGATCCGTGCGCGGTGCGGTGGTGCGGGTTGCGGGGCGGGTTGACGCCGAACCCGACCTCGTAGCTCGCGCCGCGCGGGTTGTCGCCGAGCGCGTAGTTGATCTGCCGCACGGCGAAGTCGTGGTACGTGGTGGCGCGGGCGGGGTCGGTGGTCCGCAGCCAGTCCGAGTAGGCGAGCGCGACGAACGCGGTGTTGGCGGCGTACCGCAGCGAGCCCCACTGGTCGAGCACGGCCTGGCCGCCCGGGGAGTAGGGCACGCGCTGCCCGTTGACGCCGGTGGTCCACCAGTCCAGCCAGCGGTTGGCGTCGGCGACGTACTCGGCATCGCCGGTGAGCTGCGCGAGCAGGACGTACGCGCCGTAGGACTTGTCGTCCCAGGCCAGCGTCCAGCGGTACGAGCGGGTCGAGGTCTGCGGCTCGGTGGCCAGCTTCGCGTACTCGGCGCGCGCCTTGGTCAGGTAGCCGGCGTCGCCGGTGGCCTTGTAGAGCCAGATCGCGCCCCACACCAGCTCGTCCTGGTAGCCGCTCCAGGACTTGTAGAAGCTCTGGGCGTCGGTGATGCAGTTGGAGTAGGCGCCCCGGTAGTTGTCCGCGAACGAGTAGAGCTGCTTGGCGTGGGTGAGCAGGGTGGCCGCGTAGGCGGGGTCGTCGGCCCGGAAGACCAGTGAGCCGGCCGCCAGCTGCGCGGCGCCTTCGCCGGCGAGATCGGACCCGGGGCACGAGGTGTCGACGCGGTAGGAGGGGCGGGCCATGGTCATGGTTTCGGCGGGACCCCACCACTTGTGGTCGTCGTCGCCCTTGCCGACCTGGCCGTAGAGCACGTTGGGCTGGGGGTGCGCCTTGATCAGCCAGTCGTTGCCCCAGCGCAGGTTCGAGAGCAGGTACGGCCACTGCCCGGAGTCCTGGTAGGCGGCGCGGTTCTCCAGCGCACCCCAGGCCAGCATGCTCATGCTGAACTCGAAGGGCAGCCCGAACTTCACGTGGTCGCCGGCGTCGTAGAACCCGCCGGTCAGATCCAGGCCGGCGTCCTTGCCGTCGTCGAGGGCCGACGGGCCGCGCCACGCGACCCGGTTGCCGGCGGGCAGCGCACCGGAGCGCTGCGCGTCGTAGAACCAGATCGCCTTCTGGAGGGCCTCGCCGTAGGCGAACTTGCCGGTGGCGGCGCGGGCGGCCGGCGACAGGCCGGGCAGCACCACCGTCAGGCCGAGCACGAGGAGCGCCACGAGCGCCCGGGACACCCACTTCATCGTCGAAGCGTGCACTCCGCCTCCTCGGTTCTGGGAGCGCTTCCGGATCGACGGTAAGGACGCGTCTCCTCCCTGTAAAGCATCACGGCTTCCGATAGGCGGTTCGGCGGCACGACAGGCTGCCATCCGTCGTAATTCGCGCTCCGGAGAGGTCGCCTCGGGAGACCAACGCGCCACGCGATACTGGGAGCGTTCCCAGGATTCGCAGCGCCGGAAGTGGACCCGCTCCCGGGTGCCGCGGTCTTCAACGGGGTGGCCGTCGAGCCGAGCCCGGCCGTCCAGGCTCACCCGCGGGCATGGAATCCGGCCGGCCGCAATCCCCGGAAATCGTGGACACCGCAATTCGGAAATCCGCCCGAGGCATAGAAATACTGTGCCCGCAAATCCATCCCCGGGCATATCTTCCTATCGGCCGCAACAGTATTGACAAGAATCACTGAACTTGACAGTGCCGTGGAGTCTCCTTATGGTCGTCCGGGTTCCCGCCGGTCGATATTCGAAGGTGTCCATGACCATGCCACCAACGCTGCCGAAGTTCCGGCAGCAGTTGATTCTTGCCGTTCTGATGGTGTGTTCGCTGCTGATTTGGCTGGACAACACCGTCCTCAGCATCACCCTGGAAACCCTCGCCGACCCGGTCCGCGGACTGGGCGCCAGCCCGGCCGAGCTGCAATGGGCCACCGGTGCCTACACCCTCGTCTTCGCCACCTTGATGTTCACGGCCGGCGCACTGGGCGACAGTTTCGGCCACCGGAACGTGCTCGCCGTCGGTTTGGTCGTCTTCGGCGCGGCCTCGATCTGGGCGGCGTACGCCGGCGGTGCCGGCCAGCTGATTGCCGCCCGTGCCGCAATGGGCGTCGGCGCCGCCCTGATCATGCCCGCCAACTTCGCCATCCTGCTGTGGACCTTCACCGGCCCCGGGCGGGCCACCGCAATCGCCATTTCCTCGACGTCGACCGGAGTCGGAATGGCCGCGGGCCCGGTGCTGGCCGGAGTTCTGCTCAGCCATTTCTGGTGGGGGTCGGTCTTTCTCGTCAACGTCCCCGTTGTCGTGCTGGCGCTGGCCGGGATCGTCCTGCTGGTCCCCAATTTCCGCAGCCCCACCGTGCGACCGCTGGACCCGGCCGGGATCCTGCTGTCGATCACCGGGCTCGCGGCGTTGACCTACGGCCTGATCCGCGCGGGGCAGGTGGACGACTGGAGCCGCTGGGACGTCTGGGCGCCGATCGCGGCCGGGCTCGTCCTGCTGGCCGCCTTCGTGCTCGTCGAACTGAACACCAGGCAACCGAGTTTCGACCCCCGGCTGCTCGCGCAGCGGGCGTTCGGTGGCGGCAACGCGGCCATGGCCCTGCTGCTGTTTTCCGTGGCCGCCGTCACGTTCTACAACGCGTTCTACCTGCAGGGAGCATTGGGCTACTCGCCGATGAAGGCCGGCTTGGCCAACGTTCCGACCGCGGTCGGCGCCGTCGTGGGGGCGCCGCTGGGCGCCCGGCTGGTTCGCCGGTGGTCGCTGCGCCCGGTCGCCGTGCCGGCGCTCGCGGTGGCGGCGTTCGCCATGGGCGCGGTCGGGTTCTTCGACCTGGACACCCCGCTCCTCTGGATCGGGGCCCTGTTGCTGGTGCAGGGCCTTTCCGTCGGCATGGTGCTGGCCCCGGTGACGGGAGCGCTGATCAGCAGCCTGCCGCTGGAACAGTCCGGCGCCGGGTCGGCCGTCACCAACACGGCGCGGCAGGCCGGCAGCGTGATCGGGATCGCGGTGGGCGGCACGCTCATGTCGATCGCCTACCGAGACGCGATCGAACCCTCGGTGAGCGGTGTCCCGGCGGCGCTGCAGGACAGCGTCCGGGTTTCCGCGGAGCAGGCCCGGCACGTCGCCGCGACCCTCGACCGGCCCGCTCTCGCGCAGACCGCCGATCACGCGTTCATCCACTCCCTGCACGTCGGCGCGGTCTGGATCATGCTCATCGCCCTCGCCGCCACCGCCGTGCTGGTGTTCGCCTTGCGTCCCGCCGCACGACCGGCGAGGCCGGCGCAGGAGCCCGGCGACGGCAGCCGCTCCGGCAACCAGCCCACGCCCGCGGGCGCCGAGGTGAAGAGCCACTGACACATTCCGGCTCGCGGCGAGGGCTCCGACTCCGCCGGACCCCACCCACAACGTCATGAACGACTCTTTCCTGGCATCTGATGTCAGGAAAGAGTCGTTCATGACACCGCAGCGGAACCACACGGGACCAATGGGACATTTCGACAGCGCCGAAATGTCCCATCCCGCAAGCCGAAGGCAAATGGGAAGTCGCCGGCTGGAATTGCTGCGCAGCTGCGGTATTGACAGGTGCCGCGCCGGTGTGTCTCCTATGGTCAGCGTGGGTGCCGAGGCCGGTTCGGGGTGGACAAGTTCCCGCAACGCGTGCCATGCTCGGCTACGGGGTCGGACGCGCCGTGCTCACCCAAAGGGTCGGACCTCCGAGATTTAACGCGAGATGCTGGGGGACCACCGATATGGGTAGCGACACCCGTCAGATAGACCATTTGTTGCCTGATATACGGGACAGACGAGCTTCGGCACGGGTCGGCCTTTTCCCGTTGCACAGCGAGATCGCGGCGGCAGCAGGCAACTGTGACACCAACTTCCAGATCATGCTGGTCATCCACGATGACATCCGCCGGTACAGCATCAGGGGAATGTTTCGTTCACTCGACATCCGGCTGACCGCACAATTCAGCGCGGACGTCGAGGATCTCTCGCCGTTCTACAACGGCCAGCTGATCATTTCCTCCAGCGAAGCATCGGAGCCGGTTCCCGACGAGCTCGCCGAAAAGCTGCGCACCGGCACCATCCACGTGCTGATCCTGGTGGATCCGGCCGACGTCGTCGAGCAGTCCTGGGTCGCGCACGCGAACGGTTTCCTGGACTGGGCCGACCTCCGCCCCGAGACCTTGCGCGAGGCGATCGTCGACGTGGAGGCCGGCCGGTTCCACGTGTCGGCGTCGCTGGCGCGGCGCTCCGTGACGGCATCCGACCAAGCCGGTGAGGACAACCCCTCGAAGTCCGCGTCGACGCTGGCACTGACGGCGCGGGAACAGCAGGTGCTGCGGCTGATCGCCGAGGGGCTGAGCAACCGGCAGGTCGCTCGATCGCTCAGCATCTCCGAACACGGCGTCAAACGCGCGGTCGGCATCATCTTGGCCAAGCTCAACTGTCCGAACCGGACTCTTGCGGTGGTCCGGGCCATCGAGTCGGGGCTCCTCGTGATGTGAGGCGCCGGGTGCTCCTGGGCCCTGGCGAGCGCGGCACCTGCGGCCAGGTCGTGTTCCGTGCCGACGCACCGGACCCGGACAAGCCGAAAGCTTTCCCGTCACCGGGCCGGTGTGGCCTGCGGGGCGGTGAACGGCGTCAGGCCGGTGCGCCAAGCGCCGTCGAGGTCGGCGCCGGGCGGGAACCGGCCGTCGAGTTCGAGGATGACCATCCCGTGCGCGAACGCCCAGACCGCGCGGGCCCGGTCCGGGTCGCCGCCGACCGCGCGGACCAGCGGCAGCGCCGCGGCCTCCTCGACTCCGGGCGGCAGGAGGCGCCGCGGGAGCGGGCCGGAGTTCATCAGCCGGTAGCGGTGCGGGTGGGCCAGTGCGTAGGCGCGGTAGGTCGCCGCGAGTTCGGGCAGCGAGCCGGCCCGGGACAGCGCGGTCGCCAGCTCGCGCATGGCGAACGCGATCACCTGCGCTTCGACCGCGCCCTTGTCCGGGAAGTGCTTGTAGAGCGACGGCGCGCGGATGCCCAGCCGTTCGCCGAGCGCCCGCATGGTCAGCGCCGCGGAGCCGCCTTCGTCGATCAGCGCGCGGGCCGCGTCGACGATCTGCTCAGTTCGCTCGGACACGCCGGCTCCCGTCGCGCTCGCGCAGGCCGTAGCCGAAGGCGCGGTCCAGGGCGATGTGCGCCAGCCAGCCGAGTCCCGCCGTGAACACCGGGACCCACTCCCCCAGGCCGCCGGCGCTGTAACCGGCCAGCACGGCCAGCGGGATCCACGGCCGGTGCGCGAGGTTGTACCAGGGCACGGCCTTCGGCGACAGCTTGCCGTGACCGGCCGCACCGGCGCCGATCACCATCGTCAGGTCCGGCACGATCAGCAGCAGGAGCGCGGCGATCAACGCCGGGCCGCCGTGGTTGACCACCTCGAGCCGTCAACTCGATACCCCGGAGTAACCTGTGCGTTACATCTTGACGTCGTCGGGGTTATCGTTCACAGTCCTTGGGTGCAGGCAGCCGGACCGCCTGCCGATCATCGACTCCTTCGACATTTTCTGTTCCCTCCCGCATCTTCGTCGAAAATGTTAGCGCTAACACGCACCTTGAAAGGAATCCCGCTATGTCGGTTGGGTTTGCACGCACTGCGAGGTGGCGTCGCCGGTGGCGGTCGGGGTTGGCTGCGGCGGCAGTCGTGGCGTTCGCGGGCGGGCTGCTCACGGTGGCCACGACGCCGGCGTCAGCCGCCACTGTGGACACTGCCGCCTGGTATGTGCTGGTGAACCGCAACAGCGGCAAGGCTCTCGACGTCTACAACTTCTCCACCGCCGACGGCGGCAACGTCGTCCAGTGGAGCCGCACCAACAGCAATAACCAGCAGTTCCAGTTCGTGGATTCCGGTGGCGGTTACTACCGGGTCAAGGCGCGGCACTCGGGCAAGGTGCTCGACGTGTCCAGCTGGTCGGCAGCCGACGGTGCGGCCATCCATCAGTGGACTGACGGCAACGGCGCGAACCAGCAGTTCCGGTTGGCCGACTCCGACAGCGGCTACGTGCGCCTGATCAACCGCAACAGCGGCAAGGCGGTCGAGGTGCAGAACGCGGCGACCAACGACGGCGGCAACGTTGTGCAGTACAGCGACTGGGGCGGTACCAACCAGCAGTGGCAACTCGTCCGCGTCGACGCGGGCACCGGCACGTGCGCTCTTCCGTCGACCTACCGCTGGACCTCCACCGGCCCGCTGGCCAACCCGAAGCCGGGCTGGGTGGCCCTCAAGGACTTCACCAACGTCGTCTACAACGGCAAGCACATCGTCTACGGCACAACGCACGACAACGGATCGAGCTGGGGCTCGATGAGCTTCAGCCCCTTCACGAACTGGTCCGACATGGCCACCGCCGGCCAGAACACGCTGTCCATCGGTGCCGTCGCGCCGACGCTGTTCTACTTCGCGCCCAAGAACATCTGGGTGCTCGCCTACCAATGGGGCGGGCCGACGTTCTCCTACCGCACCTCGAGCGACCCCACCAACCCCAACGGCTGGTCCGCGCCGCAGACGCTGTTCACCGGCACCATCGCCGGTGGAGCCCCCCTCGACCAGACCATCATCGGCGACAACACGAACATGTACCTGTTCTTCGCCGACGACAACGGCGGCATCTACCGCGCGAGCATGCCCATCGGGAACTTCCCGGGCAGCTTCGGCTCGTCGTACACGAAGATCATGAGCGACACGCCGCTCAACCTGTTCGAAGCGGTCGAGGTCTACAAGGTCCAGGGCCAGAACCAATACCTGATGATCGTCGAAGCACGGGGCACGAACGAGCGGCGCTTCTTCCGGTCGTTCACCGCCACCAGCCTGAACGGCTCGTGGACCCCGCAGGCCGCCACCGAGAGCAACCCCTTCGCCGGCAAGGCCAACAGCGGCGCCACCTGGACCAACGACATCAGCCACGGCGACCTGGTCCGCACCAACCCCGACCAGACCAAGACCGTCGACGCGTGCAACCTGCAGCTGCTCTACCAGGGCCGTGACCCCGGCTCAGACGGCCTCGACTACGGCCTCCTGCCGTACCGGCCGGGCCTGCTGACGCTGCAGCGCTAGCGATCGAAAACGGGGAAACCGGCGCGGGCGGGTTCGGAGCGGCACCGAGCCCGCCCGCGCCGTGGCCGGACTGGCTTTCAGACCTTCGCTGACGACACTTTCGCACTTCTCGGGAAACCGGCCGGAAACGCTGCGGCCGCCCGATCGTGGGGGAAGATCCCGGTGTCCGGCCGCACCTTCGTTCTCCCAGACAGGAATGTGCCATGAACAAAGTCGAAAAAATGGCTTGTACCCGGCTTCCCGGCCACGGCTCGGGCGGTGCCGCCCTGGAAGTCCTGCCGCAGATCAGCGGCCCGGTGTCGTGCGCCGACGTCGCCGCGACCTTCCTCCGCGACGCGGCCGTCCTGGCGCGGGAGTACGCCCGGCAGACCACTCCCCGCATCCTCGCCACCCACGACTTCGGCTTCGCGTCACGCCGCCCGGGCACGCCGTCCCACTCCGGCGCCGAGCTGTCCGGCGAGGCGATGTCCGTCGACGCGCTGACGTCGCTGATCAGCTGAAGGCCTCCTCCGTAAGAGATCGGTAACCACCCGCCGGACGTCGCCGGGCGATTCGTCCGGTTGACTGAACCGGCAGCCGACGATCACGGAGGAAACCCGAGATGAACCGCACGCGGCGCCGGCTCGGCCGGCCCTGGGTCCTGGGCGTCCTGGCGGCGGGTGTGGTCGCCGTCGCGGCGGGACTGTTCTGGTTCCAGCCCTGGCAGCTGGTGGTGGACGAGACCGTGCAGGAGGGACTGCCGGCCGCCGCGCCGGCGTCCGCGCCCGTGTCCGCGCCGGTGTCCGTGTCCGCGCCGGTGTCCGCGCCGCCGCCGCGGTCCGCACCTCCGTCGCCGTCCTCCTCCCCGGCCCCGCCCACCGAACTCGCCGGCGGCCGCCTCCTCAGTCACGAACACCGGACCACCGGCACGGTCCGGATCCTGCGGGCGGCCGACGGCTCGCTCGTGCTGCGCCTGGAGAACCTCGACACCAGCAGCGGCCCCGACGTGCGCGTCTGGCTCACCGACGCGCCGGTGAAACCGGGCAAGGACGGCTGGGCCGTCTTCGACGACGGCAAGTACGTCGACCTGGGCAAGCTGAAGGGCAACAAGGGAAACCAGAACTACCCGCTGCCCGCCGGCACCGACCTGGCCGCCTACACCAGCGTGAGCGTCTGGTGCGACCGGTTCAACGTCTCCTTCGGCGCGGCGGAGCTGACCCGGCAGGCGACCTGACGCGCACCGGATGCTCACTCCGAGCGCAGCGTGTCCAACCGGGTCACCTGCCGCAGCAACGGCATCGTCAGCGCGGTCACCAGCAGGACCGCCGCCACCGTGGTCCCCGCCAGTGCGAGCAGCACCGGGACGTCGATGATCATCGACCGGTCGGCGAGCCGCAGGATCGGCGCGGCCAGCCCGAGCCCCGCCGCGACCGCCAGCACCACGCCGACCACCACCGGGATCCCGGTCTGCCACAACGCTCCGCGAGCCAGCACCCCGATCGGCACGCCGGCCGCGGACAGCGCCGCGAGCGGCCGCCGCCGTTCGCTGATCTGCTCGATCGACAGCATCAGGAGGCTCATCGCGGCCACCGCGAGCACGAACAGCGACGCGGCGATGAGCACCGAGCGGAAGCTCGCCACCATCCGCTGGTCGCGTGCGGCGTAGTCGGTCAGGTAGTCGCTGCTGCTGACCGTGGCGTTCCACGCGAGCGGGCCGACCGCCCTCGCGACGTTGTCCGCCAGCACCTCCGGGTCGCCGGCGCCCGCCACGTAGACCGCGACCGCCGAGTCCGGGAGGGTGAGGCCGCCGAGCGCACCGGGCGTGACCAGCAGGCTGTCACCCGTGATCGTGCCGCCCGGCCGCACCAGCCGGATGTTCCCCGGGACCGTCCACTCCGGACCGAGCACGTCCCGGCCGTGGGAAAAGCCCTGCAGCCGCAGCCGGCCGGACGGCGCCGCGCCGCCCTCGGCCGGCACGACGTAGAACACATCGCCGTCGGTGCAGCCGCCGATGTCCACCCGCGCCTTGAGCGCCACGCAGTCGCCGACCACGCCGTAGTGCCGCCCTTGCCCGGACCGGAACGCCAGGCTGCGGGCCGGGTGCGTCCCGGTCACCCCGGCCGCCGAGGTCACCAGACCGGCGACTTCGGCCTCGTGCGCGGCGGTGGTGTGCACCCGCACCGGGACGGCGGCCACCCCGGCCGGCGACTCCCACCGGTCGCCACCGCCGAGCGACGTGATGACGCCCTGGATCAGGATCGTGCCGGCCAGCACGACGACCAGGCCGGACACCACCCGGCTGGCGGTCCCGCTGTCCAGCTGCAGCCGCCGGATCGCCAGCTGCCACGACGGCGGACCGCCGTGCAGCCGCTCGACGAGCCGCTCGACCAGCCACGGCAGCAGGGCCGCCACGCCCACCAGCAGGAACACGCTGCCCACCGCGAGCGCCAGCGCGCCGGCGGTGTCACCGTTCCCTCGCTCGAAAGCCAGGGTGGCGGCCAGGAACAGCGCGCCGGTCGCGGTGAGCGCCCAGCGCCACCACATCCGCCGCCGCATCGGCTTGCCCTGGCGGACCACGCCGAGCGGTTCCACGATCGTGCGGCGCAGCCCGAACAGCGCCGAGCCGACCGCGAGCCCGGGTACCAGCAGCACGATCACCCCGGCCAGCGGCCACGACGGGACGAAGTCCTCCGGGAAGATCCGCAGGCCGAACGGCAGGATGTCGGCGACGAACGTGCGCAGCAGGGCGAAGAACCCGATGCCGGCCGCGAGCCCGATCGCCGCCCCGACCAGGGATTCGGCCGCCGCGACCCGTTTGACCTGCCGGGCGTCCAGGCCGATCAGCCGCAGCGCGGCGAGCCGGCGTTCCCGCTGTGCCGCGCCCATCCGCGAGGCGGTGGTCACGAAGATCAGCAGCGGCAGCAGCAGCACCGCCGCGATCGGCAGGATGACGGCCAGCATGATCGCCGACAGCCCGAGCCCGGTGTAGGGCAGGCCGAACGCGTAGACCTTGGTGGCGTCGGCGCCCTCGGCCTCGATCTGCGCGGCCGGCACCCCGTAGAACGCGCTCAGATCGCCCGCGCCGGGAACGCCTTCCCGCGAGATCTGGCCGGTCACCCGCCCCGGCAGCCGCGCCTGCAGCGGACCGCCGTCCGGTGCGGCCAGTTTCGCGGCGACTTCCGGCGACACGGCGAGTTCGCCCGGCGCGGGCAGCCGGCTGAGGCCCGGCGGCACCGGCGAGTTCGCCCCGGTCGCCGCGACCGCGGTGATCTTCACGAAGTCGTCGCCCACCGGCGCGTACCAGTCGTAGGCCAGCAGCGGGGCGACGCCCGCGCGCGGCTCGGTGACCTGCCCGATCGCCGCCTTGCGTTCCGCCTGCGCGCCGGCCAGGTGGTGGACCGCCGCGGCGGCCAGGAGCACGGCGGCCGCGAGCGCGATCCCGAACGCGGTCATCGCCAGGCGCAGCAGCGCCGCGCCGGACATCCGGCCGCCCCCGACGGCCAGCCGGAGGCCCAGTGCCAGATCCCGCATCATGCGACCAGCTCCCGGTCGACCGTGCGCCCGTCCCGCACCACGATCTCGCGGTCCGAGTAGGCCGCGACGCGCGGCTCGTGGGTCACCAGCACCACCGCGGCGTGCGTTTCCCGTGCCGCCTGGGTGAGCATCCGCATGACCTTCTCGCCGTTGAGCGAGTCGAGCGCGCCGGTCGGCTCGTCGGCGAAGACCACCTTCGGCCCGGTCACCAGTGCCCGCGCCACCGCCACCCGCTGCGCCTGCCCGCCGGACACGTCCCCGGGACGGCGCTTCGCCAGATCGTCGACCTCCAGCCGGGCCAGCCATCCGGTCGCCTCGGCCTCGGCCTGCTTCCGCTTGGTCCCGGTCAGCCGCAGGGGAAGCGCGACGTTCTCGAGGCAGGACAGCTCGGGCACGAGCTGGCCGAACTGGAACACGAAGCCGAACTCGGTGCGCCGCAACGCACTCCGCCCCTTGTCGTCCATGCCGACGAGGTCGGCGCCGCGGTAGTCGATGGTTCCCGCGTCCGGCCGGACGATGCCGGCGAGACAGTGCAGCAACGTCGACTTGCCCGAACCCGACGAGCCCATGATCGCGAGCACCTCCCCCGCCGAGACCGACAACGCCGCCTCGTCGAGCGCCCGCGTCGGGCCGAACGACTTGCACAGTCCCTTGCCGGCGAGCAACGGCGTTCCCGGCCCGGTCATCAACGCACCGCCTGTTCGAGTTCACCGAGGCGCGCGGCGGTGAGCTCCAGCCACCGCAGGTCCGCCTCGAGGTGGAAGAGCGCGTGGTCGCAGATCAGCTGATCGGCGAGGTCGCCCGCGTTCTTGCGCTTGGTGAGCGCGCGCATCACGTCCAGGTGCTCGCCGCGCTGGACGTTGAGCACGTCGGTGGCGCTCCGCCCGGACAGCAGCGCCAGCACCACCTTCGTGTACAGCGTGTTCTGCAGATACGGCTGCGGGTTCTCCGGGGTGCGCAGCCACGTCTCGACATCGGTGATCCCCGCGTCGGTGATCGTGTAGCGCTTCCGCTCCGGCCCGTCGCCGCTCTCGACGCCCGCCACCTCGACCATGCCGTTGCGCAGCAGCCGCGACAGCGTCGAATAGACCTGGCCGTACGCCAGCGGGCGGTCCTGCCCGAACTGCTCGTCGTACGCCCGCTTCAGGTCGTAGCCGTGCCGCGGGCCGGCCTCGAGCAATGCGAGCAAGGTATGTGAAACCGACATCCCTGATCCCTCCTCGACCCGGAATCCCGGGACTGACGATCACTATACCGGAGGCGTATACACGGCGTGTATACGCCCTGCGAATAGCCGGACCTCGCAGGTCAGGGCGGCCATCCGGCAGAACCGGCTACTCCGCGTGCCGGGCACTGCGGCATTCAGGTCATCGGCCCGGCGTTCGGCTGACCTTCGGCAGCTTCCGGCCATTCTTGTTCTCCGATCGGCGCGAAAAACGCTAACGTGCCGGTCTTCGCGGGGGAACGGCGAAGTGCGAATGGCGCCGAGGGGGACACATGTTCGTGGGCCGGACGTCGGTCCTGGAGCTGATCGACGAGCTGACCGGACCGCGCGGCCAAACCGCTCCGGCCGGCCCGCGGCCGGTCGTGGTCCTGACCGGCTGCGGGGGTTCCGGCCGCACCGCGATCCTCCGCGAGGCGCTGCGGACCTGGCGGGACCGCACGGCTTCCGTGCTGGTCCAGCCGCTGGTGCCGGACGGCGACGGGACGTCGCTGCGGCCGTTGCTGACCTCGATCATGCTCGGCCTGGGCGTGGGCGTCGCGGGATATCCGTGACGTTTCCGCGGTCACTGGTGGCCCAGCTGGCCATCAGTGCGAATTTCGCCGGTCTGCCCCCGAGCGATCAGCTGATCCGGTTGCGGGAACGGCTCAACGAATACAAGCGGAAACCGGCGCTCGACAGTTTTCTCACCGCACTCGCGCGTGATTCGTTCGCCCTCGTGCACGTTCAGGTACCCGGGTTGTCCGAGCTGGTCCCGGGGCTGGCCGCGGAGGTCACCCGGAGCGCGCTGAACCGCCTGTACCGCGGACGCGGGCTGATGCGGTTGTCCTGGGGCGACGCCGTGGACTGGTTCCGGCACCAGGACCAGGACTTCGCCATGAACGCCGAGACGACGCTGATCGAGCTGAGTGCCCGCGCCAAGAGCGCGGACCCGCTGGTCCGCCGCAGCGTGGACGACGTGCTGGTCGCCGCGTTCCTCGCGGACCTGCGCCGCAGCCACGCCCGCGTCCGGGGGCGGCCGCCGCAGATGCTCCTGCTGCTGGACGACGGCGACGTCCCGGAGGCGGTGACCTTCGTCCGCTCGCTGCTGCGCGTGCGCCAGGCGATCGCCGGTGCCCGCCCGACGCCGGAGAACCGGCTGCCCGATCCGCTCACCGTGATCACGACCAGCGCCGGGCCGGCCGCGGCGGGCGCCGTGCCCTGGTCCGGACCCGATCCGGCCGACGCCCCGCGGGTGCGGGTCGACGTCACCGACCTGAGTGCCGCCGACGTGCTCCAGCTGTCCCGCAGCCACGACTGGACGACTTCGGAACGCACCGCGGGCGTGGCGTTCCGGCTCACCCACGGCCACGCGGCCGCGACGGAGTTCGTGCTGCACCGGCTGGGGCAGAACCCGCGGTGGCTCGACGAGCCGAACGCACTCCTGGACAGCACCGACCCGGACGAGGACGTGCGCGTCGACCGGCACCTGCTGCGGATCTTCGTCCGCGGTCTCGATCCGCAGCGGAGGCCGGACGACGCCGCGGCCGAGGCGCTGATCACGCTGGCGGCCGCCCGGGCCTGGCCGGAGGCCGGGACGCTCGTCCGCCTGCTGCCCCCGCCCTTCGGCCTCGGCTCGCCGCTCTACACCTCGCCGACGTTGTGGCCCGCTTCCGGCGACGGCGTACGGCGGCTCCACCGCTGGCCCGCTACCTCGGCCTCCGGGCGCTGGCCGCCCGGACGGACGCGCAGACCGGCTGGGAAGGCGTTTTCCGGCTGCTGCGCGGGAAGACCCATCCGGACGACCAGGCCGGGCGGTGGCACCACGAGCTGATGCTCGGCGGCCGCGCGAAAGTCGCGGACGCGCTGGCCGGCCTGCTGCCCGAACTGCCGTCCGTGCGGTGGCTGGCGCTGTTCGACGCCGTGGTCGTCACACCCGACCCGCGGGTGACCGATCTGGCGGAGATCAAGGGACTCGGCAGGCCACCGACCCCGGCCGGGCACACCGACGCGCTGCTCGGCATCGTCCCGGCACTGGAACGGGACCCGTGCGTGACGCGGCCGGAGGACATCGCGTCCCTGCGGCAGCTCGCCTGGCACGGCTTCCTGCGGCTGGCCGAAACCGAGGGTGTGGCGGACCGGCAGCCGTTCCTCGACCGGGCCGACCGCTACTCGGCGGACCGCAGCCGGTACTGACTCCGAAAGGACCCGCCTTGGCTTCGCGCTTCCGCTGGATCTTCTTCCCCGATCCGAACCGCGATTTCCCGCACCGGCGGACGGACTGGTGGCGGCTTTCCGCCCTGCTCGCCGTCGTTCTCCTGCTGGCGGGCGGCCTGGTCTTCCACCGGCCGTTGCAGCGGGCGTTCACCTGCGGCTGGTTCGACGGCTCCGCCTGGTCGGCCGGCGACGAGTGCGTGGGGGTCAGCGACGGCTCGTACGACTTCGGCCTCGACCGCTACGCCGCCGTGCTGCACGTGGTCGAGCAGCAGAACGCCGCCGCCGCGGACAAGTGCGATCCCCAGGGCACGCCGGTGACGGTCGGGGTGCTGGTGACGCTGACCGACCGCAACGCCGGCGGCCGCGCGCGGCACGAGCTCGAAGGGATGGCCGCCGGGCAGCGCCACGCCAACGACACCGGCTGCCTGCACCCGATGCGGCTGGTGGTCGCGCACATCGGCGCCTACGGGCCGGCCAACGAGGCCGTCGAAGTGGCCAGGGAGCTCGCGGACGACCCGGACGTCGTGGCCGTGGCGGGGATCGGGCTGAGCCAGCAGCGCTCGGCCGAGGTGGCGGACCTGCTGGCGGCGGCGAAGGTCCCGATGGTGTCCGACCTGATCACCGCCGAGGGCTTCGACCAGACCGGGTCCCGTGACGACGAGCCGGACTTCCGCGCGTGCGACCCGGACATCACCTACCCCCGCGGCGTCGGGAAGGACTACTTCTACCGCGTCGCCTACCGGAACGCCGTGCAGATCGAGCAGCTCGCCGCCGTGCTGCCCGGCCGTCCGGACTTCATCATGGTGCCCACCGGCGGCTCCGACCCGTACCCGTGCACGGCGCTGCCGCTGATGCAGCGGCGCTTCGGCGGCAAGATCACCGAGGTCAAGTTCGACGCGGACGAAGCGAGCACGGTGCCGCTGACCGCCCAACGGGTCTGCGGCACCGCGAAGGACGTCCAGGTGCTCTACATCGCGCGCGGCAGCGACCTCGCCCGGTTCCTCTTCAGCCTCGACGAGGCCTTCGTCGGCGGACGGTGCGCGGCCAAGTCGGTCACCGTGGTCAGCACGTCCGACGGCCTCCGGGTCCGCTCACCCGAGGACAACGCGATGCTGGAGGACCTCCGCGTGCGGGCACTGCGGTCGGCCGCCTTCACCGACGGCCGGATCCGCCTGCTGTCGACGCTGGTCTCGGGCGCCGACCGCTTCCGCGGCGACAACCCCGGCTTCCGCGACCTCGAAACGGCGTTCACCGGCGCCGGCTTCGACGTGGCCCACCTCGACGACGGCTGGGCGGTCAACGGCTACGACGCGGTGACCACGATCTCGGCGGCCTTGCGGACGCTCCCGTCGGCGAAGCCGGTCCAGCGCAGCCAGGTCAACACGGCGATCAGCGGGTTCTCCTCGAGCGGCCAAGCGGTGGCGGGTGCCGGCGGGCCCATCACGTTCGACAACAGCGGCAACCGCGCGGACGCGGGTCCCCCGGTGGTCCGGGTCTGCCCGCTCCCCGGCCCGAACGGCGACCAGCCGGCGCGGACCCCGAGCGTGGTCGTCCGCCCGGGCACCCCGCCCGCCTGCTGACCGGCGGGTTCGGGCGGCGCGAATGACTCATTCGGGACCTCGGAGGTCCCGAATGAGTCATTCGCGACACCACCTGCTCACCCGATTCCGGCCGGGGTGTCCCCGGCGTCCGGCTCCGTGACGGCGGTGAGCAGGTGGTGTTCGCGGACCGCGGGCGTCAAGAGCGTCTTGTAGCCGTGGTCGTCGAACACGACGGTCACCGTGCCGTCGTCGGCGGACATCACGACGCCACGGCCCCACTCCCCGTGCTCGACGGCGCTGTTGACGGGGAACGCCCCGCCGTCGGACGGCGGTGCCCCGGCCGTGCCGGCGGTGCAGGTGTCGCAGTTGCCGCAGGGTTGCGCGAGCTGTTCCCCGAAGTAGCCGAGGAGGAACCGGCGACGGCATCCGGTGGTCTCGGCGTAGCCGCGCATCATCTCGATCCGGGACTTGATCAGCCGCTGGTGGGCTTCGGCGGCCTCGATACCCTGCTCGACGGCCTGGTCGGGGTCCACAGTGGAATCCCGGTATTCGAGCCTGCCGTCGGCGGTGACACCGACCGAGCCCGTCTGCTCCAGCAGGTTGAGCGCCCGGGTGCGCTGGGCCGCCGAGACACCCACCTCCTGGCCGAGTTCGGCGGGTTTCAGGGGTGCGTCGCGCTCGGCGAGGGTGCCGGCCACCTCCGCCAGCGCCTGCTCGGGTGCTTTCGCCGCGGTGAGGAACTTCTGCCGGCCCAGGTCTCGCGGCCGGTGGTACAGCGTGATCTCCGCCGGTTCGCCGTCGCGGCCCGCGCGGCCGATCTGCTGGTAATAGGTGTCGAGCGACTCCGGCGCGGCGGCGTGCAGCACGAACCGCAGGTCGGCCTTGTCGATCCCCATGCCGAACGCCGAGGTCGCCACCACCACGTCGAGGCCGCCGCGCAGGAACTCCTCGTGCACCCGTTCGCGGTCGGCCGCCTTCATCCCGGCGTGGTAGGCCGCCACGCGGACGCCCTCGGCGGCGAGCTCCCCGGCGTAGCCTTCGGCGTCCTTGCGGCTGGTGACGTACACCAGCCCGGGCCGCGTGGCAGGGTCCGCGGTCAGCGCCCGCGTCCGCGTGAGGACGGCCTGGTGCCGGTCGTCGTCGGTCGGCAGCGCATCGACCCCGAGGCGCAGGTTGGGCCGGTCGAAGCCGGCGAGCACCTCCCGGTGGTCACGCAGCCCCAGCCGGGCCACGATGTCGGCGCGCACGAGCAGCGCCGCGGTCGCCGTCAGCGCGATCACCCGCGGGTGCCCGAGCCGCTCGATCACCGGTGCCAGGCGCAGGTAGTCCGGCCGGAAGTCGTGCCCCCACGCCGAGACGCAGTGCGCCTCGTCCACCACGAACAGCGAGACGCCGAGCTCGGCGACGGCGTCCAGGACCTCGTCGGAGGCCAGCTGTTCCGGGGACAGGAACAGGTACTCGGCGCTCCCCCGGCGCAACGCCTCCCACGCGTGCTCGCGCTCGGCGGCGCCCTGCGCGGAGTTCACCGCGACGGCCTCCGGAGCGCGGCTTTCCCGGAGGCCCTCGATCTGGTCGTTCTGCAGGGCGATCAGCGGTGACACCACCAGGGTCGGACCGTCCAGCAGCAGGGCGGGCACCTGGTAGATCGCCGACTTGCCGGCCCCGGTGGGCAGCACGGCGAGCACGTCGTGCCCGCCGACCACCTGCTCCATCGCCGCCAGCTGCTCGTCGGTCAGCTGGGCCCAGCCGAACGTCTCCGCCGCGATCCGCAGGAGTTCGTCGCGTCTTCCTGACATCCGCCCCAAGTACCCTCGCCCCGCCGGCGAAAACACCCGTTCGGAGTGAGCTCCGCGACCGGCCCGTGGCTCTCCGGTCAGGCGGGGGCGGGCACGGAGTCCGCGGTCTCCGGCTGCTCCTCCTCGGTCACGGTGCCGGTCTCGGTCCCGGTCTCGCCGGCGTACCGGACACGCAGTTCCTCGACGCCGTCGGCGATCCGGCTCAGCTGGCCCAGCACCGCCCGGTGGGCGGCCCGGATGGCGGCGGCTTCTTCTTCCGCGCGGGAAATGACGAGCTGGGCGTCCCGCTGCGCGGCGCGCTCGGTCTCCTCTCGAGCCCGCTCCGCCTCGGCCGCCGTCTTCTCGGCGGCCGCCAGCAGCGCCTCGCTCTCCTTGCGGGCCTGCTCCTTGATCTCCGCGGCCTCGGACTTCGCGACTTGAAGGATCTTCTCGATCCGCTTGCCCAGCCCGGCGGCACCATCCGGTTCGGCGGCCCGCGGCGCGGGCACCTGCGCCTTGGCCAGCCGGCGCTCCGCGACCCGCCGCGCCTTCTCGTGCCGGTCCACGCGCTTCTCCGCGACCCGCACGTACTCGTCCACCTGCCGTCGGTCGTACCCCCGCAGGACGATCGGGAACCGGACGTCGGACTCCGGCAGTGTCTCGGGTTCGGAAACCGTGTTCTCCATGCCCCGAGTGTCGGCAAGATCGAGACGACCGGCAATCCGGAATGCCCCGGCCACCCGCCCCGCACCGCACTTTCGGGGGAACCGTCCACGACGAACGTTTCGCGTGACGCGCAGCGGTCACGGGCACCGCGCGCTCGCCGAGAGCCCGTCAGTGGCCGGGTGTTTCGCGGATGCGGGCTGCCGGACTACGCTCGGGTCAAGATCTTCCGAAACTCTCCGATAGTCACGTCAGCGCGGACCCGAGGGAGCTACCGACGTGGTCGAGACGCCCGACATCGTTCGCCCGCCTGCCGAGCTCAGTGCGGCGCTCGCGACCATCGGCAGTGCGACGGCCAGCGCCGAACTGAGCCGCATGGGCATTCGCAGTGCCTTCATCCGTGGCCCGGTTTCGGTGACCCCCGGCGTGCGGGTGGCCGGCCCGGCGCTGACGCTGCAGTTCCTGCCGAAGCGGGAAGACCGCTACCCCGTCGACGAGTACGCCGAACCGGAAAAGCAGCTGCACCGGCACGTCATGTACCACACCCAGCCGGGTGACCTGATCGTCGTCGACGCACGCGGTGACATGAGCAGCGGGGTGTTCGGCGAGATGATGCTGACCTACTTCAAGGGCCGCGGTGGCGCCGGGGTGGTGGTCGACGGGTGCCTGCGCGACATCGGTGAGGCCAAGCAGCTCGGCCTCGGGCTGTGGATCCGGGGCGCCACCCCGAACTTCCACGCCCAGACCGGCATCGTCCCGGCCGCGGTCAACGTGCCGGTGGCGTGCGGTGGCACGCTCGTCGAGCCGGGTGACATCGTCGTCGCCGACGACGACGGGGCGGTCGTGGTGCCGGTCAAACTCGCGCGCCCGCTGCTGGCCGCCGCGCAGGAACACGCGGAATGGGAAGAGTTCTCCCGGATGCGGCTGGCCGAGGGCGGCGACCTGCGGCGGTACTACCCCCTCTCGGACGAGGCCCGGCCCGAATACGAACGGTGGCGCGCCGAGCGGGGCCGGGCCTGACGGGCGCGCTCATCCCTTCACGGCCCCGGCGGTGAGGCCCTCGGTCAGGAACCGCTGCCCGAACCCGTACATGAGCACGACCGGGATGCTGATCAGCAGCGAGGCCGCGGCCAGCTGCCCCTGCGGCACGACGTCACCGAAGATCATCGACTGCATGCCGACGGGCAGCGTCTTGTAGTCGTCCTTGGTGATGAACACGAACGCGAACAGGAACTCGTTCCACGCGTTGGTGAGGGTGAACAACGCGACCGCGAGCAGGCCCGGCTTGGCCAGCGGCAGCACGATCCGGCGGAACGCCCCGAACCGCGTGCAGCCGTCGACCAGCGCGGCCTCCTCGAGGTCGGCCGGGATCGACTTGAAGTAGCCGACGAGCAGCCACGTCGCGAACGGCAGGGTGAACGTGGGGTAGGCGAGCACGAGCGACCACAACGAATCGTTGAGCCCGATCCCGCTCATCAGCTCGTACAGCGGGATGAACAGCAGCGCGCCCGGCATCACGTAGGTGAGCAGGATCGTCACCGTGAAGCTCTCCGAACCCCGGAACTTCAGCCGCGCCAGCGCGTAGCCGGCCAGCGCCGCGCAGACCACGGCGATCACGGTGGACGCCACCGACACCAGGATCGTGTTGACGTACCAGGTGCCGAACGCCCGGCCGGTGAACAGGTTGGTGAACTGCTCGGTGCTCCACGGGGTCGGCCAGAGGTCGTCGGTGCGCGCGACGATCTGGTCGTCGGACTTGAAGGCCGTGATCGTCATCCAGTAGAGCGGCGCGAGCACGAAGGCCAGCAGACCCACGAGCGCGACTCCGCTGCCGGCGCCGCCGACCAGGCGGGCGGCGAGCCGGTTGCCCCGCGTCGCGAGCACGGAGACCACCCGGCCCACGGCGGCCGCCAGCACCACGAACACGCCCAGCACGAGCGCGGCCTTCCAGACGATCTGCGGCGACGCCCAGACCAGCACGAGCACCGAGGCCGCGACGATCACCCACGGCAACGCCTTGCGCTGAGCGGGAGTCAGCCGCCGCCGGCCCAGGTCGCTCGCGCCCGGCAGGTCGCTGCGGCGCATCATCCGCACGAGGATCACCACGAGGACGGCGATGATCGGCAGCATCACCAGCGTGACCGCGGCGCCCGCGCCCAGCTGCAGCTGCTGGATGGCCTTCGAGTAGGCCACCATCACGTACGGAGCGGTGGCGTCCCCCGGTCCGCCCTGGGTCATCAGCCAGATCAGGTCGAAGTTGTTGAACGTCCAGATCGACGAGAGCAGCACCGTCACGATCATGACGGGGCGCAGCCCCGGCAGGGTGATGTGCACGAAGCGCTGCCACGGCGAGGCGCCGTCCACCATCGCCGCCTCGTGCAGGTTGCCGTCGATGGCCTTGAGCCCGGCGAGGAACGTCACCGTGAAGAACGGGATGCCCTTCCAGACGTTGACCAGGATGACCGCCGGCATCGCGAGCGCGGGATCGGACAGCCACTCCGCGGGCCAGGAGTTCACGAGGCCGACGTCGGCGAGGAAGGGCCCGATGCCGGAGTCGGTGAGCAGGACGTTGACGCTGCCGAAGATCGGGTCGAACAAGGACCGCCAGGTGAAGCCCGTGACGACCGTCGGGATCACCCACGGCAGCAGGATCACCCCGGCGATGATCGCCCGGCCGCGGCGCATGTGGTGCAGCATCAACGCCGCGATGAGCCCGAAGGTCACCTTGAAGATCTCGGCGTAGGCGGTGAACACGAACGAATTGAGCACGCCTTTGTGGAACAAGGCGTCGTCGACGAGGGCGGTGTAGTTGTCCAGCCCGACGAACACCGTCTCGGCACCGTGGCGCTCCGTGGCGCTGGTGAAGATCGAGCTGACGATCGGGACCAGGATCAGGCCGGCGACCAGCACCAGCGTCGGCCCGATGAACACCGCGGCGAGGCGCCAGTCGCGCCCGAGCCGCCGCTGCGTTCGCGTGAGCGAGGACGACCCGCCCGACGCCGGACGGGCCGGCGCCGGCGGTGTCGGCGGTGTCGCTTTCGGACGCAGGACAGTCACTGCCGATAGCCCTGCTGCTCGAAGATCTGGACGATCCGGGTGTGGGTCGCGGCGACGGCGTCGGCCGGCCGGGTGCCCTGGATGACCGACTGCATCATGTCGGTCAGCAGGTAGGCGGCGGTCGCGGCCTGCTCGCCGGGGCTCGGCGCCTGGGGAAACTCGAAGCCGGTCCTGGTCTTCATCGGGAGCGGCGCGCGGGTTTGCTCGCGCAGCGCGGGGAACGCCGGGTCACCGCTCGTGTAGTACGGGTCGGAGTCCCACACCTTGCTCCACGACGGGTTGACCAGGCACGGTGCTTCCTTCGCGACCCCGAGCAGCGCGCTCCCGCCGACCATGAACTTCGCCACCAGCTTGGCGAGGTCCGGGTTCTTCGCCCCCTTGAACACGACGAACGAGTTGGACTCGCCGAACGCCAGTGGCCGGTCGATCGCCGGTCCGGTGGCGCCGTTGAACGGATGCGTGTTGGCGTAGACCGGGTTCTTCTTGGTCTTCGAGTCGGCGTAGACGCTGTACTGGTTCAGCGTGAGCCCCAGGATCTGGGCCAGCCAGTTCTCGTTGTTGCTCGAGTCGGTCCAGCTGCCGATCCCGGGTGGCAGCATCGGCGTGTACTTCGGGTTCGTGTAGATGTCGCCGATGAACGTGACGGCGGCGACGGTTTCCGGCGAGTTGAACACCACCTTCGTACCGGTGTTGTCCGCGATCGCCCCGCCGTAGGTGTTGATGACGTTCGCGATGAAGCCGTTGGCGTCGCCGGAGCGGTTCACCGTGAGACCCCAGCCGAAACGCCGCTTCGCCGGGTCGGAGACCGCCAACGCGTTGTCGCGCAGCTCTTCCCACGTGTAGTGGGGTTTGAGCGGGAGCCCCTTCTCCTGGTACCAGTCCTTGCGCAGGTACATCCCGGCCGCGATGAAGTGGTACGGGATCGCGAACCAGCGCCCGTCGAACACGCAGTAGTCGTTGGCCTCCGACGCGGGCTCCCCGTAGAGCGCGCGCATCTCCTCGACCACGTCGGTGACGTCGGTGAGGGCGCCGAGGTTGTGGAGCTGGCCGACGAACCGCCGGTCGCTCATGAAGGCCAGATCGCGGTTGGTGCCCGCCTTCACCTCGGCGTCCATCTTCGCGACCATGTCACCGGCGTCGCCGGAGACCAGGTCGTTGCGGATCGTGGTGCCGGTGGCCTGCGCGAACACCTGCAGCGACTTGTCCAGCGCCTTGTTGGCGGCCTCCGAGTACAGCTTCTGCGAGAGCATCCCCACCGACCCGCCGCGGAGCCTGGAAGCTTCATCGAGCAGCGCCTGGGGCACCTGGACGTCAACCTGCGGTGCGGGGGCGGGCCCGCCCGAGCACCCGGCGAGACCGAGCGCGCCCAGCGCGCCCACCCCCGCGCTCATCCCGAGGAACGTGCGCCTCGACAGGTCATTTCTCTCTTCCATGACAACTCCTCGTACCGACGGGGCGACGGTGCAACCGGCGGGACAGCGAGGCGAGCGCCCCGCTGCGGGTCGTTCATGCGGCGAAGGACGCCGAACTGCTGGTACCTGGGTCGAATACGAGTACGGTACCGATCGGTACCGGCGGAATCACCTTTGCTGCCATGCCTCGTCCGTCCTCGTCAACGGTTGGCGGATTTCGGTCGTGCAGTGCGCTAGCGCCGCCGGACGGCCCGCTTGCTTCGCTGCTCCTTCTCCGCGAGGAGCGTGGAGAAGTTGTTGCTCAAGTGCTTGCGCATCGCCGCGCGGGCCCCGTCCGGGTCGCGCGCCACGAGCGCCTCGTAGATCTCCGCGTGCTGGGCGGTGGCGCGGCGCAGCCCGGCCGGCGCCTCGTTGGTGAGGCGCCGGCTGGCCGTGCCCAGCCAGCGCGCGGAGTACATGATCCGGTCGAGGATGCGGTTGTCGGCCGCCCGGCAGATCTCCATGTGGAATTCGTGGTCGACCTCGAGGTAGGCCTCGGGATCCGCTTCGAGCGCCGACATCCGCTCGATTTCCTTCCCGAGCCGGGCCAGCGTCTCGTCGGTGATGCTGGCCGCGGCCATCGCGGCGAGTTCGGGCTCGAGCAGTGCGCGCAGCTGGTGCAGTTCCTGCAGCAGCTCGTCGACGGTCTCCGCGGGCAGCCACTCGATCAGCAGCGGGCTCAGGTAGTCCCACTCCGCGCGGGGGCGCACGACGACGCGACGGCCCTGCGCGACGTCGACGATGTCAAGCGATGCAAGGATCTTGAGCGTCTCCCGCGCCACCACGCGCGACACCCCGAACTCGCGGGTGATCTCGAGTTCCGACGGGGCCCGGCCGTCCTCGATGCCGCCGCCGACGATGCGCCGGGTCAGGCGGGCCGCGACCTGCACCGGGAGCGTCCGGACCTTGACAGCGTCCGGAGACTCTTGTCTCCTTTGCATGTCATCAGCTTATCGGACAAGTTGGACATCGCGTTAGTCCGTTCATCTGCACCACCCTGCGGCAGGAGAGCAATGCGGATCGTGAACGTCACGACGGCGGTGGTGGCCTACCACGGTCAGGCGACGCTGGTGCGGATCGACACCGACGAGGGCGTCAGCGGGTTCGGCGAGGCCAATCCCGACGCCGGCGCGGGTGCCGTCGTCGGGATGATCAAGGACCTGACGCCGCTCCTGATCGGCGAGGACCCGCGCAACGTCGAGCGGTGCTGGGAAAAACTGCGCCGCAGCAAGGTTTTCGCGGGACCGCAGGGCGGGGTGTTCGTGATCGCCCTGTCCGGGATCGAGCTCGCGCTGTGGGACCTTGCCGGCAAGGCCGCGGGCCAGCCGGTGTACCGGCTGCTCGGCGGGAAGTTCCGCGACCGGATCCGCCTCTACGCCGACTGCGGCGACGGCGACGACCCGGCGGGCTCGATCGCCGGCTGCGTCGACCGGGCCCAGCGGATGGTCGCCGAAGGCTTCACCGCCCTCAAGTTCGACATCGACGACCTGCACCACCCCGCCAAGTTCGACGCCTTCAACCACACGATCAACGCCGGCGAGCTGCGTTCGATGGTCGAACGCGTGGCCGCCGTCCGCGAAGCGATCGGACCGGACGTCGATCTGGCCATCGACCTCCACGCCCGCTACGACGTGCCGAGCGCGTGCCGCATCTCGTGGGAGCTCGAGCCGTTCAACCTGATGTGGCTCGAAGAACCGCTGCCGGCGGAGAACGTCGACGCGCTGGTGCGGGTGCGCGCGCAGACCCGCACGCCGATCTGCGCGGGCGAGAACCTCTACCTGCGGTGGGGTTTCCGCGAGCTGCTCGAGCGCGGCGCGGTGGACGTCATCGAGCCGGACGTGCCGAAGTGCGGCGGCCTCGCCGAGGCCAAGAAGATCGCCAACCTCGCGGAGCTGCACTACATTCCCTTCGCACCCCACCTGGTGTCGACGCCGCTGGGCACGATGGCCACGTCGCACCAGTGCGGAGCGATCCCCAACTTCTTCGTCCAGGAATGGCACGCCCTCGACGAGCGCGCGGTGTGGGACAGCTACGTCCACGCCCCCGACGGAAGCGGCTCGATCGTCAAGGACGGCTACATCACGCTTCCCGACACCCCCGGCATCGGCGTGGAGCTCGACATGGACGGCGTCCGGGCGCACGCCGTCGCGGGCTACGGGGTGTTCGAGTAGCGGAGCCGGCGACGACCGAGCACCGAGCCGGGCGGTTTTATTCCCGGCGGTCCCTTCCCGTCCCATCAGTTGGCCGGTCCCGCCCGCGGCGGGTAATCCGGCGCACACTGCCGGTACGAGCGACGGAGGGAAGATCAGGATGGCGTCAGGGAACGGACCGCGGATCGCCGTCGCGCTGGACGGGACGGGGTGGCACCCCGCCGCCTGGCGCGAGCCCGGCGCGCGGCCGCGCGAGCTGCTCACCGCCGGCTACTGGGCCGATCTGGTCCGGGAGGCCGAGGCCGGCAAGCTGGACTTCGTCACCATCGAAGACTCGCTGGCCCTGCAGACGGTGAGCTACCTCGACCGGCCCGGCGAGCGGACCGACATCGTCCAGGGCCGCCTCGACGCCGTGCTCGTCGCCGCCCGGGTCGCCCCGCTGACCTCGCGCATCGGGCTCGTGCCGACCGCGGTGGTCACCCACACCGAGCCGTTCCACCTGTCCAAAGCCATCGCCACGCTCGACTACGTCAGCTCCGGGCGGGCCGGCGTCCGCGTGCAGGTCGCCGGCCGCGCCGACGACAACCGGCACTTCGGGCGCCGCGAGTTCGGCGAGTTCCGGCTCGGGGACTCCGCCGAACCGGACCGGCCCAGCCCGCTCGCCGACCTCTTCGACGAGGCCGCGGACCACGTCGAGGTACTGCGCCGCCTGTGGGACAGCTGGGAGGACGACGCCGAGATCCGCGACGTCGCCACCGGCCGGTTCATCGACCGCGAGAAGCTGCACTACATCGACTTCGCCGGGCGCTGGTTCTCGGTCAAGGGCCCGTCGATCACCCCGCGCCCGCCGCAGGGCCAGCCACCGGTCACCGCGCTCGCCCACGCCCCGATCCCCTACCGGCTCGCCGCCCGCTCCGCCGACGTCGTCTACGTGACGCCCTTCGACCGCGGGCAGGCCGGCTCGATCGTCGCCGAGGTGCGCGACGAGCAGGAGAAGGCCGGGCGCGGCGCCGAAACCCTGCACGTCTTCGGCGATCTCGTCATCTTCCTCGACGAGACCGAGCAGGCCGCCGCCGACCGCAAGGCCCGGCTCGACGACCGGTTCGGCGCGGAGTACACCTCCGACGCCCACACCTTCACCGGCACCCCGGCCGGGCTCGCCGACCTGCTGCTCGACTGGCAGAACGCCGGGCTCTCCGGCTTCCGGCTCCGGCCCGGTGCGGTCCCGCACGACCTGACCGCGATCACCCGCGGCCTGGTCCCGGAACTGCGGTCCCGCGGGCGCTTCCGCACCGAGTACGAGGCGAGCACCCTGCGGGGTCTGCTCGGCCTCGCCCGGCCCGCCAACCGCTACGCCGCCGTCTAAGGGAGACTCCAGATGCCCCGGAAGCAGATCCACCTCGCGGCGCACTTCCCCGGCGTGAACAACACGACCGTGTGGAGCGACCCCGAAGCCGGCAGCCACATCGAGTTCAGCTCCTTCGTCAAGCTCGCGCAGACCGCCGAGCGCGCGAAGTTCGACTTCTTCTTCCTCGCCGAAGGCCTGCGGCTGCGCGAGCAGAACGGGCAGATCTACGACCTCGACGTCGTCGGCCGCCCGGACACCTTCACCGTGCTGTCCGCACTGGCCGCGGTCACCGAGCGGCTCGGGCTGGCCGGCACGATCAACTCGACCTTCAACGAGCCGTTCGAGGTCGCCCGCCAGTTCGCGTCGCTCGACCACCTCTCCGCCGGGCGCGCCGCGTGGAACGTCGTCACGTCGTGGGACGCCTTCACCGGCGAGAACTTCCGCCGCGGCGGGTTCCTGCCGCAGGACCAGCGCTACGAGCGCGCCGAGACGTTCCTGCGCACCGCCTGGGAGCTGTTCGACTCCTGGCGCGGCGACGAGATCGCCGCCGACCAGGAGAGCGGCGTGTTCCTGCGCGCGCCCGAGGCGGGTTCCTTCGCCCACCACGACGCCCACTTCGACATCGAAGGCCGGTTCCCGGTGCCGCGCAGCCCCCAGGGGCGTCCGGTGATCATCCAGGCCGGCGACTCCGACGAGGGCCGCGAGTTCGCCGCGGCCACCGCCGACGCGATCTTCAGCCGCTACGGCACCCTCGAGGCCGGCCAGGCGTTCTACTCCGACGTGAAGGGCCGGCTGGCGAAGTACGGCCGGACCCCGGAACAGCTGGTGATCCTGCCCGCGGCGACGTTCGTGCTCGGCGACACCGACGCCGACGCCCACGAGCGCGCCCACGTCGTGCGCCGGCAGCAGGTCAGCGGGCAGACCGCGATCAAGTTCCTCGAGCAGGTGTGGAACACCGACCTGTCCGGTCACGACCCCGAGGGCCCGTTGCCGTCGACCGACCCGGTGGTCGGGGAATCGACGATCGCCCCCGGCCGGGCCAGCGTCCGCATGTACCGCGACCCCGTCGCCACCGCCCGGGAATGGCGGCAGCTGGCCGAGGCGAAGAACCTGTCCACCCGCGACCTGATCATCGAGGTCACCGGCAGGCAGACGTTCATCGGCTCCCCGTCGACCGTGGCGGCGGCCATCGACGACCTCGTCCAGGCCGACGCGAGCGACGGCTTCATCCTCGTCCCGCACGTCACCCCCGGCGGGCTCGACGAGTTCGCCGACACGGTGGTGCCCCTGCTGCAGGAGCGCGGCTCGTTCCGGACCGAGTACACCGGCGCCACGCTGCGCGACCACCTCGGGATCGAGCCGGCCTGACCGTCCCTTTCGGACAACTCGGTGCCGGTTGGCTGATCGGGAACCGGGCTTCAGCCGCGGGTCGCGGCGTTGGCCCGATCGATCGACGCCATGTTCTCCTCCGCCCAGGTGCGCAGGGCCGCGAGCGGCACCTCGAGGGAGTGGCCCCGAGTTTCCACGCCGTCCCCCCGCGCACTCGATGAACGCGGTGATCGTCTCCGACGGCAGCTCGCGCAAGTCCCGCTAGGTGAACTAGACCGGCCCGCCGCGCAGCCCCGAGCCGAACAGCTCCAGCCGCCAGGTGGCGGCGCTCAGTCCCGGACAGGCGCGCCTGTCCGGCCTGCCACTGCGTGAGCCGCACCCGGTCGTAGGCGGTTTCGTCGTCCGACGCCGTCATGTGGGCATTGTCGGGACGGCCGGCACGTCCACCCAGCGGAACAAGCCCTCGCCGTCGCGGACCCGGCGCGCCTTGAGCGGCCGGTGCCGGTATCAGCGTTCTCGGGCACCGGTTCGCAGCCGGCGCCCTTCCACCAGGAGCGCGGCTCCCGCGACGACGACCAGGCCGGCCACCGCCAGCACCACCCCCAGCGGCGCCGGTGACTCCCCGGCGCTCGGGGCCACCGGCTGAGCCTGCCCGGCCCCGCCGCCGCTCAGGGCGATCGCCGGTGGCCGGATCACGCCCCACGCCTGCTTCTCGCCGGCCCCCATCGGGGGCGGTGGCGGGGTGACGGCCAGCCGTCCGGGCACCGTCAGCGTGCCGATTTCGTAGTCGGCGAAGCTGCCCTGGCGCGCCGACACCCGCCAGATCCCGTCGTGGGGCAGGGCGATCGCGGCCGCGTAGTGCGCCGGTTCGCGCAGGGCGACACCGCCGAACACCGCCGGAACACCCTGCGCGGGCGTGAAGACGAGGGCGGTCGAACCCAGTTCTCCGTAGCTGACGTGGGAACCGTGCTGCAGCACCCAATAGCCGACGGTGTAGGGCTGTCCGGCTCCGAAGGTCTCCGGCAGCGGGTCGAGGTACGTCGTCGCCCAGTTGCCCGCCACGGCGCCGGGCGCCGGCACCAGCATGGCCACCAGGACGGCACCGAGCAGGGACACGAGTCGCAGTTTCATGCCCGCACTACACCGCGGCGCACGAACCGGTTCCCGGGGGAACCTCGCGGCCGCGGCCGGTGTAGAGGAGGGTGGAACAGCCGTGGGAAGGGGCGGGCGACGGACGACGACGAGGTGGTGGCCCGGATTCGCGACGGTGACCCGGCGTCCTACGGGACGCTGGTCGACCGGTACACCGCGCTCGCCCACCGCACGGCCTACCTGCTGGGCGCCGGGCACGAGGCGGAGGACGTCGTGCAGGAGGCGTTCGTGAAGGCTTTCCGGGCGCTGCCGTCGTTTCGCGGTGGCGCCTCGTTCCGCGCCTGGCTGCTGCGCATCGTCGCGAACGAGACGCACAACCTCGTCCGCTCCCGGCGACGGCGCGCCGCGACCGAATTGCGTGCCAGGCGCCTGGAGCCGGTCCGCGACGAAGATCCGGCGGCACAGGCGGTGTCGGACGCGGCCGGTGCCGCGTTGCTGGACGCGGTGCGGACGTTGCCCGAGAAGAACCGGGCCGTCGTGATCTGCCGGTACTTCCTCGACCTCACGGAAGGAGAAACGGCGGAGGTGCTCGGGTGCCCGCGGGGTTCGGTGAAGTCGCGGGCGCATCGCGCGTTCGCCCGGCTGCGGGAGCTGCTGGCCGAGCCGGACAAGGAGGCGGTCGGTGACTGATCCCCGGGACGCGCGGCTCGCCGCCGCGCTGCGTGCGCTCGGCGACCGCCTCGACGTGCCGCCGGCCCCCGAGGTGCGCGCGGCCGTCCTGGCCCGGGTGACCGCCCGGCCGCGACGGCGTCCGGTGGTTCCGCGCTGGGCCACCGTCGCCGCGGCGCTCGTGCTGGCGTTCGCCGCGGCGGTCACGCAGTCGCCCGCGGTCCGCGCGACCGTGACCGACCTGCTGCGGTTCGCCGGCATCGAGCTGCGCGGCGAACCCGGCCCCACCGTGCGCGGCCAGGGCCTGCTCCCCGGCGAGCGCTCGGTGGAGCTGGCCGAAGCGCGCCGGCTGACGGCGTTCCCGATCGGGGTCCCGGCCGCACTCGGCCGGCCGGACGACGTCCGCGTCACCGGCGATCCGGCGCGCGTCGTTTCGCTGCTCTACCAGGCCGGGCCGGGCCGGCCGGCCGCGGCGGCGGGGCCGGTCGCCGTCCGGCTCGACGAGTTCGACGGGCAGCTCGGCCCGGTCTTCGAGAAGTTCCTCGGCATGTCCGGCGGCCGTCAGGTGAGTGTCGGCGGCGGACCGGCGATCTGGATCGACCGGCCACACGGGCTGATGTACGTCGACCGGGCCGGCGAGTGGCGCACCGAAACGGCACGCCTCGCCGCCCAGTCGCTGATCTGGCAGCGAGACGCCGTCACCTACCGGCTCGAAGGCGCGTTCACCGTCGAGGACGCCCTGAAGATCGCGGCGACGGTCTCGTGATCGAGCGTTGTCCCGCAAGGGGAAAGCGACCACCGAAGGTTGTTCATGATCGCTTTTCGCCGCCGTCCGTGAACCCACGGACTCGGGCAACGCACGACAACGCGACCAGGTCGGCTTGAACCGCCCGTCCCAGCGGCCGGATGTCCGGGCTCCGGCCGCTCCCCGAGGCCGCGCCTCAGCCGGCCGCGCAGTCGAACAGCGTCATGCCGCTCGGCGCCCGGAGCGGCACCGGCGTGCAGTGGCCGCGCGCCCACGCCGCGCGTTCACCGAGCACGCCCGGCAGGCCGGGGACCGCGGGCAGGTAGAGGAACCGCAGCTGTCCCGTGTGGACGAGCTCCGCGACCTCGTCCGGTTTCGGGTACGGCGAGAAGCCGGTGAACCCGCCCATCGGGAGCACGCTGTACCCGGCGGCGAGGTAGGGCGACGCGGTGCTCGCGTCCCCGGTCGCGAACAGGAACCACTCCCCCGCGTGCCGCGCCCGCAGGTGGCCCAGCAAGCCGGGGTCGACGTCGGCCCCGGGCAGGGGCGCGTCGATCGGGGGCACCGGCCCGGTCGGCGGGATGCCGAGGATGCGGGCCAGGGTGATGCGCGGATCGGCGACGCCGAAGACCGCGACGGCGGTCTGCGGTCCCGCGACCGGGTTGGCGGTGTGCATCGAGTTCGGGGGCACGGCGGGGGTGATCGCGATCCAGGCCACCGGTGCCGCCAGCAGCACCACCGCACCCGAGGCGGCGACCGCCCGGCGTGCGCCGCGCAGCAGTGCCGGCCCGAGGACGGCCACCACCGCGGCCGCCACCAGCCAGCCCGGCCCGCCCGCACGGGTCACGACCACGGTGGCGCCCGCGCCGGAGAGGACCCCGCCGGCCGGCAGCACCCACCACCGGCCACCGCGGTCTCGCCACCACGTCCAGGCCACGGGGACACCGGCAGCGACGACCGCGGCCAAGGCCGGCGCGAGCAGCGTCGCGTAGTACGGGTGGATGCCCGGCAGGAAGCTCAGCACCAGCACGGCCGTCAGCAGCCAGCCGCCCCAGAGTGTCCACAAAGGATCGCGGCGGTGCGTCCACCAGGCGGCGGCCAGCAGCACCAGCGCCAGCGGAACCAGCCAGCCGATTTGACCCCCGAGCTGGTCGTCCAGCAGCCGCAACGGTCCGGGCGGCCCGCCGTAGGGCGCCGCCGTCGCCGACAACGGCGAACCGCCTCCGGCCAGGCTCCGGCCGAGGCCGTTGTAGCCGAAGACCAGTTCCCACCACGAGTCGCCCCGGCTGCCGTCGACGTGCGGACGTTCGCCGCGCGGGACGAACCCGACGGCCACCAGCCAGGTCAGGGACACCACGAGCGCCGTTCCGCTCAGCACGGCCGCTCGCCACAGCCGCGGCCCCGGACCGGCCAGGCACGCGGCCACCAGCGCGGGCAGGACGACCCAGGCTTCGACCATCTTGATCTGGAAGCCCACGCCGACCAGCGCGCCGGCCGCGACCACCCAGCGCCACCGGGCGTCTTCGCGGGCGCGGGTCAGCGCGTAGGCCGCCGCGACCAGGCACAGCACGAGCAGCGGGTCGACCAGGTTGACCCGCGCGGTCACGAACGCCACCGGCGAGGCGAGGAGGACGACCGCGGCGATCAGGCCGGCCCGTGTCCCGGCCCAGCGGCGGACGGCGGCGAACAGCAGCGGCACGGTGGCCGTCGCGGCGAGCGCGCCCGGCAGCAGCAGGACCCACGAATGGAACCCGAGCACCCGCACGAACAGCGCCTGCACCCACAGGCCGCCCGGCAGCTTGTCCACCGTCATGCTCGCCGCCGGGTCCACCGCGCCGAAAACGAACGCGGACCAGCTCGTGCTCATGCTGCGCACCGCCGCGCTGTAGTAGTAGTGCGTCCCGCCCCGGAACAGCCCCCAGCCGTACAGACAGCCCGCCACCAGGGTCAGCACGACCAGCGGCCGTCGCATCGCACCCTCCTTGCTACCGTTTGTAGTACTACGCGAAGTAGTACTACACCGGTGGAGGTCTGTCTACTACGCTGTGTCGTGACAGGCGGGGTCGTGACACGCTGGGTCGTGCCGGACGGAGGGGCGATGGGGAAGCTCGGTGAGCTGGAGCGCGCCGTGATGGACGCGTTGTGGGCGCGGACCGGCCCGTGCAGCGTGCGCGCGGTCCACGAGGCCCTCGCCGACCGGGGCCTCGCCTACACGACGGTGATGACGGTGCTGTCCCGCTTGGCGGACAAGGGTTTCGCGCGCCGGGAGCGCGACGGGCGAGCCTGGCTGTACGCCCCCGCCGCGAGCCGCGACGAGTACGTCGCCGAGCTGATGTTCGAGGCGCTCGGCGAGACCGGCGACCGCGACGGCGCGCTGACGCACTTCGCCCAGGCGGTGAGCGCCGACGAGGCCGACGTCCTCCGCAAGGCGCTCACCCGCAAGCGCCGGCCATGATCTACGTCCTGCACCACCTCGCCGCGCTCCTCCTGGCCGGGCTCGCCGCCGGTTACCTTCGACGGGCGCGGTGGCCGGTCCTGCGGCCGCGGCTGGCCGTGGCGCTGTGGCAGGCGATCGCCCTCACGATCGTCGTCGCGGCCGTCAGCGGGCTGCTCGCGCTGGGGCTCGTGCCCCTGCGCCAGGGCATCGTGCCCGGCCTGTTCTCCTTCGCCGCCGCCCCGCCGGATCCGCTCGGCGCCCTCGCGATCACCGCCGGACTCGCGCTGGCCGCCGCGCTCGCCGGGCAGCAGCTGTGGTGCGCGGTCCGCGTCGCCCGGCAGCGAGCCCGGCATCGCGACCTCCTCGCACTGCTCGCCGAGCCCCGCGGTGACGCACTGGTCCTCGACCACCCGCGGCCGGTCGTCTACTGCGTCCCCGGCCGGACGGCCGAGATCGTGCTCAGCACGGGTGCCCGCAGCGTGCTGACCGACGGCGAACTCGCCGCGGTCCTCGCCCACGAGCACGCCCACCTGCGTGAGCGCCACGACCTCGCCCTCGCGCCGTTCGCCGCACTGGCCCGGCTGTTCCCCCGCTGCCGCCGGCTCAGCGCGGACATCCACCTGCTGCTGGAAATGCGGGCCGACGACCGGGCCGCCCGCCGGCACGGCCGCGACACCGTGGCCGCCGCGCTCGAGAAGTTCCGCGCGCACGGCGCAGCCGCCCCACCCCCCGGCACCCTCGGCGCGGCAGCGGCCACGACGTCGCGGATCGACCGGCTCCGCCGCCCACCGGCCACCGGTCCGCTCGTGCTGCCCTGGCTGGTCACCGCCACGGTGTTGACGCTGCTGGCGACGCCGCTCAGCCTGCTGCTCACCCCGCGCTGAGCCTCGCCGCGGCGACGTAGGCGACGAACCCGGCGCGGTGGGCCCGTGCGGCCGACCGGAGCGTCGTTCACCCTCGAGCGCGGGATTCCGCAGCCGCCAGCCGGTGGTACTCGGCCCGCGTCACGGGGAGGACGGTGCCGTGCCGGGGACGGCCCGGCAGCTGGGCGTCCGCCACCGGACGCCAGTCGCCGGAGGCCAGGTCCGTGGTCACGAACGGCCGGTAGCCACGGCCGCCGTACTCGTCGATGAACAAGTACCACCGCTTCTCGGTGTTCGACCGGAACACCAACGGGCCCTCGCCACCGACGACGGCGTCCTTGCCGATGCACTCCTTCACCAGCGCGTACGAGCTGCTGGTGAGCACGGTGGACTTCTCCTCCGTGATGTACCGGCCGCACGGTGTGGCGCCACCGCCTCCCGGGCCGCGGTCGTCCTGGGAGAACCGGTAGTACTCGCCGTCGTGCCGGATCACCGTGGAGTCGATCACCGAATGCCCCGGGTCGAACCAGGCCTTCGGCTCGCTGAACGTGCGGAAGTCCCGGGTGGTGGCGTACACGATCCGGTTGTAGGACGTCGAGGTGTGACCGGTGTCGTCCGGCGGGTAGATCGTGGATGCCCAGAACGCCACATACGCACCGCGCGCCGGGTCGTAGAACGCCTCCGGCGCCCACACGTTGCCGGCGGTGTCCGGCGCAACCCGGACCAGCCGCGGCTCGCTCCACCGCACCAGGTCCGCCGACTCCCACACCACGATCGAGCGGCTGCCGTGGCGCCACGACTGCTCCCAGTCGTCCCGGCCGTACATCCGCAGGTCCGTCGCGATCAGGTAGAACCGGTCACCACGCGGCGACCGGATCACGAACGGATCCCGGACCCCCTTGGTCCCGACGGTCGAAATCAACGCCGGGCCGCCACGGGGTTCCCGCCACCGCAGCGGGTCGTTGCCCTGGCTGAGCGCGAAGTAGACCTGCTCACCGTCGGGCGTACCCTCGCCGGTGAAGTAGGCGAACAGATAACCGGCATAACCCGGGCGGGCACTCGCGGATCCCGCGGGCACCACCAGCCCGCAAGCGATCAGCAGTACGGCGGCGATGCTCCGGAACCGGCGCATGTGTGCGTCCTTCCGCTCGAACCCGTCGGGATATGCCCTCAGCCAAAAGCAGCGCCACGCTATTGCGTACTTTCCCGAAGTGTCAAGCATTCGTCGAATTCGACAAACAGTTCGACAATTCGACAATTTCCGGGTTCCGGCCGAGCGGCACGATCGGAAATCCGAATCATGATGAACCATCGAGCGGCGAAGCACCGAGATCGGCCGGCGGTCGTCGAGCGTGCCGTCAAGTCGGCAGCACGGCGGCGACCGGACGGTCGACGTCCACGTCCGCATGCTCCGGGCCGAGCTCGAGCCGCACCTGGACCCGATCACCACGGTCCGCGGCGTCGGCTACCGCTTCGAGGAATCGGCACCGGTGACCCTGGTCTGAGCCGACGGTGAACAGGAGAACCGCGGCCGCACTCCGGCCGGCACCCCGGAAGAAGCCGCCACGCACGCGTGGAGCGACGAGGACCGGGCCCTGCTCGCCGACCGCGTCGCCCCCCCAGTTCACCGGCTCACCGGCTCACCGGCCACGGTCACCCGAAGGCCGCCCGGTGGGCTGCAACGCAAGGGGACGGCAGGTCGTCCGGGACGACGACGCTGCCGGTGATCGTCGTGCGGGGTTCGAGCGGGATGGCCCGCACCCGCGTGGAGCGAAGGTCGGCGACCTGATCTTCCGGCAGCACCGTCCAGCTGCCCGGATCGGAGCCGACCTCGACGATCGTGTCCCCGGCCGTGCCCGCGCGGTGCCCCGGCCGCACCGCGGCTCCGGCCTCCCGCAGCGCGGTGACCACGGACGGGTCGTGGTCCTGGGAGGTCCGGAAGGGACCACCGGCCAGTTCGGCCACGCCGACCGCCGCGCGACCGGCGGCGGCGTGGCGCGCGGAGACGACCGCGAACAGGGACTCCGTCCACGTCGGCAGCACCCGCAGCCCCGGCGCCGCCCGCACACCCCGCGCCAGTGCCAGGTCGAGTTCCCCCTGCCGCAGCGCGTTCAGGCGTGCGGGCAGCGGCAGGTCGACGAGCACGACGTCGAACGCCGCGGCCTGCTCGCGCAACGCGTCGATCCCGCGTTCCAGCCGCGCGGTGAACTGGCCCGTGCCGATGCCGATGCGCAGCACGCCCGCCCGTGGGCTCGCCGCGACCCGCACCCGGTCGGCGGCCGCGAGAGCCTCGCGCGCCGCGTCGAGCACCCGGTGTCCGGCCGCGGTGAGCCGGACCCGCCGCGGTGAGCGGTCGAACAGCCGGACCCCCAGCTCACGCTCCAGCCGCGCGATCTGCCTGCTGACCGCGGGCTGGGCGATGTGCAGCCGCTCGGCGGCCCGGCCGAAGTGCAGTTCGTCGGCGACCGTGACGAAGTACCGCAACGCCCGTAGTTCCACCGGTCCTCCCTGCGACGATGCCCTCAGGTTATCGCTGCGCGGGCGACCTGGCCCTCGTTCGCGGCGGGGTGCCGTGCTGAAGTCGGGGCATGACCCTCGATCTCGGCCTGCTCGGCGCCCATCTGCGCGAGCACGAAGTGAACCCGGCAGCCGCGGCGGAAGTCGAGCGAGCCGGCTACGGCACGCTCTGGCTGGACGCCTCGCCGGCCGCCGGCCTCACGCTCGCGGAGAAGTTGCTCGACGCGACCACCCGGCTGACCGTCGGCACCAGCGTGGTGAACGTCTGGACCGCCGACCCGGACACCGTCGCCGCCTCCTACCACCGGATCGACGCCCGGCACCCCGGCCGGTTCCTGCTCGGCGTCGGCGTCGGGCACCGCGAAGTCCACGCCGAATACGCTTCGCCGCACGACACTCTGGTGTCCTATTTGGACAAGCTCGCCGCCGCGGGCGTCCCGCCCGGCCGGACCGTGCTCGCCGCGCTCGGGCCGAGGATGCTGCGCCTGGCCCGCGACCGCACCGCCGGCACCATTCCCGGCATGGTCACCCCCGAGCACACCCGGCAGGCGCGCTCGGTCCTCGGTACGGGCAAACTGCTGCTGCCGGGGCACTTCGCCCTCGTCGAGCCGGACGCCGGACGGGCCCGCGCGATCGCCCGGTCCGCCCCACCCGGGACGGCGCTGGCGGTCACCAACTACGCGAACAACCTCCGGCGGCTCGGCTACACCGACGACGACCTCGCCAACGCGGGAAGCGACCGTCTCATCGACGCGCTCGTCGCCCACGGCGACCCGGCCACCGTCGCGACGAAGCTGCTGGCCCACCGCGACGCCGGTGCCGACCACATCGGCGTCTTTCCCCTCGGCGACGACCCGGTCGCCACCCTGCGCACGGTCGCCGATGCGGCGCACGCCGTCAAAACCCCGTGACGTGCCGGAGGATCAGCTCGGCACACCCGGCCGCGGTCGTGGTGGCGGTGTCGACGACCAGGTGATCGCGGTCCCACGGCTCGTACTCCCGCTCGACGACGTCCCGCCACGTCGGCAGCTCGAGGCCGGGGATGTCGGCCGTCCGCCCCTCCACGCGGGCGCGGTGCTCGGCCGGGTCGGAGCAGACGAGCTCGACTTCGAGGACGCGGGGCCCGGCCGCGCGCCACGCGTCCCTGGTGATCTTCAGCGGATTGACGCACTCGGCGACGACGGTGACGCCGTTGGCGAGCTGGTCGCGGGCCAGTGCGTAACCGGCGACATACCCCGCGGCCCGCGGTGCTGCGGGGAGCTCGCCCGAGTCCACGAGAGCCTGCTCGATCGTGTCGATCCGCAGGTAGGCCGCGCCCAGTGCGCGAGCCAGCGGCCGGGCCACCGTGGACTTGCCGGTGCCCGGCAGGCCGCCGAGCACGACCAGGACGGCGGACATCACCGGGCCTCGGGATCCAGCTTGCGGTCGGCGTCGTCGCCGCGGACGAGCGTCGTCACGCTCGGCAGCTTAGCCGCCCCGGCAGCCGGGAACGGCCTTCTCACATCGCGGACTCTGCGGGCTACCGCGTGAAGAGGGCGTTGACCTGCTGGTTGGCGACCTTGAGCGAGTCCGGTTCGGCGGTGAGGCTCATGATCGCGTCCATCGCCGGGTTCATCACCGCCTGCAGTTCGGTCCAGTGCTGGGCCACCGGCGCCAGGTGCGTGCTGTTCTCGTCGATCGGCACCTGGAACGCCGCCGTGTCGATGCCCTGCCCGGCGAACGCGTCCTTCGAGATCCGCGCCGAGGACTCCACCGCGGGGAAGGCGATCCCCTCGGCGGCCGTCAGGTCCTGGCAGGCCTTGGACCCGAGGAACGCCACCAGCTTCTTGGCTTCGCCGGCGTGCCGGGTGCCGGCGGCGATGTTGTCGGCGAGCCCGTTGAACATCGACGCGCGCCGGCCGTCCGGGCCGGACGGCACCGGGGCGATCGTCGTCTTCACGCCCTGCAGCCGGAAATAGGTCTTCGTGTTCCAGCTTCCCTCGGTGACCATCGCGTACTTGCCCGCGCCGTAGTTGTCGGGCTGGCGCCCCACCTTGCCGCCGCCGGCCACCTGGAGCGTCGGCAGGTACCCCTTCTTCGCCAGCGACTGGAACCACCCGATCGTCTCGATGAACTTCGGGTCGCCGTAGTTCCACCGGGCGCCCCACGGGTTCCGGTCGGCGTGGGTCCAGCCGGTGCCGAAGGCGTACTGGCTCCATTCCGTCTGCCCGAATCCCCCGCCCGAACCGTTCAGCCCCAGGCCGTACACCGCGACGTTCGCCTTGTCGAAGCCGGGCTGGTCGCCGCGGACGCCCTTGCGGTCGATCGTCAGGTGCGCGATCGTCTTCTCGAACGTGCCGCCGTCCCGGGGGTTCCAGGCCATCGAGTTCAGCTGCTGGGCCGTGATCCCGGCGTCGTCGAGCATCTTCTGGTTCGCGAAGACCGCGACGGTGTCGTAGTCCTTCGGCAGGCCGTAGCGCTTGCCGTCCTGGCCGACCCACAGATCGGCCAGGCCCTTGCGGTAGCTCGACAGGTCCGCCTGCTTCGACTCGACGACATCGTCGATCGGCATGATCTGGTTCTGGCCGGCCAGCTCCGGGTAGTGGTTCAGGTGCGAGACGAACACGTCCGGGCCTTCACCGGACACCAGACCGGCGGTCAGCGTGGTCCAGTAGTCGTCCCACCCGTACTGGGTGAGCTTGACCCCGATGCCCGGGTTCGCGCCGGTGAAGGCGTCCGCGCACTTCTGGTACCCGGGCTGCTGGGCCGAGTCCCACAGCCAGTAGTTCAAGGTGACGTCTCCGGAGCTGCCCGCCGTGCCCGAACAGCCGGCCAGGACCAGGGCACCGGCCGCCGCGGCGGCGGTGAACCGGCTTCGTTGCCACTTCATCGGGGTTCCTTTCCCCCGGGCTACTTCAGCCCGGTCGAGCCGATCGAGTTGATGACGCGCCTGCCGAGCAGGGCGAAGAGCACGAGGACGGGCAGGGCGGAGACCAGGGTCGCCGCCATGAGGCCGGGCCAGTCCGGATTTCCCTGTGGTGTCTGGGACCGGAACACGCCGAGGGCGACCGTGAGCACCCGCACGTCGTCGGCCTTGCCGACCAGCAACGGCCAGAAGTAGTCGTTCCACGAGGTGATGTAGGTCAGAATGGCCAATGTGGACAGTGGGGCGGAGCTCATCGGCAGGATGAGCCGGAAGAAGATGCGGGGACGGCCCGCCCCGTCGAGGATCGCGGCCTCTTCGAGCTCCCGCGGGATGGCGAGGAAGAACTGGCGCAGGAAGAACACCGCGAACGGCGCCATCAGCAGCGTGGGCAGGACGATGCCGAGGAAGGTGTTGAGCAGGCCGAGGTCCCGCATGAGGACGAAGTTCGGCAGGATGGTGAAGATCGGCGGCACCATCATGGCGGAGAGGAAGAGGAAGAACACGGCGTCGCGGCCCGGCCACCGCAACCGGGCGAACGCGTAGGCCGCCATGGCGCTGAAGAACGTCTGGCACACCGTGGTGGAGGTCGCGACGATCACGGAATTGCGGAGGTAGAGCCAGAAGTGCAACGAGGCACCCGAGCCGCCGCCGGCCAGGGCCTCGGCCGGCGTGGCCAGGCCGAGGACGCGTTTCCAGCCGCCGAGGCTGAAGCCCGCCGGGAACGGGTTTCCGCTGCCGGCCGCCAGAGCGCCGTTGCTGGAGAACGACGTCCGCAGCATCCAGTAGAAGGGGAACAACGTCACCAGCAGGACCAGGCCGAGGACGATCCACGCGATCGCCCGGCCGATCCCGCGCGACCGGCGCACCGGGGTGGCCGCCTCGGGCGGCGGGACGGAGGTCCGGGGCAGCACCGTGGTCATGGCTCGCTCCTCACGCCAGGTCCGAGTGGCCGGCCCGGGTCAGCCGCAGTTGCAGGAGGCTCACCGCGGCGAGCACCACGAACAGCACCACCGACACCGCGGAGGCGTAGCCGAACTTGAACCGGCCGAAGGCGAGTTCGTAGATGTAGTAGTAGAGGACGCGGGTCGCGTTGACCGGACCGCCCTGGGTGGTGACGGCGACGGTGTCGAACGTCTGGAACGAGCCGACCACGCTGACGACGAGGACCAGGGCCAGCACCGGGCGCAGCAGCGGGAGCGTGACCCGCCAGAACATCTTCGCCTCGGTCGCCCCGTCGATCGCCGCGGCCTCGTAGACGGTCTTGGGGATCATCTGCAGCCCGGCGAAGATGAGCAGGGCGGTGTAGCCCAGGTGCCGCCAGACGTTGACCAGCGCGATCGTGGGGATGGCCAGCGCCTGGTCGCCGAAGAACGCCAGCCTCGGCAGGCCGAGCCAGTCCAGGACCTGGTTCCCGATCCCGAGCTGGTAGTCCAGGATCCAGAACCAGACAAGCGCGACGACCACGTTCGCCACCAGGTACGGCGTGAGGATCAGGCCGCGGATCACCATCGAGCGCGTCAGCCGGTGCAGGAGCACCGCGATCCCCAGCGCGAGGACGGTCTGCACGCCGATGTTGATCACGACGTACTCGAGGGTGACCCACAGGGCGTTCCAGAAGACCGGGTCACCGGCGAGCTGCCGGTAGTTGTCGGCTCCGACGAACTTCCCGGGCCGGAAGACGCTGAAGTCGGTGAAACTGGAGAAGAGCCCGCGTACCGCGGGGACGAGGGTGAAGGCGAGCAGCCCGGCCGCGGCGGGTGCGACGAACAGCCAGGCGGCGCGCGTTTCCCTGGCGGGCAGGAACTTCACCGCCGCCTCCTCAGCGCTCGGCGATGACGTGGATCAGCTGCAGCTGTTCCGGTGGCAGTGCGGGTGCCTGCACCCCCGCCGCGGCCAGCGTGGCGCCGGACAACGTCGACGGCCGGTCCGCCCAGTCCGGGAACGCGGGCAGCCCGTGCCGCCGCGTCCGCTCGACGGCCGAGAGGAACCGCACGGTGTACCGGGTTCCGGCGGCCAGCCCGGGCAGCCGGATGCGGCCGGGCGGGGCCCAGGCGCCGGTTTGCAGGGCGACGAACGCGAAGAGCGCTTCGGCGCGATCCTGCGCGACGACGCCGTGGAGCCAGTGCGCCGGGTCGGGGTGGTCGGCGCGGACGACGGTGCCGCTGTGCAGCAGCGGCCGGAACCGCTTGTGCAGCGCGATCCAGGCCGTGAGTTCGGCGAGTTCGGTCTCGCTCGCCGATGTCAGGTCCCACTCCATGCCGAAGTGCCCGAAGAACGCGGTGCCGGCGCGGAAGTCGAGCGTGTGCGTGCGGCCGGTCGTGTGTGCCGTCGGCGCGCCGACGTGCGAGCCCAGCATCTCCGGCGGCAGCAGCAAGCCGGTCCAGCGCTGGATGTGCTGGCGCTCGAGCGCGTCCAGGCAGTCGCTGGCCCAGATCCGTTCGGTGCGGGCGAGGATCTCGAGGTCGGCGCGGCCACCACCGGACGAACAGGACTCGATCTCCAGGCCCGGGTGCTTGGCGCGGAGTTCGTCCAGCAGCCGGTAGAGGGCGCGGGTCTGGTCGTGCACGCCGGCCGTGCCGCTCGCGGTGTGCCCGGCGTCGACGAGATCGCGGTTGTGGTCCCACTTGAGGTAGCCGACGCCGTACTCGGTGACCAGCGCGTCCAGGCGTTCCAGCAGGTAGGCGTAGGCGTCCGGCCGGGCGATGTCCAGCACCTGCTGGTGCCGCGCCTCGGGTGGGAGCCGCGCTTCCGGCCGGAGGATCCACTCCGGGTGCGCCCGGGCGAGGTCGGAGTCCGGGTTGACCATTTCCGGCTCGACCCAGAGCCCGAACTGCATGCCGAGCGAGCGGACGTGGTCGGCGATCGGGCGCAGGCCGTCCGGCCACACCCGGTCGTCGACGAACCAGTCACCCAGTCCCGCGTTGTCGCTTCGGCGGCCGCGGAACCAGCCGTCGTCGAGGGTGAACCGTTCCGCGCCGACCCGCGCGGCGAGCTCGGCGAGCTCGCGCAGCTTCGCCGGATCGTGGTCGAAGTAGACCGCTTCCCAGGTGTTCAGGGCGACGGGGCGTGGCGAACCGGGGTGCCCGGGCCGGCTGCGCAGGTCGGCGTGGAACCGCCCGGACAGCTCGTCCATGCCGTCGCCGTGGGAACCCAGCAGCGTCGGGCAGGCGTAGGACTCGCCCGGCGAAAGGACGATCTCGCCGGGGAGGAGGAGCTCACCGCCGGCCAGGATCGCGGTGCCCGCGGCGTCGCGCTCGGCGTAGGTCGTGTGGTTCCCGCTCCAGGCGGTGTGCACGCCCCAGACCTCGCCCCGCCGGAAGCCGAAGCCGGGCTCACCGGCGAGCAGCAGCAGGGTCGCGTCGAGGCCGGTCCGGCCGCGGCGTCCGCTGCGCACGTAGGAGCCCAACGTGAACGGGTGCCGTTGCGGGGCGCGCTCGCGCAGGTGCCGCCCGGTGAAGTCGAGCAGTTCCCCGGCGGTCGTCGGGACCGGCAGGTTGAGGGTCAGCGCGTCGAGGCCGTAGTCGTCGTCGCCGGTGTTCGTCACCGTCGCGCCCAGCCGCACCACGCCCGACGGCGAGAGCGCCACCCGCAGTTCGAGCGCCAGTCCGGCGGCCGCGTCCCGCGCTGTCGTGATCAGGGTGCCGTCCGCCGTCAGGTCCACGGCGGTTTTGGTGAACAGCGGGGAGAACGCACGGCCGGCACGGCTGCCGGCGATGCCGGGTGTGCCGAACCAGCCGGTGGCGGGTTCGGCCAGCACGCCGACCGGCAGCGGGTCGTCGACGCTGTTGGAGACGACCGGCGGCCGGGCCGCGCGCACCAGGTCCCTCAGTTCGGCTTCGGTGGGCCGGCCGAGATCGGTGCCCCAGTGCACGACGCGGGGCAGGCGGTCGCCGGTCGCGTCGAGCACGAGGCTGGTACCGGCGGCGGCGAGGTACACCACACCGGGGTTCGCCGGCTCGTCGTCGGCTGCGGTGAACGTCGTCGTCAGCACGGGGTTAGTTTCATCACAACACTAACGAGTGTCAAGAAGTAGTGGTCCGGTCACCGAAGTTCGACGGTTTCGCGCGTAGGACCCCTAGGAACGCGTACTTAGTTCCGGAACAGGCAAAACCCCAGCCACCCTGCGCGGTACGCTCCCCCGGTGACATCCGGAACCCGCGCAGGCCGGGCACGGGCGGCGGCGCCCTGGCCGCAGCTGCCCGAGGCCGCTCGTCAGGTGCTCCTCGAGGTCCTCGTCCACGGCCCCACCTCGCGCGCCGAGATCGCCGCCCGCCTGCAGGTGTCGCGGCCGACGCTCAGCCGGATCACGCGGCAGCTCTTCGACGACGGCCTGCTGACCGAAGGCGGGACCGAGCTGCGTTCGTCGACCGGGCGGCCTTCGGAGCTGCTGCAGGTCAAGGGCGCCGCCCGGCACTTCTTCGGTGTGAAGCTCACCGGCGACCACCTCTACGCCGCGGTCACCGACCTCAACGCCGAGGTGGTGGCCTCCCTCGACACCCCGCTGCGCTCGGCGGAGGTCGCCGAGGTCGTCCGCCAGATCGCCGAAACCGCCTCGGCGCTGCGGATCGGGTTCCCGGACCTGACCGCCGCGGGCGTGACGCTGGCCGGCACGGTGCGCTCGGGGGTGGTGCACGGGTCCGCGTACCTGCGCTGGTCCGGGGTCCCGCTCGCCGACCTCGTCGCCGAGGCGACCGGCCTGCCCACCGCCGTGGACAACGACGTCCAGGCACTGACCGCCGCCGAGCACTGGTTCGGGGCCGGCGCCGGGCTGCGGTCACTGGTCGTCGTCACGATCGGCGTCGGCATCGGGTGCGGCCTGGTGCTCAACGGCGAACTCGTCGAGGGCGCCCACGGCACCGCCGGGCGAGCGGCTCACGTCGTCGTCGACCAGTCCGGACCGGTGTGCGACCTCGGGCACCGCGGCTGCGCCGCCAGCTACCTGTTGAACGAGTCGATCGTGCGGGCACTCGGCACCGCCGACTACGCCGGCGCCGTCGCGCGGGCCCAGGCGGGCGACCCCGCGGCCCGCCGGGTGTTCGGCGACGCCGGCTTCGCCCTCGGCACCGTCATCGGCACGGTCGCGAACCTCGTCGACCCGCAGAAGGTCCTGCTGACCGGCGACGGCCTGCCACTGTACGAAGTGGCCGCCGACCGGGTGCGGGAAGGCATCGCGAAGTCCTACGAACCGGACCCCGCGCAGCTGCACCTCGACGTGCAGGCCTTCGACTTCGGCGAATGGGCGCGGTCCGGCGCCGCGCTCGCCATCCGCGCCGCGCTCACCGGCGCCCGCTGAGGCTTTACAGCACACTCCCTCGCCGCTAACGTCTTCCTCGCCTGAGAGCGCTTCCACATCGACCGTCCACAGTGGCCGGTCGATCGCCCTCGGGAGGTACCGTGCACAGATTTGCCGGCTACTGCGCGCTCGTGCTCACCGCGCTGATCGCCGTCCTGATCGTCCCCACGACCGCGTCCGCCGCCACCCCCACGCGCATCATGGCCCTCGGCGACTCGATCACCGGCTCGCCGGGCTGCGCGTTCGGAGCAGGGCCGCCACCGGCCCGGTCCCAGCCCTGCTCCCGCTCGGGTTCCGGCGCGCTGTTGCCGGGCCGCCAGCGCCCCAATGTGGCCTTGGGTGCGCTCAACGCACCCAAGGCGGCCTTCGGTGCGTCCAACGCACCCAAGGTGGCCTTCGGTGCGTTGAACGCACCCAATGTGGCCTTCGGTGCGTTGAACGCAACCAAGGCCACATTGGGGCGGTTGGGGGCTACTTGTGGGTGGCGGGCGAAAAGGTCGTCGGCCTCGGCACCCGTTGCCGAGGCCGCCACGAACGGACCGGGCGGCGACCACGCCGAGCCGGCGGAGGCGTCGATCTTCCGCCGCACCGTCCACAGTGGCCCAGCGATCCGTCGCCAGGCGGCAAACCGGCCGTGAGATCACCTCCGCGGCACCCGCCCGGTGCTGCCCCGGACCGCGAACACCGGCGTCGAGGTGCACGTGTCGGCCACGGACCCGCCGTCGACCTTCCGCCGCAGCACCGACACCGCCAGCGCACCGAACTCGGCGATCGGCCGCTGGACCGCGGACAACGCCGGGCGGACGAGCCGGCAGAGCACCGAGTCGTCCCACGCGATGATGGACACGTCCGCGGGAACCGCCAGGCCCAGCCCCTGCGCGGCCATCAGGCCGCCCACCGCCATGACGTCGTTGTCGAACACCAGGGCGGTCGGCGGGCGCTTCGCCGTCAGGACGCGACGAGCCGTGTCCGCGCCGACCTCCTCGGTGTAGTCGGCGTGCACCGTGCGCGCGTTCGCCAGGCCCAGGCGGTCCGCCGCGGCCACGAACGCCTCCGTACGGGTTCGTGTCTGCCAGAGCGGCTCGGGACCGGCCACGCGAACGACCGACCGGTGTCCGAGGCCGGCCAGGTATTCGAGCACCCCGCGCATCGCCTGCCGGTCGTTCATCCACACTGAAGGCAGGTCGGACCGGCCCAGCGGACCGCCGAGCGCGACGGCGGGCAAGCCGATCGCGGCGAGTTCGTCCGGCCGGGTGTCGCCGATCCGCAGGTCGGACAGGAGGACGCCGCCCACGGTCTGCTCGCGGTGCCAGCGCCGGTAGATCCCGAGTTCGGCGGAGCGGCTCGGGGCGGCCTGCATCAGCAGCGACGCCGACCCGGTGGCCAGCTCCCGCCGGATCCCGGCCATGAGCTCGCTGAAGAACGGCTCGCCGGTGAGCGCGGCCGCCGGCCGGTTGACCACCATCCCCAGCGCTGCCGACCGGCGGACGTGGCGGTGGGTGCCACCGCCCGGCGTCCAGCCGAGCTGCCGGGCGATCTCCACGACCCGGTGGCGCGTCGCTTCCGAGACACCACGACGGCCGTTGAGCGCGTAGGAGACGGCTCCCTGTGACACGCCGGCACGCGCGGCGATTTCCCTGACGGTCGGACGCTTCATCGCACCTCCGGGTAGAACCGGCTCGAAAAGAAATCATCTGCACACCCGGAAAGGTTTTCCGAATTCGGCAAGGCTCCGCCACGGAGCATTCCGGTGCGGCCACGGCAGCCGCCCCGGACGGAACATTCCGCCCGGGGCGGACCGGCTCACCTCAGATTGGGCACTTCGTCCCTGGTGACCACGTACGAGCTGTTGTACGTCTTCTGCAGCTGGCTGATCGGGTTGCGCGAGGTATTGGTCAGCCACTCGGTGTGCCAGGTGTTGAACATGACCCACCGCGTGTTCGACGACTGCAACTGGTCCGGGTCGGGGATCGGGCCGTTCTCGTGCAGGGCGATCGGGATCGTGCCGCCGACGATGTTCCTGGTGGCGTTGAACAGGCCGGTCTGCGGTCCGTGGTCACCGGCGTAGGTGTCGGAACCGGCGATGTCGACAACGGACTTGCCCGGGTAGAACGACGAGCTCGGCTGGCCGTTGAACGGCAGCAGCCAGACCAGGTTGTCGAGCCCCTTGGTGCCGGTCAGGTGGTTGTACGCGAACTGCCACAGCCGCTTGTACTGGGCGCCGCCTTCCTTGCTCCACCAGAACCAGGTGCCGCCGGCTTCGTGGAACGGGCGCCACAGCACCGGAACCGCGGCGTTCTCCATGATCTGCAGCTGGGCGGCGGCCTTGTCCAGCCGCTGGACGAACGAGGCGTACTCGGCCGTTCCCGGCGTGAGCACGGCGTTGATCGACACGGCCATCTGGCTGCCCTCGTAGGTGTCCGGCTTCGTCGGCGCACCCATGTGGTAGCCGACCATCGGGATACCACCGGCGTTCCACCACGACACGCCGCGGGCGCCGACGCCGTCCTGCTCGATGTCCATGCCGCGGATCGCCGGGTACTTGCCCGTCCGGTCGCGGATGTAGTTCATCTCGTACTCGGAGCCGGCCACCCAGGTGGACTCCTCCTGCCCGGAGATGATGTGGTTGCCGTATTGGCTGTAGAAGTAGCAGAGCAGCTTCTTCGCCTGTGCCGTCGCGCGCGGGTTGACGGGATTGGCCGAGCAGGTGCCGGGCTGGTTCGAGCCGCCGCCGACGCTCCACCGCTGGTTGGCCTGGCCGTGGCAGCCCCAGAGCTGGACCGTCGTGCCGTTCGCGGTCGCCGCGGCCGTCACGTCGGCGCACAACCCCGACTGGGCGCCGTAAATGCTGCCGTCGGAGCGCAGGGTGAACTTCTGGTTCGCCGCACCGGTGCAGGACCGGATCTGCAGCTTCGTGCCGGCCGCGGTCTGGCTGCCGTAGGCGTCGAGGCACATCGAACCGCCGAACACGCGCAGCTCACCCGCGTCCGTGACGGTCCACTGCTGGTTGGCCTGGCCGTTGCAGTCCCAGATCTGGATCCCGGTGCCGGCGGTCTGCACGTTGCCGATCACGTCGAGGCAGCGGGCGGAAGCCGCGCTGACGAGCGCGCCGGTCTGGGCCGCCGAAGCAGTTCCGCCGTCGACGAGGAGCGGGACGACGAGCGCCGACGCCGCCAGGACCCGGGTGGCTCTCCTCCCCCAGCGGCCGAACCCGCTTCCTGCCGGTGGCGAACTTCGAGGGAACGACATCGCATCTCCTTTGATCACGATGAAGGCCGGCCCGGCTCGAAGCGGGCACGACTGGTAAGGATAACAGCGACTGAGAGCGCTTCCAGTCGAATTCTAACAACCACGCCCGGCACCGGAAACCCTGCGCGGATAAGTTCGCGCACGAAATTAAAGATGTTCAGCTGCGTTCAGTCGAAGAATTGCGCAGCACAAACAAGGAAGTTGCCGACCGGGCCGACGGCGGCGAAAAGGCGGCAGCGAAGAAAACTGCGGGCTGCCGGAAACGGAGCGGACAGCTCAGGCGACCGGAGCGGTGCTGGCCCGCAGCACGCACTTCGCCGCGGGCGACCAGCGTTCGGTGACCGGACCGCCGTCGACCAGTTCCAGTACCGATTCGGCCACCGAGACGCCGTACTGGTGCACGTCGACGCTCATCGTGGTCAGCGAGGGCGTGGCCAGGCGGCACAGGGTCGAGTCGTCCCAGGCGATGATGCCGAGCTGGTCCGGAACGCCGACCCCGAGCTCCTTGGCCGCGCCGAGTCCCGCCAGTGCCATCACGTCGTTGTCGTAGAGGATGGCGGTCGGCGGCGCACCGCCGGAAAGCAGCTCGGTGGTGCGTTTCGCGCCGGACTCCTCGGAGTAGTCGCCCTCGGCGACGATCGGCTCGATGCCCACCTCGCGGCAGCCGGCGACGAGCGCGTCGGTGCGGGCCCGGGTGTGCAGCAGCTGCGCGGGTCCGGTCACCCGCGCGATGCGCCGGTGCCCGAGGTCGAGGAGCACCTGCAGGGCGGCCCGGACCGGTCCGGTGTTGTCGGTGCGCACGGCCGGGAAGCCGTGATCGTCTTCGGGCTCGCCGACCAGGACCGCCGGCATGCCCAAAGATCGCAGCAGGGCCGGCCGCGGGTCGTCGTGGACGAGGTTGACCACGACGGTCGCCTCGACCATCCGCTGGGCGGCCCACCGCCGGTACGCCGCCAGCTCGGCGTCCTGTGTGGACACCACGTGCAGCAGCAGCGACAGGTCCCAGTCGGCGAGGTGCTGCTCGATGCCCGCGATGAACTCCATGAAGAACGGCTCGGTGCCGAGCAGCCGGGGCGGGCGGGCCAGCACCAGGCCGATGGCGCCGGAGGGGTGGTGCGTGCTCATCTAGGACCTCATCACCGGGGAGCCGAGTGCGTTCGCCGACCGCAGCACCAGCGGGTCGGCGAAGGCGGCCGGATCGACGGTGTTCGCGGTGCGGACCACGAACGACCGCGTTTCGCCGGGCAGCAAGGTCACCAGCATGTCGTCGACCACGGCGTCGGGTGCCACCCGGTCGGCCAGGAGGGCGACGTCGCGGGCCAGTGCGGAAGCGGTGACGTCGACGCGGTAGCCGCCGGGCACCGGAGCGGCCTCGGCGGACAGCGGACCGGGCACGTAGTCGTGCTCGAGGTCTTCACCGAAGACGTGCACGAGCCGGGTCTCTTCGGTCGTCGCCACGAGCACCTCCTCCCCGGATCCGGCCGGTGCCAGCTCGGCGGTGGAGCGGGCCGGCACGGTGAACCGCAGTGTACGTCGCCCGGTGACCTGGCCGGCGACCGTCCGCGTTTCCAGCTCGAGCTCACCCGACCACGGCGTGGCGGTGTCGTTGACCGCGATGACGACGTCTTCGCCGTCGCGCGGCTGAACGGTCAGCAACCGGGGGGCAAAAGCGTGCTTGAGGGCGTACCACAGCGGCTTGAGCCGTTCGTCCGAGTCGATCGCGGCCCACGACGTGACCGGCCAGCAGTCGTTGAGCTGCCAGACGAGCGCTCCGGCGGTGCGCGGCCACCACGACCGGAAGTGCTCGATCCCGAAGGCGACCGCGCGGGCCTGGTTGAGCTGGGTCGCCCAGTGCCAGTCGGGGAACGCCTCCGGCCGCGGCAGGTGGGCCGCGAGACCGCGGTCGAGCTTGCCGTTGCCGTCCTCGGCCTTCTGGTGCCGCAGGAACGCCGCCGACGTCGGCGTGAGCGGGTCGTCGTGGATCCACCGGGCCAGCGTGGCCCACGTGGGCGGCCCCTGGAAGCCGAACTCCGAGCAGAACCGCGGGACGTGGTCGCGGTAGTGCGTGTAGTCGATCCGGTTCCACACGTCCCACTCGTGCCGGGTGCCGTGGTCGGGGTCGTTGGGGTGGATCCCGCCCGGGCTGTACGGGCTCCCCGGTGCGTAGTGACGGGTCGGGTCGAGCTCGGCGACGATGGCGGGCAGCAGCTCGGTGTAGTACTTCAGGCCCCACGTGCGGCCGTCGAGCTGTTCGGGCCAGCCCCAGTCGGCGAACCCCCAGAGGTTCTCGTTGTTGCCGTTCCACAGGGCGAGGGAGGCGTGCGGCGTCAGCCGGGCGACGTTCTCCCGCGCCTCGGCCTCGACCTCCGTCCACAGTGGCTCCTCCTCGGGGTACGAGGCGCAGGCGAACGGGAAGTCCTGCCACACCAGGACCCCGCGTTCGTCGCAGACGTCGTAGAAGTCTTCGGTCTCGTAGATCCCGCCACCCCAGATGCGCAGCAGGTTGAGGTTCGCCCCGAGGGCCTGGTCGACCCGGCGGGCGAGCCGGTCGCGGGTGATCCGGGTGAGGAAGTGGTCGTCGGGGATCCAGTTGGCCCCCTTGGCGAACACCGGCGTGCCGTTGACCACGAACGTGAACGGCGTGCCGATCTCGTCCGGTTCGGTGTCGACGGTGATGGTGCGGAACCCGATGCGGCGCCGGTAGGCGTCGAGCGCCGTCCCGGCCCCGACGAGGTCGACTTCGAGGTCGTAGAGCGGCTGTTCGCCGTAACCGGCGGGCCACCACAGCCGGGCGTCCGGCACCGTGAGGGTCACCGTGCCCCGGGTTTCGCCCGGCTCGACGGTGGCGCGGGAAGCCCGGTTCGCGGCCGGGATCGAGGCGACCAGCTCGAGCCGTTCGCCGGTCCCGGGAGTGGCGTGCTCGACGTCCGCGTGGACCGTGACGCGACCGGTCCCGTCCTCGTCGACCGTCACCAGCGGCCGCACGGTCGCGAGCCGGGCGGCGGTCCACCGCTCGAGCCGGACCGGCTTCCAGATCCCCGCGGTCTGCAGGTCGGGTCCCCAGTCCCAGCCGAACGAGCAGGCCATCTTGCGGATCATGTTGAACGGGTGCGGGTAGGCGTGGTCGCGCCAGCCCAGGTCCGCCTCGACCGACTCGGCGTGGGTCAGCGCGCTCGCGATCTCGACGAGCAGGGTGTTCGTCCCGTCCCGCAGTGCCTCGCGGACGTCGAAGCGGTGCGTGCGGTGCATGTTGGCGGCCCGCCCGAGCCGGCGGCCGTTGAGGGTCACGGTCGCCACGGTGTCGAGGCCGTCGAAGACGAGATCCGCGCGTTCCGCCGCGGACGGCGCCGAGGAGGCGAACTCGAGGGTGTAGCGCCACCCGGCGCGGTGCATCCACGCCACGTCGGCCTCGGCGGTGTCGAGGTACGGATCGTCGATCAGGCCGGCGGCCAGCAGGTCCAGGTGGGCGGAGCCGGGCACGGTGGCGAGGAGCGCGCGACCCCGGACCGGGTCCGGAACCGGACCGGCCACGGCCTCGACACGCCAGCCCTCGTGCAGTTCCTGACGGTTCACTTCGGGCGCTCCTCACGCGGCCGGCGGCTCGCCGAGGAGCCGCACCCTGGGTGGCGATTGTTACTCAAGTAACTTAAGTAAGTCAACCGAGGTATGGTTCAGACAACACTCCCCCGATCAGGGGGTCAGGCCGATGACACGGGCAAGCGGAGCCACCGCCGGCGGGGACACGTGCAGCACCCCCTCCGCGGCGTCCCACGTCAGCGGCCACGGCTCCGGGTGGGCGGGGAAGAGGATCTCCGGCTTCGCCGCGACACCCCGCAGGTGCGGTACCGGCACCGCGAGCTCCCCGCTCGCGCCGGGCTGCCGCCACACCGTCAGCAGCGTGCGCGCCGGAGCCCGCAACCCCATCGCCGGCCATCCGGACCGCGCGCCGGGCAGCCCGAAGGGCCAGAACGGCCGCCCGTTCCCGACGTCGGCGCGCACCCGCTTGTGGACCTCGACCGCCTCGCGGACGAGGTCCAGCTGCGCGGAGTCCATCAGGTCGAGCCGTCCGGTCAGGTAGAGCCGGCCGAGCAGGCCGGTGGCCAGCGTGTGGACGGCGTCCTCGAAGGACATTTCCGGCTGTGCGCACGCCCAGTTGCCGGCCTGCTCGGGCAGCACCGAAGCCGGCGCGGCGGCGGCGATCGGTGGGTACAGCAGGGGGTTCTGCTGGTCGGACGTGGACTGCAGGTGCATCCGTGACAGCATCGCGTAGTCCATCCGCATCGCCCCGGAGGCGCAGTTCTCCAGCAGCAGCCGCGGATGCCGCCGGAGCACGTCGTCCAGCCAGGCCAGGTGCGCCCGGTTGTGCTCCAGCAGCCCGGCACCCGGTGCGAGCCCGCCGAGGTCGGTTCCGGGTCCGGGCATGATGTTGTAGTCCAGCTTGAAGCAGCCCACGCCGAACTCCGCGATCAGGCGGTCGACGACCTCGTCCAGGTGGGCCCGGGCGGCCGGGTGGCGCAGGTCGAGGTGGTACCGGCCGTGCTCGACGACGCGCCGGCCCAGCCGCTGCAGGAAAGCGCCGCCGGGCAGGCGGTCCGCCACCGGGGAGCGAACGCCGACGACCTCCGGCTCCAGCCACAGACCGGGCACCATCCCGTGCGCCCGGATGCGCTCGAACACCTCGCCGAGCCCGCCGGGGAAGCGGGTGGCCGACGGCGAGGGAGACCGGGACCGAGACGAACGGTTCGTCCGCGGTGACCCTGGCGTGCCACTGGTGCTCCGCGTCGGTGGGTCCGAGCAAGGCGACGTACGCCCCGGCGGCCGTCTCGCCGATTTCCCAGTGCCACGTCCCGTTGTGCTCGATCTGCCAGGCCAGTGCCCACGAGTCGTCGTGCGCGACGACCAGCCCGGTCGGCAGCCGTTCGCCGGTCGACCAGGTGCTGCGCGAGGTCACCGCCAGGCGGCCGCGCGGCGGGTGGTGGTGGACGACCGGGTCCATCGCGGCCAGGCCGGCCTCCCGGAGCGGGATGCGCCGCCATCGGGACTCCGCGGCCCAGTCGGAATCGGCGAGCAGGACGTCGAACCCGGTCACCCCCAGCCCGGTGTCCCCCAGGAACGCGCCGGTGACCGCCGAGGTGACCGCCTCGACGACCACCTCGCCGCCGCCTTCGACCGCCAGTTCGGTCCAGGTCCGCACCGCGGCGACGCCGGGCGTCGCCTCGAACACGCTGGTGACGACGAGGCCGGTCACAGCGTCGAACTGCTCGATCCGCAGTGCCGAGTCCAGCCGTCGGTGCGCGCGGTAGCGGAGCCGGGCGCCGACGGCCGTGTCCGCGTAGCGGTGACTTCCGGGGAACCGGCCGTGGCCCAGCGCCTTCACCTCGGCCAACGGTGCCCCCGCGGCAGCCCGCGGAGTTCCGGTACCCGCGGGACGCAGCGAGCGCAGGACCACGGGCCGCTCCGGGCCGACGTCGAACACCAGGACGACCGAGCCCGGTGCCCACCGCAGAGTCATGCCCGCGATCCGTAGAACCAGCACCGCGCGAAGTGCGCGTCGCCCACCTTCTCCGCCGACGGTGTCGTGGTGCAGATGTCCATCGCGAGCCGGCAGCGGTCACGGAACGTGCAGCCGCTGTGCACGCCGGGACCGGGACCGCCGCCGACCGGATCGGCCTGCTCCGGCACCACCGCCCCGCGCTTGTCGGGATCGGGGGCCGACGCCGCGAGCAGCTGCGTGTACGGGTGCTTCGGCCGCAGGATCACCTCCGAGGCCGGGCCGTGTTCGACGATCCGGCCGCGGTAGAGCACCGCGATGTCGTCGGCGAAGTGGCGGGCCGTGGCCAGGTCGTGCGTGATGTACAGCACCGCCAGGTCGTCCTCGCGCTGCAGCCGCCCCAGGAGGTTGAGCACCCCGAGGCGGACGGAGACGTCGAGCATCGACACCGGCTCGTCCGCGATCACCACCTTCGCCCCGGGTGCGAGCGCCCGGGCGATCGCCACGCGCTGGCGCTGCCCGCCGGACAGTTCGTGCGGCCGTCGCCGCGCGATTTCGTCGGCGGGGCCCAGGTTGACCCGCTCCAGCAGGTGCCGGACCTGCCGCCAGGTGTCCTCGCGGCCCCGGGTGCGCCCGTGCAGCAGCAACGGGCGCGCCAGGTGGTGCTCGACGGTGTGGAAGGGGTTCAACGACGCGAACGGGTCCTGGAAGACCATCTGCACGTGGTCGCGGTACGCCCGGCGGGAAACCTCGGTGCCGTCGACGCTGGCCACGATCCGGCCGGACGTCGGCGGCTCGAGGCGCGCGACCATCCGGGCGATCGTCGACTTCCCCGACCCGGACTCGCCCACCAGCGCCGTCGTCCGGCCGGGCGTCAGGGTGAACGACACGAGGTCGACCGCGCGCAGCCGGGACCGGCGCACCCCGTCGCGGACCCGGAAGTCCTTCACCAGGTCGCGGACCGCCAGTTCGGTCACCGGACACCTCCTTCGGCGAGGGCCTGGTCGCGCAGGAACGCCCCGCGCTCCCCGGTCAGGCTCGGGAACGACTCGAGCAGCGTCCGCGTGTAGGGGTGCGACGGCGCGCGGTACAGCTGCTCGGCCGCCGCGTATTCGACGACTTCGCCGTCCTTCATCACCGCGATCCGGTCGGCGATCTCCAGCAGCAGCGGCAGGTCGTGGGTGATCAGGAGGACGGCGAAGCCGAACTCGTCCCGCAGCCGCAGGATCTCCTTCAGGATGCCGCGCTGCACCACGACGTCCAGCGCGGTCGTGGGCTCGTCCATGATCATCACCTGCGGGTCGAGCAGCAGGGCCATCGCGATCATCACGCGCTGCCGCATCCCGCCGGACAGTTCGTGCGGGTAGGAGCCCAGCCTGCCGGGGTCGACGCCGACCAGCCGGAGGACCTCCGCACACTTCGCTTTTCGCTGCGCCTTCGGCATTTCCGGGCGGTGGGTGAGCAGGACGTCGGCCAGCTGCGACCCCACGGTGGTCACCGGGTTCAGCGCGTTCATCGCCCCTTGGAAGACCATCGAGAGGCGGTCCCAGCGGAACGCGCGCAGCTCTTCGCGTTCCAGGGCCAGCACGTCGATGGCCGGGCCGTCGCGGTCGTGCAGGACGACGGTGCCCGCGGTGACCTCCGCGGGCGGCCGGTGCAGCCGGTTGATCGCGTAGGCCAGGGTCGTCTTCCCGCACCCGGACTCCCCGGCCAGGCCGAGGATCTCGCCGCGCCGGAGCGTGAGGGACACGTCCTTGACCGCGTGGACCGGGGTCGCGGTGCGGTAGACGACGTCGAGGTGGTCGACGCTCAGCACGACGTCGTCCCCGGCCTCGGCCGGCTCCCGCGCTTCCGGCCGTTCGGCCCGGCGCCGCCGGCCCGCCACCCGCAGCTTCGGGTTGATGATCTCGTCGATGCTGAAGTTGATCAGCGCAAGCCCGCAGCCGAACAACGCGATGACCAGCCCGGGCGGGACGAACCACCACCAGGCCGCCCGCTGGAGGGCGAACCCGTTCTGCGCGAAGTAGAGCATCGTCCCCAGCGTCGAGGAGTTCGACGCCCCGAGCCCGAGGAACGACAGCCCGGCCTCGGACAGGATCGCCGCGATCACCGCGAACACGAACTGCGACGCCAGCAGCGGCAGCAGGTTGGGCAGGATTTCGACGGTGATGATCCGCCACCGCTTCTCCCCCGCGACACGCGCCGCGGCGACGTAGTCGCGATTGCGCAGCGACAGCGTCTGGGCGCGCAGGACGCGGGCCGACGCCGCCCACCCGGTGATGGCCAGCACGAGCGCGACCGTCCACGCGCCGCGCGACTCGGGCGGCACGAACCCGGCGATGACGATCACCAGCGGCAGCCCCGGGATGACCAGCATGATGTTGGAGAACAACGAAAACACTTCGTCGACGGCGCCGCCCGCGTAGGCGCCGATGACCCCGAAGAACGCGGAGAGCACCGTCGCCAGCACCCCGACGATCAGGCCGATCTGGAGGGAACCACGGGTGGCGTACGCCAGCTGCGCGAAGACGTCCTGCCCGGTCTGGGTGAGACCGAGCAGGTGGCCGTTGCCCGGCGGGGCGAGGCCGGCGTCGCGGATGGCGTCGGGGTCACCGGCGAACAGCGGGCCGAGGATGCCGAACAGGGCGATGACGGTGACCAGGCCGAGCCCGACGCCCAGGCGGGGCGACCAGGCCGGCAGGACCGCGCGCAGGCCGCTGATGCGGCCGCGGCGGACGGGCGTCAGGATCGGCGCGCCGGTGGTGGTTTCGGGACCGAGATTCGTCACGGGTGCTCCTTCTCAGGCCCGGGCGCGGGTGCGCGCGTCGATCAGCCCGTACAGCAGGTCGATCACGAGGTTGGCGCCGAGCACGGCCACGGTGATGATGAGGAAGATGCCCTGCATCAGCGCGTAGTCGTTGTTCTGCACCGCCTGCAGCAGCTTCGAGCCGATGCCGGGGTAGGAGAACACCTGCTCGGTGACGATCGACCCGGACACCACGAAGCCGAGCGAAATCGCGAAGCCGGCGACCGACGGCAGGACCGCGTTCCGGGCGGCGTAGCGCAGCATCACGCGCCCGTCACGCAGGCCCTTGGCCTGCGCGGTGAGCACGTAGTCCTCCGAGCCGGTGGACACCATCATGTTGCGCATGCCCAGCAGCCACCCGCCGACCGAAGAGACGACGATGGTGAGGGCGGGCAACGTGCCGTGGTAGACGGCCGACGCGAGGAAATCGGCGTCCCACCCGGGGTCGAGGGCCACGTCGTACCCGCCGAGCAGCGGGAACCAGCCGAGGGCGCCGGCGAGCAGCGCCGCCAGCAGCAACGCCAGCCAGAAGTACGGGACCGCGGCCAGGACGGTGGTCCCCGGCACGAGGGCGTCGAGCCACGTGCCGCGCTTCCAGCCGACGAACATGCCGAGCCCGACCCCGAGCACGAACGACAGCAGCGTCGCGATGCCGACCAGGACGACCGTCCAGGGCAGCGCCTGGGCGATCACGTCGGACACCTTCGCGGGGAAGACGCTGACCGACACGCCGAGGTCGCCGTGCGCCAGCCGGCCCAGGTAGGAGCCGTACTGGGCCCACAGCGACTCGTCGCCGCGGGTGCCGAGCAGCAGCTCGTAGGCGCGGCGGACCGATGGATCGGGCGTCGCACCGCGCTGGGCCAGCTTCGCGAGCAGGACGTCCACCGGGTTGCCGGGGAGCAGGCGCGGGATCAGGAAGTTGAGCGTCAGCGCCGCCCACAGGGCGACCAGGTAGAACGCCAGTTTCCGGAGGTAGTAGGTCATCGGTTCGCGGGCTTGAGCGTCTTGTAGATCTGGGCCTGGTCCGGCCGGCTCCACACCGCCGGGAAGGCGTACAGGTTGTCCTTGGCCGGCCAGCCGGTGAACTTGGCCGAGTGGTACACGCTGGTCGTGCCGCCGGTCAGGATCGGGATGTAGGGCATGTCCTGCTCGGCCCGGGTCTGGACGACGTCGAAGTAGGGCTGCCGCTTCGCCGCGTCGGTCGAGTCGATGCCCTTCACGGCGTTGAGCGCCGCGTCGACTTCCGCGTTGGAGTAGCGGCTGTAGTTAGGGTAGGCCGACTCGCCGACCTTGGCGGTCGTCTCGGTCGCGAAGTAGTAGTTGTAGTCGTAGAACGGGTCCGCCGACGGGCCCTGGTTCATCGCGTCGATCAGCAGCTGGAAGCGGCCGCGGACGCGGGCGTCGGCCCATTCGTTGTAGGACACCTGCTGGGCCAGCAGCTTGATCCCGGCCGGCTGCAGCTGCTGGGCCATGGTGTTGATCGCGGTGATGTAGTCGGTCCAGCCCGAGGGCACCTGGACCGTCAGCTCCAGCGGCTTGCCGTCCTTGGCGAAGAGGCCGTCCGGGCCCTTCACGTAGCCCGCGCCCTGCAGGAGCCCGGCCGCGCGGGCCAGGTCGGGTGACTTCGGGGCGACCCGCTCCTGCAGCTTCGGCGAGACGTACTTGGCGTCGCGGCCGAGCAGGGTGAACCCGGGCGAGATGTCGGAGGCGGTGTCCTCGAAGGCCAGCGCGTTGAGCTGGGTGCGGTTGATCGCGTAGTAGATCGCCTTGCGGACGGCCGGGTCGGTCTGCGGGCCGGTGCAGCCGAGGGCGGCGTTCGAGCAGGCGGTGAGGTTCATCTGGTTCATCGGGACCGTGATCGCCTGGTAGCCCGGGTAGTTCTTGGCGACGTCCTTGATGTCGGGGACCGGCCCGGTCTGGAAGTCGATCTGCTTGCTCGCCAGCGCGTCCACGCCGGACTGGTTGCCGGCCAGCGCGAGGTAGCGGATCCGCTTCACCGCGGGCTCGCCACCCCAGTAGCCGGGGTTGGCCTTCAACGTGAACGCCTGCGGCTTGAACTCCTCGAGGGCGAACGGGCCGGTGCCGACCGGCTGCGCAATCACGTCGTTGGCCGGGTCGGGGATCTTCGACCACAGGTGCCGGGGAACGATGAAGGTCTTGCCGAGGACCTGCGGGCCCTGCATGAACGCGGGCTTCGAAAAGGTGATCTTGACGTGGGTGTCGTCGGTGGCGACGGCCTTGCCGTCGTAGCCGGTGGTGTTGATGGTCTTGTTCTTCGCGACCATGTCCAGCGTGAACACGACGTCCTGCGCCGTGAACGGGGTGCCGTCGGAGAACTTCACGTCCGGCCGCAGGGTGACCGAGAGCTCGGTGCCGTCGGCGTTCCAGGCGAAGTCGGTGCCCAGCAGCGGGACCGGTTTCGCGTCCTGGGTGATGTTGTGGAAGAACAGCGGCTCGAAGATCGTCCCCGAGCCCTCCATCGTGCTGGAGGAGAAGGGGTTGAAGTTGATCTGGTAGTCGCCCGACTGACCGGTGTAGGAGACCAGCGTGCTGTCCGCCGCGGAGCCGCTGTCCGACGACCCGCATCCGGTGACGAGCGTGGTGGCCGCGACCGCGGCGAGCGCGGCACCGCACACCCTGCGACGCGATGAGTGAACCGACATCAGTCCTCCTGGCTGGGCTGCGTTGACCTTCCGCCATCACGGCAGGCATGAGACTGGAGGCATTGTTAAGTCAACGAAGAAATGAAGTCAAGGTCTGGGCGGCATTCGGCGGCGGGGAGGGCTCGTCTACGCCCAGCCGGCGGCCCGCGCCTTGCTACCCTTCGCGTATCGAGCTAAGTAAGTCGGCAGGAGTTCGGAGATCGGATGAGTGGCCCCACCAGGACGACCCCGCACACCAGCAGCCGGGCCGCGGTTCTCGACGTCATCCGGGCCGCCGGCACGATCAGCCGGGTCAGCCTGGTCAACGCCACCGGCCTGACCGGGGCCACGATCTCCACCGTCGTCCGCGGCCTCATCGACGACGACCTGGTCCGGGAATCCGGCCGGGCCGAATCCACCGGCGGCAAGCGCCGGGTCCTGCTGCAGCTGAATCCGTCGGCCCGGTACGCCGTGGGCATCCACCTCGACCACGCCGACATCACGTACGTGGTCACCGACCTCGCGGGAGCGGTGGTCGCGCGCATCTCCCGGCCCGGCGCGGGGAACGCCGCGCCGGAAGCGGTGGTGAAGCGGATGACCGAAGAAGCCACCGCGCTCGTCGCCAGCGCCGCCGTCGACCGCGAGCGGCTGCTGGGGTTCGGCCTGGTCTTCCCCGGGCCGCTCAGCGCCGGCGAAGGCATGGCGATCACCCCGCCCGCCATGCGGCGGTGGGCGGGCTTCCCGCTGGGCGGGGAGATGCGCCGCGCCACCGGCCTGCCGGTCGTGCTCGACAACGACGCGACCGCCGCGGCGCTCGGCGAGCACTGGTCCGGCGGCGTCGACCTGCCGGCCACCTTCGCCGCGCTGTACATGGGCAGCGGCATCGGTGCCGGGCTGATCGTCAACGGGATCGGCTACCGGGGCGCGAGCGGCAACACCGGCGAAGTGGGCCACATCTGCCTCGACCTGGACGGGCCCGAATGCTGGTGCGGCGCGCGCGGCTGTCTCGAGGTCCTCGCCGGACCGGCCGCGGTCGTGGCCGCGGCCCGCGCCGACCGGCGGCTCGCCCGCGCGGCCGGGCTGTCCCGGCGGGACCACTCGCCGGGTCATTCGGTGATCCCGGACTTCACCGCGGTCAGCCGGGCCGCCCGACGCGGCGACGAGGGCGCGGTCGCCCTGCTGGAGCGCTCGGCCCGCTACGTCGCCGTCGCCGTGCGGAACCTGGCGAACATCACCGACCTCGAAGCCGTGGTCCTGACCGGCCCCAGCTTCGCCATCGCCGGGCCGAGCTACCTGCCGGCGGTCGAACGGGAACTGGACGGCACGTTCTTCGCCCGGGCCAACCACCGGGTCGGAATGCGGCTGTCCCGGGCGGCGGCCACGGCGCCGGCCATCGGCGCCGCCGCGATGGTGCTGCAGTCCGAGCTCGTGCCGCTGCACAGCGGCCTGCGGCTGCCGGAGAACCTCCAGCCGTCCGAACCCCCGCTGCTGCCCGCCTCCTGACCCCGTTCAACCGCGGGCGAGCAGCAGGCCACCGGCGAACGACGCGCAGCCGGGCAGCACGGTGATCAACGCGGCCTGGTAGGCGTGGTAGACGTCGGGTTTGCCCGCCCACACGGTGGCCGCCGGGGCGTTGCCGTGGTCGAGTTCGTGGTGCCACGACCCGCCTTCCCGGTCCACGAAGTACTTCTCCGCGTGGTCGCACCACCGCCGGAACCACGAGCGGTACCGCGCGTCCCCGGTCGCCTGGTGCAGCACCCACGCCGCGGCCATCGCCTCGGCCACGACCCAGTGCAGGCGGCTGCGCACCACCGGCGTCCCCGCGAAGTCCGTGGTGTAGACGAAGCCTTCCGCACCGTCGACCGACCAGCCGTCCCGGACCGCGGCGTCGAACAGGGCACCAGCGCTCTCGAGCAGCCAGCCGGGCGCGCCGGGCCCCAGCGCGGTCCGCACGTGGACCGCCAGCCGGGCCCATTCGAAGAGGTGCCCGATGGTGACCCCGTACGGCCGGAACGGATGGGCCGGCTGGTCTCGGTGGTACTCCAGTACCTCGGTCCAGTCCGCCGTGAAGTGCTCGGGCAGCCGCCAGCCGTGCTTGCGGGCGACCTGGCCGGCGAATCGTTCGACGACGCGAGCGGCTCGATCGAGCAGCCGCGCGTCGCCGGTGGTTTCGCCGGCCGCGAGCAGGGCTTCGACGGCGTGCATGTTGGCGTTGGCGCCGCGGTAGGGCTCGAGCCGGGTCCACTCCCGGTCCCAGACGTCGGCCGCCAGGCCCGCCTCCGGCTCCCAGAAGCGTTCGTCGAACACGGCCAGCGCCTCGTCGAGCAAGGCACGGGCGCCGTCGATCCCGGCGGCGGCCGCGCTCGCCGCGGCGAGGACGACGAAGGCGTGCTCGTAGGCGCGTTTCTCGTCGACGGCCGGGCCGGCCACCGTGGCCGACGCGAACCAGCCGCCGTGCTCGCCGTCGTGCAACAGGCCGGTCAGCGCGGCGATCCCGTGCTCCGCGAGCTCGGCGTGCCCGGTTCGCCCCTCGAGCACGGCCAGCGCGAAGACGTGCGTCATCCGGCACGTGATCCAGGTTTCCACCGGTCGGTCGTGAACCGGCCGGCCTCGGTCGTCCAGCCAGGCGAAGCCGCCTCCCGGGTGCCGGGCGGCACGGGCGAACTCCAGCAGCCGATCCGGCTCGGCGAGCAACCAGGCCGGCACCACCTCGGCGGCGGGCAGACGGCTCTCGGGCACCAGACCTCCTCGTGTGCGCGATCTGCGCGTGGGCGGCATTGCTTCGCTCAACGCCGGATCCACCGCTGGTTGGCCTGCCCGTTGCAGGTCCAGAGCGCGATCCGGGTGCCGTTCGCGGTGCCCTGGTTCGCCGCGTCCAGGCACCGGCCCGACTGCGTGCCCTTGACGGACCCGTCGGACAGCGTGGTCCACTTCTGGTTGGCCTGGCCGGTGCAGTCCCAGATCTGGATGGCGGTGCCCGCGCTCGTGCCCTGCCCGGTGGCGTCGAGGCACTTGTCGCCGTAGACCCGCAGTTCACCGCTCGCGGTGGCCGTCCACTGCTGGTTGGCGCCGCCGTTGCAGTCCCACAGCTGCACCGCGGCGCCGTTGGTGTGGCTCGCCGACGCGACGTCGAGGCACCGGCCGGATTGCGCGCCGACGAGCGAGGTGCCGGACGGCTGCCCGATGCCGAAGAAGCGGATCACTTCGTCGGCGAGGATCTGCAGGTTGTGCGGCTGGCCCTGTTCCCGGATCGCCTCGACCTGGGAGCCGTGGCGGGTGCGGGTCCAGGTGCTGCGCGGGGTGTTGTACTCGGTCGAGGTCGGCGTCGTGCTCACGCCGTGCACGTTGGTCCACTGTTCGATCGCCTCACCGAAGTTGGCGAAGCGCAGCACGTCGTCCTCGGTGCCATGCCACAACTGCACCCGCGGCCGGGGGCCGCTGTAGCCGGGGTAGGCGCTGCGCACCGCATCGCCCCACTGCTGCGCGGTCTTGTCGACGCGGCCCTCGGCGCAGCCGGTGTGCCAGGACGCCGGGCCGGCGAAGCACCCGAACGGCACGCCCGCGAACGACGCGCCGGCCCGGAACACGTCCGGGTAGGACCCCAGCAGGACGTTGGTCATCATGCCGCCCGAGGAGTGCCCGGTGACGAACGTGCGGGCCGGGTCGCCGTGGTAGCGCTGCTGGACGTACTTGACCATCGACACGATGCCCTGTGCGTCGCCACCGCCGTTGTGGGTGAGCACCGCCGGGGAGTGCACGTCCCAGCACCCGTCGGAGCTGACCGCCGAGGGGTAGATCACGATGAACCCGTACCGGTCGGCCAGCGAGGCGTACTGCGTGCCGGCGTAGAAGTCCTGCGCGGTGCCGTGGCACCAGTGCACGCCGACCACCACGGCGGGCTGGGCCGCCACCGTGTCCGGCACGTACACGAACATCTTGATCCCGCTGGGGTTGGCGCCGAAGTCCCGGACCTCCTGCAACGACGCGGCCTGCGCCGTGGCGGGCATCAGCAGCGCCGCCAGGCAGGTGAGCAGGGCCGTGACGAAGACCGCCGCCGTCCTCGATCTGCTGTGTGCCATCCGAACCGCCTTGTCTCCTCGATGAGCTTCGACATTGTTAGGTTCCTGAAGAAACAAAGTCAAGACCGGCGCGGCCCGGTCCCGACGTGCCTTCTCGCGGCTTGATCACCCAGTAAGGTGTGCGGATGCGGCAGGAAGAGCCAAGCGCGCAGCGCGCCCGCCGGGCGAGTATCCGGCAGGTCGCCGCCGCCGCGGGCGTGTCCTCCTCCACCGTGAGCAACGTGCTGAACAACCCGGAGGTCGTGGCCAGGAGCACCCGGCGCCGGGTGGAGGACGCCATGTCCGAAGTGGGCTACGTCCGCAACGGCGCGGCCCGCCAGCTCCGCGGCGCACCGAGCACGATGGCCGGCTGTCTGTTGCTGGACACCGCCAACCCGTTCTTCGCCGAGGTTTCCCGGGGCATCGAGGACCGGCTCGCCGAGGCGGGTTGCCTGCTCATCGTCGGCAGCACCGACTCGCGTGCCGCCCAGGAGAACAACTACCTGCGCATGATGGAGGAACTGGGCGTGCGCGGCATCCTGGTCAACCCGGCGGGCTCGCGGCTGGACCGGCTGGTGCGGCTCAGCGAGCGCGGCACCCCGGTGGTCCTGGTCGACCACCCCCGGGAGGGTGCCGGGCTCTGCGCGGTCGCCGTCGACGACGTGCACGGCGGCGGCGTGGCCGCCGACCACCTCCTCCAGCTCGGGCACCGGCGGATCGCCTTCCTGAGCGGCCAGGAAGGCGTCCGGTCGCTGCGAGACCGCGCGGAGGGAATACGCCGGTCGATCACGGAGGCCGGCTTGGACGTTTCCTCGACGCTGGTCGAGATCCCGGTACCCGAGCCGTGCACGGTCGAGGTGGCCGACTCGGTCGTCGACCAGGTGCTGGCGGCATCGCCACGCCCGACCGCGGTCATCTGCTTCAACGACGTCGTCGCCTTGGGACAGCTGCGCGGCTTGCGCCGGCGCGGCATCCCGGTGCCCGGGCGGATGTCGGTGATCGGCTACGACGACGTCCAGTTCGCGGAGCAGCTCTCCCCCGCACTGACCACCGTCCGCCAGCCCAAGTACCAGCTCGGCCGCGCCGCCGCGGAACTGCTCCTGGCCGAGGACCGGCCCGGCCACCAGCACCAGGAGATCCGGTTCACCCCGGAGCTGGTCGTCCGCGCCTCCACTGCGCCGCCCGCGTCGACGTGGTGAAAGACTCGTTCACCACGTCGACGGCCGCCTTTCCCGGTCCCCTTACGCCCGGCGGGTCCAGACCTGGTTGGCGCCGCCGGTGCAGTTCCACACGATGACCGGCGTGTTGTCGGCGGTGCCGCCGCCGGACACGTCGAGACAGGCACCGGCCTGGGCGTTGGTGATCGTGCCGTTGGCGTTCACCGTCCACTTCTGACTGTTTCCGCCGCCGCACGAGTTGATCGTCACCGCCGCCCCCGGCTGCCCGCTCCCCGCGTCCATGCACTTCGCGCCGTCGTAGACCCGCAGCTCACCGGCCGGCGTCGGGGTCCAGCGCTGGTTGGTGCCGCCGTTGCAGGTCCAGACGACCAGTGCGGTGCCGTTCGCCTGGGACACGTTCGGCACGTCGACGCACTTGCCGGAGCCGGTGCCCACCAGGCTGACCGCCTGGTCGCCCGGTCCGGGGTCGCCGCCCGGGACGTCGAGCGGGCAGGTGCTGCGATAGCCCGAAACGCCGGTCGAATCCGCCAGCGCCGGGCACAGGAACTTGCCGTAGCGGGTGTCGTGGTCGACGAAGATCTTCAGCCAGGGGATGACCCGCCGCATCATCACCGAGTTCGACGACGTCGGGAAGGCGTGCCCGGCACCGGCCAGTTCGAGGTAACCCTTCTCCACCCCGGCCGGAATGCCGTTGTAGAGGTTCTGGACGCTCGACGGGGTGACCGTCCCGTCGTACTGCCCGGCCAGCAGCAGGGTGGGGACCTTGTCGTTGGTCAGGTTCTGCGACGGGCTGAACGGCGCCAGCCCGACCGCCGCCCACAGCGAAGGCCGGCGCAGCGCCGCGGACATCGCGCCGCCCCCGCCCATCGAGTGGCCCATCACCGCCAGCCGCTTGGTGTCGACCCGGTCCCGCACCGAACTGCGCTGGGTCAGGTAGTCCAGGGCCGCCAGCAGCTGGGTGCCGCGGGCGGTGTCGAAGTCGTTGCGGCTGAGGGTGTCGATCCCGATGACGACGAACCCGAACGAGGCCAGCCAGTGCCCCATCCACGCGCCTTCGGCCGCCCAGGTGGCGGTGTAGCCGGGAACGATCGCGATCGCGCCGAAGGTCCCCTGGCCGGTGTCCGTGGGGTAGTAGATCTTTCCCGCGGCGAAGCCGTTCCCGCCGCCCACGGTCTGCTCCGCGGTCGCGAAGGTCCCCCGGGTGGCCGCGACGCTCGCGGTGGTCGGTTCCGGCCCCCGCTGGTACGGGTTGTCGGCGGCGAAAGCCGGTCGGGCGCCGGCCGGCGTGACGGCCCCGAGCGCGACCGCGACGGCGGCCAGAGCCACCGCCCATCTCAGTTTACCGAACATGCGAACGCATCCTTTCCTTGACGTGCACCACGAGCAGGCAGCTCACCCAGAAACGCCGAGGGGGCACTTTCCCGTGAAAGTGCCCCCCTGGGGTCGGCACGTTCACGGGGAAGTCACCCGAGGACCGCGGCGAGCCGGGCCGCGATCTTCCGGTGCCCCGCGTCGTTCGGATGCGTGCCGTCCGCGGTGTCGGTGGCCGGGTCGATCCAGCCTTCGGTGGAGACGTACCGGACCTTGCCGTCGCCCGCGTTGTTCCGGGCCGCCACCGCGGCCTTCGTCTCGGGGACGTACCACCGCTTGAAGATCTCCATCGCGTGGATGGTGGCGTTCGGGTACTTCGCGCGGATCCGTTGCAGCAGCGTGACGTAGGCGCTCTGGAACTGGGCGCCGGACACGTTGTGCGCCTTGTCGTTGGTGCCGAGGTTGAGCACCACGTCACTCACCTGGTACCGCGAGAAGTCCCAGTCCGGGGTGCCGGTGTCGAGGCCGGTCTTGAGGAACCGGTCCCGCATGCCGATGCAGCCGTCGGACGACGGGTACAGGCAGACGCTGGGACGGGCGATCTGGGTCGCCGCGGCACCCAGCCGGTCCGCGGTCACCTGGGGGTAGGCGGTCAGCGCCTCCTTCGACGACCGGTAGCCCGCGGTGATCGAGTCACCGACGAACTCGACGATCCGGGACGGCACCTTCGGCACCACGGTGTGCGCCCCGGGATCCAGGAGCACGCCCTGGAACACCTCGTCACCGTGGTAGGAACCGGCGTCCTGGCGGTAGGCGACCCGCAGCGTGTGCGTGCCAGGAGGCAGCCGCGACGGCGTCAGGTTCACCGTCCCGCTGACCCCCTTGTAGGACACCCAGCCGCCGCCGTCGATGCCCGCGTACAGGTCGACGCTGCCGCGCTGCCGCAGTTTCACCGTGGTGCCGGTGAACCCGACCACCGCGTGGGCACCGGTCCACCCGGGCACGTACGCGCCCGGCGACCGGGTGTCCCACCGCCCGGAGTACCGGATGTTGGCATCGGAGGGCGACCCGTCACCCGTGGCGGCGGCGGCCGGGTGCACCACCGTGGTGACCGCGGCCACGACCGCGACCGCCAGCGTCGCTGCCCGCGGCTTCCTGCTCATCGTCATCAATCGTCCGTTTCTGGCCGAAGGAAGTGTGATTCAGGCGTGAAAGCGCTTTCCCCTCGTTACCGGCCGTTCCGGTAAGAATGGAACCGCACTCCCCGAGACGGTGGCAAGACTGCTCTCCGTCGAATTTTGCGAATGGCGACGGATGCGGTGACAAATTTTCTCCTGCAACTGAACGATAAGCCGGTGCCGGATTCCACGGTTCGGCTTCCCCGGTGTCCCCTACCTGGCGGCGTCGACGTCGGCCTGCAGCTCGGCGGTGAACGCCTTGGCGGCCGCCTCGGGGGCGGCCCGGTCGAACAACACGTCCTCGGCGTGCCGCTTGAGGATCGTCTCGACGGTGCTCGCGCCGTTGGGCGTGACCCGGGGTGGGTCACTCACCTTGATCTCGTTCAGGTAGTCGGCCGCCGCCTTGTCGGTGGGCTTGAGGCTGCTGTCGATGGCCGTGCGGATCTTCGTGTTGGCCGGGACGCCGCGGTCGGTCAGCATGATCTTCGCCGCGTCCGGGTCGTTGGCCAGGAAGTCCAGCAGCAGCGCGGCTTCCGCGGGGTGCTTGGAGCGGGCCGAGACCGACCAGAACATCGACGGCTTGTAGTACGCGGCGTGTGCCTGGGCGTCCCCGGGCAGCTTGAGCAGCTTCAGGTTCTGGCCGCTCGCCGCGCTCAGCGTGGTCAGCTGGGTGTTCCAGCAGAAACCGAACGCGGTGGCGTTGGTGGCCACGGCCGACTGGGCGAGCGTGCCGCCGGCCTTTTCGATGGTGACCGAGGGCGGTGGCGCGGCGCCGCCGCGGGCCAGGTCCCGCAGGTAGGTGAAGTAGCGGGTCAGGACCTCGGGCGGGATGGCGACCTTGCCCTTGTCGTCGAACAGCGACCCACCGGCCTGACCGGCCCAGATCTGCAGGCCGCCGGCGTCGCTGAAGCCCGGTGACTGCACGCCCCACACCGAGCCGCCACCGGCCTTCGACACCTGCTCCCCGACCTTCTTGAGGTCGTCCCACGACCAGGTGGCGTCGTCGGGGAGCGGGATCTGGTACTTGGCCAGCAGGTCGGTGTTGGCCACCATCGCGTAGGAGCCGAGGCCCACCGGCAGTCCGTACTGCTGTCCGTCGATCGCGCCGGTGGCCAGCGCCTTGGCGTCGAAGTCGCCGGTGTTCAGGTGCGTCTTCTCGGTGTTCAGGTCCAGCAGGGCGCCGCGCTGGGCGTAGGAGGCGAGGTAGAGCTCGTCCATCTGGATGACGTCCGGCGCGTCGTTGGCCGCGACGGTGGTGGCCAGGCTGTCCCAGTAGCTGTTCCAGTCCTTGAACTCCCCGCGCACGGTGATGTTCGGGTGCTTCTTCTGGAACAGCTCGATCACCTGCTGGGTCCGCTTGTGCCGGTCGTCGGCACCCCACCAGGTGAAGCGCAGCGTCACCGGCCCGGCGGACAGCTCGCCGCCCCCGCCGGAGCCGGACGAACAGGCGACCGGCAGGGACGCGGTCAGCGTCAGCAGAACCGCCCACGCGAAGCGGCGGATACGTCTCGAGCGCATGGTCTTGTTTCCTTTCCGGGGCTACTTGCCCCCGGTCGTGGCGATGCCCCGGACGAGGTAGCGCTGTCCGAAGAGGAACGCCAGGAAGATCGGGAGCAGGGAGAGGACACTCATCGCGAACAGCGAGCCCCAGGAGGTCGTCGAAGTGGCGTCGACGAACGAGCGCAGGGCGACGGGAACGGTGTACATCTCGGGATCGGTCAGGTAGATCAGCTGGCTGAAGAAGTCGTTCCAGGTCCAGATGAACGTGAAGATCGTCGTGGTGGCCAGCGCCGGCTTCATCAGCGGCAGGATGATCCGCAGGAAGATCCGGGGGTGGCCACAGCCGTCGATGCGCGCCGCCTCGTCCAGCTCCCGCGGCAGCCCGCGGATGAACTGCACCATCAGGAAGACGAAGAACGCGTCCGTGGCCAGCATCTTGGGGACGATCAGCGGCAGGACCGTGTTCACCCAGCCCAGCTGCGAGAACAGGATGTACTGCGGCACGATGATCACGTGGATCGGCAGCATGATGGTGCCGAGCATGATGGCGAACCACCAGCGCTTGCCGGTGAATTCCAGCCGGGCGAAGGCGTAGGCCGCCATGGAGCACGACACCAGGTTGCCGATGATGCAGCCGAGCACCACGATCGCCGAGTTGACCAGGTAGTGCCCGAACGGCGACGCCAGCGCGGTCCAGCCGTCGGCGTAGTTCTGGACCCGCAGGTGGTCCAGCACCAGGCCGGGGCTGCGGAAGATCTCGTCGTTCGGCCGCAGCGAGCTCACGACCATCCACAGCACCGGGTACAGCATGACCACGGCGAGCAGCACCAGGCCGGCGTGCTTGCCCACGGTCCGCAAGGTGGCGGTTTCAGTCGTCATAGAACACCCAGAACCTCGACGCCCAGAAGTTGATCCCGGTGAACCCGGCGATGATCAGCAGCAGGGACCACGCGAGCGCGGAAGCGTAACCCATGTCGAAGCGCGCGAAGCCCTGCTGGTACAGGTAAAGCGTGTAGAGCATGGTGGAGTCCGCGGGGCCGCCGGTGCCGCCGGACACCACGAACGCCTGGGTGAACGACTGGAACGCGTGGATCACCTGCAGCACCAGGTTGAAGAAGATGATCGGCGACAGCAGTGGCAGGGTGATCCGCCGGAACCGGGTCCACTTGCCGGCGCCGTCGATGGCCGCGGCTTCGTAGTAGACCGCGGGGATCTGCCGCAGCCCGGCCAGGAAGATGATCATCGGCGCGCCGAACGTCCACACGTTGAGCACGATGAGGGTGGACAGCGCGGAATCCGGGTCGGAGATCCAGCCGTGCCCGCTGATGCCCACCAGGGCGAGCAGGCGGTTCACCAGCCCCTCGGTCCCGAAGATCTGCCGCCACAGCACCGCGATCGCCACGCTCGAGCCGAGCAGCGACGGCAGGTAGAACGCCGACCGGTAGAAGGCCAGCCCGCGCATGCCCCGGTCCAGGAGCATGGCGACGCCGAGCGCGCACGCCAGCTGCAGCGGCACGGACACCAGGACGTAGGTGAAGGTCACGCCCAGCGCGTTGTGCAGCCGCTCGTCGGTGAAGATCCGGGCGAAGTTGGCCGTCCCGATGAACTTCGGCGGCTGGATGAGGTTGTACTTGGTGAAGCCGAGACCGAGCGACGCCGCGATCGGCCCGGCGGTGACGAACAGCAGCCCGGCGAACCACGGCAGCAGGAACCAGAACGCGGCCTTGTTGTCGCGCTTGGAGGACTGCGCGCCGCGCCGGCGCAGTCCTCTGAGTTCGTCGAGGGTGCTCACGCCGCCGACTCTCCCCTGAAACTCGGAAAACGCATTCCCGGAGTGTGGTCCGCGGCACACACCGCGTCAAGAGTGGGTCAGCGAGCCGCCGCGGCACGCTCGCGCGTGCTGTCCCGGACGACCAGCCTGCCTTCGACGGTCACGTGGGTGACCGCACCGGGTTCGCCGAGGGCGAGCCGGATCGCCTCGGCTCCGGCGTACGCGAGCGGCAGCGCCACGGTGGTGAGCCTCGGCGTGACGTTGACCGCGAGCCCGACGTCGTCGAACCCGGTCAGCGACACGTCGTCCGGCACGGCGACCCCGGCCTCGCGCAGAGCGCGGAGCGCGCCGACGGCGAGCAGGTCGTTGACCGCCAGCACGGCGTCGGTCCCCCGCAGCCCTTCGGCGGCGAGCCGGTGCGCCACCTCGAACCCGCCCTCCCGGCTCACCGGGCAGTGCACGATCCGCACCGCGGACCCGTCGACGCCGCCCGCCCGAAGGCCTTCGACGAACCCGGCGGTCCGGGCCGCCGGGGCGGCCTCCCCCCTGGCGCCCGCGATGATCGCGACGCGGCGGTGCCCCGACTCGGCCACGTACCCGCCGAGCCGTCGGGCGGCCCCGTGGTTGGCGAACCCGACCGAGTGGAACGGCAGGTCCGTGTCCCCGACGATCACCACCCGCCCCCCGTCGTGCTCGTAGGCGCGCAGCTCCGCGAGCAACCGCCCGGACAGCGCGCCGGCGTCGACCCGGCCGGAAGTGAGCACCAGCGCCCGCGGGCGCAGCGCACGAACGCGGCGGATGGTCTCGAGCTGGCGTTCGGGGTCGCCGCGAGTCGCCGAGACGGTCACGAAGGCACCGGCGGTGCTGGCCGCCCGCTCCATCGCCGACACCACGATCGCCATCGACGGCGTGGTGACGTCGTCGGCGACCAGTGCCAGCGAGTCGCTCACCCGCCGCATCGCCCGCGCGGACGCGTCCGCCGTGTACCGCAGCCGCTCGGCCGCGGCCAGGACGCGCTCCCGGAACTCCGGCGCGACGGTCCGGGAACTGGCCCCCAGCACCCGGGACGCCGTCGCGAGCGACACCCCGGCGGCCGCCGCGACGTCGTGCAGCGTCACGGTGTCCCGTGCCGGATGCGGCATCACTACCCCACTTCGAACGCACCGATGTCCGGCTTCCCGGTGTACAGCGGGGTCCCCGCGTAGTCACGGCCACCGTTGCCGCTGATCGCGACGCCCCGGTTGACCGCGGGTGATCCGGAACGGACCCGGAGACCGTACGCCGCCGCGAGCCGCGGCCCGGACTCCGGTGTGCCTGCCGTCCAGTCCGGCGAGCCGGTGAACTGCGGATCCGCGCGGACGGCGTGCGCGTCACCGGAGGGCACCGGCAGGGAGGCGCCACCGTAGAGGTTGCTGTCGTACCGGATCGTCGGGCTGGTGGTGAGCGATGCCCCGGCCACCTTCGAGTACAGGATGTTGCCCGTGATGTCGTACGACGAGGCCAGGGAAGACCCGTAGCCGTAGACCAGGTGCTTGCCGCGGTCGTTGTAGATCGTGTTGCCGTACACCTTGGCCTTCGCCGCCTTGTCGGAGTGCAGGTAGACGGGGTACCGGGTGTTGCCGGCGATCACGTTGTAGCGCAGCACGACGTCACCGAAGACGAACTGGCACAGCAGGATGCCGTCGCCGTTGCCGTGGGACCAGTTGTACTGGACGACCACCTTCGTGGTGCCCTTGTCGGCGTCGATGCCGTTGGAGTCCGCGCCGTTGGCCTTCGGCTTGGTCTCGGCGACCTCGTTGGACTGGATGGTCACGTCGTCGGCGAAGTAGGCCTCGATGCCCGACGTGCCGGCCCGGTGGACGACGTTCCGCTCGACCAGCGCGTGCCGGACGCCGGTGAGGTACACGCCGTTGCACCCGTAGGCGGTGCCCGGCTGGCTGATGTGGTTGCCGCGGATCACCACGTTGGTGTGCGGGGTGAACCTCGTGTCGCCCGCGCTCGCGCGGCTTCCCCAGCCGGTGGCGACGGCGCCGGGGGCGTCCCCGGAGTACTGCTTGACCGAGATGCCGGCGAACGAGGTGTTGGCGATGACCGAGTTCTGGATGGTGACGCCGTCGAGCACCGTCGGGGTCGCCGGGGGTGCGCCGACGTTCGCCACCGTGGAGTCGAAGACGATGCCGCCGGTCTTCTTCGACCGGTCCCAGCCCATCTTGAAGTGGATGCCGGGCGCGTTGTCCGCGGTGTCGCCACCGATCCAGTTCACCTCGCCGGTGACGTCGTGGACGTGCACGCCGTCGATGACGAAGCCGTGGAGCTGCCGGCCACCGGTGCCGGTGACGTGGATGCCCCGCAGGTCCTTGAGGTTCGCGCCGGGTGTGCTCGTGGCCGGCGCCTGGTTGGTCACCTCGAGGCGCCGGATCGTCCAGAACTCCTGGTCGGAGAGGCGCACGGTGTCGCCGACCGCGCCGCCGCCGTCGATCCGGGGGTTCGCGCCGTCGCCGTACCGGTCGACCGTGATGGGCGCGCCCGACGCGCCGGAGCCTTTCGGCCACAGCTGCCCGTTCCACCGGCCACCCGCCCGGAGCAGGATCTGGTCACCGGGCCGGAAGGTCACCTGGTTGACCCGCGCGAGGCTGCGCCACGCGTGCGCGCTGTCCAAGCCCGAGGAGGCATCGTTGCCCTGCGTGGCGTCGACGTAATAGCTCACTCCCGCCGCGGCGGGACCCGCGGGCGAAGCGAGCGCGACCTGGGCCGGGGCGACGAGCAGGGCCGCCGCGAGCAATCCGGGAGCGGCATGCCTGGAGATACTGAGCATGTGGGGACCTCTCACACCATCGTGGAGCCACACTGTCGAGTTCATTGCATCGGAAAACGTATTCCACCATCTATCGTGCGGATCCACAAGAACCCGCGAAGCGAGCGAAAGAGTTCGGGCACGTCATGACCGAGGAACGCATCGGCTCCTCCCCCACCCTGCGGGACGTCGCCGCGGAGGCGGGCGTGTCCCCGGCCACCGCGTCGCGGGCGCTCAACGGCAGCACCCGCAACGTCAGCGCGGAAAGGCTCGCTCTCGTGCTGCAGGCGGCCGAGAAACTCGGCTATGCGCCGAACCTGTCCGCGCAGGCCACCGCCCGGGGCTCGACGAAGACGGTGGCGCTGATCGTGCACGACGTCGCCGACCCCTACTTCTCCTCCATCGCCGCGGGGGCCATCGAGGGCGCCGAAGCCGCCGGCCTGACCGTGACCATGGCGGTCACCGACCGGTCACCCGACCGGGAACTGGAGATCGTCTCGACCCTGCGTGGCCACCGGCCGCACGCCATCGTCCTCGCCGGGAGCCGGATCGGCGACGACCAGGACGCACTGGCCGGAGAACTGCGCGCCTACGAGGCCGCGGGCGGGCGCGTGGCCGTGGTGAGCCAGCCGGGCCTGCCGTACGGAACCGTCACGATCGACAACCACCAGGCCGCCGCGGACCTCGCGGCCGCGCTGGTCGCGCACGGGTACCGGCGCTTCGCCGTGCTGCGCGGCCCGGACGACCTGCGCACCTCCAGGGACCGGTCGGACGGGTTCCTCGCCGGCCTCGCCCGGGACGGGAACGCGGTCGTGATCGAAACCGGCTTCACCGAGGACGGCGGCCACACGGCCATGACCGATCTGCTCGGCCGCGGCCTGGACGGCGTCGAGCTGGTGTTCGCGGTCAACGACGTCATGGCGATCGGCGCCATGCGGGCACTGCGCGACGCGGGCCTGGTCCCCGGCCGCGACCTCGCCGTGGCCGGCTTCGACGACATCGACGCCGCCACCGACGTGGACCCCGCCCTGAGCACCGTCCGGGTCCCCATGCGGGCCATGGGCCGGCGCGCGATCGAACTCGTCCTGGCCGGCGGAGACGGGAACGAGGTCGTGTGGCTGCCGACGACGGTCTGCCTGCGGGACAGCTCACCGGGCCGGGCATGAACTCCCCGGCGCCACATTCGAACCGTTCGACAATTCGCGGCTGACTTCGCTGAACATTTCCGCGGCTGGGCACGTTCACAGATATTCGCGCACCGAGTCTTGCGGCTGTCCCCGACTTGCGGTTCCATCGTCACCAGAACCGCACTCAGTCGCGTGCGTACACTCCCGGCGTGAACCGGCGTTTCCCTTTCCACGGACCAAGTAAGCGCTTTCTTATGGTCCGGCTCGCACGCCGTCCGAGACGCTCACCAGGAGAGGACCGAGGATGAGCAGACGATCGAGTCGCCATCGGACCCCGAGGATCGCCGCCCTTGCGGTGGTGACGCTGACCGCGTCGACGGTGAGCGTGGACCGGGCCGCCGCCGCGGATCCCGCGCCCTGGCCGGCGAACCCCGCCTGGCAGCGGTACGTCCAGGCACCGGCCACGCCGAACGTGACCCCGGTCGCCGTGGTGAGCACGTCGGGCAACGTCACCAACGCGGCCGCGTTGACCTCGGGTGGCAGCGGCAGTGCCAAGCTGACCATGGTGCCCGGCGGGCCCGCACCGAGAATCCTCTTGGACTACGGCAAGGACGTCGGTGGCTTCCCGTACTTCGCGGTGACGGCGGCGAGCGGCAACCCGGTGCTGCGCGCCGCCTACAGCGAGGGCAGGCAGTTCATGAGCGCCAAGGGGGACGGCGGCGGCGCGTTCAACGCGGGCGACAAGTCCAGGGCCAACAGCTACACCGTCCGGGGGGCCGGGACGATCAACCACGGCTTGATCCAGGGCGGCGAGCGGTTCCAGGAGATCACGCTGACCTCCCCCGGCTCGCTCACGCTCAGCGCGGTCGGCATCCGGTTCAGCGCCTACCGCGCGACGGCGGACAAGTACCAGGGGTACTTCATGTCCAGTTCCGACGAGCTGAACAAGATCTGGTACGCCGGGACCTACACCAACGAGCTCAGCATGCTGCCCGCGGGACTGGCGGGCAACCAGTCACCCCTGATCCTGGACGGGGCCAAACGGGATCGCAACGTCTGGATCGGGGACATCTACCTGGAGGGCCCGACCAACTACGTGAGCCTGGGCGGCAACGGCAACGAGTACCTCAAGCAATCCATCCGGCTGCTCGGCAGCCACCAGCTCAGCAGCGGCTTCGTCACCGGGTGCCTGGCACCGCAGACCCCGGTGCACACCGGCCCGCCGATCCCCGGCACGACCGCGTGCTACTCGACGAGCTACTCCCTCTACTTCGCTCCCGACCTGGCCGACTACTACCGCGCGACCGGCGACCTCGATTTCGCCCGGCAGCAGTTCCCGATCGTGCAGCGGCAGCTCGGCTGGAACGCCTCGCGGCTCAACTCGCTCGGCCTGCTGGTCACCGACACCAGCGACGGCCTGGACTGGGACTGGTACGACGGCAACAAGACCGGCGCGGTGAGCATGTACAACATGCTGTACCACCTGAACCTGACCGAGGCCGCCTACCTGGCGCGGGAGACGGGCCGGCCCGATCTCGCGACGCAGTACACGAACCGGGCGGGGGCCCTGCGCACCGCGATCAACACCCACCTCTTCAACGCCCGCACCGGTGTCTACGACCTCAGCGACCAGAAACGCGGCACCGTCGCCCAGGACGCCAACGCCGCCGCGGTCACGTTCGGGGTCGCGCCACCCGGTGCCGTCCCCGGCATCCTGGCCAAGCTGAAGTCCACGCTGTGGGGCCCCCACGGCCCGCAGCCCTTCTCCGCCGACACCGGCTACGCCAAGCTGGTCAGCCCGTTCGTCTCCGGCTTCGAGCTGCGCGCCCGGCTGGCCACCGGCGACACCGCCGGCGCCACGCAGCTGCTGACCGATGTCTGGGGCCAGATGGTCCGGCCCGGCCCGAACTTCACCGGCGCCCTCTGGGAGAACCTCAACCCCGACGGCACCATCCCGAAGGGCAGCACGAGCCTGGCACACGGCTGGTCGTCCGCACCCACCTCGGCGCTGACCGGCTACGTGCTCGGCGCCCGGCCGGTCGGCGCCGGCTACGCCACCTGGATCGTCCAGCCGCAACCCGGCTCGCTGAGCTGGACCGTGGGCCAGGTGCCCACCCCGCGCGGGCCGCTGGCGGTCAAGTGGGGCCGCGCGGGTGGCGGCGGGTTCGACATGGAGGTCACCGCTCCGGACGGGACCAGCGGCACCATCGCCGTCCCGGCCGCCGGCCCGGGCACGGCGATCACCGTGAACGGCACGACCGTCTGGGACCGCGGAACGTTCACCGCCGGTGCCGGAGTCACCAGCGCGCACAGCGACGGGTCCTACGTGCACCTCTCCGTCAACGCCTCGGGCAGCTACCGCGTGGCCGCCCGCGGTGGTGCGGGTGCGTGAGACCGGGACGAACGAACAACCGCGGGGTATTGCCGGGCGGTGTTTTCCGGCGGTACCGTCGTCACACCGACCAGTCCAAGGCCCGGCACTTGGCTGAAGATCGATTGTAACGTCGCAAATCCCACCCGCCCCGACTGGTGGCACGGGGTCGCCCACGGGCCCGCGAGGCAGCGCTCCGCACAACGCAGTGCTTGGAGGAAAAGATGATTCCTGTTCCCACCGCCCCACGGAAACGGCGAAGCCGGTGGTTCGGCGCGCTGTCGGCCGCCGCCCTGGCCGGCACCGCCCTGCTCGGCGCCCCCGCCGCGTCGGCGGCGACCGGCGGTCCGCTCGTCGGCGCCGGTTCCGGCCGGTGCCTCGACGTGACCGGAGCGAGCCAGGCCGCCGGAACCGCGCTGGAGATCTGGGACTGCCACGGCGGCGCCAACCAGAACTGGATCACCACCCCGGCCGGGGAACTGCGGGTCTACAACGGGACGATGTGCCTGCAACCACAGGACAACCAGACGGCGGCCGGCACGAAGGCGGTGATCGGCAACTGCACCGGCGGGCCGAACCAGCAGTGGCGGCTGGGCGGCGACGGCTCGGTCACCGGCGTGGCGTCCGGGCTGTGCCTGGACGTGTCCGGAGCCGCCACGGCGAACGGAGCGGCCGTGGTGCTGTGGACCTGCAACGGGCAGAGCAACCAGAAGTGGACGTTCCAGGGTGGCGGCAACGGGCCCGATTGCAACGTCGCAACCGTGGACCCGAACGCCACGCCGCAGGCCCGGCGCCTGCTGTGCTACCTCTACAGCCAGTACGGCAACCACATCATCTCGGGCCAGCAGGAAACCAACGGCAGCGAAAACGAGTTCGGCTTCATCGCCGGCCACACCGGAAAGACCCCGGCGATCCGCGGGCTGGACATGTGCGACCGCCCCGGCGCCGTCGACCGCGCGGCCGCCTGGTGGAACGCCGGCGGTATCCCCATGATCGGCTGGCACGTCGGCGCGCCGGCCACCAGCCGCTGCAACTACGGCGGGACCGCGTCGATCACCAACACCCTCACCCCCGGCACCCGCGAATACGCCTCCTACACCGCCGAGCTGGACGAAGCGGCCGGCCAGCTGCGGCGCCTGCAATCCCAGAACGTCGCCGTCCTCTGGCGGCCGTACCACGAGGCGGGCGGCACCTGGTTCTGGTGGAGCAAGGAGGGCGGCGCGCAGTACCAGCGGCTGTGGAAGTTCCAGTTCAACTACTTCGTCAACGTCAAGGGCATTCACAACCTGGTGTGGCTGTGGCCGTCCAACGGCGAGCCGAATTCCGCCTTCTACCCCGGGAAGTCCTATGTGGACGTCGGTGGCGCCGACACCTACGTCAACGACCGCGGCCCGCTGACGTCGCTGTTCAACGCCACCCGCAGCATCGTCGGCGCCACGATCCCGATCGCCCTGCACGAGAACGGCGCCATCCCCGACCCGGCCCGGCTCCAGTCCACCGGCACCCGCTGGGTCACCTTCTGCACGTGGAACGGCACCTGGATCACCGGTCAGGACCCCGGTTACCTCAGGACCACCTTCACCAGCCCCTACGTCGTCACCCGCGACGAGGTCCCCAACCTCAGGTGACCGGGACTCCGCGCAGCTGCCTTGGAGGAAAGATGAGGTCTTTCTCGACGAAGGAGAACCGTGCACCGGCCCGGTTGCCGCGTTCGGCGCTCGTGTCCCTGCTCGCGGTCGTGCTCGGCGCGACGAGCGGAGCCCCGCCGGCTTCGGCGGCTCCGCCGGGTGCCGGCCCGGCGGGGCCCGCGGTGACCGCCGGCCTCGACGGGGTCACCGCGGGCAACGCGGCGATCGCCTCGGCCGACCTGGCCGGGAGGTGGAGCTTCACGCCGGCCGGGCGGGCGACGACCTCGATCACGGTGCCCGGGGGTGGCTGGTACAAGCAGGGCTTCACCGACGTGAACGAGGCGGTGTACTCCCGCACCGTCACCGTGCCGGACGCCGGGCAACCGCAGTCCACCTGGATCGAGTTCGGCGCCGTCAACCACCAGGCGACCCTGTCGGTGGACGGGCGGGTGGTCGCCACCCGGACCACCTCGTTCACGCCGTCCGGCTTCGACATCAGTGCCCACGCCGCCCCCGGCACCACCCACACGATCAGCGTGGCCGTCAAGGGCCGGGGCGCGTTGAAGACGCCGGCGGGCAAGTACCTCGTCCCCCAGGCCGCCGAGTGGTCGGAGGCGGTTCCCCAGGGCATTTTCCGCTCGGCGTTCCTGCGGGTGTACCCGGCCGTGCACGTCAGCGACACGTTCGTCCGCACTTCCGTCGCCGATCGGACTCTCACTTACGACGTGTCCGTCACGAACACCTCGGCCGGCAGCCGGACGGTGACCCTGACCGGCTCGCTCGCTTCGGACACCGGCGCGTCATTCGGCTACCCGGCGCTGCCGAGCCGCACGGTCACCGTGGCCGCCCGCTCGACCGCCAAGGTGACGATCGGCCCGGTGGCGTGGAACCTCGGCTCCGCTTCGTACTGGTGGCCCAACGTGCCCTACCGGCCGGGGTACCGCGCCCAGCTGCACACCCTGTCGGTGCACGCGGCGACGGACGACGGCCGCACCAGCGACGCGCGCTACCGGTTCGGCTTCCGGGAAAGCACCCAGAACGGCGAGCACTACCACCTCAACGGCGTGCGGGTGAACTACCGCGGCGACAGCCTGCAGGGCGCCGACTACGACCGGATCAACAACGGTGGCAAGGGTGACGCCTACGACACGCTGCCCGGCTTCCTCCCGCCGTCCGCCACCAACGGCGGCTGGCCACAGGCGATCGGCAACTACCAGCGGCTCAACTACAACGTGGTGCGGATCCACCAGGAGCCGGCCAGCCCGTACATGCTGGACGTCGCCGACGAGCTCGGCCTGATGATCATCGACGAGACCGCGATCCGCGGCTGGGCACAGGACTTGGCCGCCGGCCGCCAGTACAACGTGGACCACGCCCGCGACCTCGTCCTGCGCGACCGCAACCACCCGGCGGTCGTCCGGTGGAGCCAGATCAACGAACCGAACTTCACCGATGACTCCGAGAGTTTCGAGCAGGCCCTCTACACGGCGATGAACGGCAACGACGGCACCCGGCCGATCAGCATCGACGCCTCGCCCGGCGGCGATGCGCCCAGCCGGTACCCGAACATGAACTACCCGAACTTCGCCATTTTCCCGCACTACCTCGACGGCAACAGCAAGTACGGCGAGGCCGTGCGCCCGGTGGCCGGCCAGCCCGACGGCGAGGGCGAGTACCTCTGGCCGGCGTGCAGCACCAAACAGGGCTTCCTGTGGTTCGGCACGACAACCATCGCCAAGCGCGGCAAGGACGCCGACGACCTGCGCCCGTACACCCTGCTGTCCGCCTGGGCCGGCTTCGTCCCGGGGGTGCGGACCACCGACTTCCGCACCGAGGAGGACCGCAACCCGGTCTACGGGGCGGACAACCTGCCCGACCCGTGGAGCAACCCGGTGGTCCAGCGGGTCCAGGCCGCGTTCAACCCGGTCGCCGCGATCGACCTGCCGTACTGGTCGGCCTCCGGCGCGTCGGACGCGAACGCCACCTTCCCGCTCCCGCAAGCAGTGGGCGGGTACTCCGCCGGCAGCACGATCAGCCGCGACATCACGGTGTTCAACGACGACTTCACCGGCACCGCGGTAGGGCTCGGCTGGAGCGCCCGGCTCGACAGTCCCACCGGGACGGAGGTCGCGTCGGGCAGCACCACCCTCACCGTCCCCCTGGGCTCCCGGACGACGCACACCGTGTCGTTCAAGGCCCCGGCCGGCGGCTCCCGGGTGTACCTCGTCTTGTCCACCACCAAGTCCGGGAGCACCACGTTCCGCGACTCGGTGGAGTACTTCACCCTCGGCAGCACCGGCCCGGCACCGGGCAGCTACCGCATCGTCGCCCGCCACAGCGGCAAGCCGCTGGCCATCGCCGCCGGCTCCACCGCCGACGGCGCCAAAGCCGTCCAGCAGTCCGGAACCACGACCTGGGCCTCGGCACCGTCCAGGGCGGGGCCTACACCCTGCGCCACGCCGCGACCGGCAAGGTGCTCGACGTCAACGGACACGCCACGGCAACCGGGGTGCAGCTGCAGCAGTGGACCCCACCGGCGCCACCAACCAGCAGTGGTACCTGCGGCCGACGGGCGACGGATACTACACCATCGCCGGCTACGAAAGCGGGCTGGTGGCCGACGTCCACGGAAATTCGACCGCCGACGGCGCCGCGGTCGTGCAGTGGACGGCCACCGGCGGCACCAACCAGCAGTGGCAACTGATCCCGGCCTGACGGTCAACCACCCACCTCACCCACGGAGTCTCCCATGACCATGCAACGACGTGCTTTCCTGCGTGCCGGCGCGGCCGGAGCGGCGGGCCTCGGCCTCGGCCTGCTCGGCGCGGGACCGGCACTCGCCACCGTCACCCCGCTGGGCGCGCCGGCCACGACGTTCGCCGTGGGCGTCCGCCAGTACAACTGGACGCGCGGCAACCGCCCGATCACCACCTACGTGTACTACCCGGCCAAGGGCACGCCCGGCGGCGGGCCGGTCACCAACGCACCCGTCGCCGACGGCGTGTTCCCCGTCTGCGAATACACCCACGGCAGCGGCGGCAGCCCGCAGGGCTCCCTTTCGCACATCCAGCCGCTGGCCGCGGCGGGCTTCATCGTGCCGGGGCCGCACTTCCGCAACGCGAACATCGGCGACACCTACAACGGCAACCTCGGCCGGGACGTCTCCGAGGTCATCACCCGGACCTTGGCGCTCAACACGGCCAACGACCCGTTGCGGGGCCACGTCAACACCACGGCAGGCGTAGGGGCGTACGGCTATTCGATGGGCGGTATGACCACGCACAGCCTGCTCACCGTCGCGCCCGACCCGCGGATCACCGCGGCGGTCCCGATGTCCTGTGTGGACATGGGCAACCCGGCCGCGTCGGTCAAGGCCAAGGTCCTGTTCATCCACGGCGACCGGGACCAGCTGTGCCCCTACTCCTCCGCCCGTCAGGCCTACCGGGAACTGCCGCGCCCCAAGGCGTTCCTCACCTTCCGCGGCGCGGATCACAGCAGCTACTTCCGGGACGCCCGCGCCCGCAACACCTTCGTGGACTGGATGCGCTGGGGCCTGTACGCCGACACGGCCGCCCGTGACCGCCTCCGCGGCGACGCCTCCTCCAGCGGCACCACCTGGGAGGCCGAGCTGTAACCGAGCACACTGAACAGTTCAGCGCTTGCTGTCATAACACTGGTGACTGTACTGTTCGAGACATGCTGACATGTGAGACGCGGGGAGCTGCGCTGGCGCGGCTGGGACGCGCACTGGCGGACCCGACGCGCTGCCGGATCCTCGTGTCCCTGCTGGACGGGATGAGCTACCCGGGGCAGCTCGCCACCGAGCTGGGGTTGGGCCGCTCGAACGTCTCGAACCACCTGGCCTGCCTGCGCGGGTGCGGCCTGGTCGTCGCGACCTACGAGGGACGCCAGGTCCGGTACGAGCTCGCGGACGCGCACCTGGCCCGCGCACTGGAAGAACTGGTCCAGGTCGTGCTGGCGGTCGACACCGCGCAGCCGTGCGTGGACGACGAGGTCCCGGCCGCTGCGGTGGTGAGCTCGTGAGCCGCGACACCGGCGGGCGCGTCGAGCTGCCGTTGACCGGCCCGGCGGCCGAGCCGGACGGCTGTGCCGACGGGTGCTGCGCCAGTACCGCGCCGCCGGTGGACCCCGGACGGCGGGCGGTGCTGTCGCGGCGGGTGCGGCTGCTGGTCGCCGCCACGATCAGCTACAACGTCGTCGAGGCGATCATCGCCATCTCGGCCGGATCGATCGCGTCGTCGACGGCCTTGATCGGGTTCGGCCTGGACTCGGTGATCGAGGTCGCCTCCGCCGCGGCGGTGGCGTGGCAGTTCTCCGGCACGGATCCGGAGGCCCGGGAACGCACCGCGTTGAAGGTGATCGCGGTGTCGTTCTTCGCCTTGGCCGCCTACGTCACCGTCGAGTCGGCGCGATCGTTGTTCGGCGCCGACCCGGCGGAACACTCCACGGTGGGGATCGTGCTGGCCGCGGTGTCGCTGCTGGTGATGCCGTTCCTGTCCCACGCCCAACGCCGGGCCGGCCGGGAACTGGGCTCGGCGAGCGCGGTCGCGGACTCGAAGCAGACGTTGCTGTGCACCTACCTTTCCGGCGTTCTGCTGGTCGGGCTGCTGCTCAACTCGCTGTTCGGCTGGTCGTGGGCCGACCCGGTCGTCGCGCTGGTGATCGCCGGGGTCGCGGTGAAGGAGGGCCGCGAGGCCTGGCGGGGCGAACACTGCTGCTGACGGCACGCCCCGTCGGGGCTGCCCGATACGTTGGTGCCATGACGCTCTTGGGGGTTCTCGAGGACGACGAATACCTGCCCGGCCACGGCGTGCTGGTGATCCGCGACCGCCACGCCCCCGATGCGGGGGAACCGCAGGGCCACGCACTGCTCGGCGAGCTCGCGACCGACGCGTTGTCCGGCACGATCGCCACCGCCGGTGACGGCTGGGTGCACGGGCGCGCCGGCGACCCCGGCCAGGCGGTGCGGCTGGAAGCCCACGACGGGCCACCGCGGATCGCCCTCGCCGAGTGGGAGGACGTCGTCGAAACGCCGTTCCACAGCCGCACCGGCCGGCTCGCCTTCGCCGACCTCACCGGCGGCGAAGACGAGGGCACCCTCGAACTGGGCCGGCGCGGGTTGTTCCGCGCCCGGATCGCCCGCCGCGCGGCCACGGACGGCGAAGAGGGCGACGTCTGGCTGCTGCAGTTCTGGCCCTGCGCCGATCCGGGGCTGCCGCGCTGGGTGCGGCGGACCCGGCCGGCGATCGGCAGCCCGGATCCCGGCTGGCAGCTCGTGCTGGGCTACCCGGTGCTGGAGGTCGCCCACTTCGCCGCCGGGTACGGCCCGCCCCCACCGGAGTCGTGGCTCGACGAGCCCCTGCGCGGTGACCCGCCGGACGCGGCGCTCTGCGCGCAACTGGGCGGCACACCACCGGAATCGCCCCGCGACGCCATCGAGCTGCTCGTCGCGGCCGGAGTGCTCGTTCCCGACGGCACGCGGCACCGGTTCGCCGAGCGGCCGCCGTCCGCGGCCGAACGCCTCGACCTGCCCGGCCGGCTCGCCACCCAAGTCGAGCGGGCCGCGGCTCACACCCGGTACTGCCGGGTCGCCGCGGACCTCACCTCCGTCGCCGCGTGGGGCCACCCCGCCCCGGTCGACGACCTCGCCGAACGGCTGCTCATCCCACCCGGTGAGGTTCCCGGACTGCTCGCCTACGCCACCACCCGGTACGTCGAGCCGGTCGAAGGCGGAATCGTGGCGCGGCCGCGGCTTCGCTCGTAGGCGGCCGATCCTGCACGCACCGGAATTCACCGAGCACCAGCCCACCTAACGACCCGCCGCCCCGGGGTGCTGCGGGAGCTCGATGTGGACACTGGCACCCGATCCCGGTGGCGGGTCCGCGAACCACACCCGGCCGCCGTGGGTGCGGACCGTGGCCGCCACGATGGCCAGCCCCAGGCCGGAGCCCGGGAGGGCGCGGGCGGCCGGAGCGCGCCAGAACCGGGCGAACGCGCGCTCCCGGTTCTCCGCCGGGATTCCCGGGCCCTGGTCGGTGACGACCAGGGCGCCCGGCTCGCCGTGCACGTGGACGACCGAGCCCGGCGGCGAGAACTTGATCGCGTTGTCGAGCACGTTCAGCACCGTCCGTTCCAGGGCGGCGGCGTCGCCGGTGGTCGACCAGGGAGTCAGCTCCACCGCGAAGCCGTGCCGGGTCGTCCGGCTCCGGGCGCGGGCGACCGCGCGCTCGACCACGGCCGCCACCGCGACCTCCTCGCCGTCCGGCTCGCGGGTGTCCCTGGCCAGCTCCACCAGTTCACCCACGAGGTCGCCGAACTCCGCGGCCTGGGCCTGCAACCGGTCGACGATCCTCGCCCGGCGGCCGGGCGGCAGGGGGCGGCCGGAGCGCTCGCTGCGGGCCAGCAGATCGGCGTTGGTGCGCAGGCTGGTGAGCGGGGTGCGCAGTTCGTGCGCGGCATCGGTGACCAGCTCGCGCTGCCGTCGCCGCGAATCCCGCAACGCGCCCGTCATCGCGGTGAACGCCCGCCCGAGCAGGCCGGCCTCGTCGCGGCCCGCCACGGGCACCGGGGTGTCCAGGTCCTCGGTACGGGCGATGTGCTCGGCCGCGGCGGTGAGCCGGCCCAGCGGCGCGAGCGCGCGGCGGGCGAGCAGCAGGCCGGTCGCGCCCGCGACGAGCACGCCCGCCAGGCACACCAGGAACAGCAGCGTGCGCAGGCCGGCCAGGGTCTCCTCGACGGGCACGAGGCTCCGGCTGATGGCCACGACGTCACCGTCGCCGGCCGGGCGCAGCACCACCCGCACCGGCACCCCCGCCGCGGAGGTCCCGTCCCGCAGGGTCACGGCCGTCACGGCGTGGTCCGCCGGGTGGGTGACCACCGCGTCCACCCCGCCGGGCACGCACCCGGTGCCGTCGGCCCGCAACAGCTGGATGCCCTCGAGGAACCGCTGCACGTGGTGCGCGGACGGATCGCACAGCAGTGCCTTGCCGGCCATGGCGGGGCCGGCCGCCCCCGCGCGCATGGTGGCGAGCGTCGGAACTTCCTGGTCGAGCAGTGTCCGGTCGAGCTGGGCGAGGAGGTGGTGCCGGGTCGCGAACCAGGTGCTGCCGCCGATGCCGACGACCGCGGCCGCGACCACGCCGGCCGTGATCGCCGCGACCCGGCCACGCAGCATCATCCGCCGGCGCGCAGGACGAACCCGACACCGCGCACGGTGTGCAGGAGGCGGTCACCGCCCGCCGCCTCGGTCTTGCGGCGCAGGTAGCCCACGTAGACGTCGAGGGTGTTGGCCGACGGCGGGTAGCCCCAGACACGCCGGTGGAGGTGGGCGCGGGTGAGCACCCGCCGCGGCGCGGCCAGGAACTCGCGCAGCAGGTCGAACTCGGTCGGGGTCAGCGCGATCGGCCTGCCGTTCCTGGCCACCTCGCGGGTGACCGGATCGAGGACGAGGTCCGCGTGCCGCAGCGGCTCCCGGCGCGGTGCCGGAACGCTGTGCCGCAGGAGCGCGCGCAGCCGGGCGAGCAGTTCCTCCAGCGCGAACGGCTTGACCAGGTAGTCGTCGGCGCCGGCGTCCAGGCCGGTGACCCGGTCGCCGAGGCCGTCCCGCGCGGTCAGCATGAGCACCGGCAGGCGCTCGCCGCTCGCCCGCAGCCGCCGGCACACCTCCAGGCCGTCCACGCCCGGCATCAGCACGTCCACGATGGCGAGATCGGGGCGGGGCCCGGCCACGAACCGGCGCAGCGCCCGCTCGCCGTCGGCCACGGTCTCCACCGCGTAGCCCTCGAATTCGAGGCTGTCGCGCAGGCTCTCCCGCACGTCCGGGTCGTCGTCCACCACCAGAAGCCGCACGAGCACAACGTAAACCCGGCGAAGCGGAAAGCGGGCCGCTCTCACGATCTTCTCAGTGTCCGCCCAGGACTCTCTCATCCGCGGCCCGGCAGCGTGGGGACCATGACCGATTTCCCCCGCCGCACCTTCCTCGCAGGCACCGGCCTCACCGCCGCCGCCTCGCTGCTGCACTCCGCGCCCGTGGCCGCGGCCACGGGCGCCGACCCGGACCGGCTGTTCGCCGATGGCTGGTTCGCCGCTGCCGACCGCGGCTACGCGCGGATCCTGGCCGAGCACCCCGACGACGCGCACGCCGTCGCGCAGCGGGGTTACCTCGCCTTGCTGGGCAACAGGTTCACCGACGCCGAGCAGTTCCTGTCCCGGGCGGTCGGCCTCGGCGACCCGGCCTCGCGGCACCGGCTCGCCGAGTGCTTCGTCCGGCAGGACCGCCACGACCGCGCCGTGCCGCTGCTCCGCTCCACCGGTGACCCGCGTGACGCGGCGCACGCCGAGCTGTACTCGCACCTGGACGGCCCGGCGTGGCAGGTGCACGGGGTGGCGGACACGCGCCTGCCGTTCCTCATGACGGACCCGGTGCCCGCGGTCGAGGCGTCGGTGAACGGCGGTCCCCCCAAGGGTTTCCTGCTCGACACCTACGCGCCGCTCGACCTGAACCAGGCGGACGCCGAGGAGGCGGGGCTCCGCTCGCTCGCCACCGTGCCCGGCCGGGCCATGGGCGGGCCGATCACCATCCACCTGGGCATCCTGCCCTCGCTGCGCGTCGGCGGCATCGAGCTGCGCAACATCCCGATGCAGTGGGCCGCCATCCGGCGGCCGGCCCTCCCCGACGGCACACAGCCGGCCGGCGTCCTCGGGACGACGGTCTTCTACCACCTGCTGGCCACGATGGACTACGCCGGCCGGGCCCTTCGGCTGCGGCGCCGGACGGCCGGGTGCCGGACCGACGGCGACCGGCTGCCCCTCTGGCTGGCCGGCGACCACTTCCCGTGTTCGCTGGGCCGCGTGCTCGGCTACGGCCCCCGGGTGGTCACCCTCGACACCGGCGGGCTCGCCCACGGCCTCGACACCACGGTGGAGCTGGCCGAGCGGCTGGGCATCCCGGTGGACCGCGCGCACCCGCAGCAGATGGGCGGGAACACCGTGTACCCGATCACGGCGGAGCGGATCAGCCTCGGCGGGGCGACCGGGTACGACGTGCGCGGCTTCGCCTCCGAGCGCGGCGGCCTCGGCATTCCCGGGCCCGGCCAGGCAGGGCAGTTCGGGTTCACACCGATCGCGAACTTCACCCACGAGTTCTTCAAGCCGTTCGCCGTCACGTTCGACTACACCGCCATGCGGGTGATCATCCGCTGACGCGGCCAGGCTCCCGGGCGGCGGCGGTCCCTGCGATCATGGCCGCATGACGCCACGCCGCTGGAATCCGGGAACCGTCGCGCCGCCGATCGGGCGGTACAGCCACCTCGCGGAGGTGCCGCCCGGGCACCGGCTCGTGTTCGTCGCGGGCCAGCTCGGCACCCTCCCGGACGGCACGCTCGCCGGCCCGGACGCGGAGACGCAGGCGCGGCAGATCTTCGAGAACATCGAACTCCTGCTCGCGGCGCAGGGAGCCGGACCCCGGCACCTGGTCAAGCTCCTGACCATGGTGGCGGGCACCGAGCACCTGGCCGGGTACCGGGCAGCGCAAGCCGAGGTGTTCGCGAAGTGGTTCCCGGACGGCGATTTCCCGGCGCAGTCGCTGATGGTGGTGGCCGCGCTGGCCGGGCCGGACTTCACGGCCGAGGTGGAGGCCATCGCCGCCGTACCGGGGGCTTAGCCGGCGACCAACGCTCCCCCGCGCCGTGATCGGCTACACTCGGCCAGGTCAATTCCATGGAAGCTACTTCCGGCGATCGAACCGGGTGAGGAACGGGGCCATGCAAACCACCGACGGGCCGGTCTCGATCGAGGTGCGCGGTGCTCGCGTTCACAACCTGCGGGACCTCGACGTGTCCGTCCCCTTGCGACAGCTGGTCGCGATCGTGGGCGTTTCGGGTTCGGGGAAGTCGTCGCTCGCGCTCGGGGTGCTGTACGCCGAAGGGTCGCGGCGGTACCTCGAAGCGCTCTCGACCTTCACGCGGCGGCGGCTGTCGCAGTCGGCGCGTGCGGCGGTCGACAGCGTCGAACACGTTCCGGCCGCGCTCGTCCTGCGTCAGCGTCCGGGGGTGCCCGGGGTCCGCTCGACGTTCGGCACCTCGACCGAGCTGCTGAACGTCCTGCGCCTGATGTTCTCCCGGCTGGGAGCGCACCGCTGCCCGAACGGCCACCGGCAGGCACCGACGATCGACGTCGCCGTCGGGCTGAACCTCACCTGCCCGGAATGCGGGGTGGAGTTCGCCCCGCCCGGCGCGGAGTCGCTGGCGTTCAACTCCGACGGCGCGTGCCCGCGCTGCAGCGGCACGGGCGCGGTGCGGGAGGTCGACGAGGCCGCGCTGGTCCCCGACCCGGCCCGCTCGATCGACGACGGGGCGGTGGCACCGTGGTCGATGTTCGGGCTCACGGTGATGCCGCAGGTGGTGGCCGAGTTCGGTGTCCGCACGGACGTGCCCTACGCCGAGCTCACCGAGGCCGAGCGGGACATCGTCCTGCACGGGCCGTCCGAGAAGCGGCACATCACCGTCCCGTCGAAGAACGGGAAGCTGTTCGAGCTGAACTTCACCTACCGCAACGCGCGCCAGGCGGTGCAGGAAGCACTGGACAAGGCCGCCACCGAACGCGGGCTGAACCGCGTCGGCAAGTTCCTCAGCGTGCAGGTGTGCCCGGTGTGCCACGGCACCCGGCTCAGCGACGAAGCCCGCGCCACCCTGGTGGACGGCATCACCCTCGCCGAAGCCACCGCGAAGACCCTGGACGACGTCCTGGCCTGGGCGCCCGCCGTGATCCCCGCCCTGCCGGCGTCCATGACGCGCATGGCGGAGAGCATCGTCGACGAGCTGCTGGTGAACGCGCGGCGCCTGGTCGAACTGGGCCTGGGCTACCTGAGCCTCGACCGGGCGTCCTCGACGCTGTCCACCGGGGAACGGCAGCGCATCCAGCTGGCCCGGGCGGTGCGCAACCGCACCACCGGCGTGCTCTACGTGCTGGACGAGCCTTCCGTCGGCCTGCATCCATCCAATGTGGACGGTCTGCTCGGCGTCGTCCGCGACCTGCTGGCCGACGGCAATTCCGTGGTCCTCGTCGACCACGACGTCCAGGTCATCCGCGAAGCGGACTGGGTGATCGAAATCGGTCCCGGCTCGGGCGCCGAAGGCGGCCGGATCATCGCCACCGGCGACGTCCCGGCCATCGGGCGGCACCCGGCGTCCCTCCTCGGCGGATTCCTCGCCGGGCGCGAACCGGTGGTGGTGCGGGAACGAGCCCGCGAAGACGAGGTGTTCGCCCTCGGCACGGTGCGGCTGTCGACCGCGCCGCTGCACACCGTGCACGCCCTCGACCTCGAGCTCCCGGCCGGGCGGCTCACCGCGGTGACCGGCGTCTCGGGCTCGGGCAAGACCACGCTCGTCCTCGACAGCCTGGTCCCCGCGCTCACCGCGCACCTCGACGGCGCGGCGCTGCCGGCCCACGTCCGCGGCCTCGAGCCGGGCCGGATCACCCGGGTGAACGTCGTCGACGCCACCCCGATCGGCGTCAACGTCCGCTCCACCGTCGCCACCTACAGCGGCGTCCTCGACGACCTGCGCCGCGCCTACGCCCAGACCCCGCAGGCACGCGAACGCGGCCTGGCCGCCGGCGACTTCTCCTACAACACGGGCTCCCTCAAGTGCCCGCGCTGCGACGGCACCGGCCAGGTCTCGCTCGACGTCCAGTTCCTCCCCGACGTCGACATCGTCTGCCCCGACTGCGACGGCTCCCGCTACGCACCCGAGGCCGGCGCGATCCGCCGCACCCCCGCGCACGGCGCTCCCAGAAGTGGCCTCGCCCTCCCCGAGGTGCTCACGCTGACGGTGGCACAGGCGCTGGACCGGATCGGCGACCTCCGCCGCGTCCGCACCCGGCTGCAGACCCTCGTCGACCTCGGGCTGGGCTACCTCACGCTCGGCGAAGCCACTCCCGCGCTGTCCGGTGGCGAAGCACAGCGTCTCAAGCTGGCGTCCGAACTCCACCGCGACCAGGCCGACACCCTCTTCGTCTTCGACGAACCCAGCGTCGGCCTGCATCCCCTCGACGTCCGCGTCCTGCTCGACGTCGTCGGGCGCCTGACCGGCAACGGCGCCACCGTCGTCGTCATCGAACACGACCTCGACCTGATCGCCAACGCCGACCACGTCATCGACATGGGACCCGGTGGCGGCGCCGCCGGCGGCGAAATCGTCGCCACCGGCGCTCCCGGCAGGCTCGCCGGCCTGACCGGCAGCGTCACCGGACGTTACCTGCGGGACCACGTCGGATCACAGCGGTAGGGCGGAGGCGGAGCATGGCCGACTTGCGGCAGGTGTTCGACGAGCTGGTCAAGTACGAGATCGAACTGTGGGACGCGATCGACGCGCGCCTGCGGGCCGAGTGCGACCTCCAGCTCACCTGGTTCAAGGTGATGCAGCTGCTCGACCGGCTGCCGGAGGCCCGGGTACAGGACATCGCCGCGGAGTTCTCCATCACGGTCGGTGGCACCAGCAAGGTCGTCGACCGGCTCGAAGCGTCGGGGCTCTGCCGGCGCCGCCCCCACCCCCACGACCGGCGGTCCTCCGTCATCGAGCTGACCGCGAAGGGCCGCCGCCTGCTGGGCAAAGCCGCCGTCGTCGTCGACGGCGAACTGCAGGCCCGGCTCGGCTCGGTGCTCCCCGAACGGGCACTCGCCCAGCTCCACCGGACCCTCACCACGCTGCGTGCCGCCGGGCGCGCCCTCGACCACCACCGCTGAGCTTTTCCGGAAATCTCAGTCTCTGGTCTGAGAAAAGCCGTCACAAATCCCCGTTTTTTGCCTGAGGACAATGCGCGACACGACCGCGTAACCTCATTCTCGGCCACGGCGAAACGGGAGGTCCGACCATGAACGACGACCGGAAATCCGCAGTACCGGCACGGCATCGGCGCAACGGGAGGTTCGGCACCCTGCCGAAAATCGACGTCGTCGGTCTCACCATCGACCTCGCGGTGGCCACGGCGTTCCTCCTCGTCCTCGCCAAGGCGACCGGGCCACGGGACGAAGCGGCCTGACGACCCGGCCCTCCCCGGCGGCGGGCGGAAACCGTCGTCCGGGGAGGGCCGCGAAGGCGATCAGGTGAGCGCGAGCGCCACTTCGTCCGATCCGAGGATTCCCCGGCGGAGGTTCTGCACCCGCTCGGACGGCTCCAGGCCCAGTTCGCCGAGCAGCGCGTGCCGCAGGCGCTCGAAGACTTCCAGCGCTTCCACCCGGCGGTCCACCCGGTGCAGCGAGAACATCAGGTACTCGTGGAAGCGTTCGTGGTACGGATGCTGGTGCACGAGCATCGTCAGCTCGCTGACCAGTTCCCGGTGCCGGCCCAGGCGCAGCTCGCTTTCGATCCGGAGTTCCCGGGTGGCCACCCGGCGCTGCTCCAGCCGGGTGATCTCCGATCCGAGCGGCAGCCCGTGGTCGATGTCCGGCAGCACCGGGCCCGTCCACAGCTTTTCGGCCCGCCGCAGCAGTTCGACGGCCTTCGCGTCGTCGCCGTCGGCGACGGCGCGCTCGCCCGCGCCGGCCAGGCCCAGGTATTCGTGGAGGTCGAAGGAGCAGTCCGCGAGCTGGAACCGGTAGCCCTCACTGCGGGTCACCAGCACTTCGTTGCGCACCTGGTCGGGCGGCAGGTGCAGGCCCTGGGCGAGCCGGCGGCGCAGGTTGAGGATGTACGTCTGCAGCGCGGTACGCGCCCGCCGGGGCGGTTCGGCCGGCCACAGTTCGTCGATCAGCTGGTGCACCGGGACGATGCGCGCGTAGTTGAACAGCAGCAGTGCGATCACTTCACGCTCTTTGGGTGCGCTGGGCGCGGCTTCGGTGCGATGTCGCCCGCGGATGGACAAGTTGCCCAGGATCGTGATGGTGGTGCGGTCCCCCATGTTTTCTCCTTTGCAGGAAAACAGTCTCCAGAACCAATGTGGAAGTGTTACCGACCGTGACGCCGCCCTCCCCCTCGAATGGCCGGCCACATTCGGAGCGCATGCCGGAATCTCGCCTCGAATTCTGCCGGCCCCTTTCGCCGGTACGCCCACCAGTCAACAACCCCCGAGCCGGTATTGTACACCGTCCAGAACCCACCATTCGCGATTAATCCGAATGCGCCACCCAGCCGTCCTCGACGAAAACAGCGGAAACGAGAAGGCCGCCAAGCGGATCTCGTGGCGGCCCTCCCGCATCGACACGGATTCGATCGGCCTGCCCATCGCGATGCGGGGTGGGCATACGAAAGCGCATTCCGCGTCAGTCCACCGCCGACGGCTGCTTCGGCCCGACGCCCGCGGCATCGGGGGAAAGCCGCACGAACGCCGAGAGCCCGGCGGTCAGCAGGTCCGCGGCGGTCACCACGAGCCGGCTCATCGCGACGACGGCCACGACGGCGGGCACCGACGGCTCGGCGAGAGCGACGTTCAGCGCCAGCCCGAGCACGGCTTCCCGTGCCCCGAGCCCGGCGGGCAGCACGACCACCAGCACGCCGGCGACCGACGCCAGCGCGAACCCGCCGAGGAGCACCGCGGTCCCGGGCAGCCCGTTGATCGGCACCCCCCGGGTGAGCACCACCAGGTGCAGTCCGGCGAGCACCCACCCGGCCGCCATCAGTCCCACGGCGCCGAAGACCGCGCGCGGCCCGGGGAGCACCACGGTCTTGCCCGTGCGCCGCCGCACGATCGCGGCGGCGGTCCGGGTCAGCGGCGGGGTGCCGATGACCAGCAGGCCGGCCGCGAGCAGCGGCACGACCACCCACCACACCGGCTGGACCGCGGCCAGCGCGGGCACCGCCACCAGCCCGACCGCCAGGCCGGCGACCGTGGACACGAGCACGCTGGCGAGGAAGGCGCTGGCCAGCAGGCCCGGCGGCTCGCGCAGCTTGCGCGCGAGGTCGGCGTGCGCGACGGCGGGCCACAGGCCGCCGGGCAGGTACCGGCCCAGCCCGGCGACGAAGTACACCTTCGCCGCGACCGGCGTCGCCAGCCGGCAGCCGAACGCCGCGAGCAGCGCACGCCAGCCCGCCATGCCCAGCCACGCACCCGCCGCCGCGATCGCGACCGCGGCGGCGAAGCGTCCCCAGCCCAGCGCCGCCACCATCGCGGCGACGTCGCCGCGGTGCACGAACACCTGGTAACCCAGGAAGCCCAGCACCGCGACGTACAAGCCGGCCCGCACCACGGCGAAGACCCTGCGCCCGGTCACCGCCCACCGGCCAGGGAGATCCGGGTCCGCTGCAGGTCGTGGTCGGACAGCCCGGCGGGGTCGTCGAACCGGTAGTCGTGCACCCGCACCCCCGGCGTGGTCAACGTCCAGTCCAGTCGCCACAGCGGCGCGGACGCCGGCCAGGACCGCGGGTAGAGCGACGAGCTCGCCCGGCCGGCGTCCACCAGCGTCCCGCGCAGGTCGTCGAGGTCGCCCATGGCCGGGCTGGTGTTGAAGTCACCCGCGACGAGCAGCGGGTTCGGGTTCGCGGCGACGTCCTCGGCGAGCCCGGCCAGCTGGGCCTTGCGCAGCCCGTCCCGCGCGCGGACGTAGCTGTAGAAGCCGTGGCTCAGCGGGCTCCGGGTGACGTCGACCTGCACCGGCAGGTGCACGTTGTAGACCGTCAGGACCGACGAACCCACCTGCAGGTCGGTCCGCAGCACCTTCGCGCTTTCGAACACCTCGTCGTACGGCGCCCCGTCGGGCAGGCCGCGGTCCGGCCCGACCCGTGGCCGGTCGAGCACGGGGTACCGCGACAACGTCAGCAGCTCGCCCCGGGCCACGACGTGGTAGCCCGGGAACTCCGCGCGCAGCCGGGCCAGGTCGTCCGGGTCGCGCGCGCCGTCGGCCCCGGCCAGGTCCACGTATTCCTGCAGCAGGTAGATGTCGGCCGGGTGCGCGTGCAGGTAGGCGTAGAACCGGTCCGGGTCGTCGGTCTGGTGCCAGTACTCGGTGTTCCAGGCGACGACGGCCGGCGCGTCAGCCGGGGCCGCGCCACCGTGCCCGCCGAACGCGGCCACGTTGATCCCGCTGCGTCCCGCGCCCGCCACCAGCGCGGCCACGGCCATCACCAGCACCAGCCGGAACGCCGTCTTCGGCACGCGCCGCCGCAGCAGCCGCGGCACCGCGAGGGCGAGCGCGATCAGCACCGGGCAGAGCAGGAAGGCGAGCGGGGGCACGAGACCGGGCAGCAGCCACACCCACGGGCCGCCGGTGAACAGCACGTAGGCCACGGTGAACAGCAGCCAGGCCGCGGTGAGCCCGACCAGCACCCGGGTGGCGGCACACCACCCGGCGGGCCGCGGCCGAAGCGCCTGCTCCGGTTCCTCGAGCGTCTCCGCCGTCATGCCGGGACCTCGTCGTAGATCCGCCGGAACCGCGGGGACAGGACCCACTGCGCCGCGCCGGTCAGCACCCCGGCCGCGATGGCGACGTTGGACACCAGGTTGGTACCGACGAAGAAGAGCCCGAACCCGACGCCGCGGCGGCGCGCGACGAACCGGTACATCGCCCCGTCGGCGGCGATCGAGCCCAGCAGCAGGCCGGCCGGGACGACCGTCCACAGTGGTCCCGCCAGCAGCGGCAGCGGCACGGTCAGCACCGCGCCCAGCGCGGCCAGGCTGCCGGCCGCGCGAGCGGGCGACTCCGGTCCCTTGCCGAGCTTCTGCCCGCCCGCGAACAACGGCACCCGCAGCAGCGACCGCGTGAACACCTTGTTCAGCAGCACCTTCAGCTTGTCGTCGTGGTCGTGCCTGCCCCGCACCGCGGAGGTGAGCCGCAGTTCGTACGCCCGGCCCAGCCGGGCACCGTAGTCGGCGTCCTCGGTGTGCCGCAGCTTCGCGTTGAACGGCCCGACCGCGGCGAACACCTCCGCCCGCATGGCCATCATCGCCGGGTAGATCCCGGAGATCGGGCCCTCGCAGGCGACCTGGACGTAGTGCAGCTGGAGGCTCCGGTAGCGTTCGACGGGCCCGTCGTCGATCAGCGGGTCGGCGTCGTAGATGCCGCACACCGCGCCGATGCGCTCGTCGGACCGCAGCAGGGTGACCGCGTTGGCGACCGCGTCCGGCGCGAGGCCGACGTCGGAGTCGAGGAAGAAGAACACCTCGCCGGTGGCGGCTTCCGCGCCGACGTTCCGGGCCCCGGCGCAGCCCATGTTGACCGGCGTGTGCACCACCTTGGCGCCGAAGGACTGCGCCACCGCGACCGAGTCGTCGGTGCTGCCGTCGTCGACGACGATCACCTCCAGCCGCGGGTACGCCTGCTCGGCCAGCGCTTGCAGGCACAGCCGCAGGGAGCGTTCGTAGTTGTAGTTGGGGATGATCACCGATACCAGCGGGGTCCGCTCGATCATGGGAGTTCTCCGTCGATCCGGTCGGGGTGGCTTGCCGTGGCGAGCACGTCAGAACAGGGCCTTCGCCAGGCCCAGCGCGCCCTGGTTCCACGGGTCGCGTGAGGTGCGGCCCGTGTCGGCGGACGGCTTGCGGGACGGCCCGCGCTGCGTGCACCACCAGCGGTAGGTGTCCAGGATGGCCTGCCGGTTGGACAGCCGCGGGACGAAGCCGAGCCGCTCGCGGGCCTTGTCGATGCTGACGTAGGAGTCGGCCATCAGCTTGTGCAGCAACCGGCCGTAGACCGGCGACATCTTGTACCGCTGCAGCACCCGGAGCACGGCCAGCGCCGGCCTGGCGGGCAGCGACACGACCCGCTTGCCGTGGCCGGCCGCGTCGAGCACGCACTGGAAGTCCTCGCGGATCGTGCCGAAGTCGGCGGCGCCGAGGTTGTAGGTGTCGTTGGCGAGGACCGGGTCCGCGCCGAGGGTCGTGACGACCGCGTCGACGAGGTCGCCGACGCCGAACATCTGGATCCGCACGTCGCCGCGGCCGAGCACGGGGAAGTTGTGGCCTTCGGCCGCCCACTCGAACAACATGGCGAACAGGCCCATCCGGCCCGGCCCCAGGAACGTCTTGGGCCGCAGCATCGCCACGCACAGCCCGTCACCGCGGAAGGTTTCGCAGACCTCCTCGGCCGCGGCCTTGGCCCGGCTGTAGGAATCGACCGGGCTGCGGGGGTACGACTCGGTCGTCGGGACGACGTCCGGCAGGCCGTAGACGGCGGTCGAGGAGATGTGCACCACCCGCGGCACCGCGCGGTCCCGGCTCGCCCGCAGCACGTTGCGGGTGCCGTCGACGATGACCGACCGGATCTCGCCGTCGGAGTAGCTGGGCAGCGCGGCCGCGCAGTGCACCACGGCGTCGACGCCGTCGGCGGTCCGGTCGAGCAGCTCGGGATCACGGATGTCGCCGCGGACCTCGGTGACCCCGGCCACCGGTTCCCGCGGTGGGTGCAGGTCCACGCCGACGACCTCGGCGCCGTCGGCACGCAGCCGGCGGACGAGGTTGCCGCCCAGCATTCCGCTGCTGCCGGTCACCAGAACCCGGGTCACCACTGTGCCCTCACGCGGTCCTTGACGAACTTCGCCAGCAGCCGCGGCAGGCCCTTGGCGAGGGTCTTGCCCAGCGCGTCGAGGAACTGCTCGATCTCCTCGCGGCCGACCACCAGCGACGGCGCGACCACCAGCGGCGTGTCACCGTTGGGACTGAAGTACGTCAATATCCCGTGCTCCCGGTACAGCTCGCTGATCACGGCGCTGGTCACGAGCTTGGTCCGGAACTTCGGGTCCTTGGCGAACCCGGACGGCGCGAGCCGGGCCGCCATGCTGAGGATGGCCGGGCCGTTGTCGAGGAAGACGCCGAACAGGGAGCCGGTACCGGACACCCGCGTGATGGTGTCGGGGAACTCCTTCTGCAGCCGTTCCAGGCCGGCGCCGAGCACCGCTTCGACCTCCCGCGCCCGGCGCGGGAAATCCTCCTCCACCACGATGTTGACGGCCTCGATCGCGGTCGCGGTCTCCTCGCCGAAGCCGTAGTAGGTGGTCGTGTGCAGGATGACGTCGCCGAGCCGGTCGTAGGCCTGCCGGAACAGCGGCTCGCGCACGGTGTAGCCGGAGATCGACGCCTTGCCGCCGCCGAAGGACTTCGAATAGGTGAGGACGTCGGGCACCAGGCCCTCGTGGCGCATGAAGTAGAACAGGCTGCCGGTCTTGCCCCAGCCGGTGTAGATCTCGTCGAAGATCAGCACGATGTCCTCCGCGGTGCAGAGCGCCCGCAGTTCACGCAGTGCTTCTTCGCTCCAGTGGCGCATGGTGGACGCGCTGAACGGCTCGACGAGGAGCGCGTAGACGTCGGACGTGCCGTCGGGCCGGCGGTGCGCGGCCACCAGCTCGCGCACGGCCTCGACGTCACCGAACGGATAGGAAACGTTCGGGATGCCGGGGAACTCGAAACTGTTCTCCCGGGATCCGGTCAGGCTCCCGGTGGCCAGCAGCTTGCCGTGGAAGCTGATGTCCGACCGGAGGATCGTGTTCCGCTTGCCTTCGTGGTACTTGTAGGCGAGTTTGACCGCGCCCTCGTTGGCCTCGGCACCGGAATTGGGGAAGTAGGAGATGTTCAGGTCGCCGGGCAGCACTTCGGCGACATTGTGGCTGAGTGCGGCGACGTAGGGCGAAAGGAACGCCTTGTGCACCTCCATCCGGTGCCGTTCCTGGAAGCGCCTTCTCGCCGCGAGAATGCGCGGGTGGTTGTGGCCGTGGTTGAGGACGCCGACCGCGCCGGTGAAGTCGAGGATGCGCTCCCCGTCCCGGGTCGTGATCCACACCCCGTCCGCGCTGTCCACGAGCCGTTTGCCGAAACCGAACGTGGACATCAGCGAGACCTGGGACCGGCTCACGTGGTCCCGGTAAAGCGCCTGCAATTGCTTGACGGTGAGGGATTCGCATTCTTCGACGGTTATCAGGCTGGCCATGGTGCTCCTCGTGACGGTTTTCCGGCCGACTCCGATGAAAGCTACGGCAGAGCCGTCGCGGGACGCTTCAGGCGACAGTCTGAGATGTCCGCTGTCTCGTTCTCCGCCAAAAGAATGAGAAGGCCGGACACCAAGGTGCCCGGCCTTCTCGTTCCTCTGGCGGAGACGCTTTCTCAGGCCGACGTCAGCCGGACGTCCCCGTCGTCGGCGAACCGGTCGAGCGGGGTGGGCTGCGCCGGCACCTGCACGATGCCCGACCGGTAGGCCAGTGCGACCGCCTGCGTGCGGTCCCGGACCCGCAGCTTCTGCAGCAGGTGGTAGATGTGCGACTTGATGGTGCTCGTCTGCACCACCATCTCGGCCGCGATCTCGGCCGTCGTCATCCCCTGCGAGATGTACTGCAGGACGTCGCGTTCGCGCTGGGTGAGCTGGTCGAACACGGCCGGCCGCGGCTGGTCGCGCACGAGGGTGTCCAGCAGTTTCCCGGCGACCGCGGGTGGCAGGCTGGCGTGGCCGGCGGCCACCGCGCGGACGGCACCCGCCAGTTCGCGCGCCCCGCTCGACCGGCACACGAATCCCCGCACGCGCGGGGAGAGCAGGCGGGCGACGCGGTCACCGTCCTCGGGGCCGCCGATGAGCAGCACCGGCACGACGAGGCCGGCCAGGGCAGCTTCGTCCGCTCTGCCGAGCAAGTCCACGGCGACGACCACCGCCGACGGCGACACCGCGCGGACCACCGCTCTCAGCGAGGCGAGTGACTCGACCTCCGCCGACACGCGCAACGCCGGGTCCCGCTCCAGCTTCCGTCTCGTTTCGGCCCGGTCGAGCGGCCCTTGCTCGGCCAGCACGACCTCGGTCCACCGGTCCGCCGGGCGGTGTTCGCGCTCGAATGCCACTTCGCTCCCCAGTCGCAAAAGTCTCGTGCCCGCGGCACGGCAGCTCTTCGTCGATCCTGTCCAAGGGTGGAGTGAGTCCTGCTTCCGCCTGCCGGTCATCGTGTGGACGGGCGCTCAAGGAAGGATCAAGGACCGCTGCACGAGGCCAGGACCGGCGGGAACCCGGAGGTGGCGGATGCCGGCGCGTCGGCCGTCCTCAGCGGCGCGTGGTGCGGACGTCGTCCATGCGGGTCGCGCTGACCGTGAGGTCGCGGTACGGATAACCCTCGCGTTCCAGCAGATCCATCGCCCGCAGCTGGGCTTCGTCGTGAGCCCGCTGCGTCGCGTCGTCACCCGCGTCGACCTCGACCAGGACCCGGAAGCTGAACCCGCCCAGGTGCCGGCTGTAGGTCAGCGTTCCCGCTTCGCTGAACGACAGGCCGGAAAGGTCGTCGTCACTGGCGTTGGCCAAGAGCTTCTCGCGGACGGCCCCGGCCGGCCGGTCGAACTTGCCCCGGACGAGGACGCGGTAGGTCGGCATGCGCGTCAGGGTACCGAAGCACGCTCCGGGAGCGGACTGGTTTTCCACGCCGGGCGAGTCCCCGGCGGTGGCAGGATGGCCGACCATGACCGACACCGAACCGCCGGACGCCGGCGAGGACACGTTCATCGCGGCGGTCCGCTCCGGCGATACCGCGCGGTTCGCGCTCCTCACCGAACGCCACCGGCGTGAGCTGCAGGTGCACTGCTACCGGATGCTCGCGAACTACGAGGACGCCCGGGACATGACGCAGGAGACGTTCCTGCGCGCGTGGCACAAGCGGGCGTCGTTCGAGGGCCACGCCGCGCTGCGGACTTGGCTGTACCGGATCGCGACGAACGTCTGCCTCGACTTCCTGGACAAGCGCACCCCCGTCCCGGCCGGGCTGCCGGACCCCGGCGCCGAGCTGCCGCACCTGCAGCCGTACCCCGACCGGATGCTCCCCGCGGACCCGCAGGAATCGGTGGTGGCGCGGGAGACGATCGAGCTGGCGTTCATCGTCGCCGTCCAGCGCCTGCCGCCGCGGCAGCGGGCGGTGTTCATCCTGCGCGACGTCCTCGGCTGGCCGGCGGCGAAGGCCGCCGGCGCCCTCGAGCTGACCGTTGCGTCGGTGACCAGCGCACTGCAGCGGGCACGCGTGACGATGCGCGAGCAGCTGCCCGGCCGCCGCCTCGACTGGCGGAGCCCCGGGCAGTCGGCTGCCGAGCGCGGCGTGGTGCGGTCGTACATCGACGCCCACGAGCGCAACGACCTCGACGGGCTGATCTCCCTGCTGCGCGACGACCTGCGCTTCGCGATGCTGCCCGACCCGGGCACCGTGACCACGACGGCCGGGGATGCGGTGGACGGCTGGGTCTCCGGTGGGCTCTTCCGGCCCGGCCACGACGACTGGCGCGGCATCGCCACGACGGTCAACCGCATGCCTGCCGCCGCGCTGTACCTCCGCACCCCCGGCGACCCGGAGCACCGGCTGTTCGCCGTCGCGGTCCTGCACGTCGTCGACGGGAAGATCGCCGAGCTCACCGGGTTCGACGCCACCGGCAAACCGTGGCTGGGCCTGCCCCCGACGCGGTGATCACCAGGTCCCCCCTCAGCACCGCGTCTCGTACCGGGTCAGCACCACGCCGCCGGGAAACGTCCGCGTCTCGACGAGGTTCAGGTTCACCCAGCTGTCCAGCGCCGTGAAGAACGGCGTGCCGCCGCCGACCAGGACCGGCACGGTGACCAGCACGTACTCGTCGATCAGCCCGGCCCGCACGGCAGCCCCGGCGAGCGTCGCGCCGCCGATGTCCATCGGGCCGCCGTCCCCGGCCTTGAGCCGGGTGATCTCGGCGACCGCGTCGCCGGTGACCAGGCGGGTGTTCCCCTCGACCTGGGCGAGCGTCGAGGAGAACACCACCTTCGGCAGGTCCTGCCAGCGGCGGGCGTACTCGATCGTCGCCGGTGTGGCGCCGGGCTGCCGGTCGGCGGTCGACCAGGGGGAATTCATCGCCTCCCACAGCTTGCGCCCGTACAGCGCCAGTCCCGTCGCGGCCACCCGGTCGGACCACCACTGGAACAGCTCGTCGCTCGGCGACGAGTCCGCTCCCCCACCCCCGCTCCAGCCGAGGTCATCGCCGGGCGCGGCGATGTAGCCGTCCAGAGTCAGGTTCATGGCGAAGATCAGTTTCCGCATGGTGCCGGCCTCTCGTGAGTCGATTTCCCCCGTACCGACGGGCGCGGCGCGAAAACCTGATCGGTCCCGTCAGCGGGCGACGTAGCCGCCGTCGACGGGCAGGGCCACGCCGACGACGAACGCGGCTCCCGGGCTGCACAGCCACAGCACGGCTTGGGCGATCTCTTCCGCGGTCCCGAGCCGGTTGATGGGCTGGCCGGCCTCGGCTTCGGCGCGGTCGAGCTCCCCCTCGGCGATCATGTCGCGCACCATCGGGGTATCGATGGTGCCGGGGCAGACCGCGTTGACGCGGATGCCGCGCGGGGCGTACTCGAGCGCGGCACTGGTGGTCAGGCCGATCACCCCGTGTTTGGACGCGTGGTAGGAGGCCCGGCCCGGAAGACCGACGAGACCGCCCAGCGAGGAGCAGTTGACGACGGCGCCGCCGCCCTGCGCCCGCATGTGCCGCAGTTCGTGCTTCATGCAGGCCCACACCCCGCGCAGGTTGATCGCGTGCACCCGGTCGAACCGCTCGGCGGGTTCGTCCGCGGCGTCGCTCGGCGGGAGCTGGATGCCCGCGTTGTTGTAAGCGAGGTCGAGCCGGCCGAACGCTTCGACCGTGCGGTCGACCGCGGCGGCGACCTGCTCTTCGTCGGTGACGTCGCACGTCAGCGCGAGAACCCGGTGTCCGGCGGCGGTGAGGTCACGCTCCGCCGCGGCCAGCGCGGCTTCGTCGACGTCGGTCAGGCCGACGGCCGCGCCGGACTCGGCGAACGCGCGGGCCGTGGCCAGCCCCATCCCGGATCCGGCACCGGTGACGAAGGCGACCTGGCCGCTGAAGTCGTAGGTGGGGTTCATCTCGTCCTCTCCCCTTCAGCGTTCGATGGTGACCCGGACGGCGGTGGCGAGCACCTCGGCTCCGCCGTCGGCCAGGCGGCCGAGAACGACGACACCGTCCGCGCGGGGAGCGTCGCGGTAGTAGATGGCCAGGTTGCCCCAGGGGGCGTAGAAGGCGAGGTCGCCGGCTTTCGGTTCGGCGCTCGCGGGGGCGCCGTCGGTGGCCGGCCGGCGGGGCAGATCGGAGATCCGTTCCGTCTGGTGGAAGTCGCTCAGCTCCAGGGTGAGCGGGAGCAGGGAGGCGAAATCACGAGCGGCCGCGCTGTCGTTCAGCGCCGCGTGCACGACGTGGCCGTCGGTGGTGAGGCGGATGTTCACGGTGGTGGTGCTCCCGGTTGTCGGTGCGAGGGTCGTCGAGGACGCCTGAGGTGGCGAGGACGGCGGCGTTTCGGCACCGCAGGCGACCGCGGCCGGCAGAACCGCGGCCGGCGGGACCGCCTCCCAGGCAAGCAAGGATCCGCGTGCGCCGGAAGGTTCTCCCGAAAGGTGTACTGGCAGAGCACCCTTCGCCCGGGTGAGCGGACCTAAGGTGGCGAGGTGGACAATCGCCAGGAAATCCGCGAGTTCCTCGTCTCGCGGCGGGCCAAGATCACACCCGAACAGGCCGGGCTGCCCGCCGGGAGCAAGCGCCGGGTGCCGGGACTGCGTCGCAGCGAGGTCGCCATGCTGGCCGACGTCAGCGTCGAGTACTACGCGAAGCTCGAACGCGGGAACCTCGCCGGTGTCTCGCCGTCCGTGCTGGACGCGGTGGCCCGGGCCCTGCAGCTCGACGACGCCGAGCGGGCCCACTTGCTCGCCCTCACCCGCGCCGCCGACGGCACGAGCGCGATCCTGCGGCGGCGGCCGAAGGCCAGGCAGTGGACCCCGCGCCCCAGCCTGCAATGGGTGCTCGACGCGGTCACCGACGGACCCGCGTTCGTCCGCAACGGACGGATGGACCTGCTGGCCGCGAACCACCTCGCGCGGGCGTTCTACTCCGAGGTCTACGCGAGCCCCCAGCAGCCGCCGAACTTCGCCCGGTTCCAGTTCCTCGACCCGGCTTCGTACCGGTTCTACCCGGACTGGGGCTTCTTCGCCGACGTCTGCGTCGAGATCCTGCACATCGAAGCGGGCCGCAATCCCCACGACAAGGGCCTGCACGACCTGATCGGGGAACTGTCGACCCGCAGCGAGGAGTTCCGCACCCGGTGGGGCGCGCACAACGTCCGCCACCACGGCAGCGGGTCGAAGACCTTCCACCACCCGATCGTCGGGACCATCACCCTCGCCTACGAAGGCCTGGAGCTGGCCGCCGAACCCGGGCTCACCCTCACTGTCTACACCGCCGAGCCCGGCTCGCCGTCGGAAGAGGCGCTGCGGTTGCTGTCCTCCTGGACAGCCACGCAGGAAGCCGAACACACCACTGTGGACAGTGCGCTTACCCCGGCCACGCGCAGGGAGGCGAGCGGCACCAAGCGTGGCGCGGAAGGCGAGCAGGGTCCGGCGGAGTAGCCCGGCACCCCACGTTGGGGTGTACTGCCGGTACACCTTTCGTCAGTGACTCGCCGCCGGCCCGAAAAGGCGGTTGGCCGATGTTCGCGAGCCGTCCGGCCCGCCACCGCCACCGCCACCGCACTCGGACAACACCTGCGCGAACCTGCCCGACCTGATCGACCGCGTCCTCACCGGGCACATCGACCCCGGCCAGGTCTTCGACCTGACGGACGCCCGGCCACGGCGAGCGCCGGCCCGTGTTCGGCCCCTCATCGCCCTCGCCATCCGCTCACGAAGCGGAGCCGGTGGCCCTCGACCGGCGAAGAAGAGCAGGTGGCCGCGCCGTGTAGAGCAAGCCAACGGGCCATCATACGAGCGATCCGCCCGCTGGACGAGGTACTGCCGGTACACCTCTCGCCAGTGACTCCCACCCCGCGCGGACACCTGGTTCGGTCGGATCCATGCCCTCCGAAGATCCTCACGCACCCGGAAACCCCGAGGCGGACTCGCCGGCGGCCCACCCCCGGCGGACGTTCATCGCCGCGTCGGCGGTGAGCGGTGCCGTTGCCGTGGCCGGTCCGGCGCTGCTGGGCGCCGCACCCGCCGCGGCCGGCGCCGGCGCTTCGAGCAGCCGGGTTTCCCTGACCGTCAACGGAACCCGCCGCACCGTGACCGTGGACAACCGGACCTCGCTGCTGGACCTGCTCCGCGAGCACTTCGGGCTGATCGGCACGAAGAAGGGCTGCGACGCCGGTGCCTGCGGCGCGTGCACGGTCCTCGTCGACGGCCGGCGCGTCAACGGCTGCCTGACCCTGGCGGTCCGGCTCGAAGGCGCGCAGGTCACCACCATCGAGGGACTGTCCCCCGGTGACACCGGGGCGTTGCACCCGTTGCAGCAGGCCTTCATCGACCAGGACGCGTTCCAGTGCGGGTACTGCACCCCCGGGCAGATCATGTCCGGCCTCGGCTGCATCGAGGAAGGCCGCACCGGATCCCCGGCGGAGATCCGGGAAGCGATGAGCGGCAACCTCTGCCGGTGCGGGTGCTACGTCAAGATCGTCAAAGCCATCCAGCAGGCGGGGAGCTGACGCGCGGTGGAACCCTTCTCCTACACCAAAGTGCGCGATGTCCGGGCCGCCGTCGCGGCCGGGCGGCGCGGCGGGCGCTTCATCGCCGGCGGCACGACCCTGGTCGACCTGATGCGCGAAACCGTCGAACGCCCCGGCAGTGTCGTCGACATCAGCGCTCTCCCGCTGCGCGACATCACGGTCACCCCGGGCGGCGGCATGCGGATCGGCGCGCTGGTGCGCATGGCCGACACCGCAGCCGACCCGCGGGTCCGCAGCGCCTTCCCGGTGATCGGCGAAGCGCTGGAGCTGAGCGCGTCCGCGCAGCTGCGCAACATGGCCACCATCGGCGGCAACATCATGCAGCGCACCCGCTGCACCTACTTCCGTGACGTGACCGCGAACTGCGGCAAACGGGCACCCGGCGCGGGGTGCGCCGCCCTCGACGGCTACAACCGCGGCCACGCCATCCTCGGCGGCTCCGCCGCGTGCGTCGCCACGCACCCGTCCGACGTCGCGGTCGCCTTCGCCGCCCTGGAGGCGACCGTGCGCCTGCTGGGACCCGACGGCGAGCGCACCGTTCCCTTCTCGGGATTCCTCCTGCAGCCCGGCAGCACTCCCGACCGGGAACAGGCACTACGTCCGGGCGAGCTGATCACCGCCGTCGAAATTCCCGCGTACCCGCGCCCGCTGCGGTCCGGCTACCTCAAGGTGCGGGACCGCCAGAGCTACGAGTTCGCGCTGACCTCGGCCGCGGTCGCGCTCCAGGTCCAGGGCGGCGTGATCCGCGTGGCGAAGGTCGCCGCCGGCGGGGTGGGCACCGTTCCGTGGAAACTCCCCGCCGTCGAGCGGCACCTGCTCGGCAAGCGGCCGTCGGAATCGCTGTGGAGCGAGGCCGCGCAGCGAGCGGCGGACGGCGCCCGGCCGCTGCGGCACAACGGGTTCAAGGTCGAACTGCTCAAGCGCACGGTCGAACGCCAGCTGCGCGTCGTGGGAGGTACCCGATGACCCAGCCCCGCATCGCCGTCGGCACCCCGCAGTCCCGGGTGGACGGACGGCTCAAGGTGACCGGACGCGCGCGCTACGCCGCCGACCACCCGGCCGACGGTGTCCTGTACGCGGCCGTCGTCGACAGCAGCGTCGGCCGCGGCCGCATCACCGGCATCGACGACGGCGCCGCCCGCGCCCACTCCGGCGTCCAGCGGGTGCTCAGCCACCTCAACGCACCCCGGCTGGCCTACCTGGACAACCCGGGGTCGAACAACCCGGCGCCCGGCTCGCGGCTGCGGGTCTTCCAGGACGACCGGGTCCGGTTCTTCGGCCAGCCGGTCGCCGTCGTGATCGCCACCAGCCACGAGGCCGCCCAGCAGGGCGCGCGCCTGGTGAAGGTCGCCTACGCCGCCGAGCAGCCGGGCACCGACCTGGCCACCGCCCCGGCCGACCCGCCGTCGACCTACTCGCGGGGCGACGCCGAAAGCGCGCTGAACGCCGCGCAGGTCCGGCTGGACCTGACCTACCGGACCGCCCGCAACCACCACAACCCCATGGAGCCGCACGCGACCCTCGCCCGCTGGGACGGCGACCGGCTCACGGTCTGGGACAAGACCCAATGGGTGGTCGGCGGCACGCAACAGGAACTCGCCGCCGTGTTCGGCATCCCGCAGACGTCGATCCGGGTCATCTCGCCGTTCGTCGGCGGCGCGTTCGGCAGCGGCCTGCGCGCCTGGCCCCACACCACCATCGCGGCGCTCGCCGCCCGCGAAACCGGCCGCCCGGTCAAGCTCGTCCTCGCCCGGCGGCAGCTGTACTTCGGCACCGGCTTCCGGCCCGCGTACTCCTACCGGCTCCGGCTGGGCAGCGACCGCACCGGACGGCTCACCGCGATGACCCACGAAATCCGCGGCGAAACCTCCAGCTACGAGACGTTCACCGAAGCGATGCTGGCACCGGGCCAGATGCTCTACTCCACGCCGAACGTCCGCCAGGCGTACTCGACCGTGCCCCTGGACGTGAACACCCCCATCTGGATGCGCGGCCCGGGCTACGCCTCCGCCGCCCTCGTCATCGAATCCGCGATGGACGAGCTCGCGCACCGGCTCGGCGTCGACCCCGTCGAGCTCCGCCTGCGCAACGAACCCGCCACCGACGAATCCACCGGGCAGCCCTTCTCCACCCGCAGGCTCCGCGAGTGCTACGCCGTCGGCGCCCGCGAGTTCGGCTGGCCGCGCCGGAATCCGGCCCCACGCTCCACCAGGGACGGCGACTGGCTGATCGGCACCGGCATGGCCGCCGCGGTCTACGACACCGCCCGCGCGCCCGCCCAGGCCCACGTCCGCCTCAACGCCGACGGCACCGCGCTGGTCCGGTCCGCGACCAGCGACATGGGCCCCGGCACCTACACGTCCATGCCGCAGGTCGCCGCCGACGCGCTCGGCCTCACCATGGAGACCGTGGACTTCCGGCTCGGCGACTCGCTCATGCCGCCGACCCCGCCCCACGGCGGCTCGATGACCATGGCCAGCGTCGGCTCCGCCGTCCAGGACGGCTGCGACCAGGTGCGCCGCCAAGCCATCGCGCTCGCGGTCGGCGACCCGCGATCCCCGCTGCACCGCGTCGATCCCGGCGACGTCATAGTCCGAAAAGGACGCATGCACCCGAAGAACGACCCCACGCGCGGGGAGACCTACCGGCAGCTGCTGGCCCGTACCGGCCGCGATCACCTCGAGGCGATCGGGTCGTGGGCACCGCCGGAGCAGAACAAGTTCTCGATGTACGGCTACGGCGCCGTGTTCGCCGAAGTCGCCGTCGACGCCCGCCTCGGGCTGGTCCGCCTCCGGCGCATGCTCGGCGTCTACGACGCGGGCCGGATCGTCAACCCCAAGCTCGCCGACAGCCAGGCCCTCGGCGGCATGGTCGGCGGCATCGGCGCGGCCCTGCTGGAGCACACCGTCACCGACCCGCGCGACGGCCGCATCGTCAACGCCAACCTCGCCGACTACCTCGTCCCCGTCAACGCCGACGTCCCCGACCTGCGCGCGGTCTACCTGGACGGCGAAGACCGCGAAGCCGACCCCCTCGGCGTCAAGGGCCTGGCCGAGCTGGTCCTGGTCGGCGTCGCGCCGGCCATCGCCAACGCGGTCTTCCACGCCACCGGGCGACGTGTCCGGGACTTCCCGATCACCGCCGAGGCACTGCTGTGAGGGCGCCCGACGCCGTCGCCGGCTCGGCGACGGCGGTCAGGCCGGCCTGACCGCCTCGATGTGCTCGTTCAGCCAGCTGCGAAACGGTTGCAGGCGCGGGTTGAGCGACCGGACCAGGTCGAGATCGCGGGCACCGACGAAGCCGCGCTCGCCTTCGACGTAGAACTGGAACATGTTGCCGAACTCGGCACCCGCGGGCAGTCCGAGCGAGCGGAACTGCTCGTGCGTGAGCGGCCGGTACTCGACCGGTTCGCCCAGTGCGCCGGCGAACGCGGCGGCGTACTGGGCGCCGGTCAGGTGTTCACCCGCGATGCTCACGGTCTTGCCCACGTACTCGTCACCGGCGGCGAACACTCCGTGGGCGGTGCGGCCGATGTCCTCCGCCGCGATGCCCGGCAGCTGGGCTTCACCGATCGGCAAGGTGAGCACGAGCCGGCCGTCCTCGCCCCGCGCCGGCCCGGTGCCCTGGGTGAATCCTTCCCAGTAGAAGGTGCTCCGCAGGTAGGTCGTCGGCACACCCGAGTCGCGGAAGAACGCGTCCGCCTCGGCCTTGGCGTCGAAGTGCGGAACCGTGTAGCGGCCCTGCAGCACCGGAACCCGCGGGTCGGACACGGGAAGGACCTCGCGGGTGTCTTCCAGGGTCGACCAGACGACGTGGGCGACCCCGGCCGCCTTCGCGGCCCGGGCGGCGGTCGCGGCCTGTGCCAGTTCGACGTCGGCGGACATGGACTCCCAGAAGCTGGTCACCACGAAGGCGCCGTGCGCGCCCTCGAACGCCTTGCGCAGGGACTCCTCGTCGTCCAGGGTCGCCGCCACCACCTCGGCGCCGCGCTCGGCCAGCGCACGGGCCTTCGCCGAGCCTGCGTTCCTGGTGACCGCCCGTACGGCGAACGGACCGCCGGGATCGGCCAAAACGGCCCGGACGAGACCTCCTCCCTGAGCGCCCGTCGCACCCAGCACCGTGATGATCTTCTTGTCGCTCATGAGAACTCCTTCGTGGCAGATCGATCGGCTTCGGAACCGAGGCTCGGTCAGGCGGTGGCGGGGACGACGACGGCTTTGCCGTGCACCGCACCTCCGGCGGCGCGGGCGTGCAGTGCCGCCAGTTCGGCCAGCGGCACCCGCTCCGCGACGTCGACGCGCAGTTCGCCGCGGTCGACCTGTGCGACCAGCTTCGCGAGCCGGCCGGCGTCGCTGCGGACGAACAGGTCGATGCCACGCACGCCCCGCTCTTCGTCGCCGGGGGCGGGCATCCACACGGTGGTGTTGACGAGGGCTCCGCCGGGGCGGACCAGGGTGACCAGTGCGGCCAGCCCGGCCGGGTCGACCGGTGCGAGGTTGAGCGCCAGATCGACGGGTTCGGTCACGGCGTCGGTCACCGCGGTGGTGGTGTGGTCGATGACCTCGTCCGCACCGGCCGCCTTGACCGCGTCACCGCTGCGCGGGCTCGCCGTGGCGATGACGTGGGCACCCGCGTGGTGCGCCAGCTGCACGGCGTAACCGCCGACCGCGCCGCCGGCGCCGTTGATCAGCACGCGCTGCCCGGCGGCCAGTTTCCCGTGGTCGAACAACGCTTGGTACGCGGTGAGACCCACCAGCGGCAACGCGGCGGCGTCGGCGAGCGGGAGGCTCTTCGGGGCCGCCACCAGGATCTCGGCGGGAGCGAGGACGTACTCCGCGGCGGCGCCGGGTTTGTCCATCGGCAGGAAGCCGACGACCTGGTCACCGACCGCGAAGCCGTCCACTCCCTCGCCGAGTGCGTCGACCGTGCCGGCGACGTCGAGGCCGGGCGTGTGGGGCAGCTCCACCGGGATGGGGCCCTGCATGAAACCGCCGCGGATGTTGCCGTCGACGGAGTTGAACGACGTCGCGGCCACCCGGACCCGGACCTGCCCGGCCGCCGGGACCGGCAGGTCGACGTCTTCGTGGCGCAGGACCTCGGGGCCGCCGTACTCGTGGAAGCGCACTGCCTTCATCGGAACTCTCCTGTTCTTGCTTCGAGTTCGAAGCAACTGAGACGAACAGTAGACTTACTTTGAATTTGAAGCAAGTGACGTGCAGCACACTCTTCGAATTCGAAGCAGTACACTGGGAGGCATGCCTGATTCGCCGCCGTCGCTCGATCCCGTGCAGCTCGGCGCCTACTTCGACCTCATCGAGGTGACCAGCCTGCTCCGGCACGCGGTCGAGCAGCAGCTGCGCGAGGTCGGCGACCTCAGCTACGTGCAGTTCCAGCTGCTGGCCCGCCTCGGGGACGCCCCGACGGGCAGCCACCGCATGACCGACCTCGCCGACGGCGTCGTCTACAGCCGCAGCGGCCTGACCTACCAGGCCGGCCTGCTCGAAAAGGCCGGCCTGGTCGTCCGAACGCCTTCACCGGACGACGAGCGGAGCGTCACGGTCACCATCACCGATGCCGGCCGGGCCCTGCTGGCCCAGGTGCTGCCCGGACACATCGAGGTGGTCAGCGGTCTGCTGTTCGAACCGCTGTCGCGCGACGACGTGCAGGCCCTCGCCGGCCTGCTGGCCCCGGTGCGCGACCACATGCGCTCGACGCCGCCCCGCTCGGCCGCGCCCCGCCGCCGCAAAGCCTGACTCCTCGCCGGCCTGCCGGTGCAGCTCAGGTCACCTTGATGACGACCTTGCCCGCGGTGTGCCCGTTTTCGACGGTGGCGAGGGCGGCCGGGGCGTCGGGCAACGGGTGGACCGCCGTGATCGCCGGTGCGAGGACTCCGTCGAGCGCCAGCCGGGCGGCGCGCTCCAGGTTCTCGCGGTCGAGGCGGCGCTCCACGAACCGGCCGCCGATGCCGGGCACGGACTGGTCGCCCACGGCGATGACGTTCCGGGGGTCCCGCGCCAGCGGGGCGACCGCCCGCAGCGAGGGGCCGCCGACCAGGTCGACGATCCCGTCGAAGCCGCCGGGAGCCAGCTCACGGGCGGCGGTGACGACGTCGTCGGTGGTGTAGTCGACGAAGCGCACCCCGACGGCCTCGGCCGGCGCACGTTTGGCGGCGCTGCCGGTGCCGGCCACGTGCAGCCCGCGCGCCGCGGCCAGCCGGGCGACCGCGAGGCCGACCCCTCCCCCGACGCCGTTGACCAGGATCGTGGCGCCGGACGGCAGGCCGAGCTGGTCGAGCGCGTCCACCGCGGTCGTCCCGGCCACCGGCAGCGTTGCCGCCACGGTGACCGGCAGCCCCGCCGGGACGCGGGCGGTGTTCGGCGCGGACAGCACCGTCGTCTCGGCGTAGGTGCCGCCGCCGGTGAGCGCGAAGCCGAAGACCGCGTCCCCCACCTCTAGCCCGTCGACGTCCGCACCCCGGGCGAGCACGGTTCCCGCCGCTTCCATGCCCAGCACGCGCGGGAACGGCCGCCCGCCGTCGAGCCCGGGGACCAGACCCGCGCGCACCAGGTGGTCGAGCGGGTTCACCCCGGCGACGTCGACCCGGATCAGCACCTCACCACGACCGGGAACGGGATCGGGACGGTCGAAGAACTCCTGCACTTCCGGCCCGCCGTGCCTGCCGAAACCCCATGCCTGCCCCATTTTCCGCGCCTTTCCGGGTGACCGGCCCGGTGGTTCCGGGCCCTGCGGCCATCCTGACCGCTGACACCGGTGTCAGGGGCAACCGGCTGAGGCGCGGGTCACACGTCAGCCAGCTTCGCCCGGTGCCTGCTGTTGACGCCGAGCAGCCCGTCGAGCGCGTCCCGGGTCTCGGTCAGGTGCGCGATCTCCGCGTCGATCCGGTCGCGCTCGCGCTGCATCGTCGCGAACGCGAACTCGACGACGCCCAGGTCGCCGGGGGTCTCGACGCACGGCAGCACCATCGCGATCACCCGGCTGGACAAGCCCGCCTCGAACAGCTGCCGGATGAGCGCCACCCGCTGGACCTCGGCGTCGGAGTAGTGCCGCTGCCCGGCGCCGGAGCGGGTGCTGGTCAACAGGCCCTGCGCTTCGTAGTACCGCAGGGAGCGCGGGCTCACGCCGGTGCGCCGGGACAACTCGCCGATCCTCATGTCTTAGAAGCTACGCCCGGATGACCGGGTGCTCGCCGGGTCCGGCGTGGCTCATGGCCGGTCCAGGCCCGCCTCCGCCAGGAGGGAGCCGAGGGCGTCGATGCCGAGCACGCGCGCCCCACCGGCCTCGGTGGCCACCACGACGCCGACCACCTCGCCGAGTTCGTCCAGCACCGGCCCGCCCACGCCGGCCGCCGGGACCCGCAGCCCGACGTGGAACAGCCGGGCACCGGCCGCCGTGCCGAACCGGTCGACCAGGCCGGTGCCGCCGTCCGGAGTCCGCAGCAGGTCACCGACCCGCGCCAGTGCGGGATACCCCAGCGGCAGCGGGTCGGCTTCGACCGGCTCGGCCAGCCGGAGCACGGCCACGTCGTGCTCCGGCGAGTCCGGCAGGTGGATCCGGGTCACGCTCCGGGTGCCCTGTCCGGTGGTGACGACGGTGTCCGCGGCGAACTTCGTCCCGCCGGTCACCACGACCCGGTCCGAGAGCAGGAATCCGGCGCGGGATTCCGCTCCGGCCTGGACCCGGACCAGCGCGGACGCCGGGTCTCCGGGCGGGCCCGGCTCGGCCCGGCGGAACTCCCGGTACCCGTCGGCGTCCCCGGTCTCGGCGAGGCAGCGGGCGTACCGGCGGCGGTCGTCGGCGGCGGACGGCGGTGCGTCGAGTGCCGCCAGTGCCTGCCGGTAGTCGCCGGCCGCGTAGTGGGTGCGGAACCGGCGCAGCGGGTCGGGCTCGGCCAGCGCCAGCCGCACCAGCACCGCGTTCCACCGCGCGATCTTCCTCGTCAGGTCCCGCAACCCCGTGATCCGGGTGGTCAGCTCGCCGGTCAGCCGCGTGGTTTCGGCGAAGTCGGCGTCGAGCGCGCCGCCGGGCCGGTCGACGTGGTTCAGCGCGGCGACGGCGGCTTCGCGCACCCACTCCCGCGCGAGGCGCAGGTCCAGTTCGGCCTGGCCGGCCTGGCCGAACATCTCGACCAGCAGCCGGGTGTCGGCGTCGTCGGCGCCGGACACCGGGACGTGACTGCCCTGGCGGTGCCGGAACTCCTGCCACGCCGCGTCGCTGTCATCGTCCATTGTGGACGCCGCCAGCGCTCTCAGCCGATCGCGGAGGCAGGCGAGCTCTTCATGCTGCTGTTCGATTTCCCGCTGCCGGTCGTAACTGCGGGTCAGTTCGGCGATCTCCTTCGGCGAGAGCAGGGTGGTGTCGGCGATCCGGATCGAGCCGGCCCGGCCCGTGGCCCGGTCCCGCGCGGTCACCGAAAGCACGCAGCTGGCGTCGATCTCGAAGGTGACGTCGATCTGGGGCACGCCCTTCTCGGCGGGCGGGATCCCGGCCAGCTGGAACTGGCCGATCTTGGCCTCCCGGTCGAGACCACCGTTGAAGATCTCGATGCGCACCACGGACTGGTTGTCGTCGTGCGTGGTGAACACGTCCGAGCGCGTCACCGGGATGGTCGTGTTGCGCGGCACGAGTTCCGACAGGCGCTCGCGGTCGTGTTCGTCGCGCACCCGGATCCCCAGCGACAGCGGCGTCACGTCGAGCAGCACGATGTCGTCCAGGGATCCGTCGCGCATCGCGCCGAGGAGCGCGGCGCCACCGGCCACCGCGGTCCGCGGATCGGACACCACGGTCCGGCGCAACCCGAACGCCCGTTCCACCGTTTCCCGCACCATCGGGGAAAACATCGGGCGGCCGACCAGCACCAGGTACTCCGGGCGGGTGGCGACCGACGAGCTGAACCCGGCGCAGACCTCGTGCAGGTGCGCCAGCTGCCCGGCCAGGATGCCGGCCAGCTCGGCGCGGGTCAGCTCCAGGCGGACGTCCCCCTCGCCGAGGCCACGCAGTTCGCACTCGGCGTGCTCCCGCGCGGACAGCTCGACCTTCAGGCGCTCCGCGGCGATCGCCAGGCGCCGCCGCATCGAACCGCTCACGGCCACCGGAACGCCGAGCCGTTCCAAGCGGCCCGCCAGTGCCGTGGTGATCGCGGCGTCGAAGTCCTTCCCGCCGAAGCGGCTGTCCCCGCCCACCTCCCGCACGTCGTAGACGTTCTCGCCGACGTCCAGCAGGCTCAGGTCCAGCGTTCCCGCGCCGAGGTCGACCACGGCGATCGCGCCGCCGAGCCGCCGTTCGCGCGCGGCGGTGACGCACGCGGCCGTCGGCTCGTGGATCAGCCGGACGAGGTCGACCCCGGCGATGCGGCAGGCCGCCCGCGTGGCGGCTTTCTGGTTGTTGGTGAAGTAGGCCGGGATGGTCACGACCACCCGCGGCCGCGGCAGCCGCAGGTCGTGGTGCTGCTCGGCCCACGACAGCCACTCCGGCCGCACGCCAGCGAGTTCGACGGCGGCCAGCTCCGCGACCCGCTCCCGCACCCGGCCCGCCAGGAAGGTCTCGACCAGGCCACGGGCGTGCCGGACGAGGCGGGCGGCAACCTCCTCCGGGCGGAAGGTGCGGTCACGGACCTTGAAAACCGTGCTGCGGCCCATCTTCCGCTTGGCGGCGTCGATGTGGCCGACCAGCCACGGCACGAGTGTTTCCTCGCCGTGCAGGCCGACCAGCTCGTTGCCGTCCCGGTCGAGGCTCACCGTCGAGGCGAAGTGCATCTCGCCCTTCCACGGGCAGAACACCGGTTGCCGCGTCCGGGTGTCGTAGACGGCCGCGGCGCAGGTCGTGGTGCCGAGGTCGAACCCCCAGATGCCGCTGTACCGTGCGTCGACTTCGGCACGAGCCTCGGCGACCCAGACCTGCGCGCGCTCCTCGAACCGGGCGCGTTCCCGCGCGCCCAGCGCGTCGAGCGCCTCGGTGACGCGCGTGGTCAGGTCCGGCGGCACCAGGCCGTCGCCGACGAGCCCGCGCAGCACGTCCGCGGCCGGAGACTCGGTGCCGCGTGCCTCGACCGCCGTGAGGCAGCGCCGCACGAGTTCGTCGTGGTCACCGGTCTTGCGCAGGCACTCGGCCAGCCGGACGTCGTCGGCCGCGGCGTCGCCGAGCCGGCGCACGAGGCAGTCCGCCGCGGCGGCGAACCAGCCGGCCGCCAGGTACAGCGGGACGGCCCGCTCCAGCTGCCCGACGCGGTCGTACAGCGCGGCCGCGCCGGCCGCGTCACCCCCGGCCTCACACGCCTCGGCGCGGGCGGCGAGTGCGGCCGGCGTGTCGTCGTCCCGCAGCACCCGGACCGCCTCGCCGAACCGGCCGTCCCGCCGGAACAGCTGGTGGGCGCGGAAGAAGTCGCCGCCGTCCTCGGCTCTGGCGGCCGCCAGGGCGTGCTCCCCCGCCGCCTCCTCGACGCGGCTCCACGCCCGGAGGACCTCCCGCCGGTCGCCGCCGTGGCGCAGGCGCTCGCCGAAGTGCCGGCGCGTCACGCCGAGGAGCGTGGCCCGCAGGTCGGCCAGCGCCGCCCGGTGCCCGGCGTGCTCGCCGTGGTCGAGGACCTGCTGCAGGTGCCGGGCGGCCTCGGCGAAGTCCTCTTCCTCGATCAGCCGGTGGACTCCGGCCACGAAGCGGTCCACTAGCCCGTCGATCCGTTCGTCCGGCCCGGGCGGGCACGTCACCAGTGCCTCGGCGAACAGGCCGAGCGCTTCCGCGTACCGGCCGGCGCCGGACAGCAGGTCGGCCAGCCGCCCGCACAGGGCCGTGACGGCGTCGCCTCGTTCCCGTGCCAGGGCGAGCCCGGCGGCCACGTCGTCGATCTCCGCGCTGGCCAGGCAGACGGCCACGGCCTGCCGTTCCTGCTCCCGGGTACCGGCCAGCCGGACGGCGGCCGCGCCGTGCCCGAGGAACCGCCGGACCTCGAACAGCTCCGGCACCAGCTCCGGCGGCAGCTGCTCGAAGAACCGGCGCCACAGTGGCTCGTCCTCGGCGAAGTCCCGGAACGTGTGGCCGCGCAGGACCCGCGTCACGACGTCGCGGTCGAGCACGCCCAGTGCCCGCCACCGATCGAAGGCCCGCACGATCGATGCGGCGCCGGTGAGCAGTTCGGCCAGCCGGTCCCGCCCGCGGCGTTGGGCCCGGGGCAGGCCCAGCCGCGTCGCCACCTCGAACACGACCGTCGCCGCGGGGCGATCCGCGCCGGTGAGCCGGTGCTCGTCGGCCGCGGTCAGCGGGTAGCGCTCCGCCGGGATCCGGTGGTCGTACCGCAGGAAGAGCTGCTCGGCCTGCGCGGTGTCCACGCGCAACGCCAGCCGCAAGGCGGTGCCGTAGGCGTGGATCGCCCGGTCGGACGGCGCACCGGCGGGTGGTTCGGGAAAACCCGCGACGAGCCGGGCCGTGGCGCGCGCCAGCCGTCTCGCCGGGCCGCCGCCGAGCAGGTCGCGCAGCGGGGAAACGCCGTCCGCCTTCATCCGGGGAAGAGTGGTGGTTCGGTGAGTTCGAGCCATTCGAGGTCCATCGGTACCAGGGTGGTGGAGAGCACCAGTTCGCGGAGCAGGTTCACGGTCAGGGTCAGTCCGACCGGTTCG